>JADJRL010000003.1:1377500-2639259 GCA_016712225.1 Candidatus Defluviibacterium haderslevense | reverse complement strand
AATGATTTTTAATATTACTTTTCTATATATTCAAGAGTCATTTCTGTAGATTCAATTTAATAAGCTTTGCAAGATGATTTGATTTTAATAAAAGGTGCAGCCTATTAACCAATTAATTTCTATTAATAAACAGGTAAATAGAATGAATGAAATTTGTTGGAGAAATTATTTCAATTTAGTTATAGCTCACTTCCATCAAATCCTGAGGTCTGATACCTATCTACAGCTTCATTGATAATCCTTCGGGCATCATCAATTCCCTTAAAGTCATTTACAGTAACTTGCTTATTTTCTAATACGGTATACTGCTGAAAAAAATGTCGCAACTCTGCTTCCAAATATTTGGGTAATTGATCCAAAGTTTTAATTTCATTAACACTAGGATCTGATGCGGCAACAGCAATAATCTTATCATCACCTTTACCACGATCAATCATATGCATTACACCTATGACATAACAACGAACCAAACATAATGGCACAATGTTAATTTGTGACAGCACCAATATATCTAAAGGGTCGCCATCCTCACCCAATGTCTGCGGTATAAATCCATAATTAATAGGATATTCAAATGACGTATGCAATACCCGATCCAATTTGAGTAATCCACTCAATTTATCAATTTCATACTTCGACTTAAGTCCCTTTGAAATTTCAATTAAACCTAATAAATGATGTTGATCCCATTCAGGATCTACACCGTGCCATGGATGCTTGATATACATATTTTAATTTTGAAGCATGTTTAAACAATTTAGTGATATTTACCTTTATACAAAAGAAATTCACAAATAATAATTAATGAAATTAATTGGAATACTAACTGTAATATTAGGGATTTTGTTGTTAACACAATGCAATAAAAAAATGAGTCCAATCGAAATTGAAAACCAACTGAGCACGGAATATACCAGAATACCTATTTCTTATTTAATGATTCCAATATCTATCGGATCCATTGAATTAAATAGGGTTGTCAACGAAATTGTCAAATATTCCATTGGTGAAGGCATAACTCTGGAAGGAGGTTACAAATGCAAAGCCTTTATGTCAAATGATTTAAACCTACAAGCAATCGGCAATGAATTGAAATTGACCTTGCCCATTGATCTCGAAATAAGTCCGACTGGTAATTTTAGCAACATAAAAGCCATAGGTGAACTTGAACTCCAAATCAGCAGTAAATTTGATATTTTCCAAAATCAGTTTCTGAGCAAATCCGAAATAACTAATTATAAATGGAATAAAAAACCTGTGCTAAAAGTGCTGGGGGTACCCATTCCTATTGAGGGGATTGCCAATCAAATTGTAAAAAAATATAAATTAGAATTGCAAAAAAGTATTGACGACTATATCCATTCCAGCGTAGATTTGAATAAAATAAAATCTAAATTATTTACTTATTTCATTGATCCGTTTTATTCCACTGAGGATAATATTATTCATCTATATTCTAGTCCAAGCGAAATTGCATTAGGTCCTTTTAAAATTCAAAATGATTCTTTAATCATTCCGATTCTATTCTATCTTGAAAACGTTATTGCAGAGCAAAGACCCCTTGAATTAGAAAACAACTTAGGCTTTTCAATTCGTCCTTATGTGGAAGATGGATCTAGTTTCACTATACAAAGTAGAGTACCTATGAATTACTTGAGCTTGCTGATCAAAGAAGGAATTGAAAATCAGGAATACGGAAGCGGGATTAGTAAAATTAAAATTAATAAAATTGACCTTAGTGGCCAGGGTGAACAAGTCATTGTAAATCTTAAAACATCTGGAGCTTTTAATGGCCTTTTGGAAATGCGATTTATTCCGCAATATGATCAAGCCACAAAGATGATTTCATTATCTGAATTTACATTGAAAAGCATTGAAGGAAAACGATTTGAAAAAACAATTCTTGCACTTCTAAAAAATATTGCAGAATCAAAAATAAAAAAAATGCTGCAAACTCAACTCAATGATTTACTTCAAGAGAATGTTAGAAGCATTACAGATATGCTCAATCAACATGAGATTATGCCTGGTATGATTATTAATGGTCAATTATTGGATTATTCCATTAATCATTTTCAAATTGCTAACGAACGCATGTTTTTTAATATAAAGTATGCATTAAACGCAGGTTTAAAAATTTATTCAATAGATACCAAAAATATTTTACAAAAAAGATAGACCGGCAAATTAGATAATTTTATAAATAGGTGAATTGAATGAATTCCAAACCAACTAAGATATTCGAATAGGATTTTGGATAAATCAGTTTTCTTTGAAAACCCAAAAAAATACATGGGTATAAAATAATTTGCAAGCAAGTCATCGTATATTTGGTTTTACAGATGGTTAACAACCACAAATACATTAATAATATTTTAAATATATAAACATATTTAAAATTAAATTAATATATCATTTCAATTGTTTGAATTTTTGTTCAAAGAGTTCCTACCTTGCATCATGATCCAAAAAACACAACCGGATAATCCACAACTCTTTTTTCAAAATCCCTGGGATCGCTGGACTTCCTACCTTCAAATGTGCGATTATTCGAAGATTTTTATTATCTCTGATAGCAATACCAATCAACATTGTGTTCCCTATTTTTATCAAAAAACAGGACTTTCCGATTGTCCCCAGTATAGTATCCAGGCCGGTGAATCTTCTAAAAATTTATCAACCTGCGAACATATTTGGGAGTTTTGTCTAAATAACCAAATAGATAGAAACAGTTTAATCATTGCACTGGGTGGGGGAGTCGTATGCGACATTACCGGATTTTGCGCCTCTTCACTACTCAGAGGTATTGATTTTATTTATATCCCTACAAGTTTAATGGCAATGTCGGATGCTGCTCATGGCGGTAAGAATGGGATTAACTTTAAAGGCTTCAAAAACCAAATTGGACTATTTAATGCTCCCAAAGCAGTGTTAATTGATACTACTTTTCTGGAAACATTACCTGATAGGCATCTCAAAAACGGCTATGTTGAAATGATTAAACACGCATTTATTGATAACCCACCATATTGGGAGGAATTATGTGATTATACCTGGCCTCTGGACACCGAAACCCTTAAGTCCTACCTCAAAAAATCAATTCGAACCAAAATGGATATCGTAGACCTAGATTTTTATGAAAAAGGCCCGAGAAAAATGCTTAATTTTGGACATACTTACGGTCATGCCATTGAAAGTATGGCTTTAGCTGATGGTACAGACATTCTTCATGGTGAGGCTATTGCATTGGGAATGTTGTATGAAGCATGGCTTTCTGATCAACTTTTCAATTGGAAATCTCACTGGTTAGCTAAATTTACTACACTTTTAAAACCTTTTTTACCTACTTTTACTGTCCCTTTAGATCGAGTGGATGACCTGATCTATTGGATGAATGGTGACAAAAAAAAATCGAATCATAAAATTGGTTTTAGTTTGTTGGAAGTTCCCGGTAAGGGTCGTGTGGATATAGATGTTAAACCAGAGCTTATCATTAAATCTTTGGAGTATTATAATATTATTTAAACCTTGATTTATATTTTTTAACATAGCATGTGGAATCAATTTTTAGAACGCTGGTCAATATTTAGAAAGGAATTCAAATTAACCAATATTCATTCAGGGGAACAACCATCTGATCGTCCCTGGTTTAATACAGCTATAAATGGAATTTGGAAACTCATAATGGTGGGACTTCTATTGGCTTATCTGTTGTTATTTCTCATTTCATTCGACAACCTTCCGACCTTTGAAGAATTGGAGAATCCGAATTACAGTCAAGCAAGTTTGGTCTTTGCTAATGATAATTCAGTACTTGGAAAATATTATAATGAAAATCGTGAATTCCTCCAATTCGATAGCCTAAATCCACATTTGATTCACTGCTTACTTTCTACAGAAGATTTAAGATTTTACAGTCATTCCGGGATAGATTTTTTAGCATTAATCAGAGTATTCTTCAAAACCGTGTTATTAAATCAAGATGAGTCCGGTGGTGGCAGTACGATTACTCAACAGTTGGCAAAACTCCTATTTGAACGACCTAATCTTAAAGGCAAAAATAAATTGGTCAAATCCGTAATGATGGTCAGAGTTAAAATGAAAGAATGGTTGACCGCAATAAAATTGGAAAAATCCTACACCAAAGAAGAAATCATAGCCATGTATCTCAATAAATTTGATTTTATTTATGAGGCACAAGGTGTTCAAACTGCCGCTAAAACATACTTTGGAAAAGATCAACGCTCCTTGCGATTAGATGAATGTGCAATGCTTATTGGAATGCTCAAAAATCCAACTTTATTCAATCCAAAAAAATTTCCGGATTTAGCTTTAGACCGACGAAATACTGTTCTTGCATTGGTCCAACAAAATGGTCATATTTCAAAAAAAGAATTTGAAGCTTATAAAAAATTACCCCTCGACATTTCTCAATTTAGAAGAGAAAATCATCTCGAAGGTCTTGCACCACATTTCAGAACAGAATTGGGTAAGAAATTAAAAGAAATGTTTGAAGAAGAAAAATTTAAAAAACCGGATGGTTCAAAATTTAATATATATGAAGATGGTTTAAAAATTTATACCACCATAGATCCTATTTATCAAAAACTTGCTGAAGACGCAGGTAAAGAACATATGATGAGTATTCAAAAAGCTTATTTTAATGTCTGGTCTTCGCAAGATCCCTGGACCTATGAAGCTGATGATAATATGAAGCGAATCCGAAAAGATGCTTTGAATAATTTAATTCGGGAAACAGACAGATTTTACCTGGTATGGAATAAATATTTTGGCAAAATCATGTCAAAACTCGAAGATGAAATTGGTCATGTCGATATTAATGATCGAACCATCCAAAGAATCGTAAATGAAATGGAAAAAAAAGGATTCCTAAAAGATGAATTAAAAAAGAAACAAATTAATCAAACTCAATATGATGTTTCAATGAAAATTTATAATAGTAAACAATGGCCTTCCATTGCAAAATTATGGACTTCATTTGAAAAAGAAATGCGTTTGCAAATGACAACACCTATTAAAATGTCTGTTTATGATTACACAACTCAAGGTAGTAAGATCGTAGAAATGTCTCCCCTCGATTCCATTAAATATCATCGCAAACATATGCAAATCGGATCAATGGCAGTCGACCCTCATACTGGTGAAATCAAAGCCTGGCTTGGCGGAACTAATTTTAAATATTTTAAATATGATCACGTGAATTCCAGACGTCAGGTCGGATCTACTTTTAAACCTTTTGTATATGCTACCGCCATTGCAAAAATGGGCATAAGTCCATGTAATGAATTTCAAGACGTGCAATATACCATCCCTGCAGGCGATCCTAATTTTGGATTACCTGAAGCCTGGTCCCCTGCTAATGCCGGAGAAAGTTTTACAGGAAAAATGTTTAATTTATACAATGCCTTAGCTTATTCAAAAAATTCCATTACCGTTAAATTAGTCATCCTTCTTGGTACCGTTGAACCCATTAGGGAATTGCTGAATTCTATGGGAATTGATAGCCTGGCCCGACGCAAAGATGGCGGCCTGGTGATTCCAAGGTTCCCTTCAATAGTCTTAGGTTCAGCTGATCTTTCAGTAATGGATATGACAGGTGCATATACTACATTCTCAAATAATGGAGAATATGTTAAACCTTATTATATTTCAAGAATTGAAGATAAAAATGGTAAAGTTATTTATCGCAACACACCCGTTAAAAACGTAGCACTTCCTGCTAATTATAATTATGTGATGGTCGACCTCTTGCGCAAATCAGGTCAAGTTTATGGACTTAAAACCCCGGTTGGAGGAAAGTCAGGAACAACCAATGATTATGTTGATGGATGGTTCATGGGCATTACACCCAATTTAGTTGTAGGTACTTGGGTAGGTGGTGAAGATCCATGGATTAGATTTCTTTCTTTAACCAATGGACAAGGTAGTGTGATGGCAAAACCTTTCTTCACTAAATTCATTTCAAAACTTGAAGCAACACCAGAATCAGGATTTCAAACCGACGTAGATTTTTACAGACCTCCAGGGGATTTAGGTGTAGAATTGAATTGTGCAACTTTCAAAGCCACTATGGAAAATCAAAACATGGATAATTCTGTATTACCTAAGAACTCAGGCACTGATGAAGATGAAATATTTGAAGAACCAGCCCCAAAAAATGATACAAAACCAAATTAATCATAAAATTATTTATTTAATTAAAGACTAAAGTCAATTCAAAAATGAAACCATACCAAGCTAATCTATTTAATGCAACCTTATTGGTAATTTTGGGATTATGGAGTTACAGTGCTTCAGGCAGAGATACACATACCTTGATCGTTCCAGCTTTAGGTATCCTATTGTCCTTCTTTCATAAACCATTTAAAGCAGAGAATAAAACGGTGGCACACGTTGTAGTTGTACTCACTTTTCTAATATTAATTGTCTTGTTTTTACCATTGCGAAATAGTATTAATGCAGGAAACAATATGGCTATTTTACGTGTCGTTTTAATGATCGTAAGTTGTGCAGCTGCCATGATCGTTTATATTAGAAGTTTTATTGATGCCAGAAAAAATCGATTGTCTGGAGACATGTAAACTTAACCAAGTATTTATATCTCAACATATTTCTAAAGTTATCCAAATTTACAATAGATAAATATGAATCATATACCCATACTAAGCGAAGAAGTTAGCGCAGGTCGTGACATAGACGTTCTTTTTTGGACTGGATGCGCAGGATCTTATGACGCAAGAGCACAAAAAGTATCCAGAGCTTTCGCTGAAATATTATCCAAAGTCGGAATCAAATATGCCATACTGGGCAATGAAGAAAAATGTACCGGAGATCCGGCGCGTAGAGCAGGTAATGAATTTTTGTTTCAAATGTTGGCGCTTCAGAATATCGAAACACTGAATGGATATCAAATTAAAAAAATAGTGTGTACCTGCCCGCATTGTTTTAACACGATCAAAAATGAATATCCTGAACTAGGCGGAACTTATGAAGTAATGCATCATTCACAGTTTTTAGATGAGCTTTTGAAAACAGGTAAAATAAAAATGAATCCATCAGACATGAATTCTGTCACCTATCACGATTCATGTTATTTAGGTAGAATCAATGACGTCTATGAAGCGCCACGTTCTGTGATTGAACAACTTCATTTCGAAATTAAAGAAATGAAACGTTCACGCAAAAATGGTTTGTGCTGTGGTGCTGGTGGTGCACAAATGTTTAAAGAAGATGAACCTGGAAACAAACGTATCAATGAAGAACGAATTGAAGAAGCTTTAGGTTTAGGTGTAAATACTATTGTAGCCAATTGCCCTTTTTGTTTAACCATGCTTCAGGATGGTGTAAAATCAAAAGACAAACAAGATGAAGTTATGGTTTATGATTTATCCGAATTGATATTATCTCAAATGCAAGATTAATGTTAGACCTTATAGCGTATCCCGACACTTCAAAAGTATGGATTTATCCATCCGATCAATGTATTGAAGATACCTTGATTCCGGAAATTTATCAGTCGATTCAACAATTTACAAGACAATGGACCAGCCATCAATCAGCCCTTTTTGCAACTGGAGGTATATTGCATAATTATTTTATAGTATTCGTTGTTGATGATCAATTAAATTCCCCTGGCGGATGCTCCATAGATAAATCTGTTCATTTCCTACAAGATCTGGGCAGAACCTATCATAAAGATTTTTTCAATAGAATGATATTTCATTATTTGAAGGATAATAACATTTTTCAGGTTCATGCCAATGATTTAAAATCACTGTACGCAGATCAAAAAATTAATGACGATACGTTGTTTTTTAATCCCCTGGTAAAAAATAAAAAAGAATTTTTGGAACAATGGTTGGTTCCCTTAAAATCTTCCTGGCAATATCAGTTTTTATAAACGTTCCCAAGGTTATGATTTGGGTATGTCCATTCTTCTTGAGAATATTTACTAATAATTTTGCAACTGCAATTTCAATTTGGCCCTTTATTTTTTTAAAACACAAGTATCAAAAGAATGATGCAATACTTATTAATCATGAAAAAATTCATCTCCAACAACAAGCTGAATTATTAATCATTCCATTTTATATCTGGTATCTTTTAGAATATTTATTTTATCGTTTAAAAGGATACAAAAAACATGCAGCTTATCATTCCATTTCCTTTGAACAGGAAGCTTATGAGCATGAACATGATTTAAATTATTTAGAACATCGGCCTTGGTTTGGTTTTAAAAAATATTTGAATTCAACAAATCAAAAGTAGCATTAAAATTTGCTTCCAATTGAATTTTAGACCCATTTTATCTGGATCTCATGATAATGTTCTTACTGCTTGTGCAAAAATAAAATTTGAAGTTGATATACGAGGTTGTTTTAGAGAAATACAACTAGTTCTAGCACCAAATGTAGTAGGTCCAAATGCCACAGATCCAAGAAAGAAAGTATTTTGTATTACAGCATTATCTAGAACGGAATCTTGCACATTTAATTCAAAACATCTTAAACTATCAATTTTTAGAAGATTGGGAACTGCATTCGAGTAGACGTATAATATCCTGAATGTGCTAATATTGTACTCGCAGAAGAATTTGTATGTTGAGATTTAAAATTAGAAGTTCTTTTTGGAAAGAAATAATGGGCCACTATAAGTGTTAATACTTGGACTTTCGAATTGGAGAATTGTTCTTATTCCAAAATATATATCGAAGTATTTACGTTAGTTTATTAAATATAGGTTAATTTGAGAATCCATTTACTTTTCAATACTATTCTATCTTCATTTCTCATCACAACAACTAATGCTCAGAAAATCCAATTTTCAGTTGAGCTAATAGCTAATCCTGCTTTTACAAAAACAAATATTAAAGACTTTTATGGTCCGTTCAGTTCAACTACTAATACTTTAATTTTTAACAAGTATCCACCAGTAAAGGGAATTCTTGGATATAATAATGGAATCAATTTTGGGTTGAATCTGAAAAATAAATATAGCTTCCAATTGGGATATACCAGATCATTAAAAGGTCAAAGGAATAGCAAGATAAAATCGAACCAAGACGGAACATATCATTTTGGGAAATACAGTGAGTATTCTAATGAATTTTATTTTCAATTATCAAGGATTAATTTTAAAATGCTAAAAATGAAATATTTTGATTTTAATATAGGTTTTATTATTAGTAAACAAATTGAAATAATAGCTGGTCAATATGAACAATACACACCATGGAAAGGCAGGCCTTTATTAGGTTCATACTCAATATCATATTCACAAAAATTAAATATTATAAGGCCTGGTATAATTACAGAAGTGGATTACCAGTTACTTAAGAATAAATTGTTTAAGTTTAAAGTAGGCATTAAATGGAACCACTATTTCAAAGCTTATGATTATCCTTATTTTTCAAATAATCCTGCCCATAAACCAACATGTTATGCCATGAGTATTGGTCCATCATTTAAATTAAATTATCATACCAAATGAAATCTTTATCGGCTGTTTTATTAATAAACTTTGTATGTATTATGAATGACTTGCAAGGGCAAGTTCAGAGAATAGAAAATTGTTTACAATTAGGCTATGCAAAAACTAAATACGAAATAATTAAAGATGGAAGATACACCAGTAATATCATTGACAATAGGATTACCTATTCAATATCTAATCATTTTAATTTGAATGCAGGTTATGGTATAAAATATAATGTCAATAATTTTATAAACATGAGATCCGGATTGTTTTTTGATTACTATCAAAACAAACAATCTAAAATAGTATATTAAGGAAATACAAAAATTTCAATAAATGATTTTGGCTCATTTATGTTGGCAGCCAGATTATCTGGGTCCAATTAAAAAGTTCTTTTTTCAAGTATAAAGCAATTTGAAGTTGATAAAAAATGTTATACAGGGGATATTCCACAAGTTGCTGCACCGAATGTAGTAAGTCCAAATGCAATAGAACCAAAAAATAGAGTATTTTGCATCACAGCATTATCTGGTATGAATCCTTGTACATTTAATTCAAAGCAAATTAAACTTCGTATCTATGCAAGATGGGGAAGTGCATTTGAGTGGACTTATAATGTTCCTGAATGTGATTATATTATACCCGCAGAAGAATTTGTATGTTGGGATCTGAAATTGGAAGGCCTATTTGGAATTAAGTATTGGGCCCCTAGTGGCGAGTATACCTGGGTTCTCGAATTGGATAATTGCTCTACTTCCAAAAGATTTAGCGGCGAATTTATAATAGTATATTAAACATAATTTTATATGAGAATCCAAATATATATCTTTATTATTTTGACTCCATTGCTTAACCCAACAATTATTGCACAGAAAATCCAATTTTCAGTTGAACTAATAGCTAATCCTGCTTTTACAAAAACAAATATTAAGGACTTTTATGGAAACAAATACTCGGTTACGAATGTATTAATTTTTGGAGATGAAGCACCTGAAAAAGGAATTTTTGGTTATAATCATGGTTTATATCTGGGCTGTAATTTTAAAAATAAATATAGTGTTCATGTAGGTTTTACACGCTCATTAAAAGGGCAAAGAAATAGTAAAACAAGATCTTTGAAGGATGGTAAATATCATTATGGGGCTTTCAGTGAATATTCCAATGAATACAATATTCAGTTTTCAAGAATAAATGTCAGATTAGTACAAAATAATTATTTTGATTTTAATTTAGGTTTTATTATAAGTAAACAACTTGAAATTATTGCTGGCAAATATCAGCAATATTCAATATGGAAAGGAAGATCTTTAATTGGTTCCTATGATATATCTTATTCTCAAGAATTAAATATATTAAGGCCTGGTATAATTACAGAAGTGGATTACCAATTACTTAAGAATAAATGGTTTAAGTTTAAAGTAGGCATTAAATGGAACCACTATTTCAAAGCTTATGATTATCCTTATTTTTCAAATAATCCTGCCCATAAACCAAAAGGCTATGCCATGAGTATCGGTCCATCATTTAAATTAAATTATCATACCAAATGAAATCTTTATCAGCTGTTTTATTAATAAACTTTGTATGTATTATGAATGACTTGCAAGGGCAAGTTCAGAGGATAGAAAATTGTTTGCAATTAGGCTATGCAAAAACTAAATACGAAATAATTAAAGATGGAAGATACACCAGAAATATTATTGACAATAGGATTACCTATTCAATATCTAATCATTTTAATTTGAATGCAGGTTATGGTATAAAATATAATGTCAATAATTTTATAAACATGAGATCCGGATTGTTTTTCGATTACTATCAAAACAAACAACAAGCTTATGGAGCAATGTTTACTACAGACATGCGAGACAGTTGTTGGTTAAGAGATTCTTGTACCACTGTTCGGTATAAATTGAATGATGTGCTCATAAAAATTCCATTAGAATTTAATTTGTCCTTTTTTAAAAATGCAGTAAGCCTTGGTATTGGCTTAAATTATCTGTACTATATTACAGGAAGATATCAATATTTGATCAATGAAAGTAAGATAAGGGATTTCGAAGGCAGTGGAATTGGAAGGAATTTTTCTGAATTTTGGGAACGGAGTCAATTTTCTTGGCAGTACAAATTGGGAATCCGATTATTCAAGAAATATGAAATGACAATATATTATGAGAAATTTTTTAATCCACATATAATGGTTGGACCCTTATTGGATGCCAAAGTGGATATGTATGGATTAAAATTCGCTTATTATTTTGAACCACCTTGGAAAAACAAAATGCAAAATAACAAGGAAGAGAGCAAGCTGTAAACTTATCTTCTGAAATTTCTTTCGCAATGTAAATGAGTGCAGAAGATATACTTATAAATATTTTATCACACAATTAAAATTGGAATATTCAGTTTATGCCTTAACGCATCTATAGTAGTTCCAAACAAAATATCCTTAAATCCCTTGTGCCCGTGTGAACCTACGATCAAAAAATCAATCTTTGTTTCAAGCACAATTTTAGCTATTGCACTAGCTGGATTTCCAAAACCAATTTGGTAATCAGCGACATAATTGAGTTCCGCTAAAGCTTGTACATACTGATTCAGATTTTCTTCATCTAACAAGGATTCCTTATCTCTTACATTCAATCCATGATAGCTGGCACCTGCTGTTTCAACGACATGTATAAAGGTAAAATGGGCATCGCGTCCTCCTTGATGTAGTGCACTAGAAATTAACTTTTGATCATTGCCCGAAAAATCAATAGCAATGCCAATGTTTTTGTATTGAATTAAATCCTCATTTAACAACCGAATAGCATGCCCATGTGGTAATAGTTTTTTATCCTGCTTGTCCTTTTTAAAGAAGGGCTGAACGAATATGTAAACCAATAGAGAAAAACAAGCAAGAGTAAGTGGGATCACGAGTAAGTAAATCAATAATTGATGTCCCCCTGCATCAGCAATCCACCCTGATATCGTTTTGATGACCAAATTAATATTTAAAGAAATGATTATAATAGCACTTGCCCAAGCTAGAATTTTTACCCATGGCTTTATCGCAAATCCTTGCATCGTTTTTTTATCTGAATTCAAATGAATCAGTGGAATAATGGCAAATCCCAATTGTAAACTTAATACCACCTGACTCAGTACCAACAGTCCTCCTAATGCATCTTCTCCAAAAAATAATATGGTTGAAAATGCAGGAATGATAGCCAAAAGTCTAGTAATGATTCTTCTGAGCCAGGGTTGAATCCTAAGATTAAGGTGACCTTCCATTACGATCTGACCTGCCAATGTTCCGGTGATTGTAGAACTTTGACCAGCTGCAATTAAAGCTATGGCAAATAATGTCGGTGCCGCTTGACCAAATAACTGGTCTAACAAATGTGATGCATCCTGAATTTCAGCTACTTTAAAATAACCATTCACATAAAATGCAGTTGCAGCTAAAATTAAAATGGAAGCATTTACCAAAAAAGCAATATTTAATGCAATAACCGTATCAAAAAAATTAAATTTTATCGCCTTACGCATACCTTCTGGATTGGCTTCAAATTTTCTGGTCTGGACCAGCGAAGAATGCAAATACAAATTATGTGGCATCACCGTTGCACCAATTATTCCGATCGCGATGTATAGCGCACTGCCATCCAAACTCGAAGGAATAAACCCACCCATGACATCTATAAAACCAGGCTTGACAATAAACATCTCAATTAGAAAAGACAGACCGATAATGAAGACTAATGAAATAATAAATATTTCCATATATCGCATTCCCCGTTTCATCAAAAACAACAACACTATAGTATCAAAAACGGTAATAAGTATTCCCCAAATCAATGGTAATCCAAACAATAAATTCAAGCCAATGGCCATACCTACTATTTCAGCAAGATCACACGCTATAATAGCTATTTCTGCAAGTATCCATAATGGAATATTCGCCCACCGCGGATAAGCATTCTTTGAAGCTTGAGCCAAATCCAAACCCCGCACTATTCCAAGTCTGGCGCTTAAGGATTGTAGCAGCAACGCAATTAGATTTGACATTAATAATACCCAGATGAGCTTATAACCGAATTGGGAACCCCCGGCAATGTCCGTCGCCCAATTTCCGGGATCCATATATCCTACACTAACTAAATAAGCCGGGCCCATAAATGCAAAAAACCTGCGCCATCCCTTGCGTTTGTTGGTCTCAACCGTTGCATTTACCTCACTAAGTGATTTTCCTGAAATGTGATCCATAACTTTTCCTATGATTAAAGACATTTATATAAGTCAAATAAATTATCTGATTTTAAATGACATTATTAGACGCACAAATATAAAATGTTAGATCAATCTAACAAAATAATTTCAATATTGTTTTTATCTTTGTTTCATAATTCATCATTATGTCCTCTCCTACTGAAGAGAATTACCTCAAATCCCTATTCTTACTTGGTAATGATCAAGGTGAAATCAACCTTTCAGATTTAAGTAAATCCTTGCAGGTTAGCACCCCTACAGCCAATAGTATGGTTAAAAAACTGCATGACAAAGGCCTCTTATTGTATGAGAAGTATAAACCTTTGCAACTTACTTCTAAGGGAAAGAAAGAAGCTGCACTCATCATTAGAAAACACCGTTTGACTGAGATGTTTCTCGTCGAAATCATGAATTTTGGTTGGGAAGAAGTTCATGATATCGCAGAACAAATAGAACATATCAATTCTCCAGCATTTTTTGAACGGATGGATGAATTCTTAAACAATCCTACCATAGACCCTCATGGATCTCCAATCCCGGATAAAAATGGAAAAATGATTTGGAAATCTTATGTCAAATTAAGTGAATGTCAGGTAGGAAATAAATTAAAATTAGTTGCTCTCACCCATTCCTCCACAGATTTTCTTAAATTTTTAAATAGCAAGGAACTTTCATTAGGTACCACATTAAAATTACATACCATCGAACCATTCGACCACAGTATAACCGTCAGTTATAAAAATCACCCCACTGAAATATTCAGTTCTATGGTATCAGAACGACTTTTGGTCGAATTGATTAAATAATATCTCTCTGATCGTCGCCGTTTTCATTCCAATGTCGATCGTCGCAGTTTTCAACTGCGATGCCATCAACTCAATCATTTACTCCGACACGATTACAACCTAACCTCGACAGTCACAGTTTTCAACTGCAATGTAATCAACTAAACCATTTACCACTACAGCTTTACATCAAATGTCTTAGTTCCTATAATCCTTCGATTTTGTACTTTTTGAATTGCTATCATATTATAGAAAAAAATATATGTCATTCTACAAATTAGGTAAAATACCCCCTCCTCGGCCTAATACCTTTGCTTCATTGTTAATCAAAAAAATTTTAAAAATGAAAACACTACATTATGTATTAATTACACTTTTAGCAACATTTATTCTAAATCCAAAATTAATGGCCGTTTCACTTCCATCCATTACTGTAGGCGGTGTCGAAGCAAAAGGAATCAGGACAGATCCCTCTAACCTCGCAACCATCTGTATGTATGAACTTAAAAAAATTAACCTTTTTGATGTACAAAGCAGACATGATATTGAATTTGCTTGTACTGAAAAAAACATCGTACTCAATACCTGTCTAAGTAAACAATGTCTTACACAAGTTGGCGTATTAGTTGGACTTGATAAAATCATGTCCGGAAGTGTAGAAATGTTCGGAAACAAAATCTATACTTCTTTCCGAGTACTTGACATTAAATCAAATGTCATCGAGAAAAATTTTAGTATGGAATTCTTACCTGTAGAAGATCAAATTGCTCTGATGGTTGAACTTACCATTAAAAAAATGTATGATCTCCCTTATAATGAATTTCAATTCAAGCAACTGACTACAGAACAAACCATTGAAAACAATCTGAATAATCCACAAATAAAAAAGTTGAATTTAAGCGGTCCCAGATTTGGATTTAGTATGACACTTGGTCCTGATGGAAAATCCATTAGAAGACCAGAAAACCAAGGTGGAATGGCAGCTATACCCATATTATCCCAATTTGGATACCAATTTGAAATTGCTTATATGAACAAAGGAAATATTCAAGGCTTGTTTGAAGTTATACCCAATATTTCAGGTATTGAACATGGTTTGTTTATTCCAAGTGTTACCTTTCTCCATGGTGTTCGATCCAATAAAACCGGTTTTGAATTTTCCATTGGTCCAAGTTTAGTCGTAACCAAACGAAGTCTAGGTTACTATGATGAAAACGGTAAATGGGTACTTGCCAAAAATGATCTTGACAATAATGGCAATGTCTCTAAAGAAATAGATCGACGTGGTGAGTTTGGGATCGAAGGTGGATTATTAATTGCTTTAGGAAAATCTTTCAGAAGTGGCAATGTAAATTTCCCTGTTAACGCTTATGCCATGTTGAAAAAAGATAGTCCACGAATCGGAATATCATTGGGATTCAATTCAAAAAAATAGTAGACCCCTAATAGAATAAAAAACCACTTGTTCATTTCAAGTGGTTTTTTTTATTATTGTTATATTTTATGTTTCGATATATCATTTATTTTTCATTGGATATGGACAATACAGATTTTACTTTTTCCAAAACACTATCAACCGAAATCCATTCCATACAAGCGTGATCTCCTCGCGAACAAGGAATATTTCCATAAACCGAACAAGGACGACAAATTAATTTCGAAGTAGAAATTTCAATAATGACATTCTTATAAGGTACCAATGGACCAAATCCCAAATAGGTATGTGTTGGACCCCATAAAGAAATAACATTTTTACATTGAGTAAGATTTGCCAAGTGCAAATTCGCAGAATCCATAGTGATCATCAAATCCAAATGATTCATAAACTCAATTTGTTCTGCCAAATTAAACAAATCTCCTGCAATATGAATGGATTCTGAATTCAAATTCCGTAGCGTCGATAAAATCTTCATTTCAGAATGCCCTCCACCAAATAAAAATATTTGGATTCGTTGTTGGTATTCTTGAACCAAGCAATCAATTAATTTTTGAATACGTTCAATTGGCCAGGATTTGAGTTGGTGTTGTGAGAAAGGAGCTATACCAATTTTAATAGATGACTCCCAAAAATTTTCGTTAATAGTTTTCTCTATTTGATTTTTTTCAACTTGTGAAGATTTAAAACCAGATTGATTTAAATGCTCTATGTCAACTGGAATATTACATTTTCGAAATACATCTGCATATCGTTCTATGGTATGTTTCAGGGGTAATGTTCTGGACCCTATATTTCCCAATAATTTTTTTTTATCAGTACGCCCCTTATCAATGGTTGCATATGCTACACCCGATAATTGAAACAAAAAACACAATATCCTTGATCTCAAACTTCCATGTAGATCAATTACTAAATCATACTTTTCACTTCTTAATTTAAAAAATAATTTAAACAGACCTACAAACGATTGATATTCTACATCAATATTTTCTTCTCTGATGTTCAGTCGTTCAATGTGCTTAAAAAAAACTTGAAACGATCTTCTCGTTAATATATCTATTTGATACTTTGGATGAGCTTGTAGAACGGCTTTCAATACGGGCATGGTTAATATAACATCACCCATAGCTGAAAATCGTATCGCAAGAATTTTCATATTTATGGCTTCGCGTACAGCTGTGGATTCAACTTTGGATCATTATACATTTTCATCTGTTGATAGGTCTTCATTAATGTTTTTCCTTGTGAAATTTCTTCGATCAGAGCATTTAAACTTTGTACCAAATCTTCTTGCTGCATCATCAATATATCAAGTTTGGTTTTGCATTGATCCACCTGTTCCATTGTTGAATCAATTCGTTCCACTTGTTCGCGCATATGGTATATTTTTAAGCACAATATGGATAAACGATCTATTGCCCATGCTGGTGTTTCAGTATTCATTCGGGCATTTGGTAGCACTTTAACCGAAAGGTATTGATCTACAAACCATTGATCAATACGTTCTACCATATCTGTTCTCCATTGATTAGAGACATCAATTCTACGCTTTGTTTCAATAAATTTATCAGCAGATAATGAAGGTATTCGAATGATATCTTCTAAGTGCCATTGGACCGTGTCAATCCAACATTTTTTATAGAGTTCTTGGTCCTGTATTGAATTAAATTCTGGTAAAACCAATATTGCATCAACATCATCAAACCGATGGTAATCTTCTATAGCTTGATTGAAAATGTTGATACAATGTTCGGCTTTAAACATATAATGATAGGCTCGATTAAAGATCATTAGAATCCGACATATAGGATTCCATAGGCGGACAAGTACAAACCAAATTACGATCTCCAAAAGCATTGTTTACCCTACCTATTGCTGGCCAGAATTTCATTCCATGTTTCAAATATGGCAATGGATAAGCTGCTTTTTGTCTTGAATAAGGTTTTGTCCATTCATCAGCCGTAATTACATTAGCTGTATGAGGCGCATTATGCAATACACTGTTTTCAACAGGATATTCTCCACGAGCCACTTCATCTATTTCTTCATGGATGGAAAGCAAGGCATCGCAAAATCGATCCAGTTCATCCAGATTTTCAGACTCGGTAGGCTCAATCATTATGGTACCTGCAACAGGAAAAGACAATGTCGGTGCATGAAATCCATAATCCATCAATCGCTTAGCTACATCCTCAGCAATGACTCCGGCCGTTTTATAAGGGCGCAAATCAATAATCAATTCATGGGCAACTCGACCGTTTTCGCCGGTATAAAGTACTTTATATTTAGGCGACAGTTTAGCAGCTATATAATTGGCATTCAAAATGGCGTGCTTAGTTGATTTAGTCATACCTTCTGCACCCAACATCCTGATATAAGCATAAGAGATAATCAAAATACTCGCTGAACCATATGGGGCCGCAGAAACAGCAGCAACAGCTGTTTTCGAATCATTAACGGTCAAATAAGGATGGTTTGGTAAGAAAGGTTTAAGTTTATCATTTACACAGATTGGTCCCATACCAGGTCCTCCGCCACCATGTGGAATGGCAAATGTTTTATGCAGATTAAGATGACAAACATCTGCCCCAATAGTTGCAGGACTAGTTAAACCTACTTGAGCATTCATATTGGCACCGTCCATATAAACCAATCCCCCGTGTTCATGTATGATTTGACAAATTTCCTGGATAGTGGTTTCAAAAACACCATGTGTTGATGGATAAGTAACCATTAAACAGGCCAATTGGTCCTTGTATTCATTGGCTTTATCCAGTATATCCTGAACGATGATATTACCATTGTCATCACATGCCGTAACGACAACATGCATTCCTGCTACCACTGCAGACGCAGGATTGGTTCCATGTGCTGATGCTGGTATCAAAGCAATGTTTCGCTTAGGATTCCCATGATGCTCATGGTATGCCTTTATCGTCAATAATCCAGCAAATTCACCCTGTGCACCTGAATTGGGTTGTAATGAGCAAGCCGTAAAACCAGTCACTGAACATAAATAAGCTTCTAATTCATGGATCATTTTTAAATACCCTTTGACTTGTTCCGCCGGTACGAATGGATGTACATTGCTGAAACCCGGCCAACTCACAGGTATTAATTCTGATGCCGCATTCAGCTTCATAGTACATGAGCCTAAAGAAATCATGGAGTGTACTAATGATAAATCTTTATTTTCCAATCGTTTAATATAACGCATCATAGCTGATTCCGTATGATGGGTATTGAATACGGGGTGTGTTAGATATTCTGAAGTACGAATCAAACTGCTAGGAAATCCCAACTTTGTAGGGGGCATAATCATAGCAGATTGTTGTTTATTCGAAGTTTTAGAGAACAAATGAAGAATGCTCGTTAATTCTTCTTCAGTGACCGTTTCATCTAAACTGATTCCAATACAATCTTTTGAATACCAGAAATTAAGTTTTTCTGCCTTTGCTAATTTTTTAACTTCTTGGATTAAATCATGATCCGCCTTTATGGATATCGCGTCGTAGAAATGTTCCGTTTTTAACTTATAATCCATAGATACTAAAGCATTGGCAAGACTACAGGTCATGTCATGTATGCGCCTCGAAATAGCGTAAATTCCTGCAGGTCCGTGATAAACTCCATACATGGATGCCATGATTGCCAATAAGGCTTGAGCGGTACAGATATTTGAAGTGGCTTTTTCTCTGCGAATATGTTGCTCTCTGGTTTGTAAAGCCATTCTAAGGGCTCGATCGCCTTGTTCATCTATTGACACTCCAATGATACGACCTGGAATGATCCTTTTAAATTCATCTCTTGTTGCAAAAAATGCCGCATGAGGACCTCCAAATCCCATTGGAACACCAAATCGCTGACTATTTCCTAGGGCAATGTCCACTCCCAATTCTCCTGGTGATTTGAGTAAACATAAGGCCATTAAATCCGTTGCCATGGCTACCAATACACCTGCTGATTTAGCTTTTTCAATGAATTGGCTATAATCTGATACTTCACCTAATTTATCCGGATACTGAATTAAAGCTCCAAAACAATTAGCTGGTAATTCATCAGTTCTCCAATTTCCAATTTTAAGTACTATTCCTTGTGGCCATGCTCTTGATTTTAAGACATCAATGGTTTGGTCATAGACTTGTTCATCTACAAAAAATAAATTGGGCGATTCTTCTTTATTTCGTTTTTCTTTAGAATGGTAAAACATAAGCATCGCTTCTGCTGCAGCCGTGCCCTCATCCAAAAGGGAAGCATTCGCAATAGGCAGTCCTGTTAGATCTGAGATCATGGTCTGAAAGTTTAATAAAGCCTCAAGTCTGCCTTGAGCTATTTCAGCCTGATAGGGTGTGTATTGTGTATACCAACCCGGATTCTGGAATACATTCCTCAAAATGACATTAGGTGTTATAGAACCGTAATATCCTTGACCCAAAAAGCTTCGATACAGCTCGTTTTCGTCAGCTAATTTTTGTAAATCATTCAAAAAATCAAACTCGGATTGAGCAGGTGGAATGGCCATTTTGTCTTTACGTCGTATCGATGCAGGGACCGTTTGCTCTATCAATTGGTCTAAACTTGCAACCCCTATTGTACGCAACATGATGCCCAAATCGGAGCCCAAACTTCCTATATGTCTATGTTCAAATTGATCAAATCGAGGAAAAATATTCATAATTTTATATTTAGGTCGCAAAAATAACTCAGTATACTGGTAATTCAAAACTTAAAATGAGATCTAAAGTCACATATTATAAACCTCAATAACTATGGTTGGTTTTAGCCCATTAGCTTAAATTATGAATTTTTTAGGAATTTTTATAATCTATACCCAACCATTTATATGAACTGATCAGTCTATACAAGTATTATAAATAAAATATTAATTATGAAACATACAACTCGCCTTCTTTTATCGCTAACATTTTGTGTAACCCTAACATTCAGTTCTTGCTTCAAAGACGATTGCAACCTCAAAAGAACTTACTTTAGATACGATCCGGTCTATATGACGACTTCTGACATCCGTTTGAGTGTAAAATTAAATGCAACTCATGAATTAAATCACCCAGGAAAAATTTATGTTTATGGGTCACTTCTATTGGTCAATGAAATAAAAGTCGGAATTCACATTTTTGATAACACAGATCCAGCGCATCCCATTAAAATAAACTTTATCGAAATTCCCGGAAATGTGGATATGTCCGTTCATAATAATATCCTGTATGCGGACAACTATATAGACTTATTAAGCATTGATATATCAGATCCAACAAATCCTAAAATAATTTGTAGAAATGAAAATGTTTTTTCACCAATATTAGTCGATCCCCTAAATGGTATTTTGGTGGATTATATTCAGAATAAAACAACGGTCGAAATTCCATGCAATTCAGAATATTATGGTAGAGAAATTTATTGGGAAGGAGATGTGATCTTTTCTTCAAGTGACAGTAAAAGGTCAGGTCCTAATAGTAATTCACCTAGCTTCACGGGTATCTCAGGAATTGGCGGTTCATTTGCAAAATTCACAGCTACAGAAAACTTTTTATATACTATAGATTTAAGCCATTTGTATAGCTTTAATGTAGAACAACAATGCCCTGTTTTAAATTCTAAAATTCAAATTGGCTGGAATATTGAAACCATTTTTCCGTATAATAATAATCTATTTATAGGTTCCACTTCAGGTATGTACATCTATACTTTAATAAATCCAGCCACACCAACCCTTGCCGGCAAAATGGAACATTTTAGATCATGTGATCCGGTTATCGTTCAGGATGATATAGCATATGTAACCTTACACGGTGGTACCGCCTGTGGAGGTTATACCAATCAATTAGATGTTGTAGATGTCAAGGACATTTTTAATCCCAAACTTTTAAAAACGTACCCCTTGGAAAATCCATATGGTCTAACCATGTTGAATCAAACATTGTACATCTGTGATAAAAATCTAAAAGCATTTAATGCAAAAAATATTGACGACATTCATTTGATTGAACAAGTCACGCATCTCAACCCTTACGATCTCATTGCACTGGAAAATAGTTCAGTCATTATATTAGTGACCGAAGCTGGAATATTTCAATATGATGCTACTGTACCAGGACATTTAAAACAATTGTCAAGCCTATTAAAACAATAGTTTCAAATGTATCCATTAAAAATATTTGGTTCAATGTTTTTCACAATCATTATATTTTGTGCATGCCAAAAAGAAGCTGATAAAGACAACTCTTTTATTTTTGGTTTCCTTGCCGGAGAATGTAATACAAATTGTTCCACAATTTATAAAATTGAGAATAACAAACTCTATCCGGATCAAGAAAATTATTTTCCATATGATCGTGAAATAAATTTTTCCAAAACACCTTTAAGCATTGAAGAATACAATATCGCTTTTGAGCTCGAAAAAAATTTCCCGGAGTTTCTTCTCAAGAATAGTAAGTCCACGTATGGTTGTCCTGATTGCGTTGATCAAGGAGCCTTTTATTTGCAAATAAATAATGGTAACCAGAATAGAAAGTGGTTTGTAGATCCCTTTGAAATTCCTCATGAAATAAATGATTACTTTGATTTATTGAAAAAATCATTACCTGAATTAATAAAATAATATGAAATACATATTGCTTATACTATGGATGTCTTTAGGTTCACTAATGGCTCAAGAAAGTAAACAAGAACCATTTTTAAGTAAAGTCTATATTAAGGAAGGTTCAATATATGTCGGACAGATTCTTCAATATTCAGATTCGAGTTTAAACATTCTACTTAGAGAAGGAATACTACTTAGTATTCCCATATCCACAATAAAAAAAATCATCCAATTAGAAGACTATCCTAAAATACGACAAGTCGCACCTTATCTATTTAAAGAAAAAGGTTGGTACCAAATTAATTATCTAAGTGCTTTTGGTGGAAGTAATGAATACAATGAAGTTGCTGTGGGTGCTGGATTCAACACACTCTTTGGATATATGTACTCAAGATATTTTGGATTAGGAATAGGCCTAGGCATGAATCATTACGCACAGGATATTCCCATTAATTTTTTTCCGATTTATTCAGAAATAAGATCTTATTTCTATGGAAAACAAACAGCATATTATGGGACTGTGGCTGCAGGCTATGGGTTTGCTTCAACTTCAAATAAGAATAACTTATATGATTTAAATGGAGGTTTAATGTTACATCCTGCCTTAGGGATTCGATTTGGGGGTAAAAAACACTTTAATGTATGTCTGGATGTGGGTTTGCAAATGCAAAAAACAAACTATAAAGTAACTTATCCATGGAGTGAAATAAAAGATCAGTATTTTTACAACTATAAACGATTTATATTTAGAATTGGGATACAAATTTAACCCATAGGTATTATTCATGAATAAACCCATTCGTTCAGAGGAAGATGTCATCAAAGGTTGTATAGCCAATGATCGTATTGCCCAGGAACAATTGTATAAACAACACTTTAGTCCAATGTTTCAAATGGTACACTTTTATTGCTCCAATGAAGAAGATGCTATGGAAATTCTCAATTCTGGATTTCTGAGGGTTTTTCAAAAAATTCAATTATTCAGACATGAAGGTAGTTTAGCAGGTTGGATTCGAACCGTCATCTACCATGTTATGATTTCAGAAATAAAAACAAAACAAAGGACTAAACCAAATATTGAACTTGAACACAACGATGCTGAACATCATGATTTTACTTTAGAAAAACTTTTTAAAGAAGATCTGGATTCACTCATTCATCAATTACCTCCTGCTACTGCCCGGGCATTTTCATTATTTGCTAACGAAGGATATTCGCATCATGAAATCGCAGAAAAACTAAATATAAGTATTGGCACATCCAAATGGCATATTTCGCAGGCGCGCGAATTATTACAACACAAAATTAAAATGAACCATGAATAATCATATCACCGATTTGGAACATGAAGGCTGGACAAAAATGCATGCTTTGCTCGATCAGAAAATGCCTGTTAAAAAATCTAAAAGATTGGTTTGGCTTTGGTTATGGATACCCTTAGTTATTGGTTCAAGCATTACTTACAAATACTTGTCCACTTCAAATGTAATTAACGATAATAAAAACATTGAAACCATTAATAAAAATACAAATCTCAATTCAAAAGCAATCATAGCCTATCATTCAAACGAAAATGCAAAACCATCTGGTCACTCAAATCTCAAGAACCATTCAGGGACGACAGATAATATTTATTCCGAAAAAAATAATTCAAGACAAGCGGGTCAAATATCAAAAACAGGTCTGAACAAAGATCGCCAGAGTGCAAGCCAAAATAATGCTTTGTTAAATTCCTATAATGAAACGCATAACACATTTACCAAATCCTTGACCTATGATAGCATTGTAACTGTGGCCATCCAACCATTAGAAAACAGATCAAATTTTGAATGGCATATTTTACCCATGAAGACTGTTGAATTAACTTCATCGAACAACAATTCTCGCTTTTTACCTTCTGCTAAAATCGCTCTTGATATTTTACCGAGCACAATAAATAAATCAAAACCAAAAATTCAATTCGGAATTCAATTGGGTTTTAATACATACACACAACTACATCAATTAAGCTTCAATTCGGGTCTTTTTATAAACATACCTCTTCATAATAATCATAGCATTGTTGTAAATCCTGGTTTAAATGTCCAAAAAAATAATTTCTTGGTTTTTGACGGAGCACAAAATGAACCATTAAATTATATCATCAATAACTTTGCTCAAAACGAATTGAAAGTTTTTGAAGATGCATTTAAAAATTCAAAACAAACTTCAGATTCTTTTCAAGTGATTTACAAAAAATATCTATTCCAATTCCAAATTCCAATTTATTATTCTTATACCTTCAATCGTCATTGGAAAGGACACATAGGCACTAAATTAAATATTTCATTAAACCAATTATCTTCAAACCAAGGCAATGATTTTATTCAATACAATTCCAAAACAATTCAACATTGGAGAGCCCAACCTATCGATTATTTTCTATTGATAGGTGCTGATTATTACATCAATAATTCTTGGGGAATCGGACTGGATTATGCTTATGGATTTCAAAATACAAAAGCTCAGCAACAGGCCGTTCCCAATACATCTTCGCCAAGTCCTAATTCATCTGCTTTCGGTATTGCATATAAAAAATTGGATCACTTGAACGTCTCCTTGAAGTATCGATTTTAAAATTTCGTTCAGAATTAGAATGGATACATATCTAAATAAAACTATAGGAATTATTCAAATCAATAACCAGTTTGGGTAATCTATTTGCAGACGGATACTATCCGTTAAATATAGAAAATGTTAATTGTCTTTGGTGAAATTTATGGATGATTTTTTTTGCAAAAAATAGGACATAAACAACCCTTATTGTTGTTACTTGATTAGTTACAAATTATCGAATATCAAAAAGCAGAAATACCTAACGCATGATGCAATACTTCCTGCATATCTTTTACATAAATAAATTCCATTCCCTTTAAATGATCAGCTGGAATCTCATCGATGTGATCTTTATTTTCAATACACAGCATAATCGTTTTCAATCCTGCTCTTTTAGCAGCTAAAACTTTTTCCTTAATACCACCGACAGGTAATACTTTTCCGCGCAATGTAATTTCACCGGTCATGGCCAAAAATGGTCTGATGGGTTTCTTCTTAATAGATGAGGCTATTGCACTTAACATAGTAATCCCCGCGGATGGTCCGTCTTTAGGAATGGCACCTTCAGGTACATGTACATGAAGATCATTATTTTCAAAAAAATCAGGATCGATGTCAAGTTCCGCCGTATGAGATTTGATAAAACTCAATGCAGTTGATGCTGACTCTTTCATCACATCACCTAAATTACCAGTTAAAGTTAATTTTCCTTTGCCTTTTGATAATGTAGTTTCTATATATAATATATCTCCACCTACTCGGGTCCATGCTAAACCAATCGCAACACCAGCAGGTAAATTTTCTTGATATTGGTCATTGTTGTATCGCTGTACGCCAAGGATATCTTTGAGATCAGAAGATTTAAAAGAAACGGTTTTGGCTTTTTCCATAGCAACCTTGCGTGCAGCACGACGCATCACCGATGCCAATTGCCGATTCAGTGATCTGACACCTGATTCTCGGGTATAATCTTCTATGATGCGCTCAATAAAGTCCTCACTTAGTTTAACCTGCTTAGACTTTAATCCGTGTTCTTCTAATTGTTGGGGAACTAGATGTTTTATTGCAATATCTTTTTTCTCCTCAGTAGAATAGCCTTGCAATTCAATAATTTCCATTCTATCCAATAAAGCAGGTTGGATGGTGCTCAATGAATTGGCAGTGGCGATAAACAAAACTTTGGATAAGTCATATTCTAATTCCAAATAATTATCATGAAATGTAGAATTTTGTTCCGGATCTAATACTTCCAACAATGCGGATGAAGGATCCCCTCTAAAATCTTTTCCGATTTTATCAATCTCATCTAATATAAATACTGGATTATCAGATTTAACTTTTTTAATAGACTGAACGATTCTTCCAGGCATCGCTCCGATATAAGTCTTGCGATGTCCTCGTATTTCTGACTCATCATGCAATCCACCAAGTGACATTCTGATGAAATTTCGATTCAGCGCTTTGGCAATAGATTTTCCAAGTGATGTTTTACCTACTCCAGGAGGACCTACCAAACAAAGTATGGGTGCTTTCATATCACCTTTGAGCTTGAGTACAGCCAGGTGCTCTATAATTCTATCCTTCACTTTATCAAGACCGTGATGGTCCTTATCAAGGATCTTTTTTATTTTATCCAGATCATATTGATCTTCAGTATATTCTTGCCATGGTAAATCGACCATCAAGTTCAGGTAATTCATTTGAACAGAATATTCTGCAACTTGCGGATTCATTCTAGTCAATTTTCCAAGTTCCTTTTCGAAATGTTCCTTGACTGATGGAATCCATTTTTTCTTTTCGGCTTTTAATTTAAGTTCCTCGACATCTTGTTCCTGTGGATCCTGACCTAACTCTTCCTGAATTGTTTTTAACTGTTGGTTGAGAAAATAATCGCGTTGTTGTTTTTCTAAATTTCCTCTTACTCTGGATTCAATTTGATCTTTGACTTCTAATAATTTTAATTCTCCACTCATATGAACCATGAGTGTTTCAGCTTTATTGAATAATTTATCCGTCTCTAATAATTCTTGTTTTTGATCGATTGGAATATTCAAATTAGATGAAATAAAATTCAATAGAAATCGATCATTATTAATGTTTTTCAACATCAATTGTGCTTCATTTGGAATCTGAGGTGACAATTCAATGATTCTTCTTGATTGCTCCTGAATGGATTTAATCATAGCGTCATATTCCAACTTTCTATCCGGCACAACATAAGATCTCAAAGTAACTTTAGCTTCCAAGAAGGGATCTTCCTTAAGCTGTTCATTGATGGTAAAACGTTTTCTCCCTTGAAGAATGACCGTTTGTGTGCCATCAGGCATGGTTAATAATTTCACGATTCTGGCTATTGTTCCAGTCTCGTACAGATCTTTAAATGTTGGATCTTCCGTTCTGCTATCCCGTTGTGTCAATACCGCAATGAATTTGTTTTTTTCATAAGCCTTGGAAACCGCCTTCATAGATTTATTTCGGCCCACAGTGATTGGAATAATCACTCCAGGAAACAAAATGGTATTCTTAAGAGGCATTACGGGTAGTATGTCTTCGAAGTTTTCATCTTTTGATGGTTCTTCGTCTTCAGCTACCGCTACGAAAGGAATCATTTCCGGATCCTCATTAAGCCCTTCATTAAAATATATTGGATTTATCGTCATTTTTCTGTTATTTATAACTGTTTAAGGAATATGCCTCCTTGACAGCCTTATTAGTTAATTTATAAAAGATTACCTGTAAAGGTCCTTAGTTCAAGACCTGTGCCATCTAATTAATTGAATTCCAATTCTTATGAGGCTATTGTACAATATTTACACTCATTGAATTGATTATAAATATTTTAAACATTATTTAAAATAATATACATGATATAAGTCTTAACAGAATATTTTTCCTCTATGACAAAACGTCTAAACCAACTAGACATATTGCCATGCTTTTCAAAGTTTTAGAATTTACAAATTCATGATAGTTATATTCAAACGATAGTTTCATAAATTGCTTAATGTTATTTTTTAAAAATAGCAATCTCACTTCTCCTACGATCGTCGAAGTCTTTGACTTCGATGCTATTTAGGCTTCAAAAATGGTATTCGTAGCATCGCAATTGAAAACTGCGACGATCGAGTGTTTTTAAATGTTTTTAGAGCTTTAACTCAACAAAATAAATTAATTTAAATATTTCAAAAAAAATGAAATACTTTGTTAGTCTGTCAAATTAAATCAATTTTCAGCTAAGTGTTTCAAAAACAAATTTTGAAAATAATAGTAATGTAACTTTATTTCGTTCAAATCCAGCGAATGTTTTGAGCCTATTTCAATATTTATTTTCATGTTATTAGACAAATTAACTGAAGTAAATCTATATTTTAAAGAACAATTCATTGTATCTTCTAAAATATGTGAATTAATATATTTATTTTGAGTTTTTAATATACCTGTGGAAAATAACAGACGGCAATATATCTCCCGGTTTACCATGTAATTGGGGGAAGAATCAAGAATCAATTGACATAAATCAGAGATCACTCTCTCGCAATCAAACAAATGTGCTTTGAAATAACTATCTCGATCTCCTATTAATGATATTCTTTTAATTGATGAATTAAAAGATGAGGGTGGAAAAAGATCTTCTTGTCCAGTATTTTTAAGACTATCAGTATTAATTAAATTGTGATTAAAATTATCAGGAATTATCAAGATGTATGTTAGAGAATTATTAAATATTTTGAATCTAAATTCCGAATACAAATTAATTAATTTATGTGTAGGGAATGGATAATTTATAACATCTTCCTTTTGTAAAATTTCCATCTTTTGGTTAATAATATCTGCATCAGATATTGATTTGTTACAATTAATGTGAATGAGTAACATATTAAAGTAAATAAACGAAAGTAATCCTTTCATGTAGATAGCGATCTGATTTTTATTCTAATGAATTTAATAAATTGCATAAATTATATCATATTGTTTTTATTTTAACGGAATAGTATTCATAATATTAGGTCCTTTATCGTTTGAATTATAATTTTGACTCAATTTTGACATTTGGTAACAATAGTACATTTTATATAATAAGGTTAAACTCCAAAGTTTTAACTATAAATAAGGTAGATAATTATTAGGTAAATATTTATTAAATAATGTCTGATAGTATTCATAATATTTTGTTTTGTTATAAATTTTTATCGAGTCATTTGTACGAATTTCAATTTCTAATCTTTGATTATTGGACATATTGAACGATTTATAAATAAATACCATAAAATTGTCTATTGTATCATTTAAAACGGATGAACTTATATAAGTATCTCCAATTTTAATCAGGCCAGTTGTAAACAATATTTCTTTGTCACCTTTACGCATGTAATTTCTCCCTGGCAAAAAATCATTCATTTTACATAATTCATCCAAATAGTTCACGCAAGTGGAAAGTTTTGCGTTGTAATAAATATTTTCGCTATTTTGTATTTCAAATTTTGTAATTGATGTATTTAAAGAGTAGGTTGAAAGTTCACCCTCGTATTTATCTACTATTCTTTTACTAATTATGCGATTTTTTAAATTAAAATATTCAGGAATTACCAGATTGATTCTTGATTTTTCATTTCTTAATAAAAAATGATATTCATTAATGGTATCAAATCTAAAATTTATAGCAAAAGGATAATTTTTTCTAAAATACCCCTTCAATATTTCAACTTTTTCAATTCTAATATTATTTACAGGGTTATCTACTGAATTGCAACAAAATAACTGCATAATACAGGACAAAATCACTAAGACATTATAACGTTGTTTGTTTTTAGAAAAAAACTGTATGAGGGCCATTAAAAACCCTAAAAAATACACAACTTTAAAATCAACTTTACCTGTATGAACCTTACCAGTTAATGTCATATGACAAAGTTAGCCTTTTAATTTATTTTAAAACTATTTTTTTAATTTATTTTTGGATGCTATCTAAGCTTCAAAAATAGTTCTAGCGGCATCGCAGTTGAAAACTGCGATGATCGACTGTTTACTTTTCCTTTCTCCTATAAATATTATTTGGTCCATATAAATAGTTCAAATATTCTCTTTCGGTTTTAAACATTGGTCTACAATCGGGAGGCGAAATACCGTATTTAGTAATATTAAAACTATTGATGAAACAATAAAAATCTTGAAGTTTGTTAACTGAAAAAGTTTCACTAGAATGTGTAAACACATAAATTATTAGTTGGAAGTCTTTGAAATATATTGCACCTGAAATTAGTTTTAGAGAATCTTGATTTACATATATATAGCTTAATGTAATGTCTCGATTATTTGAAGTATCAATATAATTAACAACCAATCCATGATTGCCAAATTCTGAATAGGCTGCTTGAGAAGTTAAATCTTTTGAAGGATATTGGGCATTTATATCTTTTATTAAATGAGTGCAATAAAGAAATCTAATTTCAGTATTTATTGAATCGCTGGATTTTGGTATATAAAATTTTGCAAGTGCTGAATCCTCAAACTGAATTATATATAATGGATTTTTTTCATAATACAGTAACCATTCTGCGCCAAATATAGTTTTCAAATCAGTACAAATTGGAATTGAATTAATTAACTCACAATTGTTGATAATTTGAGAATTAGTTATTTTATTTTGCTTATTACAACATATACCTAATAATGCAATTAATACCAATTTAAAACAAGGCATACAATGCAAATTTTTCAAACTCAGGACAAAAGAGGAAACTATATTTTTATTTATTTTTAGCTGGCTCATAATTTAAGCTGCATTGGGGGACATTAATTTACTTTTCCTATGTTTCAAACTAATATATTATTTTAATTTTGTTGAACAATTTTTTGATTTTATTTATTTCAGAATGCTTAAAACTAATGAATATACTTGCAATATAATTGTCTCGGTGCATCCATATTACTGCCCTGGAACGATTAACATTTCTCTGCCATATTTTAATACCTTTAGAGCAATTTGAATTGTCTATATATTTTTCATATTCCAAATTATAGTTTTCGTCACAATAATCATACATTGGATTATAGAATTCATAATTTTCTTCATTTAATTCGGTTAAACTCTCATCCATATTATTTTTGGAACAAACCAAATTTCCCATATAAAATGATAATTTTATTTCAATGAAAAGGTCATTGCAAGAATCTACATGATAATTGCAATATTCTCCCTCAAAATCATCACAGGAACTTATTTTAACACGACAATTTGAAATATAGGGAATACAAAGTTTTGCATCCATTAATCGCACTGGATACTTTATTATTAAACAATCTTCATTACACTGTATTAAAAGTATACATACAAATATGAATAATCCAACAATAAATTTATGACCAACATTCTTTTTTACCATTAATTTCAAAAAGCAAATACCTTTCATTTTAAGCCATATATCTTTTTTTACGTTTACCCTATTTCATAATCATCCTGTATAAAGTCTTTTCATACACCACCCAAATCGATCCATCTGCCGTAGTCAACATCAAGTTATCCGAATATTGCAATGTCAAATAATGCCGATCTCTATCTGTAGTTGAGAAATGTACTTTTTGGTCATTCATCATCAATTCATCCTGCAATATCCTACGTGATTTATAATTTGGATAATCGAATTGTGTTCCGGCAGAAATATATTCCACTTCACGGAGTTTCACTGAATCATCTGTTATTTCAATGGTGTTGTTTTCTGGATTTAAGTTATGCAGATTTAGATCTACATCGAAAGTTTCGAGTCGTTGTTTTAAATCAACTAATAGTTCGTCTTCAATTGAGATTGGGGACCAAGCTGAACGTTTGCCAATAGCTGCTTGTTCAAAAACCAAATATTCTCGACCGGGCGCCCAATACAAGAATTTACATGACTTACTGCTATTTAACAATGCGTCGAATTTTTTCTGGTAATCGGCTTGGTGCTCATCTCGCGTCATTTCAGTTTCCTTCCAAGAGATATATTCCGAATTATGTACTGGAATTTTTTCTATAATATTAAATGTCTTAGGATCCAAAACCAAGAACCAATCTCCAATACGCAACATCAATTCTCCTTTTAACATACCAAAAGTCCCACCATACATCCAATCTGTATGCAACAAATCTTTGTGGAATTTTGTGTTTCCTTTTGCATCCAAACATAGTAATCGATGGTCCATATACTGCGGATCACCGGGCTGTCTTTCTTCCATTTCTTGTTGGCTTTCTTGCTTTGGGGTTCGACTCCCGAGAACCAAAACACTTTCTTTGTCAGGCATGATATAAAATGACCTAATCGAAAAACCATCAGCCAAAGGAATTTCCTTTACAACCAAATTGGGATTATCAGTTGTAGGAAATAAAGGCCATGAATCTACCTTGGAAGTTTTCTTTTTAGTATTACACCCAAATAATATAGAGAATAGCGACATAATAAGTAAGAATATTTGTTTCATAATGGCAGTATTGCGAATACAAGATATTTATTTACTCTTTAATTTTTCAATGGCTTTCAGAATGGCTTCACGATTATGCGCAGAAGTCATCCATCTAGGCAGTCTGGCTCCTATACTCTTAACATTAAATTTCAGTACATTTCGTTCCCTAAGTTTTGCCCCAATATGTGCAGCCAAAAAATCAAGATGTTCCAAATTATATGCCCATAATTGCTCTCCATCAAATTCAGTACACAACCACACAGGCAAGTGAAAAAACGGATCTATGGGCGCTCCAAATATCAGAACATTTCCTCGCTTCTGCTTGTCATCTTTTCGGGGAGAAACCCGTTCCATCAATTTATTGAAACCACAATGTGAACAAACAACTTTAACATCAGTATGTGCGAATTTCAAGGTGTGAAAATCACCACTATGTACCACTGCCTGTCCTTCACACTTTGGACAAACCACAAGAATATCCTTCACAAATTCGTAAATCTGAACACCATAAGTATTCTTAGTTCGCTGTTCCATCCTATTTAATATATATTAAACCAAATCAATTTGACACTAATATTTATGATCAAATCATTTTTAAAATTTCTTAGTCAACACATAAAATCATTAATCAATATTTCAGTTCTCAAAAAAAATGCCACCAAATTATTTTACTATTTTTTAAAATTTAATACTCACAATGATACTTCCCAAGATGAGAAATATAAAAATCAAAATCAGCCCTGCAAGATAACCCATCCCAATTCCAGGACCTTGATTACTATAAGCACTCAATGCTTTCTCAAGAACCAAATGTCCACCGATCAAACCAAAAATCCAAACCCGCAGCAATAGTCCATTTTTCTCTGGAGCCGGTAGCCACCATAGACCAAATACTAACAGTGAAATTACTGGAATCCAAAACCACAAGTATTCAATGATATTGTCAATGTCTTTTGAAGGTGGTGTATTGGCTTTTCCAAGTAAAATAGCACCTATGTAAAGCAGGAGCCAAAAGAGTTCAGGACCAAGTAAGTATCGCATCATACGTTTTGGGTTTTTAGAAACTATTCAGATTTGAGCCCAGTATTGGCGGTCAATTTTTTACGACGGATAAAATCCGTCATAAAAGGTAAATTTAAAATGTTTTTATTGGCATTTTTGCATGATTTTTGCAAAAATGATGACAAAAACTTACGTTCATATTGTGATCTGAAAAGTTGCAAGTTTTTAAAGAAATAGATTGTGCTTTAAATATTTTTTTATCTTATTATTTTACACCTCGGATTTTTTTTGTCTCACTAAAAATTCGCCCAAATAGCTCTTGATGTTTTCCTTCATTAAGTTCTGCATTAAAGGCTAGAGCTATTTTTTTCACTACAGCATCGCTTTCAGTATTTTTATCGTCATAAAGATACTTACTGAAAGTTAGTTTTTGCTCATCTTCTTTAAATCCGATGTCTAATTTTAAATCTCCGGAACCAATGGTATAACTATGTCCTGTATATTCACCGGTCTCATCTTTAATAATATTACTCTTGGTCCAAGCCATTTGCTCAAAAACAAAATTCAAAAAAACAGCTAACATCTCTGGCTTTACTGGATAAAGGGTGTAATAATGATCCTTGGGATCAAATTTGCCGGACCAATAGGGTAATTGTTTAAATGATCTCAATTCCAATCGATCTCCTTCAGGAAATTTTTTCCATTCAAAATAAGTATTAAACCATTCATAATTGATGTCATTTACATTCGTCATTCGTGTGTCTGTATCATCATATTTAACTGCATAGCCACTATCTTTCTCAAAATGATAAACGACAAGTGCGTGTTCCGAGTCTGGCAAATTTTCATCTTGAGTATTCCAACTTTGAAATTCAGCATGAAAAACAATACTTTTTTGATCAGGTGAAAAAGCTAACGCCCCGTGTGGTGAAGGATATGAATAATTTTCTACTGGATTATTGTCTTTGTTCATAGGCCATATTTTGCGGGTCTGAACATCTAGAATTGCATGTTCACTAACCATGAGAAATCGTCCTCCTTCAAGACGATCCAATTCTTCCAATTGAGTTGTCTCACTTTTCATAAAAACCTCAGAATAATCACCTGGTTGACCATTCTTACGATCTAAAAATTGTAGCGATGCGAAATCTGTACTTTGAATAAGTAATGGTTCAACTTTGGGTACTCCGTCTTTAATATAGATCATATAAAGACTTTGGCTGCCCGCAATGAGGGTGGGATCCGGTGCATCTTTTAGCGCATAAACTGCCCACAAAAATGGCAATCCGGTATTGTTTTGCAAACCACTTGAATACGTAATAGGTTTGCCATTAAACAAAACATGATATGCTACATTGGTATTATTCGTCATACGGCCATAGTTCATATTAAAACTTTTGGTTTTTGAAACTTTTGCCTGAATAGTAAATGGACCATATTGGATTTCTTTTGAAAGTTTCACTTCTTCATATTTGTTTTTGGCAAATGAGTAAAGTAAAAAGATTATGATAATACATGCGATTAAAAGTAGAATGATTTTCATTTTTTTTGAATGATTTTGATTGTTTTATCGAGAGCAGAACGAAAATTCGGATCATGAGCTGTGGCATCTTCCCAATTCAATTCGTTTAGTAAATTCCTATCTAATTGGTCTTCATCGCCGCGGTAATTCCAAGCACGAAGTACGTTAACTGATTTTTCAAAATGAATTTTATGGTCACCTTTTAGTTTCTCAATGATAAAATGTTGAACGGTTATATTATCTCGCAATTTGAACAACGAATTAAAAACATAATTACGCCAATAATCAGTAAAACGCTCGTATTCGAGTAATGAAATCAACGCTACTGCGCCAAGTTCAGCATCATATTGGTCAATGAGAATTTTTGTGAGCGCCTGCCTACCTTTTGGATTAGCACTTTTGGTAGCTGTAAAAATCAACTCCCCAACATTTTTAACACCATTCAATTCCAAACCTTTGGCAATATGAATCAATGTAAATTCATTTTCTTCTTCAGAAAGTCTTTTGATGTATTGTTCGATCAATTCTGCCCGCCAAGCAGCTTCTTCACTATAAGTAGCCTTGTAGTCATCACCAAAACCATGAAGATGGATGTAATGAATTTGACCACCATTGTCCATGAAAAGACGTTTTGATTCGGCATTTTTTTCTGGATTAGTAATGTCTTCCAATCTTTTTTGTGTTGATTTACGTCCGAGCAATAGTTCGATTTCTGCTCTGATTTCAGGAGTCAATACAGTGTCTTCTTGATATGGTTTTGTTAAAAAATATTCAAAAGAGAGAAACCATTGATATGCCAAACCATCACGCCAATTGGTAGCTCCAATCTCAATTCCGTAATACCGAACACAGACAAAATCACTTGCCTCGTAATCTCCATTTTGCCAATAATGGTTCGAATCATTCACCTCAGGATATTCGAATAATTCAAAATGTTTATACGATGCCGGGCTTCCTGCTTGTATAAATGCGTTGCGAATAGTGGCGACCAATAGCTTACGCAAGAATAAATCTGGAATGGGCAACAACGGACCATAAAACCAAAAATCACTAAACAATTGGTCAGTTACAGCTCCTAATTGTGGTGTGTAATCCCCGGAAATATCTTTATAATGTAATCCTTTGGAATCAATCGTTAATTCCCATTGATAAGTATGGGTGACTTTTGTAGTATACTGAAATTTTTGCTCAACGATCCTGTCAGGTTTGAATTGTTTCCAAAAATCATAACGCAATAGAGCAGTTTTTGAAAGTTCATTATATAGTACCTCAGCCATTTCAACTACTTTAAACATAGCAGCATTTCGAGGTTCTAATGGCTCACCTGAAAGTGGGTCGGGAATTTCAAGTAATTCTTGAATGGACCACTCTTTCTTTTGATCGCCGATAGTCTGAATGATCTTAATTTCTTTTATTTCTAACATGTTTAGTCCAAAGCTTTTGGAATGCTATTTACCAAATAAAATAAACAACAAAGCTAAACCGCCCCATAAGATAAACATTACAAGCATAGGTAAGCCTGTTATCCATAACAATATATGAGCACCCATCATTTTCCCTATGGACTTTAACCAAAATGCTGTGATGATCAATAAAATCAATGCTATTGGAATCACCCAAATCATGTATTGACTCCATAATGGCATGCCTTCAATCGGACTTATACTTTTCCCATCTATTCCATCAAAATTCTTGTGCATCATCAAACCATTTGAAATGGCGAACAATAGTACACCTGCATTAATGATGACTCCGAGATAAAATATCCAATTCGATTTCATAGGATAAAATACTTATAATAGGAATGTAAATTTAATAGGTATGTTTGAATTGGATCATTTTAAAATTGATGGGGTAAGATAGAAATGAATAGAATGGGATAATAAATGGCGTAGAAATTTTCCTTATTTAGCTTACGATTGTTAAAATGAATATCCCATTTATTCAAGCCGCGATAGCTTACTTTACACAAAACAAATCTTAATACGTAAAACAAATTGGACTAAATGTTGTGTATTTGTTTTTTAGGTTCAAGATTGTATCTTTGTTTGTTGGCTAAAGCCAAGTTACCAACATATCTTTACCGCTATGACACCCACCCTACTCTTAAAAAAACACTTCGGTTTTGATCAATTCCGTCATAATCAGGAAGATATTATTCAGGCAGCTTTAAGTAAAAAAGATTGCTTGGTTATCATGCCAACAGGTGGTGGAAAATCATTGTGTTATCAAATTCCTGCATTGGCTAATCAAGGATTAACCCTAGTCATTTCACCTTTGATTGCACTTATGAAAGATCAGGTAGATGCCTTGAATCAAAATAAAATTCCGGCAGCTTTTATCAATTCAACACAAGAAGTATCTGAACACGAACGGATATTTAATCAACTTAAATCCAATCAACTCAGATTACTCTATTTAGCCCCTGAACGCTTGCTCAATGATGCTGTTATTCTACAATTTTTGAAGTCACTTTCTATTTCTCTGATTGCCATTGATGAAGCGCACTGTATTAGCCAATGGGGTCATGATTTTAGACCAGAATATCTCATGTTAGGTGATTTAAAAGTTCATTTTCCTAATGTCCCCATCATGGCCTTAACTGCTACAGCGGATCGAATTACACAACAAGATATTGTCGCCAAATTAAATTTTGTTAATCACCTTACTTTTGAAAATTCTTTCAATCGTCCGAATATAAAATATACCATAAAGTCGAAAACAAATTATTACACCCAACTCATTAGTTTTTTAAAAAATCATCCGGATGATAGCGGCATTATCTACTGTCTTTCCAGAAACAGCACAGAAGAATTAGCCCAACAATTATCCAAGGATCAATTCCCAACTCAGGCCTATCATGCAGGATTGCCCAGAGACATTCGTGAACAGAGACAAGATGATTTTCTGACAGATCGGGTTAAATTAATCACGGCTACTATTGCATTCGGAATGGGTATCGACAAAAGTAATGTACGCTTTGTCATTCACGTAGACTTACCCAAAAATATAGAAGGATATTACCAAGAGACGGGTCGAGCAGGACGTGATGGATTACCCAGTGAGGCTATACTTTTCTACAGCAAAAGTGATGTATTTAAGTTACAACATTTCGCACGTATAGAAGGCAATCCGGAACAAAGTAAAATCATGCTTCAGAAATTAGATCTGATGTCTCGGTTTTGTGAAATACATGCATGCCGAAGAAAATTTTTGCTTAATTATTTTGATGAGTCCGCTCCTGATGATTGTGGTAATTGTGATTATTGTTTGACTTCATTTACCGAAAAAGATATTACGATTGATGCCCAAAAAGTACTCAGTGCGGTGAGTAGATTAAATGAACGATTTGGTATCAACTATGTGATTGATTTTCTCCGAGGTAGTAAAACGACACGAGAAGAACACAAAGAAATAAAAACCTATGGCATTGGCAAACATCTTTCCAAGGATATTTGGAAACAATACATTGCCGCTTTAAATCAGCAATCCATACTTCAAATGAATGAAGGTGAATATCCGGTTTTACATTTAGGTCCACTTAGCCATAATGTTTTATTTGACCATAAAAAAGTCATCATCAAAATTCGCGAGATTGAAGTTCCACCAAAACCCGTTGTAAAAAAACAATTCCCTCAATCTACTCATGAACAAAATCCTACCTTATTTACGATTTTAAAAAAAGTAAGATTTGAATTAGCCGTTACTGAAAAAGTTCCACCATACATTATATTCTCTGATGCTACATTACAAGAACTCATCACCTACTTGCCATTAACCATGGATGATCTTCTAAAAATTTCCGGATTTGGTGAATTCAAAATCAAAAAATATGGCCCAGCCTTCCTTCAAGCAATAGTTGACTTTTGCAAAGTAAATAAATTATCAAGTCAGATTGATTATAAATCAGCAAAAAGGGTTAAAAAAAATAAATTCGCGTAATATAAATCGTTTGTATCGAATTAAATTTTTATAAATTTACCAAAACCTAAATCAGCTTCATTAGAAATAATCTTATAAACATACATTCCTTGAGTTAAATGCGATACAGGAATTTTAATCATTTGATCTTGATTCGTAAATGAGAATTCCAATACCTCCTTTCCAGATAAATCAAAAACCTGGATATTTAATGATAGTTTAAACAGCTGTGAAATATTGGTAGTTATATACAAATAATCAACAACAGGATTAGGAAATACATTAAACTTGGCATTGGAATTAATATCATAAATACTATCACACGAACTTCCAATTAAAGGCCCCAGCCGATAATTAGGCATGACTGGTAATGACCCACCCATTTCTGCTGGCATCCTCACAGCATGTTGTATTACTTCACAAGCCAATCCTTTACGATCTGGAAAATTAATCCGATGTAGATAGGCATTGTTATTACTGAAAGGGCAGATATATATCATTCCATCAGGAGCAAGACGCATATTAAAAAAAGTAGTCGGAAAATATTTTTCATATAAGAAGCTATCATATTTAGCAACTTGTATCACACTTTGCGCTACATCTTTTGCATGTAAGTCATACTGCCATATCTTAGTAATATTACAGAAATATAAATACCGACCTGATGGTGAGATGGCTATACTAACAGATGGTTGACTATCGAGTTTAGCTACTGGATTAATAATTTGTAAGGGATTAGACAATTCACCATTGCACCGATCGAAGTCCATAATTATAAGGTGATCTACATGATTCACTTGAATATACTTGTCACCCTGTTCACTAAAGCAGTCCCTACCATTCCAATCAAATTTTGCTCCATTAGGGCCAATAAATTGTTTATGATGTAACCGTACTCCTGAAGGATCTAAAAGATAAAAGAAATACTCATTATGTCCTGAAGTCTTTTGAATAAGCCACCAATCCCTACCATTGGCATGTTTACATGCAGACATATTGGCTGTGTTGATTTCACCCTCCAGAAGCATAACGTTCTTCTTTATTGCTTCTCCCATTCCATTATCCCCATTTAGATCAAGTAATGTATAATATAATTTATCACAGCCAGCAGCCACCTCACGTTCTGGATCATCTTTTAGAACACCAAAGGATTTATGAAAATGAAAAAAAAATTCCAGATGATTTGGCCATGGCAAAAAAAGTGCACCATTTTGCATGGGATAAGTTGCTCCAATATATGCATCCCAATATGGTCCAGGATTAATGTGATCGCCACCTTTAACAATATCATGATTTCTATTATATATATGAAATGCATCTGAATAAAATAATAATTCACCTTTTGCATTTGATACAGCAGATGGACAAAATCCAGTATTACAGATTGGATTATCTTTAAGTGGGTAACTAATCTTTAATCCCTTATTAAAATTTATTTGCATCAATCCTACAAAAACAATACTGTCTGTACTATTCCCTCCCCATCCTATTATCCAATTGGCATCATAGAATTGCGCAAATAATGTATGAATTCCTATAAATACATTAATAGCGATTATTCTTGCAATAGTATACATTTTATATTTTATAGATTCAAAATAACAATCCATCTATTTAATAAACCAATTTCTTCAAATATACAAGAATTCTATTCATTTTGTCCTATTTAATTTAATTGAGTATAATTTTTTCAATTATGTATAGACCAATTAAAATTTGATTTTGGATTGGCGATGATTTAATTAGGTTTATTAAAATCTAAGCCCAAAAGAACATTTGTCATATCCAACTGAAAGATATCTTTTCCATTCTCTTTTCCATTTGTCAAGGTATAGGCTTGTCAACTTAATCATTCATTGTGAGATGCTCTTGATCTGCCTGGCTGCATTATAGTGACCCGTCCTAAAAAAACTATACACAAAAAAACTGTTTATGGTACAAAAGGATCAGGAATTTAATGCCCAAACCAGGAAAAAGCAAGGTCGATATGACAAGCGTTTAATCTTAAAGATCGTTAGCGATATTGAATCCGGACACCCACGGAAGGAAATGCAAGACCTATATGGATTAGGAAAAAGATCTATTGATAGATGGATGAAAGATTACGGATCAATTCACTACAAGGACAATATCAAGCGGAAAAGCTATTCGAAGCTCCAAAAACGTACTATTGTAAGCGCCATTGAGCAAGGCAGAATGAGCATCCAAGAAGTTCAAGATGCATATGGGATTAAAAACAGTAAATTAATTAGAGATTGGATTATTCAATTTAAAAATGAAAATGACCAACTTTGTGAGTTAAATGGACAAGTGATGTCTAAAAATCTAACTAAAAATATAGGCTCAAACGAACTAGCTTTGGAAAAGGCTCTAGAAGAAGCTGAGCTTAAAATCAAGGCTCTTAATACACTTATTGATCTTGCAGAAGAACAACTCAACATTGATATTAGAAAAAAGTCTGGTGCCAAGCAGTCCTTAAAACAAAACAAGACAATCCTAAAATAGGGATCGGAAGGCTTTGCAAACTGTTTGGCAAAACTAGACATGCTTTTTATGACCATTTGTGGACTAAGCAAAAAATTAGTATTCGTGATGATATAATTCTTCAAGAAGTTATTTCCATTAGGAAACAACTTCCTAGGCTAGGTACAAGAAAATTATTTCATTTATTAAAACCAACTCTTCAATCTCACAATATAAAAATTGGTAGAGATTATCTATTTGATTTACTTTCAGAATGCAAATTAATGATAAGACAACGAAAAAGAAAAGCCATTACTACGGATTCAAAACACTGGATGAAAAAATACTGCAATCTCATTAAAGACATTACTATAACTAAACCCGAACAAGTTTGGGTAAGTGATATTACCTATATTAGATTAACTAACTATTGGGGCTATCTCAGTTTGATTACAGATGCTTTTTCCAGAAAAATTATTGGTTACTGTTTTCGTAATGATTTACAGGCAGAAGGGTGTGTTGAGGCCTTACGAATGGCATTAAATAATAGAATTTATGACCATCCCATTATTCATCATTCGGATAGAGGTTCTCAATATTGTTCACATCAATATGTCCATTTACTTAATCAACATAATATTAAAATTAGTATGACTGACAATGGAGATCCTTATGAAAATGCATTAGCGGAAAGAGTAAATGGTATTATCAAAACTGAATTTAATCTTCATCAAACTCATTTGGGATTTGATCAAACTTATAATCTTGTTAAACATTCCATTAAAGCCTACAATGAATTAAGGCCTCATGGAAGTTGTGATTATTTGACTCCTGATCAAGCTCATCTGCAATTTGAAACATTACCCAAAAGGTGGAAAAACTATAATAAATACTATTTTTAAACCTTGTATACCTTACTTAGGATTAAAAATTATATTTGCATAGTCATTTTAGGATTTATTTATTAACCTGTATAGCTATTTTAGGACAAGACATAGCTATTTTAGGACAAGACAACAAACGTGGATAAGTCGTGGATAAGCCGTGGATAAGTCGTGGTTAAGCCCTGGAACATGTTTCGTCCATGACGAGTTAAGCTGTGGGAACTTACTTATGAATTTTAGTATATGGATTATCTAACTAATCATTAATAATACACTAACTAAAATAAGCTTTAAACTGATGGAAATAAACTACATCAAGTCATAGTACCTTGAAATATCTTAGATACTACATGAACCACTATCCCGACTGCTTGTAAACCATCCGGAATGACGTAGTATGGAATATCAGCCCAATAGTCAAGATAGGCCAAGGTTTTTATCAAAAAAATGGTTAGTGAGAGGAACTACCCCTAATAAATGACTGGTCGTTTATAACTTTGAAAATAATTTGAAGTTGTTCATTCATCCTTCATTTTGAAATCCTAATAATAAAAATGAAAAATTATAATCAATAATACAGAACTAAATTGTTATCATAAATGAGCCTTAAATAACTCTTTTCTAAAGTATAACCAAACTCAATCATTTCTTTTTAAAAAAAACGAAGGCCGTATATTTTACAACATACGACCTTCTCTTTACTGATTTTGGAATTGATTTGTAATCCAATATTTTATTAAAGGAATATTATTTTTTCTGAACGTCTTTTAAGATTCTAACAGATTCATAGATCTGCAAGTCTTTACGAATGTTTTTTAAGAAATCTTCATTTCTTCCGATTCTGGACGAATCTACATTAATATAAGCCATGTCTTCTTTGATATTACTTGATTTCAAATCAGGTAATTCTCCGGTTCCTATTTTATCGAATTTCTTTGCCTCTTCTTTGCGCTTATCCATAGTAGATTTATAGGTATTGAAGTTTAAGGAATACACCGTCTGGTCACGCATTTCTTTTAGTTTTTTAGCTTGTTCTGTGATCAGTGTAAACGTAGAATCTGACTTGATTCTCTGTTTACTTTTAGCCTTAATTTCTTCAATATTTGAGATAACATAGGTATTCTGATTGACCTCTTTCTTGTCTATAACATCATAAGGCATTGGATGCTCATATTCCTTCTCACCATTATCAATTTCAGAATAAATATCAGGTAGTATAACATCTGGTTCTACACCTTTCAATTGTACTGACCCACCATTGACCCGATAATATTTTTGAATGGTGATTTTCATATCTCCCAATGGTTTAAATTGATCATTACCAGGAATCCGATCGAAATTAATGAATCGTTGTACAGATCCTTTTCCAAATGTTGGTTCACCACCAACGATAACGGCACGTTTGTAATCTTGAAGACAAGCTGCTATTATTTCTGATGCAGATGCACTATTGCTATTGACCAGGACCACTACCGGACCATCAAAATCAACCGAGCTATCATTATCTGAATATGGATTTGTATTTGTCCTATCGCGTACCTGAACCACAGGACCTTGCTCAAAAAACAAACCGGACATTTCTACAACTTCCTGAAGTGAACCTCCCCCATTATATCGAAGATCAAGAATCACACTTGTTGCTCCTTCCGCTTTTAATTTCTTCAATTCTTTAGCGACATCTCTGGAACAGCTGGTGCCATTAGGATTATCAAAGTCAGCATAGAATTTTGGTAATTTAATATATCCTACATTGGATAATACACTATCTACATCTATAAATGCAGAACGTGCGAATCCTTCATCCATGATGACTTCATCTCGTACTATCGTGATTTCTTTAATATTACCGTCTGATTTTTTAACCTTCAGCGTAACTTTAGTTCCTTTTTTTCCACGAATTTGTTTTACCACATCATCGATTACCATCCCTTTAATATCGACCATTTCCATTTTATCTTGTTGTACGCCCATGATGATATCATTAGCTTCCAATTCCTTTTGCTTCCAGGCAGGACCACCAGGGACGATAGAACTCACCTTGGTATATTCTTTTTCAGTTTGAAGGCGTGCTCCAATGCCTTCTAATTTCCCGGACATATTTATATTGAAATCTTCTTTTTGTTTTGGTGTTAAATAGTCAGTATGCGGGTCATATAAATGTATAAGGGTATTTGCAAAAATTTCAAAACGATCTAACCGCTGTAAACTTGCCATTCTCTTATACCATGCATCCATCATTTCTTTCACGTCCTTGCGGGCATCGTACAGAATCGAATCTACAGATCTGGTTTTTTTATCCTTTTCTAAAGTCTTCAGATCGTCATAATACCGACTCAATAATTCATATTTAATGGATTTCCTCCAATAATCTTTTAATTCACTTTCATTCTCAGGCCATTTGCGTTTTTCAGGATCGATCTCAAGGGATTCTTCTTTGTCAAAACTTACTGGTTGATCTATAAATTCCTTATAATAACTTTCTGATCGGGCAGTAGCATCAAGTATCAATGTTAATGATTTTTCAAAAAATTCAATGTTGCCTTCTTTAAAATGATCATCTATTAATTCTCGATAGGGTTCAAGGGTTTTGATATCCTTTTTAGTAAGAAAACGTTTTCCCGGATCCAAATTTTCCATATATTCATCAAATGCTTTTGAAGAAAACTTATCATCAACAATAGGCGGATTGTAATGATAATTCTGAGATTGCTTATAAATCAATTGCAATATGGCAGCTTCTTTTGTAGTAGGTTCGCCTATTTGCTTGCAGTGGCCAGAGAAATACGCAACGAATACAATGAGGGGTATTAACAAAAACCAACTTTTTTTAGAATTCATTTTTTTTTCCATTTTTATTGAATAAGACATATAACATTCATTTAAAGAAATCGATTACACCGAATCTTAACATTTTTGAATTATTTAACCAAAATGCATCGTTTATCTTTATAAACCCTGAATGTTGGTGCAAAAGTATGATTTTATTTTATTGTTACGAAGTATTTCGTAGATTATTTATTCATTGTTGTAAGCTTATGTATTTACATAGATGAAAAAAGGTCTTTAAATACCTCCCAAAAAAAAAGTCCCGCCGTTTAAGGCAGGACTTCTGTTTTTCGTTTTGAAATAGGTTTATCCGAAAAAATTAACTCTTTTTAAAGGAAATAGCCAGTTGAAGGCAACAACTGGCTATTATAATCCCATGAACATATCCAAACTAGCTTAACTTTTATAAATCTCATGAATCTTTAATCAATCTAGATGCTCTGTGAAAATTTGTTAATAGAAGTTGCACAATCTTGGCGCAACTTCCTATTAACAAATTATAATCCCATGAACATATCCGAATTTACGGTCGCTGATACTTTTACCAGCATTTTGATTGTATTTCTTCCCTTTGTCTACAATCACAGTACAATGATCCGACATTATTTTTCCGCCCACAAGTACAAAAAAAGGCTTGTATCATATATAATTTATTTTAATATTACTAAATAATAATATATAAAATACTGTATTTCAATATTATAAAATAATACAATTTAAAAATACCTACTTGAATGTTCCCAAAAAACTATTTTTTAGGTCCATTTATTTTGAAAAAAATTGAAAAAAAGATGAAAAAAAATCAAAAAGGGCTCAAAACATCCGGATTTTGTAAATAAGTAGTGTCAACCAAGGTCTTGATGAAAGCCATCACCTGTTTTCGCTGACGCGTATTTATCCTGAGATTGGCAACATTAGGGTCAATATTGGCAACCCGCTTAACTTGTCCTGTATAATGATCCATGACTTCATCTAAAGTCTTGAATCTTCCATCATGCATATATGGAGCCGATAATTCTATATTAAATAATGTTGGCGCTTTGAATCTGCCATTATCCAATAATATTCCGGTAACCGCACCCCTTCCCTTATCTTTAAAATCTGCTAGATTGTTTACCGTATCCAACCCGTTGTTGAAATAATCATTAGCAGAGAAGGTTGGTGCTGAATGACAATGACCACACTGAGCATCAGGTAATGAAGGATCACTGTTAAAAAACATATCCATACCTTGTTGTTGATCTAAATCAAAAAATATCTCGCCCCTAAGTTGCTTGGCATAAAGACTATTTCCTCCGGTCAATAATATTCGTTCAAATTGGGCTATGGCCTTAGCAGCCAATTCTTGGGTGATTTCTGTTTTAGAGCTAATCCCGAAAGCTTCACGAAACATCCTAGGATAATCAGGATGTCGCTTAAATTTATGAATCACATTTGGCCATTCTTCATGCAATTCAATTGGATTCTTAACCGGTTCTAAAGCCTGAGTTTCAAGTGTCTTTGATCTGCCATCCCAAAATAATCCTTTGGTAAAATAGGCGACGTTCAATAAAGACATCGAACTTCTTGTACCAATCTGACCATTAACCCCTTTACTAAAAGCCTGACCATCAGTAAAGGCTAATCTTGGATTGTGACAACTAGAACATGATAACGTAGAATCTGATGATAAGATAGGATCATAAAACAAATGTCTACCCAACTGAACACCTGCATAGGTCATTGGATTATCTAATATCTTTGGCAATTCTTGTAATCCATATGGAATCTGGACAACATATTCCTTAGGATCATATGTTATTTGGGTCAAATCATCATGATCTAAGGGTTTATCTTCATGGCAATTGTAAAATACAATCCCCATAACCAGCAACAACACTAAATGATAATTCCTAAATAACATATAAACTATAAATGAATACTAGACTGATAGTTATTCATAAACGTAATCATAAACGGCCCCCCATCGTGAAAAATCGGATCCTGAGCAATATTTACAAACTGTGTCGAAGTCCCGAATTGTCTTTGATGATCCATTTCTACAACTATTTGAGTGGTCTCATTTGCTTTAACGGTTATATTTTTTTGGAATTCAAAAGAGCGATAAGCTGAATCAAATCCGGAATGGTAGGCAAAATTGGTGGCATCTGTACCATTAGTCATAACACCTTCAGTTTTTGAAAAAATATAACTCTTCCATCCAGACCAATAATGACTTCCCTCACCCAATGGATGATTTATATCAAATTGTGAAGGGTTTTTTGAATTTAAATTGGATGGCACGCCAATACCAAAACTCAATACACTATATTGATCTACCGGAATATGACTAAATTTAAGTTTATATCCAGCTTCAGATAGCTCAATTGTCGCATGACTTTCTGTTAAAGAAATAAAGGCAATATCAGTAAGAAGGTGTTCATGGCTTGCACTCTTAAGTTTTAATTGGCTGATGAAAAATTCAGATTTTGTAAAATTGATGAGTGATTGATCGAAGTAAGAATAATTTTTACCCATGACCAAAGGTTCATTAACATACCTTCCTTTAAAAACAAACTCAACATCTCCAAAAAACTCATCCTGATGATGCGGCATACTGCATCTCAAAAATGAACCACCAACCACCATAAATAATAATAAAATCAATCTCATATCGACAATTTAATTTAATAAGTTAACGAACTAAATACTTTAAAAGTTCTCCATTAGTATGAATCTTCTAACATCTATTTTTTAGCTAATTTCTGCTCGTAATCTTTGAGTAACTGTTTAACTATTTTCTTTAATTGAAATGAAAATTCTTTCTCCTGGATCCAATGGTAGTAATTCCTATCCTCATAGAGTACTTTGTCAGCCACCTGTCCTATATATTTTCCAAAATTAAATACGATTTCTCCTTTTTCGTTGAATTTCAAACGCTGTGTCGCATCTAGCGTTTTCATATCATTGGTGAAGTCATGCAAGGATTGTACATCATTTTTAATGGCTTGTTCAATGACCGTTCCATCTTCATTCTCAAAGGGTGTAGATTCATACTTTTCTAATTGGCCTTCCAATACTTTAATCGTTGCACGAACATCTTCCAAAGCGTCATGCGCCCCTTCTAATGGTGCTCCACAATAAAATTGATAGGCGGCTTTCAAAGTTCTGGGTTCCATTTTATAGAATATCCGCTGCACATCAATTTGTCGGCGCTTTTCAATTTCCAGATCAAATCCACATCTGGCAAGCTCCTCCATGAGTATCGGAATATCAAATCGATTAGAGTTATAACCAGCCAAATCGGCATCTCCAATAAAATCAAAGATTTTTTGAGCCACTTGTGCAAAAACAGGTTTATTAACTAAATCTGCAGGAGTTATCCCATGTATCCTCATGGCTTCCTCTGAAATGGGTATCCCCGGATTAATTAACATCATCATTTCTTCTACTGGGCCATTCTTCTTGGAATATTTGATCATAGCCAATTGTAGAATTCGATCCCGAATAACGTGTAATCCCGTAGTTTCTACATCAAAAAACACTAAATCCTTTTCTAAATTTATCATTCGTTTGTTTTGGTTTTAAATAATTTGGCATCCATTGAAAGCCCTCCGGGTCCAGCTAAATAGATAGCATAAAATCCTATCAAATACAATATGGCAATTTCTTTTTCTCCCAATGGATCATGTTGATGAACGATAAAAAGTGCTACCAGCATCGTTATCATCAATGGGATAAGCGCAAGACGTGTCATCAATCCTACAATCAACAAAATGGAACAAAAAAATTCTGCAAATACAGTCAAATATAAAGATAGACTTTCCCCAATCCCAATTGGATCAGCAAATTCCACTTGACCAGAAATTATATTTAATAACTTATGATATCCATGCATCATCATCAAAGCACCGAATACGACCCTCAAAAGCATCAATACAAAATCAATTCTAATTCCAAATGTACCCGTGTAAATCCATTTTTTAAATGCTTCCATTTTTCTCCATTTAATTTATTAAAATAATCAAAATCATTTCATTTTTCAAAGCTTTACGAATAAACGCAAGGTGAATATCTCATTCATTAAATTTTGATGTATATCCAGTACCTAAAGTCTGAAAACAATAAACGATCCAAAAAACACATGCTCCGGGAAAAATAACCACCCACCATGCCGAGGGATAGGACCGCGCACTATGCATCATTTGACCTAAACTTATGGATTCAACGGGTAAGCCTAAACCCAAAAAAGATATACTGGCTTCCAATAATACCACACTCCCCATACCTAATGCAATGTATGGCAATAAAGTTTGAAAAGCAGCAGGTAATAAATGCTTGAGCATAATTCTTACATCTGAATAACCCAACGATTTACACACAGAGATATAAGTCATCTCCTTTTCTGACCTTACAATATATCTGGTGTATTTTGCAATACTAAAAGCATAAAATAATCCTATAAACAAACTTAAAAAAAGAAGATTAGGTTTGTTTATCCATTGTAATAAAATTAACATGATCATAAGCAATGGTAAGGATTTAATAAACTCAATACTTTTTACAACATAAAAATCCGGATAAATGATTAAGTCCGGTTTTCGGTTCCATACATTGAAACTAAAACCAATCAAGGCGATCAAAATGAGAATAAATAGAATTCCAATAAATCCATTTAGTATTTTAAAACTTATAAGTAACAGTATCAGATACCAACTTATTCCTAAAATAAGAAGGAAGCCCATAGCACTCCACATGGATAATCTGATTCCGGTTTTTTGATAGTATGCTCCTACTAATCCTAAAGGTAATCCCAGAATTAATGCTATGCAGATACTTAAAAAACTAAGAAACAAAGCTTGCTGTAATCCAACCAAACATGAAGTTAAAACATCTCTTCCCAATTCATAACTGCCCAAAATAAACTTGGCTTCTGAGTTAAAAGTCCCTGGTGGCAACCAAGACAATTCCTGATGAGTCTTATAGGGATCTATATGAAAAATTGGCCAACATGCTAAATCAAAATCAATTTCCTCCCATTTGAATTGATGTTCAAGCAATGCTTCCTGAAGATTTGAACCAATAGGAGCTTCTTTAGACCAAACTAGAAAATAACTTTCACCTTTGAATTTACAATAAAAAGGATGAGACCCAATGATAAAAGATAATAAAAAAGCAATGATCATGAATATAAAAAACGAACAGGTCACCCAAGGATGACGATGCCAAAACTGCATATAAGTTCGTTTCCAATTCATGAATTCAAAATATTATTTTAAATAATACCCAATTATTGATGCCGAATAATTCGACTGACTTAACTTTGCAACCAAATCTTAATATGAATTTTGCTGATAATATTAAATTTTTACGTTTAAAAGCTGGTTTGTCACAACTGCAAATATCGGAAAAATTAGGCATCCCACGCACAACACTGGGGGATTATGAACGAGGACACACAGAACCGAATTTGGACACACTGATTCAAATTGCCAATCTCTATGATATTTCTATTGAACATTTAGTCAAGAAAAAATTAAATGATGATTTGATTCAATCTTATTTAAATCGCGAAGATCAGGATCATACATTGTCAGAACCATTTACTCCCAATGTAGAATTGGTCCCTGTTCTTGCTGAAGCAGGTTACATTGAAAGTCTGCAGGACCCTGAATACATCAAAGAGTTGCCCAGATTTTCGATTCCAAAACTTAAAAAAGGTCCATTTAGAGGATTTGAAATCAGAGGCGACAGCATGCTACCCATTGAGTCCGGTACTATAGTCATTTGTGTATCTATTCCTAAATTTGAAGATATTATTGCAGGGAATACTTATGTATTGATAACCAAAGAAAATGGTATCGTATACAAAAGAATTGTTCCCAATCATAAAACTAAGAAATTAGCGCTTCATTCAGATAATACCATATTTCCAATGGTAGAAATAAGTTATGATGAAGTATTTGAAATATGGCAATACCAAGCTCATATTGCATATCATGATCCCAAATTAAATTATGATCAATGGCAGGATGATAAATTATCAGATATTCAGAAAAGTTTGTTGCAGATAGAAAAGAAATTAAATAAACATACTGATTAAATAAAAAAGCCTCATTATTTAATAATGAAGCTTTTCTTTTTTGTTTTAAAAATATTGGCTTTATTTAACTATAATTTTTTCTGATATAATTTTTTTCCCTTGAGTAATATATAAGATCAATGTACCTTTTGCATCTGTAACCGTTATGTCTTTATTATATGTTCCATCAAAATTTTCAATCTTCTCTTCAAAAAGTTCCTTGCCATTCATGTCTACTAATCTAATGGTTGTAGGTCCCTTTTTACCTTGAAAATTAACTTTCATTTGACCTTGATTCGGATTAGGAGTACTGGATAAATATTCTATGGCAAGTGAAGATTGGTTATCTCGATCCAGGATATCACTGTCATTGGAATCATTTGGATCAGGACTTTGAATCACTTCCAAGTTTTCTAGATCTCTTAATTGATCTAATTGGATTTCTTTAACTATTGTTTCATTACTATTATCGGAATCCTTATTCATATTTGAATTTATGGTATAGCATTTACTTTTAGATTGACAGCATGATTTACTTTTAGAAAATCCCGAATTAGTTGTTCTTTTGCCAAGCTTCACTTTTGTTGATTCTATTTCTCCGTTATGTAAATATTTAATTTTGACGACATCACCTACTTCCTTATCAGAAAGATATTCGATAACATCTGAATAATTCTTCATTTTTTTGCCATCAATTTTTAAAAGGATATCGCCAACTTCTAGATTTGATTGAGCTGCTCCACTTCCTTCGATGATTTCAGATATTGAAGCACCATTATTACCTCCAACTTCATTTAACATTAAACCCAAAACTGCTTTATTTTCAGGTTCATGGTTCAATTGTTCTTCTTCAATCATATGGTATCGCATCGGTTGACCACCAAGCTCTTTGATTTCAATTTCCTTTTCGAGGTCATCAACTTTGACATCTACCTGCTGACTACCATCCTTTTTATTGATAATAACTTTTATTTTTTTATTTCCTTTATCTTCGATACCTTGAGTTAGTAGTATTGAATCAACCATTTTTTGAATAGCAATTTCATCCACTTTTTCATCTCCTTCTGTTACAATTTTCTTAATGATAATTTTACGTTCAGTGCGTTCTGATTTGGATTGGGTATTATTAGTTTGACTAAAAGACAAACTTTGAAATGAAATTAATAAAATGAAAGTCAATAATAAATTTTTCATAAATTTAAATTTTAAGAATTAATTAATTTGAGCATCTTCGATGATATGCAATTTTGGCGTGCTTGATTTCGTACTACCGAAAGGTATATTTTGACTTAATATAACTTTATAATAATATTCTTGATTTTGAAGGAATAGAATATGTTTTAATTGCTTATATCTATTGGCATTGTGGAATTTCTCATTCCATAAACCTACTCCAATAGAATCAATATATTGTTGTACTGACATGGATTGCCAGTCATTAGTATTCCTTGAATCAACGATAAACATGGTATCATAATTATAGGTATAGTTCAATGCAAACTCACCAGTCTGCATAGTATTAACCTGATCCAATTGATCATTAGTAGTCTTAATTTCATCTGTTGGCAATTGATGAATAGTAGTTTGCTGACTATTATGATCTTCCTTAAAATTTGAAATGGACTGTAACCGATCCAAATTTGTTTTACGTATACTAACTAAACTCGTCTTGCCATTAATCTTTAAAGTGTGACGCTCAATGCTAGTTGTCATACCTGGTTGTTTTTGAAGATCCTTGCTGACGAGATGGTCTGTTGTAATGTTTTGAGTAGGATGGATATTAAATAATGTTATTAATCCAATACAAAAAATGATTACATATGAATAATTAATACTGTGCGTATAAGTGTTTGTCTCATGAATATTCAATATCTGCTTAATTCTATGACTCAATTGATGTCTGATCGCACTGAATCCAATCAAAACAAATGGATTTTTTACACTTGATTTAGATTCCAATTTTAAAATCAAGGAAGCATATTCCAATGATCGCTTGATTAATTGTATAGCTCTTGCATCTGCACACAATTCTCTCTGAAATCGAATTCTATGATTAATAAAATAAACTGCAGGGTTGAAGAAAAAAATGATTTCTGCTATATTACAAACTAAATTCATCCAATGATCAAATTGTAAAATATGAGCTAATTCATGTGCTATTATACATTCTGCTTCATCCACATTTAATTGATTAATCCAAGAAGTGGGAATAATGATCATTGGTTTTATAACCCCTGTGACAAATGCTGAACTAACATGATCTGAGTGAGCTAAAAGTACATTCGCATTCAATGAATAAGCCTCTTTAATCCTGGAAAAAGTTTGGATCCATTCCTGTGGAAATTCAAAATCTACTTGTCTTCTGATATTACTCAAATAATTCAATGAAAATACATATTTTACTGATGTAATCAACAATCCTACGATCCATAACCCGTTGACCCATTTCAAAATTACTTGATACTCAGGAATACCTGGTAAACTCAAAATATGTAAATTGATTTTTTGATTTGGGTGATCCAACATCAATCCAAAGGTTATAAATACACAAAACAAAAAACTAAGTAAAGCTAATTTTGAAATTAAATGGATTACTTCTTTATTTCTAAATCTAAGTATTTTTTCTAATAATAAAATAATAAAAACAAGTACAGTTCCTTGCCATATAGAGTGCAATAATGTCCATGCTATGGACTCTTGAACTATTGACACAAACTGTACTTGACCACATTCCATCATTAAAACTTACTTTTAAATCGCTTGATTTATTTTTGATTTTTTGATTCTTCTTCCATTGATTTGATCAATGACTTTAATTCAGATAATTCCTTGTCTGTTGCTTTATAATTTCCAAGTGTTTGAATCACTAATTCCATTGCTGAACCTTCAAAAACTTTGTCAATTATTGCCGAAACTGCGGATCTTTTTACTTGGTTTTCCTTAATATTAGCTTTGTAAATATGTAATTTGCCTTCTGCTTCGCGAGTACACAAATCCTTTTCAGTCATAATCTGCATGAACTTCAAAGTTGTGGTATAGCCTGTTTCTTTCTTCTTATTCAGAATTTCATTGACTTGTTTAACAGTCTGAGGTCCAAATCGCCACAATATCTGTAGTATGTCTAATTCCGCTTCAGTGGGTTTTATTACTATTTTTTGCATAAGGTACGAATTCTTTCGTAAAGCAAATATATAACAATAAACTAATCCCTACGAATTTATTCGTAATTTAAGAAAATTTTAACATTAAAGCTTGATAAACGGGATTTCAAAATGTTTATTTCCATTAGTCCCTTTAATCATATACCATCCTGGTTTCAATTTTTGGACTAATATCCTACCTAAGTTTTGAGAAGTTCGCTCAACTTTTACATTAGATTCAGTACCTATTGGATTGATTAATCTCACTTCATTTAATTCCCATTTAGAATTTGTATTGATGTACAAAAAATCATCCGCTGGTTGAGGGTATATGATTACATGATCAATGTTGATTTCATGATTTGAAGTATTCAATCTGATAATAAACTCTTTTTCGGTTTTACACCCATTAGCATCTTCTACTATTAATGTATAAGTTCCCGCGCTCAGTTTATTAGGGTCCAAATTACCTTTAATTGTATAGGTAAATGGCGCCGTTCCTCCACTTACTTGGGCTCCTAGAAATTTACCCTGGTTAAATCCTGCATTTTCATCCTTAGTCATAATCGAATCTATGGCTAGATCTGGACGAGTTATTTTAATGCTGCTTATAAGCCCAGCCGAAACATTATAAAAACTACCACTGGCATTGTTTTCCAACTTCGTGGCACAAACTCTATATTCATAGGTCGTGTCCTTATTTAAACATTTATCTAAATATTTTAAACCCACAAAATTTCTTGCAATGGTTTGAAAGTTAGATTCACTGGATTTTTTTCTTTGAATCAAATAACCCTCTGAGGCATCAGTAGAAGCACCCCAATTCAATTCAACCAGACCTGCAACTTCCTTAATAGTAAGATTACTTACAGGCAACATAGGATACATGACTAAAGTAGGATCACCCATTAAAGCAGCATGAACCCCACGTTTTCCATTAGGACTATTTATATATAAGGTGTTATTATTTTGACTTAACAAAGAACTAAACCCAATATGTTCTCCCATAGCCATATGTTGCATTTGCCATCCTGGTCTTCCAGCCCAAGCACATGTTAGAATGGTACCACTACCTAAAGCTGAACGCATGAAATTATTAGGACTATCCCAATCTCCAAAATAACTGCCGAATAAAAAAGTAAAAATACCTTGTAGTGAATCTACTGCCATGTTTTGGGTAGTTGAAATCCCACCAGCTCCTTCATACCAACCTCCACCAGCACCATAAGACCATAAATAAGAACCATTTAACAGTGATGTTCTATAGTCTGCAGTTGATGTACTATCTGGTCCAAAAAAAGCCGAACAAGCTCGATAACCACTTTGAGCAAATCCTTCATTTTGAAAATTAAAGTTATCCAAGACAACACCCCTGCGTCTTGCTTTGATTTGACCAGTTCTAAACTTATGGTCTTTCTCAAAATATTGTCTTAATAATTGAATTTCATTTTTTGAAAAAGCAGGCATATTAAAAAAATCAACTCTTCCTACTTCCAATTCAAGATCAGAAGGAATATAAGCCTGATCAAACTTTCCATCTCCAATTGAATTTTTATTTTCTGTTCTTCCGGCATCTGTATTGTCTACAGAATCATCAGTCCATGTTCCATCCAAATCTGCATAATAGGAATCAGCTGGCCATGCACCAATATGATCCGGATGTCCATCGTAGGCATCATTTCCAGCGTATGGAACGATCACATGACCGATAATGAACAAGGTTTTAAGTTTAGGATTTAAAGCTTTTTGATTTAAAATTAAATCCTTCACTTGAGGAACTGTTGCATTTTTATCAACAACTACTTGCATTACATCCCATCCTTCATTGTATAAATCATTTTTTAGCCTATTGATTGAAGTTTTCAGACTATCTTGAATTCGGCTATCAATTAATAAAAGAACAGCATTTTTTGATTCAATTGCTGGACCTTTAATAGCAGCATACAAGTAACCATTTGCAGGGATATCTGATGCAGCCCTAGTAATTCTATATTCGTAAGTTTGACCAATTTGAACGGTCGTATCTAAATAAGATACTTCTGTACCAGCTAATGTAGCTTTAAGAGAACCCCAGGCTTTGGCATCTTTCAATTTTCTATAAATGGTGTATTTTGTTGCTGTGCTTTCCGGTGACCATTTTAAAAGTATGGAGGGTTTTGCTTCGTTAATCTCAACAGAAGCCATAACAGAACCTTTTAATGACCAGTTTTGGGCACTCATTTCGTTGTTCCTTAAAGAAGCCACAACAATAATGACCCATAAACCAAACTTAAAACCTCGTGTAATGAATTGCATACTTATAAATTTAGAGCGCTAAAATAATACAATTAGTTGATAGATGTATCTGTTATCTTAATTGAAGAGTCAGGAATTAGGATTAGCTTTAACATAATCAGCTGCAGAAGATAATTCTTCATAAAAAGCTTCACCGAATTTTCTGATGATAGCTTCCTTTAAAAATTGATACAACGGTAATTGTTTATCTTTTCCTTCCTGGCACGCAGGATTACAAATATCCCATCGGTCATAGTTAACTGCTGTAAATCCTTGTTCCGGTCTTTCAATAACACGAATTGGATATAAATGACAAGATATCGGTTTTTTAAAATCCGTTTTGCCATCCCGAAAGGCTTGTTCAAAAGCACATCCTGCTATTCCATTATCATCAGTAGTCATGAATACACATGGACCATGAGATAATAATTGGGTGCTAAAAGAATCCTGACCTTCATAGTTTTCATACGCACCATGCGTTTCAATCCTATGTATAGATTCCTCAGAAAGATAAGTTTTAACAATAGGTAAAACTTGATCAATGATCTTCAATTCACTCAAATCTAAAGGAGCACCCAAATCACCTTCCCAGCAACATGCGCCCTTACAGGCATCAAGTTTGCATAAAAAATAATGATCCAATATGTCTTCACTAACCAATTTATCTTGTATTGCAATCATATCACAAATGTAAATGAATTCATTTACTCAACTTGTACAATAAATAGAATAAAGCTATTTATTTTATTCAAATAACCATATTATGCTCTCATCAATTTTTTACAAACAACAAGTCACCCCATTAACAATATCCAGTGATAAATAATTAAATCAACTCAACATGATCGATTAATTAATAATACCTATTCATTATACTTACTGTCAAAGAAATAAGTACAATAGTCTCAACTCTGAATATCATTCAAATCTTTCATTCCATTAGATGCAAAAAACAATTCAACTATGGTAGTTCAATTCCATTGAACTTTTGGATGCATTTTTACCAAATCCAGATAATCTCATGATTATTCTGTTATAAATCTAGCTATTTTTATTTGAAAAATAAATTCAAATTAACCTTCTAATTCAACTTAATGGTCAATGCAAATAAAATTGTATATTTTAAGGATACCATAATATCTTAAGGCCTAATCAATGATCTGGAACCATTTAGATCTCCTTCTTGTTTTAATTTTGATATCTGTCATTATGAATCATGATCAATATCATCACTTCCTAAGTAGGCACTTTTTAACTTTGTGTTCTACCTATTATTTCATATAAAAAGGTATGTTAATGAAAAAAATACTTATTCCTACCGACTTTTCGGAAACTTCCAAAAATGCCTTGAAATATGGTGCGGATTTAGCCGTAGCACTTGGTGCCCAAATCGATATTCTTCATGTTTTTCAAATACCCGTATCCGTTTCTGATTCTTACGTATATATCCCCGATCAGGAAGAAATAGATGGAATTACTAAAGCCCATCTTGCAGAGTTAGAACTTATTATTAAAGAAATTCAGCAATATAATCCTCAGGTCAAAAACATCCAAGCCGCTTGCGTTTCCGGAATTCCGTTCGAAGAAATCAAAGAGTATTCCAAAAAACAATCTTATGACTTAATCATCATGGGACTTCAAGGATTAGGATTTGTAGCTCGCCATATTTTGGGAAGTACAACGGCAAAACTATTTACTAAATCAGAAATACCTGTACTTGGTATACACAAACATAATGAATTTAAGGGATTCAAACATATATTATTTAGTTATGATATGATACCATTTGAAAACGATCACGCTTTAAAACCCTTGGTTGATTTGAGCCACTTTTTCCATTCCCATATTCATGTTTTGAATATTACAGATAAAGCAGAGGAATTAACTCAAATGAATGAAATGCTTGAAGCTAAATATTTAAAACCTTCTTTAGTAAATTCGAATACATCGTATCATACGATTACAAATTCTGATTTGATTTCAGGCATTGAAAAGTTTATTAAAACACAAACCCATGAGATTGATTTATTAACTATATTTCCAAGAAAACACAATATATTCTCTCAACTTTTTATTAATAGTGCGAGCAAAGATTTAGCTTTCCATTTTGACCTTCCTTTATTGGTCAATCACGACTAAAATTAAGAATTATGAAATTAATCATCAATGACACGATCTCTATCTTTGAAATTCAAGACCAGTTTTCAAAAAAATATCCCTTTCTAAAAATAGAATTCTTTAGTCAACCCCATGATATTCATGTTGGTTCAAGGAAAGAGAATTTAATTCCAGCGAACCTACAATTAAAAGATTGTCGAAAGAAGCATAACGAAGGAACCATAGAGCTTGAACCTGAAACAACTGTAGCACAACTTGAAAGACAATTTCAGGAAATATTTGGATTATACATTCAGGTATTTCGTAAATCTGGAAATGTATGGATCGAAACAACAGTAACTGATGATTGGACTTTTGCCAAACAAAATGATGAAGCAGAATCATTTTATCAAGAAATGGAAAGCATAAAAAGAAATGATCCCAACCCACCTATATAAGATCAAAAAACAGATACCCATCCCGACACACTCAACATCTAATTCAATAGGGACTTAATGTATATACCCACTCAATAGTGATTTATCGTTATACCCATATTACATCATTATCTAAGATTTGTGAAACTTAAATTATAAAAAAGAAAAAGTCTTAAATGTTGCCTTCATTTAAAACTTCTTCTAAATCAAATTCCAATTTACGCTAGGTTAATATGACTTATTTCCTAAACATTTAACCCCAATGGTGCAATCATAATGACTTGACCAACGGTGTTAAAATTAAGAAATATTGATTTTAACTGAATTTGTCTTAGCACTTTCTTCTAATTTTGGTAGGTTTATTGTTAATATCCCATTTTCATAAGCACCTGTGATGTGCGCCTTGTCAATCATGGAAGGCAATGAAAAACTTCTAGAAAAAGATGAATAATTAAATTCCATTCTTTTCATCTCTTTTGATTCTTCTTCTTTTTTTTCATGCTTACTTTCCAAAGAAATGGTCATTACATTATTGTCGTCGACTTCAATTTTAAAATCACCTTTAGCTTTTCCCGGAACTGCCATCTCCAATGTATAATGTCTAATGGACTCTAGAATATTTACGGGTGGAAATGATAATTCTTTGGAAGAAAATAAATCCTTTTCAAAAAAGTCATCATTCCAAACCGGAAAATTGCTAAAATACGGAAACCTGTTTCTAAATCTGATTAAGTTACTCATAATTAATAAATTTAAATGAATTAAAAAATTATTTTACAATTAATACTGGACAAGCTGCATTTCTAAGTACACCTTCGGCTACACTTCCAAGAAGTACACGTTTTATTCCTTTTCGGCCATGAGAACCCATAACTATAAGATCAGCTTTTGTCTTAGCCTGAGCTGCAAGAATACAAGCCTCAACATCATTGTCCTCTTCTAAGATATATTCAACTTCCAACGTCGGGTGATCTTGTTGCAATTTTAATTTAAGTTCATTTAATTTAGCATTCTCTTCATCTTTAATCTGTTGTAATAAATCAAGTGCCAATAAATTATTATTAAGTACCGGACTTCCCCCTTCAAATAAAAATGGATTAACAATTACATTCACTAAAGCCAATCTCTGTCCACTAGACAGCGTGAGCCTTACAGCATAGTCCAAAGCTTTATCAGCAAAATTGGAAAAATCATAGGGACACAATATTACATTAAACGGTTTCATTTGTATTTATTTTAAACGAAGTTAACACATATTACTTAACACTCCAATGACGCTCATCATTAGGAAACATGATATTGATCAAAAACATTTAAGAGTTATACATTTCAATGATCTGCTTTATAACTGTCTCAAAATATCAAATGGTGTTACCAATCCCATTAATTCCCCATCCTTCACAACAGGAAGACAATGAAAATAATTTTTCAAAAAAACATCGATAGCTACCTCAATCCGATCATCTGGCTCAAGTTTACCAAGTCTGGTTACCATAATTTGCTTAACTTTTGTAAACTCAAGCTTCTGATCCACTTGAATTTCTATGTTTGAAGAATCAGATAGAGAGTTCGCATATAACAAAAAATCAGACTTACTAACCAATCCGACCAAATCCCTAAAATGGACCACAGGAATGTGATGTATTGCGTTGTTTTGAAATATATTTTTAACTTCCATAAGGCTATCCTCAGGAGTTAAGGTGACTAAATTTTTAGTCATAATAGTACTAATAGGTTCTTTTACATTCATATTAATAATTTTTGTAAAATTGAATAATAATTAACGGTTATTTAATGATCTTTGTCATCTATTTAATTGATTGTACTCAAAATCAATACATGCCTTATCAATCTAAACAAACGGATCACGATAAAAGTTTTTTTAAATCTATCTTGGACACTGCCATTGATGGAATTATCATTATTGATACAAATGGATTAATAGTACTTGCGAATGAAAGTGCTTGTAATCTCTTTGGATATGATGAGATTGATTTAATACATCAAAAAATCAATATGTTGATGCCTGAACATGATAAAAGGGTACACGATCATTATCTTTTAAATCATGTAGGACCTCACCCAAAAAAAATAATGGGCAAAGGTCGTGAAATTAATGGACTGACTAAACAAGGACTAACTATTCCACTGAGAATAGCCGTTAGTAAGTTTATTATTCATGAAGAAACATTCTTTACCGGAGTCATTCATGATCTGACAGAACAAAAACAAATTGAAGAAAAATTACAAGTACTCAATAAATCACTTGAAAATCTAGTAAACTCCAGAACAAAACAGCTGCAAGACAGTATCAACCAATTAAGTAATGCGAATAACATTCTTGAAATTGAAATTGGCCAACGGAAAATAGTTGAAAATAAACTTAAAGAAAATGAGATTAATTTAATTAATGCATTGGAAAAAGAACGAGACATCAATCAATTAAAATCAAGATTTGTTTCTATCGCATCGCACGAATTCAGAACACCACTTGCCAATATTTTAAGTTCAATAAATCTAATAGATAAATATGAAGATTTAGAAACTTTAGAGAAAAGAAAAAAACATATCGGCAAAATCAAAAACAATATTCACTATCTCAATGGAATCTTAAACGAATTCTTAAATTTAACTCGAATTGAAGAAGGCCGATATGAGATAAAACTAGAATATTTTTCTTTGTCTGAATTGTTACAAGATATTATTGATGATTTTGAATTTATTAAAAAAAACAATCAAATATTAAATTTGAATTTCGACAAATTATTGAAATTTAATATGAATTCTGATAAAACCTGTATACGACACATTCTCAATAATCTTATTACGAATGCTATAAAGTACTCATCAGAAGGTGCTATAATTGATATTAATTTAGATGAAGAAAAAGATCATTACATTATAGATGTTGTAGACCATGGTATTGGAATTCCCGAAAAAGAACAAAAATTTATTTATGATATTTTCTATAGAGGTTCCAATGTACTTAATATTCAAGGAACCGGTCTCGGTTTAAATATTGTTAAAAAATATCTTGAAGCCATTCATGGAAATTTATCATTCCATTCTAAAGAAAATATAGGTACAAGCTTTCATGTTAAAATACCAATAAATGCAAAATAAATCAAAAATTCTACTCATTGAAGACAATGCAGAAATGAGAGAAAATCTAACTGAGATTCTCGAATTAGCAGAATATGATGTCAAATCAGCTGAAGATGGACTAATTGGTATTCAATATGCCCGCCAATTTCGGCCAGACATCATTCTTTGTGATATTATGATGCCTAATCTAGATGGTTTTGGCGTGCTAAAAATCATTCAACAGGACGAATCCCTAAAACATTTACCTTTTATTTTTCTAACTGCTAAATCTGAAAAAGAAGATTTTCGAAAAGGCATGAATCTTGGTGCAGAAGATTATTTGGTTAAGCCGTTTGAAGATTCTGATTTATTGCAAATCGTAGAAAATAAATTAAAAAAATATAAAGAACTAGATGCTTCTCGAACTTCAAAACAAATATTGAATACTTTATCTATTAAAGAATTTGAAAAACACCCTAAAATCGCTAACTTAATTCAAGAATCTCAAACCAAAAGTTACGGAAAAAAAACAAGGTTATGGAATGATAGTGATCGTGTTAACCATATATACTTCATTCAATCTGGCATTATCAAAGAGGCACTAGAAACCATTGGAGGAAAAGAATTGGTACTTGAACTCTATCAATCTTCAGGATTTGTTGGGATGCATTATTTATTTCAAAACAATCATAATGGATATGCCGAAGTGATCGAACCCGTTGTCATAAAAATGATATCTAAAAAAACACTTGAAGACATAATACTTAAAGATAATTTATTAATGTCTTTTCAGCAATTTACTTTTTCATTAACCAAAGAATTTACATTTAGATTAGCAATCAATTCTTATGGTAATGTCAGAGAAAAAATAGCTTATCACATTGTAGAACTTTCTAAACAATTTAACCCGCCTATCATTAACATTGGGCGAGAAGACCTTGCTTCATATTGTGGTGTTGCCAAAGAAACATTAATTAGAACCTTGACCGAATTTAAAGATGAGAAATTAATTCACTTGGATTCAGATGGCATTAAAATTGGTAATGTCGTCAAATATAGTTGGTGGTTTTTTCTATGTGATTTATTAAATTTCCGCCATCAACTTGAAGAGGAATTAGGCTCTGCTGAGGAGCAACCTACTAGCAATAAAGTTGATGCATATACTGTAATATTAAGTGGTTCGAATATGGACCACTTAATATATTAATACAGGTTTGCCTTATGGCTTAAAAAAACCTAATTTCGTGATGCATTTTTAAAATGTAAGTACCATTTAATAAATGATTTCCGGTTACTTTTGGACAATCCTCTATGTATACTTAATGTGTCTTTTAAATGTCCGAAAAACGATTCAATGGAGTTCGTATTATTTGGTATTTGCGCATTGTTTAAATAATGAAACATATTAGGTATTGCTCTTCGAATCATAATTGCTGTTCTTCTTAAGTCCTTGTGTCGATACCATTTTCTTCCAGTATCTGGACTTATTTGTTGTTCATTTATGAATATTTTGTTTTGGTCAAACCAATTATTGAATAGGTTGATCCAATAAATTCGATCGTTATTATTCTTTACTAAATGAAGCGTGCTTACTATTCTTTTAAGCTCAATACTACACTCAATTACAGGTTTTCGTCTAAGCCAAATGTTTGTCTCTCTTTGAATATGCACCAAGCACCTTTGAATGATTATATCTGGACAAGCTTTATGTATTGCCTTAATAATTGCAGGATGGCCATCACATGTAATTGATTTTATTTGGATTCCCAACAATAATACATTTTCAATATCCTCTTTGATTTCAGAATAAGATTCTTTAGTGGTGAATCGGTAAAATTGGCAATATTTAATATCAAAATCATAATACAAAACCAAACACAGCTCTCCCTTAAAATATGTGCCATCAATCACTAAATGAGCATTATCATGAGCTTTTATTTGAAAAGCAGGAGCATTTGATAAATAGCTCTTAAACTTGCGTTCAAGTGTTGATTTACTGTATCCACTATCATCAAGAAGATATCGATATGTTAACCTTTCTAGTACCCATTTTCGAAACCAAACTAATTCATTATTTGACTTTACAGGGCTATTAGAACCAGTTGATAAAACACCACAATTCTTACATTTATATCTCTGCTTTCCAGCCTGTTTTCCCCATTTAATAGTGTCTAAAAATCCACATGCCCAACATCTTTTTTTTTGAGTTTTTCATATACAAAAAGAGTTAATTGAAACCACTTTCAATTAACTCTTTATAATTTATTGATTTTCAATATACTTATGAAGGTTTTACCAACTATTTTTGAGTATTATACCTTAAAATTTTACAACTCGAAAAATTAAGATCTATTTATCATTGAGTCAAAGATAGATTATAAGAACAATGATCTATTACATCTGATTTTTTTTCATTCTATTTATCTCCACAACCATGACATTTATTATTTTATTATACAAAAAAAGTATTTAAATAAAAATAAATGATGCTAACATTATCATGTTTAACAAAATATATTTATTATTATTTAATACTACTAAATGCTGCAGGGTTAGAAAAATGATGCTATATTTTCCACCTAGGTTAGGACCTAAAATGCAACTTATCGTATGATTACTGTAATATAAAATTACTAAAAATTATTTTCTGGAAATAACTTGTTCCAGTACTTCATTGAATTCTTCCAAAATCATGGCTGTTGCACCCCAAATCCAATGTTCATTCAAGTTAAATCCTGGAACTTTAAGATCTGTTGCATAACTTGTGTTGATCACTTGATGCGCACGTAAATTTCCAATAGATAATTGAGCCAAGGAGCATTTAATAATATCAAACACTTCAGATACTTGCGGTACAAACGTACCATGCCCCTCGAACCATCCTATAAAAGGATGAACTAAATTATTACTAACTGGAATAAATAAAGGAGATAATGCTCCAACTATTTTGATTTGATCGGCTGGTATTCCAATTTCTTCCTGAGTTTCACGCAATGCCGTAAAAAGTAGATTATAATCAGATACCTCTTGCCGTCCACCAGGTAAGCTAACCTGGCCCTTATGTGGATCTCGGACACTGATTGGGTTTCTTTTTATCAGTGGAAAATACAGATTATCAGAGTCCCCCATAATCAAAATCATAACTGCAGCATTCTTAGTTTCTTGAGTCGGCAATTCATCAAACCTTCCGGGAAAAGGAGCCATACGAATATGAGCTTTTCTGCCAGGCAAGCCATTCGTCAATTGAGTGGCTAACTGATCAATAAATGGAATTTCCATTTGAATGAGATGGGTATATATTACTTATTGGCTTTCTTCAAATACATTTCTAGAGCCATTGTCATAGAAGGCGTTTCAACCGTTGGTGCCTGAATATCTATTAATAATTGTGCATCTGAAACTGCTTTTGCAGTAGTATTTCCAAAAGCTGCAATTCGCGTATTCCCTTGCTCAAAATCTGGAAAATTGTCAAATAATGATTTAATATCCAGCTGGCTAAAAAATACCAAAATATCATACTTAATATCCTTCAAATCGGATAAATCCGCACTTACGGTTCGATACATTATGGCTTCTTGAAATTTCACCTTAGTAGATTTAAGGAATTCAGCTACATCGTGATTCCCTGTATCTGAACAAGGAACTAAGAAGGTCCCTACATCTTTGTGCTTATTAAAGTAATTGGCAAGGTCAGATATCGACTTGGTCCCATGAAACACCTTTCTTTTTCTGAAGATAATAAATTTTTGAAGGTAGTTGGCTATTGTCTCAGTAGTACAAAAGTATTTGGTCATTTCTGAGACCTTACCCCTCATTTCTTCTGTTAACCTAAAAAAATGATCTATGGCGTTTTTACTTGTAAAAACTACACAAGGGAATTCATCGGGCCGAATCCTCTGCTTACGGAATTCCTTTTCAGTAAGACCATCCACTTGGATAAATGACCTCCAATCAACTTGAATATTGTACTTCGTCTCAATCTCAAAATATGGAGATCGCTCAGGTTTTGGTTGAGAAATTAAAATTGACTTAACTTTTCTCAACCGAGAGTCTTTAATTAGCGCAATGCTAGTCGTTTTTGTCGGCATTAACTGCGGCTTTTTTGATATTGCACTTAGCTTAAACGCTCGAGAAAAGTCCAGAGCAATATAAACGGTGCTATTTCGAAGGTGCAAAGATACAATAAAAAATGAAAAATTGATTCTCTCCAAAGATTTGAACTAATTAATATTTCTTTAAGTTGGCGGAAAACGTACGCTACGACTAAGAAAATGCCCAAAGTATATATTATTTTTTTAGCCCATTCGTGGTCCGTAAATGCAATTAAAAAGTCAGCAGGTATTAAAATAATGCTCATCAAACAGCCAAATGCGATAATACTAAACAAATAGCGGTCTATTTCCCGATCTATTTTGAAAACAAATCCAAATATTTTTAAACTGATATGGCGAATTAAATAAATGATACTGGTACACATAGATAAATATAATAAATTTATAATATGTATTGGTTTGTAAAAATTGACCAGGGTTAGATAAACAAACAAGCTGAGACCTATGAAATACAGACCGTATAATAGTGGAAAGATAATTCGATTCTCCTCCTTACTTTCTCTATATAAAAGTGATAAGTGATTTAAGTTAAAACTACTCTTGTAGAGTTTAAGTATTATGGCCCGGTTCAAATTTAAGGCTATGGCTAGTAAAAAAGTCAAAAGTAGCATTAGCCAAAATAATGCACTCTTGATTTCTAACATACTGGTAGGATGACCAGACCACTCCTTTGTTTTTTGTTTTAGTAAGTCGGCTGCTAGGGATTCTGACTGTATTCCTATTGTTTGGACTGCTGGTTTCAATTCAAAAGGATTGACAATTACCCTCTTAAAAGTATCGGTTGGGCTTGCATTTACTTTTGATGTATCCACTTTTGTCCTTCTTATTTCAAAAGGGTTTTGAGCTTGTATTTCAGAACAATACAAAGCAAATAATACAAAAGTCGAAAAAAATTGATATTTTAATTTATTCACACGCGATGGTTGCGATACAAAGTAAATAAACACATATAAAGCTATCCCAGCCCTTGACTAGGGACACATAAATTTAAATCCTATTCCATGAATGTTATCTATCTTTATAGCAGGATCATCCCCTAAATATTTTCTCAATCTAGATATAAATACATCCAAACTTCTACCCATAAAATAATCATCTTCGCCCCATAAACTTTCAAGAATTACAGATCTTTTAATGACTCTGTTTTTGTTTTTAAGCAAAAAATCCAATAATTCACTTTCTCTCTGTGTTAGAATTCTTACATTGGTTTCATTAACTAATTGATATTCCAATGGCAGATAAGTGTAAATACCTACCTTTAATTCAACCTCTAAACTTGGGGATTCAAATACTCGGCTCCGCCTTAAAAATATTTCAATTTTAAGTATCAACTCTTCTATACTAAACGGCTTGGTCAAATAATCATCCCCTCCGAGTTTTAATCCATGTATACGGTCTTCTTTTAAAGACTTTGCAGTTAAAAACAAAATGGGGATTTGTTGATCTTTTTTTCTAACATTTTCCGCTAATGTAAATCCATCCATCTCAGGAAGCATGACATCAAATATACAAAGATCAAATTTTTCATTTTTAAATGCTTCATAGGCTAAGGCCCCATTAACACAGTGAACCACTTCGTAACCTTGAAGTTCCAAGTGATCCTTAGTAATAAAACTTAATGTTTCATCATCTTCTGCATATAAAAGTCTAGCTCGTTTCATTATACTGTTTTTACTTGAATAAATATACTTGTTCCTTTACCATAAACACTCTGCAAATTTACATCAAAACCATGTGCATCGCAGATTCTTTTGACATAATACAAGCCAATCCCAAATCCTTTTACATTATGAACATCGCCTGTAGAAACCCGAAAGAATTTCTGAAATATTTTTGAAATGTCCTCCTCCTGTATCCCAATACCTTTGTCCCTTACTTCCAAAATTAGCTTATCTTTTAGATTATGTGTAAAAATACCAATTTCTGGATCGTTTTTACTATATTTTATGGCATTATCTATCAGGTTAGAGATGATATTCATAAAATGAAACCGATCTGCCATACAATTATGGGATTTGGCTTCTAATGATAAGGTCAAACTGCCTCCGGAATCATCCAGTCTGATTGCATATTGACTACTTACTTGTCGAATGATCTCGTGTAGATCAATGGGCTCTTTCTTAATATTGAATGAAGAAGATTCCATTTTTGCAATTTGTAGCACCTTCTCAACTTGATCATTAAGTCTTTGATTCTGGTCTCTGATAATTTGAGCATATTGAAATAGACGTTTATCTTCTTCAACTGTCGGATGGTGCAAAAGCACATCAGCAGATATTTTTATAGACGATATCGGTGTTTTAAATTCGTGAGTCATATTATTCACAAAATCGCGCATTAATTCTGAATATCGCTTTTGCCTTAAAGTCATAAACATAGCCATAGTAAAAATACCACAGGCTAATAACAACAAAGTTGAGGATATAATTAATGATTTCATTTCAACAAACATATAGGATGCCTTACTTGGAAATCGAACTATAAAATAAGAGTTCTCCTCCGTTTTTTTAGATTTGGCTTTCCTGTTTGATTTGCTTTTAACTTTAGTGGTATCTTTTAATATTTCATTGTATACCAGTTCATTTGTGCCGCAATCATAAATTCCATACTCAAAAGGTATGACCAATTCTTGTTTCGCAAATTCATTCTTTAGTGTAAGGAGGAGACTAGATTGATCTATATGTGCATTTACATTAACTTTATAGAAATTGGAAGCTTCACGGATTAAAAGTCCTTTTTCAGGTAATGTGCCCTTGTCATAATTAGCTATGATTTTGGCCGTATTTCTTAATGCAATACTCACGGATTGGTGAAATTCTGATTCCTCTTTATTGTAATTTTTAAATAAATAATAGGCTTGCATAACAAAAATACCGATGATTGTTAATGCTCCAAGTATTACTATAAATCGAATTTGAATCGAAGACATATTCAATGATAAAGAACACAATATTACTCAATTTTTGTAAATTCCTTTACTTAATCTTTCCATTCACTTAGCCATCATTCAACTTGCTGTCCCCATTATTTTGACAAAAAACAAGATGGTTTTAGAACACTAAACAGTACATTAATTATAATTTTAGAGGCGTTTTAAAGATCGTATCTACCGTATCAATTAAAAAAAATTAAATAGTATAAAAGCTCATTTTTAATCCAAAAAATTGAATTGATTTATCTAAATTCTCACGCAAAAAATGTGAACATTTATTAAGCCCAAATATAGCTTTAAAATTATAACTATTGTAATAATTACAGCAACCCAATATGTAAAAACTAAGCCTTTGAAATTAGAATTATTAAATATATAAATGGATTGCTATCAAAAAAAGATTATTTTATTTCAACACATCGACTTAAAACGATATCCATTAATTTTCCCGTACATATTCCTTTCATTTGAACAATTTCACCAGCAGTAAAAGACAATCGTTTATGCGTAGTTTTTGTATCTAATTCACAGATTATTCCACTCATACCTCCACCATCAAGAGTTACACTAGTTACTCCCGCATCATTTGTTTCTGTTGCAGATACTGTTCCAGAAATTTCAACAATTTGATTCAAATACTTTTTTGTAGCTAATTCCTCATTATCATCAAACTCCTTAACTAATTCTACTGCAGAGAGCCTGGCGAAAGAATTACTTAATGAGATATCCTTAAATGGTTTATTCCATAAAAACCAAATCACGCTAAATACTATGATCAGTAATAGAAATACGATAACACCTAATTTTTTCATGATATAATTTTTTATTATTAACAAGTAAAGGTTCCGACTTTACAATAAAAGATATAATATATTTTAAACATTTATTAAACTAGACGGATAACAATTTATTACAGACAAATATCCAACAATTGTTGTAAAATACAAATCATTTATTCAGTATATTCCAAAACAAGCCGTCACTTTGCAACTAACATGGCTATATCGTTAATAACATTTACAATAAGATCTCAAATTTATAATTGTTATACTCCATATCAGTCACATAACTTCTATTCAATTGGGTATAAAGTCAGGTAATCAAAAATATGACTTAAAAAAGAATACTAATGACAAAATCCTAATCAACACATGCACTTTTACTACATCATAAATCATTGTGGTCCACAAGTATTCCAAACGACTTATTTTCAAAAATCTCAGTTTAAATCGACCTGTTTGATTAAATTCATTATTTGAGGATATAATTGCGGATTTGTAGCTAATATGTGAGTAGAAAAAACCGGATACCCAGAACCTTTAAAATCACTAACTTGACCACCTGCCTCCCTAACTATCAAAATTCCTGCTGCAACATCCCAGGCATTGATTTGTGTTTCGTAATATCCATCAAATCTTCCACATGCAGTAAATGCTAAGTCAATGGCGGCAGAACCCAATCTCCTGACTCCCCGCGCTTCTTTTAATATTAATAATAGTAAATCGGCAATGGCTTCCATTTTCTTTCGGGCATATGGAAATCCTGTAGCTATAATAGCTTGATTTAAATGAGCCACCTGACTTACATGAATCGAATGACCATTTTGATAAGCACCTCCTCCTGCCCATGCATAATAAGATACATCACTCATAATGTCATAAACAACACCCACGAGTAATTCCTCTTCACACATTAAAGCAATACTCACAGAAAATATGGGTATGCCTTTCAAAAAATTAGTAGTACCATCTAAGGGATCAATAATCCATGTATACCTTGCATTGGAATTGACATCACCAGTTGTTGTATGCTCTTCAGTAATAAAATTGGATTCAGGGATTACATTCCTTAAAAATGCTACAATCATTTTTTCAGCATTCAGGTCAACATAGGATACAAGACTATGCAACTCCTTTTCCTGTATATCGTCATCTTTAACTTGCCCAATAGCATCCCTAATAAATGCTCCAGCTTGTTTAGCGCTGATTACAACTTGTGCACAAATTTGTTCTAATTGCTGCTTATTCATGCACAATAATAATTCCTTTTGGGGAATATCAATTCTACAAATTTAAATTCAACAGTTTAAGGTGAAGATTTATAGCTCTGAACCCTGTTCACCATGAATAACCATCCTGAAGCCATTCCCGTGGATATTGGTTATTTCAATGGTTTCGTCATTTGCTAAATACTTGCGAAGCTTAGTAACAAAGACATCCATACTTCGTGCAGTAAAATAATTATCCTCACCCCATATTTTGGATAAAGCTTCTGACCTCAGTAAAATATCATTCCTGTGTTCACAAAATAGTTTAAGTAACAAAGACTCTTTTGGGCTTAATTTGACTTTTTCATGAATTTCATCTCCATCTTTTAGGTATAAAACTCTCAACGGAACGTTGAAATAATATTTTCCAATGGTAAATTCCTTAACTTCATCACTTTGGACCTCCTTAATTCGGTTGGATCTTTTTAATATAGCTTGAACTCTATAAAGCAATTCCTCAGAATTGAACGGCTTGGTTACGTAATCGTCAGCCCCAATTCTAAAACCTTCAACGATATCTTCCTTGAGTGTCTTGGCTGTTAAAAAGATAATAGGCACATCGGCATTTTTGGAACGAATGTCTTTAGCTAATGCGAATCCATCTTTACGAGGCATCATTACATCAAGTATACACAAATCATACTCTTTTCTACGAAAATGCTCAAAACCATCTATCCCGTCTACTGCCAAATCGACATTATAACCATGCATTTCTAAATAGGACCTCAATACGTCTCCAAAATTACGGTCATCCTCTACCAGGAGTATTTTGGAATTATTCTTCAAATCTGGACTTGTAGCTAACATTGGCGTATAATTATTATATGATAACGTTAGAAAAAGCAATTTATAGATGCTTTGTTCATAAAAAATGATCTAAATGGGCAAATTAATGATAAAAGTGCTTCCCTTACCTATTTCACTGGAAACCTCAATGCTCCCATCATGAGCTTGGACCATCGCTTTAACATAGCTTAACCCGAGTCCAAATCCTTTTACATTATGAAGATTTCCAGTGGGAACGCGATAAAATTTCTCAAATATCATCTTCTGATCTTCACGCTTCATTCCTATCCCTTTATCTGATACTGTAATTTCTATTCCCCTGGGGACATTTCTTGTAGAAATAATAATTTCTGGATGACTTTCCGAGTACTTGTTGGCATTATCCAACAAATTATAAATAATGTTGGTCATATGCGTTTGATCAGCTTTCAATATAAAATGGGTGGCTTTTAATTCCTGCAGAATATGACCTTCTCGTTGTTGGACCTGCAGATTGATATTCTTGACAGCTTGTTCAATAATCTCATGAATATTGATTTGTTTGAAATTCAACTGGAAATCATGTTTATCCAATAATGCCATTTGTAACACCTTCTCAACTTGACTTAGCATCCTTCTGTTTTCCTGCTTTATAATATCTGTAAATCTTCTAATTTTATCAGGTTCATGAATCACCATTGGACTTAGAATCGAATCAGAGGCTAATGAAATGGTTGCAATGGGAGTTTTAAACTCATGCGTCATATTATTGACGAAATCATTTTTAATTTCAGACAATTTTTTCTGTCTAAAAACCACATAAATAACATAAGAAAAACAAGCCAAAATAATTACTGTAAATAGCAATGACAATAATAAAATGGGCAATACAGATCTCCACAAAAAACTTTTCTTACTCGGAAAAAAAACCTTTAAAACACCAGGAGATCCATTTGAATTAGGAAAAACAGCAACCTGATAACTGGATTCTATCAGATACTTCGTAAAATCAAAATTTGGATTCGACACTTTTGGATTCTCGCCGAAATTAACAACGTAATTATCATTTAGAATTACAAAACTCTTCGCAGTGTTATCATAAATCCCAAAGGAATATTCTAAGTCTATTAATAAATCTTTGAATTCTTGTTTAATTAAAGCAGCTAACTTCTGAGGACTAATTCGCTGTTCTAAACTAGCTGGATGCATCCTCATTTGACGATCGATGTACTCCAGGAATTGAATTTCTTTGTCTCTTGAATGTCCTATGGTCAACAGCGAACTGGTATCCCAAACAACGGTTTTTTTATTGTTCATAATCCGTGTGGCATACTCAATTATTTTCTTTTGATTAGCAGATGAATTGCCCATCTCTTGAAAAAATCGGTTGATTTCGTTGATTTCCCAATTCTCATTTTCATTTTCAAGTCGATCACTAACGCGTTTTAGGGCAGCAATAATCGTATCATCAAATTGCTTTTCTTTCAATTTTAAAGACCAATTGATCCAATAAAATTGCAATATGACAGTACCCATCAATGCGACACCCATGATCCCGGTAGTGATCCAAATAGCCTTTTTATTCATTATCCAATGATCTGAAGTTTAAACATTTTAATCACCCTTATAGCCTTTTTTTCTCCAAATTTAACCTTCATTTAACCTTCTGAATTTTCGATAGTGATCCATTTAATGATTAGAAATTGCATACCATTTTTTAAGAATTTGTTCTGCTTGTTTATGCTGTGGTGAATAATCCTTTTCTATATATCCTTCGTGCCCTTCATCATTTGGAAACCATTTCCAAACAAATCCACCAGCCCAAAATCTTTGATCCCATAAACTCTGAAATAAAGCCTCATAACAATTTGCTTGTGCTTGTTGGTTGATCGGCAATTGATCTACCTTCTTTTCCAATTCCCATGTTTTGCCCCCGCATCCAGGAACCGTCAAATATCCAAATTCGGTAAATAGAATCGGTTTATTTAATGATTTGGAAAACGTATCCATTTCCAAAATGTATTTTGTCCATGCTGATTTTAATTCTACCGGTGAAGGTTCGTGAGTTTCAACTAATGGGAAGTAGGCACTGATGCCAATAAAATCTAATTCATTCCAAAAAGGAACCTGATGATAATTATCCCAATTTGCTGAATAGGTCAATAGTCCTTGATATTTTGTTCTTATCTTTTGAATTAACTGCTTCCAGAAAATAGGCCTCTTAGCAGTAGCCTGATTCCATTCAGTCCCAATGCAAAAAAGATCTACATTGTAATCCCTCGCAATGTCCACCATAGACATGATATACTTTTCATAGTCGAGCTCCCATTTAATCCAATCAGATTCTAATTCAAAATTCAAACTCCCGGTCCAACCATTATGCATATAAACCTGAGGCTTTAGCATTATTTTTAGATTGGATTTCTGTGCTAATTCAATACTTTTAATGATGCCGTCTTTAGTTTCTCCCCACCATTGCCAAGAATTGGCACCGTATCTTACTTCAGGAATTCCCAATGGGCTATAAGCATAAGGAATTAATGCCACCCAATTCGCATGGACCATTTTTATATCTTGAGTGGGATTGATAGGGAAAGGTTTAGGTGGAGCTACTAAGGTGACCCCACAAATTTTATAGTTAGTCTTACCTATTTGGTTTTGAATACCATTTTGAGAAAAAATCTTGAACATTAAAAATAAAACCGCAAAACTCCCAAATGCAATATAAAGACTTGAAATTTTATTCATTTTCGAATCAATCAGCCATAAAATTAAGTGAATTTATTCAAAAAATCAGGTAAAACTCCTATTCCCAACTCCTAAATGGTGCCGTGATTTGGAATATGTGTTGATAAATTGAAATATCCAGATCACTTAGTATGGCGTTGCGACGAGAAAACACTGCCTTGGCGGTGTCTAAAAATTTATTAAAAGGAAAGGTTTCAAATCCACTTGCCCCACCCCAGGCAAAATCAGGAATAAATTGTCGTGGAAACGATGATCCAAATACATTGGCACCGAATCCAACAACTGTACCCGTATTAAACATAGTATTTATTCCACATTTAACATGATCACCTAATATCAACCCACAAAAAATAGTCCCTGTCTTTCTAAATCCCTCCTTACTGTAATCCCATAATTTGACTTCTTGATAAGTGTTTTTCAAATTAGAATTATTGGTATCAGCTCCTATATTACACCATTCACCAACCACTGCATTCCCAAGAAAACCATCGTGCGCTTTATTTGAATTTCCTAAAATAACACTATTGTTCACTTCTCCACCAACTTTGGAATGAGGACCAATGGTAGTTGCACCATAAATTTTGGCCCCCATTTTTATTGTGGAACCTTCACATAATGCAAAAGGTCCACGTATCATACTGCCTTCCATGATTTCAGCATTTTTGGCAATATAAACAGGACCTGTTTCTGAATTAATCATACAACCTCGGACTTTGGCTCCCGCCTCAATAAATACTTGAGTTCCAAATATTCTATTACTTGGATCAATAGGCTCTGAAATGCGATCTTTTGTTAATAACTGATAATCCTTAATCAATTCTTCTTCATTCCATTGAAAAACCTCCCAAGTATTGCTTAGGTTTTTAATTATGCTATTTTTGTAAACCAAAATCTGGTTTGAGTAAGTGGTCAGGTCTAAATGTTGGTTTAAGTTTTTGGAATGAATTAAATCCACCATTGTTTTTAGATTCAAAAACGCTCCAAGAAACTTTCCTTCGGTATTTACAAGGCATTGCCCAAGGTCTAAATTGAGGATAGATTCAACTAATGGTAAATCTGGAATTAATGATCCATCAATTAAGTAATTCTGGTTAGAACAATTACTAGGGTATTTGTGACTAAGATATGGTTGCGTCAAATGCGATCCAGTACAATTTAACATACGCTTCCACTTTTCGAAAAGGGTCATAATACCCAATCTTAATTCACCTACAGGCCTGGTCTGAGTTAAAGGCCATAAGGGTCTAGTGTCCAATGGATCAATTAATATAAAAGTTGTCTGTTCCAAAATAAAAAAGCCCCAATTTAGGGGCTATATGTTTAACTCTTTGCGAATTTTCCAAACTTTTTATTGAACTTATCAATTCTTCCAGCAGTATCGATAAATTTCATTTTACCGGTGAAGAACGGATGAGACTTATTTGAAATCTCAAGGCGTACTAAGGGATATTCATTGCCATCTTCCCATTGGATAGTCTCCTTTGATGCAGTACATGACTTGGTCAAAAAAGCTTCATTGCAAGAAAAATCCTTGAATACAACGAAACGGTAATTTGCTGGATGAATATCTTTTTTCATTTCAATGCTTTTAAAATTGGAGTGCAAAGATAATATTTTTCTATACTAAATAGCTAAAATATTGATTTTTTATTGAAAATTTTGCTTTACATCAGTGTTTTAATCAGTTTATCGACGTTTAATCCATCGGCTTCTGCTTTGTAATTTACTACAATCCGATGTCTTAAAACCAAACCAGCAATAGCCTGAACATCTTCAATATCAGGTGAATACTTACCCCTTAATGCTCCATAGCATTTTGCTCCTAACACTAGGTTCTGTGAAGCACGAGGTCCAGCACCCCAGCTGACATATTGATTAACTTCTTTTGTTGCTCTTTCTGTATTTGGTCTGGTTCTAGATACAAGGCCAACAGCATACTCCAGGACATTATCAGCTACTGGTATTTTTCGAATGACCTTCTGGAAAGTAAGAATTTGTTCAGCATTAAGGATATTTCTCAATACGACATCTTGATGCGTTGTGGTTTGTCTAACTACATCCAATTCTTCCGAGTAACTCGGGTAATCTAAAGGGATATTAAACATAAATCGATCCAGTTGGGCTTCAGGCAATGGATAGGTACCCTCCTGCTCAATAGGATTCTGAGTGGCTAGAACAAAAAATGGACTAGGTAATATATGGCGTTGGCCTCCCACTGTTACAATACGTTCCTGCATGGCTTCAAGCAAGGCAGCTTGGGTCTTGGGAGGGGTCCTGTTAATCTCATCAGCCAATACAATATTGGCAAATAATGGACCTCTGTTAAATTTAAAATGTCGGTCCTCATCAAGGATTTCCGTCCCTGTGATATCTGAAGGCATCAGATCCGGAGTGAATTGAATACGCTTAAAACTTAAATCCAAAACCTGAGCCAGGGTGTTAATAAGTAATGTCTTAGCCAATCCCGGCACTCCAACCAACAAACTATGGCCATTACTGAATAATGAAATAATTGCCGCTCTTACAACATCATTTTGACCTACTATGACTTTTGCTACTTCAGCACTAAGATCTTTATAGGATTGGGCTAATGCATCGACTGCTTCAACATCAGATTTATATTGCATGAATATCTTAAATTTAATATGATCGCAAAATTATAAAATAAGCTAGTATAACGAGGATATACCTTAAATAGTTGTAGATTTTTTACTAGAAATCCAATTCAAAGACCAATTCTGTCTATAAATTCTTCCTCGGTTAGAATTTCAACAGTTCCGATTTTTTGAGCTTTAGCTAATTTGGATCCAGCGTCTGCTCCAACTACTAATATATTCAATTGGTTGCTAACTGCGGAAATCAGTCTGGCACCGGCCTTTTCTGCCAAGTCTTGTGCCTCTTTGCGACCCATCTTGCTTAAAGTACCTGTGAATAATATACTCTTACCTGAGAATACACCATCCTCATTTAATTTTTTCGGTGCGTCCTCATCCGTTTGATTCATATTAACACCAAGAGATTCCATGCGTTTCAGAATGGCAATATGTTCAGGATTTGAAAAATAATCGATAACATTTTGTCCAACTACAGGCCCAACATCTTTGATTTCTTTAAAGCGCTCAAGAGACCATTCTGACAAATCGAATACATTTTTTAAATGCTCAGCTATGAGCTTGCTTATTTTTTTTCCAAGATGATGTATACATAAACTATGTAGCAAACGGTGAATTGGATTTCGCTTAGCTTTCTCAATGGCTTTTCTTAAGTTGTCGGCAGACTTCGTTCCAAGGCCTTCTAATTTTGAAATAGTGGAATAATCCAATTCATAAATATCTGCCATAGTACGAATCATACCTAATTCATAAAAGCGTTCTACTAAAGATGCCCCCATACCATCAATATCCATTGCGTCTTTACCCACATGGTGAATCAATTTTTGAACTAATTGTGCTGGACAATGCTCATTAGTACATCGCCAAGCTGACTCCGTTTCTTCACGTATTAAAGTTGTATTACAAGATGGACATGTTTTTGGAAAAACGATCGCTTGGGCTCCTACTTCCCTGTATTCCGGCAATGATTTAACTATATAAGGGATTACATCTCCTGCACGTTCCACAAGTACGGTATCTCCATAAAAAATATCTCTGGACCGGATAAAATCTTCATTGTGTAATGAAACAGAAGATACAATAACTCCAGCCAATGGTACTGGTTCTATTTTTGCAACCGGCGTAATGGATCCAATTTTTCCTACCTGGAATTCTACCGTTATTAATTTTGAAGTAGCTTGTTTGGCTTGAAATTTATAGGCGACTGCCCATCTTGGGTGATGAGATGTAAATCCACATTGTTCTTGTAATGCAAGACTATTTAATTTAACAACCATACCATCTAATTCAAAATGGTAAGAATCTCTCTTGGTCGACCATGATTCAATGAATGAATGTACTTCTCGTATGTTTTTACAAATTTTCTTTTCAATCGTAGCTGTCTTAAAACCCAAATCATGCAACATACTGATTAATTCATCCTGCGTTTTATATTGGGATAAAATCATCTCACCTTGTTCATTTTCAGCATGTGCAAATTGAAAAATAAACATATCTAATTGTCTGGTTGCCGTTTCGGCAGGGTCTTTAACTCTGAGGACTCCAGTAGCTGCATTTCTTGGATTAGCAAGTAATGGAAGTCCATCTAATTCTCGTTGTTGATTTAATTTTTGAAAAATATCTTTTCTAATTAAAGCTTCTCCTCGCAATTCAACTTTTTTAATTCCTAGTCTTGAAAAAGGCGCAATTAATGGCAATGATTTTATGGTTCTGGCATTAGCAGTCATTTCCTCTCCTTTCTCGCCATCGCCCCGGGTAGCAGCCCTAACCAAGTGATCATTTTCATAAATAACGGCCAGGCTTCCACCATCAAATTTTGGTTCCACCATATATTCCAAATCTTGATCTGGATTCAATTCACAAAGTTTTTTAATCCGTTGATCAAAATCTACTAAATCTTCCAAATTATAGGTATTATCCAAGGATAACATGGGTGCTAAATGAAACACGGGTTCAGATTTACTAGCTAGATCAGGAGATACTCTTTGTGTTGGAGAATCAGAGGTCAACCATGCAGGATGTTCCTCTTCTGTCTGAACCAATAACTTATACAAATGATCATATTCAGCATCTGCAATTAAAGGATTATCATTGATATAATAATTCCATTCATGATATCGAATAACATCCCGAAGATTGGCTACCTCTTCTTGATTTGTCAGCCGATTCATGTGAATAAATTTTCTTGTTAATTCTATAAGTCTTGGATCATTATTCATATCAAAATGGGCTTCTTTATATTGTAAAGGTAGAATTACATTTTGAAAAATTATAGATGATTTGAATCAATTAGCTAAGGAACAATCATTTTCTAATTTTATATTAATACATAATTCCAACTTATATCAAAATAGTATGAACCAATTTGAGGTCATTTTTCCAACCTTGGTAATTCGAAATTAATTATCGCAATTTATAATTGAAAATCGTAATTCGTAATTGATTTTTCGTAATTGATTATTTTCCTTTTAATGTAATAATTTTTTCAACCAATTCTACTGCAATTCGTTCCTGCGCTTCTTGAGTGGATGCACCAATATGTGGACTTACTGATATTTTAGGATTGGATAAAATCAAAGGATTAATATTGGGTTCGTCATTAAATACATCCAGTCCTGCGCCGGCAATTTTTCCAGAATGGATGGCCGATAACAGTTGATCCTCATCTATATTTTCTCCTCTTGAAGTATTGATGATATAGGCCCCTTTTTTTACACATTCGAAAGCTTCCTTATCTAATATTGGTTTTCCAATGAAGGGAGAATGTAAACTTACATAATCAGCATCACTTAATCCATGTTCTAAGCTAACTAATGGTAATTCAAGAATAATATTTTGTTGACCTAAATGAATACTAAGTTGTGCTTCTTTAAGAAAAGGATCATGAACAATTACATTCATATTCATAGCAATTGCCATCTTAGCTAATTCCTTTCCTATCCGTCCAAAACCCACAATAAATAATGTTTTGCCAGCTACTTCAGTACACGAAGCCATTGATTTTTTTAAAATTCCAAATTGCTCTGAACCTTTGAGTTCACGATTTGAAAGTTGGAGCCTTCGCGTTAAAGTTAATACATGAGCCATGGCCAATTCTGCAACCGACCGGGAGGATGCAGCCGGCGTATTAATAACCTGAATTCCCTTTCTTATAGCATATTCTACATCAATATTGTCTAAACCCACTCCTCCCCGAGCTATAAACATTAATCCGGGACAAGCGTCGATGAGGTCTTTCCTTACTTTGGTAGCGCTTCTGACTATAATCCCATCATAATTACATATCTTATGAATTAATTCATCCTGGGGTATTTTTTGTGTATCAACTTCGAATCCTGCATCTATTAGTGCTGAAATCCCACTAGATTCCATTCCATCATTTACTAAAATCTTCCAACTCATGGCGTAAAAATAAAAAAGGGAATCCAATTATATTGGATTCCCCTATGAGATAATATTATTTAAAAATTACTTTTTAGCTTTTTTTGCTTTAGCATTGTCGGTAATAACCTTCATTGCATTTTCTAAAATCAATGCAACATCCGTATGTCCTGCATTAACTGCAATGTCTCTTGCCGTTCTGCCTTCTTTGTTTTCATTTAATACATTGCCACCAGAATTCAATAATAAATTAACACATTCTTTATTACCACCTTTAGCAGCAAACATTAATGCATCTTGACCATTTACTAATTTCTTAACATCTGCACCGCTTTTGATTAATAAACTCACCATGTCTGCATCAGCGCGAACAGCTGCAAAAGCAAGTGGAGTTATAGTCATACCTTCTGATACAAAAGGTGCATTCAGATCCTGTCCACTTTTGACTAATTGCTTTACAGTATGTGCATCATTAGCTACTATAGCTGATTGAAATCCATTTTGGCTATAAACTGTACAAACAACAGCCATTAATATAACAGAAAGTATCGATTTTAACATGATTTGATTAATTTTAAAAATTTAGAAAAAGATGCCATTCATCTAATAGACACCACAATAATACCAAATGCTGCCCTATTCATCAAGTTTTTTTTACTATTTTTTTGAGCAATTGCAAACTTGAAACACATTTAATAAAATATCAATATATAATTTTATAAAAATCAACTATTAAAGATTTAAATTTTGACGATAAGAATAATTCAAATTACAAAAACATATTATATTTATTTATAATGTATTTAATGTTTGAGCTTAATAAACTACGATTAACTGATTCTATCCCACTTTTGACCTTTGTCATGTGCATTTAGATTCATTCGCAAGGTAAGATTAACCGGATGATTAAGATGTGGGTCCTTTTGTAATATAGCTTCGGCCAAATTTCTTGCTGCAATCAGAATCTTATTGTCGGCCACAATATCAGCAACTTTTAATTCCACCAATCCGCTTTGTTGGGTTCCTGTCAAATTTCCCGGACCACGAATTTCTAAATCGGCTTCAGCTATTTTAAATCCATCATTGGTAGAACACATGATTTCCATTCTTGCTTTAGAATCTTTACCTATTTTATCAGCAGTCATCAGAATACAATAGGATTGATCAGATCCACGACCGACCCGCCCTCTTAATTGGTGCAATTGGGATAAGCCGAATCGTTCTGCATTTTCGACGACCATAATGGAAGCATTTGGAACATTCACCCCGACTTCAATGACTGTAGTCGCTACCATAATGTGAGCCCTGCCTGAAATAAACCTTTGCATTTCCATGTTTTTGTCATCAGGCTTAAGTCTTCCATGTACTACGCTTATTTGATATTCAGGTGGCTTAAAAAAAGGCAGGAGTTTCTCATATCCCATCTGCAAATTCTCAATATCTAAGGCCTCGGATTCTTCAATTAAAGGATAAACTATATACACCTGGCGACCTAATGCAATCTGTTCTTTCATAAATCGATGCATATCGCTCCTTCTAAAATCCTTAATGTGTATGGTTTGGATTTCCTTTCTGTTCGGTGGTAATTCATCGATGATCGAAACATCTAAATCCCCGTATAACGTCATCGCTAAAGTTCGTGGGATGGGTGTTGCAGTCATGACTAATACATGAGGCCATTTCCCTTTCGCCTTTGACCATAATTTTGAACGCTGTTCTACACCAAACCGATGTTGTTCATCAATTACAACCATTCCAAGATTTTGAAATTGCACGGCATCCTCTATCAAAGCATGCGTTCCTATCGCAATATGAATGGTTCCATTAGACAGACCTAAAAGGGTTTGTTTTTTTTCTTTACCCTTTACATTGGAAGTCAACAAACAAACTTGAATGGGTAAACCTGACACCATTTCGGAAACCGATGCAAAATGTTGTTTGGCCAAAACTTCTGTTGGCGCCATCATGCAAGCCTGGTATCCATTACCTAATGCTATCAATATAATCATTAATGCTACAATGGTCTTTCCACTACCAACATCTCCTTGGAGTAATCGATTCATTTGTCGCCCACTGATCAAATCATTATTAATTTCATGAATAACTCTTAGTTGTGCTCCGGTTAGAGCAAACGGTAGATGATTTTTATAAAAGGTATCATAAAGATCCCCTTTGCTTAACATCTTGAATCCTAATTGGCCTTGCTGTCTGAGAATTTTAGTTTGAATTATTTTCAATTGAATGAAAAAAAACTCTTCAAATTTGAGTCGATTTTGAGCTTGCTCCATAAGCTCCATCTTCTTTGGAAAATGTATCCATTGCAAACAATCTGCCCGATTAGGTAGTTGATACTTCTTAATGACATATTCAGGTAAATTTTCATTCAGTTGCATCCAATTAATCGATTGAAACAATCCTTTAATTAATTTGCGAATACCTTTACTATCCAGACCTTTTGAACTCAATACCTCTCCACTGGAATAAACGGGCTCAAATTGCTGAAGACTTTTCGGATCAATATCTATAATTCGATCGAATTCAGGATGTGATATATTAAGGCCATAACCAGTATCTTGAACTTTACCAAAAAATATATATTCAATACCCACTTCAAGTTTTGGTTGTATCCACTTTTGCCCTTGAAACCAAACCAATTCAATAGTTCCGGTATGATCTTTTACTACAGCAATCAAAGGTTTGAATCGACCTGACCCGCGTTCTAAGACTTGAACTACTTTAGCTTTGATCTGAACTTGCCCATCTTCCTGATTTATATCTTTAATCTGATAAAATTTTGTTCTGTCTACGTATCTGAAAGGATAGTGAAATAATAAATCTTGAACTATATGTATATTTAAATGCTTACGCAAGAGTGCACCTCGTTGAGGACCAACACCTTTTAAATATTCAATCGGACTATCTAAATTTAGAAATGCCATAAAATTAAAGGCTGCAAATTACTATTTTAGAGCACCATTTTCATTAATTTGTATCATTCACCAAGTAAAACCGTAACTTTGTACCCTATTTGTTACGTTCTTTTACAAAGAATAAAACAATATAGTTTGTATTGGCATCTGATTAAAATTTTAGACTATGGAATCTATTCGACAAAAACAAATTGCTGAAGTCATAAGAAGACAATTTAGTGCTGTCTTGACTGCTGAAGGAAAATATATTTATGGGTCCGTTTTGGTTACCATCACTGAAGTTAAAATGAGTCCTGATTTAAATCTTGCTAAAATGTATTTAAGTATTTTCAATACAGAAAGTAAGCAAGAGGTGATTCAAATGATGGAAGAACATTATTCAAGACTAAAACAAAGCTTGCATCAAAGAATAAAAAAACAAATGCGTGTGATGCCTGAACTTAGATTCTATTTAGATGATACGCTTGATGAAGTTTATAAACTTGATGCCCTATTTAAAAAACTCCATGAAGAAAAACAATTTGGGGAAGAATAAAATGAGAATGGTGATATCTATATTATCGTATTCTAAATGCTGCACCTAAAGTAAATACACCTTGAAGATAACGATCATAATTGGGTCCAAATCCAAAACTATTTAACATGCGCTTACATTGAACATCAGCAAAGATCTTAGTATTATAAGAAGTTGAATAGCTGATTCTCGAACCCAATATGATATTGGCATAACTTCCTTTATTGAAGTTCTTTTCAGCAATCAACGAAGGCTTTGGAATATTTCCAAGACTACTTCCGCCTGATCTTGGCAGCTTTATGTCTTCAATAGTAAATTCATTTTTAACCGCAAATGAAAGTGACATTCCAAAACTTGAACTGATGTCCAATTTAGTTTGTTCTAACCAATTTAAATGAATAAGTAATGGAATATCAATCAGATGAAATTCAGCTTTTGAAAAAGTTCTTTTGATTAAATCAAAACTTGAATTTTTATATGTTTCTTCTATGTTTGGATGAGATAATAATTTAACATAAGAAATTCCTGTTTCTAATTGCCATCTGTAATAATCGGACATCATGGATATGCCTAACTCGTATCCTATTCTGTTTTGTTGGTGTGCAGGAAGGTTAATCAAATCATCTTGTGGTGTATTAATATGATTAATAATTCCTGATGTATGAATATTAATCCAAGTTCTAGACAAGGGTCTTTTATGGGCTATTATATTGGGTTCAACAATGCTTAATAACCGAGGATTCAATTGTAGTGGTACTAAATTTAATTGTATACTTTGATCTGAAGATGAATTAGCTTCAATTTCTCCGTCCTTAGTACCTAATTCCTGGGCATTTACAGTGTTTGAATGATCGTTGGCAGGTATAATAATGGTAGGTTGTTCTGATAGTGTATTACTTAATTTTACATCACCGGTTAGAACTTGTGTTGATATTGCTTTAGATACATCATTACTATTAAATATTTTAGGTTTATTTGAATAAACTTTATTTTTTTTATGAAATCCAAACGCATTTTTTGAAATATTCTTATTGCTTTGGAGCATACTTCTCGAATAAAATTGGGAAACTGCCTGATCAGTTTGTTTGAGTTCTTGATTAGTGGAATTAATTTCTTTTTCGGCTAAAACTTGATTTGAGTTATTCCTGTGCTGATGTTCCATAATTTCAGGAACAACAATTCTATTCACCGTCCATATCAACAATAATAATATGACACATTCTATTAAACGGGCAGATAATATTTGGATGCGTTTTTGTCTGCGCATTTTACGTTTATAATCAAAAGCTTCCCATGATGCATCCTTTACATTAAATTCAGCATTGACCAGTTTATCTTTTAAAATTTGGTCAAAGTTGGTATCCTCTAATGTCGCATTTAATTTTGATTTCATTCTATTCCAATCAGGTGATTGGTTAGATGGATTATAATCTCTCAATTTATCTTTTAGTATTTGATCAAATTCTCTATTCTCCATTTCCTTCTTTTAAAATTTCTTTTAATTTTTGTCTCGCTTTAACTAAATTTGATCTAGACGTACTTTCGGTAATTCCTAACATTTCTGAAACTTCTTTGTGTGAATATCCATCCACAACATATAAATTCAATACTGACCTGTATGTAGGTGACAGTTTCTGCATGGCTCCCATAACTTCTTCCAATGTCATGGTATCAATAGGGTTGGAAGAATAAACTGTAAGGGTTTTGGCATCATCAATATCACTGGTTATTCTTCGGTGCTCTTTTCTATAATAATCTATTGCAGTATTCACCATTATTCTTCTAATCCAGGCTGAAAATTGGGTTCCAATCTCATAGGAATGAATATTTAAAAACACTTTTAGAAATCCATCATGCAATATATCTAGGGCGTCATCTTGTGAATTGGCATATCTGAGACACACCCCTAGCATTTTTGTATAGTGTTCTTCATAAACCCTTTGTTGAGCCCATGTTTCTTTTCTGATACATGCTTCGACCAGTTCAGATTCAGTGTTCAATATGGTAATGCTTAATTCCAATGTTGTAAACTTATAAGATGATAACGCCAGAACAATTCAAAACGCTGCTCGAGCATCCTAAAGTTAAGGGTTTTTAATTTTAATGCCCATTATTTATTTATTTCTATATTACATTACGATAATACATATGTATTAAGGATTAATTATAAACATAATATAAAATATTTATGATAATTCGTGAGTTTTTTAGGAAGACCCTAATCATTCCTTACCTTTACGTTCATTATATGCATAATCCAATATTAACTTCTGCAAAGACCATTCTGTCCATTACAGATGAATTACTCGCAACACGTTTGTTAACTTTAGGCATATTCCCAGGTAAAAAAATTAATTTAATTCGCAGATCACCTTTTGGAGGATCTTGTTACGTACAGGTGGATCAAACACTTTATGCCCTTAGGGCTGAAGAATGGAAGGCAATCATTACTGATGAATAAATTTAAGTCCTTACCATGAGCACAATGAAAAAAATTGGAATTGTAGGTAACCCTAATAGTGGAAAATCTTCCATTTTCAACATCCTGACTGGACTGAATCAAAAAGTAGGTAATTTTCCGGGAGTTACTGTTGACAGTAAGGAGGGATTGTTAGAACTCTTAGATGGAACAACAGTTAATCTGATAGATTTTCCAGGTGCATATAGCATTTTTTCAAATTCTTCGGATGAGTTTGTTATGACCAAATCTTTGGTTAATCCAAATGATCCTCATTATCCAGATGCAATACTCTATGTGGCAGATATCCGTAATCTGGATAAACAATTATTGCTCCTAACTCATATATTAGATTTGGAATTTCCTGTGATTGTTTGTTTGAGTAATATTGATCAGGTCAATCAAACTAAAGTGAATGAATGGGTAATACTATTAGAACAGAAACTTAAATGCCCTGTAATACCTGTAAGTGCAAGAGCTAATATCAATATCGATATTCTTCGAACCAAGTTACAAGGTCTATTTCAGTTTGCACATATACATTCAAGAAGAGATCCTATCTATGAATTTGATCAAAGCTTATTGAAAGATACGGAATCATTAGATTCCAAGATTTCTTTTAGAAATAACTATCAAAAATACCTTTGGTTGCACGTCGGAAAAGAGATTACCGGTGATCATGAAAACAGGATGTATCTGGACAAACAGACTTCAATTCGAATGCAAATTCATGAGACGATGGCACGTTATCAGGTAATCGAATCCTGGGAACGATTTATTTCCGATCAACACCATTCCAATACCAGTTTAATTAAGTCAAAAAAAATAGATCGGGTTCTCACAAATCCATTTTTTGGATTGGCCATATTTCTGGTGCTCATGTTTTTTATTTTCCAGGTTATTTATTCCTGGGCTGTCATTCCAATGGAAGCAATAGAATCGGGTTTTGCTTTTTTATCCAATACCATACAAAGCCTTTTGCCAAATCATTGGATATCACAATTGATTACTTCAGGGATACTTCCAGGACTATCTGGTGTATTGGTCTTCATACCACAAATAGCCATGTTGTTTTTAATGCTTACCCTTTTGGAAGAAGCCGGATATATGGCCCGCGTCGTGTATCTTTTAGATCATTTACTCAGAAAATTTGGGCTTAATGGCCGGTCTATAGTTGGTCTAGTCGCCGGTGGGGCTTGTGCAATACCAGCAATTATGTCTACCAGAAACATCAGCAATAGAAAAGAACGTTTGATCACCATGTTCGTTATTCCACTAATACCTTGTTCGGCCAGGATACCAGTATATACTGCACTCATTGGCTTTGTAGTACCCTATACTATGGTGTTTGGTATTTTTAATAGTCAGGGGATAGCTTTTTTAGGACTTTATCTATTAGGCATCTTTGTAGCATTAATTACTGCTGCTGTTATACATTATTTTTTGCCGGAAAAGGAAAGGAGTTTTTTAGCTTTACAATTACCCGAATACCAAATTCCTCAAATGCGACAAGTCTTGTTGGTTGTTTTTGAAAAAGTAAAAACATTTATTATACAAGCTGGAAAAGTCATCCTAATCATAAGTATGATACTTTGGTTTTTGTCTAGTTTTTCATGGCCGGGTGAATTAAAAAAAGCTGAAGAATTGGCACGTGTTGAATCCTTAGAAAAAAACTTAACTGAAAAAGAAACTGCTAATCTTCAGGATGCAAAACGATTAGAATATTCCTTTGCTGGTAAAATGGGAAAACTGTTTGAACCATTAATCAGACCTTTAGGATTTGATTGGAAAATAGGAATAGCATTGATCACTTCATTTGCAGCCAGAGAAGTATTTGTAGGAACAATGAGTACGATTTATAGTCTGGGCGGTGAATCAGATGAAGCTAATTTGCACAAAAAATTGGCTTCAGAAAAAAGATCGGATGGCAGTATTTTCTTTGATCGAAAAACTGCATTATCACTGATTATTTTTTACGCTTTCTCCCTTCAATGCATGAGCACTTTAGCAGTAATGAAACGAGAAACGAAGGGATGGAAACTACCTATAATTCAGTTTCTCTATATGGGAATTCTAGCTTACTTCTGTAGCCTGATGATCTATCAATATGGGTAAATAAGGATCTAAAAATCCTTGATTGATGGGGAACACTTGACAAACTGGAAAAGCCTATAAAACTGTTTATTCAATTTTACTTTGGTGTATCCGGAGCCACATCAGCATTTTCAACCTGGTATACCAAATATTCTGTATCGCCTCTAAAAAACAAAGCCTTATATTTTTGATGGTAGAACAAAGTAACTTTTCTGCCACTTTCTGAAGCCTTCTCCACATCATAAGCTACCCTGGAGTTGGTGACAGAAAAATACCACACATTGTCTGCTGGCTTCCCTGTATTAGCTGTTCCGCTAAAAAAACCATAATTCAACTCACCTTCAAATGTTTTAAACACATAACCTCTTTTACTAATTTTAGTAACAAATCCGGTTCGAGTTCCTTCACTATAGTTAGCAAAAATCAAAAACAGAAAATAAGAAATAAAGACTAAAATGGTAAGCAGGATAAGTCTTTTTATCCATTTCCAGGTTACGCGACCTGCATCTTTTAACGATTCAACTGTTGACATGTATAGGATTTAGAATTTATAAAACACCTACAAAGCTAATACACAATTAGTGGACTATCTTTACGCAGTGTAAAGAACAACAAAATAATGTCCGGATTAATTTCAATTTAGCCCCCTTTATGTTAAATCATCACCAAGATACCATAGTTGCCATTGCTACTCCCGCAGGGATTGGCGCGATAGGCATGATACGCATTTCAGGTTCAAAGGCTATTGATCTTGTCCAATCATGTTTCAAAGGAAAAAACCTTAAAGCACAAAAACCTAATACCATACATTTTGGACAAATCCTGGATCTGGACCAGCACATTATCGATGAAGTTCTCATCAGCTTGTTTCATGCTCCAAGGTCGTATACTAAAGAGAATCTGATTGAAATAAGCTGTCATGGTTCACCCTACATACTTCAAAAAATCTGTGAAATACTGATCCATAATGGGGGCAGACCTGCAGAGCCGGGAGAGTTTACGCTCAGGGCCTTTCTTAATGGCCAGTTGGATCTTAGTCAGGCGGAAGCAGTAGCAGACTTGATCCAAGCCCAAAACAAATCATCACACGATCTTGCCATGCAGCAGATGCGCGGAGGATATTCTAATATTCTACAAAATCTTAGAGCAAGACTCATTGAATTTGCTTCTTTAGTGGAACTCGAACTGGATTTCGCTGAAGAGGATGTAGAATTCGCCAAACGTGATGACTTAAGCCGATTTATAATTCAAATGATAGATGTTATCCAATCTATGATCCAATCATTTGAAGTAGGAAACGTCATCAAAAATGGAATCCAAACTGTTATAGCAGGCAGACCTAATGCCGGCAAGTCTACTTTATTAAATAAACTTCTGAATGAGGATCGCGCTATTGTGAGTTCAGTCCCTGGTACCACTCGAGATACTATTGAAGAAGCATTAATTCTGGAGGGAATAGAATTCAAACTTATTGATACTGCCGGAATTCGCGAAGCACAAGATGAGATTGAAAAAATGGGAATACTAAAAACCTATGAAAAAATTCATTCAGCCACCTTGCTCTTGTACATCTTTGATATTCAAAACATGAGTTATCAAGAAGTATTGGATGATTTAAAAAACATAAGCTTGAACTCAGATTCCATCATACTCATAGGCAATAAAACGGATGGACCGAATGCATTATCGAATCAATCAAAATTTGAAACATTGGATTCCTGCATTTTTATTTCTGCTGCAACGAATATTAATCTGGATAAACTCAAACAACAAATGGTTCATCGGGCCCTACATGGTGCCCCAATAAATTTCAGTAATCCGATAGTATCTAACATTCGACACATAGAAGCACTAAACCTAACCAAACGTTCATTACAACAAGTTATTTCTAATCTACAATCCGGCATATCCAATGAACTTACTGCCCAAGATATCCGCACAGCTTTATATCATTTAGGAACGATAACGGGCCAAATATCAAGTGAGGATCTACTCGATTCTATCTTTAGGAATTTTTGCATTGGCAAATAGGGTCCTCTAGGCCATTGAATTGATAAAAATTAAACCATTTGAACCACTATTATAGTTAAAGTTATGAATAAGATAATCAGTTTAAAATATCTCGACGGATATAAATTGCAACTTCACTAGAATGATGATGCATCAAAGATTATAGATTTTAAAGATTTAATTGGAAAAGGAATTAGTTCAGATTTATTAAATATTGAATACTTTAAACTTGTTATTTTTGAAAATGGTGGTGGAATAGAATGGACCACTGGATTTGAGTTCTGACGGAATTATTTATAAGAATATGTTTCAGAACCTGAAACAGTTCCCTAGGACAGAATCTTGTTCATTACAATTTTGGAATAATTAATACCTACTTTAACTTTATTTAAAGAATTCTGCATATGGTAAAGAAATAAAAAGTTGGTCAGACAATGAATTAGATAAATGTTTTATTGACAAAGATTATTGGTATATTAATAAAATGTTCGTCAAGTAGAAATTTATCTTGTCCACTCCTGATCATCGGAAAACTTGTTGCAAACAAGGGTAAATTACTTAATTTCAAATTCAGGATTTAAACCAGGATAATTTTTAGATTCAAATATTTTAATATACATTTTTTTTGGTTTTTTTACAAGCGGTCCTACAACAATATCATCAATATTACTACTCCTGTTAATCGATAAAATTCTATGCCCATCAAATTTATCAGTTTCTCCAATAATCTCATTTAAAGAGTCTGTAAAAATCCATCTACACATATATTTTCCATATAAAAATCTCGTACCATGAAAATTATCAATTTGCAACAATTCCGTTTTAGAAAAGTCTTCAGATTCAATCAAATCAGCTAACAAATTATTGTCAATTTTAGATTTCACAAAGTAGGCATCTTCCTTTTTAAAAGGAATCATTGCAGCAGCATTCCATAATGTACCATTAATATGGTAAGTACAACAATATTTTAAATCCTCCCTTTGTCTATTGTTTAAATCATTAAAAGTTAATATTTCTGCTTCTTTAATAATGTTAACAACATTGATATTTGGTTTTTCATTATTTCTACAACAATTAAATAATAATAATAAAATAATGGTTTTAAAATAAAAATAATTCATTTTACAATATTTTTAAATTATTTAATATAAGTTATAAACTTGTTCTTCTATTCTAATACACTAAAATTATTAGAATAAAGTATAATTTATTCTAGAATATTGAAACAAAAATGATAGTATTCATTCATAATTAATCAGAACACGTTCAAATACCATTTCCCCTTTGCGTGAATATCAACTCCACATATAATTTGTAATAAACGATTTAAATAAAATGATTTTTGCAAAAGTTGAATATTTCAATCATGGAAAATAACCTTACAAATCATTTAATAAAAAAATTTGCTCAATTTAATTCAATTTGCTCAATTATAAAATTTAAAAACTTCAAATGCTCCATTCGAAAATTTACTCCTAACTAAAATATATCCTTTAGGTATTTGAGATCTATATAATTTAACTTGATTTGCATTTGGCTCTAAGGCGAGTACTTTTTTACCAGATAAATCAAAGCATTGAATTTGATCAATATTATATTGATCATGTCTGAGTATTATAATTTGATCGCTTTGAAAGACCTTTAAGCTTTCAATTAAACTGCTCTCTGTTCCTGTCGACTTAAAATAATAGATCTTGATAGCAGAACAATATTTGCTGTCAGTAATGGTAACACTATAAAGTCCATCTTTATTGAGCACAACTGATTGGGTAGAATCTCCTGTACTCCATTTATAATTGTAAGGTGCAAGTCCACCATTAACATTTAGATTCAGCTCAATTCTTTGACTGTCTTGAATTATGGTTTCACCAATTGAGATTGAATCTAAAAAAATTAAAGACACATCAATAATACTGTCACATCCATTTCTAGATCCATTCGCAATTCGAGATTGGCCAGATGGGTTATTTTTATCATAAAGTTTACCTAATATAAATCTATTTTCACCATAACAGACTGTGTCGTTAAATGCTCCAATATCTAATGGATAAAACGAAATATTTACATTTAATATACTATCACATCCATCAATTGTTTTCAATGTGTCGACACCAATATTATGTCCATAGTAATAGGGCTTATTATTAATTAAAATTGTATCTGTTTGACATAATGTATTTCTAAAATTAAAAATAATAGAATAACAACAAATATTTTTAGAATACTTGACATTATTTCCCCACCTAAATAAACTTAGATCTTTTTTAATGGCATACGATATACCTGAAGTAGATGAAATTTCCTTCCAGTCATTGTCAACTCCTACTTGTAGTGGAATGATTGAACTTTGTAAGCTATCACTATCATATTTAATCCATTTTAATCTTCCCCAAGCCCATAAACTACCATCTTTCTGAACGGCTAAGGAATAGTTAAATCCTATGTCGACTTTTAAATAGTTATTTTCTAAACCCACTTTAGTTGGAACGGTACTTACAAAATAATATGGAGCATTGCCTAATTGTCCAAATGGATTGTTACCCCAAGTCCAAAGACTTCCATCTGATTTTAATGCAGCAACATGTTCTTCTGCATTAGTGATATATGTCCAATCATTATCGAGTCCTATTCTATTGGGACTTGAAATCAATGTATCTTTTTCATATCCTATTCCCAGTAGTCCGTAAATATTGTGCCCCCAAGACCAAAGGCTACCATCATTTTTAATACCATAATTAGTCCATATTCCAGATTGGCCTACATTAGAACAACTAACAAATTTCCAATTGCTTTCTGTACCAAATCTTTTTGGTGCCAAAATGTTATTGAATTCATTGAATAAGCCAGCTCCCCAACCCCAATACCATAAACTACCATCAGATTTAATGCCATGAATATTATGAGCACCTGAGGAAATAAAATTCCATTTATCATTTCCCACTCTTGTTGGCACCCCATATGCAACTGTATTACTACCTAATCCTAATCTACCTGCATAATTGCTTCCCCATGCCCAAAGACTACCATCGTCTTTTATGGCAAATGAAAGATCAATGGATGCAACAACAATTTTCCAATTCAGATCTTTTCCAATTTGAATAGGCAGAGATTGGTATTGGAAGGATCCGTCTCCTATTTGTCCATAACTATTGTCACCCCAAGCCCATAAACTACCATCTATGCCAATTCCAAGTGTATGATTCACTCCCCTTGAAATTGAAATAAATTTACATTGGCTTGACAAATAGGATTGACTTAAAATAAAAGTACAAATAATTACAAAAATACAATTAGTGGTTTTTTTCATTGTTTTTACTGCTATTGAAGGATTTCTAATAATTGACTTTTTCTAAATTTGGGTAAACTATTAAATCAAATTCATTGTAAGTCAAATTTAACTCTTTATATTTAAATCTGGCCTAGAAGTCCATAAAATAATTGATGATTCTTAAAACAACCCATTAAAATGGTTCATTTATTAAATCCAAGTCCTTCCCAAAATAGAAAAATTAATAGACAAAATTTACTTTCGGCCGGCATTTAATAAACTTTTAAAACATTATAAAAAAATCATCGATACCACATTAATACAGATATGAAATATTACGTAACTTGGCAAAAGTTATAACAAATCACTTTATGAAATACATACTAATTCTTATTATTTTGACTACTTCCGGCTTTGTTAAAGCTCAATGTTGGTCTGATTTATCTGTAGGCAGGACTCACGTTTTGGCTTTAAAATCAGATGGAAGCATTTGGACATGGGGAGAAAACAGATATGGACAACTTGGTATTGGAAACACTGCTGATCAAAATAAACCAGTTCAGGTTGGTTTAGACAAAGACTGGAAAAGTATTGAAGCTGGTTCAGACAATTGTTTTGCAATCAAAAATGATGGTTCATTATGGGCTTGGGGATATAATTCGGCTGGTGAATTAGGTATAGAATCAATGAGTACTTATAAGAACAAGCCTATACAAGTGGGCTTGGATAAAGATTGGGAATTTGTTTCTTCAGGTTCAGGTTCAACCTTCGGAATCAAGAAAGATGGAACACTTTGGGGATGGGGAGCAATATTTTTTGCTACTTCTAACCAATTAAAACCAATTCAATTTGAATCTGAAAATAATTGGAAATCTGTTTCAAATTGCTCAGAACACATTTTGTTTCTTAAAAAGAACGGAACATTATGGTCAATTGGGAAGAATTATTATGGACAATTAGGCATTGGCATTTATTCCAGTGGAGTTTATACCTTAAGTCAAATTGGATTTAATGATGATTGGGAGTTTGTCCATTCAAGTCCCGGAGTTTCCTTTGGTTTGGTTGCTGGTGGTGCACTTTGGATTTGGGGAAGACTTAACGATAATCAAAACAGACAATGGAATATGCCTGTTGACCCATATGCAAATAAACACTATTGGAATAATATTACTGCAAACACTTTTAATTTTTTTGGCGTGAAAAATGATGGCACCCTTTGGGGTTGTGGCGACAATTACTACGGTCAACTAGCCAACGGTTCCAACAAAGATATTTATTATGACCCAACACAAATTGGCTCTGAAAACAACTGGAAAAAAGTTGCAGTAGGCACTTATGGAAATAGCTTTGCGATTAAAAAGGACGGAACTCTATGGGCTTGTGGACTAAATGACTTAGGACAATTAGGTATTGGATCAAATACAAATGTTTTAACTTTTACAGAAGTTTCTTGCCAATCGAGTACTGCCAATAAAAATATCAACTCAATCGATTCGGAAATTTCAATTTATCCGAATCCTGTAAATAACATACTTACTATTGACCTAAGACAAAGTGATGCAAAACTTACAGATGTTTCAATATGTGATCTGAATGGGAAAAGTATTTATACTGAGTCTATAATACAACAAGTGAATACAAAAAAACAACAATTGCCTATTGATTTATCCTCTTTAAATAGTGGTCTATATTTTATTAAGGTTAATTCAAATAAAGAAATTAAAATTAAGAAAATAATTAAGAATTAGATAAAACTAATGCTTTTTAACAACTTGATAACTTTATTGGAAATAAACGCACCTTACAATAAAAGGTGCATAAAGCCAATTAATAGCTTCTAAGTATACGGACACCCTAAAATTGGCAGAGAAATAATATGGAATTAAAATACAAGAACGAAATATCTCAATTTGACAACTGCGACTTGGCTTTGTTTCAAGCAATAGAAATGGAATCTTTTCGTTGGACATTTGAAGACATCGACGATGTAAGAAATTTTGAACCAATTTATATCAATGACACAAAGAGAAAAAGAGAAAATTGTTTAGGTTATGCTTTGTCATTTTTTACGACACAAAAGGCTAGTTTAAAAAGACATAAAGAATTGACATTAGACAAACCAAAACTTTATAAAAAGTTGGGAACTCATATAGCTTCAGGGCAATTAAGCACAACTGACGGAATTGCAAGTAATCCAGACGAAATAAAGCACTTTGACTTTTTTACTTATGAAAATGTTGTGTTAAACCAGAAATTTACAATTTTAGAAAGCATAGCATAAATGGAAAATTTATTAGGTATTAAAACAGACAAGTCGCATTTAGAACTTATCCAAGAGATAGGAACGTTGCTATTTGCTGAATTTCCAACAACAATGCTTTACTTCGATAATAATAATGATTTAATAATCAAAGAATGGGCTGACTGTTCAGATGATGGCAAATTAGACAGATACTTTTTTTATAAGACAGACATATTAAATGTTGCCAGATTTATAGACAATAAAATAACTCACTTGGATTTAATAAGAAATTCACTAGATGGATTAGTTTACTTTCAAGACCATCTGGATAAAGAAATTTCTGATTTTACAATATTGTCTGTTAACAAAATTCCAAGTTCATATTTACCATCATCAAGTTTTAAATTAAAGAAAACAGACATTGTTGACTATTCAACAATTAATGAAAAACTCAAGTTAAATGAAATTGACACCAACATTGATATTCAAGAAACTGTAAAGGAGTTTGCCAAATATAAGAAAAGTGAAATCTATAACCTTCATATTATAAAAGGAGATGGAGTTGGCTTTGGAACAATAAAAACTGAAACATTAGGCAAAACTCTTGTTAAGTTTGAGAAACTTTATGAAAATGTTGCATTGGATGTTTTAAATGGCATTGACAGAGGCGTTATTGATTTAAAAAGCAAACCGAATAAAGATAAATTTATTTATGCAACATCTGAAGTTGTTGGAAGTTTAGCAGCCTCATATAGCTTACTTTTAAGACCTTACCAAACAGATGTATATTTATTTGATGAACTTTCAAGTAGTGAAAAAATTGCTAACGAAACTTTTGCTTTATTAAATAACAGTACAGAAACAAACAATTTAAAAAATGAATATATTCGACATAGTGAATACACAATTTCGGCATATAAAGGGTTATTAAAGGAAATATATTCATTAGAGTTAGATATAGATATTTCTTGGATTTCAGACAAGAAAGATACAAAATATAATCAGCTAATAAATTACATACTAGCTAATAAAATAATAAACGATATCGAGACATTAAACACAATTAGTGAGGACAAAATAACAAAAAAAGGAAAATTTAGAGCAATAAACTGCGACACAGGACACTTTACTTTTATAAGCAACAATGAGGAACAATTTACAGGTTACTTTGACAAACTAATACGAGAGGGTTCAGAACGAATAGTTTTTACTAAAGTTTATGAAATCTCTATACAAAGAAAAATAACTAAAGAAGCTAGTAAAGACGAACCACAAATAAAAGACACAATAATTGGATTTTATGAATACCAATAACCAACCATCTAACAGCACTTTTGCAGTAGGCTGGGTTTTTCTTGTCTTAAAAAGTTTAATAGTTAATTAATTAATCCTGCTATTCTTTTGTATTAAGATTGATGCTTTTTGGTGATTATAATTGTGCTAAATAAAACTATAAAAATAATTTTAACTGAGTACTTTGTACCCTATTTGTACCTAATGCTAAAACAAAAATTACAAACAATTAACTTTCAGCACATTAGACACAATGGTTACTTTCTGTATCGGAAAGTAATAAACAAAAATAACTAAATCTAGACTTTTTTAGTCTAAGGTCGCAATATGCGTCCCTTAAAAAATTTAAAATCAAATTGCATTTGATATAAAAAGGTAATAGTAAATCAGAAATTTGCAAAAGCTAATATTCCCTATATCATAAATAGTATGCAATAACCTATGACGAAGGTGCAAAACTAGTTTGATCTTATTTACAACTTATCCCAAAAAAATATAAGTGTTCTTCCTCTTTTTAATTGCACCTTCAAGGGTATATAGTCACAAAGCATTCCATTTACATATCAAAATAATTTTATTCTAATATATAAATAACTAATAATTAATACTATACATTTTGTGTTTACATTAATAGTCAGGCATAACGATAAGAGTCCAAAATAAAGTAAAGCTGTATCTTTACAATTCTCTTATAATTGTCAAGCTATAGCTTTACTTTGTAAATGTTTAACTATTTGCAATACCAGCAAAATGTCAGAACAGTATGTTGTTAGGAAAATAAAATCAATCACACATCTATGATAAAATCTTTTCAAATATTGCTTTTCATTTTAGGTATAGGGCTTATAAGCACAGAACATGCATTTAGTACTAATTATTACTTCTCACAAAGCCTTGGCAGCGACTCCTATAGTGGCAGAATAGCTAATCCAAATACTGGCATGACCGACGGACCTAAAAAAAGTATGTCAGCATTAAATACTTTACTCAATTCTGTGGTTAAAGCCGGAGACAGCATATTTTTGAGAAGAGGCGATATCTGGTCTGGACCAACAGGTATAGAAACACAAAATACACACGGAACAATAAGTCAATATATTTTGATTGGAGCTTATGGTATAGGACCTAAACCGATCATCGACAAAACTCAAGCAGGCCAGGTTATATTATGTAGAGGATCGGCAACTTTTGAATCTTCCTATTTGATATTCCAAAACCTTTCGCTTACTTCATCTATTTCAAATGGTACCCGTCCGGATGGTGTTTATATTAATGAAAGTTTTTATAATCTTAAACCTCATCACATTATTCTTGACAGTCTATACATAACCAATTGTCAATCTGGGATGATACTCTACCAGCATGATATTGTAGTTAAAAATTGCACTTTATTCAATAATGGAAATATGAATCAAGGCCACGGCATTTTTGCTTCAGCTAATGACATCCTTTTTCAAAACAACTTATTGGACAGTAATGGTTGCGGCAGCTATTTCGTGCATACCATGTATATAAGCAATTCTAACAATGTACACTTTGAAGGCAATGAAATTAAACGTGCTGATGATGGACTCAAATTACGAGGCTCTAGCAATTTAATCATCAAAAACAATGTAATCCATGATATGCATATTCATACGATACACGTAGGAGGTGATAATATGAACGGCACTAAAAATATTATAATAGATGGTAATTATATTTATAATTCACCTCAAGGCGTAACCATAAATTCTGAATCAGGTACTCAAACTTTATTGAGTGAAAATATTGTAATCAAAAATAATATTTTTCCTTCACATGTATACATTTCCAATAATGGTCCAGTAAAAGATATTCATATTTACAATAATCTTATTTACAATGCAGAACTACAGAATGCATTACTCTTGCTCAATCCTATCAATCCCATTAATATACAAATTAAAAATAATATTTTTTATAAAACAAACGCTAATCCAAATTTTTCATTAATTCATATTGCTTCTTCTACCGGACTTAGTGGAATAACTTTCGATCATAATCTATATTATACATCAACTCAAAATGGTACTCATTTTCGTATTGGTAATAATAATTATAATTCACTTTCAACATTCAAAAATGCATTTCCATTGCAAGAATTACATGGTCAGACAGGTGATCCTAATTTTGTCAATGCTCCTATAGATTTCAAACTAACATCGTCAAGCAAACTTGCTATTGATAAAGGAGCTGATGTAAAAGGTTTTGTTGATTTTGATATTGACGGTTTGACAAGACCCAATGATGGAGATGGAATAAATGGTACTGCCTGGGACATTGGTCCCTATGAATATTGTTGTCCAGTTGTAGGATTTAAACGAACAGAACCCGACCGTGATTTATCCATTTTTCCAAATCCAGCTAATAAAAACATTACCATTTACCACTCTAATGAAATACCAAATAAAATCGTACTTACAGATCTTTCAGGAAAAGTAATTCAAATAGATTATCCTACGGAGGTAAAATCTATTATAAATATTCAACAATTTAGTTTTGGTATCTATTTTGGGCAAGTAGTTTATTCTAATAGATCGGAAAAATTTAAATTCATCAAAGAATAAAAAAATTGTGGAACTGAAAACGTATAACTATGCATGAATTAATTATCGGAACGATTATCATCAGTCTAATGCATGCTATAATTCCGAGTCATTGGTTGCCCATATTGACCATATCTAAAACTCATCATTGGTCGAATTTTGAAACGATTCGTGTAACTTTTTTATTGGGACTTGCACATGTACTTAGCACCATATTAATTGGCGCAGTGTTAGGTATAATGGCATATGGCTTACAAGTGCAAGTTCCAGCATTTACTTCCAAACTAGGACCTATTATCTTAATCATCCTAGGCATATACTTTATATACAGACACCATACGCATCATCATTTTCATGTAGATGATGAATTAATCGAAGGGCCTATAAAAAAAAGACAATTGATTCTTTCTCTAATGATGTTTATGATACTTTCTCCGTGTAGTGAAATTCTGGCCTTCTTTTTCAAAGCCGGAAGTGAATCCATCCAACTATTTATTTTGATAGCCTTAATTTATTCTTCAATCACCATCCTAGGAATGTTGCTGTGGATCAATATGGCATTACATGGCTTAAAAAAAATAAACTGGCACCCAATAGAACATTATGCAGGACTCATAACCGGAATTACTATATTGATTACAGGCCTCATTAGTTTTTTTACCAATTAAATACTAAAGATCTTTTATAAAAAGGTATAATACTCAAAAATAGTTGGTAAAACCTTCATAAGTATATTGAAAATCAATAAATTATAAAGAGTTAATTGAAAGTGGTTTCAATTAACTCTTTTTGTATATGAAAAACTCAAAAAAAAAGATGTTGGGCATGTGGATTTTTAGACACTATTAAATGGGGAAAACAGGCTGGAAAGCAGAGATATAAATGTAAGAATTGTGGTGTTTTATCAACTGGTTCTAATAGCCCTGTAAAGTCAAATAATGAATTAGTTTGGTTTCGAAAATGGGTACTAGAAAGGTTAACATATCGATATCTTCTTGATGATAGTGGATACAGTAAATCAACACTTGAACGCAAGTTTAAGAGCTATTTATCAAATGCTCCTGCTTTTCAAATAAAAGCTCATGATAATGCTCATTTAGTGATTGATGGCACATATTTTAAGGGAGAGCTGTGTTTGGTTTTGTATTATGATTTTGATATTAAATATTGCCAATTTTACCGATTCACCACTAAAGAATCTTATTCTGAAATCAAAGAGGATATTGAAAATGTATTATTGTTGGGAATCCAAATAAAATCAATTACATGTGATGGCCATCCTGCAATTATTAAGGCAATACATAAAGCTTGTCCAGATATAATCATTCAAAGGTGCTTGGTGCATATTCAAAGAGAGACAAACATTTGGCTTAGACGAAAACCTGTAATTGAGTGTAGTATTGAGCTTAAAAGAATAGTAAGCACGCTTCATTTAGTAAAGAATAATAACGATCGAATTTATTGGATCAACCTATTCAATAATTGGTTTGACCAAAACAAAATATTCATAAATGAACAACAAATAAGTCCAGATACTGGAAGAAAATGGTATCGACACAAGGACTTAAGAAGAACAGCAATTATGATTCGAAGAGCAATACCTAATATGTTTCATTATTTAAACAATGCGCAAATACCAAATAATACGAACTCCATTGAATCGTTTTTCGGACATTTAAAAGACACATTAAGTATACATAGAGGATTGTCCAAAAGTAACCGGAAATCATTTATTAAATGGTACTTACATTTTAAAAATGCATCACGAAATTAGGTTTTTTTAAGCCATAAGGCAAACCTGTATTAATATATTAAGTGGTCCATATTCGAACCACTTAATATTACAGTATATGCATCAACTTTATTGCTAGTAGGTTGCTCCTCAGCAGAGCCTAATTCCTCTTCAAGTTGATGGCGGAAATTTAATAAATCACATAGAAAAAACCACCAACTATATTTGACGACATTACCTATAATTTCATTCATGAAAATGCCTGATCTAAAATTTCCTTAAGTTGTGCATCATGCACTTTCTTGTGTCCTACTGCGGAAGATGCACTTTCTGGTCTTCCTATTATTTGCAATGAACCAAAATTCCAATGTTTCTGAACATGAGATGCCGCTCCCATATTAAGTGGTTCTTCTTGTACCCAAGCAAATGTAGCATTAGTATAATTTTTTGTTATTTCTAATAACTGTTCACCACAAAAAGGGTATAACTGTTCGATTCGGACAATTGCTGTCTTTTCTTGTTTTAATAAATCGCGTTTGGCTATTAATTCGTAATAAATCTGTCCACTACAGACTATTACTTTGGAAATAGATTTTTTGTCTTGTATATCATCATCAATGATTTCCTGAAATCGAGATCCTGTTGACATTTCTTCAAACGATGAAATACATTTAGGATGTCTTAACAAAGACTTTGGTGACATAACCACAAGTGGTTTTCGAAAATTCCATGTCAATTGTCGACGTAATAAATGAAAGTAATTTGCCGGTGTTGATACATTAGCTACTATGATATTGAATTCAGCACTTGCTTGTAAAAACCGTTCCAATCTCCCGGAGGAGTGTTCAGGCCCCTGCCCATCATAACCGTGTGGTAACAACATAACCAGGCCACTCATCCGATTCCACTTCAACTCAGCAGTAGCAATGAATTGGTCTACAATAACCTGAGCACCATTTACAAAGTCTCCGAATTGAGCCTCCCATAAGATCAATTGATTGGGTGTAGCCAATGAATATCCATACTCAAATCCCAAAACTGCAAATTCAGATAAGAGTGAATTATAAATAAATATTTTCCCTTGGTCTTGATTGATTTTTGATAAACGATTGTATTCCTCATTATTTTCTTCATCAAACAAAACCGCATGTCTATGTGAGAAGGTTCCACGTTTTACATCTTGGCCACTTAATCTAACATTTCTTCCTTCATTCAAAATACTCGCATATGCCAAAAGTTCTGCCATGGACCAATCTACTTTAGAACCATCAAACAATGTTTGCCAAGCTGCCATCAAACGATTGATTTTTGGTAAAACATTAAATGGTTTTGGAAGTACTAAAAGTTTACTTACTAATTCTTTTATCGTATCCATTGAAATTCCTGTGGTAGGACTTCTTATGAAATCCTTTTTATCAACTTTCTTTTGAAGTGCTCGCCAGGCTAACTCAGGTTCCTGAAATAAATAAGGCAAGGTCTTTTGTTTAACCAGATCCAGCCTTTCTTGTAGATGATTCCAAAAAACCTTCTCCATTTCATCTGCTAAACTTTTTTCTAAATCTCCCCTCTTAGTTAACACTTCTAAATACAATTCACGAACATTAGGATGTGACTGAATAATTTCATACATCTCTGGCTGTGTAAATTTTGGATCATCTCCTTCATTATGACCATGACGTCGATAACAAACCATATCAATAAAAACATCACTATTAAATTCTTGACGGTATGCAATCGCTAATTCGCTCGCGTAAATAACTGCTTCAGGATCATCACCATTAACGTGAAAAACAGGTGCTTGCACCAAACTTGCCATACTTGTACAATAGGTAGCAGATCTTGCATCTTCAAAATCTGTAGTAAATCCAATCTGATTGTTGATCACAAAATGTATCGTACCACCTGTATAAAATCCTTCTAGTTGGGACATTTGCAAAGTCTCATAACCAACACCTTGTCCTGCAATAGCAGCATCACCATGTATTATAATAGGTAATATTTTATCATAATCTGATTGATACAATAGATCTGCTTTGGCTCTAGACAATCCCTCAACTACAGGATTCACCGCTTCAAGATGAGATGGATTCGGAGCTAATTTGAGTTGAACTTTTTTGCCACTAACTGTTTCTGTTTGTGAAGAAAATCCCAGATGATACTTTACATCACCGGAGCCGAAACTTAGATCTGGAATTGCCAATCCTTCAAACTCATTAAATAATTGTTCGTAGGTTTTTTTCATGATATTGGCCAGTACATTCAATCGCCCTCTGTGAGCCATTCCAATGACCACTTCTTCAACCCCAAGATCAACACCACTATTTATTATAGCATCCAATCCTGGAATTAAACTTTCACCACCTTCAAGTGAAAATCTTTTTTGTCCTACATACTTGGTGTGCAAGAATTTTTCAAATATAACAGCATCATTTAATTTTTCAAGTATTCGTTTTTTTTGATCAATACTTAATCCAAAATCTTGATCATTATTCCGTGATTCAATTCTATTTCTTAACCAATTTCTACGGTGACGATCTTCAATATACGCATACTCAAAACCAATTGGACCACAATAGACAGTCTGAAGTCTGGTAATAATATCTTTCACTAAAGCTTGATTCAAACCAAGTTCACTCCCAGCTTGTGACTGATAATTTAAATCATCAGCATGCAAATCATAATCACTTATTTGAAGAAAGGGTTTACGATCTTTCCGCTTCCTAATTGGATTGGTATTGGATAACAAGTGACCTCTGCTTCTATAGCCGTGAATCAGTGACATTACCGCAAATTCTTTTTCCAGAATAGCAGAATTATCGCTTTGGGAAGAAAGTGGTTTATCACTTTGTGCAAAATCATAACCTGCAAAAAATTGCTGCCATTGTTCATCAATGGATTCTGGGTTCTTTTGAAATTCCAGATAAAGTTGCTCAATATAAGCTGGACTGGCATTGGCCAAAAAGGAAAGATCTTTCATAATTCTATATTAAGCAAAATTCAAAATCATATACCAAAAGAAGAATGGCAATTCTAATATAAATCCTCTTAACAATTTACCATGAACTTTAGTTTGGCCTATTGCTTGGATAATTTATGGGTCACATTCATTTTCTGGGGAGCAAGGTGTTTTAGGAATATTATTTCCTAATCTAAAAAGCAAAAACCTTGTTACAATATATTTTGTAAACATAAATTGCGTAGTCGAAGATTATCTTAACCTTATTTAATAATTAAACTTAATGCTCACTGCAGGATTGATGCTGGAAAGAGGGGTACTTTGCATTAACGTCAATTTTAACCTCAACTTCCAGATTGTCTTAGTTGGTACCAAACCTACCCTAAAGGGTGACATACTTGTGGTATACTTGTGGTATACTTGTGCCTAAGGTCATGGAAGAGTATGATTCAACTATTTGTTCAATAAGACTACATCAGAATAAATACCTAGAAATATCATTAAAAATACGTTTTATCTGTTATCCATTCTCCCTAATTTGTGCTGCAAATAATGCCAGTTTTGCCAAATTAAATAAATGTTTTCTGCTATTTAACGATAAATCAAGAAATATTATTGCCAGCGACTTCTAATGTGTTTTCAATGGCAAGAATAAAGCTATTTCAGCCCCATTGCAATCATTGTCAAGCAATTCCTTTCAATTTTCTTTGTACAATGGATTTTATCCGTCGCAATAAATTGATAATTAATACCGGGCTTATACTTGAATAGTTACGATTTATTTAACAAAATTTTAATAATTTATTTAATTCTAATTAATAATTGTAAATTTGGTGCATCGGATTGAGGTTAAAGGGTGACCATAATAATTGTGATTCTGATTTTAATCCACTTTTAATTTCTTACAAACAAAGCAAAACCAAATGGAAAAAAGATTTGACATTCAGACAATATTAATTTGTCTAATTTGTATTGCATTAAATTACAATTGCTTAGCACAAGGTTGTGATCTTAAAGTCAATGCAGGACCGGACCGATTTACTTGTGATCCTTCTGAAGTATTACAATTAAATGGGAATGTTAACTCTAACTATCCCACGAATTTTGAATGGGTCCCAGCTACAGGATTAAGCGATCCTTATAGCTTAAATCCGACAGTAACCATGCCTCCTGGCAAGTATAAATACAAACTCAAGGCAGAAACCATGAGTAACGAACTGATATTTAATGGAGATTTCGAAGCAGGACCTGTTGGATATACCACGGATTTTAATTTGATTTCCCCACATGGAACTTGGATGCCCAGAGATTATGGTGTTGGTGACAGTCCAACGCTTTTTGATGGTTCTTTAGCTAATTGCACCGGGAATGGAAATTTTTTCATTGGAAAAGCATATGGAACATCCGGAGCTCAATTGTGGTGTCAAACCATTGCCACAAAACCAGGTGAGGTCTTTCTATTTAAATTTAAGGCCCAAAAATATAATAAAGTTGGTACTGCCCTTTATCTCAAAGCTGAGGCAAATGGAAAAGTACTGGGAGAATCTGTTTATATTCCTGTTTGCCGATGGGCAGAATTTTCAACATGTTTTGTTGCGACTAGTAATTCAACAACAATATGTATTACAGATTCCAGAGGTTCCACTAGTGCATTTGGCTTAGACGATATTTCACTCATTGAAAAATGCAAGGATGAGGATGAGGTTGAAGTTGAATTTGTTGATCTTAGAGCTAAACTAAAGGCTTTTCCAGTGCCAACATGTTCTTCACAAGAATATACCATTACAGCACTTGAATCTGTTACTCCCAAAAGTCCAAATCTTAAGTACATATGGACCAAATCTAATGGAGGAAATATCATCACCAATTATGGTAGTGTAATTAAAGCTAAAGGCTCTGGTACATACCATGTTAAAATAATTTATACTTCTAATTTAGGAATGTGCGAAGATGAAACTGATATTACCATCGATATTCCTGATCAATTAGATGGAACGCTTGAAGTAATTGGAAAAGCGAATTGCGATAAAGATACGTTTCTATTATCAGGGCTTGTAACAAGTGGAACAGGTACCTATACCTATAGCTGGAGTCCAGCCTCAAATATTATTTCTGGCCAAGGCACACCTTTTGCAAAAGCTATTAATCCAGGAAAATACAGTCTGAAGATAGTAGATGTCAATACTAATTGTGACTTTATCGCTACTGTAAAAGTAGATGCTGATAATAGTCTACCTCAAGGAATTATTACTGGCGATACTATAATAGATTGCACTAAACCATTTGTAACATTAAACTCTACACCAAACGATACAAGTATTTATGAATGGATGTGGATTACTTCAGATCAAAAAACTCTTAAAAACATATCAACTATTGATATCAATAAATCTGGAGAAGTTAAATTAGTAATAACTGATAAAAAATCAAGATGTCAGGATACAGCCTATTGGCTAATTAATGAAAATACAGATTTTCCAAAAATTGATCTCGGCAATGATCTCAGTCTTGATTGCAAAAATACTGAATTCGATGTACTGCCTAAGCAAGACTTTCAACAGGGTTTATTTATTTATGAATGGAAATTGCCAAGTGGAAAAATAGAATTGGATTCAGGATTGTATGACAAAAAAATTTACCAATCAGGTAAAGTTTATTTGAAAGTAAAAAACCTTGATAATAATTGTGAAACTCTGGATTCCATTAATGTATCCGACCTAAGATCAAATCCAACAGTTGCATTATCTAATCCGGGTCCTATAGATTGCAGGTCTCTTAGTGTAAAAATAAATGCTACCACTAAATCACTTAATGAAAAAATATCCTGGTCTACTAAAAATGGCAACATCGTAGGTGGCACCTCATCCCATTCAATTGTCGTGAATAAAGGAGGCAAATTTTATATTGAAGTAGAAGACACCATTGGGCATTGTATCATTACTGATAGCATCTCAGTTATTGAAGATCTTAATACTCCAGTTGTTAAAATAAATGCAGATACCATATTTAATTGTAAAGACGTTCAGAAAACTATTGATGCCTCGGGGTCATCTGATTATGACAACTTAAAATTCATTTGGTCAGGTAATGGTGTGATCGATGCTGGTCTTGGTACTAATAAAATAATTGTTAGTTCTGCCGGAACCTATAAATTAACCATTATTGATACCACTAATGGATGTATGGATACGAAACAAGTAACTATAAATCCTGACCTAAATATTCCGGTAGCTGTAATTAGTAAACCCGCAGTTTTAAATTGTAAAGTAACTTCTGTACAATTGAATTCAACTGCAAGTTCAACCAGTGGCAACACATTAAAATATAGCTGGACCTCTGCACAAAACCATCCAATAGGAAATTCAAACACACCAACACCTGATATCACAAAACCGGGTACTTATATCTTAACAGTAGAAGATATCATTAATGGATGTTCTACTTTCCAATCCATAGATGTTGGCATTGATACCCTTACTCCAATAGTAGATTTAGGTAACGATCAATTGTGGAATTGCTCGACAAAAGATATTTTACTTAATATTCAAAACAACACTCAAGGATTAAACTATTCCTACAATTGGTCGACAAGTAATGGTTTGATTCTTGGATCAACGAATCAAAAAAACATAACAGCCGGCTCACATGGAACTTATAGATTAACGGTCATTGATCAAAATAATTTCTGTTCAAGTTTCAAAGAAATTAATATAAAAGATGACAGAGTCCTACCAGTAGCCGTAGGAACCACAAGTGATATTCTTACTTGCATTAAGAAAAATGCACTACTTGAAGCCACCGGCTCTAGTTCAGGAACTAACATGCAATACATATGGAAAAATGCCAATGGACAGGTTATTGGAAATACAGATAAAATTACTGTTTCAACCATCGGGAAATACACTCTAGAAGTTATGGATATGACCAATAACTGTAATAATTCAACTATTGTTGAAGTGTTTGAAAATGTCCAAGTTCCTTCTATCGACGCTGGACAAGCTCAATTGCTTACATGCAAATTATTAGAACTGGATTTAAACGGAAATATCAATACACCAAATAACAATTATTCTATACAATGGAGTACTTTGAATGGCTTGATTGTAAGTGGATCAAAAACCTTATCCCCTAAAGTTAATCAGGAAGGGGATTATACATTAACTGTAACTGATCTGAATAATGGTTGTATCTCAAGTGATGTAGTAAGTGTAAGTAAAGATAAAAATGTTCCGAGTGATATTGATTTCGAAGTCAATAATCCAAAATGTGTAAACTATCCTGGACAGCTTTCAAAAATTAAAGTTAGTGGCGGCAAGCCCAATTATTCTTACTATCTCGATGGCAATCAAATTGATATTAACGCAGATATCAATGTACAGGTTGGGAACCATCAACTAAAAGTAATAGATGACAATGGCTGCGAAATCACCGATGCATTAACCGTTATTGCTCCGGTTCCTTTAGTTGTTGATCTTAAACCAGAGGTCGTGTTGTTTCAAGGAGATCCATTTGTTTTAACACCTCAATATTCCATCCCTATTGATTCAATTGACACTTACGATTGGAATCCATCAGAACAATTAGATTGTAATAACTGTCCATATCCTAAGATTACAGATAATCAAAAAGATCAGCAATACAGTGTTACCATTACTGATAAAAATGGATGTACTGCGACTGCAACTATTCGAATTAAGGTTGAAGAAAGAGGTATTTGGGTACCCAATGTATTTAGTCCAGGTGGTGATGGTGTGAATGACTCATTCTATCCTATAGTTAAGACAGATTCTTATAAATGGATTAGGTATATGCGCATTTTTGATCGTTGGGGAGAAATGATATGGACCAATGAACATTTTGAACCCAACACGCCCGTAAATGGATGGAACGGAACTTTTCGTGGTGACAAAATAAATCCAGGTGTCTACGTCTGGATTTTGGAAGTAGAATGGAAAAATGGTGTTGTTCAAAAATTATTTGGCGATGTAACTTTGCTTAAGTAATTTTTCTTCACTTAATAATTTATTTAATAAAGAAAAAATATTTTCTTTATCGCTTGATGTAATGAGTAAAAAAAACATTGATATGCCAGGATTACGATTGATATTTTTGGGTCTATCATTGTTTTTTATTAGTAAATATTCAATACTTGCTCAAATTAATTTTGTACCTCTTGAACTTGGGAGATCTTGGAATAGTGGTTCATCATTAGCGAGTGTGGATATAAATGGAGACCTTTTACCGGATTTGGTTTCAATTCATCAGGGTGTCGAACTTTGGATTGGACTTAACACAGGAGATTTAAGATTTCTTTGGCAAAAACTGGATGATGATATTGATGGTATAGTTTGGACTATAAATATTGCTGATATTGACAATAACGGTTTTAACGATATTATTGTTGCTGGAGAGCAATTTGGAATTTTGTTGTTTAGTCAGAATATAAATGGTTTTACGAAAAGCGTAATTGATAAAACGCCTTTTTTTTCTCAGGCTTCTACACTATATGACTTAGACAAAAATGGATATTTGGATCTGACCATCTGTGACGAATTAGCTAAAACCAGATTATACCTTAATCCATTTCCAGCACCATTCAAACGTGATACTACATTTATTAATTTCAAAATTAAAGAAAAAGATAGTGAAGCGGGAAATTATGGATGTATTTGGTCAGACATTGATGATGACAATGATCCAGATTTATATATTTCCAGATGCAGGCCCGATGTAAAGGATTCAACAGATCGCAGAAGAAGAAATCTATTCTATCATAATGTCAATGGCACTTTTATTGAAGAAGCAGATTTAAGAAATATTGGGAGTTTGGACCAAAGTTGGACTAGTGATATTGCAGATTTGGATGGTGATGGATTATTAGATTTAGTTGTTCTAAATCATTATTCTCCAAGCATCATTTATCGTCAAACTCCGGACCACCATTTTATTAATGCCACCAAAACTTCAGGTTTTAATTATCAAGGTATAGGAATACAAATATCATTACAAGATTTTGATAATGATATGGACATTGATATTTTAATTGCCGGAGATAAAACTGAACTTTGGTTGAATGATGGCACAATGAATTTTAGTGTTTCTAAGGGAAGTTTTTTTAATAATATAATCAGTACATTTAGCATTGCCGACTTTAACCAAGACGGCGCTTTGGATTTAAATGCTTCATTTGCTGATTTAATTAATTCACCGAATATCATCAGAGATAGAATCTTCCTTGGCAGTAAAAACAAAAATAATTTTATAGGATTTACATTACAAGGAAAACAATCCAATCGAAATGGAATTGGATGCAAAATCAATCTATTTGTAAATGGAATTAAACAATTTAGAGAGTTGCGGTGTGGAGAATCTTTTGGCATTCAAAACACACACCAGTTGCATTTTGGTTTAGGAATGAATAATATTGTGGATAGTATGATTGTGGAATGGCCGAATGGAACAATAAATAGATATTATCAATTGAATCCAAATCAATATTATGTTATTTACGAGTCAGGGTGTTTAAATAACACTATCCCTATATATCCAAGTGGACATCAAATCCTATGCGATACTGCAAACGTTAAACTAGCAGTCCAATCTAATTTAAAAAACATTGAATGGAATACCGGTGAACAATCCGATACCATCAGAGTAAACAATCCTGGAATTTATTTCTATAAGGCAATAGATCAAAAATCTTGTCCGATAATTTCCAATAGTATTTATGTAGAATACAATCCAATAGAACATCCCAAACTGAATGTGTCTGACCATATTATTTTATGCCATGATGATCAATTGGAATTGAGTGTTCCAGGTTATACAGATATACTTTGGCAAGACATGATTAAAACTCCGGTAATAAGCATTACACAAGCAGGTGCCTATTTTGCACTAGTTAAAGGACAATGTGCATCTTATTTAACAGATACTTTGACCGTTCAAAAAGTTAATGAAGTACGAGCCCCACTTGTAAGGGACACCACCATCAACACAAAAAAAATAATTCAATTGGAATCGAATCTTGAAAATACAAAATGGTTTTCTAATTTTTCTGATACAATTCCACTCTATAAAGGAAAAAAATTTCAAACTCCATTGATAGAAAAAAATACTCAATACTGGATTGAAAGTTACGTCAAGCAAAATTATCCGACATTCAATGCCGGACTATACGAACCCGAATATCAATTTATTCCTTATCATGCACAAACATTAAATGGTGGACTTTTTTTTAAAGTAAATGAAGATTGTACACTTGATTCCGTAACTCTTTACACAGATCGTGAAGGTATCAGAAGAATAGTATTAAAAGATGATTTAGGTAAATCAATTGATTCGATTGATGTAGAATTGAATGAAGAAAAAAATAGAATAGCCCTTAACTTCAGACTTCAAAAAAATCAACGCAACTATTTTTTAACCACAAGTACCCAATGGAATAAACAACGTTTTCTAAATAATACACCTTGGCTGTTCAGATCCAATATCAATCTATTCTATCCAATCCAACTCAATGGAATTTGTACAATTATATCTTCAGCTTCAGGGGAATCTGAGTATCATTATTTTTATGATTGGAAACTAACACGTGATCCAAAGGAATGTACCAGTGATCGCATACCAGTACAAATCAATTTGAACACCATATCAACTTCAGAAATTTCTAACAAAGTTGATAATTACCTGTCTTTTCAAAATCGAAATATCTTTATAAAAAACAAAGAGGACATTGTATATTTTAGTATTTATGATATCAGAGGTGCCGAATGTATAAAAGTAATAAACCCAACGCTAAATAAATATTCATGTGAACATCTCTGTTCCGGTTTCTATTTCATTCAATATCAACTGAAAGGAGACCAACATTTAAAAACAGCAAGGTTAATAGTCGATTGAGATTTTCTTAAATAAGTTATTTTCCATTAGAATTTGATCCATTATTTAATATCAATATTATCACATTTTAGTGTTTTCCATGGAATGTCAATTATAATTATGTTGTTGATTTTCAGCGGAGAGAGAGGGATTCGAACCCTCGGTACCCTTTTGGAGTACACACACTTTCCAGGCGTGCTCCTTAAACCACTCGGACATCTCTCCTAAATTAGAATGCTATGGAACAATTGATCCATCTTCATTTCTAGCGCAAAAGTATAACTTTCGGATCAATTGAGCTTTAAATAATCCCAAAATATGACTTTAGTTATAAATCAATATCTGGAAGATTACCTCTAAATACCTTGCGTGTAAGTATAAATTAGAATTTTTTAGATGTGAATGGGTTGAAATATAAGGTATTACAACTTAAAAACTTCCTTAGCATTCTTAGTAGTGATTAGGGAAACTTCGCGAATATCCAAACTTAAGATTTCTGCGATTCGTGATCCGATAATCGGAATATATGCTGATTCATTTCGTTTTCCGCGATGCGGAACTGGTGTCAAATATGGAGCATCTGTTTCCAAAACAATTCGATTTAATCCAAATTGATTCAATATATCCGGAAGATTGCTCTTTTTATAGGTTGTTACACCTCCTAACCCAAGATACATTCCCAAATCACTTACCCTACGAGCCTCTTCAACACTTCCACCAAAACAATGAAATACACCCTTAATACGCCCATCTTGTAATGCCTCAATGATTTGTAAAGCTTCAGCAGTGGCTTCTCGAGTATGAATACTCAAGGGAAGATTTAATTCTTTAGCCCAATTAATTTGAGTAATGAAGGCTTGTTTTTGGATTTCAAAATTGGTTTTGTCCCAATATAAATCTAATCCAACTTCTCCTACACCAACATAAGTATTTGAATACAGTTTTTGCCCAATGATATCTAAATCGTGTTTGTAATTTTCATTAACAGAACAAGGATGTAAGCCCATCATACCTCTTGCTATTTCAGGATAGTCACGGCACATTGCATCAACTTCTGGAATCGTACTTACATCAATATTGGGAAGTAAAACATTGACCAAACCATTTTCTGTTGCTCTTTGAATGACTTGATCCAGATCAAGTTTAAACTCTTCTAAATATAGATGGGTGTGAGTATCAATCCAATTCATAGTTGTAAAAATAAAATTAATAAATATGATGTCCCAAATATTCCTGGAGTATTATCACAGCGCTGATCTTGTCAACCAATCGTTTATCCCTGCGTTGTTTTTTTTTAATACCCATACTAAATATAGTTTCCTTGGCTTTGGAAGAACTAAACGCTTCATCATGAAAATCAAAAGAAATAGCTGGCAATAATTTTTTCAATTTTTCTTGAAAAATTCTAATGACCGGTGTCAAGGAAGTATCATTTCCATCGGCATGAGTTGGTAAACCAAAAATTATTTTTTCAACTGGTTCTCCAGAACAATATTTTAGAATGTAGGATTCAAGCAAAGGGGTATCAATAGTATCTAATGCTGTTGCAATTAGTTGCAATGGATCAGTCACTGCGATGCCACAACGTTTCATTCCATAATCGATAGCAAGAATTCTAGCCATTAGTATTTAAAATTGGAGGTTCAAAATTAATCATTAAGTGCGATTTCAATATGGGACATTCGCAATGCAACAATTAATTTCAAAGTTCCCACTATTCCTAAACAAAATCGATTAAAAAAAAAGACCCCCTTAGGTCATTACCTAAGAGGGGTCCCATCCCAAAAACAGTAAACTCTTTAGAACAAAACGAATTTAGCCTTATTGGATCACAACCATTCTCCGCGTAGAGGTATATCCTACTGCATCCAACTGATAGTAGAGGACGCCGGTAACACCAAGCTGAGCGTGATTAATCTGAATACTATTATAACCTTTAGCTGCATTGATCTCTGTGCGATACAATACTTTGCTGGTAAGATCATAAATCGTCAATGATGCAGGAGCTGCTTTTGGCATCTCGAAGCCTATCACTGTCAGATTAGAGAATGGGTTTGGTTGGTTTTGGTACAAAACAATACCGTTTTGATCGGCTATGCCGCGGTTTGATCTGATACCGAGTCTGATATCCATTTCTTCAAGTTGAGATGTGTATGCTTCAGCTGAAGTAATAGATGAATTGATTTGTAGCGTAGTTGAGACTTGACCTTTCGAAAGAGCCTTGAATTTAAGCGTAAATAGATTTTCATTGGCATTGATTGAAATAGCCGTAGTACTATTCCAACTTAATGTTATGAAGCCTTCATCTATTTTACTTATTCCTATATTTTCTTTATTCATTGAATTAACACCTCCTATGATATCCAAGAATTGAACTTTTGCAGGATCAAACTGTACTGTGAATTGGTATCCACTAATTATTGTATTTGCATTAGCTAATAGTGGAATCGATACTTCTTCATTAGCATTGAATGATTTTTCATCCGCAATCATTGTAAAGACTTCTTTTGTTCTTGTCGAAGTATTACTTAAATTACTTGCTTTAACAGAATTATTAACGTCTCCAATTTTAATACCCTTGAAGTCAATTAACATATTTTGATTGAATGGATTGATCACATATGTTTTAGGATAATTTGATTCCAAAACATCTTTATCTGATATTCCAACAAACTTATACGTTTGATCAACAAATGACCATGATGTATTCTTAGCAAACTTATTCGTAACACCGAGAATTAATTTTCTTAGTTCTACGATATCCGCACTTGTAATTGTTTTGCTATCATTAACATCAGCTGCTATGATCTTATATGGATCCTTAAGAATCTCTGTACCTAAAATATGCTTTTGAATTTTAACTATATCAGCAGTTGATACACCATTCAAAAAGTCGTTATTCTTAGATGGTACTATTGTATATGAATTATTGTTATAAGGCATATCAATAAATGCATATCGACCATTGTCCTTAGTTATTATTAATGGTTTGTTACTACCTTCTAATTTAACTTCTACTTCATTGATGGTTTGATTATCATTGGTTGACAATAACCCAGATACTGTTCCTGTAAATGTTCCTTTCTTGATACAAGCATTATTATTATCTTGTATTTCGACGTAGGTACGGCAGAATGCTTGTTGTCCTGTAGTTGCATCAGTTACCCATAATTCAACATCTTGTTGACCAATATCTTTACATCCATAGCAAATCGATTTTATGCTTGTGTCTTTTGAAAAACTCAATACAACACGATTTCCACATGGATGGTAACTTCCTTTATCAACATCACTTGCCCAAACACAAATCATTGCTGTATCTACTTTTCCATCACGGTCTGTATCCATTGGCATTAGATCGATGGCTACTCCATTCAAGCAATATGGTGTTGGTTGTTTGCAATTGATAATATTGAATTTGCGTTCTTTTGCAACTTTATTACCACACTTATCTTCTACTACATATTTGATGGTATGTTTTCCAAGTTTGTATCTTCCAGATGCATTTATTACATTTCCTACACCACTTTTTACAATATCATAAATTCCATTATTATCTAAGTCAATTAAATATTCCCAAGCTAGCTCACTTCCAGGAGTGCAATCATCACTTAAATCAACTGTTAATACTGCAGGTCCGTTTAGACAACTATCCAAAGTACAGAATGTAGTATCTGTGAAACTTCCAGTAATAGTCGGAGGTACTAAATTATTTATTTTAATAATTTGCTCGTGCGTATTTACTTGATATTCGTATTGTCTTGTTTGAGAATTGTACACAAATTGACACCAGTCAATAGCTTTCCATTTTCTTAATATTTTGTAACAAGCATTGGAACCGTTTACAAAATGGAATACATGATCTTCCCAGCTATATCCTAACAAATCACATTTATCTTCACCGTGTCCTGTTGGTCTTCCCATCAAGTCCGGAGTCAATGTATTTGGATCTAAACACATGGTTAAAGTTGTATCACGTGGCCACCAAATTGAATCGCGAAGATTGAATGGATGAAAATTAAAGAATGTTAGTACTTGTTTGCACGTATCTTTTCCATTGCGATCACTTACTTCCCAATATCTTATTATTTGTCCAACGTTGCATTGAGTACGATTGTCTTCATACCATTTTCTAATAGTAAGACTGCAATTATCGTGTGCGAAACCATCGTGAAGATTGATTACTGAATCTCTTGTCCAGTCATAACCTTTATAACGTATAGTACGTTTGTTGAATAATAATGTTGAATCTGAATTAATTTCACCAAATACATTCAAGTTATTAACGTCAACATGAAAATCGCATGCAATTGTTAAATTAACCGGAGCAGTACAAACAGGTTTTAATTTATCTTGTACTTCTACTTCAACCATACAATCATTGTAATTTCCAGATTTGTCTTTTGCACGGAATACAACCATGATTTTCTTAGGTTGATTCAAAGTGCCTATATCATCACAACAGAATTCAACGTATGGTCTAAATACATCATCAATATTATCGTTGTCGCACGGTCCATCTACCATTCTTCGAACTAAAAATGAATCGATATGACAATCATCATAACTACCATCATCAAAAGTCTTAGCATATACGTGAGCTATTCCATCTATTGATAATGAAACAACGGTCTCACGATCACAAATAACGACTGGAGATGTTTTATCTAATACCGAAACTATTAATTCGCAGCTATCTACATTATAACAATTGTCATAAGCACGATACCAAATAACGTTTTCACCAACTGGCAATACCACTGTTCCACCATTTTGGTTTTTCAATATACCACCTGGATAAACAACATCTACTCTCACTGCACTCTTGCAACTGTCAAAGACCACGGCAGGAGGTAAATTTACAGTAGCTTGACATTTATATCCGCCGTCTGTAGTTACATTAAAGTTGTAAGGACAATGAATATATGGAGCCTCACGGTCTACTATTTCTAAGATTTGTATACAAATTCTTGCGCGTTCTGTGTTACAATACCATTCTCTAATGGTCCACATACGCATGTATTTTTGTACACATCCGATGCGACCTAAATCGATATCATCATAAGTAACATTGATATTACAATAGATATCTCTAACTGGCCATAAATCAATGGTATCCAATATTAATGGATTACGATTTATAGTGTCATAATATCTTGGAACTCCAGTATAACTCGGATGGGGATGGCCTTTACTATCAAGTGGAATTCTATTATATGTAAGATCTTTACAACTAATTGCATTGGAATTACCCAATGATCTATCTATTGGACATAATATTCTAGTTGTATCAAATCGCTTTAATAAAGTAGTATCATTACAAACCGCAGATGTATTTCCATATGCATCTCTTGCTATGAATTTACGCACGATTTGTTTTATGTAATTAGGATTACAATTCAATGGAGTTATAATTTCATCCAATAGAATTAAAGTATCCCAAGAACATGCATCGTAATGATATGGTGTAAATGTAGATGCAAGAAAACAAGGAATGGTATCTCTTGCACATTCAATCACTGGAGGAAGCTTATCTTCAATTTTAAGATCACCCCAACATTTGTTTCCGGAAACCAAATCTTTGATTTCTACTTGTAATACTTTGTTGATGTAATCGCCAGTAACTATAGGCGATGTAGGAATTTTTTTCTTGTATTGTAATACGGTTACTTCGTATTGTGCACCAGGACATAAAGTCATCGTGTCGTTCAATATCATAGCTGCCGTAATTACAGCTCTGCATGATTGATCTAGCGAAACTTGTGTTAATCCATTACATGCCAATGAACACTGCGCCATCAATGTCCCTTGGACAGAAGCGAGTGTTAAAAACAATAATGATAAAATGAAATTCTTCCGACTAAGCCAGTTTGGTTTGTTAGTTTTACTTTCGGGAGATGTAAAAATCGTTTTCTCCATGAGATCCTCTATTTAATGATTAAAAAAATTTTATACATTTATATCACAGCAATAGACCAATAGTCTATTCCAAATGAAATAGTTACGTGTTAAAATTTCTGTATGGAAAATAGATGAAATGACAATTAAGTCATAAACATGTAAATCCCAGACAAGGATCTAAAATCATTCGTTGGTAAAAAAACAATGTAGGTTGTGCAAAATACGATTTTGCGCTAGAGGTAGGATTTACTAAAATTGTTGGGTTGGGAAGTAATATACCACAAAGATATATAACATATTTGGATTTACTACTATTTGTATATATATATTTTTTTAATACATTACAGATAACAGATAATCGTAATACATGGCAAAGATAAATATTAAATATTTACATTATATATACCACAATATATGTATATATTATATTTAATTTATATAATATATATATATTATTGATTATCAATGTTATTAATGAAATACATGATCCATTTTTTACGAATATATCCACATTTTATATATATAAATGTGTTACAGTATATAATAATCTGTCTGTAATAGGCTTGTATACTTCTAAAGGTTCATATTTCATAAATCCTTCTTTGAAATTAATTTAATTGAACCCATTATATCACACCTCTTTCCAAGAAAATGGCAGTTCCTTACTTCATTCAATTCATGAATTAGCACCAAATCCATAACGAACAATAACATCACTTCCTCTACATAAATTTGTTATTGAATGTCTTAGTTAATGTAATATTATGAAAGACCATTAATCCCTTCAGTTCAAATTGTATATAATTACATTAAAATACTTGACGACATCTATAAGGTTTATAATCAATTCGAAAATATAAAATAGTTATATCTTATTATCTTCCTATTGATCAATATGTGAAAACAAATATTTAATATAAATAATATAATTGAAGCTTCATAAGCCTATTTGAAAATGAATTAGAAACATCAATGAGATGAAAATTATATTTCCGATGTATTCCAATTTACAATAGATTGTAAACATATGATTACTTAGTAATAAATCAATAATATTTAACAAAAGGCATGAACTAAGCGTGATGTAATGCTTTTTTAGGTGGATTGCTATTCCAGATTAAACGTTCATTGATTAATGGTGTCAAGATCAACACACCCATAACCCAAACTACGAAACTACTAATATAAATAAATTCTATACCTTGTAGTCCGGCTATAAAATGAATACCATTTTTTAAAAAATCACCCAAGATTAAAGGTTCTAAAACTGGTGCATTCAATAATTCAAGCAATAGAATACAATAACACCGAAGCAAGCCGATAATTAATATGGTGAAGCTCGTACCAGCAAGTAACTTGAGTCGCCGTTTCACAGAACCGGGAAAACACACACTTAAACTAAAAACCAGAATAATTGGCATCCATACTATATCCCAAATACTCAACCGAGATTTATAATTTTGAATGACTAATTTAGAGTTAGGGTCGTTGTTTCTATTTTCAAGTTGTTTGTAGAAATGTTCTGTATTAACAAATATGGTTTGGGTATCAAACTCCCCAAAATGACTTAATGGCGGGCATGGTAAAACGGCTCTATCAATGACAAATGAGCGTTTCGTATTATTTGCAGTATGAAAAAAAACTTTTGTCTTTGGCAAAATATCAGAATAAATAGAATTTAACAGATGATTCATTTGAAGAACAAAATGTTCCTTCAGTGGGGTAATTCTAATTATTAATAAAAGTAAAAAATATAAAACGAGGGATTTACCAAAAAATAGTAAAATCGTTTTATTACTATTTGGATGCATAGGCATATTTATTTAACCAAATGAGGAACATACTGGCGCCAAGAAAAATAAAAATGATTTGCCAAAATTCTATATGCAAAAATTCAAATAATTCAGGTCTATAAATATTACAAAAAACAAGGCTAAGAATACGAATGATATTCGCAAACATCAATACAGCTAATCCAATCCAAATGCCTTGCATTTTATTTTTCATAGAACTGTTCGGAAGCATAATTACACTAGCTGTATAGATAATCATAACAGCAATCGCATCACAACCTTTAGCTATACTAATGGAACTAACTCCAGTGGTCAATTGGTTGTCATCAATTACTGTTGGAAATCCAAAAAAGTTCAGGATTTGCGCACTGATGAAACTAAATAATTTAGCTACTGGAAATTGAATATACTGATTATAAATTTGTGTTGTTGAAAACAAATAATAAACTAAAATAAAAAGTCCCACACCAATATAATATGCAAGCATTTTATTTTTAGTGAACACTTCTTGCACTCCTTCTAATGTTATTGAACTCTTATTTTGTCCCATTTACTGTTTCGGATAAGATCATTATTTTCAAAAAAAAGGGCGAAACAAATTAACATTTCGCCCCTCCAAAATCATTGGTATAGTTAGTCGTTATTTTTAGGTAACATCGCTAGATGAATAATATAAGCAGCAATACATGCAGAAATGATTCCTCCTGGAATATCCGCATAGGTTATTTGATAATCATATCCCAAAACTGCAATACATAATCCAATGGTCAATAAAACAATGGTAATAAATAAAGCTGGTATATAAGTTTTTAAAGCAAACGGAAATCTTGAATGATTGGATCCGCTTACATCCATAGTAAAGCCTCCTGCCACAGCCAAACTACGCTTGCGTATACTTACTCCTGCAAAAGCTAATAGTAATAAGCATAATATGATTAGACCCCATTCACTCATAGTCGGAATCATTGCCATACAGCTAATTCCAAACTCACCTATAGCAAACCCACCTGCAGCAGGTGGATAGGTAACTGTGATACTTTTTAAAAGGCATTGAGAACCCGTGGTATAAAAGCCAATGAATTTAGCTCCTGAATTTCCATTTACACTAAGTGGTCCAGTGGTAGTGCCGTCATTTGCAACAGCGTTTACAATAAATGTAGAAAAATTATTTGATTCAGTATAAAAATAAAATGCTCTGGTGGCGGGTGGCAAAGTAATTGTTGTTGAAGTTCCACCATGATAATATACATCGCTTGCGTAACCATGGCTCCAAGTGGCCCATGACCCAGGGACGCTAAGATGATTTAATGGAGTAGAAAAATTTAAGGCACCAAAACAACGAGTAGGAGATTCTAAACTTGACACTGGTGCACCTATTGGATTCGCATCAGCTGCAAAAGGAAACATGATGTGATTTTTGAAAATTTGTGGTGGGGCACCTGTCCCTGGTCCAGCGTCAAAAAAGATACCTGCAAAGGAAATTTGAAGACTACTTATCATAGTAAATACTATGAAAAAAGATTTAAATAGCCTCTGTGAAATAAAATTGGAGATCATCTGGTAAATTTTATAGTTAACAATAAAAAGGATTTACACTAGCTTCTTAAATTCTATATTTCACTCTGACAAAATGTTTTGTCTTACTGGTTGGTCCAATTTATGGGACAAATATAAAAAGACTTTTTTATATATTATAATAAATTCTATATAATTTAAATATATATATATCGAAATGGGAGTTAGTGCTGTAAGAACTTCTTTATAATTTATGCACTATAATTAATTTATTTAATTACATCTTATTATATATTAAATAAAATATATATATAATTTATTATCTCTCCATAAGAGCACTAAAAAAAAAAGGGGCTTTCGCCCCTTTCATGTTTATTATTTTATATTATACATTATTTAATGTATAATTATCAACTTCCCATGCTTCTTAATGTTCCCAAATTGAGCCTTGAAAAAATAACTTCCTTCTGTTGGAAATCGACTTCGATCAAACTCCCAATTATTATATCCCTTTTCAACAGATCGCCACTCTGAAATAACCGATTTACCATCTTGGGTGAACACCTCTATTAAAGCATCCATCCCCATATTAGATTCAAATTCAAATCTGCAACGATCTTTAAATGGATTAGGCTTTACAAACCAATCTGAAATTTCCAAACTCGTAGAACTTGTATTGGGTAAAATTCTAATCGCTAGTGGAGACGCAAGGCTGTTGGTCAAATAGATTTCATTGTTCTTATATTGTGTATCGTGTAACAGGTCCTTAAGGTTTGAATTTTTAACATTTTGCCAAACTATTCTAAACATCCGATCACCTTGGTTCACTCGCTTTGGAAAATTCAGATTAAAAGATATCCTCAGTTGCCCATCTTCAACAATATAATTGGATTCATCCATTCTAATACCACCCGCATCTGTTAAAAACTCATCGATATGATCAATCAAAGCCAATTCTGAATCAAATGTGATATTCATTTGAAATCCTTCTATAGTCAAATCCTGATTTATTTTAAACTCTGAATGACTCCTTATTGCTTCAGGCAATTCCTGATCTTCTACAGTTAATTCATAATATTTCAATCGAGCGCCAACTTGTTCATTAGCTACTCCCGTCGCACTTGTCACATCACCAATCTTTATAGCTTTGAAATTAATTTGTGTTGCTTCTGTTATTTTTGGGTTGGTGAATTGTTCTGCAAATGATTCTGATAATGGATTGTTTAAATCTTTAAATACATAGGAATCATGCACAAATCGCCAGGAATTGTTATTTGGAACTTGATTTACCTTACCCAATATTAATTTTCGCAACCATACAACATCTCCTGAAGTTACAAATCCATCATTATTAATATCAGCGGCAATCCATTGTTCCGGTTTCGAAAAGGATTGAATACCCAAAATTTGTTTTTGTATATAAAGTATGTCTTGAGTTGTCACACCTTCCAACCATTTGTCATTGTGATATTTTGGTCGAAGTGTTAGTTTTGAATTAATAGGTACTTTGTTAAATTCATAATTTCCCTTATCGTTGGACATTACACTATCTCTCAATTCTACAGCTTCAATTTCAACTTGAGCCATAGGTGATTGATTGACTGACTTAATTAAACCAGAAACAACTACAGTGTTCTGGAGCAATGTTCCACAGTGTGTGGTTGGATCAAATAACCGAACCATTCCAACACAGCTTGCAGTATTGCTTGATGAATCCTTTATAAACACATTGAAATTATAAATAGAATCACGTTTCAGTTTGAATTGTGCACATGTCAAAAATCGACATGTATCGTTTGGATTAGCAAAATCAAATGAAATTCTCAATTTATCATTTGGTGTACAGTTATCCGTATACGATGCTAATAATTCCCGAGCAGTTATCTTCACCGAATCACTAGTTCCAAAATTCTTACTTACAAATGGACGTACACAAGTAGCTTGTGGAGAAACTGGATCATCCATGGTCACTTTAGTTACACCAGTTGTAATATTGCCACAAATATCGGTAACGGTGAATACAATGTTTGTTACACCCAACGGAAATCTTCCACTAGCATTTGCGCCACCTGCATTGTACGAATTCACAAATGAGATTATCGTATTGCAACTGGTAACGCTAGCCGCCAACAATGTAACAAAAGGGTTACATTCAAACTGAGTAGAAGAAACAACGGTATCTCTCGGCACACGCAAACGTGGTGCTGCAAAATCACTTACATTAATAATTTGTGTATCTCTTGCAGATCCATTATTACATAATGAACGGGCTAACCATAACCTCAATATTCTCCTACAAGAATCAGGAGGTCTGGATAATAAACTATCTCTAAACGTATAGGCAATCGTTCCACAACTGTCCTTAGGATTCGTTGGTCTCAAGCGCAAAGAATCAGGATGATTAGATGTACAAGCTCTTATCATCGTATCTCTTGCCCATATGATATCGTTTGCATTAAACGTGTAATTATTAACTACAGTAATTTGTTGTCTGCAACTGCTATCAATTAATCCTGAACTATACTTAACAAAAAATTTCCTGTAAATAATTCCTCTTTTGCAACTATCAAGCTTCCCGGAATCAGAATGCGTTATGATGACACCTGCTGATCCCATACACACCTCCTTCACATTAAATTTACCGGTTACATTTAAGTCTGTATAATCGCGTGTACAACTAATCGTAATATTATTTGGACACAATAATGCAACAGTGTTTTTGTCCTGAACATCCATTTCAATCATACAAAAATTCATATTGCCATGAATATCCTGAACTTTCACGACCAACATGACACGTTTACCAATATCAGAACAACAAAATGTAACTTCATCTCTAAAGACAGTATCCTGTGGTCTACCACATGCATTATTCATTCTTCTTATTAAAACAGTATCTATTTCACAGTTATCGATGATAAAACCAATTTTTTCAAAATAGGCTGCTGTGAGTACTACTTGGCCTATCGCATCTAATGATAATGCCAACTTAGGTGGGCAAATAATGGTGGGCGCTATTTGATCAATTACGGTAACATAACTTATACAAGTATCTGAATTTCCACATGGATCTATGGCAATGTATTGAAAAGTATGATTCCCAACATCAAGGGTTACCATATTCCCCGGATGAGCAAGAATAGAACTATCTATTCTTACCAGATAATAAATTAATTCTGAAGGACTGCAATTATCTGTAGCCTGAACTATTGGAATTAAATAATTGGTATTACAAGCCGTATATGATGTAAATAAACTGGTATCTCTTGGACAAGTAATATTAGGTCGGGTTGTATCGGCAATGGTTACAATTTGATTTTGCATTCTGCTTATTCTTGTACACCAATCTATCACGGTCCAATGTCTGGTAATTTTTATCATTCCACCACATACAGGTATAGTATCCTCTTGATGCGTTACAAACAATTCACAAAAAGGATCTAATGGAAAACCATGGTATGTAGGAACCCCAGCATCATTGATATCAGCACTTGGACAATACAAAGTATCATTGAGTGGAAATACAACACTATCAATTGGTGTTCTTTGAAAATATATATCATTTGAACATGTGGACTTGTTTCCATAATTATCTGTTGCAGTCCATATGATATGTGATACTGAAATAAAACTCGGGTCACAACTCAATTTTTCAAACCTTAAGTCATAAACAATATCAACATTTGCGTCACAGTTATCAATGGCCGATGCAAATTGGTTATAGTCTAATGCAAATGGATCTTCATTGCATGACACGGTATCTTTTCTACATAAGATTATAGGTTTTAATTTGTCTTCGACAACCAGAAGACTCCAACAACTCATTCCGGTTGTGGTATCCAAAACAGTTGCTGTCCTATTCTTTCCAATGTCAGCACAGGTGACATAATTTAATCCCGTTTCATTGACATACACTTTGAATTGAGCATAACTAGGTAGAATGTCAGAGATGAGCATTTTAGCAGTTATAGTAGCTCGACCAGCTTGATCCAAAGACACCTGGATTGAACCTCTACATGCAAGTGCAACGGTCGATGCATTCCATTCATTGAACTGACACACTTCAATTCTGTCATGCGAAGGCCAATCCTCTGGGATAGCCTTCACATGGTCGCAGAATATTAATGCAATAATCAAAGTAAATATGGATAGCCAAGCATTATTGGATCTATCAATATTCCATTTTGGGATGGGATTGATTATAAATTTTGTGTATTTCATTTAATTTACTTTTGAGTTTTGAACAATAAATTTCTTTATTGATAGATTTAATTAGGGATGATTATTTTTATTGTGCGGTTGTATTTTTCAGACTTAAGATTTAAAAAGTACACTCCTGGTATTTTGAAATTTGTTTTTGGAATTTTAAGTTTATGTACTCCTGAATTTAAGCTATATTTATCTGTCAATATATCATGTCCGGTTAAATCACGTATTGCTAAATTAACATTAGATTCTTGATTACATCTCAAAGTTAAATGATAATCTTCGAGACAAGGATTTGGTCCCGCTTCTAATAATTCCATTATACTGGATACGTAATTTTCAGGTTTTGAATCTAATTGTATCTGAATACTTGAAGTTATTTGACGATCATCGATCCATTCAGAATAAAATTCCTGATCCAAAAATATGGACTTATCACAAAAGTAAGTTGGTGTATGTAGTGGTATGTCAAATAATATATCACCTGGATATACACAAATTGGATCGGTTACATTAAATGAAATGGTAACAACATTGCTTTTTGTAATATGGTAATAATCCGTTGTCCAAATATTTTTTATAAATGGCGCATCAATTTCTTCCAACACGTTGCAATGTTGATCTAAATTAAATCTAAGTTGTAATGATTGCAGATTGGATTTTACTTTTGATCTAATAACTATATGATTGTTTTCTATTGTATAAATAAGATTTACAGTTTGTTCCGATTGTATGATATTGTGTTTAGTTAATGATTGGTTTATATCTCCTAATTTAATTGCAACAAAATCTATCTTATGATCTGATTCCAATTGATCAATAATAATATTTCTATGCTGGCGATATTCATCAAAGGGATCCAAAGGATTTGTAAATTGATATGCCTTATGAATAAAAAGATATGAATTATTCTCAGGCAATTCATTGATTTTACCAAGAATTAAATTTCTTAAAATGATAATATCGCGAGCAGAAATTTTACCATTCTGATCTACGTCAGCAGCAATCAAATCATATGAATTCGTTATGGTTTTAATCCCAAGAATATGTTGTTGGATTTTAGTAATATCTGCTGTGGTAACTCCAGAAAGATAGTTGATATTACATGATGGATTTAGCAATATTGATATACTAGATTTCAAATTTTTGAATACATATTCACCTTTTTCGTTGGTTGGTGAAATTTCTTTATGTAATGGATCAACCATTGCTACACTTACATCTTCAATTTCAATTCCCGCATAGGTTTTAATAAACCCATTGACTGTAAAATTCTGAAAATTGTTTGGACACAAATGATCGATATCATCTACTACAATATAAGTTGTTGCTATACTATAATTTCCACATTCATCCCAAACATAAATGTTGACAAAATTCTGCCCGATTTCATCACATGTAAATATTTTTATGGTATCATTAATATTGGTAGAATATGAAAACTTCAATTTATCGGAAGACGTGCAATTATCAGAACTAAAGTTATTAAGTAAACGAGCATTAACCATTACCATGATACCTGCTGACATTTGGGTTAGTGATGTACTCAAACCATATATGACTTCTGCTTTAGGTAATTTACCATCTTTAATGGTTAAATTGACTTTTAGAATTCCAGTATTATGGCATGAATCCGTAGCCTCCAAATACAATAAATGTGAGCCCATAGGCATCATTCCACTTGCATTTTTTCCAGTACCTGATCTGTCTATAGTCCCATTTGAAAAAAAATCGATTCTATATTGAAATGAAATTCCCGATTGTGTGCCGCAATCTGTAGCTGTAATATTTGGTAACCCAATGAAAGATTCGCCACAATTATCCGCAAGAGATTTAATTATGGTGTCACGCAATCCTTGAATTACGGGTGATATGGTATCCATTATCTTAATCTCTTGAGTATAACTGTAATACCCATTTGAAGGAATATTCGGATTTGGTTTTAATGCCGCATTATATTTACAATAATTTATAACTTCCCAATGTCTCAGTAGTTTTAAACAAACTCCACCTCTATTGAAATCAAATTTTTCATCTGTTTTTCGTACTAAAACCTGATCACACTCATCCTCAAATATTTGTGGTGATCCCCCGTTTATTGCATTCAAATTAACTCTACATGCAAACACTGTTGTATGGGCGGGCCATTTAAGTTGCGCTGTGTCAGTACCATCAAAATGGCTATTACCTAATACAGTTATCGTTTGTGTACATGTATTAGAAAGTCCTGCTGAATCAGTGGCTGTATATGATCTTGAAACCGTTCCTGAGCCGCAAGCGTTAGTGTTCCAATTAATCGTTGAATCTAATTGTATTGTATAACAATTATCAAAAACCAACGGCTTTTGCTTTCTAAAAATACTATCGATATCAACACCACAACTTACAGTAGAATTTAATGGGCACGTTAAAGTTGGGCCCAATTTATCTGCTGCATTAACTAACACCATACAATCTCTAAAATGACCTAGATATAATGAATCACCTACTGGCCCATCACCAGGAAATACATCATACACTCGTAATATAACCCTTATTGGTCCAGATCTGATATCTCTACAACAAAAAAGTACTTCATCATCAAATTTATAGTTTGGATTTTTCTGAAGTGTGCAAGTATATCCATTTGGACTACTCATACGTTTTGCTTTAAAATAAACATGATTGCAATCATCAGTAGATCCAGCATCTAAAATTTTCGCTGGCAAAATCCCTTCTCCAATATTGTTTAAATTTATTGTTTGCTCAGAAGCGCAAACTACGTTAGGTGGTGTTGCATCAAATATGGTTATTTTCATAGTATCTGATCCAACCATATAACAATTATCTGTCAATGTGTAAATCACATAATAAACACCGGTATAAAAATGAATGGGTCCACCATTAGTGTTTAAAGTTCCAAAAACCGTCTTGGTTTGTGCTGCTATTAACGGAATACAAGCTGGTGATATGTTAAATGCAGCTGGTGGTAGATTAATTATGGTATCGCACTTTCCAACATTCTTTATTGATATGGTCATATCTGCAGGTGCCATAACTGTTACTGCTAGAGAATTTGAATTAGAACGTGCACAAGAACCATCCTGAACTTGAAACATAGATATGACTATGATCCACAGACTCAGGACAGTCCTAAGGGAAGAAAAATATAGTATGGACTTGGGAATCCAGGCTAAAGAGTTTACAGTGCACATAAGGCTTTATTTTGCTAAATTCATAAAATCAATATCTTACTTTATGATCTCATCATAAAGACTTAACCCATCATCCAATTTGCTTTAATGAAAGCTCAAAAGACGATGCTAAGTATTATTATTTTATGTTTTAAGGAAGGGACTTGGTTCTAAACTCCAGATTAGAGCACATTAGATTCACCAATCATATTGCAAATATATGTAATATGTAAATGATTATTAAATAATATTTTATAAAAATAATTAGATTTAATTTTCTTATATATATCTATTTTTATAATACTATTGATCTTCAATACATTAATTTTAAAGGCTTCAATGTGTTTAATTTGAAAAAAAATACTAAAATGAAAAAGCCCCCCTTCAATTGCTTGAAGAGAGGCCATCCCAAAAACCGATTTTATTTGTGACGTGCAGCAATTTCTTACTGCACGTCTTTTTTATCGTCTATGTTTTGAATAGATCACTTAATCGATTACTCGATTACGACCATTCTCTTTGTTGCTGTATGATCAGCTGCATCTAATTGATAGTACAATACGCCTGATACGCTTAACTCACTCTTCGTGATCTTATAGCTATTCAAGCCTTTTTGTCCTTTCAATTCGTATACTCTTACTACTTTTCCTGTTACATCATACACTGTTAATTTAACTGCTGATGCTTCTGGTAAGCGGTAGCTGATTACGCTTTCTTTGCTGAACGGATTTGGTTCGTTTTGATACAATTCGAACACACCTGTTTCTACAATTCCTTTATCGGTGCGTACGCCTAATTTAACTTCTTTAACTTGATCTAAGTTGTCATAAGCTTCTGCTCTTGTTACATCACTTGTGATGCTGATCATCTTACTGATATTGCCGCTTCTTGTTGCTTTAAACACGATGCTGTACAATACTTCGTTTGATTTATAGCTTTCTCCCACGTTTGAGTTCCAGCTTGTTGTGATCACTCCACTTCTGATCGTTCCGATATTGTTTTCATTTACATTCAACACGCCTCTTTCTACTCCTTCGTATACCAAACTTTCGTTGTCATACTTCATTGTAAATTGATAACCTGCGATGCTTGCAAAGTCACTTGATTTAACATTCATCTTATACGTCTGTCCAGCTACTACTGTACCTTCTTCGATTTCTAAGTTCAATGTTCCTGTCGTACGGATTGATGTTCCTACTAAGCCTGCTTTCGCATTACCGTTCACATCTCCCATCTTGATTGCCATGAAGTTCTCTTTGTACTCCACTTTGTCATTTACACTTACTGTACTTGATCTTGGTGCATTCCATGGTTTGCTTGGATCTGCAAATACATATGAATTCGGTACAAATGTCCATGATGCTACTTTCGTAAATGTTGGTTGTACGCCTAAGATTAATTTTCTCATTTCTGAGATATCTGATGCTGTTATACTTCCACTTGCGTTTACGTCTGCTGCTATCAACTTGTATGGGCTCGTTATTGGTATTTGACCCAATATGTGTTTTTGGATCTTAACGATATCCGCTGTACTTACTCCGTTCAAGTGATCATCGTTGCGACTTGGTTTAACTGTATATACTATTGGGAATTTCAAATCTCCAAATGTATAAGGGCTTCCTGTCACTTCTTTCATCGCTGAATTCGCTGTCTCTAACTGCATTGTTACTGGTTTAGCTTCTTCACTTCCTTCTGTTTTAAGACTTCCCGTGATCTTACCAAATGATCCTGTATTTAAGCAGCTATCTAAGTTATCTTGTACAATTACTATTGTCTTGCAATAGTCTCTGTTTCCTTCTTCGTCTTGTACCCACATTTCAACTTCGATTCTTAACTCATCGTTTTGTCCAGCTGCTACGAAATCATCGCAACATACTCGGATACTTGGTTTGTTTTCATCTCCGTCAAAATAGAATTTCAAGCTGTCTTTTGGTGTACAGTTGTCATAACTTCCATGATCTAAATCCTTAGCCCATATATCCACACACTTAGATGATGGCATTGGTACTGTGATCACTCCTGTTAAGCAATATGGTGTTGGTGCTTTACAATCTTTGATTTCAAATAATGTTTCGCATACTCCTATATTTCCGCAACCATCCTCTACATTCCATCTGATTTTGTGGATACCAATTGGGTATGTTCCACTTGCATTGAATGGATTGTGATTGTCATCAGCGAATGGATTGTGGCTATACTCTACTGTATCGCCTGCATTGTATTGACGTTGGGTCAATGTTCCTACTCGGAAGTCATAGCCTCCGTGTACTCCCTTGCCATCATTGTATGCATCAATCTTGTATTCCCAGAACAACCAATCTATTGGTGTACAGTTATCTGTTGCTGTTGCTGTTAAGCTGATATGACCTACACATACTTTTAATGTCGGATCTATCACTGCTGGCTCACATGGTCCAACTTCACATGTAACTACTGGTTTGTCTTGATCTCTTACTTTGATCACTTGTAATGCTTCCCATCTTCCGAAATCTGGATCGATGAATGGATCATATTGACACCAGTCAATCACTACCCATTTACGTAATACTTTGAAGCATGCATCTGGTTCTATTGTGAAGATCTCATCAAATTTTTCAATAGAGATTAATGCACAATTGTCATCTGCGTTATTCACCACTACTGGTTTACCCAATTGTGGATTCTCTGGGCTGATGTCTGCTCCACAACCATCGATTACGATTGGATTTTGGTTACATACACCATTTGGCCATTGGATATCTGAATATCTTGGATCATTACAGTTTAGTGGATCAATATAGAATGGATCACAATCTACCACCCAAATGGTTTGAATTGCATTCACTCGGCTATTGTTTGGTCCTGTTGCTGTGATGATACGTTGGATTTGTCCTTGTCCACACTCTCTTAAGTCATTTACTACAATCGTTGGGTTCGTTCCGCATGCACTTAATGCATAACCGTCAAAGCCCCATACTAATTCATACTTGCGATCCCAGTGTGCTGTATCAAACAATTGGTTGTAATAGATACATGCTTGATTTGGTGCAGGTACCGGTACTTGATTTGTTTGTACATAGCCTGGATAGCCTGTGTATTGATTTCTTTCGCAGAATTTGTGACATACGATATCAGATGTTTTTACTTTTTCTCTATCTGATAAGCTCGTTACCACTCTACCGAATTGACGGTCGCTTGGATCATTTGCTTTTGTGATATCGAACCAGTACCAGCAGCTTACTACCATATTTGGTGGTGCTACTACTGTAGGTACACTCTTATCTTGTACTTCTACTTCTACCATACAATCGCTGAATCTTCCGAATAATGCACTGTTTGGATTGGTCATGTTGATTGGTGCTATCGGGCCTGCGCCTGGATTCACATCAAATACTCTAAACACTACCATGATCTTTTGTCCTACATCTGCACAACAGAATCTTGTAACATCATCAAAATATACTTGATTTCCTGCCAATACTGTGTTGTCATCTCCATTTAAGCCTGCACATGCTACTACGTTATTTGAATTACTTCCACTGTTGGTTCCCAACAATTCAGCCATTCTGATAACTTTGAACCAGATGTGTGGTTGGCAGTTGTCAAATGATCCTTCGTCAAATGATTCTGCAAATATTGAAGCATAATTTGTTCCAGGATTTTGATTTCCATTCAAGCTCACTACTGTAGCTGTTCTACATACTGCTTGTGGTGGCGTTCTGTCGATTACATTTAATTTAACTACTTTCTTAGTTATATTTCCACAACAGTCTGTTGCAATGATATAACCATTTTGTAATCCTTCTGGCATATTTACTACTACATATCCTGATACTTCATTTCCTAATACAGTTCCGTTTTCAACTTCTACTGTATAGTGTAATTCATTTGAACAGTTGTCCACGATCCAGGCTGGTGGTACGTCCCATCTTCCTGTACATGTCCATGTTTCCATGTTAACTCTTGTACTATCTGGATATAAAATATTCGGTCCTTCAGCGTCTACTACCTTGATAATTTGGTTGTGACCTCCTACTAAACTTGTACACCAATCTAATACTGTCCATTGACGTAATACTTTATAACATCCTATCGGACCTGCATCACAACCAGGTGTTGCTAAATCAAATATGATATCTTTGTATGTTACTGCTAAATTGATACAATCTGTTCCTCCTGGTTTTCCAGTTCCATGCCACATAATTCTTGTGTCAGGACCCCAACATAATGGATTGGTTTGTGACCACTGTCTGTGTGCTGGATAGTATACCGGATCAGGATTTGGATGTCCAAAATTTGGACTGTTTGGATTGTCGATACAGTTCCATCCCAATACTCTTGGTATTCTTCTGTTTGGATAGATGTTTGGTTGGTTAGGGTTTGCATACCAATAGGCTGAATCTAACAAGTATCCATCTACGCATTCAGGGAAGTCTGCCATGTGTGGACCTACATTCTTATTGCGATCTATTTTCTCATCACATAATAACATTGGTTCTTCGATATTGTCAAAGTTCAATGGAACGCTTACAATATTTAAATCTCCTAACGCTACTGTTATTGTTTGTGTACATACTGATCTGTTTCCACTAGCATCTACTGCTGTAAATGTACGTAAGATCAATTTTGAATATCTAGCTGCACAACCTCCTTGTGTTGCATTATCTCTATATGTTACACTTGCTCCTCCGCAATTCTCAAGTACTGTTGGTTGACCTGTGAATGATGGGGTCAATGGTGATTGACATGGAACGCATGTATCTCTTGGACATGTCATTACCGGTGGTAATTTATCCTCTACTGTAGCATGTCCCCAACATGAATTTCCTGTTTGTGGGTCACGTACTGTGATTCTCAATTCTCTTCCGATTTCATTTCCGTTAATCTGTACTCCCGGTTTTGTTAAGTTACGATCGATCAATCCTCCGTTTCCAGTTGTTGTCCATAATCTTACTTCAACGATATAGTCATCATAACATCCGTAAGGTCCTCCTTCTAATACCATATCAGCATTGATGGTAGCCTCACAGTTTTGATCCAATGAAATTTGTACTTCATCATTACATACTAATGCTAATGTTTGGTTTGCCCATTCGTTAACACATACCTGGAAGTTACATACTGTAACGTTTCCTGCAGCGTCTGTTGCTCTATAGCATAAATTAGTACATCCTATTGGGAAGTAACATCCAGGACCAAATGGTCTTCCGCATGTTTGACTTACAGGTACCATTCCTGCCATTCCACCATCTACAAATGCATAGAAGACATCTCCAGGGAAACCAAATGGTACGCATATCGTTCCAAAGTTCGCTCCTGCAGCGTTTACTGAGATACCTCCTATTCCACCTGCTGGTGTATTGTGTATTGGATTGATCACTAACTGACCGTCTCCATAATTTCCTGTAGCACATGTTCCAAATCCAGGTAAGTTCATACTGTATCCAGTATTTTGTGCTCCTAAGATCGCAATACCTCGGATTTCTCCAGGGCCTAAGGTTATTGGGCTGCTGTTTAATCCTCTTCTGAATGTTTGTGTTCCATCGCATGCTGTCGCTGTATCAAATACATTCGCCGGCTTACCGATCCATAATGTATCTTTTGTTAATCCAGCTGTTCCTGCTGTCCATGCTGATGTTCTTACTGAGTCTGCTGCTCCTGTAGTCTTAACTAAAGTCCAGTTCGCTCTTGGATTGGTATTTGGGCAAGATTGAGCGGTAGGTATAGTTCCTGCTCCAACTCTCCAACTCACAGGGGTATTTTTCATATATACTTCAAATACACCTGCTTGTGTTCCTGCTCCATTATCTGTAAATGTTGACACGAAACCACTGATGATCATTGGTTTTGTTGTATTGTTCTTTAAGTCGAAGAAATATCCACCTGAATCACCGCATGCGTTAATACCGCAGAAGCTTTGTGAATATTGGTTACATCCTCCTGAAAATCCCAATGCTCCAAATATTAATGTAGAAGGACAGTTATCTATTGCCATAAATGCTGGAGCATCCCAGAATGCACCGCATTCTCCAGGACCAGCATTAAGATTTACTCTGTTTCCTTTAGGGCATGCCGGTACAAATGTTGGTGGTTCCAAATCTGCTATATTAATAGCTTGGTATGAAGTATCAAATGATCCACATCCTGTAGATGATCTCCATAAGATATGTTTTAATCCTGATGATGTAAATTGTATTCCTGCTGGTGGACATGGTAAAAATCCTGCTTGGTTTATACAACTTAAAGTCGCAGCAGTTGGTGGGCCTGTTAATATTGCATAACTAACTTGTACTGCTGGTACATTTGTTGTTACATTATATCCTGCATAAAACGGTGCTGCTGTTGATGGCGCAACACTTCCAGGTGCAGTACATGAAGCAAATGCTCCAGCCGCAACACATGGTATTGGTGCTGCTGCACATGAACCTGGCGCTAATGGCAATGTAGTTACTCCTGTAAAATTAGGTAACGTAGCTTGTGGTTCGAACGTCAATGCCCAGCTGGTCATTTGACCAGTCTCGCCACTCCATCCGTTTTGGAATACTAAGGACCATTGTCCTCCTATTCCCGTTCCTGCTGGAACCACATCGTTCAAACTGCAATAGCTGTTGATTGGTGGAGTAGCATTACATGATTGTCCACATGCTGATGTTCCTCCAGTTCCTACTGCAGGTGATAGTTGTTTATAGATACCTGGTGTTGGTGTAGCCGGATACACTACATTCGATGTATCACAGATATTGATACCGTTGAAAGTACCGCCTGCTGATGATAAACCTACCGTTTGCATCAAGGTTACATAATTGTTTAGTGGATTACGCATGTGTAATCCAAAATCACAACCCCAAGAGTTAATGACAAAATTTAAATTAACATTCGTTAATTTATAAGTCGTATTACATAATGCAGGTAAAAGCATAGAAAACTGCGTTGCTTGGCCAGTTGCTATGGTTAAACCATTACATGTAACTATACCTCCAGCTGGTGGCAATATACAACCTCCACTGGATTGGTTTATATTCGGAGCTATATTGTCTCCGCATATATTCTGCGATGATGCAGAGTTAAAAGTGATTGCTTGTGCATACACTCCAGTCGTATATACGACTGCAAGCATCACTGCGAACACCATTTTTAATTTGTTTACTGTTTTTTTCATGAGATATTGAGTTTGAGATTTAGCTATTCCTATTGTTTAATTACGTCGATGATATTAAAAAATTCAACATTCCATGCACTCAAACTAACACCCTGGGGTACTATTTCATTTAATGCATTTGGATTTGAACTCACTCGACCAAAATTTGCTGCTGCATAAGCCAAGTATGCTACATCGTTCATCGTATTGCCTCGCTCCATATTCACTGCCATATACATATATATATTATGTGCTGACAACAAATTAGAAATTCTTGGATCACTCTTATTTGTTCCTCCAACTTGTGCAATTTGATCTGCTAGTATTTGTACCTGTTGATCAATGATTGCTCTAACTTCTTGTTTAGATTTCAACAATGGAATGGAAGATGGCCCTAATTGGGCTGATAGGTTTTGGAATTGACTTAACGAAAAGAACATGACTAATGCTATTGTCATGAACCTGGTCCGGCCATCTCCTAGAAAAAGTAAAAAACGCTTAAAATTCGTCCTTTTCATAAGATTTGAGTTTTGGTTATAAATAAAATAAAAATTAATTCAGTCTTTTCCATCACATTAAATCAAACAGATTCAAATAATTAAACCTCTTAAATTTTATGGATGTATGAAACACAATAAATAATATGGTATGAAACGACTCATATATGTAAGAATTACATATATAATATATTATTGGTCATTAATAAAAATGACCAAAATCCCTAAGTTTAGTTCTGATTAGTGAACTAACTTATTGATTTTAAATAAATTAGACTTATTTTCTGGAGGATTGCTTCGTCCGCTAGGTAGTAAGTCATGAGTTTGGTTTTATACACAAGCACACACTTATGGGCACTTGACGAGGGCAAAAGTACAAATTGTCACATTGTTTAATATAACCAAAAGAGGGTAATATTCCTATTACGAAGAAGGGTTATATCTATTAATTACATAGTTTCGTCAATTCATTACCCAAATTCGTCAAGCAAAAGGACCATCAGAGAAAAGTCATCAGTCGTCAGAAAACAAAATCGGGTCATCGCGTAATCAGGTGATCGGGTAATCAGGTGATCGGGTAATCAGGTGATCGGTCCTCAGGGCAGAAAAGGTAATCGGATGATTGAGTAATAGGTGATCGGGTAATCAGGTGATCGATCCTCAGGGCAGATAAAGTAATCGGATGATTGAGTAATAGGTGATCGGGTAATCAGGAGATCAGTGAAATACTTGTCAGTCGTCAGTTAATCAGGTAGGAATAGTAATCGGGTGATCGGCTGATCAATAAACGGTGACTCGTCCTGAAAAAAGTTTACACATTTTTCAAGTGATTTGTAATCGGACCAACTATTTACTTGAATTTCTGAAAAAATAGACCGGATTATTATTTGTAGAGACAAGTATATTTGGGACCCCATAAACGGTTACCCATTTTAAATCCTTTACATTATAGGGCATAAAAATTCCAGATTCTTTTACAGACAATGGGGTAAATTCCATATTCCCTTTCCCGAGCATCAACAAGCCAACAGATGCATCACCACGGGTGGTTTCAATTTCTGCATCGTATAAATTTCCAGCAATGATGATATCTTTCTGACCATCTTTATTGACATCTGTAATCAGTATTCCATGAATAGGGCTAAATTGGGCTAGTTTAGGCATAGGCATAATGGTAAACTTTCCTTTATTATTATTCAATATCAAGCTCCTGAATTCTTTAGCCTGATAATGTGCACCACTGTCCAATCCACTTCCAAGTATATCCTGGAGATTTGCATTAGCAAACTCTTTGTAGGTAGGAAATTTTTTAACAAGGAACGGCATTTGTTCGGATGAACATTGTCTTCCTCTAACAGGGACCAAATCACCTCCATTATATTTTGCTAATACAATATCAAAAGTTCCATTTCCATCATAATCATCGCAATATACCTGAAAAGGTTTCTCAGGGCTCGCATGAAATTTATAATTTTCACCCAAATTACCGCATACCAAATCCATGTCCCCATCATTATCCAAGTCTTCAGCAATGACTTTATTCCACCATCCTTCAGTGTTTGTCAGACCATACTTTTCTAAACTTTCTTTGGTCCATATTCCAGCGCTATTTTTAAAAACGGTTATTGGCATCCATTCGCCAACTAAAACCAATTCTAAAACTTTGTCCGCATCCAAATCAACCCATACAGCGGATGTCACCATACCAATATTCCTCAATTCTTTAGCTTTGTCGTCGGTAATGTCAATAAACTTACCGTGACCATCGTTTTCGAGTAAATAAGATTTAGGAGGAAACGGATATTTATCAGGAATCGTTCTACCTCCTCTGAATAAATCTATATCACCATCTCCATCTATGTCCGCAGCAATTATACAAGAACCTGAGGATCTAATAACCGGTAAATTTGATAAGTCTTTCGAAAAATTCCCCAATCCATCATTCACGTATAATCGATCTTGATATATAGGATTGGTTTCAACAATTTCTGTACCTCCAGAAACTACATATAAATCCTGATCTCCATCGCCATCAGCGTCAAAGAATACGGAACCCATATCTTCATATAAATTATCCTTGATAAAAATAGGGTTGGTTTTTAAATGAAAAGTACCGGAATCATTTTGCATGTAAAGAGCACCTGCTTGTTGGTGAGCACCTCCGACATAAAAATCTTCCAAACCATCTTTATTTACATCAGCAACTGCAAGGAATGGACCCAATGCACTCATTTTCTGCGGTAATAATTGTTGATTCTTATAATCATCAAATTCATTTTCAATATGATAAAAAGGCGGATGAATATGCGGTGCTGAATATTCAACAAAGAATGGAATTAGCTTCTTTTCCTGAACTTTGAGATCAGTAGATTTACTAAAGTCAACCGTTAAAACTTGATTTGCTTTTGGGGAAATAATTTTAGTTTCTTTTAAAGTATTCCATAAAATAACAACACTATCAATCTGTGTATTAGATCCTAAACCAAAATGAACAATGGGTTCTGAAGAAGATAGGTATCCTCTTGTTGTTCTCAATTCAACATATTGTTTTTGGTCCCCGGAATATAAGGTCACTTTCGCACCAATGCCATAGGTATTTCCATGGGGTCCATTCAGCTTCAGTCTCAAATAATTCGATTGTTGGTCCAAATTATTTTTATAAATGAATGCTGGATCATTAATGTTGTTTATGACTAAATCTAAATCTCCATCATTATCAAGATCTGCAACTGCTGCACCATTAGAAAAACTAGGTTCTTCAATTCCCCAATTTTTCATCATTTTTTTGAAACTTAAATCCTTATTGTTTTGGAATATATAATTCACTAGCTTAACAGAAGGCAACTTTCCCAGAGCTTGTTGAATGGAGTCAAGTATATTATTTCTTGATTTTAAAAATTTATCAATTTGGATATTCTGATCACGGTCATATACATCACGTAAATAACCATTCGTTACATAAATATCTTTCCATCCATCATTGTCAAAATCCGAAATTAGAGGTGCCCACGACCAATCTGTTTTATCAACACCCGCCATTTGTGCAATGTCACTAAAAAATCCATTACCCTGATTATATTGTAATACATTATGCATGTATTGATCATGAAATCCATCACTTTTTAATGACCTAAAATAAGCCGGTTGCATTAACGGCATTGTTGTTTTGCTGCGCTTATAATCATCAGGTCTCATTTCAACTGAATATATCTCTTCATTGCCGTCATTATCAATATCTCCGAAATCTGTTCCCATGGCATAATAAGGCACATGTTTCGTTACATCTTTAATCATTTCCTGAAATTTTCCGGGTCCAGAATTAACGTAGAAATAATCATTTTCAACAAAATCATTGGATACATAAATATCACACATTCCATCATTATTGACATCACCAGTTGTCACAGACAATCCATAACTATAATTCGGTAAAATTCCGGTTTCAAAACTCACATCATTAAAACTGTTATTTCCATTGTTACGGTACAGACGTGTAGTAGTAGCTAAATCAATACTATCCCGTTTCTTAACTTTTATTATTTCTTCAGCGCTAACAGACCAATGATCCGGTCGGTTCGTGACAATTAAATCCAAATCATTATCATTATCATAGTCGAAAAAACTAGAGGCAATAGAATATCCTTCATCAGCAATACCATATGATACAGCTTGTTCTGTAAATGTATTATTTTTATTATTAATAAAAAGCAAATTGCGATTGCTTCCATTAACATTTTTATACCCACCTCTACAAACATACAAATCCATGTAGCCATCATTATTTATATCAACTGTAGAAACACTGTTATGCCAGCCTCCAAATTGATCAATCCCTGCTGAGCTTGAAATATCTTCAAACTTAAAATTTCCTTTATTTATATATAATTTATCAGGTACCTGATTCCCTGTAAAATAAATATCTTGTAAACCATCATTGTTCACATCAATAATCCCTACACCTGCTCCATTGTAAATATAATTGAAGGTAAATAAATTTTCTTCCGTTGTCTCTCTGATGGAATTATCAAAATGTACTCCAGTTACCGTGGAATCCTGCAACGTAAAAAGTTTTCCGGTAAACGAATCCGACTTTTTAGTATTACAAGATATAATTGATAAACAAAAAATGATTACTCCTATGAATAAAAAATCTAGTTTAATTGAATTCAATGTTATTGGTGATTGCATTCTAATATTTTTTTAAAAAAAAGTAATCCGTTAGAATATTATAAATTTAAAATTTATTTATTTTTCAAACTATCTAAGCGTTTAAAAGAATCCAATTTCGCAAAATATTTTAATGAGGCCGCTTTAATGGTTGCAAATTCACGCGGTGATCCTGGTCTGATTACACCTAACATAACTTTACCATTTTCATTGGCATACATGTCCATTAAATTCTTAGTTTGGTATGTTACTTTGGAAATTTCCTCTTTACTTAATAATTTGCCATCTTTATCTTTTATTGGAAAATCAAATGTAAACCTTGGATTAGAACCTAAGATCATCATTTGTTCAAAATCCAACCTATGTAAATTGGGATCAATAAAAGATGGAATTTTGTACTCTGTACTATCCTCTACAACTGTTGTAGGGTCAGAAACCCCAGCATCTGATGCATTATTTTGCAACTTACAGCTGCTTATCAAAAAAGAAATTAAAATAAATAAAAATATATATTTCTTCATCACGTATTGACCCATTAATTTTGTAAAAAAAGTTGAGTTATCCAATTGTTATTTGCAACCAAAATCATTGGTTTACCTACAAAGGTTTTATTAATCGCTAAAATATTTTTGACATCACCAGGCATATTAATTCCTGATTGAGTAGGAGAAACATCAACAAAACTTCCATCTTTATTTCCTTTAAGCAAAATGCCAATTCCAGCATCTGCCCTACCTGTCTCAATTTCTGAAGTAAATAAATTACCAGCTAGAATCAGGTCAGGAATTTTATCATTATCAAAATCCTGCCATATAATACCATTAACCGTTGAAATTTGTGCTCTGTTGGGTAATTTTTTAGATTCAAAATGACCATTGCCTTGATTTATTAAGATAACACTTTCAAAACTATTGGTTTCATAATGCAAGGCATCTTTTAATAAATCTCCGTAGACTTGCTCCAAAGTAGAAGAACCATATTCATCATACGTTTTAAATTTTTCAGATATCAATGGAAGCTGCTCACTTGAACATTGCTTTCCACGTACGGGAAATAAATTTCCATCCTTTTTATATTGACCCAGAACTATATCTGATTTACCATTTTTATCAAAATCACCCGCATAAACTTGGAAGGGATTCATTAAGGACGTTTTATATTTATAATTGGTTCCTAAATTACCTACAACAAAATCCATATCCCCATCATTGTCAAAATCATTCATTGCAATTCTATTCCACCAGCCTGCGGTTTTATCTAATTGATATTCCTTTGTTTGATTAACTAATTTACCTTTTTGATTGATCATTATAGTAATCGGCATCCATTCACCAACAATAACCATATCCACATTTCCATCTTTGTTTAGATCCGTCCACGCAGCATCAGTTACCATTCCTATATTGGATATGTCACTACTCCATAGATCACTAGCATCTATGAATTTGCTACCATCATTTTTGAGCAAATAAGATTTACCAGGAAATGGATATTTACCGGTAGCCAACCTCCCGCCAACAAATAAATCCAAGTCACCATCTTTATCAAAATCAACTGCCTTAACACAAGAACCACTACCAACTATCTTTGGTAATTTATTTGCTTTTACAAAATTACCATTACCATCATTTTCATACAATCTATCCTGATACATGCTGAGGTCATCAAATTCATTTCCACCACTAACAACATATAAATCAAGATCCCCATCCTGATCAGCATCAAAAAATAGGGCTCCTACATCTTCATATTTACTATCTTCATCAAAAACTTTATTATTTGATTTTAAATAAGTTCCGGTTTGATTTTGAATATATAATGCACCAGCCTGACCTGCAGCACCACCTACATAATAATCATCTGCACCATCAGCATTAACATCAGCAACTGCAATGGACGGACCAAATTGTGACATTTTGTGAGGTAATAAAATTTGCCTTTTATGATAATCATCGTAATCATTCTCTTTATGTGTAAATTCATGCGCTACCGATCTTGTGACCTCAGTAAATAGTTGGGTCTTGTTCTCTTTAAGTTTATTTATCGTCTTGCTATTTTTATATGAAATGGTTAATTCCTGATCCGCTTTGACATCTTTAATTACTTGGGTTTTACCATCTATCCAGTCAATAGTTACCTGATCAATTTTTGTATCATTTCCTAAACCAAAATATAACTTATCATCAACACTTGATTGGTATCCTCTGGTCGTTAATAGTTCTGCATACTGAGTTTTTGATTCAGATTTAACACTCACTTTGGCGTTCAACTTTAATGCGTAATTATCAGCAACTATGTTGATTTTTAAAAAATGGTTATTCGATTTCTGTAAAGCGTTGTTTTTATATACCAATGCCTTATCTTCAATATTATTAACTACCAAATCAGGATCCCCATCATTATCTAAATCTCCATAAGCTGCACCCGAAGAAAATCCTTTATAATTTAAATTAAAATCTTTTGATTTATCTGTAAAGCTCAAATCTCCATTATTTAAATAAAAATAATTTTCAATTTTTGTAGATTTTAGTTCTTGATTTTTTGATTTTAGAAAATCTTCTACATCCCTTTGAGTCGCTCCATTCTTTTGCATTTCTTTTATCTTATGAGAAGTGATTTTAATAAAATCCTTATCTAAGAAATCTTTATAATACCCATTTGAAATGTACAAATCTTTATGACCATCCATATCAAAATCCTGAAGCAGGCATGACCAACTCCAATCTGTATGATGTAAATTGCTCATTTGACCAATTTCAGAAAAAGAACCATTGCCATTATTAAGCTGAAGCATGTTTCTCATATAGGCATAATGATACCCATATTTTACATATCTCCAGAATCGATCGATATCCATACTAGCCATACTAACTTTCTCTCTGTAATTATCTTCTGATAGCATATCTAGCACAAAAAGGTCAGTAAATCCATCATTATTAATATCCGCGGCATCACAACCCATACTACTTAAACTGGTATGTTTAAATTGATTGTAAATACCATTGGTAAAAGTTCCGTTTTGATTATTAATTAAAAAAATATCGGGTTGTTCGTGATCCACAGCAACATAAATATCAGGCCAACCATCCATATTTAAATCAGACGTTACACAGGACAGGGTCCAACAATAAGACAAAACACCTGATTTAGTGGTTACATCTTCGAAATGCAGATTTCCCTTGTTTTCATATAAATGATTGGATTCTTTTAGATTTGGATTTCGAAAATTCTGGTGCTGTTCCATTTCGTTGAGCATTCTTTTTTCCGGATGATTTCCAACAAACAAATCCAAATCTCCATCTTTATCGAAATCTAAAAAATTAGCTACCATTGAATATCCATTATCATTTAAGCCCATTTCTTTAGACTTTTCTGTAAAAGTGTTATTTCCATTATTGATATAGAACTTATTCTCTCTTTTTTCAGGGTTAGCGTCGAAAAAGAAAGACCGGCAGATGTAAATATCCAAAAAACCATCATTATTTATATCTGCCATTGCAGCTCCTGTACTCCATCCAGGAGCAGAAGCAATACCTGACTTCTCTGTGATATCTTCAAATTTAAAATCACCTTTATTGAGATACAACTTATCTGAGACTTGATTGCCTGTAAGTAAAATATCTGACAAACCATCGTTATTTATATCACCCAACGCAACGCCTCCCCCGTTAAAAACATTGATAAACTGCAAAGGACTCGGCAAGACAGTCAGGTCTAACTGATTGGCAAAATGCACTCCCGTTTGTTCTGCGGGCATGAGTTCAAAAGCCGGCAATAAACTATCATTAGTTCTATTTTGATTACCATGACATGAAAGGAGTAGCAATAAACTTAACAACCATATCGGTTTGTTCATAAAATTTCGCTTTGGTGCAAAAATACTAAGGTAATAAATTAAAACCTATAATTTAGTAAAAAATAACATATACTATTATAACTTAAAGTATTATAAATCAGCGATTAGGATTATTAAGCGACAAATTATTACCTACTTTTAACATATGTTTAAGGAAAATGATAACATAGCAATACTATGCGGAAAAATTTTATTTCTTAATTCAACTTACAATGTGTTACACTCAAATTCCATTTAAATGGTTTTAGTTCAATTGGTTTTGGTTCTGTTGGGTCTTCATATAAAATATACCCTCGATCCATATATAAACCAGTATATATTTTTTTTAACTTTGAGGTTGGCCAATATATTTCAATTGATTCTATAAGCTTAGCATCTTTACCCAAACCTATATCAGCTAGATATGGATTAGAACCAAAACTTCCTCCTGAATCCATTTGGCGGTGAATGATTCTTTTGCCTTTGTTAGTAATAATGGTCACTTTAATTCGACTATGAGCACCAAAATAATTGGTTTGATGACCTCTTAATCTGATTTTAATGGAATGGGATCCAAATCCCGGATTATTAAAAAAGGCATTAAAAAAACGATCACCTTCATACGCTCCACCCATGACAGCATAAATATCCTGATCCCCATCCTGATCAAAATCTGCGAATGATATGCCATGCCCTTTCTGAAGATGTGCAAATCCACCGACATAACTAACATCCTCCAATCTTTCCCCATTCATGTTGATAAACATCCGATTAGGAATAATGGCTTCATAACTTGGCTCTCCTGTTCCAAAATAAAAATCTTCGAAACCGTCATTATTTACATCACCTTTATTCAAAGCCATAATAAATAGTGAGGTATTTAACCCTGCCTCTCTGGCAATATCTTTAAAAGTTACATCACCGTTATTTATGTATAAACCACATAATTCATTCAAAAATGGCTTTCCTCTATAATCATTAACTATATCTTCCGGAAAATGATTGTATCGATTGATATTAAATGAACCTGCGAAAATATCGAGATTCCCATCGTTGTTAAAATCCAACATGCAAGTTGAAAAACTTGCTTGTGGATTGGCCGTGCGAGATATTTGCGATACATCTTCAAATTGTATTTTTTTTTCTGTACTTCTATTTAGCAGGAGAATATTATTTCCTCCCATCCGAGTCAAATATACATCAGTCCATCCATCATTATTAATATCTCCAGCAGTAATACCCTTGCAAAAAAACACAAGTTGTTCAACCCCGGACCCTTTTAACACGTTTATAAATTTACCTTTTGTATCATTTAAATATAATTCATTTGGATGAGGGTTTTTGGTGGATTCATTCCCTATAAACAAATCCAAAAATCCATCATTATTAAAATCGCAAAAGACTCCAGCTTGTGTGGGATGAAAACTTAAAACACCAGCTTCAATGGTAACATCAGTAAAAGTACCATCCCCATTATTCCGAAACAAAGAATTGGGGAGATTAAGATTGATTAACCATGCTCCTCTAAGCACCATAAAATCCATCCAACCATCATTGTTATAATCTCCCTGAATTACATTCAAACCACCAATAATACCTTTCAATTGAGCCTTCTCCGAAAGATCTGTAAATTGTCCATTACCATCATTATGTAAATACCTGATGCTTTCATGCAATCCCCAACCTGTAGCTATAATATCTAGGTAACCATCTTGGTCAAAATCTTCCACTGCTACACCACCTGATGTTTCATTTATGGCAGTATTATTATTCATAGCAATATCCTGAAATTTTGGAAAATCCATTTTATTTTGGAATTTTGTAGGGGGTATTAAAAACTCTTTTGGTACACTTTCAGGATAAGTGCCCAAAGTCATAGCTGCTATATTTAACAACCACACAGATATTAAATCATTCGGATTATCTTGCAATAATTCTTTAAGATATTTTGTTCCAATCTCGGAACCATTTTTTAATTGGTGTATACCAGAGCCTTTAATAGGAATCAAGCAAGATTGATCACTGTGATGTTGTAAACAATTCTCTTGCTCTCCTAAACGCAAGTTTGCAATTGCTAGTAATTTGAGCATATGCTCTTTGTATTCAGGCTTCATCTTACCTGTGCTTTTTAAAAATTGATACAACTGATCTAGTTCCGCAATAGATTTTTCAGTTTCACCGGCGAGTAACAATTCATCAGCATATTTTAATCGAAGGTTAAAATCTGTAGGTGTTTTCTGCACACGATCATAAAAATATTTGGCATTCGCTGAATTATCAAAAGTACCATTAGGAGGAACAACACTCTTAACAACACTATCTAATATGTGCTTCATTCTTTCATTACCAGTCAATGAATCGAATGATATATTATGATTAGACTCCGTTTTACAGCAAACAAAATAGAACATCAAAAAAATAATAGCGTACTTCAAAATTAGATTTTTATTCATGAATTAGGAAATAGTTAAATTAAGTTTGTAAACCAGGTACGACATTTTAAATAATTGGATTGTATAAATTGATGACGAAAATATTTTTACTATATAGAATAAAATAAATGAAATATTACAATTGAATTAACGTTTTACTTTAGATATAGAGCATTGTTTTTTTTTCAAATTATTGATAAACATTCATCACTACTTTAATCTTTTATTACAAATTCAATAAACCGATAATTTGAATTACTTAGATAATAATTCAAGTTTGTCAACAGTATGTTTTCCTATACTACGTCCTTGCTTGAGTCCTTCAGACAATCCAAATAAATAATGTATCCCACCATAAAATCTACTGATTGACGCTTGTTCTGCGGCTTCAGTCAATGAATTAAAAGCCCTTGCTTCAATCCCAAATTGAACTTCAGTAGAATCCGTAAATGATGCATCACCAAAATAATGAATGAGCACAGTAGATGAAGCACCGGAAATTACACTATGTCCACTGGTATATTCCGGAAAAGGAGGAGTCTGAATAAATGGGGTCCATTTCAAATCTATATTTCGGTTAATATAAGTTATAGGTCGAACCAGTTGCTCCGTGAATTTTGCATTCCAACAACTGATGATACCATCAAAAATTGCAATACCAATACTGGCATATACTTTCGACGAATTATAAAAATTAAGTTTTCCTTCCAAACATCTTTCTTTAGCAATATTCAACCAATGTCCAGCAGGACTTAACCTATGTGTAAAATATGTATTATGCCCAGAAGTAAAATATTCATTCGGATTACAATCCCAAAATTTAGCTATAGAATGATGTTCTTCATCTTGTTTTATACCTTCCTGATAAACCTTAAAAGCTTCATTATAAAATTCAGATTGTTTATTAGTACTAAAAACCGGAGGTCTTGGTGGATAAAACTGTCGTAATGAATCCAACAAAATAAATCGCAAGGAATTCCAGTTAGGTTCTAAGGCTTTGTCAAAATTAGGAGGTGTGATTATCCAAGTACTATCCGTTTGAGGCATCGTATATTGAGAAGCAGATTTGACGTATGCATAATTATCTTTTTTGATCCAATCAATCATCTTTGTACCTACAACATCTCCAAAATCAAGAGACTTTTTTTGAACTTTTGTTGGATAATGAGATATTTTTATTTTAAGTTCTGTCATCATTGAATCTACCATAAATTCACTAAAAACTAGTTTTTTAGCAACAACACAATAAGCTTGTAATGCCGCAATGGAATAATTTACATGTGTGGTGTCCATAGTTAATACTTTATTCCAAGAAGTATCTAATTGATTCATGATTGACTTACCCTGAGCATTCAACATGACTTCATAACATACCAGATTGGGATAAACAAATACACGACTGGCAACCGGAGGTGAATAGATATCCTCCATTGAAATTTCAAGCATCTTATTTGTAAAATGATGCAAAAAACTCGCATCCAGATTCCCTTGATCTTGTTTACAATTTGAAAAAATGAAAATGAATCCCAATAATAATACCCATTGATTTCGCATATGACAATTCATTATTTAAGCTAATTATTTAAAGAAAATAATTTTACATAACCATTATTTTCAACCACTACAAATCCTTGCTTTTTACCAAGGTTAATTTTTTTAATGGTTCTGACATTACCCGGAACATAAAATCCAGACTGCGCTATATTCAATGAAGTAAATGCCTTATTTCCATCATTTAATAGTACATTACCTATGGATGCATCATATATTCCAACATCTATGTCTGTATCATAAAAATTGCCGCAAGAAATGATATCCATTTTTGCATCATGATTTAAATCATATATACAAGATCCTTTAACCATAGATTTTTGACTTTCTTGTGGCAATATTTGAATCGAAAAAGAGTTCGAATTGTTCCATAAAATAATGGATGACATCATATTTGATTTCAGATGATATGATTTGTCTAAAATTTCTTTTGAAAAAATATCTGATATTTTTGCTCTTCCATAAATGGCATAACGAAGAAATTTTTTCCTTAATGATGTCATTTGTTCCAACATTCTATCTCTGGAAACAACTGGATAACTCTCTCCCATAATATAGGAACACAAAATTGCATCCATGGTCTTGCTACCATCAAAATCTGCAGCGTATACTTCAACAGGTTCCTGTTCAGATGCTTTGAATTTTGAATTCAAGCCCAAATTACCAACTACCAAATCTTCATCACCATCTCCATCTAAATCACCTGCGGATATACTTTGCCACCAACCTTGAGAACGATCCAGACCAAATTCTTTTGTTTGGTTGGTTAATTGCTTTCCATCATTGATTAAAATAGTAATGGGCATCCACTCACCGCAAATGATCAAATCGTTTTTTCCATCTTTGTTAACGTCCATTGAAATGGCATCTTTAACAATTCCAAAGGATGAGGATATGGTTTTGAACCATTCCTTAGTTTCATCCATTAATTGCCCCTTCCTATTTATAAATATTTTGGATTGATCAGCATAAGGATATCGCCCTGGTGATGCCCCGCCACCAACAAATAAATCCATTTGTTGGTCGCCATTGATATCTATGCTCAATACATTACTACCATTCTCAAATTCTTCGGGAACAATTCCAATTCCTTTTTGAAAGGTACCTTTGCCATTATTAATATATATTCGATCTTGATAATTTTTAGAACCAATATCCCATTGATATCCTCCACTCACCACATATAAGTCCAAATCTTTATCCGCATCAATATCGATAAATTCAGCATCAACATCTTCGTAGATACTATCCACTAAAAATGCACTTTGTTTGGATATCACAAATGATCCATTTTTTTGTATAAACAATTGGCCTTCCTGACCCGATGCCCCGCCCAAATAAATATCTTCATAACCATCTCCATTTACATCTCCTACAGCCATTGCAGGTCCTTCTGAAGAATTCTCCAAATGAAGTATAGGTTCTCTTTTAAAATCTATGTAATAATTTTCCCTATGTTTAAAATTTAGAGTACTTTCTTTAGTTACATTTGTCAAAATTGGTTTTATATTATTTACAGTAGGTTTGATTACCACACCTACCGCCGCATCTATTAGATTCAAAGTATTCATATTAATTTGATCATAACGCTTTAGGCTACGATCCGGCCAACGCACTTCAAGATGATCAATAACTGTTTCTGATCCGAGACCAAAATGCACCATTGGTTCCACTGAAGACATAAATCCACGGATTGGATTAATAAATCTGTGTTGCTTAGTTCCGTTACCAAGTACAAGAGTAACAATAGCTCCGATGGCCTGGGTATTTAACCCAGGACCTTTTAATTTAAGTTTTACAAAATTGTTTTTTGATTTTTGATTAGAAGTGTTTTCTAATAGAAAAGCTTCGTCATTAATATTATTAGTTACAATATCTAAATCACCATCATTATCAAGATCCGCATAAGAAGCTCCATTAGAATACGATTCTGGTCCTGAATTCCAATCATCATTCTTTTTTGTAAAACTCAAATTTCCATTATTTTGATAAAAGTAATTTCGAATTTTCTGTTGAGGACATATTTTTTTCCATTCTGTAAATGAAACACCCCCATTAATTTTGGAGGTTTTTTTCAATGAATCAAAAGTAAATTTTTTATAATCCATATCGGTTACATATCTTCTGTATCCGTTTGTAATATATAAATCTTCAAAACCATCATTATCAAAATCTCCAGCTATGGGTGCCCAACTCCAATCTGTATATTCCAAGTTTAACATGGTGGCAATTTCACTAAATGTATTATTCTGATTATTTAACTGAACACAATTCTTTGAAATTTGTGCTTGTAATCCATAAGTTACCATTTTGTGAAACCGATCATAATTCTGTTCATCCATTAAAGTTTTTTGTCTGAGATTATCCTCTGGTTTCATATCCAAAGTCATCATGTCAAAATATCCATCATTATTAATATCCAACATTTCTGAACCCATTGAAGAATGTGATTGATGCGAAAAATAATCTTTAAAGGATTTTTTAAAAGTATTATTTTTATTATTGATAAATAACACATCTGGTTGGAGATAATCATTGCATATATACATGTCCGGATAACCATCTTGATTAAAATCATTGATGATGGCGCTTAATCCATAGGCTACATTTCCTATTCCCGCCTTTTCACTTATATCCACATAATGATTATTACCCGTATTCAAAAAAAGTCTGTTGCTAATGTCAACCCGATTGGTGTCCTCAGGAATATAGCGATTACCTTTCTCATCCTGATAAATATTAATATTATTAATATCTTTCCAGTTAATTGGATGATTAACCATTAACACGTCCAAATCATTATCCAAGTCCATGTCAAAGAAATAGGTTTGTGTTGTATAACTTGGATCATCCAATCCAAATTCTGTGGAGCGTTCTGTAAAAGATAAATTCCCATTATTAATGTACAATACATTTTTGCGGAAAGGAACATCAAATAATCCACTTTTACAAACGTATAAATCCAGTCTTCCATCACCGTTGATATCAATCATAGAGACACCCGTTTTCATACCATCACCACCATTAACATTTGCCTGGGCTGTAATATCTTTGAATTTAAAGTTTCCTAAATTGAGATACAATTTATTGTAATCCAAATTGGATCCAAAATAAATATCTGGCAAGCCATCATCATTAATATCTCCAATAGCCACTCTTGCTCCATTATAAAAATATTCATAATTGAACATATTTATAATGTCATTATCTTCAATTGAATTGATGAATTTAATATTCGTATCAGAAGAATCTCTTAAAACAAAGAGTGCGTTTGAATTTACTTTATTGGCTGTTTTTTGAGTTGTATTTTTACATGAAAACAAGTAAAAAAACAGGGTAAAATAAAAGAGCACTTTTAATTTCATGAATAAAATTTTAGGGTTGGTTTTGAACTTTTTTAGGCCCGGCATCAATAATTTCCTGAGAAGCTTTGGATTGATATTTTTCAAAATTGGCATTGAATAATTTCGCAAGTTCAAAGGCCTTTTGATCATAAAGGTTTGAATCACTCCATGTATTACGAGGATTCAAGACTTCATCGGGTACACCAGGACACATTGTTGGAAATTGTAAACCAAAAACATCATGTGTCGCATATTTTACATCATTCAATTGACCAGATAAAACTGCACTTATCATGGCTCTTGTATAATTCAATTTGATTCGACTTCCTACACCATATGCACCTGCTGTCCACCCGGTATTGATTAACCAAATCTGAGGATTGAATTGATTGATTTTCTTGCCCAGCATTTCGGCATAAAATGTAGGATGTAAAGGTAAAAACGGAGCACCAAAACAAGCCGAAAAAGTAGCCTTAGGTTCTGTTACCCCCGCTTCTGTTCCGGCAACTTTAGCCGTATAACCTGAAATAAAATGGTACATTGCCTGTGCTACATTTAATTTGGAAATAGGAGGTAAAATTCCGTATGCATCACAAGTTAAAAAAAATATATTTTTTGGATGGCCACCTTTAGCAGGTTGTACACAATTATCAATGTGATAAATAGGATATGAAACTCTTGTATTCTCAGTAATAGCACTATTGCAATAATCAGGGATATTCGTGTTTTCCTTAAACATGATATTTTCGAGTATTGCACCAGGCTTTATGGCTTTATAAATATCTGGTTCTTTTTCTTCGGTCAAGTCTATACACTTAGCATAACATCCACCTTCAAAATTAAAAACTCCAGAGTCACTCCAACCATGCTCATCATCGCCAATTAAGCGGCGCTCTGGATCTGCGGATAAAGTTGTCTTTCCGGTACCGGACAATCCAAAAAATATACTTGTGTCCCCTTCCTTACCTATGTTTGCAGAACAATGCATGGATAATACACCCTTTTCATAAGGAAGCACAAAATTAAGGATGGTAAAAATCGATTTTTTTATTTCTCCCGTATATGCTGATCCCCCGATAAGGATTCTTTTAGTTTTGAAGTCAATGATACTAAAATTATGTTGCCTGGTCCCATCAACCATTGGATCCGCCTTAAAACCTGGGGCGCAGTAAATACACCAATCAGGGTTAAAATGATCCAATTGATCTCCGCTAGGTCTGATAAACATATTTGATGCAAACTGGGCGCTCCAAGGATATTCTGCAAATACTCTAACACTGATCTGATAATCCAAGCTATCACAAGCAAAATCATCTTGTATAAATAATTCTTTGGATGATAAATATTGCGATACTTTTTGAAATAAAGCTTCAAATTTATCTTGTGAAAAAGGTTTATTGAATTTATTCCAATCAACCGCATCATGTGTTATTTCATTATCCACAGTAAATTTATCATCCGGTGACCTACCCGTAAATTCTCCCGTTTTAATAACTAATGCCCCAGTATCACTTAATGTTGCAAGCCTTCGATCCAAACTTTGGTTTATAAGTTCTTGAGGTGATAAATTGGCATATATGTAATTTGTATTAGAAATTCCAAAAGCAGATAAAGGCCTAGATTGTGAAAGTTTACCAATAATTTTCATAATTTAAGAGAATAATGGATTAATAAATTCACCATAAATATCAAAAAAAGCAGCAAAAATGATTCAATATTATGCTTGTAAGCATGGCTTTACCCTTAAAATTGATTCGTGAAATTCAATTTTAAAAAACCTAAGTCAAACTTTAACCAACCTGTATAGCCCCAAATAACATTGAATCTATAACTGCTATAGACTTGATTTGAATAAATGGATAGGCAAAGGTAAGGTCATTTTTGAACTGGTTTCTAAAAATCACTTATTTTTACGATTTAAGGCTATCCTATACCAAAATTCTATCTAAAGTCTAAGTTGCGTCTAATTAATTAAGGCAATCAATTCAATTCCCCTTAACTTTTATCTAAATGCTAAGCGTTGATTTTGACATAGTTAAGTACTTTTTAGTTATTTTTTAAGGTTTTTTGGTTTGTTTTCTTCCACATTTCAAGAAAAATGAGAATTTTTCAAAATAAATTTAAGCTTTTTTAGTCTTTTTGGCAATTGCTTTGTTAGTAAGCTTGTAATATAACGTCTTGTTAATGATTTAATAAATTAACAAAATATTCCAAAACATAATAGTTTTGCGGGCGTTTTTAAATTTTAGATTTTTATTTAATTAGTCCCATGGACAAGCTAAAAGAGTTATTCAAAGCAAAAGTTTTATCAGCTTCTGATGAAATTAAGGGCATTATCAAGGATCATGGTTCTCAAATTATTGATCATGTCCAAATCGACCAAATTTATGGTGGAATGAGAGGCATTCAAAGCATGATTTGGGAAACTTCCTCACTTGATGCCCAGGTTGGAATTCGCTTTAGGGGTTTATCTATCCCTATGCTAAGAGAGCAATTACCTAAACTTGATGGAGCAACCGAACCACAACCTGAAGGTTTATTCTGGCTCATGATGACCGGAGAAGTGCCAACAGATGAAGAAGTTCAGTGGTTAACAGAGGAGTGGCAGCGACGAAGTGTTGTTCCGGATTATGTGATTATTGTCATCAATAGCCTGACTCCGCTAACCCATCCAATGACCCAATTAAGTATTGCAATCCTTGCTATGCAATCTGAAAGTGTTTTTGCCAAAAGTTACGAAGATGGCATGAAAAAATCAGATTATTGGGAGGCGATGTATGAGGATAGTATGAACTTAATTGCGCGACTCCCAATTGTGGCAGCCTACATTTATAGGAAAACATTCCATAATGGGAATATCATATTACCAGATAGAACTTTAGACTGGAGTGGAAATTTTGCTCATATGTTGGGTAATGATTCACCAGCATTTAAAGACCTCATGAGATTGTATTTGACCATTCATGCTGATCATGAAGGAGGCAATGCTTCAGCGCATACGGTGCATTTAGTAGGCTCTACTTTGAGCGATCCATATTATTCGCTTGCTGCAGGTATGACTGCTTTAGCCGGACCATTACATGGACTCGCCAATCAAGAAGTCATGGATTGGATTTATGACATGATCAAGGAATTAGGTACCAATGTTCCTTCCAAAGAACAAATCGCAGATTATGTTAAAAAAACATTAGCCAAAGGAATTGTAGTACCTGGTTATGGTCATGCTGTGCTTAGAGCTCCAGATCCTAGATTTATTGCTCAGAAAGAATTTGCAACCAAACATTGTCCTAATGATCCTATGGTGAATATTGTGTGGAATGTTTTTGAAGTAGTACCTCCAATTCTTGGAACCATCGGTAAAATTAAAAACCCTTGGCCCAATGTAGATGCTCATTCTGGAGCATTGTTGGAACATTTTGGGATAAAAGAACATAATTTTTATACTGTTTTATTCGGAATTTCACGAACTTTGGGTGTTCTTGCACAACTTTGTTGGGATAGGGCATTAAATTTACCTCTTGAACGACCCAAATCATTAACTACAGAAGAAATTAAGCTTTTTATAAAAAATTCAACAAACTAACCCAAATCTTTATGGAATTTCCAACTAACCTTCGTTATACAAGTGAACATGAATGGCTACTCATTGAAGGAGATACTGCCACTATAGGAATTACTGATTTTGCCCAATCCGAATTGGGTGATATTGTATATGTCGAAGTAGACACTGTAGGTCTAGACTTAAATAAAGAAGATGTATTTGGAACCGTAGAAGCGGTTAAAACCACTTCAGATTTATTTATGCCAGTTGCCGGAACTATCATCGAGTTCAATCCGGCATTAGATGAAAAAGGTACCAACGATCCAACTTTAATTAATACAGACCCTTTTGGAAAAGGCTGGATTGTAAAAATAAAAATATCGGATCCGTCCCAAGTTGACAGCTTGATGAATGCTGATGAATATAAAAACCTAATCGGCAAATAAGACGTCCAGATTGAATATACAATCTAGAATCAATCGGTCAATTTTGATCGCCTGGTCTATAGTATTTTGTATATTGATATTGTCTTTATTACCTGGAAACAGGATGCCTAAGTTGAATTATTTAGATCTATTATCCATAGACAAACTGGGTCATGCCCTATTTTATGGATCGGCTTGCTTTTTCTTTTTTAAGGGCACAAAAAGTACAACTAAAATGAACACATTTATCATTTTTGGTGGCCTTTTTATGCTAGGCTTTTGCCTTGAAATCCTTCAAGCTTTTTTAGCTTCAGGTAGAACATTTGATTATTTAGACCAACTAGCAAATACCATCGGAATTACTTTGGGTCTCATGTTTTTTTTAAAATTCAATAGGCCCTCAAATACTAATGATTCAACCAACATAAATTAATCTTTTGTTGCAATATTATAGTCATGATACGTTATATAAACAATAATTCAGGCAAAGATTTAAAATGTTATTCTTAAAAAGTGACACTAAACTAATGGATGATATCGTCTTTGAAGGTCGAAATAAATCCTATGGTGCATATTTTTTAAGACGACGATATGATAAATCGATGATTAATGGCATTTTACTAGGTGTCATCATCTTCGTTTTTTTGATTTTTTTACCCATAATTCTGGATTGGCTAAAATCCAGGTCATCCCCTGTCGAAGACCCCTTCATCATGACCGAAGTTGTCTTACCCTTACCTTCAAATATACAAACAACGATTCCATTATCAACAGCAACTGCAAAAACACAAGAGAAGCAAGCCAATCCTGTGGTTAATAAATCGACCATTCCAAAAGTGAAAAAAGATGAAGAAACTATTGAAACACCTATTATAAAAACCATCATCACTCCTTTAGATACTGCAAATAAAAATAATGATAATCAGGTAGCAAAAGGTCCGTCAAATGAAAATGGACTTGAAGAGATCGTCACATTTATACATCAAATGCCTATGTTTCCTGGTTGTGATGATGAAAGTATACCTTACCTTCAAAGAAAGAAATGTGCTGAATTTAAATTACATGAATTCTTGAAAAACAATTTACGTTATCCAAATCTTGCTGTTCAAAAAGGAACCCAAGGTACTGTATTTGCTCAATTTGTAGTTGAAAAAGACGGCACAATTAGCAATATAAAAATTTTGCAAGACATAGGTGATGGATGTGGATATGAAGCAAGGCGTGTCATTGAACTTATGAATACCATGACCCAAAGATGGACTCCCGGTATCCAAAGCAATCATCCTGTAAGAGTTCAATATACCTTGCCTATTGTTTTTCAGGGTAGGCAATAGGAATTCAATAACAAAATAACACATTAAGCGTTATTTCAAAATAAGCTTTGGTGGAATAATAAAGGTTTTTAATAATTAATATAAATTTTAGATTTAACTTTATGTTTTTAAAATGATGAGAAGTTTCCTATTGTTTTATATATTTTGTTGGTCGTTCAACTTAGTTGCTCAAGATCCTCGATTGGCTCAACAATATTTTGTTGATGGTGAATATGAAAAAGCTGCCGTATTATTTCAAAGTTTATATCAAAAAAATCCATCGCAGGAATCTTTCTTTACTTATTATTTGAATTGTTTAACAGCCTTAGGAAGACAAGAAGAAAGTGAAAGTCTAATTAAAAAAGAAATTGCAAATCGACCTAAAGAAGCCAGTTTATATATTTTATACGGAAATCAATTCATTAAAAAAAATGAACTTGACAAAGCAGAAAAACAATTCAAACTTGCCATTGACAAATTGCAACCCGATGTAATCATGATTCACAAAGTTGCCAATGCATTTATTGATTTATCAAAATTTGATTTAGCCATAGACACCTATGAGAAAGGTGAAAAAATAATGAAGGGCCAAACCCATTTTACTTATAATTTGGCCGATCTCTATAGACGTAAAGGTGAATTAGATAAAATGCTCAACTATTATTTGGCCGGACTGGATGATGGAAGTGTAAATCTTTTGAGCCTACAAAATATACTTAATGCCTATTTACCTAAAGACAAACATAAAGATTTTCAGAGTCTGCTTTACGAAAAATTGAGTTCTAACCCAGACCAAGTTGCATATATTGAATTACTACTTTGGACTTTTATCCAATCTAAAGATTATTTAAATGCATTAAGACAAGCTAAAGCTTTAGATAAAAGACTCAATGAAAATGGAAATCGCGTATTCAATATTGGAAGCATTGCTGCCAATGATACGGATTATAAAACAGCCATTGATGCATTCACGTATGTGAGAGATAAAGGACCAATAGGTTCTTCCTATCTTGAAGCTTATCGACAGGTATTAATTTGTCGAAGAAAACAAATTGTCGAAAAAAATAATTACAATCAACAAGACCTCATTGCCCTCGAAACAGATTATGAAAATTTCAAAAAAGAATATTCTGGTAGTCGATTATCTGCACCTATCATAATCGAATATGCAGAATTGGAGAGTAGATATTTGAATCAATTAAATAAAGGAATTGCATTACTAGAAGAACTGATAAAAAACCCTGCCTTAGAGCCACATATTAAAGCTCAGGCAAAATTAGATTTAGCAGATTATTATTTAATACAAGGAGAACGCTGGGAAGCTACTTTGCTGTATTCACAAGTAGATAAAGATTTTCAAGAAGATCAATTGGGTGAATTAGCGCGATTTAAAAATGCACGCCTTTCCTATTTCGCTGGAGATTTTCAATGGGCTCAGGAGCAGTTTGATATACTTAAGCAAGCAACTTCTAAACTGATTAGCAATGATGCTATTGATATGTCCGTATTTATTTTGGATAATATCAATCAAGATACACTTGGAGAAGCTTTAACAGTCTATTCCCAAGCTGAATTAAATGTCTTACAAAATAAATACACAGAAGCACTCATACTATTAGATACTATTTTGTCCCAATTTCCAAAAAATAGTTTGTTAGATGACGTTCTGTTTCTACAAGCAAAAATTTTTGACCGCCAGAAAAGAACAGAGGACGCCATCAAAAAATATGAATTAATACTTCAAAATCATAAAGAAGAAATTCGAGCTGATAATGCTTTATTTGAAATGGCCAGAATTTATGAATATCAATTGGACCAAAAAGAAAAAGCGAAGGAACTTTATGAAAAACTATTTATAGATTTTAGCGGAAGCACTTTAGCTGTTGAGGCAAGAAAAAGATATCGCATATTACGCGGTGACCAAATCCAATAGCTTGAATACTTTTGATTAAGTTCATGTTACATGCAAACAAAACAAGAAATCGTAGAGAATTGGTTACCCAGATATACAGGTCTATCTTTAGATCAATTTGGGGATTATATCATACTGGTGAATTTCAGTCATTATGTTGAACTCTTTTCACAGTGGCATCAGGTCCCAATATTAGGCCAACATAGACCGATGCAGCATGCTACGGCAAATCGTATAACCATTATCAATTTTGGAATGGGAAGTCCAAACGCAGCAACGATAATAGATCTGCTTACAGCGATTATGCCGAAAGCTGTTTTGTTTTTGGGTAAATGCGGTGGCCTTAAATCAAAGAATGATGTAGGTGATTTAATATTACCCATTGCAGCAATAAGGGGAGAAGGAACATCCAATGATTATTTACCTCCGGAAGTCCCTGCATTACCCGCATTTGCTTTACAAAAAGCCATTTCAACATCAATTCGGGAACATGAATTGGACTATTGGACCGGAACTGTATACACCACCAATAGACGAGTATGGGAACATCGGATAGAATTCAAAAAATACCTTAGTGAAATAAGAGCTTCTGCAATTGATATGGAGACAGCAACAATATTTATTGCAGCTTTTAAAAATAAAATTCCAGCCGGAGCTTTACTTTTGGTTTCTGATATGCCAATGGCACCAGAAGGTGTAAAAACTGAAGCTAATGACAAAATCGTTACTGAAAAATTTGCAAACAATCATTTAAAAATTGGCATTGATTCGCTCCAAAAGCTTATTTCAAATGCACAAACTGTTAAACATCTAAGGTTTTAATTCCGTTGCATTTAATGATCTTTTTAGTGTTCCCTTTTCAGATCCATTTCAGTCTTTGGACCAACTAAAATAGGTACTAATTCTTCTTCAACATTAGACATTTCCAATCCAAAATCTTCATTCGCTGGAAGACTAAATCTTTTAATCATTCGATAGGCGCGCACCACCCAACGTTCAAAAGTACTTAATTCTGTATCTGCAGAGACACGAGTCATTAATAATATAAATTTGAAATCCGCCGGCATGTGATGTTTTTTCAAAGAAGGATATGGACTTTCAGTACTTACCTCACCTGATGCAACCAGTTGATCTACAATTTCATGAAACATGGTATTCACTCGATGTTCTACCTTGAATCCGAATTTTAAATGGATAAAAAAAATCTCTTTGGGTAAAATGGTATCCACATGAAAACTTTTTCCATAAGGTTCATCTGTGATATCCACATGAACAAACCAATATACATCAGCCCGTTTCGGACGCTTCCTCAAAATAGAATACATTATATTGGAATCGATTAATCGCCTGTCATTAGCTAAGGCCATATAAACTAAATGACTTGCCTCCTTAGGTATCGTCTGATCATCTTGCAAATCTTTGAGAACATTAATGTAATCCTTTAATTCTACGAATTTGGTGTGTTTATCCCTAATCTTCTGAGCTCGGTAGAGCACAAAAACCATCAAACTTCCTATAATAGCAATCAAAAAAGAAAACCACCCGCCATGTGGAAATTTTTCTAAATTAGAAATAAAGAATGTAAACTCAATGATAAATAATGATACTGTTAAAACCAAAGGCCAAAAAAAACTGTGAAGTTTAACCCGATAATAAAAACCTAATAAAAGGGTGGTCATCATCATATTTACAATAATGGCAAGCCCATATGCTGCCTCCATATTAGTAGCATTTTCAAAAATCAAAACAACTACAATACATCCAACCATTAAAAACCAGTTAATTCCTGGAATATATATTTGTCCTCTTAGGGTCGATGGAAAATTAACTTTCATTCTAAACCATAACCTGAGTTTCATGGCTTCATTGACTAAAGTAAATACCCCTGAGATTAAGGCCTGGCTAGCTATAATCGTAGAAAAAGCGGCAATACATATTCCAATGGGAAGAAACCAATCAGGCATTAAAGAATAAAATACACTTGTTCCGGTAGGCAATGCACTACCAAGTTTATTTGAAATCAACCATGCGGATTGCCCAAAATAACTTAGGACTAAAGCCACTAATACAAATGACCAGCTTACACGTACATTCTTTTTTCCACAATGTCCTAGATCTGAATATAAGGCTTCACCTCCTGTGGTGCATAGAAATACTGCACCTAAAATCCAAAACCCTTGAGGATAATTGACTAAAAGATTAAAACCATATTGTGGATTTATAGCTTTGAATATTTCAGGATGTTCTAAAATTTGTAGAAATCCTAAGGTCCCTATCATCCCAAACCAAACTAACATGACTGGGCCAAAAGTTTTTCCAACTATTTCTGTACCGACTTGCTGAAAAACAAATAATCCAATGAGTATTGCAATAACTATGGGCATAGTTTCGATGCTTGGATATAATATTTTCAAGCCCTCTATAGCGGAAGAAATTGATATAGCAGGAGTGATAAATCCGTCGGCAATCAATGTTGCACATCCTATAATTGCGGGATATATTAAAAATGAAGATTTGTATCTACGAACTAATGCATAAAGAGAGAAAATACCTCCTTCCCCCTTGTTGTCTGCGTTTAATGCCAAAATAACATACTTGAAGGTGGTAATTATTAATAAAGTCCAAAAAACACAAGACACACCTCCTAAAACTAACTCTTCTGAAATTACTTTTGTGCCAATAATAGCATTAATTACATATAGAGGAGAAGTACCTATATCACCAAAAATGATTCCTAAGGTAATTAAAAGACCTGCTAAACTTAACTTTTGATTGTGGCTCTGATGACTCATATACTTTGAAAAACTTTTACCATTGTTATTTTAGAACCTCCAAAGGTAATTATCACTAACTTAATGGTTTAATTTATTGGATACTAATTTTTTGAACGGATTAATAAATATACGTTTAGAAATACCACATTAGGCAGCTTTAAGATAAAACAAGACTATTCTGATTAAACAATATCTTTAATTCTGCCTGATTAAACAATATCTTTAATTCTGCCTGATTAAACAATATGTTCAAATTTTAGATGATTTGGAACTAATTCCCTTGTCCTAATGTTCTCTCTTTTTTTAACCACATAAATACAGCTTTTTACAATGAATTTAAACGAACTTTTTCAAAGTCAACTATCAGGAGGACTTTTGAATCAACTTGGAAATATTGCAGGTATTGAAAATCCTCAGCAAACAGAAACTGCTGCTCATGCTATTTTTTCTACCTTAATGGGAGCTATTGGTACCAATGCTTCCACACCTGACGGAGCCAATGCATTAAATAACGCATTGGAAAAGGATCATGATGGAAGTATATTAGACAATCTTTCGGGGTTCTTATCAGGTCAAAACGAAGCGCCAAATAGCAATATGCTAAATGGAGCTGGTATACTAGGCCATATACTGGGTTTTAAACAAGGAAATCTTGTTAATGCATTATCACAAAACACCAACCTTGATAGTGGAAAAATTCTAAAAATGATGATTACTCTGGCACCGGTTATTCTTGGTTTATTAGGAAAAGCAAAACAACAAACTGGAGCTGATGCTGGCGGCCTCACCAATATCATTGGATCTGTATTAGGTGGACAGACTGGTGGAAGTCCATTAATGGGTATTCTAACTAGTGTTCTAGACAAAAATAATGATGGAAATATGCTTGATGATATACTAGGAGGTGGCATTGGCGGTATGCTTGGAGGCCTTTTTGGAGGAAATAAATAAAATTAACTCGTTTTTGTAAATAATATAAAAATTAGAATGGGACCTTTGCGGTCCCTTTTTTATTTTCTAGATTAAGTTGTAAATTAATTAGTTTTCATACAATTTCCTTGATTCATTAAATCACATTAAAGCTGATTAAATTAGCTTCTATAGTTATATATTGATCAAATGCAGTAGGAAAGTACAACAAATTATTATATTTGACAATCAATCTATTGAACTCTTGTTTTAGATCTCATAGAAAAGGATAATTTAAAATATACGCCAAAAGAATATTTAAATGAAAAAGAGTTTATTGCTCTACCCAATAATTGTAGGGGCCCTTGTTTGTTTTATTGGATTAACCTTACACATTGGAAAAGATTGGCATACCAATCCCAAATCGAACCCTTCAAATCAGTCCTCAGATCAAGCCCTATTCAATCAGCAACATATCAATGACTTAAGTCCATACCAGATCATTGCAGATCAATTACTTAGTCAATTAAATAGTCCTTTTGTAATTCTGTTATTACAAATTTTAGCCATTCTGATCATATCAAAATTATTTGGATTCATTATCAAAAAGTTGGGCCAACCATCTGTGATCGGAGAAATGATTGCCGGAATATTTCTGGGTCCTTCATTAATTGGTTATTATTTTCCTGATATCTTTAATTTTCTTTTTCCTAAAAATTCATTCTCCAATCTTCAATTTTTAAGCCAGGTCGGATTGGTGTTTTTTATGTTTATCATCGGTATGGAATTAGATTTTGATCATCTAAAAAGTAAAGCAAAAAATGCTTTATTAATCAGTCATGTCAGTATTTTTTTTCCATTTCTTTTGGGTATTTGTATGTCATTTATTCTATTCAAAGAATTTGCACCTATGGATGTAAACTTTACTTCGTTTGCTCTATTTATGGGTATTTCAATAAGTATTACTGCTTTCCCAATTCTTGCAAGAATTTTACATGAACGCAAACTAACAAAAACTCCGCTTGGAGATTTAGCCATCACATGCGCTGCCATCGATGATGTGACTGCATGGTGTATCCTTGCTGCTGTTATTGCTATTGTGAGATCAAGTGGATTAGAAAGCGCCTTGTTTACATTTACCGTTTCCATATTATTTTTTATGATTATGTTTTATCTAATACGGCCCTGGATAAAAAAAATAAATAGTCGTGAAAATTTTGATCATAATCATAACAAATATTCAATCATCCTTGTGTTTATTATTTTAATACTATCAGCAAGTTTCACCGAAATAATAGGTATACACGCATTCTTTGGTGCTTTTGTTGCTGGTACAATCATGCCTCATCATTTAAATATTAAAACACTTCATTTAGAAAAATTAGAAGATGTTTCTACACTGGTCCTCTTACCGATTTTTTTTGCTTTCACAGGTTTACGAACCCAAATCAATTTGTTAAATGATGGTCATTTATGGATCACTTGTGGTTGGATTATATTAGTTGCCGTCATGGGTAAATTTGGGGGCAGTACATTAATTTCTAAAATAACCGGTCACCCATGGAAAGTTGCACTTTCTATAGGGGCACTTATGAATACACGTGGACTAATGGAACTAATTGTATTAAATATAGGATATGATTTAGGTATACTATCTCCTACGCTCTTTACCATTATGGTTATCATGGCACTGTTTACTACGATGATGACGGGTCCTCTATTAAATTTAATTAATTATTTATTTGCAAAGAAAAGTTTATTGTAGTTTGTTTTTTATTTACAACTCTAAACCTTTCAAGATCAAAAAATAATTTACTATTTGGTTTTTTTTTAAAAAAATCTTATTTATAACTTTGATATTTAAAGTTATTTCAAATATTTTATCGCAATTACCAAGGCGTGTGATTGCAAATATTTTGTCCTTACATCATGAAGGCAAGTAAATACTTTTTTCTTAATCCTTACTACCGAACTTAGATAATAGTCTCAACAATTCCAGATATAACCATACTAATGTAATGATCAATCCCATAGCCGCAAACCATTCCATATAGGATGGTAATCCTGCTTGTTCCCCTTTCTCAAAAAAATCAAAATCCAAAAGGAGATTTAATGAAGCGATCACTATGACTACAAGACTAAAACCAATACCAAGCATACCCGTACTATGTATCATAGGAATTTGAATGTTAAAAAAACTTAAAACCATTGAAACCAAATAAGTCAAAGCTATTGCCCCTGTTCCAATCATTATAACGGATCGTAATTTATTGGTGACTTTTATGAGACCTGATTTATATAAAAATAACATTAGAAAAAGTATGGCTATAGTGAGCGTTGTTGCCTGAAATACGATTCCGTTAAATGCAGAAGCATAAACTAATGATATCGTTCCAACAAATAAACCTTCAATTGCTGCATATATAGGTGCTATAATACCAGACCATTCTTTTTTGAAACTTGCCATAAGCACTAAAACAAATCCGATAATAGCTGCCGGCCATAAAAACATAGTGCTTGGAAACATCCATGATACAATTGCAGTCGCTAATAATATCAATCCCAAAATAATGGATTTGTTAACAGCTCCAGAACTGGTCATCGTAACACCTGACACACCTTGGACCTGTTCCAATAAAGAATCTTTTAAAATTGGATTTGAACTGGTATTAAAAAGTTTTAAGGCCATAAATATTTTTTTATTTCATGCAAATCTAATTCAATTCATTACAATTTGCAATCTTTTGAATTAAATTTATGATACTTAAAAAATCCTAATTCATTGAAACGCTACCATATGTAGCATGATCGACCTGTTCTTGCTTTCGATTTGCAGGATGAAAATTAAGTATGGTCTCTCTTAAATAATCATTATCAAGATGGGTATAAATTTCTGTGGTATTGATCGATTCATGACCAAGCATTTCTTGAACTGCTCTTAGGTTTGCGCCACCTTCAACTAAATGAGTAGCAAATGAATGTCTAAAAGTGTGAGGGCTGACAATTTTCTGAATCCCAGCTTTGGCAACACATTCTTTGACTGTCGTAAAAACACTGATTCTAGAAAGTTTTTTTCCAAATCGATTTAAGAATAAATAATCCTCATGTCCTTTAGCTATGGGAAGTCGATTCCGAAATCCGATTTTGTAAAAGTGAATTTGTTGTAAAGCCTGCTCTCCAATTGGCACCAATCGTTCCTTATTTCCCTTACCAATGACTTTCACGATTCCCAATTCTGGATATACATGACTCATTAATAATTCAGTTAATTCACTTACTCTCAATCCACATGCATATAGGGTTTCAATGATAGCCCGATCTCTGTGACCTTTGGAATCAGATAAATCAATATGTTGTAAGATTAATTCTATTTCTTCAATACCCAATACATCAGGAATATATTGTCCTAACTTAGGTCCTTCTAATAATTCTGTTGGATCATAAGTTATTACATCTTCAAGTAATAGAAATTTGTAAAAGGCTTTAATACCGCTAATCATTCTAGCCTGGGATCGTTCATCAAACTGAAACTCAAATAACCATTGGATATAGGATTCTAAATCTTCTAAACTTAACTCAAGGGGTCCTTTACCATCTAGCTTTAATTCAGCAAAAGAGGCTAATTTATTGGCATCTCTGCAATATGCTTGAATAGAATGGTCCGACATGGATCGCTCCAATTTTAAGTAGTGTTTAAATCCTTTGATTAATGATTGCCAATCCATACTGCAAATATACAATTAAAATATAATATATTATTAAAAATATTAATATGTAAAATGCCCTTAAAAAGGAATATATTTCGATTAAATTTGCAGGATGATGGATGCAAAAATATTAACCGAAAGTTATGCCATTAGCCTGGATCAAGCTGATGAACTCAAACATTTCAGATCGAAATTTCATATTCCTAAAACAAAAGAAGACAATGATTACAGGTACTTCTGTGGCAATTCCTTAGGCCTACAACCTATACAAGCCAGACAATTTATTAACAATGAAATGGATGATTGGGCAAGGTATGGTGTATTGGGTCATGAATTGGCCAAACATCCATGGGTTAAATATCACGAATTTTTGACCGAATATATGGCAGAAATCGTAGGGGCAAAACCCCTTGAAGTGGTGATCATGAACACACTTAGTGTAAACTTACATTTAATGATGGTCTCGTTTTATCGCCCCACTCCAAAACGCCACAAGATTCTCATAGAATACAGCGCATTTCCATCCGATCGATATGCAGTGGAATCTCAAATTAAATTTCATGGATTCGATCCTGCTTCGAGCTTAATTATTTTAACACCAGATCAGGAAGGTTCATCCTATATCTCTAAAGATAATATCAGGCAAACGATTGAGAAACATGGTGACACCATTGCATTGATACTTATTGGATCCGTAAATTATTATTCAGGACAAAGTTATCCTATCCCATACATTACTGAATTAGGACATAAACACGGCGCTTTAGTAGGGTTTGATCTGGCTCATGGTGCTGGAAATCTCCATTTACAATTGCACGATGACGGACCGGATTTTGCAGTGTGGTGTAGTTATAAATATTTAAATTCAGGACCAGGAGGATTAGCAGGGTGTTTTGTTCATGAACGGCATTCGAATAGCTTTGATATTCCAAGATTTGCAGGATGGTGGGGCCATGATAAAGTAAATCGTTTTAAAATGTCTCCTGAACTGAGGTTAATGCCTGGGGCAGAAGGTTGGCAACTCAGTAACCCACCCATACTTCCGATGGCCAGTCTATTGGCATCACTGGAAATATTTCATGAAGCCGGCATAGAAAGTTTACACCGGAAATCTCAACAAATGTCTCACTATTTAATTCAATTATTAAATACACTGGACCAAAAATGGTTTCGAATCATAAGCCCACTAGATCCAATTGAGCGAGGTTGCCAGGTTTCTATCCAATTGAAACATCCGGACAAAAGCATTTATCATCAACTCGATCAAAAAGGTATCATTGCAGATTGGCGTGAACCAGATGTTATTCGTGTTGCTGCAGTGCCTTTATATAATACATACGCTGATATCTTTTATTTGTATTCAAGTTTAAAAACCATTTTAGAAAACTATGAAAGCTAATCAAATTACAATAGCAGGAGCCGGATTGGTAGGAAGTTTATTGGGGTTACGCCTTGCGCAAAGAGGTTATGAGGTTCATCTATACGAATCACGTTCTGATATGCGCAAAGAGGCTATTTCAGCCGGAAGATCGATTAATCTTGCACTATCTGATCGCGGAATTACAGGATTAACGCTTGTCGGACTTGAGGAAGAAATTATGGCACATGCCATCCAAATGCACGGCCGAATGATTCATACCATTCAGAATGAATTACTGTTCCAGCCTTACAGCGAAAGACCAAATGAATGTATCAATTCGATTTCACGAAGGACTTTGAATGTCATGTTAATGGATGCTTTTGAAAAAATAAATCCCTCAAAGATTTATTTTAATCACAAACTGATTCATTGGGATCATGTGTCCGGGGATGCCACATTCCAAAGCGAGGATGGACATCAAATCATTGAAAACAATACTACCTTATTAGCCACAGACGGAGCCAATTCCGAAGCGCGAAAACGATTGATGCAATTAAGTACTCAGATACGATTTAATTATAGTCAGACCTTTCAGAATTATGGTTACAAAGAATTAACTATACCCCCAGGTATCAATGCTGCCTTCCAACTTGAAAAAAACGCCTTACACATTTGGCCACGTGGTCATTTTATGATGATCGCACTTCCTAATCCGGATGCTACTTTTACGGCAACTTTATTTTTACCCTATGAAGGTCCTGATAGTCTTCAGCAATTAAATACCAAATCCGATATTCAACAATACTTTGAAACTCACTTCAACGATGCAATACCTCTAATTCCGGAATTAAAAACCGAATTCTTTCACAATCCGACGGGTCATTTAAATTCTGTAAAATGTTCACCCTGGTATTATGAAGACAAACTGTTACTGGTAGGTGATGCGGCTCATGCCATTATTCCATTCTATGGTCAAGGCATGAATTGCGGCTTTGAAGATGTGGTTGTCCTTGATCAATTATTAGATCAACAATTAAGTGGTGAAGCATTATTTTCATCCTTTACCAAACTCCGTAAAAAAAGTACAGATGCTATTTCCGATTTAGCTGAAGATAATTTTGTTGAAATGAGAGATAAAGTTGGAGATCCTGTTTTTCAACAAAAGCGAAAAGTGGAACAAGCTTTAGAAAAAATGTTTCCACAATATTACTCTAAATATGCATTAGTTACTTTCAGGCCCGATGTGAGTTATTATGATGCTATGGTTAAAGGTAGAAAGCAAGATGATCTTTTGATGAAAATTTGTTCAGAAGGAGCTGAGATTTCAGCGGAGCAATTACCAGGTATCTATAAGCAACTTAATGAATTGGACTCAAAGTAACTATTACTTAAGCAATCATACAAAAATCAAAATATTATTTTGTTTAAGGTTTAATTCATATCCTTGAACAAGACCGAGCTTATGGTGGGATGATTCGCAAATAATTACAATTTATTTTATGCTAAATTAACATATTGTATAATTATTTTATACATAATCAACATAATTACAATGTATAATGAATAATATCTATGTTTCATGTAAAATTTTACATTTTATTCATTTTGAAGACGCTATTTTTCAACTAAATCGTTTTAATATTACGTCTGATTCGGAAAACAGAGGTTTTTTGAGTCTGTCTATGAATATTAGTTTTTATTCTATAAATTAGACATTTTTAAAATTAAATTTTGTAAATATTAATCTTTTAAAACGGTTAACTAAAATTTTATGAGCAATCAAAACGTAAATGCAGCTTCTAGTGGAAAGTTTAGTTCTTTATTCGCTTCCATTCTTATTCCTGTGGCTTTAGTTATAGGATACTTGATTTTCACCTTTGTATTGGGGAATCCAGGCAATTTTGAAGGTAATGATCCAACCAAACACCCACACCCGGGAAATTTATTAGGAATGATGTATAAAGGTGGTATTCTCGTGCCAATACTTATGGCCAACTTTATTATTGTTATTTGTGTCATCATTGAGCGTTTCATTACGTTGAATGTAGCTAGTGGCAAAGGGTCTATACCAAACTTCGTAAGAAAAGTAAAAGGACTGTTGGACAGCAATAATGTAGATGCTGCAATTACTGAATGTGATAAACAAAAGGGTTCAGTAGCTAATGTTATTCGCGAAGGATTACATAAGTATAAAGAAATGGGATCCAAGTCAGGATTAGATAAAGAACAAAAAGTACTTGCTATCCAAAAAGAAATAGAAGAAGCTACTTCATTAGAATTACCAATGTTGGAAAAAAACCTGGTTATATTGGCAACCATATCATCAGTGGCAACACTCTTAGGTCTATTGGGAACAGTATTCGGTATGATTCGTGCATTCTCGGCTATAGCAACTGCAGGAGCTCCGGATGCAGTAGCATTATCGAATGGTATTTCTGAAGCCTTAATTAATACTGCATTAGGTATTTCTTCTTCTGCAGTTTCAATTATAGCTTATAATTATTTTACTACTAAAATTGATGGTCTTACATATGGCATAGATGAAGCAGGATTTAGTATTGCACAAAACTTTGCAGCTAAACACGCTTAATTTATTTCATTGATCATCTAATCTATTAGATATGCCAAAGGTTAAAATACCTCGTAAAAGTACCGCAATAGACATGACTGCCATGTGTGATGTGGCTTTCTTATTGTTAACTTTTTTTATCCTAACCACTAAATTTCGGGCTGCTGAAGTTGTTCAGATCGATATACCTTCATCAACTGCCCGAATCCCGATTCCGGATAAGGATATCATGATGTTCAATATCGCTCCTGATGGGAGAATATTCTTTGGTCTGGATGATCAAATCACTCGATTGAAGTTATTGGATCGATTGGCAACTCAATATCAGTTGACCTTTACTCCAAAACAAAAAGATGCCTTCCGTACCTTGGAACTTTGGGGAATGGATATTAGAGCCTTACCTGCCTTTTTGGACAAAGAACCTAATGAACGAGCCAGTATACAACAGCCTGGACTAAAAATTGATACTACAGGTGGTGCTCAAATTGAAGATTTAATCTTGTTTTCAAGACAAGAAAATAATTTGTTGCGAATTGCCATTAAAGGTGATAAAACAACGGAATACAAATCATTTGATAAATTGATTGAAGCTTTACAAAACCGAAAAGTAAATAAGTTCAACATCATTACTTCGGCTCGTGCGGCAAAAGAATAATTTTAGGACCTATTCAATTAAATTATAAATAAAAAGTAAATCATGGCTGAAATGAATGTCCCCCAGGGGGGAGGTAAAAAGGGTCACAAAAAAGCTAGATCGAAGAAAATGTCTACCCGTGTGGATCTTACTGCTATGGTGGACTTGGGGTTCTTATTGATAACCTTCTTTATGTTGGCTACTACGTTTAACAAGCCAAAAACCATGGAAATCAATAAGCCTGCAAAAGATGATGATAAAAAAGTTGAAGAACCACCCATTAAAATGTCAAAAACCGTCAGCTTTATGTTGGGGAATAATGATAAAGTTTATTGGTATGTGTCTCCGGACGAAATTGATGCAACAACACAATTAGCTTTAGATAGCGTGGATTATAGCCCAACAGGGATTAGAAAAATCATTCAACTACGTCAAAATCAAGTCCAACAGCAATGGGGCAATAAAGAGGATTTATTCATCATGATTAAACCACTACCAAGTAGCAAATTAAAAAACACCGTGGATATCCTTGATGAAATGACCATTAACGGTGTAACTAGATATGCCATATTGCCAGTGACAGATCCTATTGATTCATTAGTCGCTTTAACTATCGGACAATCCAGAAAATAAAATGAGAACATTAAGAGTTTTATTCTATAATCAAAAAATCAATGAACCATGGCAAATAATGATGTGATAAAATACGGCATGGATGATATTGTATTCGAGAACCGCAATAAATCCTACGGTGCTTTTTTATTGAGAAGGCTCTATGATAAAAACATGTCTAAGGCCATGTTATTGGGTAGTTTATTTTTTGTGATTATGGTGTGCATGCCTATGATCATTCGTGTCGTCAAAGGAATGCTTCCGGATAAGAAAGATGAATTCGAATTAAAAGAAGTCACTTTGGCTGAGCCACCACCTATCGATCCTAAACAACCACCTCCACCGCCACCTCCAAAAGTAGATCCACCACCGATTAAAGATCAAATTAAATTTGTTCCTCCTAAGGTGAAAAAAGATGAAGAGGTTAAAGAAGAAGAACCACCTCCACCAACTGTTGAGGAGATTAAGGATAAAGATATAGCTACTGAAACTAAAAAAGGTGAAGAAGGCGGCGTCGATGCTTCATTAGTAGAACCACCTCCACCAGTAGTAGAAGAAGAAAAAAAAGAACCTGAAGTTTTTAATTTCGTTGAGCAGATGCCAGAATTTCCGGATGGTCCTGCGGCTATGATGAAATATATCCAATCGAATATGAAGTATCCTGCTATTGCCAGGGAGAATGATATTCAAGGTACCGTCGTAGTACAATTCGTAGTGGCTAAGGATGGCGATATCACTAAAGTCAATGTAGTTCGTGGTATAGGAGGAGGATGTGACGAGGAAGCTGTCCGAGTTGTAAAATCTATGCCTAATTGGAAATCAGGAAAACACAATGGTAAAGCAGTACCTGTAAACTTTACATTGCCTATTAAATTTAAGTTGGAAGGCTAAAATGTTTTCCATCAGGAAGATCTTTTTAATCTTATTAAGTCTTGCTTACTTAAGCTTGGGCTGCTTTCTATTAATCAAAAAAGTACTCAACGAATGGCCTTATGATCTTGCTTTGGGCATATTATTCCTTATATATGGATCTTGGCGATTGTATCGTGCCTTTTATCTAGACGTTTAATGGGCAAATCGATTCCTAATTAATTAAAGTGAGTCGTTTGACTTGTTTAGTTGTCAAAAAAAAAACCACCAGTACTGCTACTGATGGTTCTTTCTAATCCCTGTGGGAAAATCAATCCCGATTTTACAAAACGAAGCCAACTAAAACCAAATATCTCATTTATATAAAAGGTAAACGTCTTAGAATAAGTAAATGATTCACCAGATTTGTTAAAAAAAGCCTAAGGTTTTTTTTGATTTAATCTATCAAAAAACATGTATTTCACAGCAATTCAATATAATAAACTATAAATAAACCAATACTAAAATTATAATTTTAAAATTGGTCTAATTAAGTATAATTTCCAAATTATATTTTGAAATGAAATGTCAATGAACAGAGTTTATAGTATAATATTGATCTTCCTCAATTCCCAATTTCAATATATTCAAACCTTAAAGTGTAATATCATGAGAACGATACACAGATGATTGCAATACTTTTAGTAAACTATTATTGGTAAATGCTATAACTTATTATAAAAAAAGTCATGCAATTCAGCATTGCATGACTTAATAAAACCCATTTTACGTAATTATCTGAATTCCCGATCATGTCGTTCTCTATAAATAGAACGATCATTGCGATGTTTTAATCTTTTAAGTTCTTTACGTTCTCGTTTTGAAATTTTTCCATCACAAGCAGCCATCCGCTTAGCAATCCTAAATTCTCGTTGCTGATGGTGTAATCCTCTACATTCATTGGGTGTGAGATCGCCATGTCTATAACCATCTCTAATTCGCTCATGTTGTTGTTTTTGAGGTCTGCGCTCTCTGTGGAAAGCATCTTGTGCGCTTACATACGTTAATGAAACGACTAAAAGCATCAATACATTTAAAATCCTGTTTTTCATATTTTATATTTTTATTTGTTGATTGGACTGCAGGCATTTAAAAAAGATTAAGCTCCATTTTCTATTTAAGCCTTTTTTAACATTGGATATTATATATAATTAATTTATAATATGTTAAATTAAATGGGTAATTTTGCCCACAATATTAGAATTATGGACGAAAACTCAAACCCTATAGAATTTAAAGACAAGGATGAACATATCATCACTGTCGATGGAATGTATGAAGACTATTTTTTAGATTATGCATCTTATGTCATATTGGAACGTGCTGTTCCAGCTATTGAAGATGGACTAAAGCCCGTGCAGAGAAGGATTTTACACAGTATGTACGAAAAAGAGGATGGCAGGTATCATAAAGTGGCCAACCTGATTGGACACACAATGCAATTCCATCCACATGGCGATGCAGCCATTGGAGAAGCTATGGTTAATCTGGGTCAAAAAGAACTCATGATAGATTGCCAGGGAAACTGGGGCGATTACCGAACAGGTGACTCTGCAGCAGCTCCGAGATATATAGAAGCTCGGTTAACGAAGTTCGCCTTAGATGTTGCCTTCAACCCTCAAACTACGGAATGGCAATTATCTTACGATGGACGCAATAAAGAACCTGAGGCCCTTCCTATGAAATTTCCGTTGCTTCTGGCCCAGGGTGTAGAAGGTATTGCAGTAGGTCTCTCTACAAAAATTCTTCCCCACAATTTTATTGAACTCATAAAGGCCTCTATTCAATTGCTTAAAGGTAAAAAAATTGAAATTTATCCAGACTTTGAAACGGGAGGATCCATAAATGTATCAGAATACCAACAAGGTCATCGCGGTGGCAAAGTAAAAATCCGGGCTAAAATAGAAGTGGAAGATAAAAAATGGTTGGTTATCCGCGAACTACCTTTTTCAGTTACCACAACGACACTCATTGATTCTATCGTCAAGGCAGCTGAAAAAGGAAAAATTAAAATTAAACAGGTATCTGATAATACAGCTAAAGACGTTGAGATTAGGATAGAATTACAGCCCGGAGTTTCACCGGAAGTTAGTATTGATGCATTGTATGCTTTTACCAGTTGTGAGGTATCTATATCTCCAAATGCGTGCGTCATTGTAAAGGACAAACCCCTATTTCTTAATGTACAAGAAATATTACGAATTTCAACTGAACACACTAGAGATTTATTACAACAAGAACTTCAAATAAAAAAAGACGAACTTCTTGAAAAATGGCATCTAACTTCACTTGAAAAAATATTTATCGAACAAAGAATCTATCGCGACATAGAAGAATGTACCAATTGGGAACAAGTGGTGAGCGCTATCGATTCCGGTTTAAAAAAATACATTATCACGCCTTCTATGAACATAAAAGGTGCTGATAAAAGAGCTCGATTAAATCGTGAAATAACATTAGAAGACATCACGCATCTAACTGAAATTCGGATTAAACGGATTTCAAAATATAATAAATTTCAAACGGATGAACAATTAAAAAATCTAGAATCTGATATCAAACAAGTTCAACATGATTTAGATCATATCATTGAATTTGCAATTGCATATTTCGAACGCCTGCTAACAAAATATGGAAAAGGACGCGAACGAAAAACGCGCATTCTGGAATTCGAATCCATACAGGCCACCCAGGTGGTTGCTAATAATTCGAAATTGTATGTAAACAGAGTAGATGGATTTATTGGTAATGGTTTGAAGAAAGATGAATTTGTAAAAGAATGTTCCGACATTGATGACATCATCGTTTTTAGAAATGATTCCAAATTTGTGGTGAGCAGAATTGCTGAAAAAACATTTGTAGGCAAGGATATTATTCATGTAGATGTCTGGAAAAAAAATGATGAACGTACTACTTATAATGTAGTTTACCTAGATGGTGAAACCGGGCGTGCTATGGCTAAACGATTCAATGTAACGGCCATTACCAGAGATAAAGAATATGAATTATCCAAAGGCCATCCCAAATCCAAGGTACTTTATTTTTCAGTCAATCCAGATGGTGAAGCTGAAAAAATTACCATACAATTGACTACAGGATGTTCCGCTAAAATCAAACAATTTGATTTTGATTTTGCATCCATAGAAATCAAAGGAAGAAGTTCACTAGGTAATATTATTACTAAATATCCCGTTCGCAAAATTACATTAAAAGAAAAAGGGCTTTCGACTCTGGGATCCCAATCCATATGGTATGATGAAAACACAGGACGTCTTAATACCGAAGAACGCGGTAAATTAATAGGTGGATTGAACAAAGGAGATCAAATCCTCAGCTGTTATAAAAACGGTACTTACGAAATCACAGAATACGATCTGAACAACCGATATGCTTATGAAGATTTGATCTTAATCGAAAAGTTCAATCCCAACACCATACTTTCTGTCATTTACTTTGAAGGTGATAAAAAATGGGCTATGGCTAAACGTTTCAAGATCGAAACGACTTCCTTCGGAACCAAATTCAATTTTATATCTGAACATAAGGACTCCAAATTATATTTTGTTTCCACTCATGCCAATCCAGAAGTGTTATTCTCATACAAACGTAAAAATGAACGCTTTGATGAAATATTAACCTTACGTGAATTTGTGGATGTAAAAGGTTGGAAAGCCATTGGCAATAAAATAGAAGATGTACCACTAATTAAAGTTGTAGATCAATCTAAAACCATGGTAAGTAAACCTACAGAGTCTAAAAAAACCTATAAACCGGGAGAAACTTTAGATTTTGATTAGAAAAAAATATTGAATTTTATAATAAAAAACAGCTGTTTATAGCATTGAATTTATAAATGGATTTGTTGTTATGAATTCATTAGATTAAAAAATGAATCCATTTAAATTTTTGATCCATTCAAAAACTTCAATGAATTGTTTTTAACATTTTTTAAATTTGATAAACGAATAAAAAATTAAAAATTATAGATGAATCAATCAGATCGTTTTATCGTTACAGGAGGCAACCAATTAAAAGGCGAATTAACACCTCAAGGTGCAAAAAATGAGGCCTTACAAATATTATGTGCTACGCTACTAACAGAAGAGGAAGTACACATTCATAATTTACCAGATATTCTTGATATCAGGCATTTGATTGAATTGCTTCAGGGCCTTGGTATTAAAGTAACAAAACATTCAAGTCACAGTTATACTTTTTGTGCGAAGGATGTCGATTTGGATTATTTTGGAACTCGCGAATTTCAATCCAATGCGAGAAAAATAAGGGGCTCAGTTATGTTATTAGCTCCACTGTTAGCCAGATATAAAAAAGCTGTACTTCCAAAACCAGGAGGCGATAAAATAGGTCGCAGACGATTAGATACTCATTTTCTTGGACTACAAAAATTGGGTGCCTCCTTTGATTATGATGATGACACCAATCAATTTAATATTCAAGCTGATAAATTGACCGGAGCATATATCCTCATGGATGAAATTTCTGTTACCGGAACAGCAAATGTGGTAATGGCCGCAGTCTTGGCTAAGGGAACTACACAATTGTACAATGCAGCATGTGAACCCTACCTTCAACAATTGTGTAATATGCTCAATCGTATGGGTGCGAAAATATCAGGGATAGGATCAAATTTACTTCTCATAGAAGGTGTAGAAAAACTTTCGGGAACTACACATACCCTACTTCCTGATATGATTGAGATTGGAAGTTTTATCAGTTTAGCAGCCATGACACAATCTGATCTTCGAATTAAGAATGCCCGTGTCGATCAGCTGGGAATTATTCCTTTTGTTTTTGAGCGTATGGGTGTGAAATTGATATTTGAACAAGATGATATTATTGTTCCTGCACAAGAAGAATATGAAATTCAAAGTTTCATGGATGGATCTATCATGACCATATATGATGCTCCATGGCCAGGGTTTACGCCTGATTTAATGAGTGTTATTTTAGTATTAGCTATACAGGCTAAAGGCAATGTTCTTATTCATCAGAAAATGTTTGAATCCCGATTATTTTTTGTCGATAAGTTAATAGATATGGGTGCACAAATTATACTTTGTGATCCACATCGCGCAGCAGTTAATGGATTAAATCGCAAATATCCATTACGCGGTATCGAAATGACTTCTCCAGATATTCGTGCGGGAGTTGCTTTACTCATTGCCGCGCTTTCAGCGACCGGTACAAGTATTATTAACTCCATTCACCAAATCGATCGTGGCTATGAACGTATTGATGAACGGTTAAATGCCATCGGAGCAAGAATAGAGCGTCAGTAATTAAAAATCCATTCGTTTACGATCTAAATTCATTCTTACGCCACCCTGGAACCAATAAGTTAATGAAGGTTCTTTATTCAGTTTAGTATTGCGTATACCGCCATCTATATCCAACCATATGTTATGCCATAATGCGTAAGAAATATTCAACTCTAAATGCGTTAAAAATCGCATTTCTCCTTGGCCAATTACATTATTAAAATCAGCATTATGGCTAATATTTGGTTTTAAAATATTACCTCCAAAATTATTTTCTAAGGTATCTAATCCTTTTGTAGAAATAAAATTCCTGGATTGCAAAAACCATCTTTTTCCAAGTCGGTAATCCAATTTGATCACCCATTCTTTAAAATTAGAACCCAGTGGATGAGCCAGTGCCTGGTGATTGTGAGCATAATTAGCCGTACTATCTCTAAATGAATAAGTATATGGTCTGACCAGATTTAATTCTGTTAAAAGATTTAAATTTTTAATGGATGCTACATTTACATATTTAAAACCTAATTGTATACCATATTTATTTGCCCACCAACCTTGATTATCTATGATCACTTGCTTTAATACGAATTCATCTAAAATGATTTGTCCGTACAATCGAATAGATTTAAAAAGATCTAAATTAGAATGTAAGCCTATCATAACATTATCCGGACTCCCTACTGCTTGTTCGACAGATCTATATAAAATAATGGGGTTCAGATATTGAAATTCAAAATTCTTTTTTCTTGAAAATACGATGGATTCAAATAAACCTACATTCCACTTTTTGGTCACATTGTAACTCAAATAATGTGCAGCTAAATATTTCTTACTTAGCAGTCGATCCGCATCATCAAAATATTTGCTCTCCGAAGTCAATTCACTAAAACAATTTAAATAATTGACCCGACCAATAGTTGTAAGCAACTTAAGATAAAAGTGTGGTGCAGAAAAATCAGATAAAAATAAGCTGCGTTCACCTGAACCAATAAATTGGCGACCATGACCAAAACTGATATCTATATGTTTAGATGCTTTAAAATGAATATCAGCCTCTGCAATTAAATAATCGTATCCATGTTGGATTCCAAATAATTTACTTTTATATGGTTTAAGAAATCCAGCACCGGGCAGGGTTCTTTGTTCCTCAACATAATCATTGACATAAGATAAAAAGGTGGATTGAGATTCAATAAGTTCAGTTGTAAAAAAGACCTTATTATCAATACCTCCCTGAATTCGAATTCCTCTGCGATTCATCAATAAAGGATCCGCTCGATCTTTTTCAAATCCCCATTTCAAATCTAATAATGGGTTGATATTAAAATATCCAGACTTTCCATGGTAGGCTATAAAATAGGCTGGTACAGGATAAATATATTTGAGCAATGATGTTCTTTTATTGTTATAATTTATATCGTTAGGATTTGAATCCGAGTGATAAACAATATAATTTGCATTTTCTTTAATTAAATACCTAATGCCAATCTGATTTGAGCCCAAAGGCGATCTTTTTGTTGAATCATTGAGTATGTCTTTAAGGAGTACGTCCTGATACATTGGTCTGATACTTGTGTGATGTTTCCATAAATATCCATTCGATATTTCTTCACTCGAAAGTATGGAATGGTAGTATTCATTTAAATGTATAAGATTATCTTGTGCAATAATCCAATGACTACAAATAAATAAACCCAAAAGCCATAACTTCTTCATGCATTATACTTTAAAGGCCAATAAATTGTTTTTGATCCATGAATCAAAGCGAATCTTATTAAAACATTCAATTTCTATTGGCATAGCATAAATAACTATTTGATGTTTTTCAAATAAACTGGAATGGAGCATTAATCTGGTGGCGTCTTTCTCAGTAGTCAATATCATTTTATTAGAATGTGAAATGGCCAAATACTTTTGAATAATTACATTTAATTCCACTTCATCAAAGTAATGATGATCCTCATAAATAAATTCTGTTAATGCACCCACCTGCGGTCTAATAAAATCGGTTAAATAATCAGATTGAGCAATGGCGCTAATCAGAAAAATATGCAATGAAGGATTGAGCAAATACACTTGCTCCCGGTTAAAAATATTGTATGGCTGCAAATATTTTATACCGGTAAAAAAAAGTTGCTGGCGTTCTTGCAAACGTAATTTTTTTCTCCAAATGAATTCTTCGTCCGGAGTTGGACTATGAGGACATTTGGTCACAATGACTATATCTGCACGACGAGCTCCATAGCGCCATTCTCTAAGTCGTCCACCCGGTAAAAGATAATCTTCAGAATAAGGGTGTGCGTATTCTGTTAATAAAATACTTAATGAAGGAGTAACTTCTAAATGCTGAAAAGCATCATCCAACAAAATGACTTTTATTTCAGGATGTTGACTCAATAATTTAGGTATTCCAGTAGATCTATTTTTATTTACAGCGAAAGGAACATGCGGAAATTTTCTTTTAATCTGCACAGGTTCATCACCAACATCTTCTACAGTATGTGAAAGGTTAAGCAGTATATGTCCCACTGTTTTTCTTTTATATCCTCTGCTTAACACACCTACTGGCATATAAGCTTCAAGCAATCTAATGAGATACTCAATATGGGGAGACTTCCCAGTGCCACCAACAGATAAATTTCCAATACTAATGACCGGAATATTAAATTTAATGGATTTTAATAAACCGGATTGAAAAAGACTTTGATAAAAACTAACACCTATACCGTATAGGAATGAAAAAGGGGCTAAGAAAAATGCAGTAACTTTATTCAATTAAAAAATAATATTAATAGGTTTAATGACCAAAAGAATAATTTAAACTCAATTGAGGCAATCCAAAACTTAAATTAGCTGCATTATTGCGATCTCCTGGTTTTTTAGATTTAGCCTCAATATCAGTCATAGAAATATCCATTCTAAAAATTCCAATTAAGGTTAGATGACCTAAATTCAATTGCAATCCAGGACCAACAACTAAATCCAAATTATGTTTAGCATAATAATTTTCTACATCTTCACTTGTTGCTTTAAAAAAATAAAAAACTCGCTCTCTTGAAGAAGTAGCAGATGTTAAAATACTTGACTGGAATCCAACTTGAGCAGTGAAGGAAATTAATTTTTCCTGATTGGAATTCCATTTTAATAAAAGTGGAATTTTGATATATTTAAGCGAAGTATTATAATCCGCAATTTGAATTCCAGCGGTGCTGTACTCCTGACCTTGTCCGGAAAACAAAATACCAGATTGAACTCCCCATGCAGAAGAAATTTGGTAACCAAAATTAATACCAAAAGCAGACTTAAAAGTAGTTTGAAAATCCAACAAACCGCCTTCATCTCGATCATTCTTATTTAAGATATGTACATTATTAACCGCATAATTCACTCCAACAAAAACACCTTTACGTTGACCATTGACTAAAGTTGAAATCAATATTAAGTTCCAAATCAAAAATAAATTAATGTAGATTTTCATAATTATCGCTTTTAAGGTTAAACTAGACCGTATGCAAATATATGAAGAATTTATTTAATACCAAAGTGAAAAACAAAATAGCTCAACGGCCAAAGATAATTTTGTTATCATCGAACATTACTCTTAAACATATTGTAATTAAGTACTAGTGCAACACCTGGCAATATAAATCATAATGATAAAATAGGATAGAAAATTTACAATAACACTATTGATAATCATTGGAAGGAATTATTATGTAAAATCTACTTTATAGTAGTAGGGTTTGACATTATGTAATGACCTATTTGGCACTCGAGGCATTTTGTCTGTTCGCAATAATGCTTAGATAACTGCAACATGGCCTGACTTTGAGCAGCGCTAACAGCCTTTAAACCCATTAATTTCCAATCATTAGTATATTTGTTTTTCTCTGCGCCAACTTGGTCTAACCACGATAATGCTTTGGTGCATAAATCATTTGATAAAACGGTTTGCCCATAAACATATAGCAACGGACAGATAACATTAATGATCAAAATATCTTTAGTTTGTTTTCCTAAACGATGTCCATTACTTGAGGGAGATATTTTATCAAATAAATAATGTTCCTGCCAATACGTTGAAGGCGTTGTATCTAAAAATTCACGTACCTGATTTAAAGATTTAAACTCCAAAATCATTGCGAAAGGCCTTTGGATTGAACTGAAAAAACGAGCTATCTGGGCTAATCGCAAACTGGGAAAATGAGCAGGACGCAATCTCAAGAAAAGCCAGCTATTCGAGTTCATTTTCTTGAGTTTATATTTGGTAACTAAATGATTGAATTGATTATAAATCTGAGTTACATAATCTGATTGGTGAATATCCGGAATCATACCGGCTGTTCCAAATAATGCTGCCTCCAATTCCAATTCATTCAGTTTATAGACTAAATTCCAAGGCACCAATTGATTGAGTCTTGACATGGCTTCCGTATTTACCGGAGTGACTAAATACTGACAAAAATAATTATAAAACACAGCTTCCCAATCCTGTTCATTTGTAGCTAAAAGATCTTTGATTCGATTTGTTTTAGATTCCAATCGTTCCACCACCAATTTATCCAATTGACTTATTTTAACATGATTCGGTACTTGATTAAAAAATAAATGGCAAGGAATATGAAACTGACTATCCTTCAATAGATGATACCGCTCCAAATCTGTATTTAATACATAATGCTTCATTTCTAAAGTCAATAATGGTTGATCATTTACTAATATATCTACATCATGATTCCAGACTATATGTAAAATAATATTTTTGTAATTTGGATCATCTGAATGTTGATGTTTATTCCAATCAGATGAGTTAACATGAATTTCAATATTTCCAACCCAAATGACATCATCAATATTTAATTGAGCAAATAAAAAATCAGGACCTTGATCCGTATTATAATGACCTGGTTTAAGAACTTCAATTTGGGAACCATTTGTTGCTGATAAAACCTGACTCGTCAATCTTTTGGTTCGCCAAATATATTGCAAAAAATCTTCCTTCATCATTTGCGATTATACCATTGAAATTTATGTTGATATGGATTTTTGTCACTTGCCAAATGGTTTTCTTCATAGACTAATTTCCATTCATTGAGATCTATTTTTGGAAAATATACATCACCCCTTCCGTTATAATCTACTAATGTAACATACAATTGATCACATAAATACATGGACTGATTGTATATTTCTCCACCACCAATTATGAATAATTCTGTTTCTTGATTTGATTTTGCGATTGAAATTCCTTCTTCTATGGAGTGAGCGATTAGACAATTGGAAATAATAAAATAGGGATCACGAGTTATTACAATATTCGTTCTATTGGGCAAAGGCATGCCTATGCTCTCATAGCATTTTCTCCCCATTAGAATATGGTGTCCCGTTGTTGTCTTTTTAAAAAATTTCAGATCAGAAGATAGGTGCCATGGAATTTGATTATTCAATCCAATAATACCTTCAGCATTCATTGCAACTATTGCAGATATGATCATGACTTTTGTTTATGTATTAAATCTTTTTTCAACATTTTCTCTTCAAGGTCCTTGCGTTTCACGGTATCCTGCAAGTATTTCTCAATCATTAAAGAGGCTATGGGAGCAGCAATAAGTCCACCCCAACCTGCATTTTCGACATAGACAGCCAAAGCAATTTTTGGATTCACTTTAGGAGCGAAAGCAAAAAAAACAGAGTGATCATCGCCATGAGGATTCTGAGAAGTTCCGGTCTTTCCACAAATCTGAATTTCAGGATTGAAGGCCAATGTTGCAGTACCTGAATTAACTGCTAATTCCATTCCATCAATAACGGGTTCAAAATATTTTTTATCAATGGGGACTTCATTTTTAATTCTGAATTTCTCAGGAATTTCTACTTGTTCTGTATTAAATTTTCGAATCAAATGCGGTGTATAAAAATATCCCCGATTCGCAATGATTGCTGCTAAATTCGCCATTTGAATTGTTGTCAACTGCAATTCACCCTGACCAATTCCAACGGAAATAATATAAGTAGATCTCCACTGATCTGTCTTATATAATCTGGAATAATAATCTGAGGTAGGAATAAATCCACCTTTCTCTGTTGCCACATCTGAATAGAGGGGTTTACCTAAACCAAATTTATCTAAGTATCGATCTAAAATATCCAATCCACTTTTTGCTTTATTGAATCCATGAATTTCAATTAAATCCCTAAACGTTTCAATAAAATAAGAATTACATGAATGTTGGAGCGCGACTTTTATATTGTAAGGTTTAGGGTGATTATGGCACCCATATCGGACTGTTTTATAAAAATATGCACCATTACATTCATGAGAAGTGTTTTCATTCATGGTACCTTCTTGCATGGCAATCAGGGCTAAGATTGGTTTGAATATGGAACCAGGAGGATAAATTGCTGATGCCGATCTATCGAAAAGGGGTTTTAACGAGTCTCGCAATAAAATGGCGTAATCCCTACCTCTATTTCTATTAAAGGATAATAAATTCGGATCATAATTAGGAGAAGAAACCAACGCAAGAATTTCCCCAGTATTTGGCTCAATGGCAACGATACTTCCAACTTTATTTTTCATTAATTTTTCACCATACTTCTGAAGTTCGAGATCTATACCAATCATCATATCCAAACCTGAACGAGCATCTTTATCCAATCTTCCATTATCATACGGTCCAACCTCGCGACCCAAATTATCCTTTAAAATAAATTTCACACCCTTTTCACCGCGTATATAATCTTCATAACGTTTTTCCAATCCTGAAGCACCTATGTAATCACCTAATTTGTACGCACCTTCCGAATTAGAAATTTGCTGTGGTGTAGTTTCACTGATGTATCCAAGATAATGTGCTCCATTGGATTCTGGATATTCACGCACGGAGCGCAATACCGGAAAAAATCCAGAAAATCTAAACAAATTCTCTTGAAATGCCAGGAATGTTCTTGAATCAATATTTTTTAGAAAAACAAATGGAATAGATTTCGAATATTTGCCCATATGCCAATCTTTATTAAGATTCTCTATGAAGATCTCTTTTGTTATCCCCAATAATGAACAAAAGTGTGCAGTATCAATATTCTTATTGATATTTTTATAAGTAACATATAAATCATAGGCCGGATAATTAATAACCAATAGTTTTCCATTTCGGTCATAAAACAATCCTCTAGCCGGAAAAATAATATTTTGATTAAGTGTTGTGACATTTGCTTTATTAGCATAAAATGGATCTAACAATTGAAATTTGGCTAGTGTTCCAATAAGCATGACCGCCATTAGAATCACTACGACTCTGATGATATTAAACCTAATTTTTTTATCATCTTGACTCATTCACTAATTTTTTGAATTAATCAAAATTTGCATAATAAAAATAATAAAAATGGACACAACAAAACTCAATAGTGTCTTTATTAAAATTTCACCAAAATATACAAATGTAAATACTTCTAAAATAAAGTAACAAAAAATGTACACACCTATTAACAAGGATGCATATTGCAAAAACCAAAAGATTCCAAGATTGTAAGAATTTGGATTTTGGTCTACAGAGTAACCGGATTTGGGTTCTAAATACTTTAAAACGATGGGTCTAACTGAAGCCATCCATAGGCATGCCGATGCATGAACACCTATAGTCCCATAAAATAAATCTACAAAAATTCCAGAACAGAACGATATGACTAAAATAAAAAACTGCGGTAATGCAATCGGCAATAACAAAACTGCAACAGGATACACAATAATGGTGACATATTGAATTTGTGATTCCGAAAGGTTGATACCTTTAAGAATAAGCACTTGAAATGCCAATAACAAAATAAATCGAATAATGTGTACAACCCAAATACTATTCATATTTTTCTGATTGACTTTCTAAAAATTCTTTTTCTCCCTTCAATTTATTACCAATGATATATACCCGATCAATAGATGACAATGGTTGACTTAATTTAACATTAATCGTATACGTAAAAGATCCTGCTTCTACTTTATAGGCATCCACAAATCCGATCAACAAATTTTCAGGAAAAATGATACTATATCCGCTAGTAACTATAGAATCTCCTAGTTTGACATCAGCATATTTCTGGATATCTGCCAAGTTTAAAACCGATGGATCTCTACTTGTCCAAATCAATGAACCGAAAAAACCACATCTGCTTAAACGAGAACTAATTCTTGAGTTACTGTGAAGTACGGACATGACCAGAGAAAAATGAGCTGAGGTATCAATTATTATTCCCACTATACCTTTATTGGTAACTACACCCATGCCCGGAGAAATTCCTGCTGCACCACCTTTATCTAAAGTTATGGTGTTATTTCTTTTACTGATTGAATTATTAATTACTCTTGCCGGGACTACATTATAAGAAGAATAAAACAAATTGGATTGGCTAGAATCTATAGTCAAACTATCCTTCGAATATACCGGAATTCTATTAAACGACTTGGTTAATAAAATGGCATTTTCAGCTGCTAGACTATCAGATAATTCTTTAAGATGAATGTATGTTTTAAAATTATTATATCTGTCTAATATATTAGAAGCTATTAATTGTTTAGAATAGAAATATATTTTACTTTGATTCTGATTGTATTTTACAATCCAATAAAAACATAACAACTGCAATAGAATAAACAACAGCACAGATCCATTTTTAATTAATATGCGAAGTGCATTAAGCATAGGATCAAACTAACAATTTAGGATTTAGAGATGAGTTCAACTTTAAAAGCAACTCTATTCATAGAGTTCAGGGTTTATTACAAGCTTTTTCGATCAATTAAAAAAGAAAAACGATCTGTGTTTTTTAATGCGATCCCTGTACCTCGAACTACCGCTCTAAGTGGATCATCTGCAACCAGCACGGGCAACTTAGTCTTAATAGATAATCGCTTATCTAATCCTTTAAGTAAAGCTCCTCCTCCTGTTAAATACAAGCCTGTCCTATAAATATCAGCTGATAACTCCGGTGGTGTAATTTCAAGCGCTTTTAAGACGGCTTCTTCGATTTTCATAATGGATTTATCTAATGCTTCAGCTGTTTCTTCATACCGTATGATAATCTGTCGAGGAATTCCTGTCATAAGATCACGGCCATTAACTGCGTAAGGTTCCGGAGGATTGGTTAAATTTTTGGTTGCGGCACCAACATTCAACTTAATTTTTTCGGCAGTTCTTTCGCCAATCAACATATTATGTTCTCTTCTGATATAATCGATAATATCCTCAGTGAATTCATCTCCGGCGACACGAATGGATTGATCACACACAATTCCTGATAATGCGATAACTGCGATTTCAGTAGTTCCGCCTCCGATATCAATAACCATATTCCCGATAGGCTCTTCGACATCCAATCCAATACCTAAAGCGGCTGCCATGGGTTCATGGATCAAATAGGTCTCCTTAGAATCAACGTGATCGGCTGAATCGAAAACAGCTCTTTTCTCAACTTCGGTAATTCCTGAAGGAATACAAATCACCATTCTAAGATGGGTAAAAAACCGTCGTTTGTTCCCAATCATATTAATCATCCCTTGAATCATGCTTTCGGCCGCTTGAAAATCAGCGATAACACCGTCTTTCAACGGTCTGATGGTATCAATATTTTTGTGTGTTTTTTCATGCATTTGCATGGCTTTGTTACCCACGGCGATAATTTCACCCGTTTTCTTATTGATAGCTACGATAGAAGGTTCATCCACGACAACTTTGTCATCTTGCATTATTAACGTATTAGCTGTGCCTAAGTCAACAGCCAATTCCTGCATAAAAAGGTTAAAAAGTTTCATTATTTTTACTGAAATTCAAGTGTTTAAAAACAAAAACCAATCCAAAAGGATCATTTTGAACGAAATTCAAGGGAAGAGACACAAAAATACATTATTAAATTGAATTAATGAGTAAGGTTGGACTTATAAAGTAATTATAGAATCACAGCTCTTTAACTGAAAATTCGGGAAAACAACTTACTTTTTGAAATGATATAAATAATTTACAGAATATATAAGTAATTAATAATCTGTTATATTAACTTCAATTTTAAGTACTTCACTGGTACATTTGGCCCTGCCGTAATACACCATTCGAAACATATAATCCATCTTCAATTTAAAACTAATTCTTAATGCTGAATAGCTCAAATTGAATCTAATTTGGCAGTGATGGTATTGATATTAACATTCTCATTCATCAAAAAAAATTATAGATCTAAAATTGATCATAAAACACAAACTTATGACTAATAAAATAGAACATCTGTAACCCTAAGCCTCTAAAAGTGGTTGAAAAGAGCTAAAATCTGAAATTTTTCAGAACTCATATGAGCTCCAGTCTTATAGAATATATGGGACTTATCAGAAACTATTCCATCGATCATTCTAAATAAGATAGGGTCACCTTTGGATTGCGCTCCCAAATAAAATTTGTGATTACTCCCAAGGGTCGTCATTAATTGCCCTTCCTTTAGGCAAAACGTTTGTTAATCAGTACATTAAATTTAATCGAATTGAATGATAACAGCTAAGATCGATTTATATTTGTCCTAAATTTCGTTTATGCTGATTTTTTGGATTTTATTTTTTCTATTGTTATCGGCTTTTTTCTCAGGTACTGAAACTGCATTTTTTACTGCCAATAAATTGAATATTGAAATAAAGAAAAGCCGGGGATCCAATTCAGCACATATCATTCACCATTTTTTTGAACGACCAGATGATTTTATTGCTGTCAATCAAGTCGGAAATAATATTGCTTTAGTGACCCTATCTTATCTGCTTGCTAATTTTTTTGGTCCGTACTTAGATTTTTTTTCTATAGAAGATGGAACTAAAGTGGTTCTAAGTACGATATTAGTTACTATTACTATTTTAATTATTGGTGAATTTTTACCCAAGGTATTATTCAGATTGTATGCCAATGAATTGATATTAATAATGGCTTACCCGATATTATTTTTTAATAAAATATTATATGTTCCTGCCAAGACATTTTCCATCATTTCACATTTTTTAATTCGTAAATTTATTAGTAGTGCTCCGGATAAAGTTCGATATCGATTTTCCAATTTGGATTTAGAGCATTACATCGATGGTTCTATGAAATTATCAAATGATGAAATTGACGCTGATATTTTTAAAAATACACTCAATCTTAAACAGGTTAGAGCTAAAGAATGTATGATTCCACGAAATGAAATCGTGCATATCGATGTGAACGACACCAGAGAAGATTTAGTTCGATTATTCGCAGATTCCAATTTATCCAGAATTATTGTTACAGAAGAAGATATAGATAATGTCCTGGGATACATTCATCATCAACAAATGTTTAAGGACAACAAAAACATTAGAGAAATGATTATGGAAATGCCTTATGTTCCGGAAACGCTTAATGTATATGATCTGATGGTGCGTATGAATAAATTGCGTTTATCTATAGCATGTGTGGTTGATGAATTTGGTGGTACTTCTGGCATCATTACTTTCGAAGATATATTAGAAGAAATATTTGGTGAAATAGATGATGAACACGACAAGGAAGATTTCATTGAGCAAGAAATTTCAAAAAATGAATACTTGTTTTCCGGACGTTTAGAAATCAATTATTTAAATAATACGTACCACTTGAATTTGCCGGAAGGAGAATATCATACTTTATCAGGTTACTTAGTAACTGCTGCTGGCATTATTCCGGCACAGGGTATTGAACTTTTTTTAGACGGTTATCAATTTATCTTTGAATTGGTCAGTGATACTAAAATCGAAACAGTACGGGTTATTAGATTGGTCTAATTTATTTTCAAAAAAATCAGGATCTTTAGAAATTTTTTTAGCTCATTTAAATATCCATGATCACTGGGATTAGCTAAAATATTTATCTTTTATTCATATTCATGTCATTCCATAAAGGCATTGTGCAATTGATTTGTACAACATATCAACCGATTCATTTTTGTGCACTCATTGAAATAAAGATAGGAGATATTTTAACCATGTTAGGATTATTCCAAGTCGACAGTAAAGCATTAATGCTACTGTTCAGGTAGATTAATAGCGCAAATTAAACAAGAAATCACATCTGATTACGGATCATAATTATTACCACCAATGATGAATTTTATCATTACATTTGTGATCTAAAAAAATAATATGGCAGACCACAAAATTATATTTTCGATGACTGGTGTGAGTAAAATTATTGCCCCGTCCAAAACCATACTTAAAGATATCTATCTCTCTTTTTTCTACGGCGCAAAAATTGGAGTCCTCGGTCTAAATGGCTCCGGAAAATCTACTTTACTTAAACTCATCGCCGGAGTTGATAAAAATTATAATGGAAAAATTGAATTTGATGGCAATTTCAAAATCGGTTATCTGGAACAAGAGCCTATACTTGATGAAACAAAAACAGTTAAAGAAATAGTACAGCAAGGTGTTCAGAAATTGGTAGATCTTCTTAAAGAATATGAAGACATCAATTTAAAATTTAGCGAACCCATGTCAGATGATGAGATGAATCAATTAATCGAACGACAAGGTGAAGTTGGAGAACAATTAGAACATTTAGGTGCCTGGGAATTAGATAACAAATTGGAAGTAGCTATGGATGCGCTCAGATGTCCTGAAGGTGATACCCTAGTCAAAGTTTTATCAGGAGGTGAACGCAGAAGAGTTGCACTTGCCCGATTACTATTAAGCAATCCTGATATTTTATTATTGGATGAACCTACCAACCACCTTGATGCAGAATCTGTACTTTGGTTGGAACAATTCCTCAAATCTTTTCCCGGAACGGTAATAGCTGTTACCCATGATCGATATTTTCTGGATAATGTGGCAGGGTGGATACTTGAACTAGATCGAGGTGAAGGAATACCTTGGCAAGGCAACTATTCATCATGGCTGGAACAAAAATCAAATCGTTTAGCCAACGAAGAAAAGCAAGAAAGCAAAAAGAAAAAAATGCTAGATCGCGAATTGGAATGGGTTAGAACCAATCCCAAGGGTCGTCAAGCCAAGAGTAAAGCTCGGTTGAGTGCATATGATCGATTAGCGGGAGAAGAAGCCAAGGAGAAAGAAACCAAATTGGAATTATTCATACCACCAGGTGATCGGCTGGGTGACGTCGTTATCAATATGGAGCACGTCAATAAATCATTTGGAAATAGAATACTATTTGAAAATTTTAATCTTCAAATTCCAAAGAATGCTATCGTAGGTATAATTGGTCCAAATGGTGTGGGTAAATCTACATTATTTAGAATGATCATGGGTCTGGAAAAACCGGATAGTGGTAAAATCACCATAGGTGAAACTGTGAAAATAGCTTATGTAGATCAAAGTCACAAAGACTTGTTACCTGAAAAAACAATCTTCGAAGTTATATCAGGTGGTAATGATCTTTTACAAGTCGGAACCTATACTTTTAATTCCAGAGCATATATCAGTAAATTTAATTTCTCCGGCCAGGATCAAAGCAAGAAGGTTGGTGTACTATCTGGTGGTGAACGAAACAGAGTACATTTAGCCATGACACTTAAGGAAGGTGGCAATGTCTTATTACTGGATGAACCAACCAATGATATTGACATTAACACACTTCGCGCATTAGAAGAGGCCATTGAAAATTTTGCCGGATGCGTTTTGGTTATATCGCATGATAGATGGTTTATTGACCGATTGGCAACACACATTTTAGCTTTTGAAGATGATGCAAATGTTGTATTTTATGAAGGAAATTTTGCAGATTATGAAGAAAGCAAAAAACAACGATTGGGAAATGTAGCGCCACATCGTCCGCGATTTAAGAATGTATTGAGAGGGTAAAAAGTATTTGAACCTATTTTATAATATTCAAATACTTAGAAATTATTCATTCATCACAATTGCAAATTATTAAAAGAACATTTTGTTCGATATAATTTTTTATTTAGTTAATTTCATAATCCATTCGCACTAATCTTATTATTGCCCTATCCAAGGCAACATCAATCGAATTTCCTTAATTGTTTCATAAATTTTGATGGCATACCAACAAGCTACCCTTTTGCTTTCGTTTTAATTGTAATTGGACTTAATATATTCTAAACCTAAGTCTCATAATAAAATAACTTTTAGACTCAAAACTGCGTTAGTATAACAATATGAAAAAGAAAAGAAAGCACGAAAGTCCATCTGAACCGATTAAAGACCAATTCATACTGCGTTTTTTTGAAGAAAACTCCGGTAAAGCGGTTGGAATTAATGCCATACTCAGGCGCTTAAATTTAAAGAAACAAAGTGCACTGGAAGCAGCATTAGAACGGCTGGAAGAGAAAAAGTTAATCCGTAAATTTTCAGCAGGAAAATGGATACTCAATGGTACTGACGCTACATCAATTGTTTCCAATGAACATTTATATCAGGGTGTTGTGGATGTAGCACGAGCAGGCTTTGGATATGTGCTATGCAAAGGTTTAACAAGAGATATTTTTGTAAGCCAAAAGAATTTAGGTAGTGCTCAGGACGGAGATTTTGTGCAAGTCAAATTAGCCCGAATGTATTTGGGTAAACCCGAAGGCATCGTTGTCAAAGTATTGCAGCGTTCTAAGAGTCAATTTGTCGGTCTGTACAGAGCTTTTAAAAATGAGTCTGTCGTGATTATTACTTTAGGTAATCAGTCTATTGAAATTCCATTATATCGTGAAGATATCAAGAATTTAGAAGATTATGATCGGCTGGTTATAGAAATCACTAAGTGGAAAGAAAAACCTAATGACCGTATGTCCTGCAAGGTTATTAAGAACCTTGGGAAAAATAAGACTATTGACATGGAGATGGAAACCATCATAGCTAAAGCAGGATTTTCTTTAGCTTTTCCAGCTTCTGTTGTTCAGGAAAGTGAATCGATCCAAAACAGTGTTTCAGATTTAGATCAGCGTAGGGATTTTAGAGATATTACTACTTTTACTATAGATCCAATTGATGCAAAAGATTTTGATGATGCCATTTCTTATCAAATCAATGACAAGGGTCAATTGGAAATTGGGGTGCATATTGCTGATGTCAGTTATTATGTAAAACCAGATAGTGCTTTGGATAAAGAAGCTTTGAAAAGAGGAAACTCTGTGTATTTGGTGGATCGTGTATTACCCATGCTACCGGAACGCCTTTCCAATGAATTGTGCTCATTAAGACCGAATGAAGATAAATTAACCTTCTCCGTTGTGTTTACTTTTGACGAACAATTTGAAATCGTTCATCATTGGATCGGAAGAACTATGATTCATTCTAATCGAAGATTCTCTTATGAAGAAGTTCAAGAAATATTAGATCGAAAAGAAGGTGACTTTGCTCAAGAATTAATCAAGGTAAATCAAATCGCAAACCACATACGCAAATTAAGACTACAACATGGCGCAATAGATTTTGAATCCGAAGAAGTCCGATTTAAGTTAAATTCAATGGGGATGCCCGAATCGTTAATATTGAAACAACGATTAGAAGCTCACATGTTGATTGAAGAATTTATGTTGCTCGCCAACAAATATGTTGCTCAGTTTATGGCGATGAAAAATAAAGCTTTACCGGTTCCATTTGTGTATCGGATCCATGATGTACCAGATATGGATAAACTTGAGGAGTTCATGCTGTTCGTCAGAGAAATGGGTGTAAAAATTAATTTGACCACTCCCAAATTAATTTCCAAATCACTGAATCATTTGGCACAATTAATTCGGGAGAATGATGATTTAAAAATACTTCAACCTCTCGCTATTCGCACCATGGCAAAAGCAGCTTATAGTCCTGAGAATATTGGTCATTATGGATTGGCTTTTGAATATTATACCCATTTTACCTCACCCATAAGAAGATATGCTGATTTAATGGTTCATCGCATATTGTTTGAAAACCTGACCCATGAAAAACGGTTTAGACTAGATGCTGTTGAATCTCAATGCATGTATATTTCTGCACAAGAACGCAAAGCCATGGAGGCAGAACGTGAATCGACCAAATACTTTCAAGTCTTGTACATGAATGACCAAATCGGAAAAGAATTTGTGGGACGTATAACTGGTATGAATGATCGTGGATTCTATGTAGAATTAATAGATTCAAAATGTGAAGCTGTACTATCTTTTACGAGTGTTCCTGATAATATTATCGTTAATCGGAATAGATTATCTGCAGCATCATCGGTGTCTGACAAGGTATGGAAAGTTGGTGAACGAATTCATGTAAAAATTATTTCTGCTAATCTTGATGATCGGGAATTGGGTGTTGAATTTGCAGGAGAAATTATTGAGTAGGTTGTACAATAAATTACAACTTACTTATTTAATTTAATGGTGATTGAAAGGTTTTCAAATTAAGTAATGATAAACGCGTGTTAATTCATGACATGTATCTTACTAAATAGATGTTCTTTCTCTGAAAAAGAAATAAAATAATAGATGCCGCTGGGATATGGGCTTACATCAAATTCAAGTCCCAGCATACTTTCTTCCTGCTGTATCATTTCTTTAATCAGTTTACCTCTGCAATCATACATTCTGCAGGAGAATATTCTTCCTCTTGTGTTATTAACTATGTATTGTGCAGATTTAATGGAATAGGAAGATTGCCAAAACAATTTGATGGTTTTTTCATCTACTTTTACCGGAGTCGCATTCTTTGGTTTTAATTTAGGACCTGCATATTCTATGGCGCCAAGATCTACCGATGGACCCAATTTTCTTACGTTACCATAAAAATCATAGGCCGGCAGTTTTTCATTGATACCTGCATTAATGGCCGGGCTTTTTGGTCGCAATGAAAAATCCATAATATTTTCAAAAGCATTTGCTCTTTGAAATAATGGATCAGCTTGAATATCCACGGTACCCGGTGATAAAGTATTAAAATCCCAATACAAATTATTTTTAAACTGCACATTTTCCGGATTGTCCAATCTGCTTCCGGGCTTTAAATGATTGGCATAAAAAATATTATTATAAACAGAAACATTCTTGGCACTCTGCACAACAATTTCTCCACATTTTACAGCATCATTTCGGTTGTTCTTGAATGTTGTATTATTGATGATATCTACATTATTGGTTTCATAAATTTCTAGACCTACTCCTCCGTTTTTATAAATAATGTTATTGGAAATAAGCCATGCATTCTGGTAATCCAAATTTCCAGCAACCGTTGTATTGTTTCTGTTTTTACGAATCGAAATTCCACTTGCAGCTGCATTGGCTTCACAATTTTTTGTATTGGGATCCAATCGGGCCATTACGCGCTGATTAAAAATAATATTAGCATTTAAAATATTATGGTAGCCTTTATTATCATCGAAAGGCAACAAATATTGAATCTTAATGGCGCTGTTATTAAACTGACTAAATTCTCCATTATGATTGATTTGATTATAACTTATATTCAAGTAATCTGAATGATTGATTAATATACCACTTCCGGGACAATGGTGTATTACATTATTTTTTATATTTATATGGTGACACATTTTATTTTTTTCGGTAATCCTATTGATAAAAATTCCATTACCATTACTAATGAAGTCATTGGATTCATTTAGAAAATTATGATTTTTTTCAAATAATGAATCCATGGTAATTTCAAAACCTTCAATGGAAATGTATGCTACTGATTTAAGTTCAATAGCAGCTTCACCGGTGATATAAAGGACAGGCTTAACATCGCTAAAATTCTTAAATACGATCCATTTGTTTTCAAGACCGGATCTTTGGATGGTTAAGGCAACTTTAGTTTTAGGACTTGAATACATACCTGGCAAAACATATACTGTGTCACCCGGCATGGCCAGATCGGCAGCTCTTTGTAATGACCTCAATGCATGAGCTATGGAATTGCCCAATTGTGTATCATTACCTTCCGGAGACACGTAAATGCCGTTAGCGAACATTGAACAAGAAATACAGACAAACATCCAAATTGAAAGGTATCGAAAATTATACATGCTGTTAGGATAAGGTTATATACAAGACTATATTATTAGAGAAATCGCTGCAAACATAGATAAAAAAAGACTCTTCCTTGCGGAGAGAGCCTTTTTTGTGGGGGGAGTTAACTCGATTTTATTCTTTTATCCAAGCTATATTGTTGGCTTGTTGATTTCAACTTTGATATAACAAAGATAGATTGACCCTGGAACTTAAAACTCAGTGAAAACCATGATATTTAAAAATTCAGTGTATTCATGGATATTTTAAATATATACAATCTAAGCTTAATCCGTGGGTTAGCGGGATTTACCACTGTGTTTTTTTACATGGAATGGTGTACTATTATATTTCAGAAACGGGTCAATACGATGATTTCAGAGCCTACAAACTTCCTTTCGATATGAAGGGCCGGACCATGATTGGGATGATCCACTATAATTAACATCATACCAGAACATGATTTGATTTAAGATTAGAAACCTGTTTTCTGTGGTATGACATCATGATTACTGGTACAAAATGCTATAAAAGCACTTATTCGATCATTTTTTTAACAATTTCTTGTTAGATTATAGGAAAGGGTGTAATTTTGCACTCCGTTTGGAAAAACTGACCCATGGTGTAATGGTAACACAGCAGATTTTGATTCTGCCTTTTAAGGTTCGAATCCTTATGGGTCAACAAAGAAGGCTGGTTCATTCCAGCCTTTTTTATTTGTTCGATTTCCTTTTCTAATACATCTGCCATGAATCTAAAGCTTTTCAAATGCTTATTCATATTAAGCCTGATTGCAGCTGCCTGCAAAAATAATAAAACATTAAACGTACCCCATTTCGATAAAGACAAGGCTTATTCATTTGTCAGGAAACAAACACAATTCGGTCCACGTATACCCAATTCTGCAGCCCATGAGGCTTGCAAAGAATGGATGGTCAATTTATTCAAGTCTCAGGGAGCGGTGGTAATAGAACAAACCTTTGAAACGAATGCCTATGACAAACAGAAACTCCATGGAACCAATATTATAGCCAGTTATCATCCGGAAGCAAAACATCGAATCATGATAGCTTCTCATTGGGATAGCAGACCTATGTGTGATCAGGATCCTGATACCAGTTACATTAGACAAGCCGTTTTAGGAGCTGATGACGGAGCAAGTGGGGTTGGAATTATTCTAGAACTATCCAGGCTCCTACAACAAAATGAACTCAAAGATCTAGGTGTCGATTTTATATTATTCGATTGTGAAGATTATGGAGATGCTCAGGGAGCAGTGGAGACCTGGTGTCTCGGTAGTCAGTATTGGTCACGAAATAAGCACTCTGCTCATTATAAAGCTGATTATGGCATCCTTCTAGATATGGTTGGTGCAGCGAATCCTACCTATTATCAGGAAGAATATTCGCTTCAATTTGCGCCAAAAGTCATAGATAAGATTTGGAAGTTAGCACACGATGAAGGATATGGACAAAACTTCATTGCTAAAAAACGTCAGGGACTAGTGGACGATCATTTATTCGTAAATATGATAGCAAAAATTCCGATGATCGATATTATTAATTGTCCTCCGGGGAGTCAAACCGGATTTGTAAATCATTGGCATACTCACAAAGACGACATGAATGCGATAGACCCTCTTAGTCTGGAATTGTTAGGAAAAATATTAATAAAACTAATTTATCTGGAAGATCAAGGATCGATTTAATCGATGACTACAACCTTACGAATGATATTCAATTGTTGTTGAACAGATTTAATATTCAAGAAATATATTCCAGGCTTACAACTGAGTGTAGTACTTATGGTATGTTCGTTGTTGTCGAATATCCATTGACAAGGAACAATATGAGAAGCAGGGGATATTAATTCCAACTGAAGTCCTATTTCATTGAATGTTTTAGGAAGCTCTATGGTCAATTGACCTTGCGAAGAAACAGGATTAGGAGCTATTTTAAATGCTTTATGGTCAGCCTCATTTCCAACTGAGCTAACATTTAAATAATAGGAAAAAATCTTCTGACAGTGATTATCATCCGTTACGGTAACGACATAGGTGCCCGATGAAAGTTGATCTATTTTCGGGGTGGTTAGATCTTTATAATTCCATTTGTAAGTGTAAGGAGGAGATCCATTAGTAACATTTAATTCTATAGAACCCAGCTGATGACTTGATCCGGAATTAACGATAGCATTATCCTGCATGTTGCGAATATCTAAATGCATATACACTGTGGAATCACATGCTATTGCATTATTAAAAACTTGTTTAAAAACTCCCGAATTAAAATACAATTGATTGTTCCATTCGTATGGTGTTCCATCGCAAGTACTCACATAGAAATGTGAGGTAGAAGTAGCATTGAATTGAATATCTACATAAATGATGGAATCACAGCCTCCAACACTATAATCAGATAAAACCAATTTATCTTTAGGATGATTTTTATCAAATCGCACGCCGAATAAATCAATGTGTTCATTCTCGCACATGATCAAATGATAGTTTGCTAATTGTGGAGCACAAGTCAATGTATCACTGTGTACATATAGCGATAAATTCGGAACTTCGTCATTGCGAATTTCTACCGTATAAATTCCGCCATGGACTTTTTTGTTGAACGATTGGATGTATCTCGAACGCTCTTTAGAAACTACAATCACATCATTTAAAAACCACAAATGCTTATTACCTAATATGGTTTTATCGAATGGAATTTCCATCAAATGACTTTCTCCAGGATTGAGTTCTTTGTGCAACCCCAGAACAATATCAAGTTGAGGTGAATAAATTAGCTTTCCGGTAGCATTGATCTTATTGTCTTTTACTTTAATGACATCCTCGAATGTCAAGTGATTATTTGATATGTTCAAATAATTATAATAAACGTTACTAAAGCTTGGAATTTCATCAAATAGATTATCATTCAGATAAATGACATTGAGTAAGGATAGCTGGTTTAATCCTTCCGGAACCTTACCTTCAAAATGATTTTCCTGAATCGATAATTGGGTCAGATTACTCAATTTAGTGATTGATGCGGGCAATGAACCAGAAAATTGATTTTGTCCCAATCTCAGAATTTCAAGATTGGTTAAGTCACCAATGGATTCCGACAAAATCCCTTTCAGCAGATTATGACGCAAAGAAATTTCTTTGAGATTTTTTAGGGTAAATAATTCAGGAATCAATTCACCTTCCAATTTATTCTCAGATAAACTCAGAACTTCGAGTTGGCTCAGGTATTTAAGGTCCGCATCTAAATTTCCTGTAAGTTGGTTATAGGAAAGATTGAGACTCTTAAGCTTTTTTAACTGATACAACGATTTAGGAATCGTTCCTGTAATGTTGCATTGACTGAGATTCAAATCTGCCAATTCAGTAAACCGCGAAAAGTCGTTAGGAATTTGGTCTTGGTCAAAATGTATATCGGTATCTGCGAGATTCAAAAATTGGATATGGCAACCATCTGAACTGAGTTGGATTCTAAGTGGATCTATGAGTTCCAGACGATTAGAAAAATTCCAGTGGTCTATGGTTCCTTTGGATGCTAAATCAAGATAAATTTTTATGAGGGTGGTGGAATCTTCAGACCTGGAATCGATACAGGTCTGTGAATAGCTAAAATTACTAAAGAATGCCAATAACAGGCATGCGACTCCTTTTTTCATTCTCTGGTTAAAATCCCCAAATGGGTGAATATTAATCAATTGGTGCCCAAAAGTAAAACAATAAATTGGAATTTAAATAATATATTATGCATAAATTGTCACATATCTATTTTTTAATATATATAATTATAACATAATAAATATATTAAACATATATTTTTATTTATAATTTATAATGAAATGGATCCAACTCATGCATGTTTTAGTCCAAACACCAGAAAATTAATCCTTAATAAAGGTCTATTATCATTTTGGATTGCGAATTCTATGTTTTACCTTTGCGGCGTGATTGGAAAAAATTCCATCATGGTCCCATAGCTCAGCCGGTTAGAGCATCTGACTCATAATCAGAGGGTCCCTGGTTCGAGCCCAGGTGGGACCACAAAACCATAAATCCCTTTATTCTTCCGAATAAGGGGATTTTTATTTTTATACTGATTTTCAATAGTTTAGTTCATTAACTTTACAATCATATATAAGGATAACATAAATAAAGTAAAGAAAAAGCATACCCCGAACAATACCCTGACTTATATTTGTCTATTATTATTTAGCCAATGCTTGTAACAAAACATCGATTTTATTTAAAGGAAACGAATCCTAATAAACGTTCTCCACTATACTACAGGTGCTATATAAATGGACATCAATACAAACGAGGGTTTGGATACAGTGTATATCCTGGACTTTGGGACAAAAAAAATCAAAGGCCAATCGATGATAAGAAAGTAATAAGTGACTACCAAAAACAAGATCCCTATACTAAAACTAATATATCAAATATTAATGCACGAATATCTAATATCGAACAAACGGTCACTGGATATATTGAGACCTGTAGATTATTGCAAAACCCAATTAACAGGCTAGATCTTGACAAACTATTAAATGAACGAGTATTCCAGTCAAATCAAACATTAGACAACAAACCAAAAAAGGTACCAAAAAAAACGAATTCTGACAAACTGGATCTAACTTTAATTAGGGATTATTCTAAGGTTTTCATTCAGGATATAACATCAAGGCGGCGTCAAATTGGAGCTGGGGAACAGGCTACAAAATACTATTCACAATCAACAATAAAAGGATATCAAACTTTTTTCAATAACTTTATAGCCTTTGAAATAGGTCAGGGTGTTCGTTACAATTGGTCCCAAATCGACCACCATTTATACACGCTATTTGTCGAGTTTTGCAACTCCCAAGATTTTAGTCCCAACTATACAGGCAAAATGATAAAAATATGGAAAGTTATTGCAGTAGCTGCCTTTGATGATAGAATACATTCCAATTTATATTATAAAGACAAAAAGTTTAAGATCCTAAGAGAAAAGGTTCCAAAAATTTATCTAACAGAATCAGAAGTTACAATACTTGAAAATTTAGATCTTTCTGGAAATCCTGGACTAGAAAAAGCAAGGGATCTTTTTTTGATACAATGCTATACAACCTTAAGATTCGGCGACGCAATTCGACTCGATTTGGGCCATATTCAATCAAATAATGGTAGCAATATGATTCACATAGTAAGCGAAAAAACAAAAACCAAATTAATTATACCAGTAAAAACAAAACTCTTAACATTGCTTTCAAAACATGATGGAAGGGCACCGCAATTGACTGATCAAGTTGTAAATAGATATATTAAGGATATCGCTAAATTAGCTGGTTTAGACTATCCAATTGAATTTAAAGAGACCAGAGGAGGTATAAGCAATTCAATTAGGAAACCAAAATGTGAGTTAATATGTACCCATACTGGTAGACGTACAGCGGCCACAAATATGTATTTGTCAAATATCAAACCCATTGCAATAATGGCAATGACAGGCCATAAAACCGAAGAAATATTCTTAAGATATATCTGTGTCGATAATGAAGAAAAGGCCAGTGATGCAGCGAAAAACAAGTTTTTTGAATAACTAGTTAAGGCATTGATATACGAATTTACACTAAGAGATGTAAAATTATATCCCTCTAGCCACATATGCACTCAGAATTTCTTTTCAATTTATACATTTAATTTATATATGTATATAATTGAATTACAATATATTAAAAGTCTTATTATATTAATTTGGTTGAAATTTTACAATTTGAGTAAATTTATACAATCAAATATATTCAGAATGGAAACTTTTTATTTTGGCAGGTTAAATCTAATGAAAGGACTTTATAGCAAAGAAAAGAATATCACAGATTTACTTAATCATGGATTCATATTAAAGAAGCTAAATATAAATTATGGGATTTTTAATGTAGAGCTAATAAAACATGATGAATTAGGAAATATTATTACAGGAAAACTTGTTAAATATCAAGATAATAAAAAAGAAAACGTTATTGTAAAGGACTCTATTATTAGCCAATTGAACGTACCTGGTGTAATACTGGGTAATTGTGAGTTTTATTTGTTAGAAAAAACACATTTGATTGCTTACAATCCATATGGAAGGATAATTAGTTCTGAATCTTTCTGCAAAAATTTTACAGAAATAATTCTTTTAGGTAATGACTCAATGCTAATAGATTCTCAAATACATCCAGTCGTTGAGGAATTTAAATTTTTGGAGTTTTTAAGAAGTATGAAAGTATTAAAAAAATTTACAGTTTCACTAGTTCCTTCCAATCCAAATAACCGTGATTTATGGAAGGCAATGGACGAAAGGCTTAGGAATATGAATGTGTCAAAATATAAAGAAACCTTGGAAGCGGATAAAAATGAGGGGTTAAAAATTGACAAGTTAACGGAAAGTAAAATCCATATGGCCGAGGATGGGTATGGTAAGGCAACAGGCGAGGGTGTTTCTAAGGACGGTACGGACATAACAATAAGTACCAATGAAAAAGAGAGTATAATTAAAAAGAAAATTGAGCAAGTTGCAACACCTGATGAAAAAATTAGCTCATTAAAGTTAGTATTTGATAAAATTAATGAAAGGTTTACAAAAGAAAACACTAAATGAAATTTATTAGAAAATATTTATTTTCCTTTGACTTTGTTATAGCTTTAATTCTGTCCTTCATAGTATTTTACAAACTAAACAAAGAGGTTAGCTACGACCTGTCAAAAGACTTACTAAGTGTTGGAATAAATATCTTAACTTTAATATTTTCAATATTCTTCGCGGCACTTGCTTTTATGATAAGCTCATCGGATGATGAATTTGTTGCATTTCTAGAAGAAGAAAATATGTTTACAACTCTTGTAAACTCTTTTAAGTGGACGTTGTGGTCGTTATTTATCGCATTGGCGTATTGTATTATTCTGTATATATCAATTACTTATGAACATGATCTTTATCCGAATTGTATGGTAAATAGGTATTTTATATTGCTTTATTGTTTTACATTTTTCTATGCCTTAATTGCCACATTATTATCTACTAGTGACGCAATTAATTATGCCCAAAGAAGGATAAAATTCGTTGTGGCAAAAAAAACAAAGAACGACGCTTAATTGTCTGATATTCAACAACTTATTCTTAATCTCAAAATCAGGTGTAAATTTGTATATCATTGCACTAATTAATATTTATGAAACCATTTGTAATTACAGGAACAAAAGGAATATTTTTTTTAAAACGTCAAGATGGGACAATAGTAGATATTTCAGGATTTTTTGACACGATAGATAATGACTCTGGAGTAAAAGGATTAAAAGAAAAAGTAAAAATTTGGATGGATCAAGAATTAACACAAATACAAAAAGATGAGAGTTACAAGGAATTTAGCGTTGATCATAAAATCCTAATTTTAACACATATAAAAAGTGATTATAGATATTCAAAGGATAAAGAACTAGTTAATAAAGAAATTGATAGACTTTTAATAGTTCAGGAAGAAGAAATAAGATCACACATATACAATGAATGTCATCAAAAGGCAATAGTTTCAAAGGAAATAGCAAATGAATATCTTGATGAATGGATTTCAGATACAAGAAGAACAAAATTTCATGCGCAAATAAAGTTAAATGCACCTGATTTTGAGATTAAACATCTTGATAAACGTCTTGAATTACTAAATGAAATGAAAATATGGGTAAATGATTCACCGTATTTCGATGAATTAGCGCCTGATAATAGCAAACTAGATTCAGTCATTGAACATTCTGATATTAGTGAAATTATAGAGCCTTTTCAAATTGATCCATCATTGAACAGAAAAATGATCATGTTAGACAAATTAGGAATCGTAGAATTATTAGATAAATATATTAAGAAAAATTCATTGAATCCAACTAAAAAAAAATTAGCGTTATTAATATGTCAAGTTATTGGCAGCGATAAATTATCTACAATAGAACGATTTTTAACAATAATTTTTAATCCCGATTCACCTGATAAAAACAATCCAAAGACCTCTAAAAGTAAAAATCTCGATAAAGAAGTATCTAAATTACTTGAGACTATTCTTAATCAAAACAATAAGATTTAATAGCAGGGGAAAAAAAAGGGAATCCCCTTTAGTCATTACCTTAACCTTTGTCATAAACTTTAAATAAGTATATGTCACAAGTTATCGTATTAACAGAGGACCAACTTCAAAAATATTTTGATGATATGGTTCAAAAGGTTGAGTTCATAATCAAGAATTCCCAAAAAATTGAGGTAGCAACTAAGGAATGGCTAACAGCCAAAGAGGTTTGTACTTTATTAAAAATTAGCCTAACCACTTTACACGACTGGTCCAGTAAATCAATAATTAAAAAACATCGCATTGGCGGTCGTATCACATTTAGACATGATGAAATTATTGAATCTATCCAACGTATGGAGGCTAAAAGGAAGCACATATGATTTGTTTAGATTTATATTGTTCGAAGACTACCAATAAGATAAAGGCCTTTCTTCAAGGGCATTTAATGGAACACTTCAAAGTTGCTCAATGACAGATTATAGCACACTTGACATAAGTTATCTGGATAGGGACCACTTAATTAAATTATTACCCTTTTCAGCGCCTGCTAAGGTTGATGCCGAAACTGGAAATGTTGAAGTAATTGAACCTATTGAAGGAACAGTTAAACCAGTATTAACAGCTAAATATAAAAATCTAGTTTTTGAGATTTATCGAAATGGATTCATATGTGTTAAAGGATCACTCCATGTCTTTTTTAATAATGGAAAGCATAATCATAATGACTTTACCATTGATAACTTCATTTGGGTTTTAAACGACTTACAACAACGTTTTGGAATTATACCAGAAAAGACAACTATCCGACATTTGGAATCTGGATTGAATGAGGAAAAACTACCATTTCCAGTTCCTAAAATAATTCAAAATCTAATGTTTCAAAGTGGCAAAGGAAAGGAACCTTTGATTTTTAAGTATGAAAAACAAAAAACAAAAAGTGAATTTAAAACTACTGAAAGAGACGAATACACACTAAAGATCTACGATAAATCATTACACTATGGATTAGAGTCCAACATATTGAGGTTTGAATACAAGGCCCATGTTGGTAGCTCATTAAAATCAATTGGCATTCATTATCTGTCAGACTTACTAAATCCAGATATTCGAGTCAAGTTAGGACGACGGTTAATTTCATTATGGGACGAAGTAGTATTAAATGACTGGACCATTAGAACAGATGAATTATCATCCAAGCATCAAATTAAATTAAAAGACTGGAAAAATGCAAATTATTGGATTGACTTGCATAAAGAAACTAGAGATAAAAACAGAAATAAGTTTTCCAAGGAATTAGCTGAATATCGAAAAATAGTGCAAGATCATAGCGACAATGTTCATCAAGTCATAAAAGAGGCATTAATAGAAAAGTGGTGCAAGATCGTAACGGTAACCCAAACGACCCAAATAAGTCAAAAAGTGCAAGATCATAGTAATATAATAAATGATCTTGCACCTATTCCAGAACCAAAGAAATTGGAGGTTAAAAGAAGGTTATGCAGGGTTACAAGACTTGACATTAGTAATCAAATAAAAGGCAGCGTTTATTTGAGAGAATCAACGATTCAAAGAATTTATGAAAATGACTCAAAATTGTTCAAAGTCTTATTGGAGTATTTTGGTCCAAAATGGAAAAAAATCAATTCAATAATGGATGTATATGAAACGATCGCTAAAAATATTAGAGACATTTATACTAATCGAGAGGCAAAAGCACGGAAACAAATTCAAAAGTATAATTACGCAATAGAAAGATACAAAAATAGCCTATTCCCATTTGAAGACGAAAATCAAATAGATATCCAAAAAACAGCCTAAAAACAGAATAAAAACAGAATAGAAACGGCATAGAAACGGCATAGCATGAAAATACTGGTTAATGGTTTTAGCATTGAATTAGCATTGATTGAGATTATTTATCAATGCATTTCGAGTGATTTTTCGAGTGATTTATGATAAATAGACCAAGGTCAAAAACAAGCGTAAAACAGGCGCAAAACGAAATAATAACGAAATAATCACGAAATAATCACGCAATAGCACGGTGGTCGTACGGTGGTCGAATAATTAATCAATGTACTTTGGTCTTAAGGTTAATTTAGTGACGCACGGCAAACGCACGGTATAAAAACGAAGTTAAAACCAAGTAAACAAGAATAGAATAAGAATAAGTCTGGATTTATGACGGAGTAATGACGAAGTAATGACGAAGTAATGACGTAATAAATTTGACTTTTTTACTGGTGGTGGTGGTCTTTGCATTGAATAAGCATTGAACTCTAAAGAAGTACTAAATGGCATATAAATGGCGTAGAAACGGCGTTGAAACGGTGTAGCGATAATTTTATTTGTAAATATTTGCAAAGAATTTTTAGAGAAACGGAGGTGAAACGGAGGTGAGTGTAAAAAGAGAAACGAAAGAAAAACGAAAGAAAAACCAAGGAGAAACGGAAAAGATACAGAAAAGGAACAAAAAAGGACCAGGCAAAGGAGCGAATTTAATAAGTCAAAAGTCAGGCAATAATATTACCCTTTTCAAAACGGTATAGTATTTGTTTGGTAATCCCTAAATCTGTAATATGGCTACCATTCCGCTAAAAGCACAACAAAGAGTAATTGAAGGTCTAAAGAAATTCATCCCATTGGTTAAGACCTTAAAGGCTAAAGATATAAATGAATCAGATACAGTAGTGGTAGTAACTGATATTCTTTGTGATGTTTTTGGTTTTGAAAAATATGGAGAAATTACCTCAGAATATGCCATTAAAAAGACTTTCTGTGATCTAGCGATTAAAATTGATGGGGAAATAGTTTTCCTTATTGAAGTTAAAGCAATTGGCATTGGTCTCAAATCTGATCATATTAAACAAGCAGTTGATTATGGAGCTAATCAAGGGGTAGATTGGGTAATTCTAACAAATTCATCCAGTTGGAAAATATTCAAGATTGTATTTGCTAAACCTGTGGTCCATGAATTAGTATGTGAATTTGAACTAGAAAACATTTCGGTCAAAAAAGAGGCAGACCTAGAATTAATTCACTTAGTATGTAAGGAAAGTATATTGAAAACCGCCCTTGAAGACTTTCATTCAAAAAAGCAATTTTTAAGTAAACACTTTTTAGGAAATCTACTGATTTCAGATGGCATCATTGAGATTCTAAGAAAGACCATTCGGAAAATGAATCCAGATATTAAAATTGATGTTGAATCCGTTAAAAAGGTCTTAACAGAGGAAGTAATCAAAAGGGAACTTTTTGAAGGAGAAAAGGCTAATGATGCCAATAAACGAATTAATAAATTTTTAAGATCGCAGTTAAATCAAGTTAAAAAGGGTCCTGAAGTTAATAAAAGCGAATAATTAAAATGTACACATGTAAAATACTGAATATCAATAATATAATAAAATTTATAATAATATCAGAATTACAATTATCGTTAAACTGGGACTCTATGTCAATCAAATCATTAGTCTAAATTATTTATAATTACATATTTGACTGATATACAAGTATTTATATAATTAATTATTAAAATTAAATAAAATATTATAAATAATTCTTTGTTTTCAACTATTTCATTACTTTTACCCCTAATTCAGGTCAAGATATATTTAAATAAATAGAATTTATATAAATATTATTAACTCGGATCGAAATATAAATTGCCTAATTAATGCCTTTTTATATAAAGATTTTGATTTATTGATTATTATTATTGTTTATTTAACATATCAAATTCAACAAAATGTTTAAGTACTTCGTTACTTTAATATTGTTTAACTCATAGTAAAAAAACTTTCATATGGACAGCGATGTAAATTAATTCGGCCCCTTTTTATTCAAGCTATAAATCAATGTTAAAACCTTTTCTAGCGCTTTGCAAAAACCTCGTTGGTAATTTTTTAGTAGTATTTGCAAGTATTTGCTCAATTTTGGGCATAGTTCTATACTTCTTTACAAATCTGTATTCTTCAATTTTAGCGCTACTTGTATTTATTTTTTTTCTGCTCGCCTTGTTTATTAAAATATTTTATTCAATTGAAAAATATTTCATCAATAAAAGTAATGTTGGATATAGGAATCTAGCAACATTCTCTAAATACAGTACAAAAGATGGCAACATTGTAACCTATGAAGTCCATAAATCGATAGTTTGTAAAAAAATGCTAATAGACAATCATGAACATCGATTCCAATGGACAGGATCATCTAAACCAATTGTAAGTAGTGACAATATGATTGTGGGAGAACTTCTTAAAACTGAAGACGGTGCATTTGACAAAGCTATTTTAGAGTTTAAGAAACCTTTGATGTATAATGATGTCTCTATTATTCATGTTAAATTGCAAATGGATGACAGTGATCACAGATCAAAACATTGTGTTACTCACAAAATAGTTGCTCCGATTCAATTAATAAATTTCAAGGTTGAACTATTTCATCTTGATGTAACGCAATTAATAAAACAAGCAAAACTATCAAGGAAAAAATTTAATACACAAGTAGACAGTGAATTTGTTTTTATTAAAAGTATACCTTTTGACAATCTATCTCATTCCTATGAGCATTATGAATATGATCCTACAGTGGGATATATATATAAGTTTGAATGGGAATAAACAATTAATAGTAATAATTCAATTTTCGTACCCAAATTTGTCCCCAAAATATAATTAAAGTATATTTAATTGATTTTCAATACATAATTAAGTCCAGGTGGGACCACAAAAACATAGATCCCTTTATTCTTCCGAATAAGGGGATTTTTTATTTACAAGATATTCAGCTGAGCATTTACCATTTTAATCTAAATGCATAGTGAAGAACATTCAAATATAGATTGATGTATGAGTTCATTCAAGCTATGTCTTTCTTGATTTCAAAAAAGTAAATAGGATCAATTACTACTTAGTAACTATAATTTTACCGTTGTGATCTGTTGCATACCGATTCGTAATTTTATAAAAATAAGAACCTGGATAAAAATCATGCGTTGGAATGTATACACTATTAGAAAAAGTTGAATTCCTAACTTCCCTACCCATGGCATTGTAAAATGTGATTTGACTTGGTTCTTCAGAATTGGATTGAACAAATACACCTTCATTCGTCGGATTGGGGTAAATCAAATATTGAATATCAGAAGACAATGCATGTTGTACATTAAGATTCAATTTCCATGAGGATTCTTGGTCGTCATAATATTCATTCAGAAAAGATGGATCCAGACTCAATAATTCATCTAATCTTATGGATTCACTCGCTCTCAATCTCAATACAAATAAGGGTTCATTAGGATTCCATTCCAATTTCGTTCCTGTACTCCAACTTATTTTTAAATTCTGATTGTTCAGATTCCAAAACTCAGGTTCCAGTTGGCTAGATACCATTTCCATACTTAACAAACTAGATTTAGCCTTTAATAAAAACTGTAAACCATACATGGATTGCGCAGCATTAAAATAAACAGGGATGTCAATATCCTTATTGGCTTGCACAATGGTATTCGTCATATTCAAACTGCAATCTAGAGTATTGGATCGCAATTCAAGTAATTCAGAAGCGAAATTATTCTTATAACTCAAATCAATATCACCCATTTTTACAGCAATGACATCAGCATTTTGTCTAGGATAATTGACTATTGTTACACCGGTGAATAATAAAGACTGAATGGTTTGATTGCTCTTATAAAACGTTTTCCAATCGTTCTTTAAAAAATACCATGAATCGACAAAATTAAAATTTCCGATGACGCCTAAAACCAGTTTTCTCAATTCCGAAATATCCGATGCGGTAACATTGAAATTATTATTGACATCAGCGGCTAAATAACGTAAACTATCCAATCGATTCAAACCAAGTATATGTTTTTGGATCAATAAAATATCTTTAGTGGATACTGAATTTAATGGATCTGACTTTTTGGTAAAATTATAATTCACCAAGCCCGTTGTTTTTTCTTTTACAGTAAAAGCATAATGCAATCCACCGTTTTGTGAAAAACAAAATTTTTTAACATTAGTAGGATTACTAAAAGAAACTGAATCCGGTATAACTCGATAATCATTAGCCGTTCTAATTCTACCACCGATATCAGCTGTTGTGGATATGGGATCCAATCCGAAAGTCAGCAATTGGTTGCACTTAAATTGATCCGACACAATTACCGTATAGACTCCGGCCACGAGATTGGTAAGCGTATTTGAAGAAGCTCCATTATTCCATTGGTATGAATAGGGTCCAAATTCACCTTTAGGCGTAATACTAATTAAGCCCTCATTGTCGCATATATTAGTTACAATTTGACTATTGTGTAGAAAACTATTTTGATAAGCCCGCAATGTGATAAACGATGTCAAACTGATCAAAGTGCCTGAACACAAATCATCAATTTTCCATAGACGTCTAATGCGCATAGGAATCGTACAACCATTGGAAATTTTTGTATCAATAAACGTAATTTTTACTTCAGCTAAATTCAAACCATGGCCTAACAAGGCTTCTGATAATGAAATATTTTTGGGATAATCAATCATGGTATCTGCAGGAATATAAATTTGTGAAGTCGTCAAATGTTTCAGATAAATCAACTGAGTGCATCTGGATTGTTCACCGGCAGCATTACGAATCGTAAAAATTCTTGTAACAATATCATTATGATTTTGACATGTTCCTTTATTGAAAATCTCAATATACGTTATGGTAACAGCTCCACCATCGTTTGCTAATATTACTGGTGATCCGGTCACTGAAGTATCATAGGCTTCACCTTCTGTTAGATTGAATTGAGGTGGACAATCCACGATTAAATTCTGTGGACTTTGGGCTAATATTCGTCCCATGACAAGCCACATCAGTAACAAAAAAACAAGATTGGGGTATTTAAAATTCTTCATTGCTGTGTCTTTTAAAAAAATAAAATTAGTTCATTTATACCAACAAAAAAAGCAGGACCCCTATCTATCCTTAAAAAATAACACTTAAGTTAAATGCTTAATACATAAATTCTAGTAGATGGCGCTCTAATGTGCTCAAAAAAAATATATTTGAAAAATAAATATTATTGGATATACCTCGAAATCTCCTCCAATCAGACTCCAAAGGTTTAATCAGAGAACACCCACCCTACTCCCCGATTGCAATTATTTTTATGGTGTTTTTTGCAATTTTAAATTCAAATAAGATATACACAATGGATTCATACTTAAGCTGAAATCATTAATGCTCATCATCCAAAAAAAATATAACAGAAACGTGCTGCTGAAATTATTAGCAGATAAAACTCAAACTTTGGTAATTCAAAATATTTTGAAATCATCATTTATGCGAAAGATGAGCTGTAAATAATTGATGATAAATCTTTATTGGCTTCTCTCATTTCTCTTATGAAATATTGATCCTTAATTTCATCCATGAAAACTTTTTAGACATGAAAAGGCGGATTGAATTAAGACCAATTTGGAAGCTGCGCGGTAAGTTCTTCTGATAAAAATCTAAAATAATACTTGGATGAATCTTGAATGAGCCGAGGATAATTCGTGGATCATTCGTGAACGAGTCGTGAAGACCATTAATACTATTTTATAATCATTTTACCTGAACTCAGGTCTTGAAATGATTTATACATTAAATCATCGTTTGAATATTTAACCGAATGTGGTTTCTTAGTTCAAAGTGTTAGTTCAAAGCGTTGGATTCGTTTTCTACTATAAAATAAGATAGAAAAAAATTTAAAATACCTAAATAGAAAATAGATTAAAATAAAAAGTTCCTCATCTTAAATTAATGGATCCACTACCCTGAAAACTATTATTGAAAAACAAATCTGGATCCTTGGCATAAAGTCAATATATTACATTGACGTTAATACTGCCTAATCAGATGGTTTTTCTAACGATCAATATTTTCTGATCTGAGAAATCCATCCATGCGAAATCATAGACCAGCCAATAGGTCTTGCCTTCCTTATTCATGTAATGTCCAGTATGATATTCAAATCGAAATTTTGCTCTGATTAAAACTAATTTATCTAATTGGACTTGTTTAGCTGATCCAATAATTGTCATCAGGATTTCACGATTGCGGTGGAGATATGAATCGATGAGTGCTGTTTCCTTGATGGTTAATTTTCGGAGTTTATTATTGTATTCATTTTTGCAGGTAACTGAACAAAACTTTTTGTCGGTTCGGCCTATAATTTCTTTGGAGCATTGCAAACATTTATTCATAAGATTCGAATTAATCGTTTATATCAGATATGAAACGATTCAGTTCATTTATTATTATAAACAGCTGAAATTTAACACTTAATAACACCCTTTCATTTAATAATTTCCAATAAGTTTGTAAAAAAAAAACAATATGACCTCATTCACCCAACAGAATTCAACATTAATCATTTCACCTGCGACCGTAAATGGCCAACAGTATATTGCAGTAAGTCCTATAAAATCTACGCAAGAACAAGATTTAATCAGACAGTTACCAGAGAGATACTGGAACCCAAAACACAAATGTTGGTATTTTCCAAAAAACAAAGCCTATTGGACCCATTTCAAACAATTATTTGCCCAATATACCTTGCAAATAAATCAAGGCAAACCCATCCAGATCGATCATCCAAAATATAGCAAATCATCTTCCGGCAATAAAGAATATTCCAAACAAGAAAAGCCTGAACTTAATGAAGAACAACAAATAGCCTTAGTTTCGCTAGAAGCCCAATTGAGGATCAGGCGGTATAGTAGCGAAACCATTAAAACATATTGTTCATCATTCAAAGCATTCTTGAATTATTACAAAGGGACTCCTACAGATCAGTTAAATGAAGGAGATATTAAAGTTTACCTTCTGCATCTTATAAATCAAAACAACATATCAATAAGCCTTCAGAACACAATAATCAATAGCATAAAATTCTATTATGAAAAAGTATTATTACGGGAACGCTTTTTTATTAAAGATCTAAGACCAAAGAGATCATCAACCTTACCGGATATCCTTTCAGAAAGTGAAGTAGAAAGACTGCTTAATTGTACGTCTAACATTAAACACAAGGCCATACTTTCCTTAATTTATGCAGCGGGATTAAGACTAAGCGAGGTTGTCAATTTGCGAAAAGCTGACCTGCTCATGGATCAAAGGAAGATACATGTGAAAGCCGGAAAAGGCAAAAAAGACAGGATGACCCTATTATCTGAAAAAATTATCCTCAGAATAATGGAATATAACGATATTTACAAACCTAAGTATTGGGTATTCGAAGGTCAGGATGGTGGGAAATATAGTCCCAGGAGCGTTCAACTCATATTTAGAAAAGCAGTGGATCTTTCAAAAGTGAATCCCTATGCGACGGTTCATACCCTTCGCCATAGTTTTGCTACACACTTATTGGAGCGGGGGACTGATCTTAGGGTAATACAACATTTATTAGGTCATGGATCGGTAAAAACCACAGAAATCTATACCCACATTACTGACGTTAGCAAAGCAAAAATAATTAGTCCGATTGATCATTTAAATATTTGAAAATGAATAATTTAACCACCTATACATGTAAGAGATATTCACGAAACTCATTAGTTGTATTTCGTGAAGCGAAATGTTAGTGGCAACCCTAATAAACGACCGTTCTCCGTAAACAATGACGCAGTAACTTGACGAGCAGACAGACAGAACAGCGGTCAATTTCGGCAAAGCCGTTTGGCTATCCCTTCTGCAAAAGCAAAAGAGGTGCATTCTCTTTTATTTTTATTTTGGTATGCACCACATTTGCTTTTGCCCAAACACACAAAAACGGTGCTTCGTAGACAATTTAGTACATTTTGACACAGTGGCAATCCTAAAAAAGACAATTCTCCGCAGACATTCCCGTAGCAGCTTGACATGGGAGACAAACAAGAAAAACAAAAGCCCACACTTCGCATTTTTGAAAATTTCTTTTGTCCACAAAGTTTGGCACATTTGCCTTTGCCATCAATCACACAAACCAACCTCAGGGATAAAATCAAAAAACTAATTTTCCACACCAGTAAAAAAAATCTTAGGAAACTTTGTAAAATACAAAAGTTTTCTTAGTTTTGCACCCTGATATTAATAAATAATGGATTACGGAGACAGAATTCTGAATACAGCAAGTGAGCTTTTTTTTAAGTATGGTCTAAAGAATGTGACAATGGACGACATTGCCCATGAACTCGGTATGTCTAAAAAGACACTCTACCAGGAATACACAAACAAAAAAGATATAGTGGAGACCATTACAGAAAAATTCCTGACAAACCATGAGAAAGAATATGAGTTACTCGTTACAGAGGCAAAAGATGCGGTTGAAGAACTCTTAAAGCTCATGGAGAATTTAAACTACATTTTTGAACGGCTGAATTCACGAATAATCTATGATATGCAGCGGCATTTCCCGGAGGCCTGGCAAAAATTTAAAGAACACAAATATCAATTTATGCTAAGGAAAATTATAGACAATTTGAATAGAGGCGTTCAAGAAAATTTATACAGGAAAGATATTCAAGTTGAGATAATTGGCCGAATGCGCCTGGAGCAGATACAGATTGCATTAGATCCAATGATTTTCCCACCTGAAAAATTTTCAATCAAAGAAATTCACCGGCAGTTGTTGCTACAGTATTTGCATGGCATAACAACCATGAAAGGGCATAAGTTGATTAATAAATGTTTGAATGTAAATGAAGATTAATATGATAAAGAAGGTAATAACCATCTCAGTACAGCTCGTCTTAACTTGTTTTTGTGTGGTAGAAGCTTATGGCCAAAGTGATTTTCAAAACCTAAACCTCCAAAAGCTTATTCAAAGGGCGTTAGAAACAAATCATAATGCTAAAAAAGCAGACCTCGATGTTGAGAATAGCAATTATAAAATTAAGGAAATCCGTTCTGCCACTATGCCACAAATTAGTGGAACTTCTGCTTTAAATTACAATCCGCTTTTACAGCAAAGTGCTTTACCTGGTGATTTTTTTGGACAACCTGGAACAACCATATTAGTAGCTTTAGGACAAAAGTGGAACGCAAGTGCAGGAATAAATGTTAACCAAATAATATTTAATCAGGCCGTTTTTTCAGGTCTTAAAGCAGCGTCAACAACTCGTGAATTTTATAAACTTAATGCTGATTTGACAGACGAAAATATTATTGAACAGGTAACTTCTGCTTATTACGGAGTAATGGTTCAGCGTCAGCAATTAGTAGTATTGGATACCACAATAAAAAATACAGAGAAACTGCTTACTATTCTGCAAACAAATTATCAAAATGGTTTAGTGAAGAAACTTGATGTTGATAGAATTTCTGTTACATTTTCTAATCTGAAAACCAGGAAGCAACAGGTAGTGAATTCCATAAATTTATTGGAGAACCAACTTAAGTTTCTGGTTGGAATCCCACTTGAGCAATCTGTAACATTTGCAGAAATTGATATTACTGCAATCAATCCTCAATTCGTTCAAGATTCCATTTCTGATTTTTCTAACCGGCTTGAAATAAGTATGCTGGAAACTCAATCCAGACTTTTAAACTACCAGTTAAAATCCTATCAGGCGGAATACTATCCAACTTTGTCACTCGCGGGAAATTATAGTTATCAGGGATTAAGCAATGACTTTCCAATTGGTGCTGAAACCGGCAAAGCAAATTGGTTTGACGTAGCTACAATTGGGCTGAGTTTAAGAGTTCCAGTTTTTAATGGCTTTGCAACTAATTCACGAATCCAGCAATCTAAAATTGCCATTAAAAAAATGGAAGAGGACATCGCGCTTGCTAAAGAATCTATGAATCTTGCTTACAAAAATGCTATCACCCAAATGTCCAATAATTTACTGAACCTAAGCGCTCAAAAGCAGAACATGGAATTGGCTGAGGATGTATACAACAGTACAGCTCAAAATTACAATACCGGGTTAACTTCTTTAACCGATCTTTTATCTGCCGAAAATTCACTTACTGAAGCTCAAAACAATTACCTGACAGAATTACTTAAATACAAACTTGCCGAACTCCAAGTTATGAAATCAAGGGGGCAGCTAAAATCATTAGTCAAATAAGCAAAAAATAAAAAACAAAACGAAAATGGCAAAGAGAACAAAAAATATTCTTTTAATAGTTATTGGAATAGGAACAATATCATTGGTTGCTTTTATTCTTAACCGGAATAAGCAAAAAAACCAGGAAAAAATGGCTATTGTTAATGATGTAAATACAGAAATAATGGTAAGGGTTGATGCAGTTCAAAAGAAACATTTTGATCTTGTTTACGAGTCAAATGGTAAGTTTGCTGCAATTAATCAGGTGGATTTTTCTTCTGAAACTTCCGGCCGGGTTTTACAAATCCTGGTAAAAGAGGGCGATCATGTTTCCTCAGGACAGGAACTTGCCATTATAAAGGCGGATGCATTGGGGCTTGATTTGGAAAATGCACAAGCAGGCTATGAAAGTGCATTAAAGGAAAAAGAAAGATTTGAAAGTGCTTTTAAAACAGGAGGCGTTACCCAGCAACAGCTAGATCAGGTTAAACTTGCCTTAAAAAATGCAGAAAGCAGACTTGAGCAAGTTAAATTGAGGTATAGCGATACCAGGATAAAGTCAACCATTAATGGATTTGTAAATAAACGTTATGTAGAACAAGGTGCTTTTGTAGCGCCTGGAAGTCCTCTGTTTGAAATTGTTGATGTATCAAAGCTAAAATTAGAAATTGCGGTAAATGAAAGTCAGATTGCAAGAATAAAGTTAGGAGACAAAGTAACTGTAAAAGCAAGTGCTATACCCGATCAGGAATTTGAAGGCACTGTCAGATTTATAGCGGTAAAGGCTAATAATTCTCTGAATTTCCCGGTTGAAATAGAGATCAATAATGATTCTAAAAAAAGCCTGAAAGCAGGTATGTTTGGCACGGCCCTCTTCAAAACAAACGCTTCTGAAGAGCCTCTGATAGTTGTTCCAAGAACCGCTTTCGCAGGAAGTGTCAATTCAAAGGAAGTTTATGTTGTTAATAGTAATGGAAAGGCGATTTTGAGAAAAGTGACACCCGGTAGAATTGAAGGGGATTTAGTTGAGATTTTAGACGGTTTAAAACAAGGGGAGCTTGTTGTTACAAGGGGTCAGATAAATTTACATGATGACGAGGTTAAAGTTTCGGTTATACAATAAGCGTGGTGTTTATAAAAAGTAAATAAAGATGAAAATAACAGAAATTTCTATAAAAAGACCTACAGTAGTATTGGTTCTTTATATAATACTAACATTAGGCGGATTGTTGAGTTATACATTTTTAAATTATGAATTGCTGCCGAAATTCAGTCCGCCTGTATTAATGGTTACTACTATTTATCCTGGCGCCTCACCGAGCGAAGTAGAGACCTCAGTAACAAAGGAAATAGAAACTGCCGTTGCTTCAATGGAAAATGTTAAAAAGCTCGAGGCAAAGTCGTTTGAAAGCATTTCAATTGTAACCATTTCTTTTTATGATGATGCTGATATTGACTATGCGCTTAATGATGCTCAAAGAAAAATAAACGCTGTATTAAAAAACCTCCCGGATGATGTCGATCCTCCTTCACTGGCAAAGTTATCTCTGGATGATTTGCCTATCATGACTCTTGCAGCGTCTTCTAAACTTACCGATCCTAAGTTCTTTGATGTCATAGAAAACAGGATAACCCCTGCTTTATCACGCGTTGATGGGGTTGCAAGGATAGACATCATTGGAGGACGAGAGCGTGAAATCCAGGTTAATATTGATCCTCAAAAACTTGAGGGATACGGAATTTCTTTGATGCAGATTCAAAGCGCCATTTTAACTTCCAACCTTGATTTTCCTACTGGCAGTGTTAAAACCTCTGAACAAGATATCCTCATCCGTTTGTCCGGTAAATTTAAAAATCTGGAAGAGCTTCGCAACCTTGTGGTTTTTGATGATCCAAAAAACTTTATACAGATAAGGTTAAAAGATGTAGCTGATATTCAGGATGGTGAAAAAGATATAGAAAAAATTGCAAGGGTTGACCAGAAAAGCACATTGGCTCTGTCGGTTATGAAACAAACAGATGCCAATGCGGTTGATGTCAGCAAAAAAATAAAATCCGCCATTGAAAAAATGATGGCCAATGAATATAGAAATATTGATCTCAATGTTCAGGTAGTAAACGATAAATCTGACTATACACTGGAGTCAGCCAATGCAGTTATTTTTGATTTGATTATTGCAATAATTTTAGTGGCTATAGTGATGCTTTTTTTCCTGCATAGCATTAGAAATTCCCTGATAGTAATGATATCCATACCGGCATCTTTAATTGCCACTTTTATTGGAATGTACTTAATGGGGTATTCATTAAATCTGATGTCCCTTCTTGGGCTATCATTAGTGGTGGGTATTCTTGTTGACGATGCTATTGTGGTGCTTGAGAATATATACAGGCACATGGAAATGGGAAAAAACAGGGTTCGAGCGGCTTTTGATGGTACAAAGGAAATAGGATTTACCGTAATCTCTATTACCCTGGTAATTGTGGTGGTGTTTATCCCCATCGCATTAAGTTCAGGAATTGCAGCCAAGATACTCAAAGAGTTTTGTGTGACGGTTTCCATGGCAACTCTTCTATCATTGGTAGCTTCCTTTACCTTGGTTCCCTGGTTGTCTTCTCGGTTCGGAAAACTGGAGCGTGTCAGCACCAAAACGATCTTTGGAAGACTTATACATTCCTTTGAAAGAGGCTTAAATAATTTCACGGAATGGATAAGTAACCTTTTGAAATGGAGTTTGTCTCATAAAAAAATAACTCTTTCGGTTGTTACAGTTCTATTCTTTAGTTCATTTTTGTTAATCGGTAAAGGTTTTATAGGAACCGAGTTTTTTGCTTCGGGCGACAGGGGCGAATTTATTGTACAAGTTGAGCTTCCTAAGTATTCATCCATCGAGCAGACAAACTTATATACACAAAAAGCAGAAGAGTTTCTGAGGAAAAAACCGGGAGTTACAAGAGTAATAACAACTGTTGGGACATCAAGCGAAGGATTTTCCGGCTCCCTTTCTCCTGCTTATGTTTCTGAGATAAATGTTCAGTTAATTCCGAAGGAAATGCGTGAAGAGGCTTCTATTTATGCTGTCAAAGTAAAGAAAGAGCTTTCAAATATCCTGGTTGGGGCAAAAATCAAAACTACTCCAATCAGTCTAATGGGCACCGCAGAGAGCCCCCGATTGCTTTGGTTGTCTTTGGATCTGATCTGGACAGCGTGATGAATTACGCCAATACCGCAATGGACGAATTAAAAAAATAAAAGGCGCTACCGAAGTAAAGCTTTCCGTTGAAGCAGGTAATCCTGAAGTAAAGGTGGAAGTTGACAGAGATAAAATGTCAAGCTTAGGATTGAACATGGCATCGATTGGTTCAACTATGAGAACAGCATTTAGTGGAAACACCGATGCTAAATTTAGAACCGGTGAGTACGAATACGATATAAATATCCGGTATGGTAGCTTTAACAGGCAAAATATAGAGGATGTGAAGAACCTCATATTTACGAATAATCGTGGAGAAAAATTCTGTTGAGCCAGTTCGCTAATGTTAAGGAAGGATCAGGGCCGAGCAGGCTAGAAAGAAGAGATAAAAGTACATCTGTAACAATTGAAGCACAATCAGTTGGACGTCCGAGTGGAGACGTTGGCACCGAGTGGGGGAATGCTATTAATCAATTAAAAAGACCTGATGGCGTCAATTTTCTATGGAGTGGGAATATTGAAATGCAGCAAGATGGTTTTGGGACACTGGGAATTGCTTTAATTGCTGCAATTCTTTTAGTGTATTTAATTCTTGTAGCCCTTTATGATAATTTTGTTTACCCACTTGTCGTGCTTTTCTCCATACCTCTTGCTATTATCGGTGCTTTGCTTGCCTTAGCGCTTACCAACAATACGCTTAATTTATTTACAATATTAGGACTTATTATGCTGATAGGATTGGTTGCAAAAAATGCCATTATATTGGTTGACTTCACCAATCAAAGAAAAAAAGAAGGAGCAAACACTTTTCAGGCCATAATGGAAGCAAACAGGGCTCGTTTACGGCCTATCTTAATGACGACCTTAGCAATGGTATTTGGAATGCTGCCCATTGCAATGGCAGGCGGTGCCGGTGCTGAATGGAAAAACGGCTTGGCATGGGTAATTATTGGCGGATTAATTAGTTCCCTGTTTTTAACTTTAATTATTGTTCCTGTCATGTACGATATTTTTGATAAGATCATAGCAAGATTTAATAAGGGTAAAACAAAACCGCCCATAGAAAAACTGCTGATTGAGCGTTTAAATGGTCATTCGGAGCTGCTTTCCAAGGATTCAATCATAGTAGAATCTAGCTAAAGACTAACAACTTGAATTAATTATGACAATGAGTATAAATCAAAATCCTGCACTTAACAAATTATTCGCTTCGGACAGCGGTTTGCCCAATCAACAACAGGAAGGATACATTCCCGGTGTTTGTAACATTGGCAAAAAGGAAATTAAGCGCAGAAAACAAGCAGCAATATTCGGTTTTGTGCTTTGTATAGTGTGCATAACGCTTATACAATGGCTTGAAGCTGACCGAATTTGGAAACTGCTGCTATTTATCCCTGCGGCTTCGCTTGGCATTAGTTTTCAGCAATGGTATTTTAAGTTTTGTGTGGCATTCGGAATAAAGGGCGTATTTAATTTCGGAAACATCGGCAAAACATTTACTGTGGAACAAAAAGAATATTTCAGAAAAGACCGAATAAAGGCATGGCAGATGATTATATCAGGAGTATTGTTTGGCATAGCAGCGGCTTTACTTTATTTTCTATAAATTAATCAATAAAACCAAAAAACTATGGAAACTCAATCAATGTCAAAAACAAGAAAAATCATCAACTGGATATTTGTAGGACTAATGTCCGCCTTGTTCATTATGAGTGCAACCATGAAACTAATGGCAGGTGCAGACGCAGAAATTGCTGTAAACTTTGTTAAGTGGGGACTGGAAGGCAAATTGATGTTAATAGGAATGGGCGAACTCATTGCAGCAATTTTATTTCTGATTCCCCGAACATCATCATTGGGAGTTCTGTTGCTCTCTGCTCATTTGGGAGGTGCAATTGCCACACACATGGAACATGGAGAAATGTTTATTCCCCAAGCAATAATGCTGTTATTGGTATGGGTTGCTAATTATTTGCGTAATCCGGAAATGCTGTCAAGTTTCTTTAAAAAATAAATTATGGAACGCAAAGATTTTTTAAAACTATTAGCGTTAGAAGTCGGTATTTGGCGGGACAAGTCCTCAAAATAAACAGGTATACAAACTGAAATTTACCAAAAGACCTGCTTAACATTTAGCAAACGACCTTTGTTACATCGGACAAGTGGCTTGTTACTTCGGGGACAAGCCACTTTACTTTAGACAAATCCTTTGTTATTTATGAAAAACGCATAAACAACTTAGAGAAATCATTTGTTAACTTGGAGACAAGCGATGTTATTCAGGGAAAACACCTTGTTCATTTAGACAAATCAGATGTAAAACAGGAAACTCTCTACTGCCAAATGGAGACAACCTACTGCACAGCGGACAGACCCTGCTACTAACGCCACCCTATTGTCAAGCACATTTGCTTTTGCCTCATTTTATTTTTTATTGAAGGCAAAATCAAAAGAGCTTGCCAATCCCACCGCACCCACAACAGACCAACCCGTAATGACACGACACGACAAAGAAAAAGAAGAGCAGCCACTAACAGGCGTTTGGCTCAATGGCGGGTGACGTGGTTAATTGAACATTCTACCTCGCATCAACTTTTGTGGTGTATTGACAGTTTTGTGCTCCGAAATCCGCCACTGCGCCAAGCGCCAAAACGTTACCCCCAGTGATGACCCTGAATGGAGCAACTTCACTAAATTTTTTGCTCAAAATTTTGAAAGGTATGGAATAAAAAAACTAATAAGTACTAGTTATGCACCTGATAGCAAACTATATAAAACCAATTATCAACCTACACTTTTTGAAACAACAAATCCACAATTTGACAAAAAGAAAACAATAAAAAACGGAAAAATATTTACACTTACTCACGACAAAAGTGGAGATGGGAAAATTGATGTAAACGACCTTGAATGGACTTACCTTAAAGGCGATGGTGATTTTAATAGCGATGAAATTAAAAAATTACGAGACGAAGCCGACATAATAATTACAAATCCGCCATTTTCTTTGTTTCGCAACTTTTTATCTTGGATAGTCGAGGCAGAAAAGCAATTTTTAATTATTGGTAACATAAATGTTGTTACATATAAAGAAGTTTTTCCTTTAATTAAAGAAAACAAATTATGGTTAGGTACAGGAATGGGAAGATGGATTTCTGGGTTTATTGTTCCTGAAACCTATGAATTGTATGGAACAGAAGCAAGAATTGATGAATTAGGAAATCGAATAGTTGCTACAAATAGTTGTCTTTGGCTTACAAATTTAGACCACGGCAGAAGACATCAACCGTTGCCCTTAATGACAATGGAAGATAATATAAAGTTTAGTAAACATAAAGAAGTAAAAGGAAATGAATATCCAAAATATGAAAATTATGATGGCATAAATGTACCTTTTACAGATGCTTTACCTAGTAACTATGATGGCATAATGGGTGTTCCAATAAGCTTTTTAGATAAATATTCACCAGAACAATTTGAAATTATAGATTGTTGCGAACCTTGTATTGATTTAGAAATTTTAAAACAAAATCCAGCTTTCAAAGAATATAAATCAAGACAGGTAATGTATAATGGAAAATTATGTCAAAAAACTTATCATAGAATTTTAATAAGACACAAGAAATAATGGAAACAGCATTAAGAACAGATATAACAATAAAAGACATTTGCGATGGGTTCATTTACAACGAACTTGAAGGCAAAGGTCTGTTTGGACTTTCGGGAACTTTAACCATTCAACCTGAATACCAACGTAACTATATTTATGCAGACGGAAAAAGAGACGTTGCAGTAATAAATTCAATCTTAAAAGGTTATCCATTAGGTTTAATTTATTTCAACAGAGTAGATAAAAACAGCCTTGAAGTTTTAGACGGACAACAGCGAATTACAAGTTTTGGAAGATTTGTAACTAACAAATTTGCAATAAAAGACGAAAACGGAATGGAGCAATATTTTAGTGGTATTGCAGAAGACAAACAAAAGAAAATTTTAGAAGCTAAACTTTTAATTTATGAATGTGAGGGAACAGAAAGCGAAATAAAAGAATGGTTTAGAACCATTAATATTTCAGGTGTTCCATTAACAAATCAAGAATTATTAAATGCAGTTTATTCAGGTCCTTATGTAACACTTGGAAAAGAAGAATTTAGCAATAGCCGAAATGCTAACATTCAGAAATGGAGTGCTTACATTTCTGGTAGTGCAAACCGACAAGACTTTTTGGAAAGAGCTTTGGAATGGGTAAGCAAAGAAAATGTTGGCGATTATATGAGCAAACACCGATTTGACAACAACATTACAGAACTTAAAAACTATTTTACAAGTGTTATTGACTGGGTTTCTACAGTGTTTACAGACGTAGAAAGCGAAATGAAAGGACTTGAATGGGGCAGACTTTACGAAACGTATAAGAAACAACCATACAACTCAAAGACAGTTTCAGAACAAGTTAAAAAATTGTATGCTGACCCATACATAAAAAACAGAAAAGGCGTTTTTGAATTTATTTTGGGTGGTTCAACAGACTTTAAACTTTTGGAAGTTCGAGTTTTTGACGAAGCTACAAAAAAATCAACTTACGCTATTCAGACAGCAGAAGCTGAAAAGAAAAATATATCAAATTGTTCACATTGTGCAATCGGACACGATGCTAACAAAACCAAAATTTGGAAATTAGCAGAAATGGACGCAGACCACGTTACAGCTTGGAGTAAAGGCGGAGCAACCGACATTAAAAACTGTGAAATGTTGTGTAAATCGCATAACAGAGCAAAAGGAAATAAATAGAAAATGACGAACAAAAAACACCGAACGGCTAACAGCAGTTTGGCAAAATGGCGGGTTCAGTGCTAAATTGAACATTTGGTTTTCAAATAAACATTAGTGCTAAATTGAAAGTAAGTGCTTCAAAATCCGCCACTTCGCCAAGCTGCAAAACGTTAGCGGCAACTCTAAAACAACGACAGTGAAACTATTCAACTTTATAAACAGACAACCCAAAACAGACTTCTCACCAGAGCAGATTATTGGACGTTTGGTTGACTATATGCCCAACTTTTATAGAACACACAGACAGTTTATTAATTGTGTTGAATTTTTAGACAACAGAGAATGGGAACTTGCACTTGACAGTTTAATCGAACTTGCAGACGAAACAGAACATTATTTCTCGGAAGACTTTTGGCTCGGACTTGCAGACTCTGCCGACAAAATGGATTTAACTGACAAAGCAAACTATTGCAGAAAGCAAATCAAACGAAACGAAAAAGATATAAAATCAAAGACACCATTTGGTTGGACAACCATAAAATTTGACGACACACATTTTCAACATCATATTTCGGACAAACTAAAAGAAGAATGGGCGACCGAAAGACGAGGAAAAGATAAAGTTCAAGAATTGCTGACGAAAGAAGGAGTGCATTTAAAATCACACGGACGAAGTGGATTTTTATACATTACGGACAATGGAAAAGTTGCCGAAGTTGAATTTGAATTAGGAATGAATGGACTTATTCTTTATTTCAATAATTTGACAAGTTGGTCATTGCCGACAAAGCAAATAATAACAGTTGACGAGAAACAGAAAATAAAATTAGATATTAATAATTGGGCGAGAAACACAAAAAATGCAATTGAATTTGACGACTGAAAAAAGAGCAGCCACTAACATCGGTTTGGCAATATGGCGGCTGAAGTGCTTCTATGAAACATTTGTGCAAGGTTCAACAGTAGTAATTCTATTGAACTTTTGTGCTAAAAATCCGCCACATCGCCAAGCCGAAAAACGTTATAGGCAAGCTTCAGCAAAATTGCAAAAATAGAAAACAAATGATTTCTACATGAAAAGATATACAATAGAAAACTTACTTAGAGTTGACAAATGCATTTTGGAATTTGCAAAAGAAAGCGAAGAATTTATTAGAGAATTCAGGATAAATGAAATCTCATTAGAAACTCTAAAAACCATTTTTGTCAGTGAACCGAATGATGATGAATTATATTTAAGTTACGGTATAAATGAATTACAAGCTGAAACTATAAACAAAAATCTAAATACTCAAATAGAATTCGACTTTGGGAAGTTTGAATATTATTTTCAACAATATGGTGAATATAAAGAGATTGAAAAAGCCAGCCTATAACAGCTGTTTCTCGCAATTGCGAATTTTGTTGTAAGTTCACGTTGACGATTCGCAAGAAATATTATCTTAGTGGAAAATAATTCGTTCCGAAGTTCGCAACTGACGAGAAGCGCCAAAACGTTGTGCGTAAGCTTAAAACCCGATAACATATAGAAAAATTGAAACAAAAATTAAGAAAATGAAATCAAAATATTTTAGCTTATTACTATTAATACTTGTAACAATTTCTAGTTGTACAAATGCCAAACAATCCAAAGATAAAGTTCCAAGTCACGATGAATTTACAATAGAATCAAAACAAGTTGGCGAAACAAGAAATATTAATGTTTGGACACCACAAGAATATAAAACAGGTACAGACTCTTTGCCAGTAATGTATATGGCTGACGGAGGAATTATAGACGAAGATTTTCCTCACATTGCAAATACACTTTCAGAACTTATAATTGCTAAAAAAATACCACCAATGATTTTAGTTGGAATTGCAAACACACAGCGAAGAAGAGATTTGTCGGGTCCAACAGAAATTGAAAAAGACAAAGAAGTTGCACTAGTTGTAGGTGGTTCTGAAAAATTTAGAGCATTTATTAAAGAAGAACTTTTTCCTGAAATTAGTAAACGATATAGAACTACTTCTGAAAAAAGTATTATAGGTGAATCGTTGTCAGGTTTATTTGTTGTTGAGACATTTTTTCTTACACCTGAAATGTTTGACAATTATATTGCTTTTGACCCTTCACTTTGGTGGAACAATCATTATTTAGTGAGAACAGCAAAAGAGCATTTAGCGTTATTTCCAAAAACTGAAAAAAGAATATGGTTTGCAGGTTCAAGTGAAGAAGACATTTCACAATATACAAACAGCTTGGCTGAAATTTTAAAGACAGAAAATCTACCAAATATTAATTGGATTTATTCACCTGAACCAAAAGAGAAACACAACACTATTTTTAGAGCAACGAAAGAAAAAGCCATAATTTGGACATTTAACAAAACAAAATAAAAGCCTAACGCACAACATGGGTTTGCCAAAAGTGGGGCAGAATCGTAAGTTTGAGCATTTGGAATTCTATTGAGCATTATCGTAAATTTGAGCATTGGTATTTCAAATTCCCCACCTTCGGCAAGCCCAAGACCGTTACAAGCAACCCTAACAGACCGACAGTGCGACCATCAAACGACAGAAAAAAAGCCAGCCGCACATTTTAGCACATTTGGTTTTGCCCGACACACAAGCCGACCCTTCGCAAAACCAAAAGAGCTAAAATTTTCCAACCGCACGGACTGACATTTAGAAAATAATTATTACATTTGACACTTCTTGACAAGTCAAAATACAGAAACGTGAGTTACCTAGGACAGAAAATTAGAGAAACGAGAGAGAAGCAAAATTTGCTACTCAGACAAGTTGCTGCTCATATAGAAGTTGACACTGCATTAATGAGTAAGGCTGAAAGAGGTGAAAGGAATTTGAATAGAGACCAAGTTGTAAAACTTGCCAAATTCTTTAACTCATCAGAGGAAGAGTTTATTTCGCTATGGCTTTGCGACAAAGTAATTGAAGCGGTTGACAATGACCCTTTTGCGACTCAAGGAATAAAAAAAGCATTAACCAAAATCAAGAATTAATTTAGATGCAAATCATTCATAAAATAGACAACTTTCTTTACACGATATTTCCATCGGTCATTCAGGGCGACCAGCAATCATTGCTCAATGCTATTCAAGACTTTTATACTTATGGACCTTACAAACCTAAAGTAACAATTGACAATGACTTTGTTAGTATTGAGATTGACACACCTACCATTTTAGCTCAAGACATAGATTACCAAAAGGTTATTGCATTTTGTGAGAAAGGTAAATATGCTGATGCAAAACCTATTCTTAAAAAACTAATCGAGAAGAATCCTGCTATTTCGGAATATCACCGAATTATGGGACAAATACTTTCTGACGAAGGCGACCAAGAAGAAGCAATCAATTGCTTAATTGATGCATTACGTTGGGACTCAAAGAATGGATGGGCATTGCTTATGATGGGAAACATTTTTGCTAAATTCAAAGATGATGTTCCAACTGCTATGAAATATTACGACCAAGCACTAATTGCAAATCCAAAGGACAATATCACCATAAACAACATTGGTGCAAACCTTATGCAACAAGGTAAATTGGAAGAGGCTAAAAAATATTTTTATGAAGCATTAAAGATTAACGACAAATATGCAAATACTCATTTTGCATTGGGAATGATTGCTGAAATGGAAGCAGACTTGCAGTCTGCTTTTTACAGCACCATTCAAGCAATTAAACTGAATAAAAGTAAGGATGTTCTATATCAGAACTCTGTAAGACAAGCTTTCGAGATTTCTAAAAAAATAATTGCAACTGATAGTGGCAAAAAAATATTTAGGGAATACAGACATAAACTTGAATTTGATGGTGACAGAAAAATTGACATAATTCAAGATGAAGAAATCCCAACGGCAGCAAAATTTGAGTTTGCCGAAAACTATAACAGAGAAACTCACATAGTAAAATACAAACCAAGTTACCCAGCGGTTGAACACTTAATAATGCATGAGTTGGTGCATTTAGATTTTGTTATTGAAGCAAGAAAAGGTGAGTTAAACCAATTATTTATTTCTACTCAGAATCATAAAACAGAATTCATAAAAGGACTTGAACCGACAATCAAGAAATTCAACAAAATGGGGATTTCTGAAAAGTCAATTGCTGATTATTGTTCGAATTTATTTGAAGGCATGAACCGTCAAATATTCAATACGCCAATTGACTTGTTTATTGAAAACTTCCTTTATAATGAATTCGCAGAACTCAGACCTTTTCAATTTATCTCTCTTTACAATATGTTGCAAGAAGGACTTAAGGCTGTGACTGACAAAAAGATTGTTGAACTATCTCCCAAAGACATCATTTCAAAAAGTAAGGTATACAATATTGTAAATGCAATTCAGTTCAAAGAATTATTTGGATTTGACTTTATCAAAGACTTCAATGCTACTCCGTCAGAAATGAAACTAGCTACAGATTTTAATGACGAGTATCTTCAATACAAAGAGGACAAAGAACCTGCTGAAGAATATGAATTGGTTTTGCATTGGGCTGAAGACTTAAAGCTTGACAAGAACTTTGAACTCGTTAATGAACATGAGTATAGAACCAAAAGAACAGATATAGACAACCTTCTATCTTCAATTGAAAAAGATCCTTATGATATAGAGTCCAAAGACCCTTACAAACAAAGGGAAATGGACAAATTTCAAAAATCGCAAGAGCAAATAGGTATAAACATGGCTGTCGCCATGTTTATGGTTGATGCCTTGCAGTTTTTTGAAGCAATGCCTCAAGAGGAAATTAAGAAAATTGCAATTGAAATTGCAATGCAAGGAACTCAAGGCTATAGACCTGACAAAGACAATTATCGAATTAACTCAATAAAAGACAAGACTTTTTCAGGCTACCATATTTTAGCTTATTACTATGTGAGTTGGTCATTAGCAATTCCCGCAATGGTATCTCAATTAAACTTGCCTTATGAAGCAGAATATAAAATGGCATTGACAATGCATAAACCAAATAAGTAATGAAGGAAAGCGAAGAAATAATACAAGCACTTTTGAAATTCAGAAATGAAAGAGATTGGGAGCAATTTCACAATCCAAAAGATTTGGCATTAGCTATTAGCATTGAATCTGCTGAACTTTTAGAATTATTCCTTTGGAAGAAAGCAGATGAAGCAAATACTGAAAAGGTAAAAGAGGAACTTGCCGACATTTTTTCATTTGCATTTTTGCTTGCTGAAAAATATGGATTTGATGTAAAGGAAATTGTTTTGGATAAAATCAAAACAAATGGTGAAAAATATCCAGTAGCCAAAGCTAAAGGAACAGCAAAAAAGTATGATGAACTATAACCAAGATTTTGAAATAAACAAAATTGCGTTCAATAATAATGGATTGAATTCCATTCAATCACAATATTTCGTAAGCGAAAATTGGCCAGTCGTATATATTTTAAATAGCAATGGAGTAAGTCAAGCATATGTTGGTGAAACCATTGATACTAATTCACGAATTTTCACACATTTGCAAACACCAAGCAAAAGCCATTTACAAGAAGCCCATTTAATTTCAAGTAAAAAATTCAATAAATCGGTAACATTAGATATTGAATCTAATTTGATAAAGTATCTGCATGCTGATGGCAAATACAAATTATTAAATGGCAATCTAGGACTGGTAAACCACTCTTATTATCAAAGAGATGAGCTTTATTGGGATATGTTTAAAAATATTTGGAATGGCCTTATCAGGAATGGAATTGCTCAACATAGTTTAGAGCATATTTCTAATAGTGACTTGTTCAAATATTCGCCTTATAAAACTTTATCTGCCGATCAAAGAAAAAATTTGATGTTAATTATAGATGCACTACTGTCGGAAAATAAAAAATCAGTATTGGTGGAAGGTGGCGCAGGTACAGGAAAGACCATCCTAGCTATTTTTCTATTTAAGTTAATGCTCACATCTGATGAGGATTTTAATTATAGAGAATTTGGTGAAGACGAAAAAGATTTTATAAATAAGGTAAAGCTTTTAAAGATAAAGTTTCCTAATCCTAAAATGGGTTTGGTTATAGCAATGGGTTCTTTTAGAAAAACTATTAAAAAGGTTTTTCGAAACATTAGTGGTTTAAATTCTAATCTTGTTATTGGCCCTTCAGATCTGGAATATGAATCATATGATATTCTATTTGTAGACGAATCTCATCGTTTGCGAAAAAGAGTAAATCTTGGCCCATACTTCGCAATTTATGACAGGGTTTGTAACGCACTAAAACTAGACAAACTAAACACTTCAGAATTAGCTTGGACTCAATTAAGGTCAAATAAAGTATTATATTTTTACGATGCTAAACAATCTATAAAACCATCTGATGTTGATGCTGTTGATTTTGAAAACTTAAAAATTGCTCCTAACTCTATAAATGTCAAATTGCATTCGCAGTTCAGAGTAAAAGGAGGCAATGGATTTGTTGATTTTGTGAATAATTTATTAGACAATACTTTTAAGAATAAAGAGTTCAAATACAACGATACCAATTATGACTTACTGCTTTTTGATAATTTTTCTGAATTCGTGAATGAACTAAGAGAAAAGAACGAAAAACATCAGCTGTCAAGATTCATTGCTGGCTATGCCTGGCCATGGATAAGTCAGAATGACCCTGATGCATATGATATTGAAATAGAAAACATCAAACTAAAATGGAACTCAACTGCAATTGATTACATCAATTCTGATATTGATGCAAAAGAGGTAGGTTGTATTCATACCACTCAAGGTTACGACCTCAATTACGCAGCAATAATTTTTGGACCTGAAATAATATACAATCCAATATCAAAAGAAATAGAGATAGTCAAGGAAAATTATAAAGACAGAAATGGAACTGCAACAATAAGAGATAACGCAATACTGAAAGACTATGTAGTAAATATTTACAAGACTATAATGCTCAGAGGCATACTAGGTTGCTACATTTATGTGTGTGACGAAAATTTGCGAAATTTTTTTAAAAAGCATATTTATTTATTTAATGAAAACAAGACTCCAATTATTGCGATTGCCGAGGCAAAAGAAATTCAATTAATTCCATTTGAAAATAGCGTACCACTATACTCTTTAAAAGTGGCTGCAGGTGAATTTAAATTTAATGACAGAATCCCTGAAGAAAAATTCATTTTAGTTCCTGATGGCGTAAAAATTACACAAGACCATTTTGCGTGTAGAATAATTGGGAACTCCATGAATAAAATAGTACAAGATGGTCAAATAGCTTTGTTTAAGAGGTATACTGGCGGTAGTAGAAATGGCTTAATGGTCATTGCCGAGTATTACGACCATCAAGATTTAGATTATGGTTCTTGCTATACATTCAAGGAATATTACAGTCAAAAAGCAATTAACGAAGAAAGTTGGCATCATGAAAAAATTATTCTTAAACCAAAGTCATTTGATGCTTCATATCAAGATATAGTAATTGACCCAAATGCAATAAATGAAAAGACCTTTAGTGTAATTGGAATATTTGATAGAGTAATAGAATAAATTTCAGCCCATGCAGCAGTCACACACATTTGCAAGCCCCACAAGCCAACACACAAGCCAAAGCTTGCAAAAGAGTGTGCCTGCCCAGCCGCACCGACACAACATCACAGACGACAAACAAACCACGACAGACAGAAGGGCAGCTTGTAACAGCACCTACCCAAAAGGCGGGGTTTCGTGTTCCAAAGACAGTTTTGTGGTTAATCAAACATTAGTTTTTCAAATCAAGTTTTGTGGTAAAAGTCCCGCCCTTCGGGTAGCTGCAAAACGTTACCTGCAAGCCTAAAAGACGACACAGCAAGAATGAACGACAGAAATAAACATAAAGTGACTGGACAAATGAACCATCAGACAGCCGACCCAAAAGCCAACGCTTCTGTATTTTTATTTTTTCCAACCGCACATTTTTTAAAAACAATTTTAGCCAGCCGCACAAATGGCACATTTGGTTTTGCCCGACACACAAGCCGACCCTTCGCAAAACCAAAAGAGCCATTTTTTGCCAACGCACAGACGGAACAAACAATAAATTCAATAAACTTGTAGCATATGAAAAAACTATTCTTTTTAACTCTTTTACTTTTGACAGCTTCAGTTGGGTTCAGCCAGTCATATTTGGGCTGGGTGACAAAACAGGTCAACTTCAGACAAGGACCCGGGACTGACTACGGAGTAATTTCATCATTGAAGCAGGGAACACAAATATTTATTGTATCCCTTGAAACCGAAAATGATTTTTATAACATAATTGACATTGCAACCGACAAAGAAGGTTATATACATAAATCCTTTGTAAAACTTGGTGATATTGTAGAGAAAAATGAAAGGGGTATGTTTACTCCAAGTGGTAAGACTTCCACTTACAATCCCGAAATTGAAATATTCAATAATACTTCAATGACACTTACTTTAAAATTGAATAGTGAAACCTATTCGTTCTCACCCAAACAAAAAAGAACTATTACACTAAGTCCAGGGACATATAATTATCGTGCATCAGCACCAGGTGTTATTCCAAACATTGGGACTGAATATATGGAGAGTAATATGGGCTACACTTGGCAATTTTATATAGTAACTGAAAGAAGGTAATAGCTATGAATTTTATAAACCCAATAGAAATACTTGAATTGGAAAATACCGACATAGCGGTTATTGATAATTCAATCGTAAAAAAAGCAAAAAGAAAACTTTTTGCCGACATTGACCTTTCAGACAATGGACACCTTGATTATAAAGGTTTATCTCTCACTAAAACCGATTGCGAAAAGGTTATTGATGAATTAGAAAACACAAATGCCTTAGAGTTCTATTCACACCTTGTTTCTAATAAGTTATTAAATGAATTTCTAGTAAACGGTAATGAAAGACTTTTTGAATCTTTCAAACAGGAAAGTATTTATAAACTACCTGAATTTGTAAAATTTATCAGTCCTTACTTCTCTCCAAAATTTGACAGAGCAATTTTAAAAGCTTTTACAGACGAAGACGTGGAAAGGCTTAGGAATATTTTAAGAACACAAGTTTTAATTAGCACAGCAGACTTAAACTTAGCTTTCAAAGGCCTTAGTATTGAAATTCAAAATCGGCTGCAAAAAGTTGACGCAATTACAAAAGATATCAAGAATGAGGAATCTGATTATTCAGATGAAGACATTGATGAAGTTATTGATTTGGTAAAGGATTTATTTCCTAAAGAATTGCTTAATCAGTTGCCACCATATTTTCAAAGTCAAATAAATAAAATTGCAGCATCAATTAACTTCCTGCAATTGGCAATTTGGAATGAGTTTGGCAATTCACACGTTGCATTAAATTTATTAGAACATTTATTAGAACTAAATATTGAAAGTGTAAGCAAACCAACATTCCAAAAAAACTATGAGATAGTAAAAAGAAAGCATATTGACCAATTAGAACAAGAAAAATTCGCTCCAATTCTAAAGGTTTGGGCAGAAACATTATTAAACCTAAGGACTATACATACTAAAATTGAAGAAAGCAAAATGAAACCTAAAGATGCTTTAGGAACAATTAATTCCATTCCTATCGAAGATTTAAATAAATTGGAATCATTTGCCGATGAAATCCGAATATCAATTGCTTTTATGCTTCGTGGGATTTCAGTTTCGATGTGGAATGTTCATCACGACATAGATACCGCTATAAAAACAATTACAAAGGCTTTAAGTATAAATCTAACATCAGAAAATAAAACGAAACTAAATGCTGATTTCTCAAAACTTAAAGAACTTAAAAAAGAAAGAGATGAAATAGGTGAGCCAGTAAGTTCAGCACCCTCTTTAAGCTTAATTAATGGTTGTGGAACAACTATTTATGGAAAAACATTATACTTTGTAATTATTGGTATTCCAATTTTACCCATAGCCCGATATAATTGTGAAGAAACATTCAACGGATATAGATTTTTTGGTAAACTTAAGTTACACACGTGGCAAAAGGTGTGGAAATATGGTTTAATCGGATATGTTTCATTCCTTATTCTAAAAGCATTAATCGAAAACAATTAAAATATGAACGAACAAATAAAAGTGCCAAAAATTTACATTGACTTGATAGACCAAGTCTTTGAAATTGAAAAAAAGGTGGAAAGCCTAACAGAATCAAACTCTATAAGCCGAAATGTAAGTAGGTTAAAAGAGATATTTGAACAGCTTGAAACAGACGGAGGACTAGTATATCACAATCCAATTGGCGAAGCATACAACGAAACTCGAACCGATATAGAAGCAAGTATTGCTGGAAACTCTGCTGACAACCTAATTATTACAGAAGTAATAAAACCTATTGTTAGGTATCGCAAGGGCGGTATTACACTTATTGCCCGAAAAGGTATTGTTGTAGCTGAATCAAAATCTTAAATCTTTAAAATCATATAAAAATGGAAAATACAATCAATTTCGGAATAGACCTTGGAACAACAAATTCGGCTATCGCCAAATTTGTTAAAGGTGAAGTAATCGTTTTCAATAATCCGTTGGATTATGGTAGAGCAACTCTGCCATCTGTAGTTTGCTATCAGAAAGACAAAATAATTGTTGGTAGTCAAGCAAAAGTGATGTTTGGAAAACAAAAAAAGGATGCTTTTACGCAGGCCTTTTTTAAACGAAAGATGGGAACATCAGAAAGTTTTCAAATCAAATCACAAAATCGTTCCATTACACCAATTGAACTTTCTGCACAAGTGCTGAAAGAATTAAAAACTTTCGTAAACACAGGTGATAATTTGGAATCAGTTGTAATCACTATTCCTGCTTCGTTTGACCTAATCCAATCAAATGCTACAAAGGAAGCAGGTTATCAAGCAGGTTTCAAGCAAGTTGTTTTATTACAGGAACCAATTGCTGCAAGTTTAGCCTACGCAAATATGAAAAAATCAAAAGAACTGACAGATGGGCAATGGTTAGTTTATGATTTTGGTGGCGGAACTTTTGATGTGGCTTTAATCAGAATTAAGGATGGTGAGATGAAAGTAATTGACCACGAAGGAAATAACTTCTTAGGTGGTGCTGACATTGACCAAATGATAGTTGACAAACTCGTGATTCCTAAAATTAATGCAGAATTTTCATTTGAGAATTTAGAGGACGAAATGAAAAGTGCATCGGGTAAATACAATTCCAAATACTACGTTCTTTTAAGCAGAGCCGAAGAAGCTAAAATTAGATTGTCGGCTGTTACATCGGCTGAAATTGTAGTAGATGGTTTTGAGGATGAAGAAGGAAATGAAGTAGATTTTGAAATAACCATAACACGTTCAGAATTTAACGACCTCATAAAATCTTCTGTTGATGGAACAATTGAAATGATAAAAACCATATTGACTAGAAACTCACTTGGTTCAAAGGATATTCAATTTACTTTAATGGTTGGTGGCTCTACTTATATTCCTTATGTAAGACAAAGAGTTGAAGAGATATTACAAATACCTGCTAATTGTGAAATTGACCCTACGACAGCCGTTGCGGTTGGTGCTGCTTACTATGCTGCAACTAAACAAAAGGAAATTTCAAAATCAGATAAGCAGCAAAAAAAATCTGCAATTTCAATTAAGGCAAGTTATAATAAAGCATCAAAAGAAAAAGATGAATTGTTTGCGGCAAGGGTAACTGGTGAAACCATAAACTTATTTTATAAAATTGTAAGACAAGATGGTGGATTTGATTCTGGCTTAAAGAAATTAAGTGAAAGAATAAGCGAAGATTTACCACTTGTAGAAAATGCCTATAATTTTTTCACATTAACTGTTTATGACAGTCTAAATAACGTTGTGGAAACAGATGTAGAGCCAATCGGGATTAATAGTGGCTTTGGTATAAGTGGTCAACCTTTGCCGGAAGATATTTGCTTAGAAGTTGATGATTATGATAATCCAGGCCATACACGTCTAGCACTAATCTTTCAACGAAACACAATTTTACCTACCAAACGAACTTTGACATTCCCTATTAATAAAACAATCATAAAAGGTAGTGAAGATGAGGTAATACGTGTAAAAGTATTACAGGGCTCACATTTAGCATTACCCGAAGCAAATAAAGGACTGGGTTTTGTTTTAATTACTGGTAAAAATTTGAAGAGAGATGTTTCAAAAGGCTCTGATATTGAAATCACAATTTCCCTTTCCGAATCACAAGACTTGACAGTTGCTGCATATTTAAATATGGCTGACCAAGAGTTTAAAGAAACTTTTAATCCAAAAGAAAGACACACGCCAATTGATTTATTAAAGGAACAAGTTGAAGACCTTACTGAAAAATTGGAAGAAGAAATTGAACAAGCTACGGAAAAAGAAGATTACGAAACAGCAAGTGCATTATCCAAATTGAAAAAAGAAATGGAAATTGTAGCTGAGGAAACTGAGAAATTAAATGATGATGATGTTACAGATGATAAATATAAACTCGAAGATAGAAAACGAAAAATTGCCCAAGAGATTGACTCTGCAACAAAACACAAGCGTATTCAAAAAGTAAAAGAACACTATTTTGAAACAAAGCAAGAATGCTTAAAACTTATTGATGAAAACGGTAATGACCACGAAAGGAAAACATTTAATGATATAGTTTCTCAAGAGGAAGCATTTATGTCAACGAATAGCCCAATTAAGATTCAAGAGAAATCTGACGAACTGCAAAGCATTATTGGACAAATAAAGTGGCGGACACCTGATTTTTTAACAGGCATATTCAATTGGTTAAAAGGTGAACAAACAAAAATGAATGACCAAACACAAGCGAAAAGTCTAGTAGACGCTGGCAAATTTGCAGTGGAAAGCCAAAATTGGGACAGATTGAGAGAAATTAATTTTGGATTGCTTGATTTATTACCAAGAGGAGCTAAGGAACAAATAACAACTAAAATTGGATTTGGATTATGAAAACAGAAGCATTTCAAGACTTACTGCTTAAATCAGCAGTTTCAGTTGTTGCCTGCGATGGGAATATAGACGAAACTGAAATTTCAGAAATCAGAAATATGGCTGAAAATGAAATTTATTTTATGGGATATGACTTTGAAGAACCACTTGCGAACAATCTAAAAAATCTCAAAGAAAAAGGAGTATCTGCAATCAATGAATATCTAAAAGAAGTTTCAAATGCCAATCTAAACGACAATCAAGAATTGTTATTGATTGAAGTTCTTATCAGAGCAATTGAATCAGACGAAAAAGTCGAGCTGAATGAAATAAAGTTTCTGCAAATGGTAAAATCAAAATTGAAAACTAGTGAAGAAACCATTATCACTAAGTTTCCAAAGCAGATGAATTATTTAATAGACTTCCATAATTATGGACTTCACGAAGAATTTACAGATGAACTTAAATTTGAGTAATCTTATAAAAATTGTCTTAGCGGTTTTGTTTTTCCTATGTTTAGCAGATATGCCTTACGGGTTTTATCAGTTTGTAAGGTTCGCAGGTCTAATTGGCTTTGCTATTTTAGCATATCAAGCACACGAACAAGGCAGACAAACAGAAATGATAATTTACGGTGGACTTGCTTTACTATTTCAACCGTTTTTCAAAATTGCACTTGGCAGAGAGATTTGGAACATAGTTGATGTAATTGTAGGAATAGGACTTTTAATATCAATATTTATGAAACCAAAGGAAAGCCCACGCTAAAAGCAAGCACATTTGCAATTCGCACAAGCCAACGCACAGACCAAAAATTGCAAAAGAGCTTGCTTTGCCAACGCAGACAAAATTGTTTTTAAAAAATTTCCCAACGCTTCAAAAAAATAAAAATACACCGACACACAAACCAAAAAGCACAACAGACAATGACACTGAAACTCAATATTGACAAGGCATACAGCGACACGGTGAACAGAAGGCCAGCAGGTAACAGCGGTTTTGCAAAAAAGCGGGTTCAGTGGTTAATTGAACATTATACCTCGCATCAACATTTGTGCTATGTTGACAGTTTTGAGCTCCGAAATCCGCTTCTTCGCAAAGCCGCAAAACGTTATGTGCAATTTAACCGAGACGACCAACAATAACTGACATTCAGAGAAAAAAGTATGACGCCATTACAAAATCTATTTTACTACATAAGGGACTTGTACAACTCTTCGGACACTTGTTTTGACTTTGAAAAAGACAAAAACAATCCGAAGTCAAAAAATGTAAACTTTTGGGAAGTTGGAGAACTTTTGACACTTGCTAAAAAATGCGAACAGAAAAACATTACAGAATTTAGTTTAGCGATTAACAACAATCTAAATCCACTTGACTTTTTACTAAAGTTAAGACGAATTGCAATACCTGACGAACCCAAACAGCCAAAAGAACTTGAAAATTGGATTGAAATTAATAGAAGTAACGAAATTCCAATACTTACAATTAAGCAAGAAATTGAAACAGTTGAAAAATTTGAACAATCGACACAAAGAATAAATGATTTAGAAAAATACAAGGAACAAAGACTAACGTCTTTGTTCGATTTATCTTTACCAAATTCTTTGATTGATTGGATTGATTTAACAGACAATAAATTCTTGCGAAAACCAGAACTAAAAGTCAAAATAGTTCTTGCAGACAATCCAACATTGTTAAAAACAGCAAACAACTTTCAAAAAGAATTTTCCGAATTCTATCAAAAATTTGAACTGCCTTTTAAGACAAATAGAATTTACGATGCTTTACATACACTACATTATGAATTAAAAGGAAAAGACAACAAAAGAATTTATATATCATTTGGTTTAGTTTGTGGAAAAATTGGAAACCAAGACTATAAAAATTTTCTTTTTAATGTTCCATTAAAACTAACTCTTAAAAGCCAAGAATTCAAATTAGAATTTGACACTTTTTCAAGTAAAATATTTTGCGAACAATTCTTTGTAGAATTATTAGACAATCATTTTCAAAATGAAAATCAATTAATAATTGAAGAACGTAAAAAAGATGTTTTACTAAATATTGATAGTTTCAATTCACAGCAACGTGAATTTATTTTTGAAAGTGATTTTATAAGAACTGAATATTTTGACAAAGGTCTAGAAATATTAAGCGTTTTTACTAAAAAACAATATGCCTTTTTCAATGAAGAAACATTAAATTACTCTTTTCAAAAAACACCAATTGAAAATCAATTAACTTTTAGTTTTTCGCCAATAATTCAAACCAAAATTGTTGAAAGTAAACTTGCTATTTCAAAAGATGCAAATAATATAATCAACAAAATAAATGAATTGCAAGCAAGTGGAAATCTTCAACTAATTCCAGATTTTTTCAAAAAACTATTTTCAATAGATGGTTTAGAAATTGAAATAGAAACACAATCAAACACAAACCAATTTCAAAATAATGAAAGTAAATCTCAATCAGCAGATTTTGGAGAAGCAAAACATCGTTCCTTGTTTCCATTACCTTACAATGAAGAACAATTTGAAATTGCAAAACGATTAAACGAGCAAGATGCAGTAACCGTAAAAGGACCACCAGGAACAGGTAAAAGTCATACAATTGCAAACCTAATTTCTCACTTTGTTGCACAAGGAAAATCTATACTTGTAGTTTCACATAATGCAAAAGCATTAAGCGTATTAAAAGATAAATTGCCAATTGGAATTCAAGAACTTGCTGTTTCGTTAGTAAACGAAGGCAAAGGAAATGAAAGTTTAAAAGGTTCTGTTAATGCAATTATCAGAAATTTGGCACAGAGATATGAAGAGACAAAAGTTACAGAATTAGAACGGCAATTAACTACTTTAGAAAGTAATTACGCAAACACGTTAAATCAAATTTACAAAGCTGTTCAAGCAAACACTTTAACGCTTAAGATTTTCAACCCAATCACAAATGAACTTGAAAATAAATCAGCTTACGATTGGGCTGTTTACCATTTTGAACAAACAAATTACGAAAATCAATTATTAAAAGATACAGTTTCTTACGAAACTGAAACAAATGGCATAGCAGAAAAATTAGTTGATTTAGTAGCAATTGGTAACAATCTCAAAAGAGATGATTTTGATTTAATAAACTTTCAGTTTTTAAATGATAATGCTTTTATTGACTTAAATGAGATTAGGAAATATGATATTAAGCTAAAGGAAATTAATGAAAAAATTAATCCATTAGATTACACAAACATACCAACCAATTCGATAGACGAAAATCTAAAAAATATTATTCTCAATTATGAAAATATTTTTAGAACATTCAAAACAAACTTAATTGCAGAACAGGTATACAAGCATCCAAATTTTAGGATTGATGTATTAGTTAATATTTTAAATGAAAATGATGGATTAAGAAAACAGATTGAAGTTGGAAATAGCAGACTTTTGTCTTACGAAATTGATTTATCAGCAGTTCAAGATACAGATGCTGACATTTTACATCAACAAATAAATCAAATAATTGTAAAATTTGGTCAAAACAAAACACTTAATTGGTTTACTAAAAGCACATTAGAAAAATCATTAAAGCGTTTTTTTGAGTGTAAGCTGAATTTCAATCCAGTAAATGAAATTGACCAATTCAAAATATTAGAAATCGAAATAAACAGATTAAAATGTTTAAAACAACTTTCTATAACTTTTAATAAATACATAAATAGCTTTGGCATTACGAAGCAAAATAACATTCAAGAAACATTAAAAGAACTTGATTTTACGGTAGAATTTGCAAAAGAAATAATTGAATTTAATTCGCAATTAAAAACAAGAAATTTACCACAAGTTTCAATCATATCTGACGATTTAATAGAAAAAATTAGCTACATCAAGAATGTGAATTATTATGCTGAATTTGTTTCAATCTCAACCTTTTTACAAGAAACCAAACAGAAATTAATTACTCATTCAAAACCACATCCAATAATTTATAAGATTGCAGACGCAATTGAAAATACGGACAGGTCAAGTTACGAACTCTATTTAGACGAATATAGAAAGTGTAGAGAAAAACAAAGTCAATCATTAGCGTTTGAAAAACTCTTAAACGAAATTATTAAAACACTACCTCAAACAGCATTGTTTGTAAAAAATAAATGTTTAATTGATGACCAATACACGATTGATAAAAAAATAATTGAATTGGATATTTTCAATTTAAAACTAAATGATTTTCTAACTTTTGTAACATCACAAACCAATGGTTCGGAAAAACTTTTAGCCAATCTTCAAACTTTGAAACGAAGTATTGAAAAACAAACAGCAGAAACAATATCATACAAAACTTGGTATCATAAATCAAAAAAAGTTAGCGATACACAAAAAGCGGCTTTAAATGCTTGGCTAAACGACCTAATTAATATTGGCAAAGGTTACGGAAAAAATACAGCAAGAAATATTGCATCAGCAATAACAAATATGCAAGTAGCAAAAGGTGCAGTTCCTATTTGGATTATGCCACAAGATACAGCAGTTACATTTTTTCCTGATGCTTCACCTGAACAATTTGACTTATTGATTATTGATGAAGCAAGTCAATGTGATATAAGTAGTTTGAATTTAGTTTTTCGTTGTAAAAAATGTTTAATAGTAGGCGATGAAAATCAAACTTCTGTAGTTGCAGACAGAAGTTTATTTACTATTGATAGAACAAATGAACTACTTGACAAATATTTAATATCACATAGATTTAAAACACAGTTTGACGTAAACAATAAAAACAACAGTATTTACACAATCAGTGGAGTTATTTATCCAAACATTGTAACACTTACGGAACATTTTAGATGTTTACCCGAAATAATTGGTTATTCAAACAAGTACGTCTATAATTCTGATATTGTTCCCCTAAAAACAGCGACTGAAAAAACTTTCGGAGAACCAATAGAAATTCATTATGTCGAAGATAATTTAGACGATGAATACAAACCATTAATTGTACAAAAAGTAATTGACGAAATCGAAAATTACATTAATCAGTTTCAAGCACAGCAAATTAAGAGATTGCCGACAATTGGAATATTGACTTTAGACAGCAGTAATATAAAACACCAAAATCAACTTATTCGTCAAATATCACAGAACGAACTAATAAAACAATTTGAAGACAAACTTGAATTATTAATTGGTACATCAAGAGAATTTCAAGGCGATGAAAGAGATATTATGTATATGACAATTACAGCCAGTCATAGCATTGTTGAAAAAGAAAATCGTTTTGAGATTAAACCACCAAGAGCTGCAACAACCGAAGAATATATGCGAATTTTCAATGTTGCTGCAAGTAGAGCAAAAGAAAAATCTGTTGTTATTCACAGCATCCATCCTGATGCAGTTGGCATTATGAACCAAGATTGTTATAGAAAAAAGTTAATAGACTATTACGCTAATATTCAAAATCAAACGAATAAACCTACTTCGACAAAAAATCTACAATCACTATTAAATAAGACAGATGCGAATTCAGGCGACTTTGAAAAAAGCGTTTGCAAATTACTTTACAATAATGGATTAGGAGATTATCTATATCCTCAATTTGAAGTCGGAAAATATTGTATAGACTTTGGGCTTATTATAAACAATAAAAAAATAGCAATTGAATGTGACGGTTTCACTTATCATTCAGGCATTGTGAAAATTCAAGAAGATATAAATAGACAACTAATATTGGAAAGAGCAGGTTGGAGATTTTTTAGAATTCAAAGTACAGATTGGTTTTACAAAAACTCAAAAGTAAGTTCAGACCTAATACAATGGATAACCGACAACACATCAGAATGAAAAATAAACTGCACATAACAGGGGTTTGGCAAAAGTGGGGCTTTAGTGCTGAATTGAACATTTGGAATTCTAATAAACATTTGTGCTAAATTGAACATTTGTGCTTCGATTTCCCCACCTTCGCCAAGCCCCAAAACGTTAGCTGTCATTGTAAGACGACACCGTAAACAAAGAAAGAACTGAAAATAAAATGACATTAATAGCCTCATTTATTGGAGTTGATAGCAAGTTTCCAAAACCGAAACCTGCTTCAATATATATTGTAAGTGACAGCAGAATTAGTTGGGGCGACAATGCAAACTTTGATTATGGCAGAAAAGTATTTGGTTGCAAAAACTCACCTGATATATTTGGATATTGTGGAGACGTTTTATTTCCTTCAATTGTACTTAATCAAATAGTTGAAATTGCTGACCAAGGTTTACTTTTTGAAACTCATTGGACATGTCAGCAAAAATTTCAAGCTATTGTTGACAAATTAATCCAAATTTTCAAAAAGTATCCAGCAGAAGTTGAAAATATTACAGCAAATTCATTGCAAATAATTTATGCTTCAAGAGATGAAAATCAAAATTTCTTTTGTCACAAAATTGAATGGCAAAAGAATACAAATAAATGGACAGGTAGTGAAATAAAGTTTCAAGACCATTCAGACAAACTTTTTGTTCTAGGTTCTGGTCGGACAGAATTTCTTGAAAAATTCAAAGCATATGCAGAGAGTGAAAATCAAAAAACAAGCAGAGCTGTATTTCATTGTTTTACAGACACACTTTCAAATATAAAAGATAAATATTGTGGTGGTGCACCTCAATTAGTTGGACTTTATAGAATAAATAATGCAAAATTTTTTGGTATAATAAACGACAATAAAAGATATTTACATGGAATTCAAGTTGACGATTTGCTTAATTTAAACAATGTAGAATGGCGAAATGAATTGTTTGAAGTTTGTGATGGAATAACAATGAAAAGAAAAAATAATGCTCAAAGACAACCAAACCCTTTGTTGCATTGAAGAAGCAAATCCACATTACCGCTCAAATTAGTTGATTAAAGATAAAGCGGTGCTAGGTGCTGTCGGTGGCTTGGCTGGAAACAGTCAAGTTCACCTAATGTGGTTGAAAACTAAAACGAAGAAAAACAACGAACAGCTAACATGGGTTTGGCAAAAGTGGGGCTTTAGTGCTAGGCTGAACATTTGTGCTTTCTATTAGCTTTTGTACTAAATTTGAACTTTAGTACTTTTTAATCCCCACCTTCGCCAAGCCCAAAAACGTTACCAGCAAGCGTAAAGACAACCCCACGACCAGACAGACAGACCAAAACCGACAGACTTTTGCTTCTTGACACACCCGACCTTGCCGACACTCAAGCCGACCTAAATGTTTTTAAAATTTTTCCCACCGCACTTTTTTTAATTCAATTTTATGCCTGCCCGCATTGGCACATTGGCTTTTGCCCCGACACTCAAAGCCAACCCTTCGGCAAAAGCCAAAGAGCCAATTTTCCCTCCCACTTGTTAGATTTATAGAAATAAGTTGTAGATTTGCGGAGTAATGAAATTTTTAACACTCATATTAGCGACAACAATTTTATTCTTGACTGTAAAGCCAAGTATTGACGCTTTTTCATTGCAAACGGATACTGAACAAAGCTGTTGCGGAGGACAATGCAAACCTATTGCAGACAAAGAAAAATCATCAGACCAACAAAAACAAAAGGACGACTGTTCAGGAAAATCTTGTAATCCTTTTCAAGTTTGCGGTTCTTGTGTATTGCACTGCTTGACAAATCCATTCGTTGACTTATTAAAACCTGAAATCTCTACAAAACAAAATTTTACTTACCAGTCAGCTTTTACTTCTCAATTCGCACCTGACTTTTGGCAACCGCCTAAAATTGCTTAACACTATTTGACTTTTGCCCCGACAACATCGGAGTATCATTTCTTTATTGTTAACAATTTAAAAATCAGAAAAATGAAATTTATAAAATCATTTGTTTTGGCTTTCATCGTTTTGACAGCCACAACAAGCATTGCGTTTGCTCAAAGCACAACGCAAAAAACCGACAGCACAAAAACTGTTACTATCAAAGTAAAAGGTATCTCCTGTTCAATGGACTTGAAAATGATTTCTGCCAATGTGGAAAAATTAAAAGGCGTTAGCAGTTGCAAAGCAGGTAAAATGGGAACAACATCCTCGTTTGAAGTGAAATTTAATCCTGCATTGGTTACTGAAAAGGAAATCAATACAGCTATTGAAAATACAGGTAGTTGCGAAAACCCAGACGAAAGACCATACAAAATAAAACAGTAAACAACAGATAAGGGAAGGTTTGTTCTGCGAACAAACCTTCCCTTATTGTAAAACATTCAAACAATGAAAAAATATATCTTCATTGTTGGTTTACTGTTTCCGTATGGACTGTTTGCACAAACCATTTTAGGAAAAGTAACCAACGACAAAAAAGAACCATTGACAGGTGCAAGTGTGCATTGGCTTGGCACAACAATAGGAATATCCACTGGCAACAAAGGAGAATTTGAAATTACCACCAAAGACATTAGCAATAAAAAACTGATTGCAAGTTTTGTAGGTCATACATCAGACACCATTGAAATTACCAATCAAACATTTGTTGAATTCAAATTAGCGGAAACAAAAACGCTTGGAGAAGTTGTTGTAACAGGACAACGAGACGGTGTAATTATTTCTAACATCACTCCAATCAAAACAGAAATTATTACTCAAACAGAATTGCGAAAAGCCGCTTGTTGTGATTTAGCGGGTTGCTTTGAAACTCAAACCACCGTTCAACCTCAAACGACTAATGTAATTACAAACTCAAAAGAACTTCGCATTTTAGGTTTATCGGGAGTTTACAATCAGGTTTTAATAGACGGTTTCCCAATTATACAAGGATTATCCTATACTTATGGAATTAGCAGTATCCCTGGAACATTGGTTGACAACATCTATGTTTCAAAAGGTGCTAATAGTGTATTGCAAGGATATGAAAGTATTAGTGGACAAATAAATGTTGAAACGAAAGAACCTGATAAAACAGACAAGTTATTGCTGAATGTTTATATGAATAATTTTTTTGAAAAGCATCTTAACGCCAACTATGCATTCAAACAAGGGAAATGGAGCAATTTGACAGCGTTTCATACTGTGCAACCAGCAAATAAAATTGACCGAGACAATGATAATTTTCTTGACTTACCGCAACTAACCCGTTATATGATTTCAAACAAGTGGAAATACGGAAACGATAAAGATTGGGGTTGGAGCAGTAGAATAGGTTTGCGTTTTTTAAATGAGCAAAGAATTGGGGGACAAACATTTTATAATTCGGATAGCGACAAAGGAAGCACAAGTATTTACGGACAAACCGTGAATATTAATCAACCCGAAGTTTGGACTAAAACAGCTTATCGCCTCAATGACAACCATAAAATAATTTTCTTTGCTTCTTCATTTCATCAAGACCAAAAATCATTTTTCGGAACAGTAAAATATAATGCACAGCAGACAAATTTTTATGGCAATTTGCAATACGAATTGAATTATTCGCAAAAGCATTCATTAAAAACAGGCATTAGTTTCCGTTACTTAAACCTGAATGAAGACATTGCTTTTACCGACACAACTTTACACAGAACTTATGCAGGAAATTACAAAAAAATAGAAATCATTCCGGGCGTATTTGCTGAAAATTCAATGAGCTTTTTTAAAGACAAATTAACTTGGATTGCCGGTATTCGTGGCGACCAACATAATCAATTTGGGTTCACTGTTACACCGAGAACGTTATTAAAATATGATATTACACCAAAAACAGTTTTCCGTGCAAGCATTGGGACAGGTTGGCGAACAGTAAATTTATTCAGTGAAAATATTGGTTTGTTGGTTAGTTCAAGGGACATCGTTTTCGCAGAACAGTTAAGACCTGAAAGAGCAACAAATTTCGGGATTAACTTTACTCAAAAATTTGAAACTAAAAACCTTTCAGGTTATTTCAGTGCTGACTATTACAGGACAGATTTTCAAAATCAAATTTTCCCCGACTACGACAGCGACCCAACGAAAGCAATAATTAAAAATTTTAATGGGACAAGTGTAAGCAATGGTTTTCAGGCAGAACTTTATTTAAAAATCTGGAAACGATTTGAATTAAAAACTGGCTACAACTTTTTAGATGTTTACCGAGAAATAAACGGGGCAAAACAACTATTACCTTTTAATCCTGCACACAAATTTTTGACAACATTCAGTTACAAACCCCTGACAAATAAATTTCATTTTGATATAAATATTCACTGGTATGGTGAGCAGCGTTTGCCAGACACGAAATCAAATCCAACAGAGTTTCAACGACCTGACTTTTCTAAACCTTACACTTTAGTAAATGCACAATTTACATACAGCTTTAAAAAGTTTGAAGTATATGCAGGTTGCGAAAATGTTTTTGATTTCAGACAGAAACAACCAATTATCAGTTGGCAAAACCCATTCAGCCCATACTTTGACACTTCTTCTGTTTGGGGTCCGACACGGGGTAGAGAAATATATGTTGGTATTCGTTTCAAATTAACAAATGAATAAGCCAACACTAAAAGCAAGCACATTTGCAAACCGCTACAAGCAAACGCACAGACCAAAGTTTGCAAAAGAGCTTGCTTTTTACTACCCAAGAAAAATTGAATTAAAAAAAATTCCTTCCCTTCTAAAAATTTTAAAAACGCAACTCACAACCGACACTCAAACATACCGCCAGTTGACAGCAAAACACACGACAGACAAGGACTTCACGACCTCGACAGACAGAACGCCAGCTGGTAACAGCGGTTTGGCAAAAGTGGCGGTTCAGTGCTTCGTATGACAGTTTTTCGTAAATTTGAAGTGTGTGCTTCGTATGAACATTTGTGGTGAAATCGCCACCTTCGCCAAGCCGCAAAACGTTATAAGCAAGCCTAAAAGACGACAGTGCAACCATCAAACGGACGCTAAAACAGCCAAACTTTCGACTTCCAATATGCCTTTCGGACGACAAACATTCGGTTGACAATTTCGCTATAACTCAACATCAATCCAAGCAAAAGATGACCATAAGAAACAAATTATAGTATTTTAACAAATAATAGTGGACAAACATATCCACTATTAGAATAATTGCTTATCTTTGCCTCATAAAATGACAACAGATGTTTTCAAAAGCTTGTGAATATGGAATTAGGGCATCAATTTACATTGCTCAACAATCACTACTAGACAGAAAAGTGAGTTTGAAAGAAATTTCTGAGGCAATTGAATCGCCAACTGCTTACACTTCAAAGATTTTGCAAAAACTATCTCGGAATATTATCATTAATGCTGATAAGGGTCCAACAGGTGGTTTTTCTATGGATAGCGTGAAATTAGAAAAAGTTAACCTAAGCTCTATTGTATTCGCAATTGACGGAGAAAACATTTATAACAGTTGTGGATTAGGATTGAAAAAATGCAATGAAAAAAAGCCTTGTCCTGTACACAATCAATTTAAAGTGATACGTGAGGAATTAAAAAAAATGAGTGATACAACTACTATTAAATCATTAGCAATCGACTTTGAAAATGGATTAACTTTTTTGAAACGATAACGGAAATGAATACAAGAAAAAACATAGATATGAAATCAAATAATAATCCGAAAATGATACGTCTTGAATTAGGAAATACATTCAAGGTATTGCAAGTTAATGGAAGTGCTGGGATGAATATGCCTGAGCATATTAGCACAAAAGAAGCCGTAATCATTGTTCAAAAAGGTACAGCAATACTAAAAATGAAAGGAATTGAACATGTATTAAAGCTAAACGCATCTTTAATTATACCAGCCGGAGAAAAACATATGTTACAAATAACTAAAGATTTTCAGGCGGTTGTAATCATGGAAAATGATTCGGAAATTAAATTTATAAACAATTAAAAAATAATAAAATGAAAGAAAATCAAATTATTGGAGAGTTGGTAGCAAGGGACTACCGCACCGCATCAGTATTTAAAAAATACAGTATCGACTTTTGTTGTCAAGGCAACAGAACTATTCAAGAGGCATGTGAGAAGAAAAATATTGATACAAAGAAAGTATTAGAAGATTTAGTTGCTATTATGGAGGCAAAAAGTGAGTCCACGACCGATTATCAATCGTGGCCGCTTGATTTATTAGCAGATTATATTGAAAAGAAACACCACAGATACGTTCAAGAGAAAACATTAGAAATACAGCCTTATTTAGATAAAATATGTAAAGTTCACGGAGAACGCCATCCCGAACTACTTAAAATAAAAGAAGAATTTAATGCTAGTGCATGTGAGCTTGCAGCTCACATGAAAAAGGAAGAGCTGATTTTGTTCCCCTTTATACGGAAAATGACAAAAGCAAAACTGGAAAATACTAAAGTAGATGCCGCACATTTCGGGACAGTTAAAAACCCTATACAGATGATGATGAATGAACATACTGTAGAGGGGCATCGTTTCATGAAGATTGAAGAATTAACCAATAACTATACGCCACCTCAAGATGCCTGCAACACCTATCGTGTTTCGTTCGCTTTACTTAAAGAATTTGAGCAAGATTTACACCTACATATCCATTTGGAAAATAATATTCTATTTCCAAAAGCCATTGAAATAGAAAAAGAATTAATACAAAACCTGTATGCATAATTACGAAACAGTAAGCGAAGCAATAAATGACCTAATTAAACGAGGCTATACGCATGACTTCAATATTCATTTAGAGGAAGAATGTTTAGTTTGCAATAATACCATGACTCAACTTTCTCCTGATGATTTTGAAATTGATGAAACCTATAGATTTGAAGGGAATACTGACCCAGGAGATGAAATGATTCTATTCGCAATTTCCTCCAAAAAGCATAAAATAAAAGGCACTTTATTAAATGCGTATGGTTTGTATTCAGACTCTGTCACTACCAAAATTGTCGAAAAATTAGAAAATCATATCACAACTATGAAACCATTAAAAAGAGCAGAATATCTTAAAGCATTGAGCAGAGAACACCATCACGGTTTATTACTCTGCTGGAAAATTAAAACTGGTTTTTCAAAAGGGGTTTCAATTACAAGAATGAAATTATACCTTGATTGGTTTTTTAAAAATCATTTACAGCCACATTTTGAAATGGAAGAAAAATATATTTTCCCAATACTGGGTAATGAAAATATTCTTATCAAACAAGCTATCGAAGAACACAAATTAATTACAGGTTTATTTTGCAATACTTCTCAAATTGAAATTTCTATAAAGCAAATACAAGTTGATTTAGAAAAACACATTCGATTTGAAGAAAGAGTTTTGTTTGATAAAATTCAAAATGCTGCTTCGCCAGAGAATATGGAAGTATTCAAAAAACTTCATTCAAGTGAAAAATTTATTGAGAACACAACAGATGTATTTTGGGAATAATCATGAAAAAGATGATAATTGTTATTGGAGGCGGATTTGCGGGTATTCAGTTTATAAAAAAAATTGACGACACACTTTTTGATGTTTTACTTATTGATAAAATCAACCATCACCAATTCCAACCGCTATTTTATCAGGTAGCCACTTCGCAATTAGAACCAGCCAGCATTTCATTTCCACTTCGCAACGTATTTAAATCTAAGAAAAACCTTCAAATCCGTTTGGCAGAAGTTCACTCCATTGATTCGGTTAATAATAAAATAGAAACTACTATAGGAGAATTTTTCTATGATTACCTTGTAATAGCTATTGGCTGCACAACAAATTTCTTTGGAAATGATGAAATAAGAAGCCATGCTTTTACATTAAAAACCACTTATGATGCAATAAATATTCGAAATCATATACTCCAAACATTTGAGGATATTATTTCAGCCGAAGCAAGCGATAGAGAAGGTTTGTTAAATTTAACAATTGTGGGTGCTGGACCTACAGGTGTTGAGTTGGCGGGAGCATTTGCCGAAATAAAAAACAATATTCTGCCAAAAGATTATCCTGATATCGATTTCACTCACTTCAAAATTAGTCTAATTGAAGGAAGCAAAGATACATTGAATAGTATGAGTATTTCAGCCAAAAGAACTTCAAAAAAATACCTTCAAAAAATGGGGGTAAATATTATAACCGAGACTTTTGTAAAAAGATATGATGGAAATCTTCTTGAGCTTAGCAATGGAAATATAATAAAATCAAAAACGGTTATTTGGGCAGCAGGTGTTATAGGTAACACAATTAAAGGGCTACCAGAAAATGTTCAAGCAGTTGCCAATAGAATAGAAGTGAATCGAACTAACTTGGTTGAAGGGACAAAAAATATATTTGCAATCGGTGACATTGCATTAATGAAAACACCAAAGTATCCTAAAGGTCATCCACAAGTAGCAAATGTAGCAATCAACCAAGCTAAAAATTTAGCGTTTAATTTAAATAAAGCTAAGACTAATGAATTTGAATATAAAGACTTGGGATCAATGGCAACAATAGGACGGAACAAGGCAGTGGTTGACCTTCCACATTTTAAGTTTAAGGGCTATTTTGCTTGGTTAGTTTGGATGTTTCTCCATCTAATGCTGATACTCAGTGTTAGAAATAAACTTATTATATTTATTAACTGGGTATGGGCTTATTTAACTAAAGACACATCATTAAGACTAATCTTGAAACAAACAAAAATTAAAATGGATTGACGAATTAGACACATTAACCCATGATAGTCAATAGGCCTGCTTATAACACGGGTTTGGCAAAAGTGGCGGTTCAGTTCTCCGCAGACACATTTGTGGTTAATCAAAGTTTGGTTCTCCGCATCAACATTTTTGGTGTAAATCGCCACCTTCGCCAAGCCCGAAAACGTTATAGGGCATTTTAAGACGACACACCAACAATGACAGAAACGACAAAATACATAGGTGGAGAATATAAAGTATTGCAACAATTTGGTGGTGCAATGGGACACGTATTTCTTGTTGAGAAACAAGGCATCGGATTTCCTTTTGTTTTAAAAAGCTACCAAGACATTAAACCACATCTTGAAGAACTATTCTTTACCGAAGCGAAAAACTGGACTTCTTTTGGTGTGCATCAAAATATCGTCAAGACACTTTTTGCGGAAAAATTTGACGGAAAAATATTCGTTGCAGCAGAATTTGTTGAAGGCAATGAAAACGGAGAAAACAGACTAACAAATTACATTGGAAAAAATTTACCACTTCATTTAATTATTAAGTGGGCTGTGCAATTTTCCTATGGAATGAACCATTGTCTTGGAAAGGGAATGATAGCCCATTCGGACATCAAACCCGACAATATTCTTATTGATAAGGATTTAAATCTAAAGATAACTGACTTTGGACTTTCAAAATCTTACTTGAATGATGAGAAAGTCGGTGGTGGAACTCCTATGTATTACTCACCAGAACAAATTTTTCGCCCCGACAGCATTGACCACAGAAGCGACATTTATAGTTTCGGAATTGTATTGTATCAGCTAATCACAAAAGGTGCTTATCCTTATGTAATGTCAAGTCCTGACATAAGACAAGTTCATTTAAGCGAGCCCGTTAAGAAAATAAATCATCCACTTTTTGAAATTTGTAAAAAGTGTCTTGAAAAAGACCTTTCTAAACGATACCAGCAATTTCAGGAACTATTCAAGGACTTGGATAAAGTTGCGAAAAGCGAAGGCATTGAAATACCAAAGCAAATTATTTCGAGAGATGATAAGTTAGAAGAATTATACATTCTCTCTCGTTCTTTGTCTGCAATTGGGGAAAACAAAGAAGCACTTAGAGCAATTGACCAATATTTAAATCATCAGCCTGACCATTATTCGGCTTGGTCTCAAAAGGGACGATTAGAATATGAGTTAGGTAATCTTCAAGACGCTTTAGAAGCAACTAAGAAAGCTGTTTACTTGTATCAGTATAGTTCGACAGCATTAAACAATTTAGGTGCAATTTACTTGGAACTTGACAATAATGCAGATGCTAAAACTTGTTTGCTTCGAGCAGTTGAAATCGACCCTGAAAACAGCGGAGCATTAATGAACCTTGCTAATGCATTAGTAGAAACAGGAGATGTTAGCGAAGCATCACAATGCCTTCTAAAATGTTTTGAGTTAACTCCACAGAAAAAAAGTTTACATATAAATTCTAAGAACCTACTTCCTTTTTTTGTGCAAAATCAACTTTTTGAATTTTCTGCTGACATATACAAACAGCTTATCACTTATTCGACACTAACAGCTAATGAACATTTCAATTATGCAATGTGTAACTTTCAAATTCATAGGTTTGATGAAGCGATAAAAAGTTTTGAGATTGTTTTAAATTCCAATTCAAAAGATGCGATGGCTTTGGTAAGTATTTCCAAATCACATTTTTTCATTGGCAACGTGGACAAGGCGATATTCTATTCTGACAAATTAATTTCGGAAGAAATCAATCCTGCACAAGGAATGTCTATGAAAGCACAGTATTTACATCAATCAGGAAAATTTACCGAAGCAGAGAAATATCTTTTGGACATTCTAACCAAATTTCCAATGACAGATTATTTGTGGCTAACTCTTGGCGACATTTATTCAAAAGAAAAACTTTTCAATAAAGCTTTAAACTGCTACCAGAAAACAAGACAAATTAAAAAACAAAAAGGAGCATCTGACAGCGACAAAGACCTAATATTTATAGAACAGAAAATCAATGACACAAAGAAAAACGCCCTATAACATCGGTTTGGCAATATGGCGGCTGAAGTGCTTCTATGAAACATTTGTGCAAGGTTCAACAGCAGTAATTCTATTGAACTTTTGTGCTAAAAATCCGCCACATCGCCAAGCCGAAAACCGTTATGCGCCATCTCATATAACAAATTACTAGTAAAGATTTATAAAAACAGAACGAACCATTAATGAAATTATTACTATCTTTTGTTACACTGATTCTGATCAACCTCTCATGCTCAAAAAATGAACTTCCATATGATGAAATTCATCTTTCGGCAATAACTGACTCTTCATATATTGAGATTATTATTGAACGTGACAGCATTATTTATTACGAAATCGAGCGAAGAGATTGCGATGGTTGGGGAAATTGTGAATTTGGTCCTAGATTTAGTTGTCATAGTATTAGGGATAGTACCCAATTGATTTCCTATTTAAAGACAGTTAAAATTGTATTATCTGATACTTTTATACATCCAAGAATACAGGTTACGCATGGTTCAACCAATAGTCTTGTAATACTTTGTAAAGACAGTATACTGAAAAAATTTAGCTATTATGATATAAAAGATGAGAGTGAAATACTACGTAGTTTAGGCCATTTAATTTGTAAGGCAATTGAAACAGGAGATAAACAGGATATATCTTATAGTTCCAGACTTTTTGACTTATCCCCAATAAAATATGTTGACTCAATTAGAATTTCAAATACCCAATTACATCATCCTCCTAAAGATAGTCTCAAGCAACAACAATATTATATTAAAAATGAAAAAATTAAAACCATCAAAAATAAGGATACGATAGCAAATATCCTTACTAGAATTCCTCTACTTAGTATTATCCAATCTCCAATTCTCGAAGAAATAGACAAAACAAATTTTAATCCACAATATGTACTAGCTCTATTTAGAAATAATTTAATAAAGTATACCTTATACGCAGATGAAAAAATATTAAGTTATAATCATATTCAATGGTTAAAAGTTGACAGTACATTCATAAACTACATAAAATGACGTCGCATAACATGGCATAGACTCTACACCGCCAAGAATCGAAAATCATTCTCTTTTAATTTTTCCCGGTAATTAAAAATTAATTTCTTACTTTTGGCTGCTAAGGTTTGGCGGTGCAGCGTCTATGCCAAATCCGTTAGGCACAATAGTTAAAGACCAATACGTCTAAAATGAAACAATTAATAGCAATTTTTATTTTTACGTTTTGCATAACAACCGCAAAAGCTGATTATGGTTATCTACACCTATGTGAAATGCTGAAAAAAGCAGATTATGGCGCAATTGGAACCATTATCAAAATTGACAGAAACTACTTTTATTTAAAAGTTGACAAGTATTTATTAAACGAACTTAACAGAGACACCTTACCTATTGTGAAATATGAAAATTGGTCTTGCGGGAGGAGATATGCAGAGTACAAAGTTGGACAAAAAGAAATAGTGTTTTTCAGGAAAAGTAACTACGTCATCAACGACCATGAACTCTTGGGTTATGGAGGTGGCAATGAATATGAACTATTAATTGTAGGAGATTCGATAGAATATCAAAGTAGTTATGGTTATGTAAAAAAATATGGTTTAAATATTTTTTTGAATGCCATATCTGACTATTACAAATTATTTAAAAATAAAAATGAGAATCGTGCCACACCTAGCGAAAGTGAAAAAGTATCATTTCTAAAAATATCTCCTCTACATAAGAAATTAATAGAGTGTGAAATAAATTCACAGGAAAAGGAATATAGGACTCCACAAAAAAATAAAAATAACAAACTCGGGTTGACACCGGCCATACATTTCCCGCATCAAAAGAGAGATACAATTCAATATAGATATTTAAGAGATGCCGCTCCCTCTGTTGCCGTTTATTTGAACAACAAGCTCATTGAAGAATACTCGGAATACAGATTGTTAAGTTATGAGTATCAAATAATTTCAAATTTCAAAACAGAAACTTTTAAAGTGAAATCCGAATATGGAACACGAGATTTCCAAGATAGATTAAGGGCATTAAAGCACGGAGATAGAATAACAGTTAGCAATATTTACGCCCTTTCACCTGACAAGAAACTTATACAACTGAAAGCCACAAGTGTAATAATTAGCGTTGACTAACTACTGTGCCTAACAGCGCGCAGAACTCAAGCCTGGCTGCAGTAGCGATTCGATCGTTTGGATTTCTATGAAACATTTGTACTTTTACCAAGCTAATGACTTCGAAGTCCAGGCCTGCGTCTGCGCGCGGAACGTTAGCGGTCATGCTATGACGACACCAACAATGACAAATGAGTTGATACCAATAATGAAAAAAAATAAAAGACTGAAGCTGACAACTGTTCAGACTTTGACTCATTATGGAGTTGTCCTACTGTTATTATTTATCGTTTGCTTGACAGGATGGAGTTTAATAGAAATTTATATAACAAACACTTATACAGGTGTTCGGACTGCAGACGAATTAATCAAAAGCTCATTGCCGTTTTTATTGCTTGCTATATTGTTTGCATTTATTCAGCAGAGACGACTAAGGTTCAAAGAAGTTAATGTGACTTTTACAGACGAACAATTTCAAGAAACTATTGAGCGAACTATTAAAGAATTAGAGTGGCGTATTGACCGTAACAACAAGACTTTTTTTAGGGCATACAGACCTTGGAATTGGTCGAATAGTTGGGGAGAGATGGTAACAATCATAAAGGACAAAGACCGACTTTTAGTAAACAGCATTTGCGACCCCAACAACATGAGTTCTGTTGTTTCGTATGGCTGGAATAGAAAAAACATTAAGACATTCCTTAAAAACTTGGCTGACGTTTTAGACAACAAATCGGCAGAAATAAAAATTGAGAAAGTGACAAACGAGTGGAGTATAAAGAGAATTATAATCCGACTTTTGGCTTATCCCTTTTGTATTTTCCTGATTGTATTTGGTGTTTATATGATTATACAACCGTTGACAATTCGGTCAATCATTGCAGGACTTAGCGCAATGACGATAGCAATCATATATCTATATTCGGACATTAAAATATTGACTACAAAAAATGCCAATGACAGAAGCACGAACCGCTAACATGGGGTTTGCGATAGCGGGGGTTCCGTGCTTCGCAGACACATTTGTGCAAGGTGGAAGTTCAGTTCTCCGAATGAAGTTTAGTGCTAATTCACCCCGCCATCGCAAACCCCCGAAACGTTAATGACAATTACAAAATGAAGATACTACAGGCTTTTTGTTTCATACTTATGATTAGTTGCAAAACTAAATCAATTGAAAAAGATTTGTGTATAGAAACTTCATACGTTCAAGATTCACTCTCAGAAACAAAGGTGCCTTTAATAATTGATAGTAGTGAATGGAAAGCATTATCTAAAGGCATGATTTTATCAATTGACAGTTTAAATTTATTCCAAATATTATTAAAGCGATATAATTTTGATACAATATGTTATAGTCTTGACACTAATTCTTTACGATATAGGTTCAAAAAACGCGATTATTTAAATGAATATATTAACGATTCAATATCAATTTGCTTCATTGATGAAGAAAGGCGCAAGAAACAGTATCAATTAAATAGCAATAAGTTCGTGGCATACATGAATGATAATGGTTTTGAAACAAAAGGAACTCTATTTATTCTATTAGAAAAGATCGACTCAACGCACTACCAGTATTTCACTACTATTAATAAATACTTATTAGCAAGTATTGGTTATTCGTTCATTGATACCATATTCTATTATAACAATAATAACTTTATAGTAGGTAAATCAATTGGTGGAGATGCCGGAGATGAATGGGGTGTTTTTTGGATTGGAGTTTGGAATAATTTTGGCAATTTAGACCTAAAATATCAAAAGAAATGGGAAAACAATATGCTAGATACAATTACAAACGAATATTTTTGTAATATTAATAGCTCCAAAGGTAATATTGTATTATACCAAAAAAATAAATTAAAACAATCTGAGTTTATAAAGTTAAATGAAATAGTAAATTTCAAAAGTAACTATCATTAACATGAGATTAATGCAAGCAGAGCAATTCATTTTTCATTCCAGAAAATGTTGTAAATTTGGCTTAAGGTTTTTGCCGTTGGCAGTTATCGAAAATGCTCTGCCTGCATTAATCTCAAATACGTTAAGCACAATGCAAATAGACGCCTTAATCAATAAATTATAGCAATAAATACATGAAAAATTCGTAAATTTGCTATGTGAAAAAGGCAAAAAAAATTGGACTCGATTTTGAAGTAGATAAGCTTACAAACTCGATTGAAAATGTAATTACTGGAGACAGCTTTGCTACTGAAGTTTCCATATTAACTAAAAGCGAGCTTAAACTAGTGTCTAAGAAAAATGGTTGGCTATTCAATTGGACAGAGGAATACAAACAACCTGAAAGAGAGGTATACAAATTGACCATTGTTGGAAACTCAACTATTATACAAGGGCTTATTTGTCTTGAGATAAAACAAGATCACGTTTACATGCATATTGTTGAAAACGCACCATTCAACAAAGGAAAAAATAAGATGTATTCAGGAGTTGCGGGCAATTTGGTAGCATTTGCTTGTAAAATTTCATTTCAAAGAGGGTTTGAAGGAAATGTTTCTTTCTTATCAAAATCTCAACTTATTGAACATTACGAAAAAACTCTTGGTGCTTTTCATTTTGGTGGCAGAGTTATGATTATTGCGAATAGAGCCGCACTAAAACTAATTGATAAATATTTTAAGTAAATAGAATATGACTAAGAAGAAACAAATTTTGGAAGTAGATATTATTGGAGGACAAGGAACGTTGACAGTTGCTGAAGAAAAAGCACTCCACGATTATTTCCAAAGAACAAAATCGAATTCATCTGCAAAACCAAAAGTTAAAACCAAAGCAGAAAGTAAAAGAAAATATTCAACTGTTTAAAACGCACTGTGCTTAACATGACATTAATGCAAGCAGAGCAATTCATTTTTCATTCCAGAAAATGTTGTAAATTTGGCTTAAGGTTTTTGCCGTTGGCAGTTATCGAAAATGCTCTGCCTGCATTAATCTCAAATACGTTATGTGTAACCTTAAGACAACAACCAAACAACAAACAAAATGACGAAATTAATTCTGACAATATTATCTATATGTTCAATCGGACTGGCAATTGGTCAAACATCTGACAGCAACAAAGTTAAGAATGATTCATTCAGTAATTATGACGGGCTTAGGGACAAGCAATATAAAGCGGAAGTTGAAGTATTAACTTATGTGGACTCGACTTTCAATTTTCAAGTGATAGTTCCAAACTGGTTGCACTTATTTGAAAGCGGGATCTATGCTTGGGGTGGGACTTTGCCATCGGTTGAGGGCATTGAAAATGCGATAGTTATTAAATCATTTGACAAGAAAGTCTACAAATCTCTCAAGGACTTTAAGAAATTTATAGTGGAAGATTTTGTGTTTGGACAATCAGCAAAATGGAATAATTCACACAAATTTATGGGAAAGAAAGACCTTGGGAAATACAAAAATATTGGTGATGCTTATAAAGTATATTGGATCAGCGGTAAACTTATGTATCACTGCATGTACATTTTACTTGAAACTAAGACTGCATATTTGTGGATAGACTTTACTTCGACACAAGAAACCTTTGACAAGAATATTGACAAGTTTGAAGAGTTTATGAATGGTTTTAAAGCGACAAATTTCAAACGTTGAGAAAAAAGGCTACACATAACAGCACATTTGCAATAGGCGGGGCTTTGTGCTCCGCAGACAGTTTTATAGTTGCAGAAAGTTTGTATCTTCGAATTATAATTTGTGGCGGAAATTCCCGCCCATCACAAATCTGCAATACGTTATGAGCGATTATTAAAATAAAATGAAGTATATATTTATTATTCTATATATTAACAGTTGCTTTTCTCAAAGCACAATTCAATTTCCAGATAAAGCTGATTGGATAGATAAAGATAGTAATAGAATTTACTATATCAATAATAAAAAAATCCTAATTTCACCTGAAGGTCAAATGCTTGAACAAGTCTTCTGGGGGAGTTGCAGTGATTGTGGAGGAGAGCCAAATGGAGCTTATATTTCTTGGTTCAAAAATCATCAATTAAAAGAAATTGGTACATATGCTTGTAGCGAGAAAATAAATACTTGGATAAATTATTATGAAAATGAAAAATAAAAGCTATTTCGACTTTTATAAAGCCATATGATCAAGATTTTTATGATGATGTAGGAAACATGTTTAATTTGAAGAATAAGCCTCTAAAAAACGGAACATACATTGAATTTGATAGCTCTGGTTTAATTATTATTGAAGGGAATTATAAAATATATGAAGAATTTTCTAAAATTGATACAATAAAACTATATGACCCAGAAACATATGTGCCATATGATAGTATTGTAGTTAAAGAATGTTGGCTTCCAAAGTCAATAGAGATTGGAACTTGGCGCAAATTTAATCCTAATTTAAATGATTATGAAACCATAAATTTTGACGAATTAAACAAACATCGTAAATTACGTTCAATTTATAATCGTTATGTAGAAGTTTTTCAAAATCTATTTAAGTAAAGTAAAAATACAAATAACCGCTCATAACATGAGATTGATTCAAGCAGAGCGAAAACGTTTCATTCAGGAAAAAACCGTAATTTTGGCTTCTGGTTATTATTTTTGGCGGTTATCGAAAGTGCTCTGCCTGCATCAATCTCAAATACGTTAGCGGTAAGCCTATGACGACAAAGTTCAACGAAATATTTAAGCAACTTTTGACAGAATACAATCTGCCAGACGACTTTTCATTTTCGGTGGACTTGCCGACAGAAGTTCAAAATATTATTGACGACAAAATATTATTAACCGAACTTGGAGTTACATTAAAATCATTTGACAGACTTTACAAAGCAACGCAGGACTGGGAAAATCAATCCATAATTGAAGACAGCGAAAATCATTTTCACGTTGACTGCAATATTGAACCTGCCAACAATAAAAAAGCGTTTATGCTTGGAGTAAAAACTTTGACTTTACTTGCATACAAATTTCAAAAGGAAAAAATTAAAGGCATTAGGTTTTGGTATTCATTTCAGACACCTGAACTCGGACGACTTTGGGCTATAGAAAACAATCTTGACGAAAAAGATGACGAGCATTTTATAAGCGACAGACTAAGTTTTTATAAAATGCGTGAGGGAGAAAATATTATTTCAATGAACGAAAATGAAAATAAATTTTGTGCAATACTGACAATCGACATATGAAAAAAGGCCTAACCGCTAACAGGCGTTTGGCTCAATGGCGGGTGATGTGGTTAATTGAACATTCTACTTCGTATCATCCTTTGTGGTGTATTGACAGTTTTGTGCTCCGTAATCCGCCACTACGCCAAGCGCCAATACGTTATGTGATATTAAAAAAATATGATTAGATTCAAATTATTATTCTTGATTATAAGTTTACATTGTAGTTGTATTAAACATAAGAAATTCTATGATGAAATACATCTTTCAACTCACACTGATAGCTCATATATTCAAATATTTGTTTCAAGAGATTCAATAATAATTTTGCAATTAGAACGTGGCGCATGCGATGGATATGGGTCGTGCAAGTATGGGCCCAAATTTTATGCTCAGGCTTCCAAAATCAATAATACCTTTGATATTATTGATGAAGAAGTTCAAAGATTACTATCTGATACATTTCATCTTGAAGCAATAATGATGACACACGCTACAACATCCAGCATAAAATTTTTATCTCAAGATAGTCTAATTAAAAATTTCAGATTTTATGGCTCAGAAAACAATTCTAGAGATATTGTAGAAGTTAAAAAACAATTACTCAATATAATAAGTCAAACAAATAGGAGCAATATTAATACTACAGAAAGACTTATAGATATTTCTGACTTAACGGATATTGATTCCATTAGCATAATTAAATTGAAATCTGTTGAAATTGATGGTTATAATGGTAAGCGTTTAAACTATATTAAAGATTATGAATTAAAAATGATCTCGCGAAAAGAGCAGATTGAATCGTTTATAAACATCATTCAAATGCAAAAAATAATAGATAGAACAACTAGAAAGGGGTTTGGCAAGTTGATTCCTAAATATGAGATTAATTTCTATAGAAATAGACTTATTTGTTTTCAATTAGAAACTGATTTAGTAATAATGCCATATTCATGGCTTCAAGTACTTAAAGTTGATAGCTTATTAATAAGCAATTTCAATTAACATCACATAACAATGTACTTACGAACATGCCGCCAAAAATCATAAATTTTCACTATTGGCTTTTAATGAAAATATTTCTTACTTTTGGCTTTGGTGCAAGTGGCGGCACGTCGCAAGTACCTCTCCGTTATGCGCCATCTCATATAACAAATTACTAGTAAAGATTTATAAAAACAGAAGGAACCATTAATGAAATTATTACTATCTTTTGTTGCACTGATTCTGATCAACCTCTCATGCGCAAAAAATGAACTTCCATATGATGAAATTCATCTTTCGGCAATGACTGACTCTTCATATATTGAGATTATTATTGAACGTGACAGCATTATTTATTACGAAATCGAGCGAAGAGATTGCGATGGTTGGGGAAATTGTGAATTTGGTACTAGATTTAGTTGTCATAGTATTAGGGATAGTACCCAATTGATTTCCTATTTAAAGACAATTAAAATTGTATTATCTGATACTTTTATACATCCAAGAATACAGGTTACGCATGGTTCAACCAATAGTCTTGTAATACTTTGTAAAGACAGTATACTGAAAAAATTTAGCTATTATGATATAAAAGATGAGAGTGAAATACTACGTAGTTTAGGCCATTTAATTTGTAAGGCAATTGAAACAGGAGATAAACAGGATATATCTTATAGTTCCAGACTTTTTGACTTATCCCCAATAAAATATGTTGACTCAATTAGAATTTCAAATACCCAATTACATCATCCTCCTAAAGATAGTCTCAAGCAACAACAATATTATATTAAAAATGAAAAAATTAAAACCATCAAAAATAAGGATACGATAGCAAATATCCTTAATAGAATTCCTCTACTTAGTATTATCCAATCTCCAATTCTTGAAGAAATAGACAAAACAAATTTTAATCCACAATATGTACTAGCTCTATTTAGAAATAATTTAATAAAGTATACCTTATACGCAGATGAAAAAATATTAAGTTATAATCATATTCAATGGTTAAAAGTTGACAGTACATTCATAAACTACATAAAATGACGTCGCATAACATGGCATAGACTCTACACCGCCAAGAATCGAAAATCATTCTCTTTTAATTTTTTCCAGTAATGAAAAATTTATTTCTTACTTTTGGCTGCTAAGGTTTGGCGGTGCAGCGTCTATGCCAAATACGTTAAGCACAATGCAAATAGACGCCTTAATCAATAAATTATAGCAATAAATACATGAAAAATTCGTAAATTTGCTATGTGAAAAAGGCAAAAAAAATTGGACTCGATTTTGAAGTAGATAAGCTTACAAACTCGATTGAAAATGTAATTACTGGAGACAGCTTTGCTACTGAAGTTTCCATATTAACTAAAAGCGAGCTTAAACTAGTGTCTAAGAAAAATGGTTGGCTATTCAATTGGACAGAGGAATACAAACAACCTGAAAGAGAGGTATACAAATTGACCATTGTTGGAAACTCAACTATTATACAAGGGCTTATTTGTCTTGAGATAAAACAAGATCACGTTTACATGCATATTGTTGAAAACGCACCATTCAACAAAGGAAAAAATAAGATGTATTCAGGAGTTGCGGGCAATTTGGTAGCATTTGCTTGTAAAATTTCATTTCAAAGAGGGTTTGAAGGAAATGTTTCTTTCTTATCAAAATCTCAACTTATTGAACATTACGAAAAAACTCTTGGTGCTTTTCATTTTGGTGGCAGAGTTATGATTATTGCGAATAGAGCCGCACTAAAACTAATTGATAAATATTTTAAGTAAATAGAATATGACTAAGAAGAAACAAATTTTGGAAGTAGATATTATTGGAGGACAAGGAACGTTGACAGTTGCTGAAGAAAAAGCACTCCACGATTATTTCCAAAGAACAAAATCGAATTCATCTGCAAAACCAAAAGTTAAAACCAAAGCAGAAAGTAAAAGAAAATATTCAACTGTTTAAAACGCACTGTGCTTAACATGACATTAATGCAAGCAGAGCAATTCATTTTTCATTCCAGAAAATGTTGTAAATTTGGCTTAAGGTTTTTGCCCTTGGCAGGTATCGAAAATGCTCTGCCTGCATTAATCTCAAATACGTTATAGCCAATGCTAAAGTAATGATAAAATAAAGCCTAAATGATGGATTCTAATCAAAGAATGAAAATAGAACTCACAACCTCTGACAGAGTATTGGATTTTGCTATTTGGCTTGTGTTAGTATCGTTATGGACATTAACAATCTGTAATTATTCGAATTTACCTGAGATCTTTCCTTCTCACTTTAATGCTTCAGGTCAAGTTGATGGTTTTGCAAAAAAAGAATCCATTTTTATTTTGCCAAGTGTTATTTCTATCCTTATTATCGGAATGAAAATATTGGGTAAATTCCCTAGATTATCTAGTTATGGTAAAAACATTGCTGCCGAAAACTATAACGAACAATTAAAATTAGGAACTAGGATAAGCAGAACCATAACTTTAGGAATAGCTATGTTATTCTTTTTCATTACATTTGAAGTAATTCAAAACGGAATGGGAAAATCTGTTGGACTCGGGCGATGGTTCAATTCTTTAATTGTGCTCATAATACTCATTCCAATAACATTACTTTTATTCAAAACGAGTAAACCAAAACAAACGTAAAAGAGAAAAAGCACTGGCTATAACATGGCATAGACTCTACACCGCCAGGCATCTGAAATCATTCTCTTTAAATTTCTTCCGGTAATTAAAAATTAATTTCTTACTTTTGGCTGCTAAGGTTTGGCGGTGCAGCGTCTATGCCAAATCCGTTACCTGCAAGCCTACCGAAACCCACCAACAAAACAGAAAATTAATGGCGACAAGAACAGCAGAAGCAACAATTAAAGGATATTACTATCAATTTGACACAACAATTCTAAAATTATTAGACCTTGTTAATGATACAGATGAAGTTATAATTGAAGGAGTTGAGGATATCGACATTAATTCAACAGACGAAACTACTATTCAATGTAAATATCTTTCAAAACCAAACTTTATCAACTCTGCTGTAAGAGAACCAATAACATTAATGCTTGACCATTTTGTAAATCCCAAAACTAGCAATAATTACAAATATATTTTATATGCACATTTCGAGAATGAAATTCCAGGGAATGAACCAATTATTGATTTAAAAAAACTGAAAGAAATACTAACATACAAGGAAAATAAAATAGAAAAGCATTATGAAATTGAGAAAGGCATCTCCGATGCTCTCCTCAATTCATTTTTACTTCAATTCAATTTCCTTTTTGGTTTTGAATTTTACAATCAACAAGCCCAAGTAATAAGTAAGTTGAAAAATATTTTCAACTGCTCTAGTTTTGAAGCTGACACTTTGTTCTATAATAATGCATTAAGAATTATTATAGATAAAGCAATTCAAAAAGGCATAACAAATAGAAAAATAAACAAGCTTGATTTTTTAACTACAATAAATTGTAGCCAAACTTTATTCAATGAATGGTTTATAAAACTTCGTTCTAAATCAGAATACTTAAAATTAGTTTCTCAAAATTTAAAATCCACCAGTGCATTAAGAGCCAATAAATTAAAGTATATTTTTATAGGAAAAAATATTTTAAATTCTAACAATTCAGAATTACCTATTGTAAGTTTAATTGAAAATTTAATAACTAAATTTTATAAAGCAAATAATTCGCTTCGTGATGCAAAAGTTCCAACTGTAATTCTTGACTGTGATTTGACTGAAATTAGAACTATTAAGAAGGAACTAATCAATAATAAAATAATCTTTAACGATGGATTTGAAGAAATTCAATTTTCAAATTTTGTATTCAATAAAGAACCTATTATAAATACAACAAAGAATGGATTGAAAATTTCAAAAAGTTCTTACCAATTGAGGATTTTATCAAAAGAAACATTTGAGAAAAACTTTGTAGAAATAAACGAACCTAGCGTATACTTTTACTTCTCAAATGAAAACAATATATTGAAATTTTCTAGTGGTCAATTTTTTGACATAAAACATTGTAATAATCTCAAAGACATCAATAAACTCTTAACAATATAATATGGCAACCACAAACTCTGATATTTTTCGTATTTTAACGGTATCACCAAACTTAATTCAAGTTGAAGTTTTGGACGCTGATAAATTTAAACAAGACACTTCTGATTTTACAATTGGAAGTTATTTAAAAATTTCAGACGACTCAAATACCTCCATAATCGCATTGGTTCAAAGTTTCAAAATAAAAGAAACTAATCTAATTGGAGAAACTACAACCCCAAGCACTCCAACATTTATTTTGGATTCTCAACCAATCGGATTTTTAGATGACCAAAACAAATTCAGAAGAGGTGGACAACAAATTGCTATACCACCAAATAATGTCGAAATTGCAGATGAATCAATTTTAAAAATAATATATACTTCCATAGACTCTGAAAAAGAATTTTGTTTTTCAACACTTGCCCAAAACACTAAAATAGATATAAGTGTAGATGGAGATAAATTTTTTAGTAAACATATTGCTGTAGTTGGCTCTACAGGTTCAGGCAAGTCAGGAACAGTTGCTAGAATTTTACAAGAAGGTATAAAGCCTAATTCTGAACAATCTTCTAAAGGTATTCTCAACAATACTCATATTTTATTATTTGATTTACACGGAGAATATGCTACAGCTTTTCCTAAATCAAAAAAATTGAATGTTTCAAATTTAGTTTTGCCCTATTGGCTTATGAACTCTGAAGAGTTAGAAGAAATGTTTATTGAAAGTAGGGAAAGCAATTCACACAATCAAGTTTCACAATTTAAAACAGCAGTTACTCTAAACAAAAAGAAACATAATTCAACTCTAAAAAAAGTAAATTACGATACACCAGTTTACTTTAGCATTGATGAAGTATTTAGATATATTTCTAATCAAAATAGTGCTACAAAAGACGCAAAAACAGGAGAACTAAAAATAAAAGCAAAAATAACAGGAGTTTCAGAAGAACATCAACTTTTTGAGAAAATTGAATTCGAAGAAAAAAAACAAGGTACTATAAATGGTGGTCCTTACGCAAACGAGTTTGATAGATTTGTACCTAGACTTGAAACAAAGATTGCAGATGATAGATTAGCGTTTTTATTGAAGCCAAGGAAAGCAGATTTGACTTCTGAATATAAGACTGATGATTTATCAGAAATTTTAAAACAATTTATTGGATATGAAGACGGTGCTAATGAAAATATAACCATTTTAGATTTGAGTGGTATTCCATTTGAGGTTTTAAGTATTGTAGTTTCATTAATTAGTAGATTGGTATTTGATTTTTGTTTCCATTATAAAACATTAAAAACTGATGCTATTGAAATACCTTTCTTGCTAGTTTTAGAAGAAGCTCACAATTATATTCCTCAAAGTGAAGGTGCAAAATATCATTCCGTAAAGAAGTCTATAGAGAGAATAGCTAAAGAAGGAAGAAAGTATGGATTGTCGTTAATGATAGTTAGTCAAAGACCTTCTGAAATATCAGAAACGATATTTTCTCAATGTAATAATTTTGTTGCTATGCGATTAACTAATCCATCAGACCAACAATATGTAAAGCGACTTATGCCAGATAGTGTAAGTGCAATTACAGACACATTGCCAGTTCTTGAAAGACAAGAGGCATTAATTATTGGAGATTGTATCCCAATTCCGACAATAGTAAGAATTAAAGACTTAACTGATAAACCCGACTCTAATGACATTGACTTTAGAACCGAATGGAAAAAGGATTGGAGTAATATTGCATTTGATGACATTATTAAAAAACTTAAAAGAGAAATCTGAAAAAGGCCAGCAGGTAACATGGGTTTGGCAAAAGTGGGGCTTTAGTGCTAAATTGAGCACTTGTACTTTCTATTAGCTTTTGTGCTAAATTTGAACTTTGGTACTTTTTAACCCCCACCTTCGCCAAGCCCAAAAACGTTATAGCCAATTTTAGGACGACACCAAACAAACGACAGAAACGGAAAATTGAAACGAAAAATCACATTCGGACTTTTGACAATTCTACTACTTGGTGGACTGTATTTAGGACTTCGTTTTGCGTTCGGACTTTTTACGCCTTTCAACTTTTGGGCAGCTCGACAAGACATAAAAAATGGAAAAATTCAAATTGCTGAAATTGGGGAAATGCCATTGAACTTCGAACAAAAACAACATTTAGCAAACTCCTACGGCTTTGACTTTTATTTATACGGTTGCAAAATGTCCACCGAAATTATCAATGGGACAGAATATTACAATAGGAAAATGGCTTACAACTTGGAAAGCAAATATGGTAAAGGTTGGTGGACTAAGTTTCAAGCTCAACTTGACAGCATTGACAACACAAACCCAGTGAAAATTATTAAAACTGAAAACAAACTTCACGGACAATGAAAATAAACTTGACTTTTATTTTACCTTTATTTTTTATTGTTATTGGATGCAGACAGGACAAACAAACTGAAAACTTAAAATTTAATAGGGAAGAATGGCTTCAAGGAGATATTAGAACTCGAGGAAAAATGGTGGAAAATATTATAGATGACAACATACTAATTAACAAATCAAAAAGTGAAGTGTTAAGTTTATTGGGTGACCAAGGAGATACAACCGGAAATTTCAGTTATCAAGTCGACATTGGTAAAACAACAGGTCCATTTGGCTGGGGAGGAATTTGGCCTTTCGCTTTGAACATTCATTTTGACACATTGAGCAGCAAGGTAATTGAAGTAAGGTGTAATGACTAACAGAAAAACTGGCTATAACAGCACATTTGCAATAGGCGGGGTTTCGTGCTTCGCAGACACTTTTGTGCAAGACAATAGTTCAGTTTTACGTATGAAGTTTGGTGGTAGAAATCCCGCCCATCGCAAATCTGCAAAACGTTAATGACAATTACAAAATGAAGATACTACAGGCTTTTTGTTTCATACTTATGATTAGTTGCAAAACTAAATCAATTGAAAAAGATTGGTGTATAGAAACTTCATACGTTCAAGATTCACTCTCAGAAACAAAGGTGCCTTTAATAATTGATAGTAGTGAATGGAAAGCATTATCTAAAGGCATGATTTTATCAATTGACAGTTTAAATTTATTCCAAATATTATTAAAGCGATATAATTTTGATACAATATGTTATAGTCTTGACACTAATTCTTTACGATATAGGTTCAAAAAACGCGATTATTTAAATGAATATATTAACGATTCAATATCAATTTGCTTCATTGATGAAGAAAGGCGCATGAAACAGTATCAATTAAATAGCAATAAGTTCGTGGCATACATGAATGATAATGGTTTTGAAACAAAAGGAACTCTATTTATTCTATTAGAAAAGATCGACTCAACGCACTACCAGTATTTCACTACTATTAATAAATACTTATTAGCAAGTATTGGTTATTCGTTCATTGATACCATATTCTATTATAACAATAATAACTTTATAGTAGGTAAATCAATTGGTGGAGATGCCGGAGATGAATGGGGTGTTTTTTGGATTGGAGTTTGGAATAATTTTGGCAATTTAGACCTAAAATATCAAAAGAAATGGGAAAACAATATGCTAGATACAATTACAAACGAATATTTTTGTAATATTAATAGCTCCAAAGGTAATATTGTATTATACCAAAAGAATAAATTAAAACAATCTGAGTTTATAAAGTTAAATGAAATAGTAAATTTCAAAAGTAACTATCATTAACATGAGATTAATACAAGCAGAGCAATTCATTTTTCATTCCAGAAAATGTTGTAAATTTGGCTTAAGGTTTTTGCCTTTGGCAGTTATCGAAATGCTCTGCCTGCATTAATCTCAAATACGTTAGCGGCTATTATTTAACGTGAGAATATTAAAAACATTACAGCGAACAAATTAACTATGACAATTTAAAACCTACACAACATCGTGACACTTGTTCAGATTATAAAAAAGATTTTTGGCGGCTTTAGCGGCTTAAACAGCAACAGAGCAATTGACTGGATGAACCAGTTAAACAATCTTGGTTTTGACAAAGTTACATTTCCTATACTGATTCAGGACGGTGCAGACCTAAACATGGTTTACTTGGAAGAGTTTGCAGGCGACCCTGACTTGCATTATTGGGAGTTTGATAGCGACTATAAATTAATTGATAGTAATGGACAACTTTGGACTTGGAAATATGACCATACAAACAAAACAAATCTTCCAGGGACATTTATTCGGACAATGACTTTAGACGAAGTAAAAAAAATAGTTTCTGATTATTTCCGGGACAGTAAAATCCAATCAGAACTTGAAACATTAACAAAAGAGATAAAAACTATTATTGACTTGTTTGAGAAACTTGAAGACAAATTTTAAAAGGAGATTAATTTGACAACAATGCTACGAACATCAGACAATATGAACTTCAATCATCCGACTGACGAGTATCAGAAGGAAAGTATAACAGCCACTAACAGCACATTTGCAATAGGCGGGGTTTCGTGCTCCGCAGACAGTTTTGTGGTAGACGAAAGTTTTATGCTCCGTATAAAGTTCAGTGGTAAAATTCCCGCCCATCGCAAATCTGCGAAACGTTATCGGCAAGCGTTCACGACACACTCTAACATTAATTAAATGTAAAAATGATAAAAGTATTTATAAGCCATAGTTCTCAAGACAAAAAATTTCTGGACAGACTCACCATCGCACTTAAAAATGATGGTGTTCAGACTTGGAGAGCTGATAAGGAAGTAACTGCTGGAGAAAACATTCAAGAGAAAATTAATGATGCAATTTCGAATACTGATTACTTTATTGTACTTCTATCAAAGCATAGTACGAGTTCAAATTGGGTCAATTTTGAATTATCCGCAATACTTAATCGGGAAGTTTCAAAACAACAGAGAATTATTCTTCCAGTTCTTATTGAAGATTGTGATATCCCATTTTCACTTAGAGACAGATTATTTGCTGACTTCAGATTTTCGTTTGAGGAAGGGTACGAAAAATTAATTAGGGCACTCAAACAGAAAGAAACTAAAAGCTATCAAGGAGTAAAGCGTGAGGTTGAGAAGTTTCAACCAGATTCCTATGAGTTTCAAATCCGAAATCTTAGAGAAGAATACAATAGAGGAAACTTGACTCTATTCTGTGGTGCTGGAATTTCTTATGACGCAGGTATTCCAACTTGGAACACTCTTTTAAAATCACTTCTTAAAGAAGTCTATTCTGATAATACTGATGTTCCAGACATAGACACAAGACTTGCCAATTTATTTCAGAAGAGAATAAATGTCTCACCACTTATACTTGCTCAATACTTAAAGACACTTTTGGGAAAGAAGTTTACATCGACTGTAAGGGATACCTTGTATAAAAATTGTACCGATAAGAGTTCCACAGTTGATGCTATTTCTGAACTAAGCAGACCAAAGCGTGAAAGAAAACCATTAAGAGCAATAATTACGTTTAATTTTGATGACTTAATTGAAGAAAACTTAGCGAAGGAAAAAATCGATTTTAAATGCATTTTTTCTGAAGGAGAACGTTTTACGGACAAACAAATACCAATTTATCATCCCCACGGCTGCTTACCAAGAAAGAAGAACTTAACCTCAAAAAACGAAATTGTTTTTAGTGAGGACGCATACCATTCTCAGTTTATAGACCCGTTTAGCTGGAGCAATCTAGTGCAACTAAATCATCTTAACAATTGTACCTGCCTTTTTACAGGGATTAGCCTGACTGACCCTAATATGCGCAGACTATTAGATGTTTCTATCCGTAAGAACGGCAAAGGTGAAAAGAACCATTATATAATCAAAAAGCGGTACTCAATTGAAGATTTATATCCCGAAAATGAAGTCGTAAAAATTAAAGACCAGAAGCTAATTCCTGTAATAGAAAATATTGAAGAACAAGACGCCAATAATTTAGGATTCAACGTAATTTGGATAAACTCATTTAAAGAAATTCCTGAAATCCTCAAAGAAATTGGCAAATGATGACTTCTGACAATACGCCAGCCGATAACAGCACCTACCCAAAAGTGGCGGTTCAGTGGTTAAATCAAGCTTTGTGCTTCTATAAAAGTTTCTGCTTCGTTGACAGTGAAGTGCTTCGAAATCGCCACCTTCGGGTAGCTGCAAAACGTTATGCTCAATCAATAAAAAACAACTTAATTTGAAACATCTTAATATCTTTATGCGTTAGTAACGTTATAGGGTAGCATGATTTTAAGTTTTGGAGATAAATATACTGAGGAAATTTGGGGAGGGACTCTAGTTAAAGGTGTTCCCCAAGCCATCCAACAAGTAGCAAGACGAAAGCTGAGAATGTTGAACAACTCACAAAATATCAATGATTTAAGAGTACCACCTTCAAATCATCTAGAAAAGCTAAAAGGAGAATTAAAAGATTTTTATTCTATAAGGATTAACGATACCTGGAGAATAATCTTCAAATGGGAAAACTCAAATTCCGAATTTGTAAAAATTATAAATTACCATTAATTATGTCAAAATTAAAGAATATTCATCCTGGAGAAGTATTAAACGAAGAGTTTCTCATACCTATGGGAACAACTGCTTATAGATTGGCCAAAGCTATTCAAGTTCCTCAAACCAGATTATCCGAAATAATTAAAGGCAATAGAAGTATCACAGCAGATACTGCAGTTAGATTATCGATTTATTTCAACAATTCGCCTAAATTTTGGCTTGGACTCCAAAATGAATATGATCTTGAAGAAGAAATGAAACAAAGTAAAAAAATATTCACAAAGATTAAGGAAAACCTTATTGACTGGGCATAACATGAGATTAATGCAAGCAGAGCAATTCATTTTTCATTCCAGAAAATGTTGTAAATTTGGCTTAAGGTTTTTGCCTTGGCAGCTATCGAAAATGCTCTGCCTGCATCAATCTCAAAGACGTTATGGGAGATATCAAAAAAATACATTAAATTTGCTTTATGAATAGAAAAATAGAATTAACAGCAGTAATAGAAAAGGAGGACAATATGTATATATCTCTTTGTCCTGAATTAGACATTGCCAGTCAAGGTGATACTCCTGATGAAGCTAAATCTAATCTTATTGAAGCACTTGAATTGTTTTATGAGACCGCATCCGAAACTGAAATATCTAAGAGATTGCACAACGAATTGCAAATTTCAAGAGTTACAGTTAACATCTAATTTTTAATGAGAACATTATCAGGTAAGGACATCTGCGTAATATTGTCAAAGCATGGATTTATAAAAGTGAGACAAAAAGGAAGCCATGTAATAATGCAAAAACTTACTGAGGATTCAACTATAACAGTTCCAGTGCCGATGCATAAGGAAATTAAAATTGGAACATTGCATTCAATAATAAGACAATCAGAACTCACTAAACGGGACTTTGAATGATACCTCCCCTAACACGGCATAGACTCTACCCCACCTATCATCTACAATCATTCTCTTTTAATTTTGTCCGGAAATAACAAATTAATTTTTTAGTTTTGGCTTCTAATGGTATTGCGGTGCCGCGTCTATACCAAATCTGTTATGGGCAAGCGTACCGAACCCGACACACATTGACAAAACAAAATAATAATGACAGAATTTTGGGAGACCAGTTTTAAAGAAAAACAAGAAATGTGGGGATGGGAACCAGCAGACTCAGTTCGCAAAACCTTGGAATTGTTTAAAAACAAAAACATTAATGATATTTTAATACCAGGATTTGGTTATGGTAGAAATGCCAAATATTTTATAGACAATGGACTTATAGTAACAGGTATTGAAATCTCTGAAACTGCAATAGATATAGCAAAGAAACACTTTGACAAAAGCGTTAAAATTTATGAAGGTTCAGTTTCTAAAATGCCTTTTGACAAAGAATTATATGACGGAATTTTCTGTTACTCTTTAATTCATTTGCTAAACGAACAGGATAGAATAAAACTAATCGAAGACTGTTATAAACAACTTAAACCAAATGGAAATATGGTTTTTGTAACTATCTCAAAAAGTGATTTTAGATTTGGACAAGGGACTGAAATTTCCAAAGACACTTTTGAACCTTGGAAAGGACTAAATTTATTTTTTTACGATTTAGATTCCATTAAAGTAGATTTTGAAAACTTCGGCTTAATTGAAAACGAAGAAATTAATGAACCAGAAATAAACATTGAAGGAAAGCCAAAACAAAAATTTTGGTATATAATATGCCAAAAATAGATATATCGCCAGCCACTTACAGGGGTTTTGCAATAGCTGGGCTTCAGTACTAAATTGAACATTTGGAATTCTAATGAACATTTGTGCTAAATTTGAACATTCGTACTTCTAATCCCAGCCTTCGCAAAGCCCCAAAACGTTATTCCTCACCCTATTAGACGACATTAAAAAAAATGACTGATATAAAAACAAAATATTTATTCTTTACTGGAAAAGGCGGAGTTGGAAAAACATCTCTTGCCTGTGCAACAGCAGTTGAAATGGCCGATGCAGGAAAAGTAGTTCTTCTTGTAAGCACCGACCCAGCCTCAAACTTAAAAGACGTATTAGAAAGTCAAGTTGATGAACAGATAAAACCAGTAAAAGGTATTGACCGCCTTTTTGCAATCAATATTGATCCTGAAAATTCAGCAGAAGAATATCGTAATAGAGTAACTCGACCTTTAGAGGGAATATCTTCAAAGGAAGAAATAAAGAAAATACGAGAAGACCTTTCAGGTGCTTGCACTACTGAGATTGCTTCTTTTGATGAGTTTTCCCGTTTTGTGTCAGGAGAAACTGAAGGAACTCAATTTGATGTAATCATTTTCGACACAGCACCAACAGGGCATACCTTGCGACTGCTTGAACTACCTGCTGCTTGGTCAAGTTTCACAGATGAAAATCCTGATGGTGCGTCTTGTTTGGGTCCAACTTCTGCATTGAAAAGTGGAAAAGAAAGATATCATACCGTAGTAAACAGACTAAGAGATGTATCATTAACCAGTTTTTATATCGTTGCAAGGTCAGACAAAGCATCACTGAAAGAAGCTTCGAGAACCAGCAATGAATTGAATGAACTTGGGATGAGCAATCAACTATTATACATCAACGGTGTTTTCAAAGCAATAGACAAAAACGACTTGCTTGCTCAAAAAATTGAAGCAATGGGCAACTTGCAACTCAATTCTATTCCTGACAATTTAAAGACCTTGCCATTAAAGACTTTTCCTCTTTTACCTTACAATGTGTTGGGAATTGTAAAACTACGTTCACTGTTTAACGCGGAACTTCAAAAATCCATTTCAGATAATAATCTACTGAAATCAGAAACGTCCGTTCAGGTATTAAAGGGATTAGACCAACTCGTTGATGAACTTTGCGCAAATCAACAATATGGACTTATTATGACAATGGGCAAAGGTGGCGTGGGCAAGACAATTGCCGCTTCTGCCATTGCTGTTTTACTGGCAAAAAAAGGCTTTGAAGTTCTGCTAACTACTACTGACCCCGCTGCACATATACAAGATTTTATTGAACAGTTAGGCGAGCTCCCAGCTACATTAACGGTGGAACGCATTGACCCTAAAGTAGAAACACAGCGATACACAGAAAAAATATTAGAACATAAAGGTCAAGGACAATCCGAAGAAGCTAAAAAGCTGATTCTTGAAGATTTAAAATCACCTTGCACAGAAGAAGTAGCCGTTTTCCATGCATTTTCCAAAGCCATTAGTATGGCAAAAAGAAAATTTGTGATAATGGACACAGCCCCCACAGGTCATACACTTTTGTTGTTAGATACTGCTGGAAGTTATCATCGTGATATTATGAGAAACAATATTAATGCAGGTAGACTTCGAACCCCATATATGTCTTTGCAAGACCAAACACTATCAAAAATAATTTTGGTGTCCTTACCAGAGACAACTCCAATGAGGGAAGCAGGTGCCTTACAAGACGATTTAAAAAGAGCCGGCATAAACCCCTATGCTTGGTTAATAAACCAAAGTCTTTCTATGCTTGGCAGAATTTCAGACCCTTTGCTTCGAAGTCGGGCAAGTGCGGAAACAAAAGTTATTGAAACCATAAAATCAAACTATTCCGCAAGGACATTTGGTATTCCATTCATTGCCGAAAAAAAACTACTTCCTGCACTTTTAGACCGAAACCTTAATTCAATAACCGTTTGAAATGAAGAATGAAGGGCGAATGCATAACAGTGTGTTGCCTCGATTGGCGGTGACGTGCGTAATTGGAACTGAGTGCTCCTATCAAACTTTTGTGCAAGTTGACAATGAAGTGCTCCGAAATCGCCAACTGAGACAACACGCAAACCGTTATGTGCAACCAATTGGAGGCCTGCAAACATCAAACGACCGAGCAATAAACGAGCTAAAAAATTCAACAAACTGATATACATGAACGCAACAATAAAAGAATCTTTATGGAAACAATTCGGAGCAAGTATTGACATGCTTGAAAATGCAATTAATTTATGTACGGACGAACTCTGGGAGGACAGGATGTTTTGGTATAGCTCTTATCATTGCCTTTTCTGGTTGGACTACTACTTGACACCTGAGCCGAACACATTTACTCCACCATCACCGTTTAGACTTTCGGAATTTGACCCAGAAGGTGCATTACCTGACAGAGTATACAGCAAATCAGAATTACTTTCCTACCTTCAACACAACAGACAAAAATGCCATCAATTAATTGCAAGTATGACAGACGAAGTTGCAAACAGCCGTTGGATAAATGAGTTTAAAAATTATTCAATTTTTGAAATTACACTATACAACATGCGACATGTTCAGCATCATGCAGCACAACTAAATTTGCTTTTAAGGCAAGGAATTAAAAACGCACCAAATTGGGTTGGACAAACAAAAGAAAACCTCTGAATATATAACAACCGTCAAAACAATGAATGTAAATTGCCTTGAACAAACAGTATCGAAACTTCCAACAGTTGTGTTCCGAACAATCAGCTTTTTTGGGTAAAACAGCACATTTGCTATAGGTGGGGTTTCATTATCCGAAGACAGTTTTGGAGTTACAGAAAATTTGTATCTTCGAATGAATATTTGTGCTGAAAAGCCCGCCCATAGAAAATCTGCAAAACTTTATGCGCTAGTTACAAACTAGATAAAAATTAAACTTCTAAAAATGGAAATATCATTTCAGCAAATCATACTTCCAAATAATTGTATCGTTAATAAAAATGTGTTTTCGACATATGACCCAGAAATCGAATATTCAGAAGAAAAAAGTCTAGCTTATTTACAAGAAGATCTATTACAACTAGAATTCAAAAATTTAAATTTAGTAATTGATTTAGGTTGGTATGGAGAGTCTCGAGGAAATCTTGGAGCGTTTAAAATTTATGTAATTAAAGATTTTGATTGGGAAAATCCAATTAAAATCGAGACATCCAAATCTCAAAAAGAAATTACACTTAAACTTGAACAGATCTTATCAGAAATACCAAATTAAAAATCGCCAGCGCATAACATGGCATACACTCATTCCCACCATAAGTCATTAATCATTCTCTTTTGATTTTTTAGTTTAATAAAATTTATTGTTATATTTTTGGCTTTCGGAATGTGGCGGGAATGCGCGTATGCCAAAACCGTTAGCGGAAATTTAACAGTAACAGATGAAAATTATTTTTCACATTGGTTTATGCATAATATTGTCGAGCTGTAATACTAGAAATTCTGTTCCAAAAGAAGTATCGAAGTATCTAACAGAAACCTTTGATTTATTGGAAGAAAATTCTGTGTATAAAAATGAAATTGACTGGAAAGAGTTTAAAAGTGACGTTTTAAAAAAAGTATCGAATGCAAAAAAAATTGAAGATACTTATCCCACAATTAGCTATGCAATTAAAAAGCTTAATGACAATCATAGCTACTTCAGACCTATAACAGAGTCAGAAGCTAATTTTGAAAACAAACCTTTGCCTATATTAGCTGATGAAATCACCCCAGATGACATTGGATACATTAGGATACCTTTTTGTATTGGGAATGAAAGTGTGTACAATGATTACATTATGGAAATAAGAGCCAAAATAGAGAAAGAGTCGCAAAATAAGTTGAAAGGTTGGATATTGGACCTGCGTGGTAATTTTGGTGGAAATATGTGGCCAATGCTTCTTTCAATTGAACCATTAATTGGAAATGGGACATTTGGCTACTTTATAGATGCAAATGAAAATAGTGAAGCCTGGAAAATAATCGAAGGCAAAGCTTACATAGAAGATCAATTTGTAATGGAAACAAAAATTTTATCAAAACAAAATCTTAGTTATCAATTTTTAGCTGTATTAACGGACCATCAAACAGCAAGTTCAGGAGAAGCGGTGGCGGTAGCCTTAAGGTTGAGAGAAAATTCAAAATCATTTGGACAATCAACTTTTGGTGTTTCAACAGGTTGTGTTTCACACGAATTATCAGATGGTTCAATAATAAATCTGGCTGAATCTATATTTGCAGACAAGAAAAAGACAAAATTTGGAAGTAAGATAATTCCTGATTTTCAAGTTGAAGAGAACCAAACTTTAAAAGCTGGAATTGAATGGATTTACGAAATGAATAAAAACTACCACTAACATTGTACTTGCAAACATACCGCCAAATATCATAATTCTTCACTATTGGTTTCTTATGAAAATATTTCTTACTTTTGGCTTTGGTGCAAGTGGCTGAACGTCGCAAGTACCGCTCCGTTATAGCCAACTTAAAGACCGAAATAAAAATTAATAGAAATGAAAATTAACTCAGTAAAAATAGTCTTACTAATTTTTGCATCAAGTAACTTCCTTTCTTGCAATGGACAAGTTAAATCTGAACACAAACAGACTGAATCAAAAACGCTTGAAATAGGCAAGACAACTTCTGAACTTGATAATCAAATTTGGAAAATATTTCAAGACTCAAAAGGAAAATATTGGTTTGGTAGTAACGGAAAAGGTATCTATTATTTAGACGGAAACAATTTGAAACTTTTTACAACAGTAGACGGTTTAGTTAGCAATTCAATCCGTGGTATTCAAGAAGATATTAACGGAAATATATACATTGAAACACACGAAGGAATTAACAAATTTGACGGAAAGCAATTCACTACGTTAAAGGCAATAAAATCATCTTATAACCAATGGAAACTGAATCCTTCTGACTTGTGGTTTGGTTACAATGCAGACGACTTATATCGTTATGATGGAGATTCTCTTTTTGAATTAAAATTACCTCAACAAGACTTAAAAAAAGCATTTGGAATAGAACCAGAAGGAGTTCCTTTTAAAGGACTCAACAATACCCCTTATGCAGTTTTCGGAGTTAACAAAGACAAACGTGGTAATATTTGGTTTGGAACTGCTACTGCTGGCGCCTTTCGATACGATGGCAATTCATTTTTATGGTTTGGAGAAAAGGAACTTTCAACTCTTCCAGACGGACGAGTTCCTGGTGTTCGTTCAATGATTCAAGATAAGAACGGTTATTTTTGGTTAAGTAATTTTTATAGTAAATACAAAATTAACCCAGCCTTTCCAAATGGCTATGAAAAACTAAAAGCAATTGATTTACCCATAGAGAACACCAAAGATAAAATACTTTATTTCAACGCTGGAATAGCAGATGAAGATGGTAATTTATGGATGACTACTTACGGTGGTGGTGTTTGGAAATATGACGGTAAAACACTCACCAACCTTGAAGTAAAAAAGGGCACAGAAAATGTTTTGCTAGTATCTGTCTACCAAGATAATAACGGAACAATTTGGCTTGGAACTGACAATGACGGAGTTTACAAACAAAATGGAGATACTTTTGAAAAGTATTTAATAAAAAGATAATAAGCAGCCGTTAACAGGCGTTTGGCTCAATGGCGGGTGACATTGTTAATTGAACATTCTATCTTGCATCAACTTTTGTGCTAAACTGAATATTTGTGCTTCTAATTCCGCTTCTTCTCAAAGCCCCAAAACGTTAGCGGTCAGGCTAACGCAGAATCAAGAATCAAATAAAATTAAAAAAATGAAATTAAATAATTTAATAATCCTATTTTTCTTTTCGTTAATACTTTCAGCACAAGAAAACGCTTCATTAGTACTTAATAAATATTTTCAAGCTATTGGAGGAATAAATTCAATTAACCGAGTACAAAGTATCTACTCATTTGCTAATTGTATTGGACCAAACGGAAAATATGAAACCGAAATCCAATCCGCAAAAGATAATAAAACAATTTTTAGACAAATAAAAGAAAACAAACCTGACTATATTGGTATTGTAAACGGTGATAATTATTGGACAAAAGGTATTGAAATAGAAATATCTAACAAGAATTCAGCTTTTATATGGCCTTCGCATGAACTTCAATGGATTGCTACTCATTTAACTGAAAGATTTCGTGATGCAAAATTTATTAGGAATGAGGATTTCGAAGGAAAACAAGCTGTAAAGATTTCTGTTATTGATGAATTGGACAAAACTGCATATTTGTATTTTGAAAAAAATACTAATCTATTACTTGGGTTAACTATTTTTAATCCATTTGAAGAAAATCAAGATACGATTCGATTATCAATAAACGATTGGAAAAAAGTGGATAAATTATTACTTCCCTCAAAAGTAACATTTAGTGACAAACAAGGGGATTTTATTTTGAACTTTCACACCATAAAAATAAATCAGATTAACCAAGCGAATTTTAACATCCCAAAGAAAATTATTGCTATAAAAAAATTATTAGAATTACACGAGCTGCAAAGAAACGCACATTTCAACCGTGATGCCAAATTATTGACATCCATTATGGCAGATAATTTTACCGAAGTGCGTAACGGTAAAATAAATACACCAAAGAAGGAAGAACTTTTCAAGCGATTTCAAGGTTACTTTGATTCAGTAACATTCATTGAATGGGATGATATACAACCACCTATCATCAAAATTTCAGATGATGCAACATTAGCCCAAATATTTGTACAAAAAAGAGTAAAATTAAAGACCAATGAAAACCAAGTTGAATCAACAATATATGCATGGACGGCTACTTTCAAAAAAAATCTAAATAATTGGGTTATGACAAGTATAACATCTACCGAAAATAAATAGAAATAATTCAAGTATAAAAGGAAGATTATTAATTAAATTATCTTAATAAAAAGCACAAACCATTTACAGTGGTTTCATGAATTGGCGGTTAATGTTTAGGCAGGAAACCGATTTTCCACTGGTAAATCATATATTAGCAGAAACAAAATTACTCATGAAGTCCTCACTTCATGATGTCACGTGACTTTCAATGCAATGAAAAAATGCCCCGTTCATTAATTAAAGAATAGGGCGATGGACCATGAGCTAAAGAAATGAAAAAATAAAATATTAACTTTCAAAGTTACCACGCTTTAAAATATAAAATTTCACTCCTTAATATTTCACTTAATTCTTTTTTATATTTACACGTTTTTACGGATATAAAAAGTTTTCCTTTAAAACGCAACAATGTCTAACTTAGACAAGAATTATACTTCCATAAAGACTCTTGGTAAAACATTTTTCATTTTTTTAGTAAAATAATGGCATATATTTCTTACGTATTAACGCTTCTGTTTTTTTTCGGGATAAGCCTTATCAATGGTTATTTTTCAAAGCCTCACAGGGGGGAGGATGGGATAGCCCTTGGTATGATGCTCCAAGTCGTAGTCATTGGCTTCACAATCTGTAGCTTGATTTTAACTCTTTCTATCTGGTGGAAAGGCGGTTTTGATTGGGTATCTCCCCAAGGCAGGACACGTAATATTTTGGTAGGTATCGGTTGGTTATGTATGGTGGTTGCGATTTTTGATTCTTCATTCTTCGAATCAGGATGGTATCATGATTTACCGGACTTTTTCCGTTTGTTGATTAAGCGTATCGGACAGATATGGATGCCCTTATTGGTGTTTGCATCCTGTTTTTTTCTTTTAAATACAGAGTTAAAAGCACGTGTTTCACCTTATTTCTATAAAACTCCTATGGCGATTGCCTTTGGATTAGCAGCTTTAATGGTATTAGGAATATTGTTTGGTTGGGCACGAAGACAAATAGAGCACAAGATAGCTGTGCGTGAAGCCAGGCAGGAGGAAATTCGCAAGTATGGAGGTGATCGGTCCTGGTATTTTAAAACCTCGATGGATTTTATTAATGCACATAACGACACAACAATAACACGACTACTATCCTACGCAGTTATGGATAGGGATAGGGATAAAGGTGAAAATGACGAAATTCGTAAGGCAGCAGTCGCTAAAATAAAATCATATGAACATTGGGAAACCAACTTGATACGGATTTTGGAAAGTAAAGATATAGGTGATATTTTCAATGCGTATGGATTTTTAGAGGCTAATACATTAGAACATCCTAAAGAATTCATTATACCTATCAAAAACAGCATTACTTATGTAACCACTGTCTCTAATGAATCTATTAAAAACCCAGATAATTTTTTCTTAGGTTCTACCAATATTGGCGCATTGTGTCATATACTGGAGGCGCAATTTAAAGGCGATGCTGCAGATTTTAGACCAAACATGGTAAACCTTCAAAAAGTTTTAGATATACCGCCTGCAAAACGCAGTGATAAAAAATATGCACAAGGGTTTGATGAAATTCTTCAAAAATCTCGCCTTGTTGTTAAAAATTGGTTAGAAGCCAATTAATAGATTGCGTATTATTAATTTAAAGTTCATAAATCATTGAAAAAAATACTGCATCGAACAATGTATTTGCGTCCATGCTGCCCAAACACATGGCTCGACAAGGCAGCAAAGGTATAAATACAAACGTTAACAGAGACATTTATGAAAACCTTATTACTATCAATAATCGTTTTTTGTTTTCCACTCCTTATGATCGGTCAAATTCGTTTATTCACAAATAATGCTACCAATTCAGATACCTTAGAAAGTATTGTATTTAAGGAGTTCTCGAAAAAATATGACTTTTTAATGAGTTATTCTGCAAATAGTTTTTGGTGAAGATTGAGAACTAGAAATATCATCATTGCGAACAAAAAGAATAAATGGTCATTAATTTTTTATGATAGATTTTATTCTGAAGATACATCAGGTTATATAATTAAATCGCAGCCAATTAAAACTAAAATATATAAGAAAAGTATAAACAAAAGAAAGGCAAACGAACTTTTGCTTACTTTCGATGCTGAAAGAATTTGGAGTTTTGATACTGACTCTTTGAATATAATGGAAAGAAAGATAAATGATTCTATGTCAACTTTTATTTCAATGACACATGGTGTATCACATAGATTTGAATTCATTAACAAAGATGGTTACCGCATAGTAAAATGTTACAATCCGGAAGGTTATCTGGAGGAATTACCAGAAATAGTATTAAGACAAAATTTTATCAATTGTATCGAGAAATTTTGGAAAGTGACAAATAGTAGAAAAAAATACCTCCGGTAACTATAGTTTTGGATCAGTAGGGCTTTAAGTACAGGGGTGAACATTATTACTTTCTATTTACTTTTGTGCTAAATTTAAGCTATAGTACTTTATACTACACACAGCATGCAAAACCACAAAACGTTACGGTCATGGTATACTAACACAAATCTGATAAAGTACAGAAGGTTTGGACAATAATTTTTTCCAAAAATGAGCAGCCAAAACAAATCCATAAAAGTAAAACTGAATATATGTATCAAAGAATAGCACATATTGCATTAATAGTAGACAATTACGATGATGCTATTGAATTCTACACCCAAAAACTCGACTTTCAAGTAATCGAAGACACCAAGCTAAGTGAAGAAAAGAGGTGGGTAATGATATCACCCAAAGGAGCAAAAGAATGTTGCTTATTACTTGCTAAAGCTGCCAACGATAGACAGACAAAAAGTATTGGTAATCAAACTGGCGGACGAGTTGCTTTTTTTCTCTTTACAGATGATTTTTGGAGAGATTACAATAAAATGATAGACAGACAAATAAAGTTTGTAAGACCTCCTGAAACCTTTGAATATGGAACAGTCGCTGTATTTGAAGATTTATATGGGAATTTGTGGGACTTAATTGAACCCAATGAAAATAACAAAGGAATAATCAATTGACAGATAGAATACCTAAAATCACAAAACAATGTCAGTCCTAATTCTATTAACCATAAAAAAAAACCATTAACATGGGTTTGGTAATATGGCGGCTGAAGTGCTTCAACAAAACATTTCTGCAAAGTTCAAACGTAGTAAATCTTTTGAACTTTAGTGTTAAATACCACCCACATTACCAAGCCCAGAATCGTTATTGGTCATTGTTAAAATCGACACCTAATTAAGAATAATATTAAAATTCAAAGAATATGAAAGAAATCAATTCTATTAACATTATGGAGAAGTTTTCTCTATTTGAAAACGAATGGACACCACATATAATTGGTGAACTTAATGAACAATATGTAAAACTATGCAAACTTAAGAACGACTTCGTTTGGCACAGTCATGAGAACGAGGACGAACTTTTTATGGTATTCAAAGGAACATTATTGATGGACTTTCGAGATGGGAGAACTGTTGAAGTTAAGGAAGGCGAAATTTTAATTGTTCCAAAAGGTGTAGAACATAGACCACACACAAATGGAGAAATTGTATTTAATCTTCTCTTTGAACCAAAGGCAACTTTGCATACAGGGGCTATAGAAAGTGAAATGACAGTAAAAGAATTAGGTTGGATTTAGAATAACAAAAACTACGAACCACTAACAAGCGTTTGGCAAAAAAGCGGTTTCATTGGTTAAATAAAGATATTGCTACGAATATTGATTATCTAAAAAATTTACTTAATACTACTATATCCAATTATTCGCCAAGTGCCAAAACGTTAGTGGTAACTTTATGCCAACATTTCAAACACTAATCAGATGACAATGAAATTGAACTTACATTTATTTTTTAGCATGTTAACTTTATTGACATCGTGCAATGGGCAGACCTCTACTCATAAAAATAACACAAAACAGTCTAATGAAAAGCTTGTAAAGGGCGACACCTTAAATGAACTTGGCAGCAGTATAATGGTTGTTTATCAGGACAAAAATAATATTTATTGGTTTGAAAGCTGGGAGACTGGGGTGTATAGATATGATGGAAAGACATTGATTAATTATACCACAAAACATGGCTTACCAAACAATAGAGTAGATGAAATTAAAGAAGATAATTCTGGCAACATTTATTTCAATGGTTGCTATCCGAATTCGACAATAACTAAGTTTGACGGATATACATTTACTATGTTATCCCCAATCCCGAGTAATGATTGGAAATTCCAATCCAATGATTTGTGGTTTAAGCATTCATATCAAACTGAAAAAGTATTTCAATATGACGGTATTACTTTATATGAGTTACCTATTCCAAAGCCCCCGAAACTTTCCAATCCATTCGAAATCTACAGCATCTATCAGGACAGTAAAGGAAACATTTGGTTTGGCACTAATCCATCAGGTGTATGTCGATATAACGGAAAATCATTTGAATGGATTACAGAAAATGATGTGACTGAATTTGGTGATGGCGGGGCAAATGGAGTTCGTGCAATTACTGAAGATAAAAATGGAGACTTATGGTTCAATACCGCATTTCGGTATACTGTTTACGACAGTGTTACAGTAAATAGCACAAAATTTTACAAACGACAAGAAAGCATAGGCAGTTTAGACGGGAAGAAGGACGGTAGTATAAACGAATATTTATCCATTGTAAAGGACAACAATAATAACTTGTGGATTGCAACATTTCGCAATGGCGTTTGGAAATATGACGGAACAAAAGTCACACATTATCCTGTTCAGCAAAACGCTAAAGACATTACGATTTTTAGTATTTACAAAGACAACAGCGGAGAACTATGGCTTGGAACACACGAAAACGGAGCCTATAAATTTAATGGGACAACATTTAAAAAGTTCAAATAATGACAAACGGAAGAAGAGTTACCGCTAAAAGCACATTTGCAATAGAAGGGGTTTCGTGCTCCGAAAACAGCTTTGTAGTATAAGAACGTTCAGTTATTCGCATCAACATTTGATTTGAATAAACATCCCAGCGCAAATCTGCAAAATGTCAGGTTGTGCAAAAACCGCCTAATAGGTTTAATTTATTTGCATACCTATCTGAGAAATTTTCTATTATTGCATTCTAACCTCATTGGATTTAGGTATTTTCACACTCTGACGTTAGCACAAATTATAGATTACAAACAACCACATAAAAACTAATAGACAACAGAATGAAAACAATCATCACATCGACAATTATTCTTTTAACAACAATGTTTGCAAACAGCCAAAATATTTATACCAAAACTTTTGGTAAAAGTAAAGATAAGCCAATTATCTTTCTTCATGGTGGACCTGGCTACAATTGTGTAAACTTTGAAGGTACAACAGCACAACAACTTGCTGACCATGGCTTTTTTGTAATTGTTTACGACAGACGCGGAGAAGGACGAAGCATTGATCCAAATTCAAAATTTACTTTCAAAGAAACTTTTGAAGACTTAAACAACATATATCTAAAATATAGTCTGACAAAAGCAACTTTAATTGGACACAGTTTTGGCGGGGTTGTTGCCACACTTTTTGCTGAAACTTATCCTAAAAAAGTTCAATCAATTATTCTTGTAGGTGCACCTGTTTCTTTGCAATCGACTTTCAAGAACATTATCTCAAAATGTAAAAGTATTTATCAAACAAAAAAAGACAGCCTTAACTTAAATTACATTTCAATGCTTGAACATATGGACATAGCCAGTATTGAATATAGTTCCTATTGTTTTGGACACGCTATGTTAAACGGTTTCTATACTCCCAAAAATCCATCGGAAGAAGCTAAAAATATTTATTCAAAATTCAGATCTGATACCTTATTGACAAAATATGCAACTCAAATGTCTTTTGCAGCACCACAAGGTTTTTGGAAAAATGAAAATTACACAACTATTGACTTGACAAAAAATTTGCAAGCATTACAAAAAAAGAAAATTCGACTGTTTGGACTTTATGGCAAAGATGATGGCCTTTACTCAATACAACAAGTAGCTGACTTACAATCACTATTAGGTTCTAATAACTTAAAGTACTATGACAACTGTTCTCATAATGTTTTCATAGATCAACAGACACAATTTATTGAACAAATAAAAACGTGGTCAAAATAAAAACTGGTGCTAATAAGGGTTTGGCAAAAGGCGGGCTGAAGTGCTTCTTAGAAACGTTTGTGGTTAAACAGACATTTGTCCTTCATATAAACATTTGTACTAAAAATCTCACCCTTAACCAAGCTTCAAAACGTTATCTATCATTCAAAAACACCATCCATAATACTAAAGCGTATGGAATTTAAAAAGTATAAATTTAATGCAAAAATAGAAATCATCGGAGTCAACCCGTTTGTTTTTGTGCCTAAAGACATACTTCAACAAATTTTTATACAAGCTAACAAAGACATTGGACATATTCCAATAAAGGGTACAATTAATAACAAGCCCTATAAGCAGTCTTTAGTTAGATATAGTAGAGAATGGCGACTTTATATAAATACAAGTATGCTAAAACATTCACCTAAACATATAGGTGAAACCATTGAAATTACAATTTCTTTTGACGCAGAAAGTAGGGATATTTTACCACCAAAGAAATTCATAACGGCTTTGACAGAAAATGAACTAGCCAAAACTGTTTATGACCGTTTATCAGCATCAAAAAAATTAGAAATAGTAAGATATTTGGCACGCCTTAAAACAGAAGAAAGTTTGGAAAAAAATATTAAAAGAGCAATCAATTTTTTATTAGGTAATGAAAGATTTGTAGGTAGAGATAAACCATAATAAAATGAACAAGTTTGATAGAATTACAGCAATACTCATTCACTTACAATCAAAAAAATTAGTAAGGCAAAAGAACTTTCTGATAGATTTGAAGTGAGTTTACGAACTATCTATAGAGACATTGAAACGCTTATAAATGTTGGTGTTCCAATTATTGGAGAAGTGGGTGTCGGTTATTCCATTATGGAAGACTATCGCCTGCCACCAATAATGTTTACGCAAGAGGAAGCAATCGCTTTTATAATGGCAGAGAAAATAGAGGAAAAATTTGTGGATACTCAGAATATAAAGAATTTTGAAACTGCACTATTTAAAGTAAAATCAGTTTTAAGAAATTCCGAAAAAAAAAACAACGGAAGAGATGAACAATTGGGGAGCTTTACAATACTTTCATACAAATCATCATTTGACACAATTTTCAGCTAGATAAACGACTCTATTAAATGTAAAGTTGTTAACAACAATTCTAAGAAATTGGGATTTAAGGCATATTTTAAAGTTTGTTTTGTATTTTTGGCTTTCGATGCTATTCGAAAATTTTGGACTTAAAAATTCATATCATCTTAAAGCTTGGAAACATTAGTGTTCATTGTAAAACGACACACTGCAAACATTGAATAGATAAAAATGCAAGAAACAAAAGGATTACTCGACAAAATAAAACAGCACGAAAAACTTGCGATTAGGGCAAACTCTAATTCAAATAATAATTTGTCTGCTGATGTAATGAGAATGCTTACCCAACCTCACAGAAAAGCAAATTATTTTTTTGTGTTTGTTGAAAGAGGTTCATTAACTCATAAGGTTGACTTAAATGATTTGACCATTACAAATCGGCAATTGTTTTTTGTTTTACCTAATCAAATTCATTCTGTACCTGCTCAGAATAAAGACGACATTGAATGTTTCAAAATGAGCTTTGACCAAAACTGCTTATCTTTACTTCCAAAACCATTTTCCTTTTTAATCAATCCATTAAATTCACAAATCATTTCATTTGACATTGATTCAAAACAAAGAGTAAAAATACTTTTTGAAATACTGAACAAAATTTTGCATTCAGACAATGACAAAAAAGATGCTGAAATTATTTTGGCTCATCTTAATTCGCTTTTGACAGAAATAAACAATGCATACTTTAAAAGTGTTGCAAAAGAAAAATCAGAACCAAATAAACTTTCAAAATACATTGAGTTTAAAATTGCAGTTGAAACTCATTTGACAGAACAACCTTCTATTAACACAATTGCCGGCAACCTTTCAATTACGACAAATAATCTGTACAACATTGTAAAAGAGTTTTCTGGAGTTTCGCCAAAAGAATTTATCACAAACCGCTTGATATTAGAGGCACAGCGAAAACTATTCTATTCCGAAACATCGGTAAAGGAATTAGCTTATGACTTGGGTTTTAACGACCCCGATTATTTTTCAAAGATTTTCAAAAAGAATACTGGAAAAAGTGTTACACAATTTGTAGAAAGCATTCAAGATTTGTCAAGAAATTAAAGTGAATCGTCCATCTCACTTGATTTTGCGCTACCGAATTTTGCGGTTCATCAAAAAATATAATAATGAAATCAGCATTAGTAACAGGAGCTAACAAAAGCATCGGTTTTGAAGTTGCGCGACAACTTGCTCAAAAAGGGATATATGTCTATCTTGGCTGTCGAAATTTGGAGCGTGGTATAGAAGCCCTTAACAAATTAAAAGCAGAGGGATTAAACAATGTAGAAGTCATTCAGCTTGACATTACAAACGACGAATCTGTAAAAAATGCCCGAGCAGAAATTGGCAAGAAAACGCAAGTATTGGACATACTAATTAACAATGCAGGCATCTTTGGTGGCTATCCACAACAAGCCCTTAATACAACAATTGACCAATTCAAAGCCACTTACGATTCAAATGTGTATGGTGTCGTAAGAGTTACGCAGGCATTTATTGATTTATTGAAATTATCAACTGAACCGCGTATTGTAAATGTAAGTTCAAGTCAAGGTTCTGTAACTTTGCATAGTGACCCTTCCTACAAATATTACGATTACAAAGCTGCTGCTTATCTTTCTTCAAAAGCAGCCATGAATATGTACACAGTTGTATTAGCTTACGAACTGAGAGACAGCAACTTTAAAGTGAATTCGGTTTGTCCTGGATATACCAAGACAGATTTTAACGGACATCGAGGACCTGGAACCGTTGAAGATGCCGGAAAACGAATTATAAAGTATGCTTTGATTGATAAAGATGGCCCGACAGGGAAATTTTTTAGTGAAGAAAATAATCCAGAAACGGGAGAGATTGCTTGGTAATAGAGAAAAACAATTACCACGAACGCGGGTTTGCCAAAATGGCGAGTAATGTGCTTCGTCAAAACATTTTTTCTATATTTGCAGTGTGTGTTTCATAGGAACATTTGTGGTAAAAATCCGCCGCTATGTCAAGCCAGGAATGAGCGGTCATTATAAAAGGAAAACCTAAACAATTAACAGACGAATAAAATACACCATGCAAAATCAAAATTTTAACATTACATTTTTATTAGACCAAACACCAATTGAAGTTTTTAATGCAATTAATAATGTTCGTGGTTGGTGGTCAGAAGAGTTGGAAGGTGATTCCGAAAAACTGAATGACGAATTTATTTATCGCCATGGTGATTTTCATTATTCAAAACACAAATTGACAGAAGTAATTCCCAATGAAAAGATTGTTTGGCTTACATTAGAAAGTAAACTAAGCTTTGTTGAAAAACAAAACGAATGGAACGGAACAAAAATGATTTTTGAAATTTCAAAACAAGGAGATAAAACCAAGTTGGACATAACTCATTCGGGTTTAGTTCCAGGCCTTCAATGTTATGATGGTTGTTCAAAAGGTTGGACCCATTACTTGAAAAATAGTTTATTACCATTAATTACAATAGGACAAGGTAAACCTGACCTTAAAAAATAGTTTCAAAATGAATACAATCGGTTATTTTGAAATTCAATCTTCAAGTCCGAAAAGAGAAATTGAATTCTACAAAAATATTTTTAATTGGACATTTATAAGAGAGTATAATGTGCCCATTGAATATTACAGAATTGAAACAAATAGTATTAATGGAGGTCTTTTTGCCAGACCTGCAAAAACGCCACCAACTGAATTTGGCACAAATGCATTTACTTGCTCTATAGAAGTGGAAGATTTTGAAGAAACAGCAAAAAAGATATTAGACAATGGTGGTAAAATTGCAATCCCAAAATTTGCAATTCCGACACGTTGTTGGCAAGGGTATTTTATAGACTTAGATAATAATACATTTGGTATTTTTTCAGTTGATGAAGATGCAAAATAGAAATGACCAACCGTTAACATCTAAATGGTAATAGTGGTGAGGACCGTTGTAAACTCACCATTTGTAATACAATCGGACATTTGTGTAAATGTTAGACTAGAACATTTCAAATACTCCATCATCGCCAATATTTAAACATTTTGCATCACCCAATGACCGACCATCAAAATAAAGACTGGCAACAAAAAATAGACTACATAAAAAGCAATTACAACATCATCTCGACCGCAATTTTCGTACTGGCAATTGTGGTAGCTCATATTTTTTCAACTAACAATTACGACTGGACAAAAAATACGATTAGCGACTTGGGTTCACAAGGCTATGACAAAAAACTAATTATGCAATTTGGATTTTTAGCGTTTGGACTGACATTATCGGCAGGAATTTTAGCCAACAATTTAATATGGCGGACAACACCCATTTTAATCTTTGGCTTGTTTGTTGGTTTGACAGGTATTTTTTGCACGAAACCTTTCTTCCCCCAAGACAACTATTCTGCCATACAGGCTTCAATTCACTCTGCATCAGCTCAAATTGCAGGTGCTGCTTTTACGTTTGGTATTGTATTACAACTATTTTACTCAACTGCCAAAAGTGAAAAATGGATTCACTTTGTGTTTTTCATTTTGGTTGTTGGTCTTTCTGCATCATTCGGACTTTTGAAAAATTACCAAGGCATTGCTCAAAGACTTTTATATTTGATAAGTTTTATTTGGCTCATCAAATTTTATAAACCTTAAAACAAAAAAGGTTTATTATTAGTATCGACTTCCAATGGTTATTTCAGGTATGGATGTCTCAATAAGTTCCATATCGGCTTGAGTTAGCACAACATTATAAGCGCCTAAATTTTCCTCGAGACGATGAATTTTTCTTGTACCGGGAATGGCTGTAATTTCATCATTATGACTCAATATCCAAGACAAGGCAATCTGTGCTATTGTTACTCCTTTGGCTTTAGCTAATTGGTCAATTACTTCTACAAATTTGATATTTTCATTGATTGCTTTTTCTGTAAATCTTGGGTTGCTTAATCTAAAATCACCAGCCTCAAAATCAGAACGATTTTTAATTGTTCCTGTTAAAAAACCTCGTCCTAATGGACTATATGAAACGAAAGTAATTCCAAGTTCTTTGCAAACCTCAAAGATTTCTTGTTCTGGTTCTCGACTCCATAATGAATATTCAGATTGAATTGCTGTAATTGGATGCACTTTGTGTGCTCTTCGTATCGTTTCGGCATTTACTTCAGATAAACCTATGTATTTTACTTTTCCTTGTTTGACTAAATCAGCCATTGCCCCAACTATCACTTCAATATCAACATCAGGAGCTTGACGGTGCATATAATATAAATCTATTGACTCTGTCCCTAAATTTAAAAGACTTTGTTCACAAGCTTTTTTGATATATTCGGGTTGTCCATTCAGTCCAAGCCATTCACCATTTGAACCTCTCATTACACCAAATTTGGTAGCCAAAATGACATCAGACCAACGACCTTTAAAAGCGTTGCCAATTAATTTTTCATTTGCTCCACTTGCATACATATCGGCAGTGTCAAAAAAATTAACCCCTAAATCAATTGCTTTATGCAAAGTTTTAATGGATTCACTTTCATCAAATGAACCATAAAACTCTGACATACCCATACAACCAAGACCTATTCGGTTCACACTTACTGTGCTGTTTCCTAATATTGTTGAATTCTTCATTTTGTTAAAATATTTAAGCCACAAAGATGAGTTATTTTGTAATCAAGATACTTGTAAATTGCAATCCACTATTTGTAAATTTCAATCAATTTCTATATTTCAAAGGAGAAAGGGATGTTTGTTTTTTGAAAAAATTAGAGAAATGTGCTACTTCATCAAACCCCAATGAAAATGCAATTTCAGACACATTCCATTGCGTTTGTTTAAGCAATATTTTGGCTTCTTCTGCTATTCTGCCATTGATAATTTCCATCGTGGTTTTACCTGTAGTTTCTTTTAATACTTTATTAAGGTGATTGATATGTATACCCAACACTTTTGCAAAATCTATAGGCGTTTTGAGTTGTACCGCTTGTGAATTGTTTTCAATCGGGAACTGCCTTTCCAATAACTCTATGAACAACGAAGATATTCTGCTTGCTGCATTAGTAGCCATATGAGTACTTTTTATAGGTTTCAACTTTTGTCCTGTGTGTATCAGTTCCAATACATAATTACGTAATAAATCATACTTGAACGCATAGTCCGAAGACATTTCAACATTCATTTTCTTAAATATCAATTCCATTACAAGATATTGTTCATCATTTAATTGATATACAAAATCACTATTAGGCTGATAAATTGGTAATTCATCAATAAGCAAACCTGTTTTCGATTTTGATATAAACTCTTTTGTAAATACACAAAAAAAACCCGACTGATCTTTACTCTGTGGCGTGTATCTATATGGAATTTTGGGTGTTGCAAATAAAATTCCTTGTTGTTCTATCAAAACTGTTTTGTCAGCATACTCGACAAGGTTTTTACCTTTAATCAAACTGATTTTATAATACAACCTTCGGTTATATGTCATTTCAGATTTCTTATTACCACTGAAATAAAACTTTTCCGTTTCGAATACATTAAAATGACCTAATTCAGCATTGCCTTTAAAATCTAAAATGTAATCAAGTTGGGAATCACTTCTATCAAAAATATCCTTGTAAAAATCTCTAATACTTACGTTTTTCATTTTTGTAAAATTCAAATAGTATCAAAGGTAGATTTTTTTACTATGTTTGTGCATATAAAATTAGACAATTACATAAGGTAGACAAACATAGGAAGACCGAAGAAGAAGTACAAAAGCATAACATAAGTTTGGCAAAAATGGGGTTCAGAGCTCCACTGAAACATTTGTGGTTAATCAAACATTGGTTTTCCGCATCAATACTTGTAGTGAAAATCGCTACCTTCGCTAAGCCTGTATATGTTATTCGTCATGATTGGGCGACCTGCATACTTGAAATTTTATACCTATGTTGAACATTTTTTTTGATACAACTAAGCCAAAGGCGAATGACAAAATACTACTTATACAATCCAATTTATTCGCTGCTTTTGGTATTAATATATTTTACTTCCTGCAACGGACAAGAAAAAACAAACACACTTAAATACCCAAATACTTCCATACAAAGTCCAACAGTAATAAGAAACTTTAAAGCGGTTGCTGTGCCTCCCGATTTTGACACTACCTTAGTCAGTCAATATATCCGAAGTATTTTTCAGGATTCGAAAGGGAATTTATGGTTTGGTACATTAGGAGAAGGCGTGGTGAAGTATGATGTAAAAACATTGACCTACTATTCTAATCCTGAAGGTTTTAATTGCACTTCTGTTTATGCAATTAATGAAGATAAAAAAGGTAATCTGTGGTTTGGAACCGACCAGGGAGTGTATAAATATGATGGAAAAACATTTAGAAATTATAATCAAAAAGATGGATTAAATCATATTGATATAAGCCGAAAAGGTATTCTTGTTGATAAATTGGGTACAATTTGGGTAGGCACTCACAGTGGCGTTTACCTTTACAACCCATCATTAGATAGCAAAGGCGGTCAATGTTTCTCGCTATTTCCAATACTTCCTCCTATAAATGTTGCGGGTATTATGGAAGACAAAAATGGAAACATTTGGTTTGCTTCGACTGATAAAGGTGTCTTTCGCTATAATGCCCGTCTGAAAGACGAAGTCGGGCAGGAAAAAACTATTGTAAACTTTAATGATAAAGAAAATTTGAGTGAAAACTATGCAGGTGGAATGGCGCAAGACAAACTTGGAAATATATGGTTTACCATGAAAAACGGTATTTGCAAATTTGACGGCAAAACTTTTACAGAATATACTCCCAAGGACGGCTTAGGAGGAACAGAGTTTTGGGGAATAATTATAGAACAGTCAGGTATTATTTGGATTACAGCCCGAGGTTGTACAACGAGATTTGACCCTTCCGTTCCCTTACCAAATCCGAAAGCATTCACCGTTTTTACACCTGCTAATGGTTTAAATTGTTGTGTTCAAAGCATGTATCAAGATAAATCAGGAAATATGTGGTGGGGTGCAGGAAGTGGACTCTTTCGATTTGATGGCAAACAATTTTACCAAGTTAAACAGAAAGGACCTTGGTAGTTATGAATGGACAAATGAAAATTAAAATAGACAACCTTGCAAAGAATAGCACGTACGTATAAAACAGGTTTGGCAAAAGTGGCAGCCCAGTTCTCCGTTGAAACATTTGTAGTTAATCAAACATTGGTTCTCCACATCAACATTTGTGGTGAAAATCGCCACCATAGCCAAGCCAGAAACTGTTAGCGCATTTATACCAAAAAACAGATCACATAGACCATAATAAAAAACCAAAAAAATGAAATCAACAATAATAATGATCATACTTTTCATTGGACAAAAAGCTTTTGGACAAGACCACATATCAAAAATGGATAGTTTATTGACTTCAATGTATAAAAATGGAAACCTCAATGGGAATATATTAATCGCCGAAAAAGGAAAAGTAGTTTATAAAAAATCTTTTGGTTTTACAAATGACAGCACAAAAGAAAAATTAAATGAGCATTCAATTTTTGAATTGGCGTCCATATCCAAACAATTTACAGCGATGGCTATTGTAATACTTAAAGAAAAAAAGAAATTAAATTATGACGATAAAATGTCCAAGTATATTCCTGAACTTTCACATTATGATAATATAACTATAAGACATTTGTTAAATCATACAAGCGGACTACCCGACTATATGGAAATAATGGATACCGTATTTGATAAAAGTAAAATCGCTATTAATGATGACATTATCAACCTATTTGCAAAATTTAAGCCATCCGTTTTATTTGAATCCAATACCCAATGGCAGTATAGCAATACCGGATATGCACTTTTAGCAACAATAATAGAACGAGTCACTGGTATGTCATATGGAGCTTATTTAAGTAAAGTATTATTTAAACCCTTAAAAATGACTAACACATTTGTTTACACAAGAAGATATGCACCTAAAAAAGTAGCCAATTATGCTTATGGTTTTGTTTATTCCGATAGTTTGAAAAAGTACACCTTACCAGACTTCTTAAATGAAACAAAACAGGTTGTATGGCTGGATGGTATTGTTGGAGACGGAACTGTAAATTCAACAGTTGTCGACTTACTAAAATGGGACCGCGCTTTGTACACAACCCAATTAATTTCAAAAGAAAGTAAAAATGAAGTATTCACTTCATCCGAGTTAAATGATAAAACCAAATCAAATTACGGATTTGGGTGGTTTATAGAAGATAATGGAGTCTATGGAAACATCGTAAATCATAGTGGTGGATGGCCCGGATATTTAACATTTATTGACAGGCATATTCAAAATGATAAGACCATTATAGTACTTTTAAATTATTCCAATGAAAATACATATATACCCGTAACAGATTTGAGGCGCATGCTATATCATATTGAACCCATAAAATACATTGAACTTACTAATGAGGAAAAAGAGATATTTGCAGGTGAATATAAAAATAGTAAAGGAAAAATCGTGAAACTGATTTATGAAAATGGAACACTTTATAGAATAATAGACGATGGAGAAAAATTTGAACTTAAAGCCATATCAAAAACTAAATTTCAATTGATGAGAAATAGTCCAGATGTATTCTATGAATTTATTATTAAAGACAATACAGTCGAAAAATATATAATGACACAACCTGAAACGAAAGTTCATAAAGAATTAATTAGACAATAAAAACCACCATCTACATGAGGTTTACCATAGCATGGCTGCTGGACATCTCAGTCAAATTTGTATGTGGAAGAAGTTCAGTTCTCCACCGCCTGAATGAGGCAGTCGGGAAAAGAATGAAGCTTAGTACTAAAACTCCCATCTTCGCAAATCCAAAAAACCGTTTAACAACTTTAACAAAATAAAATGCTTTCAAAATATATATCATTCAGCATTGCAATAACATTTATTTCATTCATTGTTGGAATGACTGTCAATGCAATTTTGAAAAAAACAAAATTCTACAACAATCGATTATCCAAGTTAAATTTAATAAAAAGTGAAAAATTGAATAAATGCTTAGGAGTTGACATTGTTAAGTGGGTTGTGAAAAATACCCCATTTAAATACTTCAATCAGAAACTTAAACTTAGAAATAAAATCGAAATAGCGGACTTGCATGTTCTTCGTGTAGAAATGACGAGCTCAGAAATTGACCATTTGATAGGATTTGTATTTGTAATGTTTTTTGTATTGATGAAATTTTATAAAACAGAATGGCTGTTTGGCTTAACCATTCTGATCGTGAATATATTGATGAATTTAAGTCCATCTTTATTGCAACAACAAAATAAAAGACGTATTGATAAATTAATAAAAACTTTAGCTAATAGCTAAGAGTACCTCGCCATATAGCCGAGGCAAGCTGTTAGATCCAGAAGCCTGCTTGTCTCCTCCTAAGGAAAATTATGAATATTTTGTTACACGGCTTGACTTGCAATAAAGAAGGGAACAACTGAATGGATGAAGCCATGGAATTGGCGTCTATGATAAAATTCAAATAAAAACATAAACTGTGTCTATTTTCGCACAAAGAGACTAGGCATATAAAGATCCCATTATTTACTATAACAACGAGATCATTTCAACTCAAACTATACAAACAGTGCATGATAATGAAAGTCCGGAAATATACTATTATTTGCTAGGTATTAATAAAATTTGTTACCGAAATAATATTTTTTAAATAAATTATGAAAGTTATAAACGTTGCGCATTATTTTTATGCCTTACTAAAGAGTAAGGCTTTAAAGATGCAATCAATTTGAAATATTCTATGAAATATTTTCCTACTAAATCAGTGCCATTTAACTGCTTTTTAGCCTTATGGACTAGACTTAAATTCAAAGGTTTATCGATGGTGAAAATAAAGATGTATCTACATAATTTGACCCATTCATTTTATTTTATAAATTTGAACTTATCAAATCCCATGGAGTTAAAGACTACGTTAATCGACCACCAAGTTTAACAAAAAAATAAAATCGAAAAATTCAATTAAACAAATATAAATATTATGACAAAATTACAATTCAAAGTAAGTATCAATGCACCTGTGTCCAAGATTTATGATATTATGCTCGGCATTAGTAATAAATCAACTTATGAACAATGGACCGCAATCTTTAACCCTACATCAAGTTATGAAGGAAATTGGGATAAGGGAAATAAAATATTATTTATTGGAGTCGATGAGAAAGGAGAAAAAGGGGGTATGGTTTCTAAGATCGTTGAAAATATTCCCAACCAATTTGTTTCGATACAACACTATGGACTTGTTAAAGGTGACAAGGAAATTACCGAAGGACCAGAAGTGGAAAAATGGGCGAATGGATTCGAAAACTATACCTTCGAAGTAAACAACGAATCTACAACCTTAATTGTTGACCTAGACACCACAGAAGATTTTGAATCTTTCATGAACGAAACCTACCCAAATGCATTAGAGAAATTGAAAGAACTTTGTGAACAATAAGAATTTAATGAACAGCTTTTAATTTCAAAGAATTAATCACAGTTTTAAACATTTTGTAGAAGAATTGTGCGCTATGTTGATTCATAGAAGCTTTATACTCCGAATTCAAAAAAGTTAGATCATACCTTTATGTTATTTGGAATCGATAACTTTTCGTATCTTTAAAACCCCATACTGAAGTATGATAATCTGGCTAAAAGAAATAAACTTTAAGAATAGAGATAAAACTATACTATTCAATTTTAGCTTAATTTCTTATAGCTCGATGATTGTTATAGTCATGATTTTCTAGTCATTTTAAAAAACATGCTTACTAATATTACCCAATATGTCAGATAAAAATTACGATGAGCATCACATTCAATATGTTACGAATTTTCATGATCTCGTTAATACAACTTTTCATGGAAGCATGAATGCCATATGTTGGAATCGTAAACTCTCAGGTGATTTTTTAGAGATTGTTAAAAAGTTAGAACTACACGATAATATAAGGGTAATTGAAGAAGATGAACTTGTAGAACTTCAGTTGAGCGAATCAGGACAACAGGCCCGTGATATACTCTTACATGACTTGAATCAATTACGGAACCATGGTGCATCCCCAATACTTAATTTGATCAAGTGCTATGACAGAGATGATCATTTTCCTTTTTTTCCGACCGATGTTTATTCATTTCATGTAGATCGCTCTCCCATTCCTACAGATACATTTTTATGCACCTATTGTGGTGAATCTAGTGAAATAATATCCAATTCACATGCGGAACAGAAAATTCTGGTTCCTGAAATACGTAATGAACTTCAAAAAATTTATTTTGGACCAGATGAAGGATTTGAAAATTTTTTAAGGGAACATTTTTTTGATCTTCATTATCAGGCTAAACCAGATGCCCACCCGGTGAGTTTGGGCATTGGCAATATTTGGAGGCTAGCGGTAGATCATCCTGAGAGCAAGGTACTCCCTTGTGTTCACCGTGCACCAATTGAAGAGGCTGGAGTGTGTCGATTATTATTGATTTGTTGAATGTAAATATGATCATTACAATAATTATTGTCAAGAATTAGAGAAGAAGTCCGAATGTTCGATGTAGCGTTGTATTTGTGCTTTGAAGCTATTTTTTATGAATGCAATTGCATTACGTCGCATATAAATTCGACGGACAGCATACGAATAATATCAGTGTATTATAAAACGATATAGAACATGATTTCATATAAATAAAAGAAGTAAATTTGAAGTGCGATTTTAGATTCTGCCAATCATTAAAATGGATTGTCGACATGATCTCCAAATCAAAATAATTATCTCTAACCACAAGCTTCCGTTATCCTATGACAAGACAAATTGTAGTCATAATTCTGACCTTTCAATTTTTTATTAGTACAACATTTGCACAAAAAAATGTTGCGCCAAATTTGTTTTATTCAACAAATGAACTGAAAACTGATTTAAAATATTTAAAAAACAAACTTGAAAATAAGCACCCAGGTCTCCATTTATACACATCAAAATCTAATATGGATCAGGTGTTTGACAGTTTAGAAAATGGAATTTCTAAACCAATGACAGAATTGGAGTTTTATAAACATATTGCTATCATAAGTTCAATGATAAAAGATGGACATACAATATTATTACCAAGTCCAACAAATATAAATTTTCATTTCAGCATGAGTCATTTTCTTCCCTATCATTTTGCAATTCTAAACCACCAATTATTCATAGATATGGTTTATACTCATGATGGATCAATACCAATAGGATCAGAAATTATCAGGATCAACCATGTTGAAGTTAGCGAAATTATCCAACAATTAAGCACAAGACTAGTAAGAGATGGCTACAATTTAACTTATCCCAATTGGATATTAAATAACTATTTCAGACAATATTATAGTTTAATTTATGACCACCCAAGCAATTATGATATAGACTATAAAACAAATGGACAAGTATTTACTGCTTCAATAAAAGCACTTCCAATAGATAGTATTTTTTACTACCGTCAAAAACATTACCCTAACAAAACCTTTTCAAACCTACCGAGTGATGGACTGAAACTTAATATTATAAACGAAAACAACTACGCTATACTTACTATAAAAGATTTTCATAATGATGCTTTAAAGAAAGATTATAAACAAAATTTCAAATCAGTCATTGCATCATTCTTTGAGCAAATTAAAAACAGCCAAACTGAAACTCTCATATTAGATTTAAGAAATAATCAAGGTGGTGATATAGAGAATGGAGTGTATTTACTTTCCTATTTGTTAGACAAGCCTTTTTCAATCGTTCAGAAATATTATCGCGTAGATAAAAATAAGTTAAAACAATGTAAAGGGCCTTCCTTAGGACAGCATATACCAGAATCAAATCCATTTAAAGGCAAGCTGTATGTTCTAATAAATGGTGGTAGTTTTTCTAATTCGGGTATTGTTGCATCATGCTTACAATCCAACCATAGAGCTACATTCATAGGGCAAGAAACAGGTGGCAATCCGCATGTAATTGCAGGATTTACTAAAGATATAACGCTTCCAAACACTAAAATTCAGGTTCAACTACCTACAAAACAATTTGTCATCACAGATAAATTAAATAATGATGGTCACGGAGTTATACCTGATCATAATGTAGAACCTATTCTTAAAGACATTTTAGAAAATAAAGATACTGTATTGGATTACACCATTGAACTTATTAACAAGACGAAAAAGGACAAGTAACATCTAAAAATTATATATTAAACCGCAGATACGTGTCTCATTAAAAAGAACACTAGTCTCCACAATTCGACCTGAAAAAGTCTTACGGCAAATGTCGATATATTTCATTTTTATGGATCTTTTTTAAAAAATTTAAATATAATTACATTATCTTCGTATATCACTTTAAATCTTAAACTATGAAAATAATCAAATTAACCGCCTTAGCATTTTTTTTAATGTCTATTTTTGCCTGTAATAAGGATGAGGACAGTATTAGTAGTGATGAATTGGTTGGTACTTGGAATTTGACAGATTATCACTACACTGGATCCAGTACAACGACTGTATCTGCAACTGGACAAACACTTACTGTCTTTTATACAGGTGTAGCTAATAACTTTGTTGATCCAAAAATGATAATAACTAGTAATCCAAACACATTTACCACCACAGGTTCTTACAATATTAAACTCACAAACAATCCTGGTTCAGGAGAGGTTATAACGAACCAACCTATAAACTCAAATGAAACTGGAACTTGGGTTAAAAATGGCAATAAATTAATTTTTTCGAGTGCTTCCACAAAAGACGTTGCTGAGTTTGAAATATTAACGCTCACAAGTACAACATTGAGTTTGAAATTTCAAAAGGAGGTCAATCAGATTTTGGGCGCGGGGGTCACATCGAAATCAAATACGACAGGATTTGGGACTTATACACGTTAATAGAAACACTTCCAATATTGTGCTTAAATATTGAATCCACACAATTGGAAGTAATTTTATTGATTCGAAATCAATGAACTTAAAGATCATTTCCTAGAGTAGGCATCTATTGAAACAATGATTTAAGTGTGAGGGTTAGATCATTGCAATAATCAACAATTCAACAATAAGATCAGTATTAATTTCGTATGGCAAAGGAATACGCTCCTAAAATAACATCGAATCGAGGGCATACTGTAAAAATTAGAAATATTGATTTGTATTACGAAGCATTTGGTGTCGGACAGCCATTAGTACTCTTGCACGGTTTTGGTGGTTGTTCACAAAATTGGCTACCATTTAGCGATAAGCTTTCAGAAAATCACAGACTTATAATTGTTGATCTCCGAGGACATGGTCACTCCTCCAATCCCGACGAAGGGTTCACTCACATGGAAGCTGCTCAGGATGTTTTCTTATTGCTTGAAAAATTAGGGATTAATCAGTTTTCAGCTATGGGAATGAGTACCGGAGGTATGATATTATTACACATGGCTACTTCTCGCCCGAGCCAAATTGAATCCATGGTATTAATTAGTTCCACGTATTATTTTCCCAAACAAGCCAGAACCATTATGGGTAGAGCTTCGTTTGAAACATTACCAAAAGAAGTTAAAGACATGTATCAGGAATGTGCAAAACGAGGTGAGGAGCAGATTCGCCAACTTATAAAACAGTTCAAAGCATTTCAAGAAAATTATGATGACATGAATTTTAATGAACAAAATTTATCGATCATTACTGCACTAACTCTTATTGTTCATGGTGATCGTGATCCATTTTTTCCAGTTGATATTGCTTTAAGTATTTACCGTTCAATACCTAATTCCGCTCTATGCGTTATCCCCAATGGGGACCATGTTCCAATTTATGATTCCATCATTGAATTTTTATCAATAACTTTAGATTTCATTGATGGACAACGGGTGCGTCAAATCAATACCTAAACAATGTAGCTACGCACCAGTCAATGAATAAAACTTTCTTGTAAAAAAACATTTGACATGAAAAATCTAAAATTACTTTCGCTCCTATTGATTACACTACAAACCTCAATATTTTCACAAGGTGAGTTTTTAATTCAAATAGATACTTCAACGGGTTCATTCACAAAAATCGGTGGTCCGATTAATGGGATAAATTGGGTTCTTCCGAATATAAGGACCTATGACGAAAAACATGGCGTATATATTTTTCAAGGAGGATTGGCAATTGTTGATCATTTATATTCCATTGATGTTACTAATGGTTCAATTATATACAATCCCAGCTATTCACAAAATCTTGCAAGAGAATTTAAGTATGACCATACTAATGATTCCCTTTATGGTTTATATCGGGACAATTCCTCATCCTCACTCTTCATGGCTAGTATAAGTCCTTCGACTGGAATGTTAACCAGTATTTCTAATCATTCCATACCGGGCCTTGGAGGAACTATTCAGGGTGCCACTGCCTATGACGATACGAATCATCGCTATTTTGCAATGTCTGGAAATCAATTGTTTTCGATTGATGCCATTAGCGGAACATTAATTTCTAGCCCTGCATTGGGACTTTCCTCTGGCGATCAACTTACACATTTTTACTACAATAGCACCCTGAACACTTTAAATGGTCTTGTCCAAAATTCAAACACCCAATTGTGCTACCTGGTTTCAATAAATACTGAAACTGGTGCCATAAATAAAATTGGCTCCGGAAAAACTTTCGGTTTAGGTGGGGGAAGTTCTTCAATAGACAAAATAAATCAACGATACTTATTCACTTATTCAACTGGAGGCTCTACGTTTTATATTGCAACTATTGATATTGCTTCCGGTCAAACCATATCAAATCAATTAATTCCTCTATCGTCTGGTTCCAATATTCATAGTATATCATTTGATAATCAAAGAGGCAAGTTGTTTGCAATTCACTGGGATCCAAATGCGACTGCTGTTCATGATAACATTAGATCTCACAAATACATGATTTATCCCGTTCCCACAAACGACATTTTACATCTGGAATCTTCAACAATACTAGGTACCATTAAGATTATTGACCTCACAGGCAATGTAATCATTCAACACAGTACTACTGATACCCATGCACATATTGATGTCAGTAATTTGAGAACAGGCTTGTATTATATTGAAACGAACAGCCATCATTATACCTTCTTAAAAGACAAATGAATAGGCATAAAATATTCTTATATGATCATTGCATCCGACCATAATTGAGATTAATTTCAAATCATATTTTATCTAGATAAAATAATCAAATTGTATTTATCAATATACAGCCAGATCTTCAAGTCAGTATTAATATAACAATTACAATACTAAATAATTTCTTACTTAATTGATTAATCTACTCAAATTTTGTAGTTCCATTTCCTTGATAGAAATATCGGAAAGTATAATATCGATCAGCATCTATAAATGCATTTGGTGATGTTGGTGCATTTTTATAATAAGATAATATTTCTAATTTAGCGTAATGCCCTTGAGTTGTTTTTAAAACAATGAATCTTCCAGGCACAGGTGCTATCGTCATAGCAGCCGGATTATAGGCATACCAAGATTTATTAACAACATAGTTAGGCGCACTGTCTTTTTTAAAAATACTATCCAATGGAACTTCTTTCAAATCATTATAAATTCCATTAAAGAAAAATCCTGCTGTTTGTCCAGGACCACTGGTACCGCCATTTAAAATAATCGTAGAACCTTTAAATCCAATATCCCACTTAGTCGTCGCACTATCTGAATTAGATACCACAGTACTATCTGAAAGTCTAAAAAAAGTGAATAATTTTTTGTCACCTATTAGATTTCCAACAGAATCCCGACCCGTACCCGGATCAGCAGGGAGATTTTTAATTGTAAAAGATTTACTAACTACAGGTTCTACTTTTTCATCGTCACACGACACAAATAAGATCAACGCAATGGAGAATGTCAATAAGTATTTCATGATTTTTTTCTTTTAAATTGATATAATAAAGTAATAAATAAATGTCTTCCGATTTGGTTAGGAATATAAGTAGGGTTTTTATAATTGAAAAGATTATCTGCACCCAATTGCAAAGTCAAAGATTCCTTCCATATTTTTGATACTGTGAGATTAAATAAAAAGTATCCATCAATAAAACGATCATTTCGATCTAAGATATTGTTTCCATTAATATCAGAACTGGGGATAGATATTCCGGATACATTACCCGCCGTTCCTGTGACTCCAAATTTACCATGATATAAAAGCCTCGCACTTATATTCATATCCTGTTTTGGAAAATGATAATCTAATTTGATACTCGTGTTGTGTTTGGACCGATTGGTCAATCCAAAATAATCTTTTTTGCTTATTCTATAAGATTCCAATGTCACCGGATCACGGCCGTATACTAATCCATTTTTAATATCTTCAATAACTGCACGATCTTTCGCATCTAAAAACTGATATGAAACACCACATTGCATTCTCTGATTCAATCTGGCATTTACATTCAATTCAATTCCTTGAGTGTAGGCGCGATTAATATTGGAATAACTATATATCGTCCGTTGATCCGTTGTTAATGCAACTGCACGCGTCTCAATTAATCCATGTAAATTATTTCTAAAAAAATTAATATCTGCATTCAAATGTGAATTAAACTCATGATGTGTTCCAAAATTAATAGCAAAGGATATTTCCGGAGCTATTGAACCGATCAGATTGGTATCAAAAAGATAGGCTAACAATCGACCATCTTTTTCTAATTGATGAAGTTCATTAACAACAATGTCAGAACCAAAAACAGCATAAGCAGCAGCCGCATTATTAAAATTAAAATACAATTGTCTGAAATCAGGGGCTTTAAATCCAGTACCTACAGATGCTTTGAATGAGTGATGTTTAACAACATTATACTGCACTGCTAACTTCGGACTCCACTGTGAATGATAACTTGAATTATAATCATACCTCACCCCACTTACTATATTTAATTTATCAACAGGATCCCATTCGTGTTGCAAGAATCCATAATAGGTATCCTGATAGCGATTAAACAAATCACCATAGCGTGATGTGTTGACTATTTCGTACACGGTACCTGCGCCTGCAGTCCATTTTTGTTTTTTGTTAAAATAGCATGTAGATTGAATTTCAGGTCGGAGGAAGGTTTGTTTAAATGCATCTGAATAATGCAATTGACCTGTTCCTTTTTTAAATAGCTCTGTTTCGGATTGATATATACTAGAATAAATGCGTGCTACAACATTGGTCTTATTGGTAAGCTTATAGGTATAGTATGGATTGAAGCTGAAATTATTCAACCGACCAGTTCCATCCACTTTAATCGAATCACGTCCAGAAATTACATGATATGCGTTCGTTTGAAATTCTGTAAAATAGTTCATATTCAAATTGAAAGAACTTTTTGCAGAAAATTCATAAGCCAATTTAGATTGTATAGTATAATTGGAGAATGGTGATACGGTCTGACCATAGACATCAGGAGATAAATCATATCCTTGGGTGCCGAAGCGATTGCCGAATAAATAGAATCTCCATTTATCATTGGCAAACTGACCACTTAAACTCAGATCAGTAGATTGGCGGGAGGCATATTTAACAGATGCATTAATTTTATTCTCAGCTGCATTATTGGTTATGATATTCACCACACCTGCCAATGCTTCTGAACCATACAGGCTCGAAGATGGTCCTTTGACAATTTCAATTTTTTTAACATTGTGAATACTGATACGACTTAATTCAAGAGAACCGGTATAACGTCCTATTACAGGTTCCCCGTCAATTAATATCATGGTGTAATCCGGATTCAACCCTTGCAATTGTAAACCGTTACCAAGACCATTAACCTGCGACACGACATTAAGTCCCGCCTGTTCACTCAATATATCTTGTAGGCGGCTACCTCCAGTATTTTGAATTTGTTGTTTTGTTATGATTTGAAAAGGCAATGGCACAGATGATAATAAGCGATCCGTTTTGGTTGCAGTTACCATAATTTCGTCTAATTGGACTGAATCTCGTTGGGCTGCTAATTGGCTTAGAACACAAATGGATAAAAAAAGAAGATAAAGGTCTCGTTTCATTTACAACGCAAAGTTGAACCCTTAGATAATTATAAAATACCCCAATCGGGAATATATATAACCCATTATGGATATAATCTTTCACTATATTTCTTGTAAAAACTAGGTTAAATGCCTATTTTTACAATATATTTCAATAATATTTGACGAATTAATTATGGATACATTTAAAAATAACCCAAAAAGTAAAGAACCTGAAGTCTTAAGTGAAGCCCCGGAATTAATACTTATCAATGATACTAATGGTTCGGCTTTTCAGAAATCATGTCTCAACAAAGGTAAAATTCACCTCATTTTTTGTCTTGAGGGTCACTCGAAATTTGGCTTTGGACCCGTGTATACCCGGGAGTTAAAAAGCGGCAAGGTGTTTATGATTTATAATCCCGACGAAGATCTCAATACGGAATTATCGCTCTCTTCTGATGCTAAAATGGTGTGGTTGAAAGTATCTCTAATTCATCTTCATCAATTATTTGTTCCTGAACTTCAGGAAGCTCCTTTGTTTAAACCTGAAAATGCAAAACGAAAATTCTATGAAGAAAAAGAAATCAATCCTTCACTTTATATCGTCCTAAATCAGTTATTTGATGTGAATTTGGGTCAAAATTCTCAACGACTTTATTTTCAAGCGAAAGCTATAGAAATTCTGAGTTTGTTTTTTTCAGAACAAAAACCGGATACTGAAAATTGTCCATTTCTTAATGACGAACATGTCGTACGAAAATTGCGAAATGCTAAAGATATCTTGATCAACAATTATGTAAATCCTCCCACAATAGTTGAATTGTCGAAACAAATTGGGCTCAATGAATTTCAACTTAAAGCCGGATTCAAAGAAATCTATGGCAATACACCATATCAATATCTATTGGATCATAAATTGGAAATCGCCCGTCAACTCATCATCTCCGGTAAATATCAAGTCAATGAAGTAGCTTTTAAAATAGGATATAATAACATCAGTCATTTCATTGAAGCATTCAAAAAAAAATACGGCGTAACCCCAAAGAAAATGATGGATTAAAACAATCATGAAAAAACTAATCCATTCGAATTAAACAATCTTCTCTTAAAGGACTATAAAATTACTCATTTCCTTTAAAATAACCTGCATCTTTAGCATCTTCACTGATTCCATGAAGTTGTATAGCTTTAAGTCTTTTGCGTTGTCTGATATTAAGCATTTCAACCAACAGCGAGAATGCAATAGCAAAATATAAATAGGCTTTAGGCACATTTCCAACTTCTTCTCCCGCCATTTTAAAATGAGCCAAATGAGCACCTTCTGCGATGAGCATAAATCCAATGAGTAGTAAAAAAGAAAGACCCAACATTTGAACCGTAGGATGATCATTTACAAATTTCCCCACCGGATGTGCAAATGAAATCATGATTATAATGGATCCAATGACGGCTAAAATCATAATCCATAGTGCACCATGTATTCCATTAGTCATCCCTACTGCTGTTAGAATGGAATCTAAACTAAAAATAAGATTAATTAATGTGATCTGAATTATAGCTTGAGTCAAAGTAGATTTAGTTTTTTTGGAATTCGACACAGTATGGTCATCGGCTTCCAGTTTATGATGAATTTCAGTAACACTTTTATAGAGTAGAAAAATTCCTCCTAGAATTAGAATTAAACTTTGAACAGAAAAACCACCTTCAACCCAACTTCCAGATATGTAAAACAAAGGTTCTTGTAAAGCAGTGAGAAATGCCAATCCGAATAATAAAACAATACGCAAAAGCATTGCAACTATTAAGCCTATATTTGTCGCTTTTTTTCTATTTTCTTCAGGCAGTCTTCCTGATGTTATAGAAATGAAAATGATGTTATCAACACCTAATACTATTTCTAAAAAGGTCAGTGTTAGAAAACTCATTATAACCTGAGTACTGGCGAAATCTGGAAATTCAAACATAAAACTGATATTTAATAAGAATGCAATGATATATAATATATTTGAAAAATTTCATCGAATTAAATTAAAATGCAAAATAAAATTAAAAATAGATTACATATATAAAAATTATACATTTAACACCATGGGTATTTTTAATACAGTAAATGATCACCGTTCAGCACATTACTTATTTGACATTGTTTCAACACGTAAAGACACACAGAAAAGAACGTTTGAACTTCAATTGACAGTCATCCATTAAATGCAAAATACATTTGGTTCCTGTTTATAAAAATTTAAATAATTTGAATTTTCAATCTACATTTGCACAGTTTTAGGGTGTTTAGCTCAGTTGGTTCAGAGCGCCGCCTTGACAGGGCGGAGGTCAGCAGTTCGAGCCTGCTAATACCCACTTCATCACAGGTCAAGAAATTATTAACGACCCAGATGTACCAGTAAAACTGATATGTCTGCAGGAGAAACTCCACTGATTCGACTCGCCTGGCCAATACTTTGGGGCTTGATCTTTGTCAATTTTGTTTTTGCTTCATTAGATAAGGCATTTATACCATTGAAGTTGTAATTTGGCAGAATTTTAACAGATTCCAAACGAGACATTTTTTCGACAAATTCTTGTTCTTTTCTAATATAACCTTCATATTTAATATTGATTTCAGCGCCTTCCAAAGATTCATCATCGATGGATTGCAACGCCTCTTTCAAACCTGCATGTTGCTGCATAAGACCACTTAGGGTAACATTAGGTCGCGTTAAAATCAATGCCAATTTGGTTTTAGTTTCAATGGGCGTAGAATCTAGACTTAATAAATAAGGGTTAATGTCTTCTGGTGCTATCGATGTTTTTTGCAATAAATCGTTGATTCTATCAAAATTAAGTTGTTTTTGTTGGACTTTTTGAAATCGCTCTTCCATATTCAACATCCCACATTTCATGGCCAATTCAGTAAGCCTTATATCAGCATTATCTTGTCTTAATAATATCCGGTATTCAGCCCTTGAGGTAAACATTCTATAAGGTTCTTCCGTCCCTTTATTTACCAAATCATCAATTAAAACTCCAATATAAGCCTGTGATCTGGTTAGTATTAGAGGAGCTTCATTCTTAACATTTAAAGCAGCATTTATACCGGCCATCAAGCCCTGACAAGCTGCTTCTTCATAACCAGTAGTTCCATTTATTTGGCCAGCAAAAAACAAATTTTTTATGCGATGCGTTTCTAAACTTAAAGAAAGCTGAGTTGGTGGAAAATAATCATATTCTATAGCATATCCGGGTCTAAACATTTTAACATGTTGCAAGCCAGGAATTTTTGTCAAAGCTTTGTATTGGATTTCTTCAGGTAATGATGAAGAAAAACCATTGAGATATATTTCATGCGTATCCCAACCTTCGGGTTCAATAAATAATTGGTGGCGATCCCTTTCGGAAAAACGATCAATCTTATCTTCTATAGATGGACAATACCTTGGACCTAAACCTTGTATTCGACCTGCAAACATGGGACTTTTATCAAAACCGGTTTTCAATATATCATGTACTTCGCTATTGGTATAGGTTATATGACAAGACAATTGCTTAGTCAAAGGAGGTGTATCTGTAAATGAAAATTTGCCCGGATGTTCATCCCCATATTGAATTTCTGTCTGACTGTAATCTATGGATCTACCATCTAGACGAGGTGGTGTCCCGGTTTTCATCCTGCCGGATTCAAATCCCAATTCGATTAATTGTTCCGTTATCCCTTTAGCAGCATTTTCTCCAGCTCTACCACCGCCAATTTGCTTTTCACCAATGTGTATTAAACCATTTAAGAAGGTACCATTGGTAAGAATGACACATTTAGATCGAATCTCAATACCCATTCCGGTGATGATCCCTTCTACGCAATCGTCTTTTATTAATAAGCCTTTCACCATATCTTGCCAGAAATCAATATTTGGTGTTGCTTCAAGCATATTACGCCACTTTCTGGCAAATAAATTGCGATCACTTTGAGCACGTGGGCTCCACATAGCAGGGCCTTTAGAGCGATTCAACATTCTAAATTGAACAGTCGTATGATCCGTAACGATGCCTGAATATCCACCCATAGCATCTATTTCTCTTACGATCTGACCTTTAGCAACGCCTCCCATAGCGGGATTACAGGACATTTGTGCAATGGTTTGCATGTTCATGGTCACCAATAAGACTTTAGAGCCCATATTGGCAGCAGCTGCCGCAGCTTCACATCCTGCGTGACCAGCACCTACAACGATAACATCATAATGTTGAAACATAGTTTACAAATTCAAAGGCAAAGGTAACTAAAAAAAGATAAAGGATTTTTCTGTATCTATTACTTATGACCAGACTTGGAAGTGGATTTAAATTTTTTCAAATTGTAACTGGCTTGTATTAAAAAGTATTGTTGCAATACATTAGTTTGTTGATCTTCATAATAAGCATCATAATTAATGCGATTAAAACTAATATTTTGATTCAACAAATCAAATACAGAAAATCGGATATCCGCTTGCTTTTGTTTAAGAAATTTATATCCAATCCCGGCATTCCACAAAGAAAAATTCAGATTAGCAAAATCTGAATTGCCAGAATAAAGTTGGTACGCATAATCTGAAAAGATAAATAATCCTTTATACAATTCAATTTGAAATTTAACTTTAATATTCTGACCATAGTATTCATTACCTGTCCCTTGTCGAATCGAATTTGTATTTATATTATATGAAGGAGCAAATGTCAGATTTACATCCCACTTTTTACTCGAAGTACTAGCCAAGGTAAAACTGCTATTATAATTAGAAATCCTCGAAATATTTAAATTGCCATTAATAAGACTGGGTTGTTTTGAATAAACCCAACCTACATTCATATTGAGTGTTGAACCCAATTTCTTTAAAGGTAACCCATAAGATACAAAAGTTCTCAAATTCAAATAAGCATCTAAGTTCAAAGGCCTAGACCATTGTGCACCTGGCCTTAATAAGACATCCGGAAAAATGAATGTGTCTTTAACTGCAACAAAAACAGAATTAGCAATATAATTTGTAACTCGTGTGCCTCCCAAATAAAGAAATATATTTTGACTAGTTTTTGTCATTACCTTATTGAATCGAATACTGATATTACGTCTGTATTCTTGACCTAATGATAATGATCCACTCTTAATATAAAATGGATTGATCAAATTTGGTGTCTCTTGTAATTGTTCTATAGTCGGTATAACTGTATTCGTCCTATAATTAATTCTAATATTATCCGTTCGGTTTAATTTTCCTTGTATTGAAAATTCGGGTAGTATGTTTCCAAACGACCTACTTTTATTATACATTGATGGAAGCTCTTGTAGTATTCTAAAATGACCCCATTGGTATGACAATCCTGCTGAAGCATTCCATTTCAAATGATTCCATTTATATGTAATACCCGGTTTTTCAACAGTATAATAACTTTCCAATTGATTTGATAAAATACTATTGAATAATGAATACGATTTAGAAAGCGTGTCAAAATCCGACAATGCTGTTTCATTAAAATTAATACTATGACTCACCAATAAACTGAGTTGAATTAAACTTCGTTTGTTTAGAGGTTCTGTATAATTCACACTTGTTGAATAATTATTACTCATGCGTTGTCCATCTGAATGTTGGTCGATTTTCTCAGCATTCACAGTATCCATTCTATTGATGGTAATAGATTGATATTCATCTGTGGATCGAAATCTCAAGAAAGAAGGTTGAAGATTTAAGGAAAAAGTTCTTTGGTTTTTTTTGAAATTATATTTATAAAGCAATGGAAAACTATAACTATAATTAATTGGCTGAGCAGTTGATTCTATCGAACCAGAAGTCAAGGTAAATAATTCGTTTTTTCGTTCACTTTTAGAAGAACTAGAGGTAGAAATGCGTTGCATTGAAAATTTAGGTTGAAATAAAACCGAATGAGCAGAGTCTATTTTCCATTCGACTTTTAAATTAATCTTATGTGCTAAACTTTTTGAATGACTCAAATTACGCTCTATTTCTTGTGGTGGTTTGTTCAATTTAACAATGTAATTTCTTTCCCAGGTACTTTGATTGACATTATCAAGCTCATTAATAAAATAACTTCCTGTATATTCAATGCGCTTCCATTGATTAGAATAATTCACTCCGATGGAATTGGTTTTTGAAATACCCAGTTTAGGATCTATTAAAAAATTCTCAATAGCATTTCCTTCTCGTCCACCTCCCCCACCTCTATTTGATCTGTTTCCACTTGGATTTTGAGGCCGATTGGGTCCGTTTTGTCCCGGAGCAATATTAGTAAGGTCTTCTTGCGAAAAATTTTGTTCGTTAACATTATTCGAAATACCCAATAAGGTAAATCGTTTTTTTCCATCAAAATGATTTAAACTAATACCTGATCTCCATTTATCATTTAGATTGGTGCCAAAATATACTTTACCGAACTGACCATTTCTAAATTCGGGACGCGTGGTGATATTTATTGTTTTGGAAGTATTTCCATCATCAAAACCGGTAAAAATACTTTGATCCGATCTACGATCAAAAACTTCTATTTTGTCAATAATGTCAGCTGGGATCTGTCTTAAAGCGGCACTTTGGTCATCCCCAAAAAAAGGCTTGCCATCCAAAAACACTTGCTTAAGTTCTTCTCCTTGAACTTGTACCTTTCCATTTTGAACTACCATACCAGGCATCTTAGTAATTAATTCTTCTGCGGATGCATCCGCATTGGTTTTATACACTGATGCATTATAGACTAATGTATCACCTTTCAAGTTGGTTTTGGATCCTACAGAAACTATATCCACTTCGGGCAATTGGAAAGACTGAGTCGTAAGTACGATCATACCTACATCAACTCCAGGTGGTTCTATTTTCAAAAAAATATATTGATTGGTATAATTAAGCTTTGTACATTTCAATAAAATAGATTGTGGTTTATTAAAATTAAATATAAATCTTCCATCAGCATCACTAAATTGAGTTTGTAGTATACTGCTGTCAATAGTATTTAAAGCTGAAATATTAACTTGTTCCATGGGTCTGGAAAAAGTATCTAAGGTTCTACCTTTCACAAAAACATTTTGCCCTTGCAGGAATGAAAAACTCATCATCAAAATCCATACAAAGTTCCATTTCATTAGTGCCATATTAACGGATTGGCAACATTTGGTCTGTTAAATAATCAGTTAGTGGTTCCATCACCAATTGATCATTTATAGATAAAAAATTTATATAAAGACCAACTATTTCAAGATATGATGTGGTCAATTCATAATTCTGCTTTAATTTGTTGATCCTAATATCAATTAGATCTTCCGAAGTCAATTGATTCAATACACTTGGATTTAACAGAAGTTTGTCTATAATAGAATGATTCAATTGATCTTTTGCTTTTTTATAGTCTTCAATTTTTGATTTTAAAAAATTCAAATTAACTCTTTGGCTAAACACACGAATCGTATCCAAAATTGAAATCTGATCTTCAAGAGATCTGGCATCAAGTTCTAATTCCCGAATCTTTTTATTAGAGGAACCACCTAAAGGTAATTTTATCCCAACTCGCGCAGATAAATTCTCATTTAAGCCAAGTGCTTTATCGGAGTCTGTATATTCCATTTGAAAATAACTTAACCAATTGCGCTCCTTTCTTTTCTCTAATAAAATATTTTGTTTGGTTAAATTTAATTCGCTTGATTTTTGTAGGGCAACAATTGAAGAATATGTGATGTTTAAATTTAAATTTATTTGTTTCTCAATCGTTTGCAATGTTACCAATTGTTCATAACTAACTTCGATAGGGTCTGTTGTATTCATTAAACTTTTAAACTTTTCCAATAAGTTGGATTTCAACAATTGGGTCTGATTGCGATCTACAACCCATTTATCCATATCTTCAACATTATTGACAAGGTCTTTCAATTTGATCTCGGTGTTTTGATTTAAATAGCGACCATATAAATCATTTTTCAATTTTAAAAAATAGATCAACGAGTCCTTATATTGCAATTCTATATTCTTGGAAAAATATTCTAAAATGAGTTTGTTGTAATCCAGTAATTTACTATTCAACTGATTTAAATATTCGGTGTGAATCACGTCTGAATGCAATTTCGGAAATTTTCGAAGTGCCTGTCGCTCCCTAAAACTATTAAAACCAAAGCGCATACTGTAGCGACTTTCATCAAAAATTAAAGTTTTAGTGCCGGCCCGCAATTCTGTGGAACTTAGAAATGGCAATCGATATTTTTGTTGCAAAGCATATTTCTGTAGATCTTGTTTTGACTTTAATTTAGGATCCTGGATAGCTTTTGATAAAATTTGGGTGGAGGATAATACTACAGGATCTCCTACAAATATAGAATTAAAAAAGAGACATAATATTATTAAATAATTAGACATGATTACAATTGACTTAAAGAATTCATTGTATTATACCATTGATTAAACCAACAAACAAACAGTAAAACGATTTACCATCACTGATTCTCCAAATGTTAAAAAATATTTTTTCATCTGATATTTTATTTATTGACTGCGACAAATTCAGGAACTGTAATAATTATTTTTTCGCCAATAAAAAAAACATTTGATTCCGAAATACGGATGTATACTTCCCTTCCCCAAGCTTTGATTTCAGGATTTTTACGTAGCCTGGTTGGGAGTTCCACAATCCTAGGATTGCAATAAATGATTTCACCATTAGTCTTAATTTCAGGTCTTGTCGCAGAACTCAATTGGACACCTTCACTTAATGCAAATGAAGCATCTACAGTCTCTGGAATAAATCCTCGAATATAGTTAGGTTTCTGGGGTGTAATTTTAAGTAATTCTGTGTTAGCATTGATATAGTCTAAAAGATGAATTTGGTAATCCTCAACAAATCCATCGATGGGTGAACATAATGTGAGTTGCTTTCTCTGATTATCAAGAAAAATTCGATCAGATTGCACAAGTGCTGATTTTGTACTATTCCACCTTTGATTGGATCGAATTTCTGCATTGAGTTTGTCTATCCTTGTATTTTTTTCAATTTCTAATTTTTGAATCTGATCTATTATTCCTTTTCGGTTTGTTTGATAAGAAGTATTGGGTGATTCATTATGGATATTTAAGGATTCATTAAATGCTTTTTTTATTTGATCTAATTCACCATTTCTCACATCTAAGTTATCTAAGTCCTTGCGCAGCTCTGTAATTTTTGAATCATACTGGGCGTTTATGATGTTGATTTCATTTTTAGAAGATTGAATAAAAAGGTCGTGTTGTATTTTTATCTGATTTATATCTAAGGATTGATCCGTTGCTTTTTTATCAAAATCTATTTTAATTAATCGGATCAATGTATCCCCTTTTTTAATCAATTGACCTGCTTTAGGTCTTATATCTACCAATTGTCCACTTAATTCAGATTTAATAATAATACTTTCTGCTTCTGCGGTGCCGAAATAATTATTTAGGCTTTGATTTTGAACTCTATTCTTAATCATATAGAGCGTAGCAATCGCGAGAATTAAGCAAATATAAAGCCAGTTTATCTTCATTCTGTCCTATTCATTATTCTGTTTCAAAACCTTCATTTTGTTTATTGATACGTTTCACGGTAAGACCGTATGCTTCTAAAATATCAATAAATTTTTTATGATTTACACCTGATTTTAAAATAACTTTATAATCCATTTCTTGAAATAATAAATTCTCCTTTGTCATTTCATTTCGGAGAGAATCAATTTGTGACAAGGAACAATAATCGCGCATCATTTGATCCAATTCTGAATTCATTAAATGCTTTGGACCTCTGAACCGAATTTCCCAAATGGTTTGTCGCCCTAAATGATATGGCGTGATACTTAACAATATAGCAATTACACAAAAAATTGTAGAACCAAATATGGCGATATAAAATCCAAATACACCACATGCAATACCATTTCCCAAACATGCAAACATAAATATGATATCCCTGGGATCCCTAAAAGAAGTTCTAAAATTGATAATACTCAATGCCCCGAGCATCCCAAGACCTACACCAACATTATCTCCAATGGCTTGTATGACGGTGGTTGAACCGATAGAAGCTAAAATTAATGATTGGACAAAGTTTGCAGTTCGAATAGAATTAGGTGTCGTTTTTACATAAACTATTGCTATAATACTGCTTAAAATAAAAGCTAATAAGAAAGTAAAGAAAACCATCTCTAGTGTTGGGTTTTCTATATTTTTATAAAGGGCTAAAAATTCTTGCATAATCTATTAAAACACTAGAGAAATAAACTCCTTAAAATTATGAATAAGGACACCAAAGATAGTCTTTTACCAATAATTTATCGTTATGATAAGTAGCTTTTCAACCATTTTGTACTATGTTGAGTTTAATATTTTATGAAAATCAGTATAATAACCATAGGAGATGAATTATTAATTGGACAAGTTGTTGATAGCAATTCTGCTAAAATAGCCACCATGTTAGGCAACCTAGGTCTTAGTGTTCATAGAAAATGGTGTGTTGGGGATTCAAGAGAAGAAATCGAATACGCACTAGCCCAGGCTGAAGAATCAGCTGACCTTATACTTATAACCGGCGGGCTGGGTCCTACAAAAGATGACATTACTAAAAAAATTATGGCTGAATACTTTAACAATGATTTGGTATTTAGTGATCAGCATCTTTTACATTTAGAAAAAATGTTAAAACCTCGAGGTATTGAGATAACAGACGCACACAAAACCCAGTGTTATGTTCCAGCCCATGCTGAATTATTAGATAACCAATTAGGGACAGCATTAGGTTTAAAAATGGAAGCCAAAGGAAAAACATGGATAAGCATGCCTGGTGTGCCGTATGAGATGGAATACATCATGGAACACTCTGTGTTACCGTATTTAATGACCATAAACCAAGATAAACATTGGTATGCCTATACCATAAATTCCATTGGAATGGGCGAAACTGAGATTGCTTCTATTATTGAACCCCTTCTCGAAGACATGCCATCTTATATTTCGATAGCTTATCTGCCTTCCATTTCGATGGTTAGAGTCAGATTAACTGGGAATCATTCAGATCCGGTTTCCCTAAAAAGCCAGGTAGATGCTTATGCCAAGATCGCTGAAGATTCATTGGGCTCAAAAGTTCTAAACAGAAACAATAGCACTATTGAGGCGGAAATTGCCCATTTATTATTAAAACAAAATAAAACCATTGGCACTGCTGAAAGCTGTACAGGAGGGAATATTGCCTCTAAAATAACCAGTATACCCGGAAGTTCTAAATATTTCATCGGAAGTATAGTTGCCTATTCTTATGAAGTCAAAACCCATTTACTAAATGTTTCGAAGGAGCGATTGGTAGAATTTGGCGCTGTAAGTGAAGAAACGGTAATATCTATGATGGTTGGAGCTTGTGAAAGTCTACATGCAGATTTCACTATAGCCGTTTCCGGTATTGCAGGACCAGATGGTGGAACCCCTGAAAAACCCGTTGGAACCGTTTGGATTGCAGTTGGAAATGCGTTGCGATACAAGACCAAAAAATTAAAATTAAGCAGAGACCGGCATCGAAATATTGAAGCTGCCAGTATTCTAGCCTTAATTTTAGCTCGTGAATGGTTGTTAGATTGAGGTACTTATACTTTACTTTTAATTATCTTTGCCCAACAAATAAACCCCTAGGGGAATTATTCAGCATTTAACTGATAAATATCAATAAAATATCAATTTATGGCTCAGGTAGAATTGATCATGCCCAAAATGGGAGAAAGCATCATGGAAGCAACTATTTTAAAATGGTTAAAAAAAGAAGGTGATACCATTGAACTTGATGAAACTATATTAGAAATAGCAACCGACAAAGTAGATAGTGAAATTCCTTCACCCTCCAAAGGCACCTTGGCTAAAATACTATTTAAAGAAAATGACGTAGTCCCAATTGGTAAAGTCATAGCCTATATTGAAACATCATCTGCAGCCGATGTCCAATCCAAAGCACCCGAAATTAAAGCAAGTTCTGAATCCATTACCAGTTCACCTGCTCAGCCAATACAAGTCCAAAATGTTCCTTCAACTGAATTAAATCCAATTAAATCCAGTCAACAGCGTTTCTATTCTCCGCTTGTCAAAAACATTGCAAGGGAAGAGCGAATATCTCAGGCACAACTTGACCAACTCGATGGATCAGGACATGGCGGTCGTGTCACCAAACGCGATGTTTTGAATTTTCTTCAACAAAATAATACGAACACAACAATCAGTACTCCCGAAGTTTCTAAAAAAGAGACCATCATTCCACAAGCTACTGAATCTGTTAAGATTGAAGGTGGAAATGTTGAAATCATTGAAATGGATCGCATGCGTAAATTAATAGCCGATCATATGGTTATGAGCAAGCATGTATCACCTCATGTTACCTCATTTGTTGAAGTAGATATGACCTCTGCAGTGTTGTGGAGGGACAAAGTAAAGGACCAGTTTTTAAAAAAATACAATCAAAAAATAACCTTTACCCCCCTATTTATTCAGGCTGTTGCTAAAGCCATTCAGGATTTTCCAATGATAAATATATCTGTAGATGGTCAGAGAATCATTAAGAAACTGAACATAAATATTGGAATGGCTGCTGCTTTACCTACAGGTAATTTAATTGTACCAGTGATCAAAAATGCGGATCGTTTAAATTTAGTCGGTTTAACATATCAGGTGAATGATCTTGCTGATCGTGCAAGAGCGAATAAACTAAAACCGGAAGAAATTCAAGATGGTACTTTTACTATAACCAATGTTGGTGGTTTTGGTAATGTCATGGGGACCCCGATAATTAATCAACCTCAAGTTGCAATACTTGCCACTGGAATCATCAAGAAAAAACCAGCAGTAATAGAGACTCCTACAGGAGATTTAATAGGAATTCGCCATATGATGTTTTTGTCTCTGTCTTATGATCACCGAGTTGTGGACGGATCTTTAGGTGGAAAATTTTTAAGAAAAGTTGGGGATTATTTGGAACAATTTGATGTCAACCAAACCATCTAATTGATTAGCTATGAATTTTTCAGGCTACATGTTATTTATTTTATGTTTTGTAGCGTTTTTACGAATCGGAAATTCACAATCCCCTTCTAGTATACTCAAAACGGCCAATGATTTTTTTGATAAAAAAGAATATCGAAATGCCGCAATCTATTATGATAGATCCTGGGACAAATTAATTAAAAGTAATAAGTCCATATATAAATCAGGCATTTGTTTCTTTGAAGTCAATGATTTAGATAAATGCATAAAAGCTTTTGAATTGCTTTCTGATTCAAAGAAATATCGAAAACAAAGTAGCTGGTATTTAGCAAAATGTTATCAACAAAAACGAAATTTTAGATCTGCAATTGCTCAATACAAAAAATATTATAAAACGCTTGACAAAGATGATCTGGAATGTCAAAACATAAAAAATGAAATTACCAGATGTATCAATGGAATTCAATGGAATAAAAAGGATCCCATTGCTTTAGTCGAACCCATTGGAGGTAATATTAATACTCTTGAAGATGAGTATGCTGCTTTTCCTAGTATTCATCATCCGGGTAGATACTATTACAGTGCAGTAACTAAAGACAATGAAGGTGGAAAAAGAAATCACATTGGTGAAATTGACAAACAGGAAGGAATTATCAGATCGGACCTTTTTAAAATTGAAGAAAATCAAGGAATATGGTCTACCAAAAGTGAAATGAGCACATTATTAAATAGTAGCCGAAATGATATTTTGCTTGATTTTGCAAATAATGGTTCTGTAATTATATTTTTACAAAGTTGGAATGAATCTGAAGGACAAATACTCACCGATACATTCTCAAATCAAAATAAACGCATCCAGTTCATTCCATTTGAAAGTCCTCTTTTTGGTGAAATTGGAGATCATAGCTTAAGTTTATTCCAAGATTCCATTTTGATTTTTAGCAGCAATAGAATTGGCGGATTTGGAGGATATGACTTATATCTAAGTGTTTATAGAAATCATAAGTGGATAGAACCGATAAATCTAGGTGCAAGTATAAATACTCCTTTTAATGAAATAACACCTTTCATTGCTAAAGATGGGCATACCTTATATTTCTCATCGAACAATTTAAAAAGCATTGGTGGCTATGATATATTTAAAACCAGATATCAAGCTGAATCGGGTAAATGGCTTGAAGTAGAAAATTTGGGAATTCCAATTAATAGTTGCAGTGATGATGTACATTTTAAATTGAATAGCGATGGCCTTAATGGTATTTTCACATCAGACCGCAAAGATGGGAGCAAAGGAAAAAGAGATATTTTTATAGCCTATTTTAAAGAAGAGTTAGAAGAACAAATCTATCCTTCATACGGATCTGTACTTTCCAATATTTTGCTTCCAATGAAAGCCTTTAATCCAACAACAGATGTATTGAGTTCCAAATCACCAATCAATACCAATCCAAGCCTTCGCGAATACGTTATAGAATCCATCAATTATAATGACGACAATTTTATTAATGATCAAAAAAATATAAAAATTTTAAATCAATTGGTTTCTATGATGCAAATCTATCCTGAAACCAATCTTGAAATTATAGGGCATTCTTATGAAGAAAGTCCAACCGCTATTAATTTGTATTTTTCTGTTAAAAAATCAATCCAGGTAGCTGATTACCTTGTTTCAAAAAACATATCTCTGGGAAGGTTGAAAATGATAGGTGTAGGAAATGATTATCCAATATCTAAAATAGATCCCAATGGATTAAACAATGGATTAGCAAATAAATATAATAAAAGAATTGAATTTAAGGTATGGTTAAGCGATACTACTGAAGTTAATATAAATTATCTACAACCCAAAATAAATGCATCACTTATTTATACTAAACCCAATTTGTTCGGAACCTTACGAGAGCATTTAAGTTATTCCATATTTCTAGGAGACGCAGAACAAGTATTGAATCATCCATTATTTCTACAAAAAAATATAAAATTTTGGGTAGAAAAAAATCCTGTAAATAATAAATTCAATTATTATATAGGTAATTTCAACGATTTCAAATCTGCAAAAAAACAATTTGATGATTTATCATCTAATAAATCTCTGACCATAGTCCCATTTATTAATGGTAAAAAAATCGATAGAAAAAATATCATTGATTATGTGATTTCATATCCTGATTTGATTTCAATCATTAAATATTATAATCAAAATTAAATACAGAACATGGCAAATTTAGATTTCCTCCGTGAAGGAATTAAAAATATGAAGACCATAGGTTCTGTATCCAGAACCTCCAAGTTTGTCAGTAAAATGATGGTCAATCAAATTGACTTTGTTCATTCACAAGTTATCGTAGAACTTGGAGCTGGTGATGGTGCTATAACACATCATATATTAGAAAAAATGAGCCCAAATGCCAGATTACTTGTCTTTGAGGTCAATCCTGCATTTTGTTTGATTCTTCGCAATATAAAAGATGACAGGATGGAAATTATAGAAGATTCTGCATTATTTATTGAAAAACATTTAGCATTAAGAAATATTAAAAATATAGATATCATTATTTCCGCCATTCCATTTGTTATATTACCAAAAGATGAAGTTCAGGGAATTTTAAAAGAAGTTCGCAAAGCAATGACATCTACTAGTATTTTTGTTCAGCTACACTATTCATTAGTTCTTAAAAAAATATACGAAAAAATTTTCACTAAAATTAAAATCGAATTTGTAGCGCTCAATATTCCTCCCGCATTTATTTTTATTTGTCAAAGATAACTAAGAAGTATAAATATTTAACAGCACAATAAGACGAACCAAATCAATTTGTAATCGAAATTTAACCGATGAAAAAAATAATATGCTCTATTAGTGTTTTTTTTATTTTAAATCAATTAAATGCTACCATTTGGAATGTGGGAAATACCCGAACTTACAAAAAACCAAGTGCTGTTTCAGGACTCGTACAAAATGGTGACACTGTACTCATTGATGCTGGTATTTATACACAAGATGTGTGTCTATGGAAAGCTCATCACTTATACATTAACGGATTAGGAGGAAAAGCTCATTTGAAGTCTGAAGGTAAGGCGTATGGACAAAAAGCGATTTGGGTTATTCAGGGAGATTCAACAATTATAGAAAATATTGAATTTTCGGAATGTAAAGTTCCGGATAAAAATGGAGCAGGAATTCGTCTAGAAGCTACACATCTTGTCGTGAGATCTTGTTACTTTCATAACAATGAAAATGGAATATTGGCAGGTGATAATATCAACAGTCAAATCATTATAGAATATTGTGAATTTGCCTTTAACGGTTATGGAGATGGTCAATCCCATAATTTGTATATCAATCATGTAAAACATCTTTTGTTTCAGTATAATTATTCACATGACAGTCATGTTGGGCATCTTATTAAATCAAGAGCGTATGCTACTACCATTCAATATAATCAATTGTCATCCGAAGCTGGTGATGGCAGTTATGAAATAGATCTTCCCAATGGTGGTCAAGCCATTATTTTAGGAAACATCATCGTGCAAGGAACAAATAGTCAGAACAGTGGAATCATTTCATATGGTTTAGAGGGCCTCTCAAATCCAGGTTTACAACAATTAGTGCTGAGTCATAATACCCTTGTAAATGAAAAATCAACTGGCAATTTTATTAACATTGATTCCAAAACCAATCTATTGGTTTTATTCAATAATATTTTTGCAGGAGCCGGACAAATCATGAGCAACATACCACAGCAAGTTCAAGATATAGGAAACACAAAGGCTAAAAATATAAGTTCAGTTGGTTTTGTAGATCCGAGCAAATTAAATTACAAATTAACTTCAAAGTCAAGTTCATTCAATGCAGGAAAAAGCTATTTTGGAATTCAAAATTCATGGATACCAATACATGAATACGCACATCCAGCGCAAAAGATTCTCCGCGACATTGAATTTCTTCCTGAACCAGGTGCATTCGAAACACATACGATTCATAAATTTCTTCAACCTGTCGTGGGAACATATGGACGTGATTATATTATAGTCAACTACGTGAATTGGAGCGATTCAATTTTGTCAGATGCTTATTGTGGAGACAAAACGTATTTAGGTCATTTGGGGACAGATTTTGTAATTAGTGGATTTCAACAGATGGATTCGAGTGTATACATTCAAGCTGTAGATTCGGGAATTGTTACAAGCATTAAGGATGGTCTTTTTGATCGTGAAACGATAGCTGATACATCGAAACGTTTAGGTAATTATGTTGCCTTGAGACATGGAGATAAATATTATACCTATTATGGACATTTAAAAAAGAATTCCATTTTAGTAAAACCCGGAGATGTTGTTTATCCTGGTCAAATCATTGGTGAAGTGGGTTCTAGCGGAGATGCCAGTGATCCTCATTTACATTTTGAATTGTGGTATGATAGTTTGTATGTGATTGATCCCTTTGAAGGATCATGTGGTAATGTCAATAGTTTTTGGGCTCAACAAGATCCTTATGATACTAGTTTTCAGATTTGGCGAAGTGGATTAATTGCTACCCTACATGTATTGGATACATTAAGATTTAGAAAACACGATATTAGAAATTACACGCTACAAAAAGACCCAATTGTTACTTATTGGAATCTACAATACGGATTAAAAGCTGGAGATACATCTTCAGTCTTATGGTATAATCAAAACAAGGAACTAAAATTCAGATATGATTATATTCAACCCAAAAATGCTTGGTTCCAATACTTCTGGACCTATATGACCATTCCTGAATTGGGCATTTGTAATTCTTGTACTGCAGTATACATGAAAAATAGTAAAATAATCGAACAGAAATCCTTTAGTATAAGTCCTGTAAACCAAAACTTTGATTCTAAAAAAGATAGTCGGTTGGTTATTGCCAATCAACAAATTACAAATTTATATGATCATGAAATAGTTGGAACCATCTACAGCATTTCCGGAAATTTAATGACCACATTCAAATTAAATCCAAATGAAACCCTTGATGTGAATCATTTGATCAGTGGAATGTACATTATTAAATACTATACAAATCATCATGAAAATCAAATTAAATACCTTCTAATCCATTAATTTTTATTTCCAAAAATAATCTGCCGACTAAAAATATTACTGCTAATAAAAATTGGATTAAATACTTAAATAATTATTAAAAATAATTTACCATGGCCTTACCAAATATTTTTACCAAAGCCATTTCTGATTCGATCATTCAACGAATAGAACTGTTAAATCCGGATACAAAAGCACAATGGGGTGTGATGACTGTAGATCAAATGCTTGCTCATTGTAATGTTACCTACGAAATGGCTTATGAAAACATTCATCCCGAACCCAACTTTATATTAAAGCTGATCTTAAAAGCCTTTGTCAAAAAAAGAGTTGTCGGGGAAGACCCATATCCTAAAAATAACCCTACTGCACCTGCCTTCATTATTAAAGGTAGAAAAGATTTTAACCAAGAAAAAAACAGGCTTATAGCTTATATCAATAAAACTCAAATCTTGGGTGAACAACATTTTGAAGGAAAGAAATCACTATCATTTGGTGTTTTAAACAAAACCGAATGGAATAATATGTTTTACAAACATTTAAATCACCATCTAACACAATTTGGAGTATAACCATTTCTAACCTACAAATATAAAAGTGATAAATTGGTTTGTATATTACTAAAAGATTTTATCTTTATTGAATTTTTAACTCAAAACTAAATTCTATATTATGACCGCAAAATTTAATATTCTTGAAATTGTTAAGGCGAGCATTGTTGGCCTTTTCCTCATGTGCTTTGTAAGTTGCACTTCTAATAAATCTACTGAAATGAAAGACCAAAGTGCCACAGCTGCAAAAAATATATTATTAGAGCCATGGACAGGACCCTATAATGGTATTCCACCTCTAGATAAAATTAACATTGCAGATTTTAAACCTGCACTTTTAGCTGCTATGGCTGAAGACAGTATGGAGATCCTTAAAATAACTTCTAATCCTGATACTCCCACATTTGAAAACACCATTGCAGCTTTGGAACTTACGGGATCAACATACCTACGAGTATTCAATCTATTTAACATCTGGAGCTCTAATATGAATACGCCTGAGTTTCAAATTATTGATACTGAAATGCAACCCATTATTGCTGCTTTCAATGATCAAATCAATCAAAATGAAGCCCTGTTTAAAAGAATAGAAGTAGTATACAATAGTCCTGAGAAACAAAAATTAACTTCAGAACAACAACGATTGGTATGGAAATACTATACTGATTTTGTATATAATGGTGCACAATTAGATGCCGCTGTTAAGAAAAAAGTTGCAGATATCAATCAAAAATTGGCTTCATTAAATACAAAATTCAGTCAAAATTTATTGAGTGATGAGGGTGATCTATTCATGGAATTAACAGAAGCACAGGTAGCAGATTTACCGGATGCTATTAAAAATGATGCTGCCGAAATGGCAAAATCAAAAAATAAAACTGGATGGTTAGTAGCCAATACGAGATCATCCATTGAACCGTTTCTAACCTATTGTTCAGATAGGTCATTGAGAGAAAAAGCCTGGCACATGTTTATTAATAGAGGCGATAATGGTGGCGATCATGATAATAATTCTATAATCACAGAAATACTTGCACTTCGCGCCGAAAGAGCTTCATTATTAGGATTTCCGACTCATGCGCATTGGAGACTCAGTAATAAGATGGCTAAAACCCCAGAGAAAGCTATCGACTTATTATTACAAGTTTGGAAACCAGCAGTAGCACGGGTCAAGGAAGAAGTAGCAGATATGCAAAAAATTGCTGACCAGGAAAAAAAGGGAATCAAAATAGAAGCATGGGATTACAGATATTATGCTGAGAAAGTACGTAAAGCAAAATACAATCTGGATGAAAATGAAGTAAAGCCTTATCTTCAACTTGAAAAAATGCGCGAAGGCATGTTTTGGATGGCCGGAGAATTATTTAATTTTGAATTTACACCATTATCTGATGTTCCGGTTTTTCATCCGGATGTAAGCGTTTGGAAAGTGAGCGATAAAACAAGTGGAAAACAAATCGGCTTATGGTATTTTGATCCATATGCTCGCACAGGAAAACGATCCGGCGCCTGGATGACGGCTTATCGTGAACAAAGTAGAAACAATGGAGATATTACGACTATCGTTTCTAATAATTCTAACTTCATCAAAGGTAAAGAAGGTGAACCTATATTGATTTCCTTTGAAGATGCAAGGACTCTTTTTCATGAATTCGGTCATGCATTGCACGGTCTTTCATCGAATGTTACTTATCCAAAATTAAGCGGGACTAATGTATCGACAGATTATGTAGAATTTCCATCACAAATTTTAGAACGTTGGTTATCCACTCCAGAAATCTTAAATAAATTTGCATTGCATTATAAAACAGGTGAAGCCATTCCAAAAAATTTAGTTGATAAAATTGAAAAAGCTGCTACGTTCAATAAGGGATTTAGTACAGTGGAATACCTTTCCAGTGCATTAATTGATATGAAACTGCATCTTGCAGGAGCAATAAAAATTGACCCCGATGCTTTTGAAAAAAAGGAATTAGCAGCTTTGGGAATGCCAAAAGAAATCGTTATGCGACACAGAACACCGCAATTTGCACATATTTTTGCAGACGATGGATACAGCGCAGGATACTATAGTTATTTGTGGTCTGATGTTTTGAGTGCGGATGCCTATGAAGCCTTCACAGAAGCCGGCGGAGCTTATGATAAAGAAGTTGGAAAGCGATTAAGAGATCATGTATTCAGTGTTGGGAATACCGTTGACGAAGCAGAAGGATATAAAGCTTTTAGAGGTAAAGATCCAAGTATAGGAGCCTTGATGCGTAATAGAGGATTTCCGTATTCGGGAAAGTAATACATTTGATTAAGTTAGGCCATTCAATGTAACCCTTACAAACATCGATTAGGATTACAAAATGATTTGACAAAATGTAATATTATACCTTAAGAAACTCATTCCATGAATAATTAATACATCCATATTAATTTTAAAATTATTTATTACTTATATTAAAAAAAACAAACATGACAAAAAAAACAAAAAGCATTATCGGTTGGGTTTTATCAGGCTTTATAGCTGCACTATTTATTTTTAGTGCTTTCGGTAAATTATCTGGATCTGCAGAAGTTATGGAAGGTTTTCAGAAATTTGGATTAAATGATACACACCGAATTGGGATTGGAATAACTGAGTTATTATGCATTATTTTATTTCTGATTCCAAGAACCGGAGTATTAGGAACTTTACTTTTAGTGGGATATATGGGTGGTACAATAATGGCTCACTTTCAAGGAAATCTACCCATTACACTTAATATCGTAATTGCTATCGTAATTGGAATAACAGCATACATTCGTTTTCCCGAATTGGGAAGTAGGTTATTTGGAAAATAAACTGCTAGTAAAGAAATTATTGTTCATTTTTTTTCGGGCTATTTGGTTATAACATATTTAAAATGATAACTCATATTTCGAATTTTTTTCATGCAATCACCAAACCAAAAAACATATTGTTAGCTTTCCTTATCAATATGTTTTTTGGAATGTTCGTTATGCCCTATTGTAAAAACATCATTGATCCAAATAACTTAATACAAGTATTGGATCTCAAAATAACAGGCTATACTACCGAAGATGTATATACCATATTTGATATCATAGGTGAACAAGGTCGCAAATATTATTTACTTATTGAATCTATCATTGATTCGGTTTATCCCTTGACCTACATGATACTTTACGGTTTATTGTTAAGTTTTTTACTCAGCTTGGTTACAAGCTCAAAATCGAATTTATGGAAATTAAACGTACTACCTTTATTGGCCGGTGCCTTTGATTATTTAGAAAACATTAATATCATTACCTTACTTTCTAATTATCCCAAACAATTACCAACTCTAGTGTGGATGAGTTCGACATGTTCTATTCTGAAATGGTTAACTATATTTATGTGTTTAATAGTTGCTATTATATGTCTTTTTGTTTGGCTTGGAAGAAAATTATTTCTTAAATAATAAACAGGAATATTTTTAACTTGATTTATTTATTGTAAATCATAGCTTATCTCTGATTAGTTTTCAAACTTAAAAAATAACCTCCACCACCAGCTCCACAAAGTTTAAGATAATAATCATTAATATCCAATCCTTGTTGCCAATATTTTTTTACATGTATTGGAATAAATGCATCGTAAATCTTAAGACTATTTATACTCAATTGTTTCCAATTTTGAATGACTAAATCTTCATGCTGATTTAATAAGGCATCAATTAAATGATGATTCACTTGAATAATTTCTTGTTGGTAAAGTTCACGGAATAAAGTTGAATTTATTTTTTCCTTAAACAAATTTACCAATTGTTCTGTATGACGTCTTTGGCCGGAATCATATAATGAAATAGAATATTTCTTTGCATTCAATTGAATATGATTAGGAATCAATTCAACGTAGCCAGTGTGCTTGACCCATAAGGTTTTATCCATATAAGAAACTAAAGGATCTAAACCGGAACTCTGTCCATGAAAAAAAGATTCCATCATTCCAAGAATCGATTTGATTTCATTTAATTCTTTAAAATGAGCTTTTGAAAATTGATCTAAAACTGCTGCACACAACGCCCCACTACTTCCTAATCCATAGCCTTCCGGAATATTACTTTTGAAAAACAATCCTTTAGACAATTCATTTTCAAATTGAGAGTGCAATATAATCTTACTTAAAGTTTCATGATTCCGAATATAATGCAATAAAGGATGCAAACTGGGATATTCATGGACTCCATATTGCCACACACCATAAAAAGTGTCATAACAAATACTTAAGGCATCTCCACCCACTAAAAGTGCATATTCACCAACCAAAAGTAATTTAGAATGATATTTCTTATTTGTATTCAATGTCTCCACGAATTGCAAATCTAAAACATTTCACTAAAAAATAAACTGAATTGGCCCATTCCCCAATAATTAAGATTTTGATAATTAGAATAGTTGGAATTAAGTTCGATATCCATTGACATAGTGATATCTTTGTGAAGTAATATAAAACTATGGCAATAATTGATATAAAGGTTCCGTCCATTGGGGAATCTGTAACTGAAGTAAGTCTTTCTAAGTGGCTTAAGGAAAATGGTTCGATGGTTAAATTGGATGAGTTATTATGCGAATTTGAATCCGATAAAGCAACTTTCGAACTTCCAGCAGAAGTAGCTGGCAAGCTTATTCAAATGGCTAAGGAAGGGGATGATCTGACTGTAGGAGCGATAGTAGCCCAGATTGATACATTAGATACAGTTAAGTCAAATGTAGCTCCTAATCCCAAAGAAACTCAACCACAAATTACTCATATCCTACAAAACTCGCCTGCACCAGAAATTCAAAAAGATATAGAAATTCCATCAGAAGCAAGTCCTTCCAACCCAAATATTCCACCACATTTTACCATAGAACAACAAGGCGAAATCATCGCATCAAATCCATCCGTAAGGCGTGAAAAAATGTCCAGAATGAGAAGGACCATTGCCAAGCATTTGGTGGACGCAAAAAATCAGACTGCAATGCTCACCACATTTAATGAGGTGGATATGTCTGCTCTAATTTCCTTACGTACGAAACACAATGAATGGTTTTTAGAAAAATATGGAATTAAATTAGGATTTATGTCCCTTTTTGCCAAGGCATGCGCTCAAGTATTATTAGAAATGCCTTCTGTGAATGCTTATATTGATGGAGACGATTTGGTATACCATGATTATGTTGATATTTCTGTTGCTATCTCAACGCCCACAGGTCTTGTAGTTCCACCCATTAGAAATATTGAAAGCATAAAGCTTCATGAATTTGAGTTAGCTCTCAAGGAATTAGCTGAAAAAGCAAAGAATGGAAAATTATCTATTCAGGAAATGAGCGGTGGCACATTTACCATAACAAACGGGGGCGTCTTTGGGTCATTGTTGAGTACTCCCATTATTAATATTCCGCAATCCGCAATTCTTGGAATGCATGCCATTAAAGATCGTCCTATTGCTCTAAATGGTGAAGTTGTGATTAGGCCCATGATGTACCTAGCTTTATCTTATGACCATCGTATCATTGATGGTAGCACTTCAGTAACTTTTTTGGTAAAACTCAAAGAACTTCTAGAAGATCCCATTCGAATTTTGTTAAAACAATAATATATAGTCATGACGCTCCAACAATTTTTTGATTATGTAGTAAGCAATCCATCGGCTACGCTTTGGTATTTTTTGGGAGTTCCATTGATTGCCTTTGTTGCCGGAATTTTTTCTAAAAACGAAGGACATTTAAGTCCTTGGAATTATGTCTACGCTGTATTGATCTATATGGTTTGTCTGCCGGGAATTTTTGCCGTTACATTGAACATCTATTTTTTCTTTTGGGAGCGAAGAAGTATTCTGGATACTGAATTATTTATCCAAGTCATACCTATACTTTCCATGATCGTATCATTGTCCATCATAAAGCAAAATGTTGATTTAGATCTCGTTCCCGGGTTTGATAAATTAAGTGGATTGATGATCATTATTGGAACCCTCTTAACGTTGATGTGGATACTAGAACGGACCCATATTTATGCCATTAGCTTTATGCCTTTTCCAATGGTTATCGGTATTATTGTAGGCGGCGTATTACTGGTCAGATATTTTTCGAAAAAACTGATAGCTTAAAATTATTCGTATCTAAGTGCTTCTATCGGATCTAAAGATGCTGCTTTTAGAGCGGGATATAGACCTGAAAGAATTCCGACAATCGTACAAACAATTAATCCGAGTGTAATCCAAGCCCATGGAATAAGGAAGCTTCCACCCATGATAATAGTTACAATATTCCCCAGTGGGATCCCTACTAAAATACCCAGTATGCCACCACATTGACAAATGATAATGGCCTCCATAAGGAACTGAGTTAAAATCATTTTTTTAGTCGCTCCCAATGCTTTAGATATGCCAATTTCCTTGGTTCTTTCAGTTACAGAAACGAGCATAATATTCATCAACCCGATGGCGGCACCTAGTAATGTCATGAGTCCAATAGCTATGGTTGCCGTTCTTAGTTTAACAGTATTGTCTTTTAAAAAAGTAATAATGCCATCACTTTTATTCACTTCAAAATCATTTTCTTCAAATGATTTTAAAGACCTAACTATACGCATTTCTCCAATAGCTTGAGATATGATTAAATCCAACTGTGAAGCCACACCAATACCTACTGTAATATCAAAATCAGATTCACTGGTAGCATATTCTAATTTAGATTTTGCTAGTGGGATTAATACTCTTTGATCGGCGCCCTCATTCATACTTGAACCTTTAGATTTTAGGACACCAACGATTTGATATTTCTGATCGTTGACTGTTATGGTTTGATTTAAGGCCTTTAAGGGTTGATCATCAAATAAGGTTTTGACAATATCGTTCCCTACAATTATTTTATTTATGCCGTATTGTTGTTCATGATTAGAAAAATTCCGTCCATAAGCTATTTCATTTCCGGTCACTTGAAAATAAATATCGTCGACGCCCCTAACCCTGATCGTTGGATTGGTTTTATTATTCAAATACTTAATCACTGCATTTCCTGATGCACCAAAAGATATCGAAACCAGGGCTTTTGATGAAAATCGATCCTTGAATTCAGTAGCTTGAGCAAAAGTAACGGGCAAGGCAGTTTTAGCTTGTTTCCCACGATCATGACGCCTAAAATTCTCATTTTTACGGTCAATACTGAAAGAATTGGCTCCCAGATAACTGAAATTACTGCTCATGGAGTAAATGATGCCATCAATTGAGGTAAGTATTCCCACCAAAGCCATAATGCCTATAGCAATGATGAGCAATGTCAGCACCGATCTAAGCATATTATGCCTAACAGTCTGAAATGCAAGCTTAAAAATCTCCAATAATGACATCTCGATCCAAAGGTACAAGTTTTGAATTTAATATATCATCAAAGAACGTACCTTTGCGGTTTTAACCCATTTTGGTAGATCGGGTAGTTATTAATAGGTATGAATATTATACAGAAGTTAGAGGCCGTACACGAACGTTATCAATATCTTGAGGAACGCATGTCAGATCCTGCTATCATGTCAGATATTGGCGAATACAAGAAAATAAGTAAGGAATACAAGGATCTTGAACAAATCATCAAGTATTACCTGGAATATAAACGCACCCTTAACACGATTGAAGGAGCTAAAGAAATGCTCTCTTCCAATGATCCGGAAATGATAGAATTGGCTCAAATCGAACTGGATGAATCAGAAGCACGGTTGGTTACTTTGAATGATGAATTGCGCTTATTACTCGTTCCTAAAGATCCTGATGATAGCAAAGATGTTATTTTTGAAATTCGTTCCGGTACCGGAGGTAATGAAGCAAGTTTATTTGCCGGAGATTTATTTAGAATGTATACCCGATATTTTGACACTCAGGGCTGGACCCATGAAGTGGTTACAGAAAATGAAGGGTCTGTTGGTGGATTCAATAAAGTAGTTATTGACGTAACAGGAGTCGATGTTTATGGTAAATTAAAATTCGAATCTGGTGCACATAGAGTCCAAAGAGTTCCGGATACAGAAGCTTCGGGTAGGATACACACCTCTGCTGCCACAGTAGTCGTCATGCCCAAATTAGAATTAGAAGATGTTAATATCAATAAAGCCGAACTCAGAGTTGATACCTTCAGATCAAGTGGTGCGGGTGGTCAGCATGTCAATAAAACAGAATCCGGAGTGCGGTTTACCCACTTACCTACCGGAACCGTAGCTGAAAGTACAGACAGCAGAAGTCAACATAAAAACCGCGAAATTGCAATGGGACGCTTGATTCAAAAAATCAGAGACAGCCAAATTGAAAAATACGAAACTACTGTTGCTGCAGAACGCAGATCATTGGTTGGTTCCGGAGATCGATCAGATAAAATTAGGACTTACAATTTCCCTCAGAATCGGATGACAGACCACCGTATTAATCTAACCATGTATAATTTAACAGATATCATGAATGGCAACATAGATGATATCATTGAAGCCTTGCGTGTAGCCGAGAATATGGAGAAGATGAAGGCTGGAGATAATGCAGAATAAAAAAATGAACTAAATAAAAAAAACCGACTGAATAAATCCAATCGGTTTTTTTTATTTTATATTTAAATTCTAATTATCTCTTAATTGATAATTCAAAATAATCTAAATTATCTCCACCCATACCTAGAGGTGGTGTAACTACTACTTTAGTAATTTTTACTGCCCAATAAAAAATGCCGCTTTTAATTAAATAAACATCATCTTTATTGCCTACAATATTTGGATTAGAAATATTGGTTCCTGCATCATATGCTGATTTAATAGCATCTGCATTAAAAACAGAACTGTAATCAAAACCAGCTAAAGGCTTACGAATAATAGTTTCTACAGTTGCTGCTTTGAATTGTTGTTTCCAAGTACCATCAGAAACCGGATTAATTACACCTAGATCTACTAACTCTGCAGTAGGATCTGAAGAACCTACTTCGTTTCCAGTATGTAAATCAATACCACCCATTCCAGCAGGACCAGACGCATTAGATAGTTTCTTTCCGGTTAATTCAAAAGCTTTAGTACCCGTAGTAATAATCGTGAAAGAAACAAAATCAGAGTATCCCTTAGAATCTTCTAATGAAAAAGTATAAGTGATGGTATCTGCAACATCAGCAGTTGGAAATTCAATACTGTATCTTAAATTTTCGCCATCTGCGCTAGGAATAGAAATTGGATTTCCATTAGCAGGAGCTCCGTTAACAAGTATCACTGAAGAAGGAACATGTGTAGCCGTATCAGAACCATTTTTTGATTCAATATGTAAAGAAGTAAGATCTTTATCTGAATCAGTTCCATCTAATTTTAATTTGATCGTTGATCCGGCTTCCACTGTTTTGTCTCCATCAATAAATCCAGTTCCAGGATTCAATGTAAAAATTAAAACGGGCGCGTTGTCTCCCACAACAGGATCTACAGGATCATCTGTACAAGAATTAGTAAATAATGATAGAGAAATAAAAGATAAAAAATAAAGTAATTTTTTCATGATGTATATTTTTTTTAATTATTAAATATAATTATTTAATGAGCTGTTTGATTTTTTTAATGATTGCCATTTCATCACGCATAAGATTGCTGCTTGCAGGATATGCCTTGAATTTAGCTTTATTCATTTTCATTTCGAGATTAGCTTCATCAGCAGGTTTTAAGGTAACTGATTTCTGAACTGCACTTAACACTTTTGAATTGCCAAAATAATGTTTGGTTGAAGTGAACACGATTTTTCCTTTTTCTTTAGCCGTATTTCTTTCGAAATGGCTGCTGTGAATTAAATTGGATCCATCATAAAAGAATTCAGATAATTTCTCACTTGTGCTGGTAGTCACTTTTTTAGAAACTTTTACAATTTCGCCAGTCTCATTTGTAAAAATGGACACCTTCCCTTTTTCTGCACCTTTAAGATCTGCAAATTTTTCAGTTATAGAACTATTAGCAACAATAGCTGCTACTTTAGTATCGATATCACTGATCTCAGTAGAAGCAGGAGCGCTGGCAGCTTTCTTAGAACCTCCACATGAAGCTAAAAACAAGGATGCCGAAATAAAAAGTAAACTAGATAATAAATTGATTTTCATATTTATTTTGTTTTAATTAGAATGCAAATTTCCAAATAAAGATGCAATTAGTACCCAATGTTTGCTTATTTTTTGCGTAAATATTTGTTAATTTATCTGTTTAATGCTTGAGTCTTAGCCTTTTTTGCAACTCTGGTTACTATTGTTTGGACAATCGTTATGCATTTTATATCCTCAAATCACCCCAAATGGCTATATTTAGCCGCTTATGGAATTCGAACAATTACATGTATTAGGCATGATGTCAGGTACCTCATTAGATGGGCTTGATATGGCTTTATGTAAATTTATACCCCATTCAACTGATGATAAATATCAAGTTGAAGTTTTATATACTGAGACGGTACCATATGACTCCAAATGGTTACAAAAATTAAATGGGGGATTTTATTTAGAGCCACAGAAACTTGAGGAATTAAACATTGAATATGGACATTACTTAAGTGAACAAATATTAATATTTAAGAAAAAATGCCCTTACCCGATACATTTGATCGGTTCACATGGCCATACCATATTCCATCGACCTCAAGAAGCTTATACTTTGCAAATTGGAGATGGAAAAACCATTCGTGATGAATCTGGAATCCCTACCGTTTGTAATTTCAGAGCTCAGGATGTTAAATTAGGTGGCCAGGGTGCGCCCTTGGTTCCCATAGGAGATGAACTCATCTATTCAGAATTTGACTTTTGTCTGAATTTAGGTGGTTTTGCGAATTTGAGTTGGAAGCATGAAAATAATAGACTGGCTTGTGATATTGGCCCATGTAATATGTTGCTCAATACCCTATCAGGATTACTGAATAAACCATATGATACAGATGGAAATTTGGCCAAGTCGGGGAATGTAATTCTAACGTTACTTGAAAAATGGAATTCCATACCCTTTTATTCAGCTCCATTTCCTAAAAGTCTAGGCAGAGAATGGTATCACAAACATTTTGATGATGATTTAAAAAGCACGACCAATGTACGGGATGCTTTACGAACCTCTGTAGAACATATCTCTGACCAAATAGCCGCCATAATTAAAAATCTTAGTAATGAAGAACCTCAAAAATTATTCATTACTGGAGGTGGCGCATATAATCGATTTTTAATAGAAACGCTTCAAAAAAAATTACCACCTCAAGTCCAAATTGTAATTCCTGATGCTACCCAAATAAATTTTAAAGAAGCCATCATATTTGCATTTCTAGCTTACTTAAGAATTCAAAATAAAAATAATGTTTTAGCCTCAGTAACAGGTGCTCAAATGGATCATTGTAGTGGCGATGTTTATGGTGTTTGGTAACTTGGCTTTAGCCAACAAAATAAAGATATAAGCAAGAACCTAAAAAACCAGAACACAAAATTTAGTGAAATTTTTTATACACTCAATGTATTTGTTTAAAATAAAAAAAATGTATTTTTTAATTACTTTTACTTTATTTCTCAAATTATGAAAATCATTCAAATCTTCTTTCTTCTGCTATTTTTATTGTTTAGAGTAAATGGACAAGGGACCTTTATTAAAAATATCTCCTATGGACCAGATAGTTCGCAAAAATTTGATTATTGGCAGGCGGATGCATTGCATTCAAAACCTGTAGTCATTTATTTTCATGGAGGGGCTTTCATATCAGGAGACAAAGAATTAAACGAAAGGCATGAATGGGTTAAAAATTTCTTTTTATCAAAACAGGTTTCATATATCTCATCTAATTATAGATTCTCTAAGACAACGCGAATTGATAGTATTTTTCAAGATGCAGAACGGTTAATTCAATATTTAAAACACCATCATCAAGAATTAAAAATCGATACCGCTAACATTGGAGTTTATGGTTCTTCAGCAGGTGGATGTTTAGCCATATGGTTGGCTTTCAATCCTAAGCTTGGAGATCGTTCATTAAAGGATAGCATATTCCATTATAATACGCATATTAAAGTGGTAGGACACATGACCTCGCCCGCCACTTTGGATTTAACGCAATGGTATTCCATAACAAAATCTGACAGCAACTGGATGGAATTGTACAACTTTAAAGATGATTACGCTTTGTATAAAATATCCAATAGATCTGAATATTTCAGTCCTGAAATTATTGCTTTGAGAGATTTTGTAGATATTCCCAAATATATTGATGCACAAGATCCACCAACTTTTTATCACAACAACAATGAATTAGATCCAACTCCCCCAAATGGTGATATTGCGCATCATGGAAGACATGCTGTTTATTTAGATTCCATCTCTAATTCTCGAAACCATACTCACGAATTAAATCAAGATCTTAATGCTGAGGTTGTTTATCAAAAAATGGTGGACTATTTCTGTCAGTATATTCCTTGTATAACCACAAAGACCATAAATCAAAAAAATAATATACTTCAACTTCAAATAAATGCAAACATACTTTCTCTAAAAAATGTTGGATTCAGTTTGGGTTCCGGCACCATCCAAATCATCAACCCGGTTGGAACTATTTTATATAATGAACATTTTGATCACATTCCTGAAACTGTAAATATTGATATTAAAAATATTTGCAAATCTGGTAAAGAAATCTATTTTATCACAATAAATTCTGTGTCCAATTCATTGGTCAAGAAATTTATATATTGATGTTATCTCAATGATCTATTGAGGATTTTAAGACATAAATTCTAAGGTTACATTTAATTTCCAGAAAGGAATGCTTATCAACCTCGGAAGTCAGATTTTGAAATACAAATTAATGTTCAATCCAAAATATCATCCTAAACCAAATTCAGAAAATTCTAACATTCAATAAATCCTGACTCAGACCAATTTGAGTTACTGCTTTTGCTGTTGGTAGCGATACTAAAAGGGTAACTATAGGAAAAATAAGAACTATTTTGATATTAGACTTGATTTGAATTTCTTACAAATAATTAATATAAACCAATATCATTTCTAGAACTTTAACTACAACTTATATTTTAACAAATTTCTGATATTCCATATGATCGGCAAACTGAAATTGCAAATAATAAATACCAGGACTAAACATGGATATATCAATTTGTTGGCTTTCCCATTTTTTTTGTGAAATTTTATTTCTATAAACCTCCACGCCATCATTGGAGAAGCAGCTAATGGATTGAATGCATTGTTTCTTATCATTTAGGTGAATATCAATATAAGTCTTAGCAGGATTTGGTACAATAGAAACGATATCTGGAATTTTTATATCAGCCGTATGTGTAACATTAAAAAGTATATTTTTATCAAAGCTCATAAACATCACATTACTTTGTGCAGATCCATGATTATTATTACCAGCAGAACCAGGCAAAAAATCTCTTAAGTATAAAATGGATACTGTAGAATCTATTGAAGGATTCAACTGCGGATATGTCGCTTCAATTTTATTTGTCAAATTGGGGAGGTTGATGAGGTCTTTATTAATGACATCGTAAGGCTCAGACCAATTCTTACCTTCATTCATTGAATACTGAATAAACACATGTCGGTATTGTAGTTGATTTACATCACTGATATAATCTGTACCTTCTCTCAAAGAAGAATAGCATATATACATTATATTATTTTTATCAAATGCTATACTTGGCCAATTAGCAATTGAATTGACAGGATAATATCCGCCAAAAGGTTCACCTATACAATCCACATCGATATTCTGATTCTTATTCATGTCTGGAATTCCTGTAATGCGAATACTTGTTTCTGCTTTCATTGATTCATTCCAATAATATAAACCTGTTGAACAATATGGAATTTCACTTCTATTATCATTTGCAATAGCATCCCTATAGTAAATCCCGTCAAATACAAGATGTAATTTCTGATTATTATCAAACAATAAAGTACCTTGACCTCCACTAGTAAATATATATCCTGGATCGAACCCTGGAATCCTAGGAAGCAAAGTACTATCAATTCCTTGATCATAAATATATCTCTTTTTGGGAAATTTATTTATGATTCTTTTCTCCCAAGTGTTTCCATTGTCTTCGGAAATATATACTAATATATCATTAAAGTAATTAAACAATCCGATAGCGACACGATTGCCTTTTGAGGCAATTTGAGTATATGTAGAATAAGCATAAAATTCTTTCACATCATTCGAATCTAAACCAGGAAGTAACATCCTCGTTTTATCCCAACTCTTTCCTTTGTTTTGTGATCTGAAATAAAATGGTGCAAATCCTATACCTTTAAAGGGTAATAAACTAGTACCAACAAGATGAAGTGTTTGATTATTAGATCCCCCAACTATAGCCTGATGGTAGGCTAAAATATCTGAATTAGGAATGTTTTTTAAAATAAACGTATCTGAAATTGATTTTCGACTTAGTATCTTTAATGGTGTTCCATCTAATGGATTGCCAATTACGACTTGCGAGCCATCTTCAAACTCATTAATGGTTGGATGAAATACATGTATTGGATACAAATAATTTGTTGGAATTTTTCCCCATTGGCTTCCATTAAAGAAATTATATCCAATTCCAAATTGATCTGTTGAAGCACTTAAACGCAAAGTATACAATACATTGATTTTTCCTTTTGAATTCATTTGCAGTTGATGCAAATTACATCCATAATTCTGATATTCTTCAAATGTTGCTCCCACGATTACCTCTTTGTTTTGAACAACAGCAGAGAGGCTTAATGCTCTCTTAAGATTTTCATAAGCCTCGTCATTAAAATAATGTCTATCATTAGGCTTAACCAACTGACCTTGGAGCTTGAATATTCCTAAACTTATAAATAGAAATAAACAACATATCTTATTTAATAAAAAGTAACTACGCATAATTTGTATTTTAAATTTTTATAAATGAAATTTCAGCTATTCGATAAAATGGAGTATACACTTTCAGAATATATAATCCAGAAGATAATGCAGTTATATCAATATCTTCCCCATTTTTAATGGGTTGATCAAAATTTGAAATTACCTTATGTCCCATTAAATTATAAATATCATATGTTGAATTTTTGGGAAGTTCACTATTTGAAACCAATTTAAATTTCGATTGTACCGGATTCGGAAAAATGACTATCGTCTGTTTATTATCTCTATTATTGAATGTATGAGTTGGTGGCAAGGTGTTTGGGATTACCAAAATACCCTTTTCTCTCATTTGAACTGAACTCAAACTTTTCCCGGAAATTTTGGTATTTAATCCGCTTTGATAAAAATAGGGATCTCTTATAAATCCAACATTATCCAATATCCAACCATTAAAATTTGAAGAAATGGGTAGTGAATATTGATCTAACACGAGATGAAATCGAATTTTTACATCCTTCCCAATAAATGATTCTAAATTCATGATTCCCATCTCCAATTCAGGAGTGGAAATGTTATTATAACAATAAAAATTTTCTTTGCCATTTACCGTAGGGTTAAGTTTTCCCTTATAAGTGGAATACATAATATCATGAGCGGGAACATAATTCCAGGTCTGTCCATGGTCCGTTGATACTTCTACAATAGCACCATGGTGTTTATATTTTAAATTATAATGGTGAAAGAAAACAAACAATTCCTTCCCACTTTCTATATGAATGGTGTTTTTTAAACTTAGAATGGCCTCAGATGGAATTCCAATTTGATTTAATTCATACACCCAACTATTTGAATGATCTATTACATTTTCTTCATATTGCCACTCTGCCACCCCTTGAATAAGTTGAGTCTCCCATTGATCCAATGTTACAACATCTGAAAGACTATCCATCCAATAGAATTTACTTTGAAGCATTGGATCACTGTATAATAAATAATTGATTTGAATCGAGTCACCAGATGCTAATCCTGGAAATTGGAAATCAATCGCTTCTTTGGAAATACTAGTGAATGGATAATTGGATGAACCATGAACAACAGTACAATTAGAAGGTATACTATCAGCAATTGTTATTTCATTAATCTGATCTTTTGTATTATTATATATGCCAATATTAATTCTAATAGTGTCTCCGGCAAATATAAAATCTGGCGCATTCTTAACAATAGATATTTGATGACTACATTGTGGACATGATTCAAAATTAATCGATTCATCAGATAATTCTAATGAAGATCCTTGTGACGCAAAATAACCGACCCCTCTTCTTGCGAAAGATTCCCAAATCTGACAAGCATTTTCTGAATTATTGATTAACGTGTCTGCTAATAAAATGGCATTTCTACCATCAACTATTCCAGGTTGGCAAGCTTGCAATTTCATACCTTCCATGACTAATTGAAGTGTTTTGGCATTTCCACTCTTTTGATTGGACCAATTAGGATCAAATCCATATTTTGTTACCATACTTCCAAGCAAATCAAACAAACATAATGCCCACACCTCGCCCACTTCATATCTTCCATCGATATCATTATAGTCAAAATCATTATACTTTTTATCAATAGAATAAGGGGCACGTCTTATTCCTGAATATACATCATGATTCGGAGCATCCATAGTTCCTATAGAATGTAGTCCAAATATTTCAGCTTCATTTTTAAAAGTCAATAATCCTCCTAAAAAATCACTCCACCCTTCACCCATTTGTTCTCCTCTTATTAAACAACTTACACTATTAGGTCCTCCAGTTAATCGATTAGAAACACCATGCATGTATTCATGTGCAATAATTCCATTATCAAAGCCAGAATCAAAAATTAATTTTTTACTACGATCTTCTTCTTCATCCAATAAAATTAAATTCTGTTTCTCAAGGTAAATTTTTAATTGTTCATATACACTGAGTCTGCAAGAAAAACACATAATATTCACCTTATTACTTTCACCTAATTCTGGAATACTAAATAGTTCATCATTAAAATTAACAATAATAACAGCTGCCGCTCCTGCACGCTGGACGTTTAAAATTTTCTCTAAGAGTTTGCAAGCTCCTCGCTTTATCAGCACAATGGTATTATTGAGAGATATTGGAATTGGATTACAAGCATAAGGATCCTCTGGAAATAGTTTTGCGTAATCTTGTAGGATAAACTGTTGCTTCTTTGATGACGGTGCAAGTCCGAATTTAAATCTAAGTATATCCATAGCTTTCCATGCACCATGTTCATCCAAAATTTTTAAATCATAACTGTAGTATCGAGTCCAAGGGAACATCTGAATTCTCAAGTTATCTCCATCGACACCAGTCCAAGCATTGGCATTATCAATTGCAAATAAATCCGGACACTCAATAATCGTATGATCATTTCCGAATCCACCTTTATCAAAATTATTAAACTGATAATTTCCAGCTTGCTCATCAAATCCATAATGGTATAAGATATCGTGTATTCTATTAGCTGTATAAAATGCATTTACAGTACCTGGATTAGGATTTAATTTAGGGTGCGTAGTTTGGTTTGGAGATAGTGGAAAATCAAATACTAGTTTATCTCCTCCACTAGGTTCGTTACCAATAGATAGGTCTGCTAATAAGCTATCAAAATAAGCATGGACATTATTTCCCTTGGTTATATCAATTTGCATACCTGTTTCAATGCTTTGCCAACCCAAAGGAGATGCAATAGTATCCTGGCCATCCGTCTCCATAGTCCTTTGGCCATGATTCGGATTTTCAATGGGTAATGCATACACATGATATTGGGCCTCAATCAATGAACTACTTTGATTTGTAGACCAAGGATTAAAACTTGTATATTGCTTATTTTGATCCCAATCCACACAGCTCTTTTGCGCATCGAGCGGACTAAATGAACAACTAAGTTTTCGATTTATTTTTTGAATTATTGATCCAGAGTTAATGTCTATAAATATTTCCCAAATGTCAGATGATTCTTTCGGTTCCAATTGCCAATTGTAACAGAGAAATAACTTACCGGTGGAATCAGTTATATAATTCAATTTAACTTTTGCTTCTTTCTTTAATAATTCACTATGTACAATGGCTTCATAACCTACATTCTTTTGAATTGAAAAATCAGAAAATATTTCAGCTAAAGCAATTTGAACAGACTGCTCGTGCTCTATTCTGGCAATTGTAGGAATTCCTTGTAACACAGAAATAGGAAAAAATCGATTAGGGCTATAATACTTGTTATTTGCTTGTAAATGTACTGAATTGATGGCTGACATTATTTCAATATCATTCCATTGTTGTTGAATATAATAATGTTGGATTTCTCCTATTTTTGAAACAGTCCGACTAATTTTTACATTTGATCCATCTAAAAATACTTCTCCGGGCCAATGATTGTGAATTAAACTTAAAATGTTTTGATCTACTACAGATTGACAAAAACCATCAGACAAACAAAAGAAAGTCCAAATAAAGAAAAGTGTACATCTTCGCATATTAATAAATAGTAAATTGATGATTGAATTGGATTAAAATCCTAAGGTCTTAAAACAATATTCTATTCTAATACAATAAATTTTTGCAAACCAATAGTTCCAGCTCTTTTAGTTGTTTCCAGATAATACAAACCTGGCTGAAGATGATGAATTGATATTTTTTGTTTTTCCTCATTAATTTGAAAAGTACTTAATCGATTTCCCAATGCATTCAAAATGCTCATATTAGTATTTAAATAGTCAGCCGAAGGAATATCGATTTGTATAAAGTCTTTACAAGGGTTTGGAGACAATTTTAAATCTGAGTTCTTCAGTGAATAATGAGTCCCGGTGCCAATGTCTAACCATAATTTATAGGCATTGATCAAACGATATTTTAATACCAAGGAATAATAAAATAATGGATCATTAATCCACGTTTCACGTCCATCATTATTCAATACAACAAAACTTGCATCCCAGTCCGGACAATAGGCACCGCTTGCATTATAAAATAAATTTCCATCATGTCCATAAAAATCATGCCCTAATACTTTTTCATAACTCAATCCCAATCCATATCCAAAATCCTGAGTACCGAAAGGAAAAACGATTTCCTTTTGTTTGGCCTTAAATTCAGTTGATAAAAAATTCTTATCCAGAATTCGCAACCACCTTGACATGTCATCCAAATTGGAAAAATAAGCTCCACTACTCCAGTAAGCTGAAAAGAAAGGTTTGTGATAAAATGGATCATCTGCAGGATCCGCAAAATCAACAAATGGTCCAGAGGTAAGGTCATAATAAGACCAATAATGAACCGGTAAAATGTCTTTTTCTTGAGGAAATAAAAAAGTATGATTTAAATTGTGCACTTGTAATATTTTTTCCTCTATGACTTCATGATAGAATTTACCTGATACTTTTTCAAGAATAATAGCGAGTATGATGTAATTTGTATTTGAATAGTAAAATTTAGCTCCTGGTGAATACAAAGGTTTACGTAAATTGAAGGTATCTAAAATCTGTTGTGATGTCCAAATTCTATTGGAATCACGCAGGATAATATTCCAAAAATTAGGATTATTAGTGGTCTCATGTCCAGCAGTCATATTTAATAATTGATACACTGTGGCATTTAAATTAACATTTTTCTGATTTGGCAAATACTTTTTGATACTGTCGGTCAATTTCAATTTGCCTTCTTCGGCAAATTTCAATATCGCTGCAGCCGTAAATAACTTTGTCATGGAGGCGATACCCATAATATCATCAGGATTTATTTTAGTTTGACCATGTGAAATTCCCATACTAGCTTTCCAATATTTATCTTCCCCTAATCTTACTTCTGCGCTTATACCAATAGGTTGATACTCACGGAAAGTAGAATCTATGATGCCATTAAATATTTTTTCAAGTTCCGGATCCAAATTGGAAAAATAATTAATTTCTGTTTGCTGTACTTTTTCTCCAATTTTAGAAAATAGATCCAAACTTGGACGTGTAAAATAGTACTCCTTAATGTGGTTAGATAATTGATTATTACGCTCTAGATTTTGGGCACTTATTACATTGAGAATAAGTAATAAAAAAATTGAATAAAAGTATTTCATAATAACAAGATTTAAATATTTGAATTTAATAAATTTTTGTTTTTTATATCACAATGGTCCAATAGTAAGATACTCATACAAGTACCTTAGTCCTGTATGCCTGCTGTTGGATCCATACTAAATTTAAAATACGCTTCGTCGATAGATGTAATAAAAAAATGTCTTTTAAAGGCTTTCAAGGTCACTAATTAAGCACCTACTTGTTCATTACAAATCTTTAGTACCGCATCGAAATTTGTTCCTATTTGTCTTGATTCTATAATTAGTAATTCTCAAGCTCAAATTCTTAACATGAACCAAGTAATATTTTCGGATTTTCTTTTGTAGTCTATTCATTTGTTAGTTAGTCCGGGCTAAAACAGACAAAAGAGTCCTTGGTATTAAAGATGAGGATTTAAAAAAATACATGGTGGTATATTTATATATATTCCCCGATATTGCACTAGGATTTCTTAGGGGCAATAAATATATATATTATTAATTTTTTCTTGCCGCTATTTAAATTAAACGGTGTGTATGATAGCAGATATTGCCATAGAATTTAGATTTTGAAACCCAAATCAAAAAATTTGGCTTATGAATTGACTCCATTTAAATGAGTTAATGAAGTTTTGTAATTTACATTTTGATCCAAAATATCTCAATAAGGAAAAGTTGCCTAATCAGAAAAAAAATAACCTTAGTGCTTATCGATTAAGTCAACTCTTATTATTTCTTTCCATTTAAAATGTGCGCGAGTTGATTCAATATCTGTTGTGTGTTCTTTGATTCTACCTCACCAAATACTTTTTTTGCTTCTTTAAGCTTATTCTCCTTCAAATAACACATGGCTAGGTACCATTTCGAAGCATTAATATACCTCGATTTATTTCTGTTAATGATGTTAGAAAAAAGAGATTGGGCTTCATCAATTTCATTAAGAGCCATTAAAGCATTAGCCTTAATAAATAACACATTATCACTCTTCTGTAATGATACGCCCAGAGAGTCAAACGCAGAAAGGGTCGCTTGATAATTGCTTGCTAAATAATATTGTATAAATTGAGTATAAGATGTCATTTCATTTTGTCCGCGTAAACCGATATGGAGTGATTCATCTTTAAATGGCGTATAATGCATTGCATAAAGCTCTCCAGCACTTTCAGGTGTTTTGGCTATTTCATTCTCCTTATTATTAGGTACTATTTCTTTTTTAGCTATCGGATAAGGATGCTTAGGAATGCTCATCGTATCATTTATGATCGGTTTATCTGTATTCATTAATGCAGTATCTATTTTTGAGTCCATGTATTGAATGGTCTCGGGATTAGATTTTTTGTAACTCATAAACCATAAAACAGAAACAATTAACAAAACAGCAATTACTCCAATAAAATACTTACTGGAACTTCCCACTTTTATTTTATCTCTGTGACTAAAATGCGCCTTTAACTCTGCCCTTTTTGCCAATCGAAGTGAGCTTAATGCCAATTTAGAAAGTTCAACTTCTGAATTAAAGGCAGGATCTTCCATCATCCTTTTATGGAACTTCGCAATTTCCTGTTCAGACAATTCCCCCGCTAAATAGCGCTCTATCCATATTAGCTCTTGCTCATCCATCCAACTATAATTCTAGGTTCATTTTAATATTTTCCTTTAATCGTTTCAAGCTTCTCGAAATTGTAGCACTAAGCACATTTAAAGAACCGTAATTCAAAATTTGAGATATATCCTTTAGTGATTTTCCCTCAATAAATCTTAACATCAAAACCTGTTTACTTTGGGGTGGCAATTCGTTGATTGCATTTAAAAGTAAATCCTTTCTTTCTTCTGATAAATCTTCTGTAGCCGTGAAATATTCCATAGACTCAATGCTCATTTGTGTATCGATATATTCATCGTCAATGATTTCCTGCATTTTCTTATGTTTTCTTATCAAAATCCGATAACCAATTGTAAATAAATAAGTCTTTAATTCATATTGTATGGATTTTAATTTATTTGCGGCTACTTGCTCATAAAATGCAATAATGGCATCATGCCAACTATCTAAAAAATCCTCTGGGTTAAGTCCTGGATACTTCTTCTCCGCCCATTTTAAATATTCAGGCTTGTAATGATCATAAACCTTGTCTAATATCGACATTTCGCCCTTAATCAGCTGAGCAATGATCGCATTGCCATCCAAATGGCTGGTTTTAGATTTAGAGCTAATCATATCCTACGAAAGACATTTGAGCAAAAATAGTATAATTCAAGCTAAAATTAATTATTAAAACTATTTAGAACTCAAAGTTGTACCGTTTCGACAAATAATTTATTTCCCTATTGTTAATCATACCAACTTGCTTGTAAACTCATATATACAATATGAAATTTATTTATACGATGGTAAGATTAGAAATAAAGTCAAATTAAATTCTTGATCCTAATATCTGTTTAAAAGCAATAAATGCTCTATACTTACATCTAGTTTACTTGATAAAAAATAATAACTAAGTTATTGTTTTCCAAACTGATATAATTCCTATTTAAATCTCAGAAAGTTGAATCCTTTCAATTGCATTAAATATATACATAATCCCTTTTTTAATCTTTAATTTTTCCTGGAAAATGTTTTGCCATCATTTCCTTCCAAATCGTTTGATCCTTTAAAGACTTTAATTCTTCATCATTGTCTAAATACTCAAAAGTAGTTCCCGAATCAATTGCTTTTTCTATATTTTCGATTGCCTTAACAGTGTCATTTTGTTCTATCAACAAGTATGCTAGACCTATATATGCTTGAGCATATTTGGGATTGATTTTTAATGCTTTGTTTAAAAATAATATTGCTTCTTTAGGACGCTTAGTTTTAAAATATACCAATCCCATGATTTGATATGGATTAGCGAAAAAAGTATCCATTGCAATTGTTTTATTTAAGATCTGCTCAGCCTCATCGTATTTTTGCATCGTATAGTATAGTAGACCAAGATTGTTCCAAGCAAAATTATAAGTTGAATCCATCGCAATAACATTTCTGATTTCTTGTTCCGAAAGACTATATAGTTTCATCTTTCTGTAAGCGGTTCCTAAATTAAGTCTATGAATAAACCTTGTGGAATCAATAGAAATACATTTTTTATAAATACTAATCGCCTTATCCAATTGGTTGAAGGTACTGTATAAAGTTCCAAGATTCCCCAATGCGGTTAGAAATGTGGAATCTATGGATAATGATTTTTTAAACATTGATTCAGCTTCATCAATACGCGCTGACTTCATGTATAATGACCCAAGATTGTTCCATGCACTTTTATTGGTTGAGTCTAAATGAATGGCGGTTCGATATTCAATTTCACATGCTTCAAATTGATTTACGGCCAATAATAATAATCCGTAATCATTATGCCAACATGAGTACATTGGCCCTCCCTTATCCCTGTATTCTTCAAACAGTGCTAATGCCTTTTCTTTATTCGGTTTTCCAGCCTGATTACTATACCAAAAGGCCCAACCATTAATGACATAGGGGTGTAACGAATCAATGGATTGTGCTTCCAATAATGCCTTTTTGGCATACTCGAACTCTTTCAATTGAGTCGCGGTGTAAGATAAATCTGCAAATGGCGTCACCCAATTAGGAGCAAGTTTTCGTGCTTCTTCAGCACAAATGTATGCCGAATCAAATTTTCTCAAATTCTTTAAATAGATAATACTCTTTACATGCCATGCTAAAGGTGATTCAGGTTCCAGTAATAAAGATTGCTGAATTAAAGAAATACCTTTTCTGGCTGCTTCTTCATTAGGGTTTTGCCCATAACCAATAATTAATGCTTCAAAAAATAATTTTCGAGCTATTAAATGTGAATACATATAATGTTTATCACCAAGTAGTTTCGCCGCTCGTTCGACATTTTTAGGTATGATTTCAAAATTAATATTTTTACCTATGCAGTCTAGCTGCTTAACATCAGCATTTAGGAAAGTATTAATATATTGTTGGGCATCGTCGAGCAGAGCAGCTGCATAAGTGCGACGCATCGAGTTAACCAGTCTACTCAATTGCGGCTCAGCGATTAGTTTTTCAAATATTACATCAGCATAATTTTCATTTGTATTTGGGTTAAAAAAAAATTGCTTCTTCTCAATTGCTTTTTGAAAAGAATAATACTTCCGCCTTAAAGTATTATCAATATTCGCCAACACATCCTCTTCCAGTCCTCGACTATCTGTTAACGAAAATACAGGTAAACTTTGATTTTTATTTTTTCGCAATGCAATCAATATTTCTGGAAATACTGTTGAAAACTGCTCCCATTTATTTCCGGAAACGTATGGTGTTTGTATTAATGGGTCTACTTCAGACGAAACTTTCTGTTCCAAAAAACGGTCCAATTCAAATAAAGTAACTTTGAAATCCAGGTCTTGATCTGCCATTCCGTACAGTCCTTCAACCAAATGAAATGAGAACACACCTCTACCTCCACCCCATTGTTCACCTTCAATACTAACCTCACCTGGTTGACATGATAGAATTTTTGTTTCGTTGGCAAATTGTTTTGAAAGATTTGCATTGGTTAATTGAGTTCCATTGACTTCATTTCCAGCTAGCTTACCAGCATGACAAGCATCTGTAATAAGCAAAACTCGACTCTTGTTTTGCAATGAAAGTTTGGAAACTATGGATTGAAGATATGAAACCGGCAAAGTACCATAGATATATGGTAAAGGCGGAGAATCCCATGCAAGTAAATATCCTAATTGAGTAGCCGAATTAGTCTCCACATCTCCGTGTCCAGCAAAATATATTATAGCTTGATCTCCTTCTGTGCAAACATCTAGAAGCCAATCTAAAGCGGCTCCTATCTGAGCTGTTGTGGCCCTATTATTTATTAAAAGCTTATATTGTTCCTTATTCAATGAACCTCCTGATGGGGATGTTAAGAAAAGAGCAAACGCTTCTGCATCGCGATGGGCATAACGCAGATCTGGAATTTTAGGATCTTGATAATCTGAAATACCAATGACTACTGCGAATGTCTTTTTAACCTTTAAACTGTGATTGTCTTGAATAGGAATAAAACTTACATTTCCAAAAAGCATGTGATCTTTGGAAATAAGGACCTGACTCGAGAAGCAAATCCATATAAACAAGATCATTCGCTTCAAAAAATATATTAATTTAAGTTTCATAAGCTAAAATAGTGAACTACATATCCCAAAAGTTTAAAAATAAGCTATTAGGATTTAATTTAGTACATATTAAACTAAGAATATTAACAAACAAGATAAAAAAAGTAATGGACAATCCAACTTCAATTCAATTAGGAAATTAATCTAGTAACGACACTTGATAAAGTACGAATGAATAATTCATGATTGGCCATGACTCTTATAATGCAATTCTACAAAGCTTTAATCTTATATACTTAAATCTTATGCAATAATCCATTTTAAGATTTACCTTATTCCAAATTGTTTATTTTATACTTAATGGCATTGAACTCAAAAGAGTCCTTAAGTGTTTTATTCAGCATGGCTAATGCCAAAGGTGATTGTTCAGAAATCACCCAAACTTCATGACCTTCCACCATGATCTTTCCTAATCCCAAAGCTATAAAAAATATCTTATCTTTAGTATAAATGAGTGTTCCCAACTCAACTTCAGAATGACGCTTAAAAGCTTGAATTCCATTAAGGATTTCCATATCTTTATTGGCTTGCTCCCATTGTTTAGCAAACATATCTCTATTGAGATGACCCATGGCTCTGCCTGTCTCAAATTTATCACCTGCACTGCTCTTTTCCTCATTCAAGGTGGACTCATGAGCACTGTTCATGGCTTCCTGGGCATTGTCCATCCGAACTTGTACCATTATTTTACAAGCATCTAAAACTGATTTTTTATTGATTGTTTTCAAAATCTTTAATTTTTACTTTCATAAAAGGAAATAGATTTCAGAAAAGTTCCCTATTTATCTAGGTCGCAATATAATAAGACAATGTAATATTCCCAGAATTTACCAGAATAAAAAAATTTGATTAAATAATATGACACAATTGATTGAATAAACTGAACACCTAAATATCAATGCTTTAACTTCACTTCAATGATATAAAAAGACTAAATTAAACGATGCTATTGAGTCTAAACTACTATTTATTTGATCCACACCAAGTATATCATCTGATCTCACAGTAGTCATTGAAATGAAGTTATCGCCTTAATATGCTGAATCCATTAAAGAATCATTTGTCCTCTACACTTTAGGCCTTTATCTCAAAAATGAGCCAAAAAATGAGGTTTGATATATGCTTTGCGCGTGAAACCGATAATTAAGTTTAATATATATTGGTAATTGTACACACGAAGTGTATTTAAATCAAGAACTAAGGACATAAGCTAAAGTGAAATGATTAAATGGTTTAAATATCAATTTATGGTCAACTCTATAGGCGACGTCACTGAAAAAAATAATATTGCTTCAAATATTTTTCTTATAAAAATCATTTTCTTAAACAACGTGAATTTCATACAAAATTTGTTGGATTCTGTAAAACATATCGCTTTAGCTCGACTTTTCAGAAATATCCAATTTTATTAAGTGAATTGAAACCATAATTTTCTTCCTCACTAATTAAAATTTCTTTAAAACACAAATAACATATGCTTAAATATAATCAACTTTGCGAAATAATAAATAATTTATATATGAAAATTAATCTTATCTTTTTCCCATTCCTCTTGACAAGTTTAATGTCTGTAGCTCAAGATCGATATTTCGCTAGAGCTTACACATCCAATGTCCTTCCTAAAGGTACTATAGACCTCGAATTCTGGCATACTTCCAGATTTGATCGCAAAGATCAATTTTATTTCGCCCAAGATCAAAGAATAGAGTTTGAAGCAGGATTAGGTCATAATATTCAAACTTCCTTATATCTAAATAACAATCATGTTCGCTTTAGTGAATCAAAAGATGAGACCATAACGAAATCAGAACTCGGATTCAGCAATGAATGGAAATGGAAGCTCTTTGATCCAACAGTTAATAAAGTTGGGTTTGCATTATATGGTGAGTGGGGAATAATAGGGGGCGATGAATTGGAATTAGAAGCCAAGCTCATTTTTGACAAAATATTTGATAAACATATTTATGTATTCAATGCTGTATATGAATACGAAAAAGAATTTGAATGGAAAAATAATCAAATAGAAAGTGAACAAGGTAGCCAGACTACTGAATTCATTGTCGCCTATCAATATTTAATAAAACCAACTTTCGGATTAGGCTTTGAGATTCAAAATGAAAATGCCATTACAAATGATAATATCTGGGAATATTCGTTAGTCTCTGGAGGACCAACGTTGAATTTCAGACAAGGTAAATGGTTTGCTATTATCAATTATTTGCCACAGTGGAGCAACTTACATAAGACTGCAAATGCTCCTTTTAATAAAGTATTAGATAGAAAAGAAAATCATAATGTGCGTTTAGTGTTTGGCGTTAATTTATAAATACTATCCATGCCATTAACTTCACATTATCGCATATTACTTTCCGCATTATTATGCATTCTAGCATGTTCGAGCTTACAAAAATGGCAACCTCTTGACACTGACTTAGTGAACGTACAACATCATCATCCAAACATTAAAATTCAAGATCTAAAAACTGGATATAAGCTTTATATAGAAAAGTGTTCCGGATGCCACGCTCTTCATCATCCTTCAGAATATTCAATAACTCAATGGGATTGTATTCTACCTGAAATGTTTAGTCAGGCAAAAATAAATAATCCCAATGAAAAATTATTCATCAAACAATATTTATATTCAAAAACTAAATCTCAAAATTAAGTTTGTTTTTGTCTAAATGTTTCTAAAATGGATTTAAAATTACTCTTCAACTTATAACCATACATGATAATATCAGATTATCTTAATCTTAAATAAACTAGTACCAAATAAGGATTATCCCTTATTCATACTCAATTATAACATTACTCGTTTTTTATCCAAACTTTGTATTAACTTAGCTGCCTAATCAGTAGATTTAAAATATATACTTATGGATAAAGACATAGAATTACTTCTCGATGCAGAAGCAATTCAACTTAAAAAATTACAAGAAATTGTAAAAAAAACAATTGCCGAAGAAAGCTTGATTATCAATAATCTTCTGAATCAACCTCAGGAAATTTTAACCAGAGGCCAATCCATTTCTGACAAAGTAGCTACATTTGGTGGCAGTTGGAAGTTTATTATTACTTTTGGATTTATCCTGTTAGTATGGATCATTTATAATTCCGTAACAATAATTAACCAACGATTTGATCCCTATCCATTTATCCTTTTGAATTTAATATTATCTACCATCGCAGCTCTTCAGGCTCCCATAATTATGATGAGCCAAAACAGACAAGAAGAAAAAGATCGCAAAAGAAGTGAAAACGATTACTTGATTAATCTAAAAGCAGAATTAGAAGTTAGAAGTCTACATCAAAAAATTGATCTGCTGCTCGAAGAACAAATTAAGATATTGTTTGATAGTCAAGCTAAACAATTAGAAATACTCCTTGGCATTGAAAAAAAAATATCCGCATTAAAACAAGATCTTTGAAACATAAAATTTTGACTTTCGACACCCTAATCATTAGTAGCTTGATCGCATCATTTTAAGTTAAGCTTAAAAGTTAAAGTTATAGGTATAATGAACCATTAACATGAATATTTATTAGTTGTCATAATCTTAAATGCTAAATTAATTGCTTATCATATGCTTAAATATTATACCCTATTTTTCTTGGTGACTATATCATCATCTTATGCCCAATCTTGGTCCAAGTTAAATGACCTCCCCAATTCGATTTTGGGTAGAGATCATCCATTTACTTTTGCATTAAATGGTCATGGTTTCATGGGTGCCGGCAGTACGATAGATGGCTTGAAAAGTGATTTTTATAAATATGATCCATTGACTGATCAATGGACTGAACTGGATAGTTTTCCTGGAGGTCCTCGTGGATATTCTTATGGTTTTAATTATAAGGGGTACGGGTATGCCGGGTTTGGAATATCTACGACGGCCTATTTAAAAGATCTTTGGCGCTTTGATCCAAGCACTGAAACCTGGATGGAATTAGCCAGTTGCCCTTGTGAAGGAAGGGGTCATCCTGCATTTTAGCAGCAGATGATAAAATATTTGTTGGCCTTGGATCATCCAGATTAGGAAATTTGAAAGATTGGTGGGAATATGATATTAAAACTAATCAGTGGCAACAAAGGGATAGTTTTCCCGGAGTCAAAAGACACCATCCCTATTATTTTGAAGTGAACGAAAAAGCATATGTAGGATTTGGCCATGGAGAAGGCATTTTTAAAGATCTATATGAATTTGATCCCAAGTCCAATACATGGACACAAATGAATGACTTACCGGCACAGGGACGCGTTGCAGGAACTCAATTTAGCTATCAAAATAAAGGTTATATATTAAGTGGCCAAGGTGAAGATCATGATTACTTAGGTGAGGGTGAATTCTGGGAATTCAATCCATTGACCAATGATTGGAAACAACTCACCTCGCATCCTGGACAAGGCAGATGGGCTCCAGGTTCATTTGTTATAGGGAACAAAGTATATTTTGTTACTGGAGAATTAAAAACGTATATGAATGATGTATTGAGCTATGAACTGAGCCCTTTTGTAAATACAAAAGAGTTAACATCAAATATTGACATCCCTTTTGAAATATCACCCAATCCAACCCATCAGATATTGAATATAGAAGCCAAGGCTGGCTATGATTTAGTGGGAAGATTCGATATAAAAAACAATCTTGGACAAACCGTCATTTCAACAAACTCAAAAGAATTAAACCACATTAATTTTGATCTAACTTCGTTCTCAACAGGAACCTATTATCTGCATTTCAAAAATCAAATAGAACGATTTACAATGCGTTTTTTGGTTGTAAAATAATAAACCTATTTTTTGAGTCATCAAAAAATAGGTTTACTGTGAAATCTAATAGATTATAAATTGAAAGTAAGAGAATTACTTCATTTTCTGGTAATCAGAATTTATGGTGATGTCAATTTTGTTTGAAAGTTTGTCTTTAACTAATGCAGGTATAGTGATATTGTAATCTGAACAAAGTATTGAGAATTTAGAGATGGCGTGAATTCCTTTTTCATCAATTTTTAATTCTGCAGGAAATGTTACTTGCTTGGTAACTCCATGTACTGTCATATCTCCTTTTACATTTATTTTATAGGTCCCATTGGTGTTGTATTTAACAGCATCATTATTTTCTATAGAACCTTTGAACGTAGCTTTTGGATATTTAGTGGACTCCATATAATTCTCATTAAAGTGTTCTTGCATTAATGACTTATCAAATTGGAATGCATTAACCAATACTGCGAATTCTAATTTGCCGGAAGAAGCATCGATAACTGTTGATGATTTTGAATTGGTTCCTTCAATTTTTTCCATTTTAGAATCAGAATGAAACTTAACCGTTGCCGTCTTTGAAAAATATTTTTCCTGGGCAAATAGAGAACTGATTCCTAAAGTGAAAAAGATAAATACAACTAATTTTTTCATAATATTTTTTTTGTTTTTTTTAATAGACCTCTCAGCAAATAAAGGGTTTAATTTGATTTGAACTAAATTAAATCATTCGTCTACACTTAACGCTATAAAAACCCTTTCCATTACCCCATCGTTCAATAAATCAACATAAATAGTTCAAATTATATGTTAAAGTTTAACGATCCGATCCGGATGAGCCGCCATGAATCCGGACCAAGATTTAGGATCACCTTTTGCCCCTTTTATGGGCAGTTTATTCTGTGAGGTATAGCAAAACGCTGCTCCCAAGGCGTCAGAAGCATCCAGATATTTAGAATCTATTTTATAATTTAAAATTCGCATCAACATATCAGCAACTTGCTCTTTTGATGAATTCCCATTGCCTGTAACGGCTTTTTTAATCTTTTTTGCTGAAAATTCGTGGATTTCTACCCCCATGATCATCCCGGCAGCCATTGCTACCCCTTGCGCCCGACCCAATTTCAACATGGATTGGGCATTTTTACCATAAAACGGCATCTCTATGGACATTATTCCTGTATGGTAAGTTTCTATGATTTCCTGAATTTGTAAAAAGATTTCTTTCAGTTTGGTTTGGTGATCCTCATGGCTATTAAGATGTATTACATTACAATCCAGCACTTTAGATTGGTTGTTGTTAAATTCTAATATACCGAAACCCAAAATATTTGTACCCGGATCTATACCAAGTATTCGATCTTTGCGTAAATTCATTAGACTTTAACAAAACAATAAGGGCATATGTTGGATAGAAGGATTTACTTTTTAAAATAAAAAGAGTTTAAGTAATATGTTAAATTGGATCCTGGACAGAAAATTCAAATTGTTGGCACTAGCGAGTGCTATTTGCCTGCTTTGGATGGGTTCTAATGCGTACCAGTATCTTTCAGAACTAAACTTTAATGATGCTCAGAATGGATGGACCCTGGTTTTAATTTTAGTTTTAATGCCCATTAATTGGGGTTTAGAAACGCTAAAAATCTATAAAAGGGCGAAATTGGATTTAAGTTTTGTGGATAGTTATAAGACGGTACTAAAAGGTGTAGCCTTATCCTTCTTTACACCTCTTGGTCTTGGCCAATATTTAGGCCGATTGGGTCAACAAACCGAAACTAATGCCTTACGTCTAGTTCCATTGAGCTTGATGGGATCATTGATTCAAACCATTACGAATGTGAGTTTTGGAATTCTAATGGGGTATCCCATCTATTCTTTATGCTATTCAAATCAACTTCAAAACGATAGTACATCTATTTATCTTACATTATTCGTTTGTGTTATTACTTTATTGGTGATCATTTATTTCTTATCCAAAAAAGAATCCAAGTTTAAAACCTTAGTCGGATCTTATTTTCCGGATATTCATACCACCATTATTTCTACTCAAGACATCATATCTATTTCTGTGTACTCGATATTACGATATGGTGTTTTTGTTTTTCAGTTTGCCCTGTTAATCAGTATACATGCCAATGTCAACTGGATTGAAATAATCTCAGCTGTAAGTCTGATTTATCTAATCCAAAGTTTAATCATACTCCCTGTATCCTTAAACGGATTGATTAGAGGCGGATTGGCAGTTTTTGTACTCAATCTATGGATGAGTTCAAATTTGGCTTTAGGAATATCATGGACACTTTTTTGGATAAATATTGGTTTACCTGCAATTTTTGGGATCGTAATATTGTTTATTGAATCAAAAGATAAAACGCGAACAAATTTTAATAAGGTTGAATGGTATCAAAAAATAAAATAAGCTACATTATGAAGTCAATTAATAAAAGAATATTCTATTTCTGCATTTTTATTTTCTTATATCAAGAACATATTAACGCTAAAGAAGCGCCATTTAATAGTGGAGAAAAAATAACTTACAAATTGTATTACAACTGGAATTTTGTGTGGTTATCAGCCGGAGAAGTAGCCTTTGAAGTTAAAGATGAAGGTGATGTTTACCATATTGAGGTTACTGGAAAAACATACTCTTCCTACGAATGGTTCTATAAGGTTCGGGATAAATACCATTCCTATATTGACAAAAAAACGCTATTGCCTAAACTTTATATCCGTGATATTCATCAAGGATCCTATGTACATTATGAAAAAGTGGTTTTCGATTATCCCAACAATAAAATGATATCATCCATAGGTAAATCCATGTCACAAACTACAACCAAAGAAATACCACTGACAACAGATGTTTATGATCTGGTTTCTTCGATGTACTTCTTGCGCCAAACCAATTTAGACATTTTAAAAATAAATAAAACTGTAAATTTCAATATGATACTCGACAATGAAATTTATAATTTAGGCATGAGCTATCTTAAAGAAGAACCCAAATGTTCAGTTAAAGAAAACGGAAAATACAGTGCGCTATTATGTAATGCGGAAGTGATATCAGGAAGCGTATTTAAAGATGGAGCTAAAATGAAAATCAATATTGGTTATGATGAAAACAAACTTCCCCTCATCATAGAATCACCATTAACGGTAGGCTCTGTTAAAGCCTTATTAATGAGTTACGAAAATTTAAAATTTCCATTGAATTCAAAACACAAATAAAACCTGAATCAAAAACCAAAATATTTAATACTAAATGATCATTTCATATTTCAACTACCAATGATTTAACATGCGTTTACTTTCTATATTAATGGCTTGTCTTGTTTGTTTTGGGATCGGATTCTACGTAGGATCCGGTTATGAAAAGAAAACCAATCATACCAATACTACATCTTCGGTAATGCTTGAGCGAATAAAAGATGTATTTAAAATAGTCAATATTGAAGCTCAATTCAATGAATTATACAGTCATAAGGATTATACTTGGTTTGATGTGAGCCCATTTAGAAAAACGGCCATCATAAGAATTCAAGCCAATGTCCTTGCAGGGATTAATGCAGATACCAGCAAAATGATTATCGACGAAAAAACCAAAACCATTAAATTAACAATTAATCTCACACCCCAAATACTCGCCATTGATCATAAATTAGATTATTATGATCTTCAACAGGGCACTTTTAATTATTTCTCACCCAATGAGATGACTGAACTTCAAGAAAAAGCCAAAGAGCAAATACTTCAAAAGGCCTTAACCTCCGATTTACTTCAACGCACCTCCAAACGAATGAATGAAATGCTAGAAATGCTCCAACAACTAGCCATACATTCAGGTTGGAATTTAGAAATTAAAGATGAGCAAGGAAAGCAGATTCCATTTAAAAATTAAAAGATTTCACAATTAATGGTTAATGGTTAATGATTAATGGTTAATGATTAATGGTTAATGGTTAATGGTTAATGGTTAATGGTTAATCGTAATTGATATTCGCTTTTCGAAATTCGTAATTGACAATTCGTAATTGATATATCCGTTCCCGTAATTCGTAATTGACAATTCCTAATTGTTTACCGCATCACCGTCACATCACCCTTCTCCACAATAACACTTCCATCGCGTAGTAGTAACTCCGCATGCCATACATAAACGCCAGGCATTACATCTTGGTCTTTGAATTTCCCACCCCATCCTTGCTGGAGTTCGTTGGGTGGGAAATTGTGTTTTTGCCAAATGCGTTCGCCCCATCGGTCGTAGATAGATAGGGTTTTGATGGTTGCTGAGGCGCCGTAAACGTAAATTGTAAAATAGGAATTCAGACCTCCAGGATGAATGATATTTGGATAATATATAGAAACATCTTTGTTGATGGATAGGAGTAGTAAGTGTATGGAATCGCAACCATTTTGGGTTTGATAAACCTCTTGGTAGGTTCCTGATGAGGGATATGTTTTTTGGTTGACTGGCCAGGTATAAACATCAGTGGTAGATACTGTGTCGGTATGTTGGAATTCAGGGTTAACGAAAAGATTTAATTTGATGATGGAATCGCATCCTTGATTTGTTTTTAGTGGATAGATATAATCCCCAGATTGAGTGTATAATTCTTTATTTACAGGCCATAAATATTCATTGCAAACTTCTGCTTTTTCTTTGATTTCGTAATTCTTGTGTATGGTTAAATCCAATTGATAGGTGGAATCACAAGCTGATTGGTTCGTATATTTTGCGATATAAATTCCAGAACTATCATAAGTGATGCCATTTACATTCCATTGATAAGATCCACAAATTGAAACATTGGCTTTAAAGTTTTGTGAATTGATATTCAGATTCAGATGGATCACTGAATCACAGCCTTGAGTATTTTTTAGAGTGAATGTATAATTTCCTTTAGTGTTTAGTGTTTTATTTAGAAATATGATGCTGTCACAAATAGTGATCGAAGTATCTTTTAGACTTGATGGAATAATGTTTAAATCCAGGGTGATTATACTATCACATCCAGTAATATTTTTCGTTTGATAATTATATAATCCTGATTGGGTGTAGGTTTTACCATTCCAAGTATAGGAATTACACGCAGTTTGTTGGATGTGTATTTGATTCGTTGGATTAACAATTAAATTCAATGTAGCGATACTATCACAACCGGATGCATTCAATGTTGTGTATTGATATGTACCACTTTTTTTATACACTATATTATTCCACATTAGACTGTCGCATGTAGTCATATTTGTCGTTGAATTCGTTGATTTATTAATTATCAGTTGTAGTGTTTCGATACTGTCACAACCATTAACATTCCGATTAGTAAATGTATATGTTCCACTTTGGGTGTAAGTAGTACCATTCCAATGATAACTGTCACAACTGGTTTGTTTTGTTGCTGCTTGATTTGATTTAGAGATCGTAAGTTGGAGTGTAGTAATACTATCACAACCTTTAAAACTTTGTGTCGTATCATTATATATTCCTGATTGAGTGTATGTAACTCCATTCCATATCAATGAATCACAAGCTGTCTGTAATTGGGTAATTTTAATCTCTTTAATAATAGTCAACCACAAATTAATCATACTATCACATCCAAATCGATTTACCGTATCAAACTTCCAATATCCACTCATATTATAATAATATCTACCCCAATAATAATCATTACAGGATTCAACAATTAAGTCTGTTGTATCAGTCTTATAGATGAAAAGGTCTAATGTTGTTGTGCTATCACATCCAGAATTATTTTTTGTTTGGAATGAATACGATCCTGAATTATAATATGTCTGTCCATTCCAGTAATAAGAATAACACGCTGTATCTTTAATTTTTAAGGAATTGGATGTATTGATGACCAGATCTAAACTTATAATACTGTCGCAGCCGAATTGATTTAAGGTATCAAATACGTAGATGCCACTATGGGTAAGTAATTTATTATTCCATTGATAATCATCACAGGCTTGTATTGATTGTTTGGTATAAATGGTATCTACTGTATTTAGATTTAAGATATGTATCAGACTATCACAACCTTTTATATTACTTAATTTACGATAATATTTTCCAGGATCTTGAATGGATGTATCTAAGAATTGATATGTTGCGCCCTTACAAATCGTAGCCTGAATAATATCAAGTTTTGGCAATTCCAGTGTACGTGAGATATTATCTGTGTAATCACATTCAGCTTGATTAAAATCTTTATCATCGAATACACCCGATCCATTTTTAATCGTATTCACTACCATAAACAGATCCTTAAGATTAGAAGCCGTGAATCGATATTCCAAATTCAGTAGACTATCTCCTGCAAGGATTGTTTTCAATGTATAATAAATCCCAATCAATGTTCCTGAGCTCGTAGGGTCTCCATTGTAGAAACTAACCGCTAAATTGGAATCTGCTTCATTCGAAGCGTCCTTGCGATTGTATAGGTCAAATACTACTATGTATTCATTGGTTAGAGGATCGTAATTAATGCATTTGATGTTGCCTGTGAGACTAGCTGCTGGTTTTTTAGACATACCATTACTATCGAGCAAGGATTCTTGGACATAAAAATTATTATATTTTCCATTCTTATATGTAGCATTGTTTTTTTGAACACGTGGTACTGTGAGGTCGTCATTGATATTTAGAACATGATAGTTGTATTGATTCCAGATACCACGTGATGGAGCCCATCGGCGAATGCTATCTGGCGGCCCGAAAATAGTGAGCTTTCCGTCTGTGTTGTAAATATCAAACGAACAAGGCACACAAATTTTTGCATGCCCTGTGTTATCAAGGTCACCTACAATTGGGCTCTCATACCAGGTAGGTGAAAAGCAATTAATTGATGCAATTATAACCGGGTTAGAAGATCCATCTACAATATTGAGAGAATTCATATCTCGATAAATTAATTCTTGAACCCCGTCATTATTTAAGTCAAACATTGTTATTCCCATTACGCCAGATGTATCAGTTGTGGTCTGACTCCAATCTTGTTGAAGAAAACCAGAACCGTTATATGAATATGAATATATTTTAGATACTCTGGAAAACACAATAGAAGGTTTTCCAAAACCTTTTATGTCTCCTAATAGAGGAGAACCTATTACTGTTTCAGATCCTCCTGGTGGATATGCTTTTGCTATAAGTTTTGGAATGCTATTTGATAAAGTATAAACATAAACTAATCCTTCATTACTTACTCCCGGTGAAGTCACTACAACATCCAATCTTCCATCGAGATTTATATCGGATATAGTGGTTGTGCCATCCCTTAACTCATTATTTATTTTAATATTCATTGCAATCATATTGTTGCCGGCCATTCCACTAATATTAGAGATAATCACTTTATAAACAGAATATCCAGCAGCTAATTCTAAATCTGAAAAGTCCTCATCTAATTGAGCTGCAATCGAGAGTGGACTAAAATATGATGGGTTGATTTCACTTCCAATGCCATTCGGCCCTCCATCTGCTAATTTTACACCAGTTTGTGAATTAAATATTTTATTACTAATATAAATTTCTGGTATTCCATCTTGGTTAAAATCTGCTAATCCCGGAACCCCAAAAATTCTAATAAGGTTACCAATATAATTCAAATCTACTCTCTGATCAGAAATCCAAATAACATCTCCTTTTAAATTGTAACAAATTAATTTACCTTGTATGTTAACAGGGTTTTGTGAATAAGGGCTTGCTACAACAAATATTTCAGGTGTGCCATCTCCATCGATATCACCAATACAAAAATTGTTTGAAAAAGGATAAAGTTCAAATGTTGCTATTCTATATTTTGTGTTTCCTGATTTTGTATTTATAATGAGAATATTTTGATTATTGATATCCGGAGTAATTAGTTCAGGAACACAATCACCATCTACATCAGCTAAAAGTGGAGTGTAAGTGCTGTAAATCAACTCATCACTTTCAATTTTTTTTTCAATTACCAATTCAGAACCAGAATATTTTTCTTTGATGTAGCACAAATTGGTATCATTTGGGATACAAGTTTGTCCCTGTCCAAAGATTTGACTAAAGATTGTTATAATTATGAAAAAAATGAAGAACCTATACAATCTGAAATTTTTTAAAATATTGGAATATAATATTTAGGACATTGCATTACTTTGAATAATCACTAATTACAATTTTATGGTACGATGATATTCCATCCTTTTCCAATTTCAAAAGATATGTTCCAGAGGAAACATTTAATGTCATGTGATCTGTATTAGTTGTTTCTTTAATCCTTTGACCGTATAAATCTAATAATATACATCTTTCCACATATTTGCTGAAATATATCATTTTAGATGCAGGATTTGGGTAAACTACTATAGTGTTTTTAATTGGATTTCTAACACTTGATGGAAAACTTACCACAACTATATTTTCTATTGTATTGGTTATAATTGCAGGATTAAAGTCAAAATAAATATTTGCAGTATTTTTTACAATGGTTTGTGGCTTAGATCCTTTATTATAGGCTAATGAATAAGTAACATTTCCATTGCTGCCTGATCTATTTGTTGTACTATCAGGTAAAAATATATTTTTAAATGAAAAGATTACTTCCCTGGAATCACTATAAGTTACAGTCAATTCATTTGGATGACTGGAATGCAGCACTTTTAATGTACTCAAGTCGAATGCTGGATCAATGGTATCTCTAATAATAACATTTCGGGCATAATCATTACCCGTGTTTTGAAATCGAATGGTATACGTTAAAGGCTGATCAATTAGTGCGTAGTGATCAGCTCTTTGTGGAATCGAAAACTTGTCATTTGGATCAAACGAACATCTTAGCTCAGCTTTATAACAATCATTTTCTCGAAATGGTAACGCAGAAATTCCATGACAAAAAGTATATATTTCACCTACTTGTTCTCGTTTTGTAATTTGTGGAGCAGTTACTATGAATTTAATCATTACACTTTCCCCAGGGTATAAATCACTATATCGCCATTCAAATCTATTGGCTGATAGTGTTATATCTGGATTATTTATAAATTTAAATTTGTCTAATCTAGGATCTATATCTAACCAAAAACTACCAGACTCGATTGAAGTACCATAATTCGTTAATGTCAGTGTGAACTCCACATCCTCGCCACACCTAAAATTATTACCAACAACCGTAGTAGATACTTGAGCAAAAATATTTACTGGAGTCAAACCTATATCTACTTTTTCTGCGAATTGAGGTGTGTTTACATCAAATTGGAAAAATCCTATACCAGACAATTTCCACTTTGAATCAAACCCATCTACATGTTCTATAGATGCGAAGCCTTGATTAAGGACGATATAGCTCCCATTTTCTGAGAAATTTAAATGGATTTGTTTGTTATGATCCACCACACTTCCAAAGCTTAAATATCTTTCATCACTTTCTTTCTTACCATTCTGATTCTTATCATAATAATATTTTACCAGCACATGAGCAAAATATTGATCCATTTCATAGGCACCAATATCAGGCAGGCTATTTACAGGCATAGGTCTTGGATTACCTGTAATATCTTTATCTATATTTGGGATCATAATTCCATGATTAAGACATGGCGAATTACTACCAGGAACAGGTAGTTGATCGCTTATCATCAATGGGTCAGTATCCAGATTACCCGTTCCTGGATAACCTCCTTTAACAATGCAATTGTTTAATTTAAAGTTAGATTGGGACATGAATTCTTTGGCAGGTTTGTTCCAGAAGATTGAATTCTGCGCATGAATATTTGAAGAAATTGCGCTTAGATTCTTATCATTATTATAAAACGTACAATGGAACAATTCAATGTTACTTTGATCATCTGAAATATAAATTGGAACAGATTTATTGTTATCAATTATTGTATTCACCATCGATAAATCAATTGGATCATAACTTACATCTATAGCACTACCGCTGTAAGTACCACCACCCAAAAGTATATTTTTGCTAAAAAATGAATTTTCAACCCTAGCTTTAGTTTTTAATCCATTAATAATACTCGTATAAAAATACAATCCTCCTCCTCTTTCAGCAGAATTTTCAATAAATTTAGAATTCTTAATTAGAACATTAGGAAATTCAATGTAAATACCACCGCCATTGCTCCATCCAGATTCATTTGTAGTATTGCCATAGAATAAACAAGAATCTATTAATGCTAACATATTACTTTTATAAAAAACTTTTGGAATATACAACCCACCACCATAGGACCAATTTTCTGTTTGGGTGGAATTATTTAAAAATTTGCAGTTAATAACTGATAAAATTATTGAATCCATTCCTGAATTTAAGTCACTATATTCAAAATCAAGACCACCTCCATCACACCAATTATGAGTCTTACCGTGATTATCTTCAAAATTACAATTTCTAATGGTCAAACTTGTTAAACTTCTCAGGTATAAACCTGCCCCGGAAGATCTTGAATCTGTTGTCAGCATGTTACCGATAAAATGGCAGTTCTCAATTAAACCAGAAAAATTATATAAGTATGCGCCTCCACCATAGCTAGAGTTACCTTCACCAGTGTTTTGTATAAATCGAAGATCAAGCAGTGTTGGACTAGCATATTTACAGCTTAAGCCCGCACCATTTAGATCACTTATTTTACCATGCTGAATCGTAAATCCTTGGATTAATGTTGCCAAAGTAATCTCTTGAGGAAGGCCAAAACTAATATTAGCTTCCATTTTAATTACCCTACCTTTTTCATTTCCATCAATAATGGTTTCCATACTACCTTTAATTCCAATAAGTTTAATGCCATCTATCGTAGATGGCCATATTAGATTTTCATAATAAATGCCGGGTGAAACTAAAATAGTCGTGTTGGATGTAGCTGCATTCAATCCTTGCTGAATAGTAGGATAATCCTTAGGTATTTGAAAAAAGTTCTGGCTAATTAAAGGAAGCGTACAGAGGCCAATTAACATAGTAACTGACAAGAAGTAATTAAGCATTTTCATAAGTTGTTATTTTGTGTTAGCAAATTTAAACTTTTTCGAGAATTTCTCCCATTTTATGTTGAAAAAATTGAGTTTGAGCAAATTTTAACTAAAAGATACAATCAAATAGCATTTAACTCGCTTATCTAAAAATTAGTAGAATTCGCAAATTACCCAGTAATTGTTAATTATTACTGGTAAATGATTAATGGTTAATGGTAATTGATATTCGCTTTCCGTAATTCGTAATTGAAATTTCGTAATTAATTTCCCATAATATTCTCTTAACAATTTGATCATGATTTCTTCATCATGACGTGATTGATCATCTCGTAACTTTGTACTACAATTGGATACATGAAAAATCACCTATTCAACCTAGTTCACAAAAATAAATTAGTCTATAATCAGTGCTGGGAAGATCCGCGATGTGACAAAGCGCTATTAAATATAGATACGAATAGTGAGATCCTCATGATAACAAGTGCTGGGTGTAATGCCTTGGATTATTTGTTGGATGATCCCAAAAAAATACATTGCGTTGATATCAATCCAAGACAAAATGCACTCTTACAATTGAAACTTAAAATGATTGAAAACAATCATTATGATGTGTTCAATTCGTTTTTTATGAAAGGCCAATATATTCATGCAGAAAGATACTATTGGACTCAAATCAGATCCAAATTGCCCTATTATGCTAGTGAATATTGGGATTCTCATATTCAGTATTTCAACGGTAAGGGTATCCGTAAAAGTTTTTATTTCAGAGGTGCAACAGGTATTTTAGCATGGGTACTCAAACATATTTTAGGACATCAATCATCTATAAAATCTGCATTGCAAGAACTTTGGAAATCTCAGTCTCTGGAAGAACAAAATAATATTTGGAATCACATCAAACCTAAACTACTCAGCATACTTTCACATAACTTGTTTCAGTCTCAGGCTGTACTTTCTCTTGCAGGGGTTCCGACAGAACAATATCATGTTGTAGTCAAAAATGAAAACAAGAGTATATGGAATTATTTAGAATCCATGTTGGATCATGTCTTTACGCAAATTGACATCAAGGACAATTACTTTTGGCATGTGTATTTGTTTGGACATTATACTGAAACATGTAGTCCAAATTATTTGAAACCTGAGTTTCAACCCACATTAATCAACAATACATACAAGATCAACACTTTCAATAACCATCTCAATGGATTTCTCGAAAAAAGCCAAAGTACATACTCACATTTTGTACTGTTGGATCACCAAGACTGGTTACTCAAATATGATCGTGAAGCACTGAACAGAGAATGGAAATTAATTCTGGATCATAGCCAACCGGGAACTAAAATATTGATGCGTTCTGCAGCTTCCAATATTGATTTTATACCTGAATTCGCCAAAGAAAAAATGAATATAGATCCATACTTCATCCATCAAATTCAAAGAAAAGATCGAGTAGGAACCTATGCTTCTACATTGCTTGCCACCATAAATTAAAATTTAAAAAATGGATTTTGTTGATCATCAACCCATTAATCATCATTTAAAAAAATATTACCAATTCCAATCAAAAATATATGATGCCACGCGTTGGGCTTTCCTGTTTGGAAGAAACCGATTGATCGATAACTGTCCTTGCTTTGAAGATAAAGCGCTTAACATTCTAGAAATAGGATGCGGAACCGGATACAATTTACTTCATCTAAGAAAAAAATTCCCATCATCCAAAATATTCGCTGTAGAGCTTTCACCGGACATGGCTCAAATAGCTAAAAGCAAGGTGATCCATGATAGCCACACTATGATTATTGAAGGATCATATCATGCTTCATTAATTGATATTAAAATGGATGTATTGATCTTTTCTTATATGTTAAGTATGACAGATACTCATTATAAGGCATTAATACAAGAAGCCAAACAACAACTCAAACCAGGCGGTATAATAGCCATTGTCGATTTTAACCATAGTTCATTAAATCTTTTCAAGAAACACATGAAAAATAATCATGTAACTATGGATGGTAAGCTTACACCATTTCTGGTACATAAATTCCCTAATCAAGAACTCAGAATTCATAAAGCGTATTTTGGTCTTTGGACTTATTTCACATTTTATGGAATCAATAATTAAAAATATTCAACATGAAAATATTTTATGCCGTTCAAGCTACTGGCAATGGCCATATTAGCCGGGCCTATCAACTCATGCCCTATCTGGAACAATATGGTGAAGTGGATGTGTTTCTATCGGGATCAAATTCTAACTTAAACGTTCCACTCCCCATAAAATACCGAAGTTCTGGAATTAGTTTGAACTATTCAGAATGTGGCGGATTGGACATCCAAAAAACCTGGAAGGACATGAAGCTCCTAAATGCTATGAAATTGGCAAGACAACTTCCCGTAGAACAATATGATGTCATTATCAACGACTTTGAATCCATTACCGCACAAGCTTGCAGAATTAAAAATGTACCTTCCATTCAATTTGGTCATCAAGCCAGCTTTCAATCATCATTGACACCAAGACCAACAAGCAAAAATATCCTTGGAGAAATGATCTTAAAATATTATGCCAAATCAGCACATTATATTGGACTTCATTTCGATGCGTATGATGATTTTATTTTTCCACCTGTTATCAAACAGGAAATACAAGATGCTGAAGTCGTTGACAAGGGACATATCACAGTCTATTTACCTGCATATCAAAAATTTTGTTTGGTTCACTTTTTTAAAAAATTAAAACACCTTGAATTTCAATGGTTCTTGCCAGAAATAAAAGAACCTTATCGTGAAAACAATATTCACTACTTTCCAATAGATAATCAATCATTTAATAAAAGTCTTATAAGTTGTCATGGATTAATTACAGGAGGCGGATTCGAAACACCTGCAGAAGCCTTATATCTAAATAAAAAATTAATGTCCATTCCCATCTCTAAACACTATGAACAACAATGTAATGCAGCAGCTTTAAGTAAATTAAAAGTACACGTATTAACAGAGCCGGGTAAATATTTTGATTTGGAAATCATCAATTGGTTAAATCAAACACACGAATTACCCAAAATTCATGCTAACAATATTGAGAAAACTTTGGAAAAATTATTTGCCTTAGCTAAAAATCAAAAACATGCTAATTTAGTTGAAGAGTTGGCATTATCGAATTGATATCCATCCATCATTTTTTTGTAAAAATGTTTATTTAGTAGATACAATAATAGTATTGTTCAAAACGTATATACTACTTTCTTTTTTCAAAAAAGTCCTTTGGAACATTGGTTCTGATCCAACTATTCAACATAAATTTTATTCGTTTGATTTCCAATAATTGGAGCTTATATTTCAAAGCATTTTTAGCAATATGATAATCGAGATCAAATTGTTGATGCTCATTCAATGCCTTATATACACTGCTTTCCCGGATGTTCTGAACTTGGATATACTTTTCATTCAATAGTTTCTTCTTCTCCAAATTTTTTTCCAACAAATGGAAATATTTTATAAAGCTTCTATCTTTATTATATTCCTTATGATGGTTTACCAGATTAATTTTTTCCATTAATTTCATAAAAAAATGTTGATTCAGAAAATAAATAATACAGAAAAATATTTAATAAATTTCAATTCAAGATATAGGATTTCGCATCACCTTAAAACTTTAAATCTTGTACAAATGAAATCAAGTTTACTCATGCTACCTCTTGAATTTTATTATTGTTGATATTTATTTTAACCGGCATAATAAAATCTTTTTCATGATAATAAATACGCCAATTTCCTTGATCATATTCCAACGCAGATAGGTTCTCCACCCAATCACCACTATTCATGTAAGTAACTTGCTTATCATCACGGACGATCGTTTCAATTTTGGGCTGGTGAATATGTCCACACACTACAAAATCAAATTGTTCATTGAATGCATGGTCAATAGCCATTAGTTCAAAGTCCCCTATAAACTTCACAGCACGTTTGACTTTAGATTTAACAATTGCTGATATGGACATTTTTTGTCTTCCCATTTTGACTAAGATTCGATCAATGACCCGATTCAATCGAATGAGCATATCATAACTCTTTCCCCCTAATTTAGCTATCCAGGGGGAAATGAGTACGCTCGCATCAAAGACATCTCCATGAAAAAACCAATACAATTTTCCTCCTAATTTTATAATAAGTTTATCTCTTAAGTAAATATTTCCAGTTCTAAAATTGGAATACTTTCTTAAATGATCATCATGATTGCCTGTCAAGTAATAAACTTTGGTACCCTTTCTGGATAACTTCAAAATATATTGAATCACTTTTATATGCTCCTGTGGGAAATAAGATTTTCTAAATTGCCACATATCAATAAAATCACCATTGACGATAAGTACATCGGTGTGGATGGAATGCAAATAATCATTCAGCTCCTTTGCATGACATCCATAAGTACCTAAATGAACATCGGATATAACAACACAATCTAAATTTCTTTTCAATGGAATTTTTTTCAAAATTACTAGATTAGCAATAACTAAATTTTACTTATATATTAAATAAATATTAAATATATTATTAAGGCCTATTTGGTAAAACAAAATGAGATAATTCATAAAAAAGAAAGCATATCAGGAATGATCTGATATGCTTTCACCACAAATGAAAAAAACAATGTACTATTCTACAATCAGTTTCTGAGCAATGCCATCTAATTTAATAATATATATTCCAGAAATTAAATGATCCAAATTTACATGATCAGTATCTACGCCATGCAACAAAAGATTTCCTTTAATGTCAAATATCCCAAAAGAATTTACTTTATGTCCAAAAGTTAATTGACCATTAGATATTGGATTTGGATAAATGAAATTACGGTTTAAGGCATTTTCAATCTCTTTGGTAGAAGTAGTTAAGTTTACCAATATCGGATTATCTAAAAAATTAGCCCCGGATAATGCTGGTGAATTAGCAACAGGTTTGAAATCCGGTGTAGTGGATGCAGCAACTGGATTAACCAATAAAGTACCAGCTGTAAAGTCTACTGGATTGATATTATTAGCCAAAGATCCAGCTTGTCTCAACCAAGCATTAGCAGCTTCTAATTTATTTTTTGAATTAGCAGCTCTGGCTACTTCTACTAAACCATTTGCTGTAGTATCCGTAGTAGAGGTAAATGCGCTCGCTGTATTACAAATTAAATTGTTCGTAAAAAAGATTTGTTCCTTTACATCTACAGGAGTATTTGGATTAACCAAATTCAATGCTGCTGGGAAATTGGTTTTTCTTAAACAGCTATCGCCATCCATTAATAGAAAGTTTCTATATCCCATGAAGATACTATTCACAATTCTAATACTTGAATTTCTACGAATTCTTGCACCACGTCTGAAAGCTGCTTTAGTTACTGTGTTCATTTGAGAATAAGTTGATCCAACAGGAACTGGGCCAACCATAGTAAAATTAGAAAAGATTGCAGATGTCACTGGTCGAACCGCAGCAGTACCAGTAGCTTCATTATCACTTTCAAAACCTTCAGAAGTAGACCCTCCAGATGTAGCTCCATAAGTCAAATCATAATAAGCAGAATCTCTTACACCAAGACCAAATTGATTTAAACCAGAATATCCATTATCTGTATCAAAATCATCATCTGTTCCTTTGTATGCGATGAGATGATGTCCATTTACACTTCCACCAAACCATTCGAAAGAATCATCACCAGAATAAGATACTTGAACATAACCTAATTTAGTAGCTGATCCAACAACACCTAAAGTTAATCCATTAATTTCCTTATTGGTCTCGAATGCTAAGCCACCAAATTCAATTCTTAAATAACTGATTTCACCTGAATTATCATTATTATCCGTTCCTCCAAATCTTGCTAAGGTTGGATCAAAGGATACATTATTAAATCCTTCCATCTGAATATTATTATTCGTGGTACCATCTAATAAATTATGATAGGCTTTGCCAGCAATTAGAATTCCTCCCCAATCTCCTCGATCTCTTAATCCAACACCTCTATTAGAAGTAAAAACAACTGGTAATTGTGATGTTCCTAAGATATTAATCTTAGCTCCACGTTCTACAACTATACAAGCATAATTTTTAGGTGTTGAACTAATGTCAGATTGTGCTCTAATTATAGTTCCAGCAGGAATAGTTAATTCGCCACTATTTCGCACTACAATGATACCTTTCAAAAGGTATACAACATTAGCATCCAGAGTAACTGATCCCAATATTTCCTTTTCTCCAAGAATGGGTAGTCCTGTTACCATACCATTTAAAGTGGTGGTATCAGTAGCGGCAGGATAAGCTGTATTTTTTGGATCCCAATTAGTCCAATTTTGTGTCCAGTCAGTTGCAGGATCACTTGACAATGCTCCGACATATGAAGTAGCCTTCAATTTAAAGCCTGTTTGAGCATAGGAAACGGAAGTCATCAAAAGGGTGAACAATAAAACAAAACATGTAAATACTTTTTTCATAATTAAACTATTTTTTATACTTAATAAATATTATTCATTAAAAATTATATGACAGTGATAAGGTAGATTGCCAGGCTGTACTATATTTAAATAGGGTACGATCACCACCGACTTCATCAAAGTGCTTATTATTATTTGTATCCTGATAATACAATTGTTGTTCATGAAAAAGATCTGAACAAGTAATTTTTAGACTAAATTTCTTGAATGACCTGGAAACCTGAAGATCTAATACAGATCTTGGAGCTTCAAAAATATCTTGTCTGGTTTGACCATATTTAGGATCTACACCAACATATGCTATCCTTCTTCCAGTTCTATTCATCATAACATTTGCAGACCATTTTTTATCTTCACTCTCATATTGTAATCCTACATTGACAATATAAGGAGACTGTCCTTGTAATGATCTATTTGCTAAAGCTTTAGAACCTTCATTGAATTGTAGCGAAGATTTGACTAAGGTAAAATTACACAATACGGCAAATTGATTAAACACCTTATGTCTTCCTAAAAAATTCAAATTTTTTCTCATTTCAAATTCCAATCCTGAAATTTTTGCTGATTTTTCATTCTGATAAGTAAATGTTGTAAAAGGTTGAGCTATATCAATACTAAATTCCACTGGGTTTTGAATATACTTTTGGAACACACCCAAAGAAATGAGTTGAACTCCCGAAGGATAAAATTCCCATCTTAAATCTATATTGTGAAGTGTTGCTATTTTTAAATTTTTGTTTCCCTTAATATCAGCATTCTTGTCGAACACATAAAAAGCAAATGGTGCCAATTCTCTAAACTCTGGTCTATTGACCGATGCAAAATATGCAGCTCTCAAATTAACGCGTTCATTTAAATTATAAGTTAAATTGATGGATGGCAATAATGAAGATTTTAGTATTTGTGCAATTTCTGTATTAAATTTTTGGTTATCAACTTGTATATCAACCATTTCATATCTAAAACCATAAGAAGATCTTAATTTACTCATCCATCTTTGATCGACGGATAGGAAAGCAGCAGAAACATTGGATTGACCATGATAATATGCTATATCATCAGAAGTTTTCTCCACTAAATATAATTGATCAGCGCCTATATGTTTACCAGATAGATCAATAGCAGGATTCAATGTAATTTCATCATTCAATACACCACCATATACAAAACTTCTACCATTGAAATCACGATTTCTATATTGATAAAATCCTCCAATTTTAACATTAGATTTAAATCTATCATTAAAACCTTTAGAAAGTTCAAGTGAAGACCCAACAACATCTTCTAACAATTCAGAATAATACCTGCCAGTACTTGAATTAAAAAAATCGCCTGTAGATAAATTAAATTGGGAATCATCTTGTGATTTAGTGTATGAAGCAATTCTATAATCCGGAGTCTTACGACAAATATTGGAATAATTTACACTTGCATTTAGATTCAAGGCTGTAACTGAAGTCCCGAATATTTGTTTAAAAGAAAGTATGCTATTCGTAAGTCGATTAAAATTAACAAAATTGGCCACGTTGTTTACATCTATACCATCTGTTATATTAGCTTTACCTGTACGTACAATAGTATTTCGATCTAAATTTGAATTGAACAAATTTCTAAAACTCAATTGACTTTTTGCACCAACAAAATTAATATTAAAAATAGCTCCCTCACTTGTATTTCTCTGATACAATTGATCATTAAAATCTGATACTTGACCACTACCATCATATGAGCTAATTTCACCAGATTGTACTTTTCTCGTGTCGGAATAATTTAAAGCTAACAAAAACCCTAGTTTATTATTATTTTTCAGAGCAATTGGAAAACCCAACACATACGAAAATCTTGGATTGAGCGGTGCATTTATTTCTTTATTCTCCCAATCATGATTGAATAACTTCGATGTTTCTCCTAATCTTTGTTTTTCAAGTAATGAAGGAAAACTGGTAGTAGTCTTTAATTGTCCTTCTTCCAAATTAGGTAAAGATCTTTTGGAATTCAAAATATTAAATTGTTCTCCGGGATACGAAGAAAATTCTTTGAAATTCTTAAATGTTCCTGTGGATGTGTAATGGGCTCCAATAGAAATACTTTGAGTATATGCTTCAGGAACGGCCTTAGTATTGATTCGAATGATACCTCCACCAAAATCACCTGACAATTCTGGAGAACCAGCTTTGATTATCTGAACATTATCAATTAAAGCTGCGGGAACAACATCAAAAGAGAAAGCTTTTCGATCAGCTTCTGTGGATGGTAATAAAGTATTATCCAAATATCCGGCATTATATCGATCATTCATTCCTCTAATTATAGCAAATTTTCCCTCTTGAATCGATGCTCCTGTCACACGTTTTAATACATCGGAAACATTTCTATCCGGGGTTTTGCGAATGATATCTGATGAAATTCCATCAGAAATGACTGCTGCATTCCTTTTAGCCTGAATGAGTGAAAGTGAAGATGATTTTTCAATTTTAGATGTAATTACTACTTCATTTAAATCAACTTTTTCTTCCTCAATGGCCATATCAAGATGCGTAATTTCATTGGCTTGAATTATTATTGGGGCTTGCTCCGTTTTATAACCAGTATATTTTATAAAGACGTTATAATTTCCAACAGGCAGTTCTAAATTATAATTCCCTTCTACATCTGTTGTTGTTCCAAAAGATGTACCTTCTACTATGATTATTGCACCTATTAATTCACCAACAGACGCTGTAGATTTATCGACAATTTTCCCTACTAGTTTTCCTTTGCCAGATTGTGCTTCAACTGAAATATGGAAAGTAAAGAATAAACTTAATAATAATAGGGTATACTTTCTCATAGATTTCAGGTTTGTGAATATAATATTGATGATTTTCAAACTTAGCACAAAAGTGATACTTCAATATTACCAAATTGTTAAGCCAATATGTTGTTTGTGTTAAATGTGTCGTTCAACGTGGAATTGCTATTCCAAATAATATAGCTGAAGGCTTACTGTATAGGTCTTTAGCAACATTAATGAATCATATTAAATAATTTCATAATATAATATTACAATAATATTGCCTTAAAATTCAATTAACATTGATCCTATAGATTTGTGTCAAAATTAAACGTATTGAAAGTCTGGATCTATTTTGCTTTAATTATTATTCCTAACTTCATCATTGCACAACATCTTGATAAAAATACAAAAAATGTATTTATTGTGACCATTGATGGACTGCGTTGGCAAGAAATCTTCAGAGGAACGGATTCTTTGCTAATCCACGATATAAATTATACTGAAGATACTACACTGACCAAAGAACTTTATTGGGAACAAACAGAAGAACTAAGAAGAAAGAGATTAATGCCATTCTTTTGGAATACGATAGCAAAGAAGGGAAATATCTATGGAAATAGAAATTTTGATAATCAAGTCAACGTTGAAAACTTATATAAAATATCTTATCCAGGATATAATGAAATATTATCTGGAAATCCAGATTTACAAATTTTTTCGAACCGTTCGAGATGGAATCGAAATCCTAATATCTTAGAACAGTTAAATGAAAAAGAACCTTACAAAGGTCATGTAGTCGCATTCACTTCCTGGGAACTTTTTCCTTATATATTAAATACAAAACGAAATCAATTGCCATTAAGTTGCGGATACAATAAAAGCCAAACGGGTTCATTCAATGATAATTATCGCATTTCCTCATTTCAAAAAATGATCTCAAATGATAAATGCACCAGAGAAGATGTATTGACATTTATTGAAGCCAAAGATTATATTATCAAAAATCATCCTAAAGTTGTTTTATTGGGATTCGGTGAAACAGATGAAGCAGCGCATGACAAAAAATACGATGAATATTTAAGTCATATAGCCATGATCGATAAACTGATTTCAGAATTATGGTATTTCATTCAGACTGATCCCAATTATAAAAATAATACTTCAATCATCATAACTACTGATCATGGACGCGGCAATAAAACAAAAACTTGGCATAAACACAATATGTTCACCAAGGGATCTGAAGAATCATGGCTTGCAATTATGGGTCCGGATTGGCAGGCACAAGGAGAAATTAAAACAAAACAAACGATTACTCAAAGTCAACTAGCCATCACTATTTTAGATCTATTAGATCAAAAATCAATATCCTCAGAAATGAATCCTAAAATTATTGAATTCCCATTAAAATATACCTCCGATATTTTAACAGCTAAGAGATAGTTTTTCAATTTGGAAACTATTGAATCTATTGCTTAAAGTTCATAATGCAAATAGAGTCATTCACAAATTAAAAAACAAGGATTTATTAATGAATTCCTTTACTTCCTAAAAAAGATTTCCAGCTTTCCCAATTCCTATTCTTCAAAACTCTTGGTACCTTATGCTGTCCTCCTGATTTACCTAATGACTCCATCCATTCATAAAAATATGAAGTAGGAATGACATCAATCAATATTTCTTTCAAAGCAGCAGATCGTTCTACCGCATAATCATCATTCAATTCCATTAAAGCTGCATCTAAGGCTTCTTTTAATTGATCTTTACTTACAACATCATCCGTACCGATATACCAATGATGTGCAAAGAGAGAATCATAAGGTACACCTACTACAGTGAATTCTGAAATAGTAATGTTAAATTGATTTGAAACTTGCATAATAGCGCGATTCATATTATCAATGGATAGGTGCTCACCACAAAGACTAATAAATTGCTTGGTTCTTCCTGTAATGATTATTTCATTCGCTGAAACAAATTTGACGACATCACCTAACAAATACCTCCAAGCGCCTGTGCAAGTACTTATTAATAGCGCATATTCTACACCTATGGATACTTCTCCTAATAATTTAGTTTCGGCAGATTCTTTTATTGTTCCATCAGATGTAAAATTAGACTCATCAAATGGGACGAACTCGTAAAATATTCCATTATCCAATACTAATGACATTCCAATTTGATTGGGATACTTTTGAAAAGCAATAAAACCTTCTGAAGCAAGATAGGTCTCAATATATAACAAAGGTTCTGACAATAATTTTTCGAAACCCTTACGATATGGCTCGAAACTTACACCTCCGTGTACATAAATTTTTAAATTCGGCCAAATGTCATGAATGGTTTCAACATTATAGTAGGCAATAATCTTCTCCATTAAAATTTGAATCCAAGCAGGTACACCAACTATGATTCCAATGTCCCAATTTTTTGCATTTCTAGTAATTTCTGTAAGTTTATTCTCCCAATCTTTATTTGAAGCAATTTTTTTTCCTGGCTTATAAAAAAGTTGGAACCAAAAAGGAAGTTTTGAAGCTTGAATACCTGACAAATCACCTTCATAATATGAAGTAGATTGATTCAATTCAGTACAACCACCAAGCATTAAAATACCTGATTCGAAAATTTTAGATTCCAATTTAAAATTAGATAAGGAAAAGATCTGTCTGATGCTGGCCTTTCTAATGGCATTAAACATATCCTTTGTTAATGGAATGTATTTTGTAGATGCCTCAGAAGTTCCTGAACTCAATGCATAATATTTAATTCTTCCCGGCCAACATATATTTTTATAACCCAGAAGACCATACTTCCACCATTCATTATAAATCTTATTGTAATCATGAATAGGAACTGTTTCTTTAAATTGGTCGTATAAACTTACTTCTCCAACATGAGCCGATCTAACAATACCCTCAAAATCATATTGTCTACCAAATGCAGTGTGTTTAGCTTTCAAAATGAGTTTGGTAAGCACAGCTTCTTGTTGCACCGAATCATGAGTAGGAATTATTCTTTTTCTAATTGTTTCGCCAAAGTGTATTGTACTTTGTAACAATGAACCGAGTATCGCCATTTTGATTCTAATTATAAATAGTTGCAAGATTAATATGATCTGAAAGAATTATTTGAAATCCAACATTAAATTTGTGTTTAGAGAATATTATTAAATTGTTACCAAGCCTTGAATTGGATATGGAAATAAGATTTCATGTTATGTAAAAGTGAATCTCTCAACATTTCACAATTACGACAAGACATAAAAAAAGGCTGCAATCTTAACGATAGCAGCCTTTAGTCTTATTTGGGAGAAAAAATAAAACTTAAACGGGGTGTTTAAATTTTATTTACTGATAACAACTTTTTTCGTTGATACGAAATTATTGTTAAAAAATTTGATGATATAAACTCCATTTGGAAGATTAGATACATTGGTTTCAAATACTTTATTTGCTAAAACATTTCCTTGCATGTATATTTGTTTACCATTAACATCAAGAATTTGGATGTTCGCATCTTCAGTAACGAATATATTTAACATTCCGCTAGTAGGATTTGGATACACCTCAGTATTTATAACTTTAGTATCATTGTTTGTACCCGTAGAAACATCTAAAACTTCTACATCAACAACATCTCCATTTAAATAACCAACTAGAGAATATAAATCTTTAGTAGTTACTTCTCCTTTATTCAAATTAAAACGAACAGAAACTATTGGTTTATCAACATTATATTGTAATAAACTGTTAGAAGTAAATCTCAACGTTTGATCTACTGTATTAAAATAATCTAAAGCTTGAATAGCAGATGAATGATTAACCATTGAATTGAAAGTTAATTTTCTTTCATTAAATTGCATAGAAAAATCAAGTGCATAAACTGAATTAGCAGATAAGAAAGAAACTGGTATTTCAATAATATTATCAACAGTAACAGCATGAGCTAAATCAAAAACAATTTTTTCTTTGCTTCTAAGTGTACCGTTATTAAGAATGTTTTGGTAATTACCATTTACGTCTCCTAAAGCAATACCTTTATAAGTTTCACTAGAAATCAAAGGGCAAGAAGCAGCATTTTGAACTGTTACTGGTAAGCAAAATGGAACAACCGGTACTCTGTATTTAGAGAATCCTACACCATTATCTAAAGGAAAAGTTGGTGATATTTTGTAATGATTATCATTTGCCAAAGTAGCTGCATCTATGAATAACCAGTCTTTTGAAGGTTGACCATTTGATACGCCACCATTGGTATAATTCCAAGCTTGTCTGTACTCAGGTAAAATTAACACAGCTCTTTGATTGATTTGAGATAAATCACCTGAACTAATTACTCCATCAGCATTTACATCCATAGCAATCATTTGGAAAATCGTAGGAATAAAACTTGGATCATTGATAAGTAATTTTCTTACTTGTAATGCATCAAATCCATTAACGATGGGTTGTACGCTAGTACCAGAAAGAATATCTCTCTCAATCATTACATCTAATCCATTTAATATATTGTAAGTAAAATTACCTGTTAAATCTGGTTGAACAGAAGTTAATGATTTATTTGTACACGCACCGTTATTTCCAAAAATATTCGTCACTAAATAATCATTAGGTAATGCTGCATTATATTTAATTGGACTATTGTCAGCCCAAAATTTTAAAGAAGAAGTAAATAAGCTATCTCTGTAAGTGATGTACTTACCTGATTCAACAGGTTTAGTAGCTACACCAGTAATATAACTTTCTTGAAGTGAAGAAACAGTAAATACCGCTGTATCAACATTTGCAAAACCTGATGTTTTTGAAAATTCAACATCAACTATCTTACCAACTCCATTAAATTCTGCGTTAGAAGGCGCTGTACCATTGAAGAAAAGTGAAATGTTTATTCTTCCAACATTTTCATCAATACTATTAGATGCATCAACAATTAATGAATCTACCAATACATTTCTAACAGTAATGGTACCAGTAGGAGAAACCCTTGTTTTATCATAAAACATAACGATGTCATAACCTATAACGTTGTCAACAGCGTCAACAGCTGAAACCGGAATGTTAAAAGTTGTTGGAAGACAAGTTTGAACTAAAGTATTCACTCTATATGGTAAAGCTAATGGATCTGCTATAGTAAGTAAAACTGGAGCAGAAGTAGTTATTGCTCCTTTATTATCAGTAGATTTAACAGTAAGACTTGCAGCTCCAATAACACTTGTCCAATTGAATGAATACGGTGAAGTAGCATCAACTCCAACAGAAATATTATTTACAAAAAATTCAACCTGAGTTACAGTTCCATCCACATCAGTTGCAGTAGCATTTATAGTTACTACCGCAGGTGCTGTGAAAGAAGCGCCAGTCACTGGTGAAGTAATTGCAGCGGTTGGAGGTGTATTCGCAACAACATTAATAGAAATAATAGAAGAAGTTGTTGTAGCATTTAAATTATCTGTAGCAACTCCTTTAATGTTATGACTTCCCAATACGGCAAGCCAGTTAAAAGTAAAAGGAGAAGAATTATCAATACCTATAGAAACGTTATCTACAAAAAATTCTACCTGAGAAACCGTTCCATCAGCATCTGCAGCAGTAGCTGTTATAGTTACGTTATCACCAACAATAGCTGGAGAAGGTGCAGCAACAACTGAAATAGTTGGAGCTTGATTAGCACCACCTGTTACAGTAATCGTAGAAGAAGTTGTAGAATCACCTAAGTTATCAAAAGCTCTTGCAATGAAACTATTTGCACCTGCAACAGCTGCAAAAGTTGCATCATAAGGTGAAGATGCATCAGTTGAAATTAAAGTTCCGTTATGGTAGAACTTAACAGATGCTATTGTACCAGGAGCTACATCAGTAGCAACTGCATTTAAAGCGATATTAGTACCTACGATTACACTACCATTTGGAGTAGCTGTAAAGCTACTAATAGTAGGTGGAATGTTTGGTTCAAGGATCAAACTTGAAATCGTTTGCTCAGTACCTTGTGGATTTCTTGCTACATATCTTTCTACAACATTTGTAATGGTGTTTTTGATTTGAACATTTAATTCAAAACCAAATACACCATCAGTTGTAAATTGACCTAACAATACTCTATTGTCTGCAGTTGGACCAGAAGATCCATTTAAAGAAGCAACAGATCCATTGAACGTAGAAAATGAACCACCAACTTGACTTGTTCCATCAAATACATCTAACTCTGTAGTAAAACCCACAAAAGTTACTGCTTCAGGAGTTCCGGCAATCATACCGTCTTTAACGCTAATAGCTACTCCTGCAGAAGGATCTGCATTCTGTAACATTATAGGTGTTGTATTATTTACAACAGCACCATCTGTATCATCATTTTTTAAAATAGCTACTTTAGCAGAAGTTGCTCCACCTACTGAGAACCAAGAATCCAACATCACTGAATTTTTTCTGATGTTAGTTAAACTTGTTGTAGGAGGTGTTTTTCCACCGAAATCTTCATTGTTAAAAAATGTAGTTGAAGAAGTAACTTTTAGTTCATGACTTGGAGATAAATTTCCATATATAGCTTGAAATACATAATTCGGAGCTAAGTCAGCATATACTCTGTAAGTTACAGAACCTACAGGTAAAGCACCTGAACTTCCGGCAGCATCAACTGCATCAGAAACGTAATATTTTTCTACTATGATATTCTCTAAACCCTGAGCGTAAGAGTAGGTACCAAGTAAGGCAAATACCAGCCCTAAAAGATATTTTTTAAATATATTTTGCATTGTTATTTTTTTTAAAAAATTAAATAATTAAATTAATCGCAAGATTGATTAAACGCCCCTAATAAATCTAAGAAGTCAGAGATATTCGTTGTTCCATCTTTGTTCACATCTGTTGGACATGGTATTAAATCATTTTCAAGATCAATTAATGCATTCAATGAATAGATTGATAACCAAGATTTTTTACCAGCTTCGAAAGCTCCACGGTATAATGCGGGCGTAAAAAATCCATCAACCGGTGCAGCTGTACATCCTGATACAGATAAATTTGGATTAGGAATTGCATCCATAACATCAGTAACTGCATTTGTAGAAACGTTCATTCCATGGATATAATCAAACCCTGGAATTGAAGTTACTTTAAGATTTCCATCATTTAAGAATTTTAGTGTATCAGAAGGTGCTGGAGTGGTTGCATCTACCTGTAATAATGTTGTGTTACCAACAAATGTATTGCATTCAACTTTTAGTGTTCCTGCAATCCAATTATCATAAGCATCTAAACCTGATGGTCTTGAAGCATCATTTTGAAAGTTAGCACCAACTTTATAATTTGCTAATACACAGTTTCTCATGGTTCCTGCAGTATTTTCTTTGCATTGAACAGCAATACCTTTCTGAGTTCCGTTTCCGTTAATGTTATTTGATCCTATAAACGTTGCATTATAAACCGTTGGATTAGATAAAGTAGCAGAGTTGGTTTTATTATCATCACTATCACTTTCAAAACCATTATCTCCTCCAGATGCAGTACCTTGATCTGTTTTTACAACTACCCAGAATTGACCTCTTCCAGAATAGCCTAAATCCCAATCAAATCCATCATCATCATTGAATAAAACAGATGCATATTTTACGTCTACAGTTCCACCAAAAAATTCGATACCATCATCTAAATTAGAAACAACTTCTATGTGGTGAATGGTTGTTCCTCTACCTACAGAACATAAAGTAAGACCATTAATTTCATTAGCAGCTCCAATAATTTCACCACCATGACGGAAGGAGCAATAAGTAACAATTCCTGAATTGTCATTATCATCGAATGTAGTTGCGATTGGATCTCCTGCTCCAGCACCAAAATAAATTCTAGATTCAACATTTGTAAAACCTTCTACAAATCCTATACCTGTAACTCCAGTACCTAAGAATCCGTTTGTTCCAGTATAAGTATTTGCTGGATGAACTAGATTGTTTGTAGCAGTTCCACAAATAACTACACCACCCCATTTACCCTTGTTGGTAATACCATAAGTACCATCCATAGGATCTAATGTAGTAGTGAAAACAATTGGACAAGATTCAGTACCAGCAGCAAAAATTTTTGCTCCGCGAGAAATAACAAGAACACCACCATCACGGCTAGTTCCTGGCGTTGTTTCGGGTTCTCCTTTAACTACAGTACCAGGTTGAATGGTTATATCCTTACCATTTCCAACATAAAATTTTTGGCTTAAAATCCATGTTTTATCACATGTTAAAATCGTGTGAGTAGCTGTTAAATTTTGTGATCCATCAGCTAGTGTTGCAAAGTCTACAGTAAGTCTGCTAGCAACCGGAGGACAGCCGCAAGCTTCTCCTAAATTGTTTTGAGCATATGTATTTGCTATGGTTAGCATTGCAATTACTGCTGTTGCGAAAAAATTTGAGATTGACATTTTTGTTTTCATTTTTTTTTTGATTTTTTTAATTAAAATTTGAAACGATAATAAATAATTATTTATACGTCAAAGGTAGAATAGAATAAAATTGAAATAAGAAAATGCACATTATCAAACCTTTACTAAATTGTTATGTGCATTCCTATTATGCATTAAAAAAATAAACTAATTATGAATTTTATAAATACTTTGAATGTAAAGCAGGATGAATTAATATAACAGCCTTATGAAAACATGGCTTAACAATAATTTAAAATAGAAATAAAATTCAAAAAATCAATTCGATTTTAAGTATAAAAAATATTCTATAAAGTAAATTCAAATATTAATCCTTAATACATCGAACACTAAATCCATAATTTTTGGATCCAAAATATCTAAAAACATTAGCCGTTTTGTAGTCAAGATGACGATACCAAGCCTCAGTTTTATTTTCGGAAGAAGACCACCAAAAACCATTATTATTAAGACCCGGATTTCCATAAACTCCATTAAAAAGTCTACATGAGCCGGCAAGAGCAGAAAAACCACTTTCATTAGTTCCCCAAATATTATTATAGACTATCCATCCTTGAGGTGCTTCAATTTTTAATTTATCACCTTGGCCTGAGCCTCGCCAATTAACAAGATCTGTTTCTGAAGAACTCATTCCCAAAAACGTCTCCAATGTCTTCCATTCCTCATCTGTAGGTATATGCCAACCCAGAGGTGCAAGTTGATTGCTATCAATTACGGCATAATAATTATATAAATATCCAGGGGCAGTCTTATTATTTTCATAAATACAATATGCCGCTGTTTTATGTTGCCAGAGCATTGGATCTTGAGATTGATTAATTGTTGTACCATTGCGAAATTTAGACACTTTTAGATTTTCTGCCATCCACCATTGATTTCCAATTTTAACTGTTTTATAGGAATTTCCATCGACGTCACTTACAGTTCCAAATTCTTTGGTTACGGTAGGTTCTGTATGATCCTCACAACTGAAAATCAAAATCAATACACAAAACAAACAAATACAAGTATATATTTTATTAGACCAATACATTATTAATATTTTTGAAGAAAATCAATCAATATGCCAAATTAGATTTTAACAAATTTCTTTTCAACATATCCGCCATTTGAAAATATTCTAATGAAATATAATCCATTTTCAAAATTCTTTACATCAATTACGTTTCTTGATGTAACTATTTTATTTTTCTTATTTACTATTCTACCATAAGAATCATAGATTTCAAAAAAAGTTTGATCATGAACGGCTGAAACAAATTGAATTTCAATTTGATCTTGAGCAGGATTTGGAAAAATTTTATATTGTAAGTATTCTTCTGATTGATCGCGAATTTTCAAATCAGGACAAACTACTTTTAAATCCAAATCATTACAAAAACCCACATAACAACATAAGGTAGAAATTTTAAAATTAGCCTTTGAATTGTAATTGCAAGCTAAGGTATCCATACAACCAAACACGATTAAGGTTTTGCAAGAATCCTTAGATTCACAAGCATAATTGGATTGCGCCTCAAGGTAATTCGGATCTTTGCACCCGCATACTTGTGGATATTTTAGAAATGGACTAAAGATTTCATCAGTCAGAAGGACTTGATTATTCGCAACATATTTAACAACTTTTTTATTCGCTCCATCTATTTGTTCCACTTCCAAATTCAGTTCAAAAGAAATGTCTCCCAAGGTCGTGAGCTGTGCGATCAATACATGGTTATTATTTGGTAAGACTCCAGCCACTCCAGAATTTTGTAATCCTATGTTATTACTGATTAAAAAAGAACGAGATGGAGTAGACCCGAAAATGGTAGTATCTTCCCCGGTTGAGATATCTTCAAATCCATAATTAGCCCATGATGTAGGAACATTCGACATGGTATCCATTCCATCAGCTACAAATAAAGGAATCCCTAATGCATTAGACGTATTTTTAAGAAGCCCATTTTGAACGGAAGCACTTCCTCCATCATTGTTAAAACCTCCAATAAAAGAATGATCTCTATCCCATTCTTTCAAAATACCAAAATATGTTTTTGAACTAGACTTAGTGGTCTGACCTATGGTTATCCAACTATCAAGTCCAACCGTATTATTATAATATCTACTCTTGCTGAAATCCTTTGCAAAACTTTGACCATCTTCAGTATGATTAAAAAAAGGAGCTGTACTTGAAATTTTCAATGCATGATTGGCATCACCATATATCTTCTTAATTTTTGATCCGGGTTTCAATACCACAAAAATTCTGCAGGTCTTTGATCCTATGGCTAATGGACCTCCTATCGTATTTGTCGCATCTGCTGAATCAGAAACATAATAATTTTCCACGATCACATTTTCAATTTGAGCATAAAGTATATGCTGACAAATGACGAAAAATAAAAGGGAGGAGAACATTATTTTCATTGCAGCCATTTATGAACGAATTTTAAATTTTATACGAAATTCCCAAAACATAATTTGTACCATATTGATATCTGTCAAAATCCAGAATAAATCCTTCCTTATATTTGTAAGATCTTCTTATTGGAGAATTCAATATATCTTTTATTGAAATACTTAGGGATAAATGTTTTCCAATGGATTTAGATATTTTAAAATCTAGTAAATGTCTGGGCAATTCATATACATCAGGTGCAGTACCAAATGAGGTCAGCACCAATCTTGGGCCCTGTATATTATAACCAATGGTACTCACCAAACCGATTTTTTCAAAATTATAACTTAAAATACCATTGATAACAAATGGTGCTTGACCATACATGGTTCGGGTAATGGTATCTTTGGGTGTCCATGTTCTAACGAAGTTATAAATCGTTAATTGATTAACTTCAATATTTGTTTTAGAGTCCACTAATGACACATTGGCCTTGAAATCACATCCTTTAAACAATTGAACGCTTCCATCCAATTCAAGACCAAAAACTCTGGATTCTAATGCATTGGTCCAGGTATAACCTTGAACCAATTCAATATGATTTTTAAAATTTTTATAAAATAAACTCAGCGATATATTATTTCCTGATTTGAAATAGGATTCAAATCGAATATCGTAATTATCAATTTCAACTATTTTCAACAATGAATTTCCAATCACTTGTGAATTAAGCTCATAATCAAAAACTATTGCCTCAGAATATTCTCTTAGACTTGGTCGTGCTATGGATCTACCATAATTTAATCTTAGATTGATTGGGGCAATGTCATCTTGTTTGATTTTATAAATAACATTTATGCTTGGTAAGTAGTCCACGCTATTCAATGATCCTGGATTAAAAATAAATGATTGTCCAAGACCAACTCTTCTTGGATCATCTCTTTTATATTTCAACTTATCGTATTCTATTGCATCAGTCCGAAGATCTGTATGTTCTACTCGTAAACCTCCTGAAACTCGTAAAGATTTAAATAAAGTGTAATCTAATAAAACGAAACCTGACGAAATATTACTCAATCCAAAAGTATGATTAGCCGCTACATCAGGTCTGCCGTAATAAAAGTCCAAACTCTTATGATCTGTACCACCAGAACTGCTCGTGCCCACATCAAATCGATTGGAAGCAAAGTAGGTATCCAAATCATTATTAGTAATATAAGGACTTACATTATTAAAATTTAGATTATAATTGTACTGATCATAAATTTTATCAATTCTTTGAAAGGCTCCACCAAATTTTAATTTTCTTGCTATACCAGGTTGATTGCCTAAAGGCAAGTCAAATATTAATTTTGAATCGAAAATATCTTCGGACAAATATCGAAAATCTCTATTGATATATGATTTTGTTTTATCATAGAAATAAACAAAATCATCATTGGCAAAAAACTCTAATTTTTTAAAATCTGGTGCATTACTATTTCCTTGACTATAGGAAGCATTGATATCCATTTTCAATTTAGTTTTTGGAAAATAGTGCTCCGATTTTAATTGATAGACTATCTGCTTTCTTTGTTCATAAAATTGACTTTTTGTAATTTCATATTTATAAATGATGTCCCCATAACCTATTCCATCTCGCAGACTGTTAATTCCTATGAAATTAGGCATATAGAGTAATGACAAACTGTGATTAGAATTAAATTTATAGGCTAAGGAAAGTAATGCACTCCAACCATTAACATACTTCACATTATCAAAAGCAACATCTGCATCGGTAAGTGGATTGCCCAAACTATCCAATTCAGATAATATCGTCCTTTGAGATCTAGCATTTGGATCAAATTGTATGGAACTACCATATCTAAAACCTCCATAATAGCCCAGATCTCTATTCCATAATTTGGTCAGATTGCCAAGACTGAAACTTTGAGAAAAATTAAGCGGTGCTTTTTTAGTGAATGTATTCCAATTAGTGGGAAATGATCTTCCAGATTGCCCTGCAGAACTATTTATGACTTCATAAGCTTTATCTTTATATCCTCCGGAGACATATAATTGTTTGGCCTTTTCAAAGGCTTGAGCATCATTAAAAAATGCCTTAGGCAATAAACCTAATTCTACAAGCCCCAATTTAAAATAGTTTTCTCCAACCGTAGTACCTTCTTTCCAACTACTAGTTACACCTAAAGATTTATAAAAATTGGACAAACCCAAAGCAACAAATTCTTGATAACGGGTTGGGTCTGGATTAGCATTTACAAAACTAGTATGATCATGATCTCTGAAATTATAATCAAAGCCCAACCAATCTGTTGAACTCGTTTGATTAACGAGTACATCCTTAAAACTAGTTTGTGCATTATATCCTACTTGCGTTTCCCATAGAAATGAAAATTTTTCTGGAAAATCTTTAGTTTCAACAGAAATGTAAGCACCAGTCCAAGCCCCCGATAATTCAGGACTCGCCGTTTTTGTTATCATGATGTTGTCAATCAAACTAGATGGAATCAAATCCAATTTAATATTATTTGTAAAAGGATCTAGCGTTGGAATTTGCATTCCATTTATAGAAGTTTTAACATATCGGTCTCCGATTCCGCGGACTGTAATAAAACTACCATTAGTAGAAACGCCTGTTACACGCGCTAATGCTGAAGCAGCATTATTATCTCCGGTTAACTTCATAGATTGGGACGAAACATAATCTATCGTGTTAGCCGATTTTTTCTTAATACTTTCCATGTAATAGGTCCTATCCTTTTCCTTCTTGGCTACGATTTCAACTTCTACAAGGGCGGTTGATGTATCACTCATAACAAAATCTTTAACTACAATTTGATTTTGTGATAAGGTAATTGGTTCTTCAATCGTAGCATAACCAATGTATTTGATGAGTATAGTTTGTTGGTTATTTGAAGCGATTTTAAGCGAATAATTCCCATCGTAATCTGTGACGGTCCCAATGGTTGGATTTGATTTTAATATCAAAGTAACGCCAATTAGTGATTCACCATTTGCATCGGATATTCTCCCTTTTATTGTTCCTTGAGCACTACTTTGTTGCAGCACCAATATAGAAAATATGAAAATATAAAAATATTGCATAAGATGTTAAGCAGTCAATTACCGAGAGAAATATTATACAACTTAATCCTAATTCAATCTTACAACTTTTTTTACGATACGTTCACCATCCAAAGAAAGCACTAAAAAATAGAGTCCCATTGGAAGACTAGACAGATCTATATTTTGCTTAATCTTTGATGATTCTGATTCGAGAACTCCTTGAGTAAGCAATGTTGATTTAGCATCATAAATTTGATATTGATTATGAACAGATTTAATATGGTCCATTGAAATACTTATCAAATTAGCCGTTGGATTAGGATATACATGTATTGTTGGATTTGATACGGCAATATTTTTAGCATCAACAACATTCGGATAAATTAAGCTCGTAATTGATTTTTCATTTCCTTCAGGATTTCTAGCCACGTAGCGCTCAAATCCTAATGAAGGTGTTGATATTTGAATATTTAATTCAAACTCAAATTTGCCATCAGTCGTGATCTGTGCGATCAATACTTTGTTATCCAAAGAATCAAATCCAGTAGATCCATTCAATGAAGCCCATGATCCATTGTTTGTAGAAAAAACTGGACCATTAGTACCATCATTTTGATTATCGAACATGGCAATTTCCTTAGTAATTCCGACAGTTGTAACTTGTTGTGTGATTCCGGATCTCATGCCATCCTGACTGGTTAAAGGAATTCCTGCCATTGGATCATTATTCTTAAGTAATCCGGCACTATTAACTATGGTTGAAACCCCATCATCGTCAGATTTTAGTACGCCAACTTGTCCTACACAAGCAGCACCAACTGATAACCAAGAATCCAACATAACAGTATTATTCTTTGCTTGATTTTTGGTGTATGAAGGTGTTGTAGAACCACGATCTTCATTATTAAAAAAAGTAGTACTGGTTGCAATCCTTAATTCATGTTTTTCAACGCCATAAGCTGCCTGGAATTTATAACCAGGAAGCATGTCTACATAGATTCTATAAGTAGTAGAATTCACAGGTAGAATTCCATCTGTTCCATTGGCAGATGCATCATTAGCATCAGTTATGTAATACTTTTCGACTATAATTTTTTCTAATCCATTTTGCGAATAAGACAAAAAAAAATTAAATAATAAGACCATTGTCATTGGAATTTTTTTCATAACACTATTTTTTTATATTTTATACACTATTTTTTTGTTTCAACTGAAGTTACATTTTTACCAACTTACGAGTAGATACAATATTTTCATTGAATATTTTCACCAAATAATTTCCGCACATAAAATTCTGTATATCAATATCCAATTTTTGATTGGCATAAAGACATGAATTAAACAATATCGTCCTTCCATATCCATCATACAACTCAATGAAAGCGTTTTCAGGAACTTCGACTGAGACTATATTGGATGCAGGGTTCGGATACATTTTTGCAAAAATTTTCTTACCCATCATATTGTTTGTGCTACTAATTAATGAATCTGGCTCAGTTATCAAAGTGCTGCAATTTTCTCCATTCAAATAAGCCATAACAGAGTGCAAATCATCGATTTGCAATTTATCTTGAAAAAATTTAAACCGGATATAAATTAATTTAATGGTATCTTTAGGATACTGCTTAAAACTGTTGGAAGTAAACCTCAAAGTAGCATCAATAGGATTATAATAGTCCGTCATTTGGATATTACCTGTAATGTCTAATATGGAGTCATATAATAAATGATCTGGATTAAACTGTAATGAAAAATCAAGAGAAAAAACATCTTCATCAGACTTAATGGACACTGGAATATCAATAAATTGCGTACCTACCAACCGTGCTTTTGCCATATTGAAAATGACGGTATCCTTTAGATCAATGCTTTTTGTTGCTTTAATTTGGTAGTTCTTTTCAGATAATAAATAAGGTGGTTGTTGTGATTTTACCATAAAACAATTCATTAATAATAAGGCCTGTAATATTATAACTCTCATTTATAAAGCTTAAACTTTATGCAAAAGTGCGTCGAATTCAACCAATTCTAGTCCATTCGAACATTATGATATTGTTATCTAAATATTAAGCAAAAGACATATATTATTTTTCGTAATATAATAAAATAAATAATTCCTTATAATATTTGAGTACTCATATTACAGTTTGATGGAGGAATTAGGAATGCTACTTCGAGAAAATAATTAGCTAAATAAAATAATATGCATGAAAAATGTTGTCGATAAAATTCTTTTAGAAAAATAATAGCTAAGTTCTTTAGCTATTATTATATGTGAAGCATGGTTCAATATTAATCAAATCATCCAAACGCAAAGTAATGGAACTATTGTATCATATTATAAAATAGAATTTAGATATTAATGCAAACTATATTGCAAATCCATCACCAATAATGATATTTAATGATTTACAAAATACCAATAGATAATATTAATTAAATCTTTGATTGATTGATTAAAAAATTCAAATTATATAATTCTTAATTTGAAATTCGTAATTGATTTCACTCACATAATTTTTAATTCAAAATAGTAATATGAAACTCCGTTTCGTAATTCGTAATTCGTAATTTGAAATTCGAAATTGTTTCAATAATTCGTAATTGACAATTCGTAATTCTACTTTCGTATTAATTTCCTGTAAACAAATGAAACGTCTCTTCACCTGATTGCACGAACACTTGTCCTGAATACGACAAGTCATTCAGATTGTATTCTGGTACGTTGGATTTATGAATGAGTCTGCCAAATAAATCGTAGATAAAAAACATGGCGTGTTCCGGATTAAAAATACTTAAATCATGAATCGCAAAAGTTCGTTGATTCTTGTATGCAATAGTCTGGATGGGGCTTTCAACAATGGTTTGATCTTTACAGATAGCTTTGATTCTGTAGTAATACTTTCCTTGTTGTGATAATTGATCTTGGAAAAAATGGGTCGATGTTTTTTGCTTGTTTTCGATGGTATTCAATTGAACCCAATCTGTAGTAGTTGAACTTCTCTCTATGATCATTTTATTAACATCCAATTGAGCATTGAGACTCCAATTTAGATCAACGGATTTATTATTGAGATGTGCATCAAAATGGATAAAACCAAAAGCCATGGGTGGTTGGAAATTCGCAACGCAAGTCTGATTATCCAGAAAATCCTGGATAACAACTATGCTTGGATTATTCCATGGTCTGCTGGTATTGGAATTCATTATATTAACTTCCGTGTTATAATGATTGGAGCTGGCACTATGACCAATCCATTCATGACTGGATAAATCTACATTGGGATTTTTACTGTTGACAAAACCCACCAATGAGCCTCCTGGAAGGCACAATGTTCCTAAAAAGGAAACACCTCGATTGGTATAATTTCCTGTATAAAAAATATAGTTATCATCATTACCCGGATACCCTTGAGCATCCACCCAATCATAAAAATTAATTAATGATGCAGCGATATCTGCACCATAAGAAAAAGGTGTTGCCCCATCAAAGAATACAATTTCTGCTTCAGTGACCACATCCCAGCTTGCAGAGGCATTATTAAATAGAATCTGTGCGTCTGTAAACACACCATTTAAATAATTTCTTACACTGTCATTATTATTATATCCACCAGTTCGGCGTCGTTCGTAACTGGTATCCACATAAATATGTAATTCCAAATTGCCATTGTTAGAACGAGTTTGAAATCGATTCTGATTTTTTTTCTCCATGCTTGAATAATATGCATCTAGTGGCTGCTTATAACGATCATATTCACAGGTTACGTGTGTCGGTTCAGCCAATTTCATTTCTTCAACAACATGAACTTGACCAAACAGTGATGACATAATTAGAAAAGGAAATATTCTTAATGTCTGAATTAAATATAACTTTTTCATAGCAAGAAGGTTTTAGATGATTTACATAAATAATAATTTTTAATATCGTATTTTCATATTTTAAAACTTTCAAAAATTATAAATTTATTCATGTCGAATAAACTAAATTTATAAATTAATACTTTCATTCTTTTTTATACCTGAACAATCCTATTTATTACTTTTATAAATAGGAATCAATCGTTAGTAAAGGGTCTATCAATGATTTCCATAATAAAATGTTTTACTACATTTTTCATTTCCAACACGACCAACCATAATATAAATTTCTGGACTTAATAATGGTAAATCAAAAAAATTAGGGATGTTCTCATCAAATGGCATACTACGGCGCCAGATCAAACGCCCTGTAAGGTCATACATTTCAAATTCTGCGTTTAAAGGTGGCCTATTTACAATTTGTATTTGTTTGTTCACGATATTAAAATCAATGACCTTGTTTTTCATGGTCTCTGATTTTGAGATGTTGTGTTGAGGATTATTAATAGATTTGGTAGGAATAAATACTGCAGTTTCATCATCTCCTATCAATTCATCTGTAGCGATTGCAGTGAATCCTTCATCTGAATAATTTCTTAATCCAACATCACATAATAAATAATTAGTGTTAGGCGATATGTACATGGTAGCACTCGTCCATCGACCATTGGATCCATCAATATCTGAATCCACATCTTCACTACCTACTCCAGGTATAGTAAAATAGAAAAGCAATGGTCTAGACACTTGAATATAATAAGATCCCGCAACCAAATTATTAAAATAATAGAATCCATTGGTTCCATCGTATGGATTTATCTTAGATACCGTCTCTGCAATTTTGTTACGGGACACTGCATCGAATAAAGAGATAACGACACCATTAACTCCGGTTTCGTTTGGATCTTGCATTCCATTCAGGTTGATATCGCGCCAAACATAATTTCCAATTGCATTATTAAGAAAATAACCAGCATCGATCGAACTCAAATAAGCTCCAATTCCCAGTGTAAATATTGCCGTTGTATTATTCCCATTTTGATCCGTAATGTCAGAATCCAATTGATCATTTTTACCGACATAAGGATTGGAGTGTTTGTAACCTTTGTTTGAACCAGGAAATATTTTTATGTAATATTCTCCGGGAAATACGGATTGAAATTCATACCAACCAGCTTCTCCAGTATTCAAATTATTAGAACTTATTACCTGATCAACAACTACATTATTTTTATTCAATAATTGAATGGTAAATCCATTAATTCCGGGTTCATTCTTATCCTGAATTCCATCCAGGTCCTGATCATTCCAAACAAAATCTCCAATTGTCCCTTTTGGAACTAATCCAAGATCAATCGATAAATCATTGGTTTGGGATATATAAAATATCGTTGAAGTATAACCGAGAGATTGCACGTCGGAATCAACCATAGCGTCACTTCCAGCTCTAAACACCGTAGGATAATATTGTTTTGAAAAAACAAATTGCAAAACATAATATCCTGTCTCTAAATTTTCGAAATGATAGTACCCACTGGTAGAATTATGAAAAGAACTTACAGTACTCTGGATGACGACACCATCAGGAATACCATTCTGATCTTTGTCTGAAAATAAGTTAATACTGATTCCGTTAAGTCCAATTTCCTTAGGATCCTGAATTCCATTTCCATCCATATCCAACCACACGCGGTCGCCGATACCTGTGGTGTCATTTTGGCTGTAAACCTGTGTACAACACCAAAATCCTATTCCGATAAATAAAATAATACGTTCGATAGTTTTCATATATTTCGTAGTTAGTCGAGAACTTAGTATATCACTTAGCCCGTATTTCTTATAAAGTGGTCGTGTAATCAAGCTATTTTTCTGATAAGTCTGCAATTGATATCCGTGGATAAGGCTTTCAGATTCATTGGCTTGAGCTGATCTATTGCTCCTATCAAAATATTTTTCTAAGAATTTTCTAATAAATTGATAAAAATCACTTTGATTTTGAAAATCAAATACAACCAAATTAAATACATATATCATTATACTTTTTAAGTATAAATGACTGAAATCATGGGATAAATTGCTAAAACATTTCGTAATCAAAGCTATACCTTTTTTGAACATTATAAAATAATTCAAAAAACAGCTTCAGAAGAGAATAAAAAACCATATTTTTACAGCCTAATTTTGCGGTTAGGAGGCCTACTATCCCGTTTCGATGGGTGCTGTGGGCTTTTTTATTTCTATTCCTGACTGTTTAGTGATGGCTTTTTAAATTGCTCTACTACTTTTTACCAAAGCAACGCAACCACCACATTAATAATCATTCACTTGTTTCTACTTAATTCTAGGTGAACTACTATTGTCTATCCTTCTAATTATTAAATAATGCTCTATTATTTAATTAAACCAGTACACATGATTGAATCAATTCAAAGTCAATGATATGCATGTTTTTGCTTTATAGTATTTCGTCTAAAATGTCGTTATTGTTTACCATGTTGTTTGAATTTAAAAATGATTGATGTTGGATTAACTGATTTTTCATAATTTAAATTTATTGGTTTAATGTATGATTTAAAGTTTAATAATATTTATTCTTTGAGTAATGCTTTCTTGATTTGATTGAGTTATAAGGAAATAGATACCAGAATAAGTAACATTTACAGTATTGAGCTGAACGGATGTGAAATGTTGACCCTTATCTAATGTATTAGACCAAATGATGTGACCCAAAACATCATATAGGTATAAGTTTGTTTTAGTATTCACACTGGGTATCTCAATATTCAATACATCACGAGCCGGATTGGGAAAAACTTTGAAATTGTGATTTCCCCCAATTGAACTTGTTTGATCTAAATGTTGTGATAATAATACAGCATCCATCGATGAAACCGACTTATCCTTATCATTACTTCCATCTGCAATGAGGTGCTGATCCGGATCTGCGTTTTTAATTTGTGAGCCAACATTTGATGTCATTGCATTTAAAGTACCACATCCTTCTAACGTTGCGGTTAGGATAGAATCGCCGGGATGGCCTTTAATTTGACGTAGCATCAATGTTACCTTACTATTTCCATCTAACTCTATGTCAATATGTTTTCCACTTTTTAAAAATACTTCACGATTATACCCGGGAAGAATATCGTCCTCAATAATTCCAAATTGTGTAGGTACTGACATGTCTTCCTCGCCAATATTGGTTATCCGAAATGTTGCTATTCCATCATTACACTTAGCCTTCAATTGAAGACTTGCTCCTATATAGTCATCTGCATCAACATTCAATACTTTCATTGGATTGGAAGTCTTTGCCTGATTGCTCACCCATTTGTGATTTAATGTAGCATCCAAACCTTGAGCAGAAACTCCAAAAATAGTGACTAAATTCACCAGAATTCCTAATATTAAATTTTGATTTATCATTGTTTGTGCTTTATTTCTATGGCAAAGATATTGCAAGTTATTTTTCTCAAGTGTGATAAATATTGTAAATTGTAGCATCATAATTAATAATATTTATTATAATTTATTGTTTATCAAATAATTATAAAATTTTTTGTAGGACACATTATGAAAAATTCTCAGTTTATTGAGCTATATTTAATATTAAATCAACGCCAAAGGAAGGATTTTAGAAATTATTTAGCCTCTCCTCTATTCAATACCAACTCCAAATTAGTGATTTATCAGGAAAAAATTGACCAATTTTTGGATTTAGGTATTGATCAATTGAAATCCCGCTTGTTTAAATACCTTTATCCCAATGAGATCTATAAAGATGTTAAACTTCGACTCCTGTTCTCTGAATTACTCAAACACCTAAAGAATTATATCTATATCGAAGAAAAACAAAACCAAGATCAGGACAGAGAACTGTCATTTATTCGATTCTTAAGAAAGGGCCAAAAAATTAATTTATTCGAAAAACAAGCCAACGCCTTTCGCAAAGAAATATTAAGCAAAAAAAATAATTGGAATCCAGATCATTTCGAATTGAGATATCAGGTGGATTTGGAATTACTATCTTATGAATCTACTAAAAACCGATTTAGCTATTACGATTTCGCTGAAAGTTCAGAGACCATTGAAGTATCATCCATGCTCAAACGTCTCCGAATTTATTTAGAACAACTATCCCATGAATCTATTGGTGCCACAAGTATGGAATATCCCTTTATTCAGCCGTGGGTCGATTACGCAGAAAGCAAAAATTGGTCTAAATATCCAGAAGTCCATATATATTTATTAGCTCTAAAAATGTACAGAGAACCCGAGGAAGAATCACACTTCAATGAATATTTACTGCTCATTCGAAAATATGAAAATGATTTTGACTTCGAACGCGGCCGCGAAATATTCTTGACCGCACTCAACTATTGTATTCGAAAAATAAATAAAAACAATACCCAGTTTTTTAAACAAACGATGGACTTATTTCAACATTGTGTTCGAACTGGTTGGCTTCTAGACTATGGTGTCATGAGTTCGTTAACCTATAAAAATATCATTGCACTGTGCATCAGAATGAAAGACCTTGAATTGGCTATCAAATTATTAAATGAATATAAAAATCTCGTCAACCCAATCGGCAGAACAACCATTTACAATTTCAATCTCGCCAAAATCTATAAAGAACAAGGCAACTTCAATCAAGCGCTTTATTTATTGAATACCAGCGTATTTAAAGATCCACTTATAGAACTTAATGCACGGGTCGAAATGATTAAAATATACTTTGAAATCAAGGAAGAGCGATTAATGCATAATCAGATAATTGCCACCCAAAATTTAATCAAACGATCCAAAAAACTGGGTTACCACAAAGAATATTACAATAACTTCCTGAATGCAGCTCATCGTCTGTATCTAACAAAAAAATTAACTCCTCTGGATAAAGAGGCCTGGTTACAGTCCATTAAAGGCAACAATCATTTAATCGAAAAAGGCTGGTTGTATAGCATGGTAGATAAAATTAAAAGTTCAAAAGAATGAATACTACCGATTCAAAATTCTTTTATAACAAATTAAATTCCCAGACTAAATAATAAGTTGTCAAGGTCAATAGACTCGGCCATAATAGTTAAAATTTATTTTAGCAAATTGCAATGCTTTACATTTTCCCCAGCGCAAGACCTTTTGCAGATATATTATATCATTTCATTTTCCTTATACCACTGATAACAATCTTGCAACGTCTCATTTAATGATCGTGGATGATAATCAAGCTCCAATAAAGCTTTTTGATGCGAAAAATGAACTTCATGATCCAATAAAGTACTTATAGATTCCAGCGTATAAATGGGCGCAGAACCAGAAATTTTAGCCCACATTTTTATGAATGGCAATCCAAATTTAGCCAATGATTTAGAAAATACCAGTCTTGGTTTTCTCTTAATAGAAATCTTACTGCATCGTGTAGCAATGTCAGCTAATGTTGCAAAATGTCCAGACAAAATATACCTCCGACTTAAAATGTTCGTAGTTTTATTTTCATCTAGCTTAAGGATATGCCCAGTAGCTATACATATATCTCTGACATCCACCCAATCAAATCCACCATTTAATAAAGCTGGTAATGTACCAGAAAATAATTTTTTTAGAAAAATTCCACTTAGCGCATTAAAATAATCATGCGGGCCTATGACCCCTGTAGGATGTAAGATGTATGCATCCAAACCATTCCTTATAGCTTCAATAACAAAAGCTTCTCCCGCTGCTTTAGAATGATCATATGCCATACAGGTATTATCAGCAGACGGCATACTTTCATCCATTACACCCCCAATTTGAATATTCAATTTAAATGCATGAATGGAGCTAAAGTGGATGAGCCTTTTAACTTTTTGAAATTTGCATGCATTCACCACATTCATCACTCCTATGGTATTCGTCCTGTGAACCATTCCATCCGGATCACCCGCTATGGATATTATACCGGCCAGGTGAATGACTGCATCTGTATTATGCAATGCTTCTTTAACAAAATCTGCATCAAGGATATCACCTATGTAGTGCTCCAAAGTTAATGAATCAAAGATCCATGATTTATCACTATTTCTATATACAGCGCGAACTTCAAAACCATCCTGCACCAAATGTCTGATCATATTATTTCCAATATGTCCGGTCGCTCCTGTTAATGTAATATGCATTTGGTAAAAAATATTTTATACTAAAAAATTCAAAATAAATTAAACTCACAACAATCCTGGAAATATTGCCTTCCGCTTTTCAGGATAATCACTAAAAGTTTTTCTATACCATTTGTGATGACTCCAAGCCCTTGGGACTAAATTAGCAACAGTCCATACAGCGAATCCCAATGCAGGTAAATTCCAACACATAATGGCAAAACCTATCCATTCTAATATTTCACCAAAATGATTGGGACATGATATATATTCGAAGATCCCTCCCCTTGGAATTAGATATATATTGGGATTGCCATTTCGAAGATGTATTAAATAATTATCTGCAAAAAAATTAATTAGCATTCCCGTAATGAATAATATAATGCCAATAATAAATCTCAAATCAAAAAACCAATCATTCGTATAGGTCTCCAAATATCCCAAATAATATCCATTGGTCCCAGCATTAATAAGATTAAAAAATATAGCAGAAGCAACTATTCCAATGGGAATAAATTTATCTTTAGTTCGGGTCCTGAATGGGAAAATAAAACTTCTATTCACATAATGTAATGCCCACAATCCATAGGCAACCCATGCAAAAATTGATTTCTCTCCCGGAGCGCCAAGAAACAAAATACTCAATCCAATAATGGAAACCGCCTCCATGATAACCCATCCCCAACGATTAGACATGCTCTTACCCCAGGCAGTATTGTAATGCCTCCCATAAGGTGCCGTGATAAAAAATTGAATGGGTAGTATGACTATTGCCAATCCGATCCACGCATACATGAAGGTGTTAAGTTGAACTAAAGAAATATCCATGGATTCAGTATTTGAGGATTAGTGAAAGAATTCTTAAATAAATCAAAACTCAAATGTATAGAAAATATAATAAAATTTCATAAAGAAATAGTAGTTAATATATATATAATTCACAAACTATATTATGTAAACAAAAAGTTATATCTAAATATAATATAGAGTGGGCACTTTATCGATTTAATAATTGAAGTAAGTAAAAATAAATATACCATAAATTCCAATTATTTCATAACAAATAAAATATCTATTAGAAACTTTTATCTCAAATACTCCATTGAAATTAGAATAGTAAAACAAACTCTGTAAATGAGAAATATTATGCAATTAGAATGATAGATTCAAATCATTAAGCACATCTAAAAACAAATTATTAAATTGATTTGATTAATCTAAGAAATTCTAACTATCTATCACAAGAATCCAATGTTTAATGAATACTTGGTTTCTAAAAATTAATCTTTAAAATAATAGTATTCAAAAATATTTGTGTATTTTTGCAATAAACTATTCCAATAAATGAAAACTTTAGTATATCCAAATTCAACAGAATGGAGAATTTAGATATAATTTTAAATAGTTATTTAATCGAAGAGTTCTATTTATATATTCAATTTAGTAAAACAATAAATCGACTAATTATGAAAAAAATATGGGTACATTTTAAATTGCTTTTGGTTCTTTTATTCCTAAGTAGTTTTAGTAAATTAGGATCTCAAATTTGTTTACCAGGAAATACAATATTTGATTCACAAGAAAAAATAGACAATTTTTTAAATTCTAATCCTAATTGTACGATTATTGATGGGGATGTCACAATTGGCCATCCTTACCAAGCAGGATCAACGGTAAATAATCTAAATGGGTTAAAGAATATCATTAAAATCAATGGAGATCTTATTATTCGAGCAAATTATTATTTAACAAATTTGGCAGGCTTAAATAATTTAATGGAAGTTGGCGGTGATTTTAAAATAGAGGGTAACAATACATTATCAAGTATTTCTGAATTTAACCAATTAAAACTAATAAAAGGGAAATATTCAATTAATGACAATCTAGCATTAAATGAAATATCTGGGTTTAATAAACTTGTTACAATTGAAGGGAAATTCAGCATTCATTCAATGTCTAAATTATCGACTATAAGCGGTTTTAATGAACTTCTATCTGTAGAGGGATTGGAGCTATATTCATTAAATAATGTTGTTGAATTAAGTAAAATCGCATCATTGAAAATATCAGATACTTCTAGTGTATTTATAAATTATTGTCCAAAATTGAAGACGTTCATTAACTTAGAAAGTTCTACAAAACGTATGAAATCATTAACAATTACTGATTGTGATAATTTCGAGAATTTAAATTCGATTTCATCAATTCAAGTTGTTAGTGAAAATATAACTTTAGAAAGACTTCCTTTATTTGTAAACTTATCAGGATTAAAAGAAATTATAAGTTGCGGAAATTTAAGGATAGCCAATATTAATAAATTGAAAGATTTAAGCGATTTAAAAAATTTGAAACAAGTGAACGGATTTATAGAAATTATAGGACTTCCTTTGATTTCAAGTTTAGATGGGCTTGAAAATATTAATAAGAATAAGTTACAGGTAAATTCATCCGGATTAAAATTTATTCTTAGAAATAATCCAAAATTGTCTGATTGCACACAAAATTGTGATTTAATATCGTTGCCTGAATCTGAAAAATTGATTGAATTTAATGCTCCAGGTTGTGCAACAAATAGGCAAGCATGGGTTAATTGTAACTTGCACAAATGCAGTTACTCATCCCTAAATTTTAAAACCCAATCGCAAATTGATAGCTTTTTAATTCAAAATAAATTTTGTGAATACTTATTTGGAGACATTTGCATTGGCGCATGTGATTCAGACTATGTAAAAGGTAAAATTCTTAATCTAAAAGGACTTAATAATCTTGATACAATAATTGGTAGTATAACAATAAAGAATATCTCAAATCTAAATCTTGCCGATTTAGGAGGATTACGAGTAGTCAATGGAAATTTTAAAAGTGAGGATAATCAAAATCTGAGTTTCGATAATTTCTTTAGCGGTATTGGAGGAAGTTTTGTAATAAAAAACAGTTCCATTTTGGGTTGGCCATCAACTTTTAAAAACCAAATTGGTATAGGAGGAGATTTCGTAATTGATGGCGTATCCGGGACAATTAATTGGAAAGACTTTGAAAAATTAGAATATATAAATGGTGATTTTATAATTGCAAATAATAATAATCTTGTTGCCAGTCCGAGTTTCTTAAAGCCTGTAAGAGTTTTGGGTTCTTTGATTTTTGAAAATAATTTAAAATTATCAGGAATAAATTATAATATTACCCCAATCAATTATATTGGTATTGATTTTAAGTTTTCAAATAATCCAATAGCTCCATGGATTTATCTAAAAGTTGATTCAATTCATGGAAAATTTGAAATTGATCAAATTGCAAATGGAAGTCAAAATGGATTTTCCTTTCTAAAATATATTGGAGGTGACTTAATTATTAAGAATTATGCTCATAACTTTTCGCAAAACTTCAATTCATTAAGTCAAGTCAATGGAAAACTACATATATCTGGTTGTAGTGGAATTCTCAATTTCGTAGGATTTAATTATTTGGATAAAATAAATGGATCTTTAGAGATTATTGCTAATAGTAATTTAACAAGTCTAGAGGGCCTACATATGATAGAACCCAAATCAATAAAATCTAGAATTTTAGGTGAAAAAGATTTAAACATATCTGACAATCCTAAACTTAATAATTGCGATCTGGAAAATTTATGCAACATAATTCATTCAATAGGGAAAAATATTTATATATCAAATAATAATGGACGATGTAATTCTGTGGATGATTTAAAGACAGATTGTGATACTATTGAATGCCCATTGAACTTAAACATTTTTTCACAATCTGAAATTGACAACTTTGATCGAAAATATTATAATTGCGATTATGTAGAAAAGGATATATCAATACAACAGAATATTACAAATTTATACGGATTAAAAACTATTAAAAGTATTGGAGGTAATTTAAACATAAGTGGGACGTCATGTTTGGATCTAGTTGGTTTAGACAATTTAGAATTTATTGGAGGAAACCTAAGTATTTCTTCAAATGAAAAACTTACGTCACTATTCGGGTTAAAAAGCATTAATAGGCTTAAGAACGTTACATTTATTGATAACAAATCTCTGTTACATTTAAAGGGTATGGATAATCTTAAATTTATTGAACGTATTAATTTTTTAAATGTCTATCTTAATTCGTTTCAAGGGCTAGAAAAAATTGATACAATCTTAAATTTTTCTGCAGCATATAGTAAAAATCTTTATAGTCTTCAAGGCCTCGAGGGTTTGAAGTATTTTAATAATATGGACTTTAATTCTAATGATAATCTAAGTAATATAACAAGTCTTGATAATATTCCATTACAAAATGACACTAGGAAAGTATATATTTCTGGTAACAAAAAACTTAGTATCTGCAATACAAATTTTATTTGCAGAACATTAAGACACCCCATGATAAGTTTAAATATTATAAACAATGGTCCTAATTGCAAATCTGTAAGTGATATAGACTGCAAGAAAAAAACAACTTATATTGAAGTATTTTTAGATGAAAATAGAAATCAAGTACAAGACTTCGGAGAAAAAGGTATTTCAAACGTTCTTTTAAATGTCGAAGGCGACCCTGCTAACTATCTTTCAAACTTAGACGGCAACATAGAAATAATTTGCGAGGAAGATAGGTTTTATAAAATTAAACTACAACAGGATCAGTTGACTTGGAAATTAAGTACGTCTAATCAAGAATATAATTTTCAATTTATATCTGCAAATAGTAGTGATACAATATTTAAATTTGGGCTTTATCCTAATTCCGATTTTCATAAATTAAGTATTCAAGCTCTAGATGAGAGAAACCGTTGTAATGAATTAGGAACCTTTGAAATAATATATAAAAATGAGGGTACATATGAGGAATCAGGAGAAATAAAAATAAAATATGACCCATCATTTAAATATATTGAAAGTTATCCTTTACCTGTTAAAATAGATGAAGTATTTCAGGAAATTTATTATAATTATAATGGAATTTTGGCTCAAGACTACTCCAAAATTAAAATAAAATTCCTAATGCCAGGTCAGAATTCTGTGGCAACTCCTAAAAACTTAGTATCTACAATAAATAATAAGTTAAGTTCAAGTAACCCTATAAGTGCAGTTCACAAATTGGAAACTATTATCCGATGTGCATATGATCCCAACGATAAAGTTGTGAATCCAGTTGGAAATACAGAAAAAAATCTTACTAAAATTGGCTCATTATTAGAATATACAATTCGATTCCAAAATACAGGAAACGATTTTGCTCGAGAGGTTGCAATTCTTGACACATTAAGTCAATATTTAGATGTTTCTACTTTTCGAATTCTCAATTCAAGTCACCATGTTTCGGTTTCATTAAAAGGAAATATTGTTACATTTTATTTTAAAGACATTATATTGCCTGATAGCAATACAAGTAAGATAGAAAGTCAGGGTTTTGTTACTTTCGCTATTAATCACATAAATGGAATATTGGAAGGAAGTGAGGTATTAAACAGTAGTTCAATATATTTTGATCAGAATATTCCTGTTTTGACAAATACGGTTGTAAGTAAATTAATCAAGGAAATAGTCAACAGTGATCAAGAAATTAATAAAAATAAATTTATTATTTATCCAAATCCTAATAATGGAATTTTAAAAATTGAACACCCAACACAAAATATAAAGAACGTAGAGTTATACAATTTATATGGCGTTAAAATTGAAGCAAATATAAAAATAAATAATAATTTTACTGAAATAACTATAATTCCAGGTGCCAATAACACATTTATAGCTAAGGTAATTGATGAAAAAAATAATCAAAATTATTTTAAATTGATTATTCAAAAATAAAAATTAAAGATTTGTCTAATTCCACTACCAGGATATTTAATTTTTGACACCTAACTAAAACAGGTGGGTAAATTTTTTAAGTTTTTAACTGCTTTAAAGAAATTTTGGATTAGCTTTGATATAAAATTATACCATTGTGATTTATACTTTAGTTCAATATATTTAGGTGTAATGCAGACGCTCCCTTGGGAGGTCATCATGCAGATCAAAGCATCCGCATGCAGACGCTTCTTTGGGAGGTCATCATGCAGAACAAAGCATCTGCATGCCGAATGAAAAATAATTTATCTATTAACTTTGGACTAATTTGTTTTTCACTTCGGTATTAATAGTCTCTTATCAACATATTTTACAATTGAAATTATTATGGCTAAATTATTCTAAATTTGAGTAATTTCGATTTTAATAACACTTTTGTTTTATAATTTGACAAACTTAAGATAGGTACTTTTAGTATTAGCAAGCTCTAACTTTAAAAAGTAAATCCCAGTTTGCAGCATTTCTGTATTGATTTTCTTGGATTGACAATTACCTTTAATTACTAACTTCATGTCCTGAGAATAAATGGAGAAGTACGCACAATCAGTATCATCATGAAATTCTAAATATAGTTCAGCATTAACCGGTTGAGGGTATAAATTTATCCCATAGTTGTATTTTGGCTGATTTGTTTGTACAAGATCATCTGGAAGGCAATTTATTTTAGTAGGTCTAGATACGTTTATGTAAGTATTATTTCCTACGGATCCCTCTAAATTGTAACCCCATGCCCATAGGGATAAATCTCTTTTTAATGCCAAAGTATGAATATGCCCTGCTTCTATAAAAATCCAATTGGTGTCAGTTCCTATTTTTGTAGGTACATAAAGAGGGGAAGTAGTGCCATTACCCAATTGACCAAAATCATTTGAACCCCATGCCCATAAAGATCCATCCATTTTTAAAGAAATGCTATGATATACACAAGGTTGAATAAAATTCCAATCTTTTTCATTTCCGATTGGAATTAATGATGATTGATAATTTGTATTTCCATTCCCAAGTTTCGCATTATTATTTGATCCTGCTCCCCATAAATTATTATCAGTATCTATACAAAAAATATGAGTGTATCCTGAAATAATATATTTCCAAATTTTACCATCATTCATTAATGTTGGCTTGGGATAATTTAGGTTACTTTTGTTGCCAAGATAAGATCCTGCACCCCACCCCCATCTTGAGCCATCTGCTTTTAATGCTTGACTATAGTGCCAACCTGCTGAAATACTTTTCCAATTACTATTGGAATCAATAAGAATAGGAAAATTAAAATCTCCAATAATGCCATTTCCAACTTGTCCAAAGAAATTCCCATTTTCCATATTACTTCCCCAGGCCCAAAGCGTGCCATCTTCGCTTATAGCCAAGGTATGATAACCACCTCCAGAAATTTCTTTCCATTTATGATTTTTACCAATTTGAACTGGCCTAGTTTTGTCAGTAAAACTACTATCACCTAACTGACCAAATTTGCTACTTCCCCATGTCCAAAGACTTCCATCAGTCTTTATAGCTATAGAATGAAAACTTCCTGCACTTATTTTGAGCCAATTTGTATCCGTTCCGACCTGGACCGGGTAATTTCTTCTAGTTTTAGTTCCATCTCCCAATTGGCCGGAATTATTATCACCCCATGCCCAAAGGGTACCTTTTATTTTAATAGCTAAACTGTGGCCACCTGATGCTGAAATGTCCTTCCAGCACTGAGAATTTAATATGAATGGTTGGTTAAGCAAAAAGTACAATACAAAGAAGGTTAAGGTAATATTGGATTTCATAATGCTAAAAATTTATTAGATTCTTTTAATTTTGGAGATAAATTTACTAATTTATTTTAGATTCTTGAAAATAATATTTATATAAAACAATATTACCTATATATTTAAATTAAACTAATAGTTTTTAAAAAAAAGAATTTATTTGCCAGCTCGAAATAATATTGATCTCAATAAACTTAGTACAACTAAAATCATTTAATAATCTTAAATACTTTACATTGTATTCCCTCTCTCATAACAAATAGCCAGATGTACATAAAAATTGCTCATTTAAAAAAAGTTGCAAAACCATAAAATTTAACTTATCAATTGTCAATTATAACGATCAAAATAATAACACAGAGAAGAACAACGATAGAATTTACCAAAATATGCAGAAAACTAATAAAGATTAAAAATTAAGCTATTTTTTGAAAAAAATAATTCTTCTTTTTAAAAAAAAACTCATCCCCAAAGATTAAATCATCAGGAATGAGTTTAAAATATTATTAATAAAGTAAAACGCTCTTCTTAGTTAATGATGAAATCAACAACGATCCTTGTACCAATGGATGATGTCGCAACCAATTGATATACCCCATTCTGTGTTTCTTCCAAATCAATTTGTTGAAGACTTCGCGGTCCAGTATAAGGGATGTTTTCTATTCCAAGTATTCGATCACCAGTTATGATATCCACGATTTGTAGATCTGTAATATAATTTTGATCGATTTGATGATCCATTACCACATTAATAATTCCACCAAATTTTATTGGATTGGGATAAACCTGAACATCAATTAGATCACCAGGCAAGGTTGCAGGTTTGCAAAATTTACAAATAACAATATCTTTTGAAATACAAGTACCACAAGCAAAATTGGGAAGTTTTTTAGATTCATCTTGTTTTAAATTTATTTGATTGCAAGGATTGTATTCATCCATTGCAGGGTTTAAAATTGAAGCTGAATAAGCCCATAAAGCCACTTTTATTTTATAGGTTCTGCATATATCCCACGGCGCACCACCTGTCCAACTATAACATTCACCGATCACAGCACCTTCGAAACAAGGATCATTAATTCCATCTTGTAAATAAACGTAACTATTCCAATCCTTGAATGGCTCTTCAATGGACCCATAATCCAAACAATCGTATTCCTGGAGCAATTGCGATATCAATCCTTTTCCAAAATCCCACGTGCCATCCACGATATTATTATAACCATTATGAGCAGGGTCAATAATCCGATAACAACCTATACTTTGATCAGAAAGTGGCCACAACGAATAATTAATCGCATGACCCGTAGTGTATTTAGGTAGTGGGCATGTATTGTATGGTTGAATGGCAATAATCTCCATATCGTATGGCTTGATGTAAACTTGAGAACCGCTATTGATATCCAATGGGGTTAATAAGCCCGGTCCGTAAAATTCAACTTTAAATAAGTTGGATGAATTGAAAGTAAATTTAACCGGAAAAGTATAACCGGACATTGGAAGATAAGGTACATTGAATTGACTCAATACCAGTGTCCAATTACCTGGTGATGTTTCTTCAAAAATTCTAACATCAACATTATTATAAGCCCAAACACCCAATGAATGATTCCAATATACCAGATGTTCCATACCTTTGACGACATTTAAATAATGCGGACCCGCTGAAGTGTTGTACACTTTTTTAATTCCTCCATAACAATACTGTAATGCCAATCCATGAGGATTGGGAGAACCATTTTGATCTTGAGAAACAATTTTCGTAACGCTTAACGAAAACATAAATAGAAAGATTAGTAAATTTTTCATAATAATATATTTTATAAATAATGAATAAAAAGAAAAGTCTTAGAAATGTCCATGAAATAATACTACAGCCAGGTTAAATTATGTGTAGCATAAAAACTCTTAGTCACTACATGATGACCTGCTTGAAGATAATCTCTTTCAATTTTTTTATCATCGCCCCAAAAATTAGCATTATTCTGTAAGTAAGGTGCCCATAAAGTATAATAAGAATATTGATCAACATCATCGGTACAATTTTTTTCTAAAGTCTTTAGTTGTACAGGGATAGAAAGGGTCTGAACATCATGTATCCAACCTAAAACTCTTGATTTATGCCACACTTCCATATTTGTAAATGAATGTGATCCAATGATATCATAATTAAATCCATTTTTCCAGTAATATTTCTTGCGGTCATGATAATTCTCTGTGCCCCAATTCGCACGATTTGTAGTACAGCTTAAATCCAAATTATCGAATGGATCAAAACTATGGTAATGACCATTCTTATCAATTGGAGGCCATTGTTTATCTTTTAATAATTTCAAACCCTTTCTAGCAGAAGTATTATTTAATTCATTATGAAATTCTTCGATATCACCATACATCTCAATACTCGCCACTTCAATATTGTGATTTCTATCATCTACACTTGCATTTAAGTAATGGTACAGTTTATCACCGATCATCATTTCGCCATTTTCATTCAACATTGCTTTCATAATATCATTAATCGCATATTGATTATCTGGATAGGTATCAAAATTATCTGCACCTCGCAATAACCATTCTGAGTTTTCAGCATGAACTTTATTCCACAAAGAGTTATATGATTGATCTTTTGAAAAATCGGACAATGGAGACATTGCTGTTTCAAAGACCTGATTTGGAAGATCGGTATACTCTAATTCATACAGTGTAAATCCATTGGGATATTGTGCATAGGTAGCACGAATTGAAGCAGTTAGTTGTTCTTCCAGATTTGAATATGCTTGGATGAAAGCATTGGGATCAGCATAAGTAGGAATAATATCTTGGGAATTGGTTCTACTTCCAATAGATTTTTCTGCAACCAAGTTAGTACTATCCGGAATTTCCTTATGACATGCAGTAATTAAAATAAAGACTGCACAGTAACAAAACATGTGTAACTTTTTCATAATAATATTTTTTATTTGTGAGTTAATACTAACAAAAATAATGTGGAGTCCAAAGCACCAATGGATGTACTTAATTAAAACACTAAAAATCCTATAAATGAAAAAAATACTTTCCCCAACGGCAGTATTCTTATACGAACGAATTGAAACTATTGTAATATAGTAATCGTAGCTTCAGCACCTTCTATCATTCCTGAAGCATTAATCATGGATTTTAATTCCAAACGAAACACCTTTCCATGTATGAGCTCCAACTGTTTCAATCGGGATTTAATATTACTAATACTCTGTTGAAGGCCTTTATGTGTGGATGACTTGTCTAATCCGACACCATTATCTAAAATACTTATTTTAATGAATTCACCCTGTTCAGAAATATTTATCTTTATGTTACCTGGTTTATTATCATTAGGCAAAATACCATGTTTAATAGCATTCTCCACCAGTGGCTGTATCAATAAGGGGGGAACAAGAATGGAGCTAATATCTACATCATCAGATAATTCTATACTAAAATTTAGCCTTTCTTTAAATCGAAGTTTCTCCAATTGCAAATAATTTTCCACCAAATTCATCTCCTTGTCTAAACTGATCAAATCATTATTAATATTCTCCATGTTCTGTCGAATTAATTTAGAAAACACAGATAAATATTGATTGGCTAAAACTTTGTTGTCATCATTGATCAGATATTGAATATTATTTAAACTATTAAAAATAAAATGTGGATTCATGAGTGCGTTTAATGACTTAAATTCTGAGGTCAAAAATCTAAGTTCCTCCTGATGTTTTAATTCCTTTAATCGAGCATTTCGCTTTAGTAAATATTTACCAACCAGAAAGATTAATACAATCAATAAAAATACCATAGCCATATAAAACAAAACATGATTGTACCATGGTGGTGCTATTACAAAATCAATAACAGCCGGATCACTAAAAGCACTACTATCACTCCTACAACGGATATTCACTTTGTATGTTCCAGGTCTCGGATCAACAAATAAAATTCTATTTTCTTCAACATCAATCCATGGACCCTCATTGATTGAATATTGATAGGAAATTTTTTTTCGATCAAAACCTACACCTGTAAATTCAATAACTATATTACTAGCAGCATTCTTTTTTAATTTAATAGGTAAATTAAAATTAAAGAAATTGCCATCAACCATGAATGATCTAACAATCATTTTTGGAGGATAAGGAATGGACAATACTTCAGCATTATGTATTCGGGTAATGGTATTATCCACAGATAAAAAATAAACATAAGGACTGTCACACACAATCTCCTGCGGAAAACTCGGCAATAATACATTTTCAGATGGTGTTAATGTGGCAGTGTCTTTTGAAATATTGAGTATGTAATAACCTTTATCACTGCGCAATAATACATTACTGTGAAAAATATAATTCATGTCCATCCAGGAGCAATCTTCAAGTATGGTTTGTATCCTAAATTGATTTTCATTTAGTGTTGGGAATCCCACGATTAATTGATAGTCATGCGTAATACCTACCAACACGCCTTGAAAAAACCGGAATTTCCTGAAGGGCGTATTGACAAAAGATTCAACAGGAATCAATGTATCTTGCTCCAATTTATAAACTGTTTTTAATGTAGATATATAAATTTGATTTCCATTTAAGGCTATTGCAAAAATCCGTTGCTGATCACTCGGTGCAAAACTGGTATGGTACGCTTCTTCTTTAAACCGAATAACTTTATTTAATTGTTTGTTATTACTGAAATAAAGGGTATCGGATAAGAATACCAAACTTTTTGCATAAACATGTTTTAGATTTCGAGGAATAACTATCTTAAGTTTCGGATTTAATTCCATTGCATTAAAATAAACTATATTATTACCTCCTAACATAATGGTGGTAGAATCAATATAAATGGGCCTTTTAACCGGACGTATTTTGTAATCTTCTAAAGTACTATATCCTGATATTTGAGTGATTTCACCTGATTGATCTGTCCGCCATAACTTGTTGTCTTCTGTAAATAAGATGGTTTGATCTCCATGAACACTAGTGGTATTAATTTTATTCAATTGCGGGAATGCAGTGAATTTAATGTTTAAAAAACCCTTGGGAAGATAAAATACACCTTTGTTAAGTGTGCTGATCCAGTAATTTCCTTCTATATCCTTGTTAATACTGGAAACAATACAATCTTTAAATAATTGAATAATGGGAACTTCAGAAGTAGCATTGTATATAAATATACCTACTTGGGTGCCTTCAAATAAATCACCATTATCATCCAAAAAATAATTATTCGTATTCAACTGGTGCTTCATGATTCTTCTGACAAACTTGAGTTCCCCGTTTGTAACAACAAACAAACTATCCCCTTGCTTGGTGTAAACTTTGCGAGAATAATACAATCGTGATATAAATTGCTCCTGATCTATATGTGTAAGATTTGTATCTGTAAAAAAAAGTTTAGCCTTTGGGGTGTAACCGATATAATCCGTTGGACTTGTTTTGGAAACGTAAACTAAATTTCCTAGCAATTGATTATTGTAATTAAATGTCTTCCGGCTTAAATGATTATCCTTGATCTCAATAATAGATTTACTATCAAAATATAAAAACAGCAATGAAGAATCCCTTTGAGTTTCTATGATGGAAATAAAGGATAAATGATTATCATTGTTTAATGATGATGTGTTTGTTTGATTATAACATTTTCCCTGAAAGTAATATCCCAAATTCCCATTAAATGATGCAAACCAAATTCTTCCATCCAAATCTTCATAGAAATTAAAGATCTCATTATCCGGCAATCCGTCTTGGGTCGTAAATGTCTTAAATGTAGTTCCGTCAAATTGTAATATACCATTATCGGTACCATACCACATCAATCCTTTACTATCCCTAAATACACTATAGATGTTATCTGTAATAAATCCATTTTTTACAGAATAAGATCGATATGGAACTTGTATATCTTGTGCATTAATAAAATGTGATAAAAAGTAAAATAAAAAAACATATCGTTTCATCAAAGTTATTTCTGCAATTGAGTGATTATATCTGCAACCCTTCGCTTTGAAATGGGAATAGTCTCGCCGGAATGAAGTAATATAGTGTAACCAGGGGATTTCTGAATTTGCTTAATGAATTTTGTATTTATGATAAACGATTTATGTACACGTAGAAATGTTTTCTTAGGGAGTATAGATTCATAATGTGACAATGGATAACTCATTAATATTTTGGTTATTTTGCCTTTAAGTTCAAAAGTGAAATCAGTATAAGATCCATCACCTCTTAAATATATGATATGCTCAAAAGAAACAAATTCAATGGCATCTTTATTTTTTAACACTATTTTAGAATGGTCATTTCCCTCGAAGCTATCACAAAAGTGATCCAATTTCTCTTTGGTTAGTGTCATTCTATAATTACTTTTTAATACATATAGATCGTTAATCCGTTCCAAACAATGTTTCATTTCCTGCTGATCTATCGGCTTCAACAAATAATCGATGGCATTCAGTTTAAAGGCCTGAATCGCAAACTCATTATAGGCCGTTACAAAAACGACTTCGAAATCATAATAATGCAGTCTTTTTAAGAACTCTATTCCAGATTCATTAGGCATTTCTATATCTAAAAATAAAACATCAGGTTTTAACATTCTGATTTTTAATTCAGCATCCTTAGTAGATGTAGCATAACCAATCACTTCAATATTGGGCGCCATATCCTGAAGAATTAATTGCAAATTTTTAATCGCACCAAATTCATCATCTAAAATAAAAGCCTGTATCATGCTTTAAGCATTATCAATATGCTAAGATAATATTTTTACATAAATATAACACATGGATTAATATAAACTCCTTTTAATTGGGCTTCAATCAATCCGTGCAATTATACGTTAATTCAACATTCGCTCCCGTATATATTTAACAGGTGAACTACCAAAACTTAAAAAGGTCTCATGGAAATTTTTCAAACTATATGCCGATCCCAATTTCTTTTTATATTCCGCTCTTAGCGCTTGAATGGCTGTAGAACCACAATAGTAAGAGCACAATTGAACTTGAGAAACAGTAGCTCTATGATACTTTTCCTCTGCTTGTGCTCTAGTCTGAAAACATTCTTTTGTGAGTAAATTCAAAATATATTCCTTGTCTTTACCTAGGCATTGAATATCATAATCTATAAGCACATTAGCTAATTCTCTCAACTTGAGTTTGTCATGTACCAATTCCATTTCCGGACTGTGATTACCCCATCCCTCTTCAATCATCATGCCTTCAGTATAAACTGCCCAGCCTTCTATCATGGCTCCATTCTGAAACACTGCTCTCAAGACATCTTTTGAATTCTTCTTATTATATATTCCCTGCAGACAATGTCCGGGTATTGCTTCATGGATGGACAATAATTGGGACGCATAGTTATTATACTCCTTTAATACACCTTCCGCCCGATCTACAGTATATTTACTTAGGTCATCTATATTATAATAGGTTGATCCTTTATCTTGATAAGGTGGAGCAAATTCAGCACTTGCTACTGTTACACCACGGGCATATTCAGGCATATATCTGACAATCACTGGAGGATTTACAGTGTCAAAATCAAATAGATCTTTCTCTATAATGAATCTTTTCAATTGATAAACCTGACTCGTTAATGAATCGAAAAAATCTTTTGGTTGAGCATGCTGTTGTTGAATTTTGTCAAGCACAAGTTGGATCAATTGTATACTGTCCTTAGGCATGACTTGCTTACCGTAATATTTCGACCATAATTGATTGGCATTATCAAACATCTTTTGATGATATTTGCCTTTATCGTCCAAGGCCTTATCATAAATTTGCTCCGGAGTAAAATCGGTAACCAGATCAAATTTGAACTTTTGGGTAAACAAATCTTTACCAATTCTGTAATCTCTAAATTCAGAATCTTTATTTTGCAATATTGCTTTTAATCCTACAACATAGCTATTAATGGCTTGGATGGTTTTGTTGATATGACTATTTAATGCTTCTCTGTCAGCATCTACCAAATTAGAAACTTTGATGGAATCTTTCAAAGTTGTTTCAAAAAAGGATATTCCGCCTTGATTCTGTAAAATAGCTAATTCTAAATGTTCTTTAGTAGGTTTTTTAAGATTATTCAAAGCTGTTTTATAATAATCATCTGTGTTTGCCAAATGTTGACTCATCAGTTTGAGGCGATCATCCAATGGAGCATAAGGTTGATTCAATATATAATCACATTCTCCACTGACATTATATATAGATGCATCCCATTCATGCTGTTTAAATACCGTACGATACCAGATATCACTTTCCAATTGATTCTTGATCATATTGAAACTGATTTTGTTATTGTCATTCAAGGTATTCATATCAATGGTGTGTAATGAATCCAACCATAATTTTGAAAATATTACATTATTGATAAAAAAAGTACTGTCTGGAATAACTAAGTGATCATAGTATTTACCATACCCATTATATATAGACATCGTAGGATATTCCTTCCAATAGGCATCTAAAAAATTGGTCTCGAAGGATGTAAATACTTCGTCATTATTTATTTTAACTTCGGGTTTAGATGTTTGACAACCAAAATAAAATAGAGTAAGTAAAACTAAAACAGGAGTAATATTTATTTTCATAATTAACTATTTTTAGTACATTTATTTTGCTTCTAAATAGTCTAGTATACAACTAAGCACTCAGTGTAAAATTGATTTTAAACACAGTCACCTAAAATCACTCACACCGAATATCTCAAATCATACTTTTATGTATTTTGAGTATTTGCTTTTTGCTCGCGACTGGTTACTGAATTGTTTTTAACACCTCGAATCATTCCTTTACAATGGACGCTATTACAACGACAATTAAATGCTTCAGCCTGATCATCCAAAAAATCGGAATAATCCAAAGTCAACTCTTCATGGGGTGCTATATCCCGAATCGCAATAACATTTAAGCCATCATATCTTGTGTTGGGTTCACAACTATGATTCTGGGGAGCCCATTCTGTAGGCTCTTCATCCCATAGACAATACACCTCATCACTTAAGGGATAAGCATACTGTCTAAAATATCGTTGGTCACTTTCATTCCAATGTTGATTCACATATCTTTTGGTAACAATTCTTTGCGTACGCTCTTCACCTCTAAAAATAATTTCACCATTGGTATAGGCAGACTTAGCATAAATTCCAAACCCTGAAATGGCATTACCCTGCATTTCATACCGTTTTGTTTTACGCTTATGTCGCGCCATTCCTTCTTCAATAATATGCCTTAGAAAACCGGACTGGCCTATACCATCGAATTTCAAAATATAATCAGCCGACCCTTCATACCCATCTGAATAAAAAACAGAACAGGTAAAATTAATTTCCAAAAAATAAATTTCTCCCTGTGGCGTAACCCTGAAATCCAATCGCCCATAACCAACTCCATTAAACGCTTTAAATATTCGGGAGGCTGCATTCTTCAAAGCTTCATTTAAATAGGAATCTTCACATACTTTATTAGACTCAGGATGTAATTCTGAAGTCTTCAATGCATAGGTTTTAAATTCAAAATGTTCGGGAAATATATACTCCACAGGTTGGTAACAAATACATTCTTTTTCATGATCTGAATTCCCGGCTACCAAGACTGTAAATTCTCTCCCATCAATATACTCTTCAATAAGTATATCATCATATTCTAATAGTAAGGCATTAATTTTATTTTTTAATGCATTCACATCATTTACTTTAGAATGATCGTCTATCCCAAGACTATCACCTGCTTTCAAAGGTTTGACAAACATTGGAAACCTTAAAGTGTCAACTATTTTTTGAATATCTGCCTGACGATTTATTTTCAAATAGGCTGGCGTTTTTATTCCTTCACAATAAGCTACATATTTCATAAGATCTTTGGGTGGATCATACAGCTTGGTGGTAGGTCCTGTAAATGGTAAATCCAATAATTCTAAGCTGTAGATGACGTCAATGGATGGAATATCCCACTCCAAATATCCTTCACACAGGTTGACAAAGATGTCGTACTGTTGATATGACAATTCTTTAAGTTGTCTGTAGCAAGTTAACTTATTTAAAAAAACATGATCAAAATGAGCATCTGGTATTAAACCTGATAAATCTCTTTTTGGGTCAAAATATTGATAATCCACTTTTGAGCTCCCATAATCTGCCTGTAACACACAAATTTTCATCATTGATTTCGTCGTATTGCTTCTTCCATAATATCACAAACTAATGCTGTAAAACTTATATTCGATACACGCAAGATAGCTCCTATAGAGGTAAAGTTTTCATCTTCACTTATCCCACATTGAGCATTTGCTTCTAATACAAAAAAACGCCCACTTGCTGCCTCTCTGCGAAAATCAATCCGGGTATATCCTGTTCCTTTTAGTGCTATGAATGCATCAATACTTAATTTCTTTAAGATAGGAATAAGCTGCTCTTCAGGTTTGACATAATTAAATAAAAACGCGTCTTGTTCGAGTGGCATTTCCTCTTCATAGGTTTCCCACAATCGATCAAATGAAAGAAACTGTTCAGTAACAGGTATTTCCTGATTAAATACTCTTTCTATTGGTGTATAAAAAATAATTTCTTCAGGTTTAAGATAAGATCCAACTAAAAATGTGGTGAACTCCTGACCTATTATAAATTTTTCTGCAAATACTCCTCCACTATCGAGTTTCCACCCTCGATATCCATTTTGAATACGCAATAATTGTTCTCTACAATCATCCTCATTATCAACCACATTTTTAATACCCAATCCTATACTTCCTCCTGATACTGCAGGTTTAATAATTAAAGGTCTACCCAATCGATCAAATATTCTAGGAATATTTTTTCCATCAGAATCTATGACCTCCCAAGCAGCATTAGGAATTTGAGCTAAATCAAATTGATGTTTCATTGGTATTTTAGAAGTCGTGATTTTGTAAAAATAATCTTGGGCTCCTGTATAAATTAATCCATACTTTTCTAATTCATAAATAACATCAATTCCAGGAACTTCATTGGTATCATCACCATCACATAAATTAATGACCAAGGGAATTTTATTTGAATCGGACTGAACGATTAGCTGGATCGTAGCAATGATTGTGTTATGATAAACAGTGATCCACTCCCATTCCAGATTCAAATCATTAAATACTTTGGTATATTCTGCTATACTTTGACTAAAATCATAATAATAGGCTAAGTTTTCATCTTCTGTCTCTAATCCTGGTGCAAGAACCCAAATTTTATATGAATCAAATTTTATATTATAATTCACCTAATTTATTTTTAATAAATGGATTCAACTTATACTCTTTTAAAATATTTTTATCTAAACCAGCTGCTCCGGAAATAAATTTTTGACACTTCTCTGCACCACAATTGCAAACAAAACTTTGATTCATGTCCCATTCTGTGGATGGATAAAAGAAAGTTAATTCGGTTCCAGCCACTAAATGATCAAGGCTGATTAACTCCATACGCTCCGTATCAAAAAAAACAGTAGGTGCACAACTGTGATTTATGTATTGCAGATGTTCAGGAAACAGTAGGATATGACGCTGATCATCCAATTGAACAGTTAAATAATTTGGAGTTTGAACCACTTCTCTTGCTGAAAAAGAACAGATCTTTTCATTGGGTTTAAAATCTATACTTGCAAATAAACCCAAGCCACCAGTCTCCTTAGCTTTTCTCAATTCCAAATGTTCGAAATAGCCGATGTGCTCCCAGTTTAAATCAGCGGTTAGTATGAATTCTTTCATTTCCAAAATTTCACGTAAAGATGAACATATTTACGTATTAAAAAAATATTTATAGGCATTTATTGAAATGATCCAAGATCCACGTCTGTTGGGCATTCTGAATAGGTATGAGCTGAGGCTATAAGTTCTTCATTCCTAGTCATAACTTATAGTCCATTACATATATATAAAGCTGTGTTTAAAGGCCTTATTTTAATCCAGTTGGGCTATTGTAAATCCTTGTAACCCGTTCAATTCTATTTTCAAAAATTATACTAGACTTGATGATCATTCCATGATGGAAGACAAATCAATTTGGTTAAAACATTTGAAAATCATCAGAACTACTTTCCCAGTTCAAGTATAACGCGACATCTGTTGGGCTTGTTCGCAAACTAAATTCTAGTAATATGTGATGTAAATGAGTTGTAATAGAAATTTGGACCGGCCTTAAGGGGTAAGCCGTTAAAAAATGATGGAATGAAACCGTTAAAAATTCAAAACTGTATGAGCTCAACAGAATGTAAAGAATGGAACATAAATGCGAGCTGAGCTAGTGTAATGCCAAGAAATTTATAAAATGCCTAAGGCGAGTTTTTTGAATTTAGGTTTTATGGAATCATTTTAGGCTTAGACCTTACAGCCTAGAATTTTTGGTTCTTTTTTTTCATGAAAAAAGAACAAAAAGTTACCCATTTAAATAAGTTTTATAACTTTGAAAGAATGCCAAAGAACCCAAATGACTTTTTTATTACTTATTCATTTTGCGTTTGACAAGAAGTACCGAATATAGCCTTGATATTTAACTTTATCCATTTTAAGCCATAATACACCTCAAAGTATTCACCAATCCTAAAAATTATAACCATTTATTGCCTTGCTTACTTTAATTTTGCAGTCCCGTGAACGACATATTACCATTAGATTCCTTCTTCTTAAAAGATTCACAAGCCCGTGAATTGAATCGAATGGTTCATGAATTAAACAAGAATCGAATTTGGATTCAGGGATTGTCAGGTTCACGAGACGCTTTTTTAGCAATGGGATGCTTAGCTCAACATGCTCAAAGAATCTTGATCATTGCCAATGACAAAGAAGATGCTGCATACTTTTTAAATGACTTGGAGCAGTTTTTACCCAAAACCAATCTTAGTTTTTTTCCAGATTCTTTTAAACGTCCACTGTTTTTTGAAGAAATAGATCCGTTTCAAGTCCAGCAAAGAATTGAATCAATAGATAAGTTGTTTTCTGAAACCAAACATATCGTCGTAAGCTATCCCGAAGCTTTATTTGAAAAAATGGTTTCCAACAAGGAACTTGATATTGCCCGAATAGAATTCGTCACGGGTGAAGTCATCGACATGGATCACACCATAGACAAACTCGTTCAATATGGATTTGAACGTGTAGATTTTGTTTATGAACCTGGACAATTTTCATTACGAGGTGGCATCGTAGATCTTTTTTCATTCGCCAGTGATTTGCCCTACCGAATTGAATTGGATGACATCGTGGTAGAAACCATCCGAACGTTTGACACACAATCTCAATTATCAATACAAAAAATCGGTAAATTCACGATAATACCTAATGTCAATTCAGATTATGAAAATAACGAAAAACTGAGTTTGTTTGAATTGCTTTCTGAAGATACCGTCATCTGGATCAAAGATGATCTAAATCTATTGGATAGACTTCAAATAAGTTTCGAATCTGCGGAAAAGTTTGGCGAAAAAATGTTGCATTATGAAGAAGATCGCCTCGTGAGCATGATACGTGATCGGGCTTTCGTATATCCTCAAACTATTATAAGTGAATTAAAAAAATTTTCGCAAGTTTATTTTGGAACAAAACCAACGATACAAGAACCACTTCATCACCTTCAAGTCAACAGCAAACCACAGCCCAGTATTAATAAAAATTTTAACTTGCTCATTGAATCATTAAATGATTTTGACTCTAAAGGTTTCACAAACTACATTTGTACGAGCAATTCAAAACAGATAGAGCGGTTTTATAATATTTTTGAAGATCTAAAAGCTGATGTTCATTTTCAATCCGCTATTGTATCTTTGAGAGAAGGATTTATCGATGAAGATCTAAAATTAGCTTGCTTTACAGACCACCAGATATTTGCCCGATTTCATGGATACAAAATCAAGCAGGGCTTGAATTCCAACCAAGCCGTGTCCCTAAAAATACTGCGCGAATTACAACCCGGAGATTATGTTACACACTTGGATCATGGCATAGGACGATTTGCAGGATTGGAAAAAATAAATGTTAATGATCAGCTGCAGGAAGCGGTCCGACTCATTTATAGAAATGATGATATTTTATATGTTAGTATTCACTCATTACACAAAATTTCTAAATACGTAGGTCAGGAAGGAACAGAACCCGCAGTGCATAAATTAGGTTCCGACACCTGGAAAGTACTCAAGGCTAGAACCAAACAAAAAGTCAAGGATATTGCCAAAGAATTAATCAAACTTTATGCTGCTAGAAAAGCTTCTAAAGGTTTTGCTTTTTCGCCGGATAATTATCTTCAAGCAGAACTTGAGGCATCCTTCATTTATGAAGACACCCCCGATCAATATAAGGCTACACAAGATGTCAAAGCGGATATGGAAAAAGAATATCCCATGGATCGTCTCATCTGTGGTGATGTAGGATTTGGAAAAACTGAGGTAGCCATTCGCGCTGCATTCAAATGTGTTCAGGACGGAAAACAAGTTGCAATACTTGTACCTACTACCATATTGGCAATGCAACACTATCGCACTTTATCAGACAGGCTTAAAGAATTTCCGATCGATATCGATTATGTCTCAAGATTTAGAACAGCAAAAGAAAAAACGTTAATTCTTAAAAAACTTGAAGCTGGTTCTCTAGAAATTATCATTGGCACACATTCCTTATTAAATAAAAAAACTGCCTTTAAAGATCTTGGATTATTAATCATTGATGAAGAACAAAAATTTGGGGTCGCCTCCAAAGAACGATTGCGACAATTTAAAGTTAACGTGGATACACTTACACTTACTGCTACACCGATTCCAAGAACATTACAGTTTTCATTAATGGCTGCTCGCGATCTGAGTGTTATCAACACACCACCACCGAATCGTCAACCCATACATACCGAACGAAGAGTATTCAATGATGAATTAATTAAAGACGCCATATTAAATGAAGTATATAGAGGTGGTCAGGTATTTTTTGTACACAATAGAGTAAAAAACCTTGGCGAAATAACAGAAATGATCCGAAGACTTTGTCCTGATGTCGAAGTGGCATCAGCACATGGCCAGATGGAAGCCAATAATTTAGAACAAGTGCTCATGGGATTTATTGAACACAAGTTTGATGTTCTCGTGTGTACGAATATTATTGAGACGGGATTGGATATTCCAAATGCCAATACCATCATCATTAATAATGCTCAGAACTTCGGACTAAGTGATCTACATCAGTTAAGAGGTCGTGTCGGCAGGTCGAATAGAAAAGCTTATTGTTATTTATTCGCACCACCATCATCCACCTTAACTGTTGAAGCTCGTAAAAGATTAAAAACCCTAGAAGAATTTACTGACCTGGGAAGTGGGTTTAATATTTCTATGCGTGATCTGGATATACGAGGTGCTGGTAATTTATTGGGAGGCGAACAAAGCGGATTCATTACAGACATAGGTTACGAAACATACCAACGAATACTTGAAGACACCATTCAGGAATTAAAAGAAACAGATTTTGCAGAATTATTTGATGAAGACAAAAAGAAAGTCAAAGTTTTTGTCAGAGATGTCACCATAGACTCAGATGCAGATATGTATATTCCTGATTCTTATGTGAGCAATATTCAGGAGCGATTGAATCTGTATCAACAATTGGATAAAATAGATCAGGAATCGGGAATTGAAAAATTTTCTACCGAATTATTAGATCGGTTCGGACCTATTCCTAGTTCTGTATTCGAACTCTTTGAAGGATTGCGTGTGCGGTGGATCGCCAAAGAAATGGGCTTCGAACGGGTCGTCATCAAGAAGAAAAAACTTCAGGCCTTTTTTATATCCATTCCCAATTCACCCTATTTTGAATCCCCATATTTCCAACATCTTTTAAAGGTAATTGGCTCTGATAAAACAGAATTTCCATTTGTTTTGAAACAATCCACTAACAATTTAATATTGATCAAAGAACATATTAAATCCCTCCTAAGAGCCAAAACTTTACTTGCAGACATCCACCAACAAGTGATCCAATCCCTTGAAAATAAATAATTTAGGATCGTTTGTTCCATTTATATTTTCATGGAAACATGAACAAAATGAAATTAAAATTGTCTACCAATAAATGATTTAGCCATGGAATCGACTACGGAATCTAAACCTCACGTTTTGCTTTATACAGAACAAACTCCCAATCCGGAGACTTTGAAATTTGTCTCTAATAGAATGCTCTACCGAGGGATTGCAGAATTTAAGAATGTGGCGGAGGCAGAAAACTGGTCATTATTAGCTACAGAATTGTTCCATTTAGAATTTGTACAAGGCATATATATCTCCAATAATTTTGTCACCATTACCAAAAAACCGGATTTTGACTGGCAAGAAATCATGGTACAAACGAAGGATTTTATTAAAAAATATCTTGAAACCGACCGCGAAATTGTAAAAGATACTTACGAAGCTTTTGTGGAACAAAAACGCGAAGCATCCTCAGATATAACCTATTCAGATTCCGATGCAGAATTGGTAAAACGTATCAAAGAAATCATCATTCATTACGTCCGCCCTGCAGTTGAAATGGACGGCGGTAATATTGAATTCAAATCTTATCAAAACGGCGTTGTTACCGTAATGATGCAAGGCTCTTGCAGCGGCTGCCCATCATCCACAGTTACCTTAAAAGCCGGTATCGAAGGTCTTCTTAAACGAATGGTCCCTGAAGTTACCGAGGTCGTAGCAGAAGCGCAATAAACTATTCTATGAATCAATAATTTGGGCGTGCCCTCTCGGGTACTCGAGGTCGGGCTATTCGTTGCAAGACTTCTTCCCTAGCATATACCTTAACTTCAGAAGTCTTTCCTCTACTATCCCTCACGCGGATGTAGATACTTATCTAATTTATTTTACATTTTATAAATGAGTTAATCATTTTTAGGCGGTCTTTAAATTGTCAGATTATTTCAATAAATAAATTAGAAATAATAAAAAACCCCCTTGTTTTCACAAGAGGGCTTTTATCATTTTTATAACCAAATGCTTAACGAGTAATCATGATTTTTTCTGTTAAAATATTATCCTTAATATTCATTTTCAATAAGTAAATACCGGTAGGTATATTCCTAATATCTATTTGTAAATCATGATTGAGATCAGTGGATTTAAAAGTATGTTCGTGATTTAAAATGATCTTGCCATCTAAATCCACAATGCTAAACTGTACATCTCCCTTATCCAATCCGTTCAAATTAATATTAATAACTTCTCTTGTTGGATTTGGATAAACCGTCATTGATGTATTTGCTGATTTTGAATTTACAACTACAGAAACCACATTACTGTAAGTGAAAGATCCATCCTTGTCTAACATTTTCAATCTATAGTAATACACACCCGAAAGTTTGATATCATAATCTAAGAAATCATATGATTTAGCTACGGTGGAATTCCCTTGAGCTTTTACTGTTCCAATAGATTTGAAACTAGATTGACTTGCATGCTTTCTTTCGATGATAAATCGATCCGTATTTTCTTCCACAGCTGTAATCCAATTCAAGGCTGTATGATCTTTCTCCAAATATCCATTAAATGATATTAATGTAAGAGGAAGTATACTCTGAGGATATATACCAGCATCATAAGTAAGATTATCCACTGCACCCACAACAAACACTTGAGTTGTTCCAGACATGTATGGAGATACCTTAACCTGAGCAGTAACATCACTATCAAATATGTCATCCAGATTAGCATTGTAATTTGGAGTTGTGAAATTAAATGTATCTGCTACTAAGAACTGAAGTGTATAACTTCCACTATTAGGTGCAACATAGAAATAATATTCACCTAAATTATCGGTTGTAGTGGTTTGTAAAGTTACACCAGATACATTTTTCAAATTTACGATAGCTCCCGGTACAGGCCTTTCTCCAGGATCCTGAACCCCATTAAAGGCTTCAGGTCCTTTTCCATCATTGCCTAAGCCCGTATCTTTCCAGACAAAGTTTCCAATCTTAACTGCCTTAAATAAACCTGCATCAACAGTTAGATTATTGGTATTTGCATTGATGGTGTAATTACCAGTAGTACCAATGCCATTGGTATTGTCTAAGTCAGAGTCTATTGCATCTCCAACTTGATTCGGTGAAGTAACTAAGTAACCCACAGGCACTGTAAATTTCACATAGTAAGTTCCTGTAGCTAAGTTATCAAATAGGTACCAACCCGGCAATCCTGTTGATGGATTAGTGGTGGTGTTTTTTTGGCTAACCATTACATTAGTAATTGAATTAAATAACATCACATTAATACCATTTATCCCTTGTTCATTAGCATCTTGGGCACCATTACGATCTGAATCTTCCCAAACATAATCTCCCAATGAATTATTCAAATAATATCCGGCATCAAGATCAGGATAATTTTGACCCGATGCCAGTGGAACATTATCTGAAGTATTTGCACCATGTAATCCACTAATATCAGAATCAGCAATTTCATTACCCACATTAGGAATTGTACTGATCCACCCCTGATTAGCTATTGGCGTAACACTGATGTAATAAGTATCCGGTACTAAATTGATAAACTCATACCATCCAGGTAATCCTGTATTTGGATTATTGGCAGTTAATTTCTGGCCTCTTTGAACTCCGTTAATATCGAATAAAGTCACTGTAAAACCATTCAATCCTGGTTCATTTGCATCTTGACGACCATCCTTATCTAAATCATGCCAAACGAAATCACCTAAACTTGAAGTTCTGTAAAGACCTGCATCAATAGTTTGATTACTTTCACCAGATACCAAGGTTACAACAGGTGCATTTCCAGTTGTTGGATCTGCATCACTATCATTCGTATCATTACTTCCAGATGCATCTTTCTTGGTTAAATCGTAACCACTCGGTCTCACAAACATTACAATATAAGAACCTGGAGCTAAGTTTGTAAATTGATAATATCCTGGCAAATTATTTGGTCCGCCCGTCGCTGTAATAGTACTGGTTATCGGAACCCCAAATACATCTTTTAATATCACATTTACACCATTTAAACCAACTTCTATACCATCTTGAATTCCATTACCATTTGCGTCTATCCAAACATAATCTCCTAGTCGGGCTGGTAAATAAAATCCTGCATCCAAATTGAAATCTTGTTGACCAGGAGTTAATGTTATCAAATCAGTATTTCCAGTTGTTGTATTAGGATCAGAATCTGTTGTATTATTACCACAAGATTTTCGCTTAGTAAATACATGATTCGCACTTGGCTTACTAAAGTTTACATAATAAGTTCCAGCACAAACTTCAAATTCATAATACCCCGGCATACCAGTACTATTATTAGTTGTAACTTTTGTATCTATTAATACATTTGAAGCATCAAATAACCTAACTGTCACTCCATTTATTCCTAATTCAGCAAAATCTTGGCATCCATCTCCATTAGAATCCAACCACACAAAATCACCAATTTTTATCTTTGGATCTACCGTTAATGTTCGGCTTGCAGTTCCTGTACATCCGTTCGCATCCGTTACTGTAACACTATATGTTCCTGCTGTACTTACATTAATGCTTTGTGTCGTCGCAGTCGTTGACCATAAATAGGTAAACGGTGCTGTTCCTACACTTGCATTCGCTGTAAATGTACTGCTCGTTCCTGCACATATTTTGTTGTCTCCTGTTATCGTAACTACTGGATTTGGATCTACCGTTAATGTTCTACTTGCAGTTCCTGTACATCCGTTTGCATCCGTTACAGTGACACTATAGGTTCCTGCTGTACTTACATTAATACTTTGTGTCGTCGCAGTCGTTGACCATAAGTACGTAAACGGTGCTGTTCCTACATTTGCATTCGCTGTAAATGTACTGCTCGTTCCTGCACATATTTTATTGCCTCCTGTTATCGTAACTACTGGATTTGGATCTACCGTTAATGTTCGGCTTGCAGTTCCTGTACATCCGTTTGCATCCGTTACAGTTACACTATAGGTTCCTGCTGTACTTACATTAATACTTTGTGTTGTTGCAGTCGTTGACCATAAGTAGGTAAACGGCGCTGTTCCTACACTTGCATTCGCTGTAAATGTACTGCTCGTTCCTGCACATATTTTGTTGTCTCCTGTTATCGTAACTACTGGATTTGGATCTACCGTTAATGTTCTACTTGCAGTTCCTGTACACCCGTTTGCATCCGTTACAGTTACACTATAGGTTCCTGCTGTACTTACATTAATACTTTGTGTTGTTGCAGTCGTTGACCATAAGTAGGTAAACGGCGCTGTTCCTACACTTGCATTCGCTGTAAATGTACTGCTCGTTCCTGCACATGTTTTGTTGTCACCTGTTATCGTAACTACTGGATTTGGATCTACCGTTAATGTTCTACTTGCAGTTCCTGTACATCCGTTCGCATCCGTTACAGTTACACTATAGGTTCCTGCTGTACTTACATTAATGCTTTGTGTTGTCGCAGTCGTTGACCATAAATAGGTAAACGGTGCTGTTCCTACACTTGCATTCGCTGTAAATGTACTGCTCGTTCCTGTACATGTTTTGTTGTCACCTGTTATCGTAACTACTGGATTTGGATCTACTGTTAATATTCGGCTTGCTGTTCCTGTACACCCGTTCGCATCCGTTACAGTGACACTATAGGTTCCTGCTGTATTTACATTGATACTCTGTGTCGTCGCAGTCGTTGACCATAAATAGGTAAACGGTGCAGTTCCTACACTTGCATTCGCTGTAAATGTACTGCTCGTTCCTGCGCATATTTTATTGCCTCCTGTTATCGTAACTACTGGATTTGGATCTACCGTTAATGTTCTACTTGCAGTTCCTGTACATCCGTTCGCATCCGTTACAGTCACACTGTAGGTTCCTGCTGAACTTACATTGATACTTTGTGTTGTTGCAGTCGTTGACCATAAGTAGGTAAACGGTGCTGTTCCTACACTTGCATTCGCTGTAAATGTGCTGCTCGTTCCTGAGCATATTTTATTGCCTCCTGTTATCGTAACTACTGGATTTGGATCTACCGTTAATGTTCTACTTGCAGTTCCTGTACACCCGTTCGCATCCGTTACAGTTACACTATAGGTTCCTGCTGTACTTACATTAATACTTTGTGTTGTTGCAGTCGTTGACCATAAGTAGGTAAACGGTGCTGTTCCTACACTTGCATTCGCTGTAAATGTACTGCTCGTTCCTGCACATATTTTGTTGTCTCCTGTTATCGTAACTACTGGATTTGGATCTACCGTTAATGTTCTACTTGCAGTTCCTGTACACCCGTTCGCATCCGTTACAGTTACACTATAGGTTCCTGCTGTACTTACATTAATACTTTGTGTCGTCGCAGTCGTTGACCATAAGTAGGTAAACGGTGCTGTTCCTACATTTGCATTCGCTGTAAATGTACTGCTCGTTCCTGCACATATTTTATTGCCTCCTGTTATCGTAACTACTGGATTTGGATCTACCGTTAATGTTCGGCTTGCAGTTCCTGTACATCCGTTTGCATCCGTTACAGTTACACTATAGGTTCCTGCTGTACTTACATTAATACTTTGTGTTGTTGCAGTCGTTGACCATAAGTAGGTAAACGGCGCTGTTCCTACACTTGCATTCGCTGTAAATGTACTGCTCGTTCCTGCACATATTTTGTTGTCTCCTGTTATCGTAACTACTGGATTTGGATCTACCGTTAATGTTCTACTTGCAGTTCCTGTACACCCGTTTGCATCCGTTACAGTTACACTATAGGTTCCTGCTGTACTTACATTAATACTTTGTGTTGTTGCAGTCGTTGACCATAAGTAGGTAAACGGCGCTGTTCCTACACTTGCATTCGCTGTAAATGTACTGCTCGTTCCTGCACATATTTTGTTGTCTCCTGTTATCGTAACTACTGGATTTGGATCTACCGTTAATGTTCTACTTGCAGTTCCTGTACATCCGTTCGCATCCGTTACAGTTACACTATAGGTTCCTGCTGTACTTACATTAATGCTTTGTGTTGTCGCAGTCGTTGACCATAAATAGGTAAACGGTGCTGTTCCTACACTTGCATTCGCTGTAAATGTACTGCTCGTTCCTGTACATGTTTTGTTGTCACCTGTTATCGTAACTACTGGATTTGGATCTACTGTTAATATTCGGCTTGCTGTTCCTGTACACCCGTTCGCATCCGTTACAGTGACACTATAGGTTCCTGCTGTATTTACATTGATACTCTGTGTCGTCGCAGTCGTTGACCATAAATAGGTAAACGGTGCAGTTCCTACACTTGCATTCGCTGTAAATGTACTGCTCGTTCCTGCGCATATTTTATTGCCTCCTGTTATCGTAACTACTGGATTTGGATCTACCGTTAATGTTCTACTTGCAGTTCCTGTACATCCGTTCGCATCTGTTACAGTCACACTGTAGGTTCCTGCTGAACTTACATTGATACTTTGTGTTGTTGCAGTCGTTGACCATAAGTAGGTAAACGGTGCTGTTCCTACACTTGCATTCGCTGTAAATGTGCTGCTCGTTCCTGAGCATATTTTATTGCCTCCTGTTATCGTAACTACTGGATTTGGATCTACCGTTAATGTTCTACTTGCAGTTCCTGTACACCCGTTCGCATCCGTTACAGTTACACTATAGGTTCCTGCTGTACTTACATTAATACTTTGTGTTGTTGCAGTCGTTGACCATAAGTAGGTAAACGGTGCTGTTCCTACACTTGCATTCGCTGTAAATGTACTGCTCGTTCCTGCACATATTTTGTTGTCTCCTGTTATCGTAACTACTGGATTTGGATCTACCGTTAATGTTCGGCTTGCAGTTCCTGTACATCCGTTCGCATCCGTTACAGTTACACTATAGGTTCCTGCTGTACTTACATTGATACTTTGTGTCGTCGCTGTCGTTGACCATAAGTAGGTAAACGGTGCAGTTCCTACACTTGCATTCGCTGTAAATGTACTGCTCGTTCCTGCGCATATTTTGTTACCACCAGTAATTGTAACTACTGGATTTGGATCTACTGTTAATGTTCTACTTGCAGTTCCTGTACATCCGTTTACATCCGTTACAGTGACACTATACGTTCCTGCTGTACTTACATTAATACTTTGTGTTGTCGCAGTCGTTGACCATAAATAAGTAAACGGTGCTGTTCCTACACTTGCATTAGCTGTAAATGTACTGCTCGTTCCTGCGCATATTTTGTTGTCTCCTGTTATTGTAACTACTGGATTTGGATCAACGGTTAATGTTCGACTTGCAGTTCCTGTACATCCGTTCGCATCCGTTACTGTAACACTATATGTTCCTGCTGTACTTACATTGATACTTTGTGTTGTTGCAGTCGTTGACCATAAGTAGGTAAACGGTGCTGTTCCTACACTTGCATTCGCTGTAAATGTACTGCTCGTTCCTGCGCATATTTTGTTGCCACCTGTTATTGTAACTACAGGATTTGGTACTACAGTCAATGTTATACAATTAGAATTTGCACTACATGTTACGCCGTTTAATGTTGAGGTTGCTACTCGTCTGTAATTTGTTGTAACCGTCAAGCCTGATGGTACATCATAAGTCGCTAATGTAGCTCCTGCGATATTACTAAATGTTCCATTACATCCTGTAGTACTAGACTGCCATTGGTAAGTTATCGTTCCACTTCCTGTGGCCGCTACACTGGTAAATCCTGCTGGATCACCTCCACTGCATATCGTTTGATCAGCAGCTATACTTCCTGGGGTTAAATCATTCACAGTAACGGTAATACAATTGGAATTGGCGCTACATGATACACCGTTTAAGGTTGAGGTAGCTACTCGTCTGTAACTTGTTGTTACCGTCAAGCCGGATGGTACATCATAAGTCGCTAATGTAGCTCCTACGATATTGCTAAATGTTCCATTACATCCTGTCGTGCTGGACTGCCATTGGTAAGTTATTGTTCCACTTCCTGTAGCCGCTACACTGGTAAATGCTGCTGGATCGCCGCCACTGCATATCGTTTGATCAGCAGCTATACTTCCAGGGGTTAAATTATTTATAGTAACGGTAATACAATTCGAGTTTGCACTACATGCTACTCCGTTTAAGGTTGAGGTTGCTACTCGTCTGTAACTTGTTGTAACCGTCAAGCCTGATGGTACATCATAAGTCGCTAATGTTGCTCCAGCGATATTGCTGAATGTTCCATTACATCCTGTCGTGCTCGACTGCCATTGGTAGGTTATCGTTCCACTTCCTGTAGCCGGTACACTGGTAAATCCTGCTGGATCACCGCCACTGCATATCGTTTGATCGGCAGCTATACTTCCAGGAGTTAAATTATTTACAGTAACTGTTATACAATTAGAATTGGCACTACATGTCACTCCGTTTAGGGTTGAGGTTGCTACTCTTCTGTAACTTGTTGTTACCGTCAAGCCTGATGGTACATCATAAGTTGCTGATGTTGCTCCTGCAATATTGCTAAATGTTCCATTACATCCTGTCGTGCTGGACTGCCATTGGTAGGTTATCGTTCCACTTCCTGTGGCTGCTACACTGGTAAATCCTGCTGGATCTCCTCCACTGCATATCGTTTGATCCGCAGCTATACTTCCTGGGGTTAAATTATTTATAGTAACTGTTATACAATTCGAATTAGCACTACATGCTACTCCGTTTAGAGTTGAGGTTGCTACTCGTCTGTAACTTGTTGTTACCGTCAAGCCGGATGGTACATCATAAGTCGCTAATGTAGCTCCTGCTATATTGCTGAATGTTCCATTACATCCTGTCGTGCTCGACTGCCATTGGTAGCTTATCGTTCCACTTCCTGTAGCTGCTACACTGGTAAATCCTACTGGATCTCCTCCACTGCATATCGTTTGATCGGCAGCTATACTTCCAGGAGTTAAATCATTTACAGTAACCGTTATACAATTGGAATTAGCACTACATGCTACTCCGTTTAATGTACTTGTTGCTACTCGTCTGTAACTTGTTGTTACCGTCAATCCTGATGGTACATCATAAGTCGCTAATGTAGCTCCTGCTATATTGCTGAATGTTCCATTACATCCAGTCGTGCTGGACTGCCATTGGTAGGTTATCGTTCCACTTCCTGTCGCCGCTACACTGGTAAATCCTGCTGGATCACCTCCACTGCATATCGTTTGATCGGCAGCTATACTTCCAGGAGTTAAATTATTTACAGTAACTGTTATACAATTAGAATTGGCACTACATGCTATTCCGTTTAATGTTGAGGTTGCTACTCGTCTGTAACTTGTCGTTACCGTCAAGCCGGATGGTACATCATAAGTCGCTAATGTAGCTCCTGCTATATTGCTGAATGTTCCATTACATCCTGTCGTGCTCGACTGCCATTGGTAGCTTATCGTTCCACTTCCTGTAGCTGCTACACTGGTAAATCCTACTGGATCTCCTCCACTGCATATAGTTTGATCGGCAGCTATACTTCCAGGAGTTAAATCATTTACAGTAACAGTAATACAATTCGAGTTTGCACTACATGCTACTCCGTTTAATGTACTTGTTGCTACTCGTCTGTAACTTGTTGTTACTGTCAAGCCTGATGGTACATCATAAGTCGCTAAAGTTGCTCCTGCGATATTGCTGAATGTTCCATTACATCCTGTCGTGCTAGACTGCCATTGGTAAGTTATCGTTCCACTTCCTGTCGCTGCTACACTGGTAAATCCTGCTGGATCTCCTCCACTGCATATCGTTTGATCGGCAGCTATACTTCCTGGGGTTAAATCATTTACAGTAACGGTAATACAATTCGAGTTTGCACTACATGCAACGCCGTTTAATGTTGAGGTGGCTACTCTTCTATAACTTGTTGTAACCGTCAATCCTGATGGTACATCATAAGTCGCTAATGTAGCTCCTGCTATATTGCTGAATGTTCCATTACATCCTGTCGTGCTAGACTGCCATTGGTAAGTTATCGTTCCACTTCCTGTGGCTGCTACACTGGTAAATCCTGCTGGATCTCCTCCACTGCATATCGTTTGATCGGAAGCTATACTTCCTGGAGTTAAATCATTTACGGTAACTGTTATACAATTCGAATTAGCACTACATGCTACTCCGTTTAAAGTACTTGTAGCTACTCTTCTGTAACTTGTTGTAACCGTCAAGCCTGATGGTACATCATAAGTCGCTAATGTAGCTCCAGCGATATTGCTAAATGTTCCATTACATCCTGTAGTGCTGGACTGCCATTGGTAAGTTATTGTTCCACTTCCTGTAGCCGCTACACTGGTAAATGCTGCTGGATCGCCGCCACTGCATATCGTTTGATCAGCAGCTATACTTCCAGGGGTTAAATCATTCACAGTAACGGTAATACAATTCGAGTTTGCACTACATGCTACTCCGTTTAAGGTTGAGGTTGCTACTCGTCTGTAACTTGTTGTAACCGTCAAGCCTGATGGTACATCATAAGTCGCTAATGTTGCTCCAGCGATATTGCTGAATGTTCCATTACATCCTGTCGTGCTCGACTGCCATTGGTAGGTTATCGTTCCACTTCCTGTAGCCGCTACACTGGTAAATCCTGCTGGATCACCTCCACTGCATATCGTTTGATCGGCAGCTATACTTCCAGGAGTTAAATTATTTACAGTAACTGTTATACAATTAGAATTGGCACTACATGTCACTCCGTTTAGGGTTGAGGTTGCTACTCTTCTGTAACTTGTTGTTACCGTCAAGCCTGATGGTACATCATAAGTTGCTGATGTTGCTCCTGCAATATTGCTAAATGTTCCATTACATCCTGTCGTGCTGGACTGCCATTGGTAGGTTATCGTTCCACTTCCTGTGGCTGCTACACTGGTAAATCCTGCTGGATCTCCTCCACTGCATATCGTTTGATCCGCAGCTATACTTCCTGGGGTTAAATTATTTATAGTAACTGTTATACAATTCGAATTAGCACTACATGCTACTCCGTTTAGAGTTGAGGTTGCTACTCGTCTGTAACTTGTTGTTACCGTCAAGCCGGATGGTACATCATAAGTCGCTAATGTAGCTCCTGCTATATTGCTGAATGTTCCATTACATCCTGTCGTGCTCGACTGCCATTGGTAGCTTATCGTTCCACTTCCTGTAGCTGCTACACTGGTAAATCCTACTGGATCTCCTCCACTGCATATCGTTTGATCGGCAGCTATACTTCCAGGAGTTAAATCATTTACAGTAACCGTTATACAATTGGAGTTTGCACTACATGCTACTCCGTTTAATGTACTTGTTGCTACTCGTCTGTAACTTGTCGTTACCGTCAAGCCTGATGGTACATCATAAGTTGCTAATGTAGCTCCTGCGATATTGCTGAATGTTCCATTACATCCTGTCGTGCTGGACTGCCATTGGTAGGTTATTGTTCCACTTCCTGTAGCCGCTACACTGGTAAATCCTGCTGGATCCCCTCCACTACATATCGTTTGATCAGCAGCTATACTTCCTGGAGTTAAATCATTTACAGTAACCGTTATACAATTCGAGTTTGCACTACATGCTACTCCGTTTAATGTACTTGTTGCTACTCTTCTGTAACTTGTCGTTACCGTCAAGCCTGATGGTACATCATAAGTCGCTAATGTAGCTCCTGCTATATTACTAAATGTTCCATTACATCCTGTCGTGCTCGACTGCCATTGGTAAGTTATCGTTCCACTTCCTGTGGCTGCTACACTGGTAAATGCTGCTGGATCTCCTCCACTGCATATCGTTTGATCAGCAGCTATACTTCCTGGAGTTAAATCATTTACAGTAACCGTTATACAATTAGAATTGGCACTACATGCTACTCCGTTTAATGTACTTGTTGCTACTCGTCTGTAACTTGTTGTTACCGTCAAGCCGGATGGTACATCATAAGTCGCTAATGTAGCTCCTGCTATATTACTGAATGTTCCATTACATCCTGTAGTGCTCGACTGCCATTGATAAGTTATCGTTCCACTTCCTGTGGCTGCAACACTCGTAAATGCTGCAGGATCACCGCCACTGCATATTGTTTGATCAGCAGCTATACTTCCTGGGGTTAAATCATTCACAGTAACCGTTATACAATTGGAGTTTGCACTACATGCTACTCCGTTTAATGTACTTGTTGCTACTCGTCTATAATTTGTCGTTACCGTCAAGCCTGATGGTACATCATAAGTCGCTAATGTAGCTCCTGCTATATTGCTGAATGTTCCATTACATCCTGTCGTGCTGGACTGCCATTGGTATGTTATCGTTCCGCTTCCTGTGGCTGCTACACTGGTAAATCCTGCTGGATCTCCTCCACTGCATATCGTTTGATCAGCAGCTATACTTCCAGGGGTTAAATTATTTACAGTAACCGTTATACAATTCGAGTTTGCACTACATGCTACTCCGTTTAATGTACTTGTTGCTACTCGTCTGTAACTTGTTGTTACTGTCAAGCCGGATGGTACATCATAGGTTGCTAATGTAGCTCCTGCGATATTGCTAAATGTTCCATTACATCCTGTAGTGCTAGACTGCCATTGGTAGGTTATCGTTCCACTTCCTGTGGCCGCTACACTGGTAAATCCTGCTGGATCGCCTCCACTGCATATCGTTTGATCAGCAGCTATACTTCCCGGAGTTAAATCATTTACGGTAACTGTTATACAATTGGAGTTTGCACTACATGCTACTCCGTTTAATGTACTTGTTGCTACTCTTCTGTAACTTGTCGTGACCGTCAATCCTGATGGTACATCATAAGTCGCTAATGTAGCTCCTGCTATATTGCTGAATGTTCCATTACATCCTGTCGTGCTCGACTGCCATTGGTAGCTTATCGTTCCACTTCCTGTGGCCGCTACACTGGTAAATCCTGCTGGATCTCCTCCACTGCATATCGTTTGATCAGCAGCTATACTTCCAGGAGTTAAATCATTTACAGTAACCGTTATACAATTGGAGTTTGCACTACATGCTACGCCGTTTAATGTACTTGTTGCTACTCTTCTGTAACTTGTTGTTACCGTCAAGCCGGATGGTACATCATAGGTTGCTAAAGTTGCTCCTGCTATATTGCTGAATGTTCCATTACATCCTGTCGTGCTGGACTGCCATTGGTAGCTTATCGTTCCACTTCCTGTGGCTGCTACACTGGTAAATCCTGCTGGATCCCCTCCACTACATATCGTTTGATCAGCAGCTATACTTCCTGGAGTTAAATCATTTACAGTAACCGTTATACAATTCGAGTTTGCACTACATGCTACTCCGTTTAATGTACTTGTTGCTACTCTTCTGTAACTTGTCGTTACCGTCAAGCCTGATGGTACATCATAAGTCGCTAATGTAGCTCCTGCGATATTACTAAATGTTCCATTACATCCTGTAGTGCTAGACTGCCATTGGTAGCTTATCGTTCCACTTCCTGTGGCTGCTACACTGGTAAATCCTGCTGGATCTCCTCCACTGCATATCGTTTGATCAGCAGCTATACTTCCAGGAGTTAAATCATTCACAGTAACTGTTATACAATTCGAATTGGCACTACATGCTACTCCGTTTAATGTACTTGTAGCTACTCGTCTGTAACTTGTCGTTACCGTCAAGCCTGATGGTACATCATAAGTCGCTAATGTAGCTCCTGCGATATTGCTGAATGTTCCATTACATCCTGTCGTGCTGGACTGCCATTGGTAGCTTATCGTTCCACTTCCTGTGGCTGCTACACTGGTAAATCCTGCTGGATCACCTCCACTGCAAATTGTTTGATCAGCAGCTATACTTCCAGGAGTTAAATCATTTACAGTAACGGTAATACAATTGGAGTTTGCACTACATGTTACTCCGTTTAATGTACTTGTTGCTACTCTTCTGTAACTTGTTGTTACCGTCAATCCTGATGGAACATCATAAGTCGCTAATGTAGCTCCTGCTATATTACTGAATGTTCCATTACATCCTGTAGTACTGGACTGCCATTGGTAGGTTATCGTTCCACTTCCTGTGGCTGCTACATTGGTAAATCCTGCTGGATCTCCTCCACTGCATATCGTTTGATCGGCAGCTATACTTCCTGGGGTTAAATCATTCACAGTAACGGTTATACAATTGGAATTGGCACTACATGTTACGCCGTTTAATGTTGAGGTTGCTACTCGTCTGTAACTTGTCGTTACCGTCAAGCCGGATGGTACATCATAGGTTGCTAAAGTTGCTCCTGCTATATTGCTGAATGTTCCATTACATCCTGTCGTGCTGGACTGCCATTGGTAGCTTATCGTTCCACTTCCTGTGGCTGCTACACTGGTAAATCCTGCTGGATCACCTCCACTGCATATCGTTTGATCCGCAGCTATACTTCCAGGAGTTAAATCATTTACGGTAACTGTTATACAATTGGAGTTTGCACTACATGCTACTCCGTTTAATGTACTTGTTGCTACTCTTCTGTAACTTGTCGTTACCGTCAAGCCGGATGGTACATCATAAGTCGCTAATGTAGCTCCTGCTATATTGCTGAATGTTCCATTACATCCTGTCGTGCTCGACTGCCATTGGTAGCTTATCGTTCCACTTCCTGTAGCTGCTACACTGGTAAATCCTGCCGGATCTCCGCCACTACATATCGTTTGATCAGCAGCTATACTTCCAGGGGTTAAATTATTCACAGTAACCGTTATACAATTGGAATTAGCACTACATGCTACTCCGTTTAATGTACTTGTTGCTACTCGTCTGTAACTTGTTGTTACCGTCAATCCTGATGGTACATCATAAGTCGCTAATGTAGCTCCTGCTATATTACTAAATGTTCCATTACATCCTGTCGTGCTGGACTGCCATTGGTAGGTTATCGTTCCACTTCCTGTGGCTGCTACACTGGTAAATCCTGCTGGATCACCTCCACTGCATATCGTTTGATCGGCAGCTATACTTCCAGGAGTTAAATTATTTACAGTAACTGTTATACAATTAGAATTGGCACTACATGCTATTCCGTTTAATGTTGAGGTTGCTACTCGTCTGTAACTTGTCGTTACCGTCAAGCCGGATGGTACATCATAAGTCGCTAATGTAGCTCCTGCTATATTGCTGAATGTTCCATTACATCCTGTCGTGCTCGACTGCCATTGGTAGCTTATCGTTCCACTTCCTGTAGCTGCTACACTGGTAAATCCTACTGGATCTCCTCCACTGCATATCGTTTGATCGGCAGCTATACTTCCAGGAGTTAAATCATTTACAGTAACGGTAATACAATTCGAGTTTGCACTACATGCTACTCCGTTTAATGTACTTGTTGCTACTCGTCTGTAACTTGTTGTTACTGTCAAGCCTGATGGTACATCATAAGTCGCTAAAGTTGCTCCTGCGATATTGCTGAATGTTCCATTACATCCTGTTGTACTGGACTGCCATTGATAGGTTATCGTTCCACTTCCTGTGGCTGCTACACTGGTAAATCCTGCTGGATCTCCTCCACTGCATATCGTTTGATCAGCAGCTATACTTCCAGGGGTTAAATTATTTACAGTAACTGTTATACAATTCGAATTAGCACTACATGTCACTCCGTTTAAGGTTGAGGTAGCTACTCGTCTGTAACTTGTCGTTACCGTCAAGCCGGATGGTACATCATAAGTCGCTAATGTAGCTCCTGCTATATTACTGAATGTTCCATTACATCCTGTTGTGCTGGATTGCCATTGGTAGGTTATCGTTCCACTTCCTGTAGCTGCTACACTGGTAAATCCTGCTGGATTGCCTCCATTGCATATCGTTTGATCAGCAGCTATACTTCCCGGAGTTAAATCATTTACGGTAACCGTTATACAATTCGAGTTTGCACTACATGCTACTCCGTTTAAGGTTGAGGTTGCTACTCGTCTGTAACTTGTTGTAACCGTCAAGCCTGATGGTACATCATAAGTCGCTAAAGTAGCTCCAGCGATATTACTGAATGTTCCATTACATCCTGTTGTGCTGGACTGCCATTGGTAGGTTATCGTTCCGCTTCCTGTAGCTGCTACACTGGTAAATCCTGCTGGATCACCTCCACTGCATATCGTTTGATCAGCAGCTATACTTCCTGGGGTTAAATTATTTACGGTAACTGTTATACAATTCGAATTAGCACTACATGTCACTCCGTTTAAGGTTGAGGTAGCTACTCGTCTGTAACTTGTCGTTACCGTCAATCCTGATGGTACATCATAAGTCGCTAATGTTGCTCCTGCGATATTACTGAATGTTCCATTACATCCTGTCGTACTGGACTGCCATTGGTAGCTTATCGTTCCACTTCCTGTGGCTGCTACACTGGTAAATCCTGCTGGATCTCCTCCACTGCATATCGTTTGATCGGCAGCTATACTTCCAGGGGTTAAATTATTTACAGTAATTGTTATACAATTGGAATTTGCACTACATGTTACGCCGTTTAATGTTGAGGTAGCTACTCTTCTGTAACTTGTTGTTACCGTCAAGCCTGATGGTACATCATAAGTCGCTGATGTAGCTCCTGCAATATTGCTGAATGTTCCATTACATCCTGTCGTGCTGGACTGCCATTGGTAGGTTATCGTTCCGCTTCCTGTAGCTGCTACACTGGTAAATCCTGCTGGATCTCCGCCACTGCATATCGTTTGATCCGCAGCTATACTTCCAGGAGTTAAATCATTTACAGTAACCGTTATACAATTGGAGTTTGCACTACATGCTACGCCGTTTAATGTACTTGTTGCTACTCTTCTGTAACTTGTCGTTACCGTCAAGCCTGATGGTACATCATAAGTCGCTAATGTAGCTCCTGCGATATTGCTGAATGTTCCATTACATCCTGTCGTGCTGGACTGCCATTGGTAGGTTATCGTTCCACTTCCTGTAGCTGCTACACTGGTAAATCCTACCGGATCGCCGCCACTACATATCGTTTGATCAGCAGCTATACTTCCTGGGGTTAAATTATTTACAGTAACCGTTATACAATTCGAGTTTGCACTACATGCTACGCCGTTTAATGTACTTGTTGCTACTCTTCTGTAACTTGTCGTTACCGTCAAGCCGGATGGTACATCATAAGTCGCTAATGTAGCTCCTGCTATATTGCTGAATGTTCCATTACATCCTGTAGTACTCGACTGCCATTGGTAGGTTATCGTTCCACTTCCTGTCGCCGCTACACTGGTAAATCCTGCTGGATCGCCGCCACTGCATATCGTTTGATCAGCAGCTATACTTCCAGGAGTTAAATTATTTACGGTAACTGTTATACAATTCGAATTAGCACTACATGTCACTCCGTTTAGGGTTGAGGTTGCTACTCGTCTGTAATTTGTCGTTACCGTCAAGCCGGATGGTACATCATAAGTCACTAATGTTGCTCCTGCGATATTGCTAAATGTTCCATTACATCCTGTAGTGCTGGACTGCCATTGGTATGTTATCGTTCCACTTCCTGTCGCTGCTACACTGGTAAATCCTGCTGGATCGCCGCCACTGCATATCGTTTGATCAGCAGCTATACTTCCAGGAGTTAAATCATTTACAGTAACCGTTATACAATTGGAATTAGCACTACATGCTACTCCGTTTAATGTACTTGTTGCTACTCGTCTGTAACTTGTTGTTACCGTCAATCCTGATGGTACATCATAAGTCGCTAATGTAGCTCCTGCTATATTGCTGAATGTTCCATTACATCCTGTCGTGCTGGACTGCCATTGGTAGCTTATCGTTCCACTTCCTGTGGCTGCTACACTGGTAAATCCTGCTGGATCGCCTCCACTGCATATCGTTTGATCGGCAGCTATACTTCCAGGGGTTAAATTATTTACAGTAATTGTTATACAATTGGAATTTGCACTACATGTTACGCCGTTTAATGTTGAGGTAGCTACTCTTCTGTAACTTGTTGTTACCGTCAAGCCTGATGGTACATCATAAGTCGCTGATGTAGCTCCTGCAATATTGCTGAATGTTCCATTACATCCTGTCGTGCTGGACTGCCATTGGTAGGTTATCGTTCCGCTTCCTGTAGCTGCTACACTGGTAAATCCTGCTGGATCTCCGCCACTGCATATCGTTTGATCAGCAGCTATACTTCCAGGAGTTAAATCATTTACAGTAACCGTTATACAATTGGAGTTTGCACTACATGCTACGCCGTTTAATGTACTTGTTGCTACTCTTCTGTAACTTGTCGTTACCGTCAAGCCTGATGGTACATCATAAGTCGCTAATGTAGCTCCTGCGATATTGCTGAATGTTCCATTACATCCTGTCGTGCTGGACTGCCATTGGTAGGTTATCGTTCCACTTCCTGTAGCTGCTACACTGGTAAATCCTACCGGATCGCCGCCACTACATATCGTTTGATCAGCAGCTATACTTCCTGGGGTTAAATTATTTACAGTAACCGTTATACAATTCGAGTTTGCACTACATGCTACGCCGTTTAATGTACTTGTTGCTACTCTTCTGTAACTTGTCGTTACCGTCAAGCCGGATGGTACATCATAAGTCGCTAATGTAGCTCCTGCTATATTGCTGAATGTTCCATTACATCCTGTAGTACTCGACTGCCATTGGTAGGTTATCGTTCCACTTCCTGTCGCCGCTACACTGGTAAATCCTGCTGGATCGCCGCCACTGCATATCGTTTGATCAGCAGCTATACTTCCAGGAGTTAAATTATTTACGGTAACTGTTATACAATTCGAATTAGCACTACATGTCACTCCGTTTAGGGTTGAGGTTGCTACTCGTCTGTAATTTGTCGTTACCGTCAAGCCGGATGGTACATCATAAGTCACTAATGTTGCTCCTGCGATATTGCTAAATGTTCCATTACATCCTGTAGTGCTGGACTGCCATTGGTATGTTATCGTTCCACTTCCTGTCGCTGCTACACTGGTAAATCCTGCTGGATCGCCGCCACTGCATATCGTTTGATCAGCAGCTATACTTCCAGGAGTTAAATCATTTACAGTAACCGTTATACAATTGGAATTAGCACTACATGCTACTCCGTTTAATGTACTTGTTGCTACTCGTCTGTAACTTGTTGTTACCGTCAATCCTGATGGTACATCATAAGTCGCTAATGTAGCTCCTGCTATATTGCTGAATGTTCCATTACATCCTGTCGTGCTCGACTGCCATTGGTAGCTTATCGTTCCACTTCCTGTAGCTGCTACACTGGTAAATCCTACTGGATCTCCTCCACTGCATATCGTTTGATCGGCAGCTATACTTCCAGGAGTTAAATCATTTACAGTAACGGTAATACAATTCGAGTTTGCACTACATGCTACTCCGTTTAATGTACTTGTTGCTACTCGTCTGTAACTTGTTGTTACTGTCAAGCCTGATGGTACATCATAAGTCGCTAAAGTTGCTCCTGCGATATTGCTGAATGTTCCATTACATCCTGTTGTACTGGACTGCCATTGATAGGTTATCGTTCCACTTCCTGTGGCTGCTACACTGGTAAATCCTGCTGGATCTCCTCCACTGCATATCGTTTGATCAGCAGCTATACTTCCAGGGGTTAAATTATTTACAGTAACTGTTATACAATTCGAATTAGCACTACATGTCACTCCGTTTAAGGTTGAGGTAGCTACTCGTCTGTAACTTGTCGTTACCGTCAAGCCGGATGGTACATCATAAGTCGCTAATGTAGCTCCTGCTATATTACTGAATGTTCCATTACATCCTGTTGTGCTGGATTGCCATTGGTAGGTTATCGTTCCACTTCCTGTAGCTGCTACACTGGTAAATCCTGCTGGATTGCCTCCATTGCATATCGTTTGATCAGCAGCTATACTTCCCGGAGTTAAATCATTTACGGTAACCGTTATACAATTCGAGTTTGCACTACATGCTACTCCGTTTAAGGTTGAGGTTGCTACTCGTCTGTAACTTGTTGTAACCGTCAAGCCTGATGGTACATCATAAGTCGCTAAAGTAGCTCCAGCGATATTACTGAATGTTCCATTACATCCTGTTGTGCTGGACTGCCATTGGTAGGTTATCGTTCCGCTTCCTGTAGCTGCTACACTGGTAAATCCTGCTGGATCACCTCCACTGCATATCGTTTGATCAGCAGCTATACTTCCTGGGGTTAAATTATTTACGGTAACTGTTATACAATTCGAATTAGCACTACATGTCACTCCGTTTAAGGTTGAGGTAGCTACTCGTCTGTAACTTGTCGTTACCGTCAATCCTGATGGTACATCATAAGTCGCTAATGTTGCTCCTGCGATATTACTGAATGTTCCATTACATCCTGTCGTACTGGACTGCCATTGGTAGCTTATCGTTCCACTTCCTGTGGCTGCTACACTGGTAAATCCTGCTGGATCTCCTCCACTGCATATCGTTTGATCGGCAGCTATACTTCCAGGGGTTAAATTATTTACAGTAATTGTTATACAATTGGAATTTGCACTACATGTTACGCCGTTTAATGTTGAGGTAGCTACTCTTCTGTAACTTGTTGTTACCGTCAAGCCTGATGGTACATCATAAGTCGCTGATGTAGCTCCTGCAATATTGCTGAATGTTCCATTACATCCTGTCGTGCTGGACTGCCATTGGTAGGTTATCGTTCCGCTTCCTGTAGCTGCTACACTGGTAAATCCTGCTGGATCTCCGCCACTGCATATCGTTTGATCCGCAGCTATACTTCCAGGAGTTATTGTATTAATTGTAAGTGTGATATTAGCTGATCCGGTACAACCATTTAAATCAGTAACAGTCACAAAATAATTTCCTGCTGAACTTACAGTAATACTTTGAGTTGTTGCTGAATTAGACCATAAATAACTATAGGGGCTAGTTCCACCACTCGCATTTGCAGTAAAAACGGTATTAGTACCGGTACAAATAACATTAGTTCCTGAAATAGTCACTGTAGGTTTAGGATTTACAGTTAAAACTCTTGAAGCTGTAGCTGTACATCCTTTAGAATCCGTAACTGTAACAACATATGTTCCGGCTGTATTGATAGTAATACTTTGTGTTGTAGCGGAATTACTCCATAAATATGTATACGGGCTTGTACCCCCACTTGGATTTGCAGTAAAAACTGATGAACTACCTAAACAAATAATTTGATTTCCAACTATTTGTACCGTTGGTTTAGGGTTTACCGTTACAGTTTTAGAAGCTGATGCTGTACACCCTTTGGTATCTGTTACCGTTACAGAATAGGTTCCTGATGTGCTAACAGTTATAAATGTTGAAGTTGAACCTGTACTCCACAAATAGGTATATCCTGGTGTACCACCACTAACCGCGGTGGTAAGTTGACTCGTGTTGCCTTCACAAAATGTAGTAGTTCCATTGATTATTACGGATGGTGAAGGGTTCACCGTCAATGCCCTGCTGGCTGTTGCTGTACATCCTTTAGTATCAGTAACTGTTACAAAATAGGTTCCAGTTGTTGAAACTGTTGTACTTTGAGTTGTTGCTGAATTACTCCATAAATACGTATAACCAGGAGTTCCACCACTTGGATTTGCAGTAAAGACTGTACTGTTTCCACTACAAATAATATTAGTACCAGATATTGTGGTAGACGGTATTGGGTTCACGGTTAAAGTACGAGAAGCGGTACCTGTACATCCATTTAAATCGGTTACAGTAACAGAATAAGTTCCAGCTGTTCCAATTACAATAAAATCTGTTGTGGCACCAGTACTCCACAAATAAGTGTATGGTGGTGTTCCTGAAGAAGCATATGCAGTAAATGTAACAGTGCTACCCTGACAAACATTTGTGAGTCCATCAATTTTAGCTAGAGGTTTTGGTTTTTGAGTTAATGTGACAGAAGCGCTACCAGTACACCCGTTAAAATCCGTAACTGTTACGGTATAAGTGCCTAATGTGCTTACCGTTATCATTTGAGTAGTTGCTCCAGTACTCCATAAATAAGTATAAGGTGCTGTACCCCCTGAAGGGTTTGCTGTAAAAGTTGTGGGCTGGCCCGCACAAGGATTATTATTTCCAGTTATTGTAACTGTGGGTTTAGGTTTTACTGTTAATGTTCGTGATGATGTACCAGTGCATCCATTAGCATCAGTAACGGTAACTATATAGTTTCCTGCTGTAGTAATTGTAATACTTTGAGTAGTAGCTGAGTTGCTCCATAAATAAGTGTAGGGTGTTGTTCCATTACTAGGACTCGCGGTGAATACAGTTGACCCACCCGCACAAATAATATTATTTCCATCAATCTTGACCACTGGTTTAGCATTAACCGTTAAAATCCTACTAGCAGTAGCTGTACATCCTTTAGAGTCTGTGACAGTTACAGAATAGGTACCGGCTGTACTGATTGCAATTGCAGCCGATGTGGAACCATTACTCCATAAGTAACTATATGGAGTCGTTCCTCCAGATGGATTCGCTGTAAAAGTTGTATTAGACCCATTACAAATAATTTGGTTTCCCGTGATGGTTACGACAGGTTTTGGATTTACTGTTACAGTATGAGAAGCAGTTGCTGTGCAATTATTTGCATCCGTAGCTGTAATCGTATAAGTTGTTGTTATTGAAGGTGATACAGTTTTAGTTGACCCTGTACCCAACCCATTACTCCATAAATAGCTTATAGGTAAGGCCCCATTTACAGAAGAAGCAGTTAATGTAACTGAAGTACCATTGCAAAGCGTTGTGGATGTACCGTTGGATGCATTCAACAATGCAGAGGTCATACTGCATAAAGAATAAGAAATACAAACACTTGATGGCACTACTGAATTAGGGCCATTTGCACAAGAAGCATCATTACCCACTGACCAGTGTTCGATAAATATTTGATCTGCACCATTAGGTAAAAATCCGGTTCCTAATGAACCTCTCCAATAGGCTTGACTTTTAAAATCAGGAACATCATTTGTGTAATTTGATGAATATACTACTGAACCACTTTTCTTAAAAACCAACCTCCATCTTTCGTTGGGTTGAGTAACAACATCCCTTCCTATATATCCATCCCAGCCAACAGCATCCGGAATTGCAACAGAAACAGGTCCACTGAATGCCGGTGGATAGGGACCCGGAATTAAATAGGATAGCGTTCCCCCACAAAATAATCTTACTGCTGAAGGGTTACCATTTATTGCATCTATGATTTGTGACCATTTAAAGGTATTACCCGTACAAGCTGCGGGAGTTGGCGTACAAAAAGGAGGAGCATTGGCATTATCTGGATTACAAGCTGTTACTTGTAAGCACATTTCATCCACTTTTAAAAAGTTTCCGTTTGTTAGCCCTTGAATAACAACTTTTGTGGCATTTGTTGGGACTATTCCATTTATTGTGTACAATGCCATATTTGGTAAAATAGCATCCACCTGTTGAGTTAATTGACTAATAAAAACATTATTAACATCATAAAATAATAAACCCACTGTGGCATCAAAAGTATTAACATGCACACCACCATATGTTTTAAATGTAAAAGAGGACCCTCCAGAAATTGTTGTAATGGTTTGATTGAAACCTCCATAGGCTGGAGGAATACCGTTATATGCAAATTCACCGTGACCAATTGTAGCACATTGAGGAAAAGCCGTGTTACGATAAAAATTACCATTAAAAAAATTCCATCCACTTACATTGACTTCAAAATCACCATTAATAATAATATTATTTGCACAAGGGCATGTACCTAAAAGCGCCAATTTAGCTTCACTTGGGTTGATATCCACTATGCCTTCTGGTTTAAAAACGATTCTTTCCAGAGAGATTTCAGAATTTAATATTTTCTTATTTGGACTTGGAGGTACTTTATCCAGATTTTGTGAAAAACCAAATAACCACATGCTTAGAAAAACGAATACAAGAATGCCATTTCGATTCTTAAACATTCTGAAACATTTGGAGACATTTAGATTGGACATATGCATATTGAACTTAAGTTTTATAAAAGCCAACTAATGATCTATTTTGTAATCAATAAATCAATCGCTAATTAATTCATAATCAGTAAAATAGCTACCATTTTAACAAATAGCAAAGCCGTCTTCCCTAATCCAATGGGAGCTATTTACACAACTAAGACAATACTTTAGAGCTATACCCCTATTAAAAAGGGATTAAAAGAAACATTGACACTTTTGGAAGATTAAACCAAGTTTTGGGGCACTTTCAATTATTTCCTAATTTATTATGGTAAGTAGTTAGGTCTTTATTGGATCAGAAGTTTAGATTTACGCTAATGCCCTCAAAATTTAAAATACAGCAGATTGAATTGTATGAATTTAATGCTTATGATATTTTCAAAATTAAAATAAATTCTTATTATTAATTTATAGATTGCATCAATTAATAATTACAAATTATTCATCATCTATCACATAATAAAATACTTAAAATCGATTTCAATTTATTTTACAACTTGACCCATTTTATGAACCAAGATTGTCCACCTTGGGTTATTTTAATATTATAGATACCTGTTTGGATATTGGATACATCGATATTGATCTTGTTATGATCAATATTAGTTGTGCTGATTAATTTACCGTCTAAATTATAAACTGCCATTTTTCCTGGTGAAGTCAAAGCAGAATGTATAGATAACACATCCGATTTTGAAGGGTTTGGATAAATATAAATCAGATCATTGTTAATTAATTCTGAGGTCTGTGTAACAAATGAAATTTTAGCTTCTATTCGCTCGCTGGAACATATTAAATCCGGTTCTCGTATCTCCCAATTAAAAAAATAATCATAGGCATTAATACCTCTTGAAGATCCACTAATTCTTAGAAATTTTGAAATATTGTATGGATATAACACTTCTTTATTGCTACTAACTAATTTTGGACTTTCACCTCCGAGATTAATATGATTGATCACAGGATTAGTTGAAATTGAATAACTACCCTTGACCAAATTAAAAAATAATGGAATTTGACTTTCATAACTGGTAATATTAATTTGAACAGAATCTATTACTTTTCCTTGGTCATTTATTAATTGAAATTCCCTTAATCCTTTAATATCTGAAAAAACAGTTATAGAATTTAAAATACATGGTTCAAAAACATCAAAAGAAATTTTTGCATTGATATCGTCTGAATGATATTTTTCGATGTCATTAAATTTAGGATATATTTCACCCCCATAAATTGATTTGAAAATATGAATGGAATTGGATTCAACCCAAAAAGAAGTATCATGACGAATCGTATCTGTTATGAATGCATTACCATCATAAAACGGATTAATATCATTTTGATGTAAATACCATCTAATATGGTCCCCCATAGCAGATAAATTCACTACATCTGGTTTACTCAATTTAAACTCTGAAATATTCGGTTTAGAAGGATTCAATAATTGCTTAAAATCAAGTGTATCTGTATAAAAAAATTGACATAATCCAGAAACTTTAGCAAAATATAAACCACTGTTATTTACGATTATGTTTGGGGTAGTTTCAAGGGTAGACCAGGTTAATTCTTTAAATCCATTGACTTTTAACTCAATTTGCTGTATTCCACAAAAAGCCTTTTCTCCATTGATATTCAATTTTGGATGTTCTACAGGATTTACTTCTATTGAAACACTTTCACTGATTACAGGGCAACCATCATCATCATTAGCTTTATAAAATAAAAACTGATCACTTGTTAAGGTTCTTATCGAATCAGTATTGTTGTCATTCCAAACTACATTTTTTAAATTAGGCTCACTCGATAGTATCACAGAATCACCATTGCAAAATTGAGTTGTTCCAATAATTGAAATTTTATTTTGAAGTTTTATACAATTGTTTTCTGTAACCAGATATCTATGATCAGCATTAAGACTCTGAAACAAACTTCTTTTTCCATTAGGCCATTGGATGATCAAACTATCAATCAAAGTGTCATTGGACAAACCAAAGTGTAAGCTGTGTGAATTCTGAATACCATAACTTTCTCCTGCAGATAATTGTCGCATTTGTAGTTTATCTTTAACAAATATCCATGCTTTTGCCCCAATGGCATTTGGATTAGATTGTTCTCCTTTGAGCACTAAATCAATATAATGATTTTGATTTTGATTATTTAACCACAATGTATTTGAAGTAACTCTTGGGTCATTCAACAATTCAGGATAAGCTGAATAAATATCAAGAAATCCATCACTATTAAGATCTCCAACTGCAAATGATGCAAAACCAATTTCACCAAATAATTGATTCTTTTTTATAAATTTATTATTTCCCAAATTTTCGAAAATAATCGCTTCAGATCCTGATATCAAAATATCCAGATCACTATCATTATCAAAATCTCTAAATAGTGCTTGTATAGGTGTTCCACCGATTTCAAAACCTGATGAACCATTGATATTTACAAATTTTTTGTTGCCGATATTTTCCATCAAAAAACTTGAAGATCCATGATTTAATATTATTGCATCCAGATCACCATCATTATCTATATCCCCAAAATCTGTTGTCCAACTTTGACTTCCATCATCCAAATTAAATTCCTTGGCATTCTCAATAAAATTTCCATCTTGATTAATATACAACCTGTTAACGCGTCTTAGATCCTTTGGATCAGTTGCTATTCCTCTGCATTTAGATAAATAAACATCTTGATCATTATCACCGTCTATATCGATAATGGCAACACTATAGTTGCCAGCTTCATCTAACACAGGATTAATTGAAAAATCTATTAGACTTGTATCCCTTACAAACACCCTGCTCATTTGATTTTTAAATATTCTTGGTTTAGCATTATCATCACAAATAATGATATCAAGGTATCCATCATTATTTAAATCTGAAAGCGTACTACCCTGAGTAAAAAATATAGATTCAGGAACGACGCTTTTTGTAAAACCCGAATTTTCTTGATAAAAGATGATGATGCCCTCATAATCTCCACCAATGATAATATCATTTAGACCATTTCGATCCATGTCACCAACGCACAAAGACCAACTCGGTTGGGTTAGTACTCTGCCTAAACTTTTCCAAATCCATCTTTTGGTGTCTGTCTGATATCCAATCCATAAATCTTTACCCTGATCGAAAGCAATAATATCATCAAACAAATCACCATTAATATCTGCTATGCCCATTGACAAACCGTTTTCAATAGGGCTATCTATAGGATTTGGTCTTGATGAATTAAATTGTATTTGGCTATTTGCATCATTACATACCAATAAAAAAAGCAAAAGTAACTGTTTCATTTAAGTCAATTGATTTTACAAATATAAATTAAAATATTTAAACTTTCATAATATCAATTTTCAAGTTTACATTATGCTCTTTAGATATAAGAGATTAGGTAATTAGTCTTACGCTTTCCTAAATATATCTATAATCTTAATTTTAAAAAATATCTATTGATTTGGGGATTTAAAATTTACTTTGAAACATTACACGTTTTTTACCTGTTCGAAAAAAATCAAAACTACATCTTATACGATTAATGGATATTTATCAGGCCTTGCTTTCAATAAAAAAAGGCTTGCCCTGAATTACAAGACAAGCCTTTTGATTATATTCATTGGATTAATTTCGATTAACTGTAAATGTTTTATTTAAGATTGAATTTTTAGAAATGATTTGTATATTATATTGACCGGAAGGTAAATAACTAGTATTTATTATTTCTTTATAATTTCCAGCTTTTCTATAACCACCAAATGGATTGGTTAATACATTTTTTCCAGATTGATCAAATACTCGCACTTCTAAATCTGTTTCATCACCTAATGTTATATTAACTTTCAAAAAGTCATCCGCTGGATTTGGATAAATAGTTATATCCATTTCTGATTTTTGATGGATTCGAATAGAAATTATTTTACTGTATGTGTATGTTCCATCTTTATCTATCTGCTTCAACCTATAGTAGTAGATTCCTGATTGATTTACGTTTACATCGTTATAATTATAATTTTGTTCTGAAACTGCAGTATTCGGATTGGATTTTAATTGTCCAATCATTGTGAAACCGGATTCAGTTTCGTGACGTCTTTCAATTTCAAAATGGTCATTATTAATTTCAACTCCTGTTTGCCAATTTAATTCAGTGTATTTTCCATTCCATTGACCATCGAATCCTAACCATTCTAAAGGCAACACTTGATAAACCAAACCAGCATCAATGGTTGGCATAGCATCTCCAGTTTTGATTCTATAGACTCTTGTTGTCCCATAACCATTTGATCCATCTACATCATTATCAACCGGATCTACTCCACTGTGTGCATAGGTAAAACTTAAATTAGATGGAGGTATGAATTTTACATAATAATCACCTTGACCAATTCCGTCCAACATATAATGTCCGTCATTTGCTGAAACAGCTTCGCTCACCATGTTTCCAGTAGTTTTACAGTAGGCTTTAATTTGGACACCAGCCACTGGTTCTTCGCCAGCATCTTGCAGTCCGTTATAATTTCTATCCAACCAAATATAATCTCCAACAGTTGCTTTGTTTTGGAATCCAGCACCAACATTTAAATACTTTTCTCCGCCTGTTAAGAGGAACATTCTTGTTGTATTGATTCCATTTTCATGACCTATATCAGAATCCTTATCTGTGTTTCCTCCCTGAAATACAACTGAAGATGCTAAAAATCCTGGTCGTTCAAATTGGATATAATACGTGCCTGGTTTTATACAGGAGAACATATAAAAACCATCATCAGAAGGAGTAGCTGGATTAACGGCAGTCAATACTTTACTGATTATTTTTCCAGTCGTTGCATCAACAAGATACACTTCTAAACCATTGATTCCATTTTCATTATAATCAAATATACCGTTGGCATTAACATCAAAGAACACTCTTCCTGAAATCATACTGCAGACAGGAATTGAAGTACATGCTGTATCACATTCAACCAATATGTTGTTGTAAGATAACAAAGATTTATTAAATAAGGCTTCACCGGCAGATGGTATTCCCAATCTGTCTCCACAATCACTTAAATTATGATTTCCCGGACCTTGATTGGACAAATCCAATTTCACGTTTATAGAAATAACATAAAACTGATTATCACCAACATCTATATTTTGATTACGAGCTAAAGCCCATGGTCCACTACCATTTAATGTATTATAAAAAACTCCAAATACTGTTGAAGCAAAAGAATAACTTGCATTTAATATAATGATATCGTCATCAAATGCTGGTGCATCATCTAAATCATAAGTCCCTCTTCTACCACCAATATTTCGTACATCAATTTTATATTCCACACGATAATTTCCATTTCCAAGATCGGTAACGCCACCAAATAATGATTTTTGATGAACGACATAAGGAACATCTCCACAAGCTGTATCACGTTGGTCAATACTTCCATCACTCTTAATATCTAATCTGGATTCATTAAATAAGCCTTCACCTGGTATAGGATATGTTGTATTTTGTTTTCCACAACGGCTGTATTTGTTATCACCAACACCATCTTCAAGATTAATCGAAACATTAACTCGTAAGGTATATGTCTGCACTCCTCCGCCCGATATTACCTGATTATTTGCCAATGTCCATGGACCTAAGCCAACCAAATTTAATGGACCAGGATTAGCGCCATTGCCCATTGCATTGCTAGAATAATTGGCACTAGTAATAATAATATCATTATCAAATTCCGGACGATCAGTTAGTGTATATTTATCACTCGCTCCTCCCAAATTCTTTACAATGATATTGTATGTTACTTCAAAACTTCGACTTCCTGTCTGTACTTGATTAACCAGAATTTTTTCATGAACAATATATGGTAGATCAGCGCATGCTGTATCCCGTTCATCAACTCTTCCATCATTATTATAATCTAATTGAGATTCATTAAACAATGCTTCATAAGCTGATGGTTTATTATTTAATGCCTTTCCACATTGATAATAGATATTGTTTCCAGTTGAAGTTAAACTTAAATCAATTTTCACATTAAAAGTCAATGTATATAAGTGACTTGCATTAGCATTTATGACTTGATCATCCGCCAATATCCAAGGTCCATTGCCATTTAAAGCTCCTCCAAAATTACCTGGTGCGTTTGTTGTAAATGATGCACTCGTTGTAGCAATATCATCATCAAACAAAGCATTATCTTTAAGGTCATATGCACCTTGATATCCTATATTTTTAACCAAAATACTATACACAACAGTGTAGGTGTTTAATCCAATATTTGTTACAGAAACTAGATTTTTTTCGTGGGTAATTTTTGGACTACAATCTATAACACTAATTTTAACTTTATCTGTTGCAGTACATGAATTAGCATCTGTTACTGTGACTGTATATGTCGTTGTAGTGGTTGGGCTAACTAATTTCGATTGACCTGATCCCAAACCATTATCCCACATATAACTGTAATTCGCGGTTCCCCCAGTTGCAATTGCACTTATGGTTGCATTGTTGCCACTGCAAATTTCCTGATCAATTCCAGCATCTACTGATGGACCATTTATTTTATTAATCGTACTCATTGCTGTAGCAGTACAACCCTTAGAATCTGTAACAGTAACATTATAAGTTCCTGAAGATAAATTACTAATCATTTGAGTTGTTGAACCATTGGACCATATATATGTATATGAAGCTGTTCCTCCAGTTGCATTGGCTAATGCGGAGCCATTTGCAAGTCCGCATTTTGCATCTGTTTTATTTATTGTAACACTTGGATTCGGATAGATAATAATTTTGATTTGATCAGTAGCCGTACAACCATTGACATCTGTAACAGTAACAGTATAAGTAGTAGATGCAATTGGTGTTACTGATTTATTTGAGCCATAGCCAAGTCCATTATTCCATTCATAGGTATAAGTTGGAGTTCCTCCTGTAGCTAAAGCACTTAAATTAAATGTTGAACCCAAACATCCTGATTGATCGATGCCTGCATTAACTGATGGCCCATTTGTATTTCCAATGGTAGTGGTTGCTGTTCCAGTACATCCTTTTGAATCAGTTACTGTAACTACATAAATACCGGCATTTAAATTATTAATGGTTTGGGTACTAGCTCCATTTGTCCAAGCATAAGTATACGGTGCTGTTCCTCCAGATGTTGAAGCTGTGGCTGACCCATTTGCAAGATTACATTTTGAATCCGTTTTATTAATGGATACACTTGGAGTTGGGTTGAGAATAATTTTAACTTGATCTGTGGCCGTACAACCATTTGCATCGGTAACGGTAACTGTATAGGTTGTAGAAGCGATAGGTGTTACTGTTTTGTTTGGGCCACTACCTAATCCATTATTCCAAGCATATGAATAGGCTGGAGTTCCTCCAGTTGCAATTGAATTTAAATCAAAGGTTGATCCAAGACATCCTGTTTGATCGATTCCAGCATTTACAGTTGGACCATTTATGTTACTGATTGAAGTAGTTGCAGTCGCTGTACATCCTTTTGAATCCGTAACCGTAACAAAATAATTACCTGATGATAAATTATTGATGGATTGGATTGTAGCACCGTTAGACCAAAGATATGAATATGGTGAAGTACCATTAACAGGATTAGCTGTTGCAGAACCATTGGCTAATCCACACTTGGCATCTACTTTATTAATACTCACACTTGGATTAGGATAAATTATAATCTTAACTTGATCTTTTGCTGTACATCCATTTACATCAGTTACTGTGACTGAATAAGTTGTTGTTACATTTGGCGATACAGTTTTATTTTGTCCATTGCCAAGCCCATTATCCCATGTATATGCATAAGTAGGAGTTCCTCCTGTCGCAACTGAATTTAAATTAAATGTACTGCCAATACATCCCGATTGATCAGCACCGGCATTTATCGATGGACCATTAGTATTATTAATGCTTGTAGTTGCGGTTCCCGTACACCCTTTTGAATCGGTTACTGTAACATTATAATTTCCTGATGTTAGGTTACTAATTGTTTGAGTTGTAGCCCCATTAGACCAGATAAAAGTATAAGGTGATGCGCCCCCAGTTACATTGGCAATTGCAAACCCATTTGCTAATCCACATTTGGCATCTGTTTTATTAATGGTTACACTTGGATTAGGATAGATAATTACTTTTACTTGATCAGTTGCAGTACATCCATTGGCATCTGTTACTGTCACTGTATATGTTGTTGTCGCGTTAGGTGCCACTGATTTATTCTGACCTGCACCAAGACCATTATCCCAAGCATAAGTATAGGGTTGTGTTCCACCTGATGCCACTGAATTTAAATTGAACGAACTGCCAATACATCCCGATAAATCAGCTCCTGCATTTACAGAAGGACCATTAGTATTGTTAATTGTAGTTGTTGCTGTTCCCTTACATCCTTTTGCATCTGTTACAGTTACTATATAATTTCCTGTCGTTAGGTTATTAATCGTTTGACTTGTGCCACCATTTGACCAAATATAAGTATACGGCGTTGTACCACCTGAAGCATTAGCCGTTGCAGAACCATTTGCTAATCCGCATTTCGCATCAGATTTATTGATTGTTACACTCGGATTTGGATAGATTGTTACCTTAACTTGGTCAGTTGCAGAGCAGCCATTTGCATCTGTAGCAGTAACTGTATAGGTTGTCGTGGTATTAGGATTAACTGTTTTAATTTGACCATTACCAAGGCCATTGTCCCACATATAAGTGTATGCAGGCGTTCCTCCTGAAGCCAGTGAACTTAAATTAAATGAAGATCCAATACATCCTGATTGATCTACTCCTGCATTTACAATTGGACCACTGGTTATTGTCAATTGAACAGATTTTGTTGCAGTACAGTTTTTTGAATCTGTTACAGTAACTGAATAATTTCCAGAACTCAAATTATTGATGGTTTGAGTTGTCGCTCCATTAGACCATAAATAACTATAAGGCGATGTACCACCAGTTACATTGGCCGTTGCAGACCCATTATTAATTCCACATTTTGGATCTGTTTTAGAAATTGAAATATCGATCGTAGGATTTACAAAAACGATTACCGAACTAGTTGCTGTACATCCTTTAGAATCTGTAACAGTTACCATATATGTTGTGGTTTGAGTTGGGCAAACATTTTTATTTGGTCCGCTTCCCAAGCCATTATTCCATTCATAAGTATACGCTGGAGTTCCACCACTAGCTACAGCTTTTAAATCTGCACATTTTCCTGCACATACTGTCTGATTAACTCCAACATCAACAGTAGGTTTAGGATACACTAATACAGTAACTACATCTGTTGCTGTACATCCATTAGCATCTGTAGCTGTAACCGTATAGCTAGTTGTAGTTGCTGGACTTATTGTTTTAGATTGTCCGGTTCCCAATCCATTACTCCATGCAAATGTATAGTTTGGCTTACCAGCTACTGCATAGCCATTTAAAGTAGTACTTTGTCCAACACAAATCTTACCACAAACAGAAGCATTTGCTGATGTCAAATCTCCACCAGACAGAAAGAAATTAAAATCGAATTGACATGATGTTTCATAGTTAAATGTATTTGGTTGACATATAATACTATAATCCAACCAAGAACTTGCTCCAAAATTATTAGTAACTCCGTATAAACTTCCGTTGGTTCCCAATTGTAGCGCAGCCATTTTTCCTTTTACTGCAATTACACCGCCTAACATGGCTTCCTTCCCAACAAAACTTCCTTTCATACCCGTATAATAGTACCAATTTGATGTTGCTGATCCGGTACACCCTTCTAAATGTGGGTTTCCAGGAGGAGCAGAATAAGTTCTACCAGAAAGAATTAAAGTAACATCAAATTTATAAGTTGGTAAATCTACATTTTGAATTTGCATTTCAGCATAGGCCGTACCATCACAATATTCTTTGAAAGTACCACCAGAAATTATTTTCCAATATTTTCTATTACCTGAAGTTCCACCATTTATATTGTCTAACAAACAGTCTGCATAAAAAACACGATCTACAGCACCTGAACAACTTATTTCATTACTGATGGTACGCGTTTTTACTAAATTCAAATCTGTTTGCGCCAATGCAGTAAAATCAGCACATGGTGATGTACCTGTAAGGCAGAGTTGATCTACTTTCAACCAATTGCCATTCGTTCTACCCTGTATTCTTACGGTTACTGTTCCTGCAGGAACTAATGAATTAATGACATAATAGCTCATATTTGGCAATGAACCATCTACATCAACCATGGATTCACTTATAGGATTTCCAAGATTATTCAAATATTGTATCCCGAATTTTTGATTGAATGAATTGTCATGCACGCCACCATAAAAAGTTAATGTCAAACTGGTACCAACATTAATAGTAGTTATGTCTTGATGAAAAGTTCCCAATCCGGTAATGTGTTGAAAATGTCCAGCGTACGTTCCGCATTGAGCTGCATAGGTATTAGAAGTGAAATTACCATTAGCAAAAGTCCAATTTGTAATTCCGTTTTCAAAGCTAGGGTTAATAATATAATTTCCTGGACAATTACAGCTTTGAGCAGAAATAAGTTTAAAATTCAGAAGTATTAAACTAAATAATAATACAGAACTTTTTAATAAAATTCGCTTGTTCATGATTTTGGCTTGATTAAATTTTAATATTGACTTCCTGCAACTGAAAAATGGATTAACATCTGCAGAAAGAATAAAACAATCAAGTCATCACCAATAAGATCAAAATGAAAGACATTGAATATTTTACTTCACTTATGACAACTATAAGGAAGGAATACCCCTATGACTTTTCATTCAATTTTTTTAAAAAAAGATTTAATTATGATTCACTATCATTTTGAATGATCTAATATTAAACACTAATAGAAATATATATAATAAATATTTATATTATAATTATTACAATTTAAGCATTTAATACATAACTAATAAAATAAATAAATTACGATTTAAATCATGCTAAAATTCAAAACCAACTTCTATGAAAACTGACAATTGCGTTAAAATATTACTAATCATAATATTATTCATTTTGCAAATTCATAATATGAATTTTTCATAATTAAATAACAAAGCCTATCTCAAATGAATGAGATAGGCTTTGATCATTAATTCTTAAACTATTTTACCTTAATACAGTAAATTGTTTGTTAACTATACCATGGCTTGTCAATATTTGTAAATTATACTGACCTGCTGGTAATATTGAAGTATCTAATAATTCATTAAATGTTCCTGCCTTTCTAAATCCTCCAAATGGATTTGTCAATACATTCTTTCCAGATTTATCAAATACTCGTACTTCTAATTCACTTTCTTCACCTATTGTAATATCCACTTTCAACATATTGTCTACTGGATTTGGATAAATCGAAACATTGAATTCAGAGCTTCTATTAATTTGGATCGAAATAATCTTACTGTATGTGAAATGTCCATCTTTATCTACTTGTTTCAATCTATAATAGTAGACTCCAGATTTATTTGCATCAAAGTCATCATAACCATAATTATGTTTGGCTGCTAATCCATCTTCACTAGCCAATTCTTGTCCTATAACCGTGAATCCTGTCTCACTTTCATGACGTCTTTCAATTTCAAAGTGATCATTGTTCAATTCAACTCCAGTCTGCCAGTTTAATTCTGTAAAGCTTCCATTATAGTGACCTGTGAAATTCAACCATTCGATAGCTAATACCGCTCCTACTAAACCTGCGTCAATAGTTGGCATGGCATCACCCGTTTGAATTCGATACACTCTGGTCGTTCCATAACCGTTTGTTCCATCCACATCATTATCTACCGGATCTGTTCCACTATGTGCTGCAGTAAATCCGTAATTCACTGGAGGAATAAATTTAACATAATAATCACCTTGTGCTATTCCATCTAACATATAATGACCGTCAGATCCTGTAGTCGCTTCACTAACCATTGCACCAGTATTATTGTTATATGCATTGACTTTAACTCCAGGTATTGGTTGTTCCCCTGAATCCTGTAGACCATTTAAGTTGCGATCCAACCACACATAGTCACCAACAGTAGCTTTGTTCTGGAATCCAGCTCCAATATTCAATACCATATCACCACTTAATACAACGATCTTTCTTGTACTGTTTACTCCATTTTCGTGTCCAATGTCGGAATCTTTATCTGCATTCCCACCGCGTAATGGTTCTGATGCTGCTAAGTGACCCGGACGTTCGAACTGTACATAATAACTTCCTGGTTTAACACAAGCAAACTTATAATAACCATCGTCTGACGGCGTAGCTGGGTTTACTGCAGTTAATAAAGTTGCAACTACACTACCACTATTGTAATCAATTAAATTGATTCTTAATCCATTCAGACCATTTTCACTTGCATCAAATACACCATCTTTATCCACATCAAAGAATACCCGACCTCCTATCATTACACATTGCCATATTCCTAAATCCCAGGTTCTGTCATTCTCTCCAGGGCTTAAATAAGTAGTAGCATTGGTTCGAGGCCCATTACTATTATCCACATCACTATCCTTGGTATCATTTCCTACATTTGCAGTCGTAATATTCCATCCAGCAGGTGGATCATACTTAGCATAATATTGCATAGGCATTAATTTCTCAAACAGATACAAGCCATTATTATCCGTTGTTGTCGTTTTGACTGGTAGGTTAGTAACTGCATCATACAATGTTACCAATACACCACCCACTCCTTCTTCTCCAGGTTCCTGGATTCCATTGGCATTTCTATCATGCCATACATAATCTCCGTATGATGCTAATTCAACCAATCCAGCATCCCATGTGCTATCACGTTCACCCCATTGAAGGAATGTACATGCAGCAACACCCGCTGCATCAACATCACTATCTTTAGCGTCATTGCCACCTTTATCTCTGAAAGTGAAGGCACAGTTAGGCATATTTATAGGTAGTGCGTCAAATCTTAGGAAATAATCATCTGATAATAAAAAGTCAAATTCATATTTACCGCTAGCATCTGTAGTGTCCTTCTTAACCAAACTTCCATTGGAACATTTATACAAATAGACATGTACGCCAGGAACACCAGGTTCATTATTATCTTGAACTCCATCACCATCGAGATCTTTCCAAACATAATCTCCAATCCATGCAGTCACAACGACCTTCTCCGGATCATGATCATCTGAATCTTCGTTTTCGATCTGATTGTTTCCATCGATTACATCATCCCATGGATCTTCATCATGAACTGCACGTTCCCAAGCATTGTCCGTATTCGGTTTACTATCAGCATCATCGTTATCCCGATTCACGTTGAAAGTATCTCTTACACTGCGTATCTCTGCATAATTTTCCCAATCTGGTATAGAAGGATTAGCAGCTACGATGACTTTAAGTTTTAAATGCAATTGTACACTATCTTCAGGATACAATCTTGTTCCATAAGTATACTCCAATCTTGGACCATTAAATGCCCATCCTGCATTAATTGCTGGAAGGAATTGGAAACCTTGTGGTATATAGTCATTTACTCCAACTGCAGAAGAAACAACATTGCCTTGATTGTGTAGACTGATTACAAAATCTACTGTATCACCAGGTATGTAATATGGTTTTTTACCTGGAATCCATTTTCTCAATGCAAAATCTACAACTGGTGGTTCTGCAGGATCGTGATCATCTTCATCAACAGGTGGTTTTTCATCAACTTCGCCATCTTTTGGAGGACCATCGTTATTTGGATTATCATCCGGATCGCTATCTATATCATCACCAGGTGTATTTGTTGTATCTGTAACTGTAACAATTTCTGCAAAATTTTTCCAAGCTGCTTTATTATATAGTGTAGGCTTGACTGCTAAATACAGTGTCACTTTTGCACTATCGCCAGGAATAACTTTAGCTGCTATTGTTGTTTTAGCAATTCTTGTTATATTGTTATACGTCCAATTAGGATTTGATGGCACATCAAACTCATATCCCGGAGCTAAATAATCAGCGATCACAAAATTTTGTGCACTTCTATTACCTTGATTATATACCGTTACTTCAAATGGTACCACTTGATTGTACATAATTGGTAATGTCCCGGTATAATTCTTTCTTAAAGCAACATCGAAAACCTGTATTCCGGCAGGGTCATGATCATCTTCTTCTCCTCCCTTATTGACACTTGTGATATTATTATCTGCAACATCACCAGGAGTTACTGCAAGCTCACCAGGCCCATTAGATGATGGTCGGCTGTCTACATCAAATGTATTAACATTGTTGCCTAAAGTATCCAGCATGTTGGTTATCTCCGCATAGTTTATCCAATCTCTGTAACCACCTTTGGTGTTTTTTAATTTTAAGGTAATCACAAAATCTATAGAGTCTGTCGGATTTACAGTACCTGTATATAGATATTCAGCACCATTTGCATTTGCAACCCATAAAGGACTTAATGCTGGGACTAAACTAAATCCTACAGGAATATAATCTTGAATTTTAACATTTCTTACAGGTTCATTTCCTTGGTTGAAAATCCTAACCCGATAAGTTAAATTCTGATCATAAACATATGGCGGTGGCGTATCCAATAATTTCTTCAATGCCAAGTCATATATTTTTACATACTCAGGATCATTATCATCCTCATCACCAGTAGCATTTGTGTCACCTATTGTTCCTGTTCCATCTCCATTCAAGATATCATCGCTTCCAGGGAAATTTCCTCCTTCACTATCCGGAATAGGCGCACCACCCGGATCATTATTATATACTGCATCTGGATTAGAGTCAATATCATTAATTCCTGGTTCGTCTGCAACCGGATTGTCTGAACTAATTTCTATTTCAACTGTCCATGCATGTTTTCCACTTGCCGGTTGGGATGTTAATATGATATTATACATATCCATCTCACCAGGTTTAATGGTATCTGTTACCGGTACGGTATAACTTGCGATTCTGGTAACATTATTATACACCCAATTCGTGTTTGGACCTTGTGTAAAAGCAAATCCATCCGGTACTAAAACACTTATTGTATACCCAGCACTTGCTATATTTCCTTGGTTTTTTACCTTTATAGGGAATGTAATTAACTCACCATATGAACTTATTCTATCCACGTTATTTTCAATTACTGTAGCCAAGTCAAAAATCCATGGTCCAGCAGGATCGTGATCATCTTGACTTCCTACTCCAGTATCACTATTGCTGCTTATGTCATCATCACCTAATTTACCAGGTAATACATTATTTTCGTTTGGCCCATTACTTCCTGCTTCACTATCAACATCTGTTCTTGTTACATTAAGCGTATCTTGAGCAGAAGTTATTTCAGCATAATTAATCCAAGTCTTATTCGTAGTAAGCTGTGTAGCCATTTGGAATTTTAATACTAATGTCAATACAACACTATCTCCAGGTTTAATAACAGAAGTAATCATATTCGTAATTGTATTAGGTCCTCCAGTCCATCCATTATTGTTCGTGAAGCTATAACCATCAGGTATAAAATCACTAACTAAGATATTCGTTGCTGAAATATTTCCTTGGTTAAATACGGTAACTTTAAATATATGATTCTGTCCGTAAGTATATGGCGCTGCGGCTGGTGAAACCAAAGTTTTTCTCAATGCAAGATCAAAAACTTGTACAAATTCTGGGTCATTATCATCCTCATCTCCTGCTGCACTAGTACCTCCAACAACTCCATTTCCTGCACCATTTAAGATATCATCACTTCCTGGGTAATTTCCATCCTCACTATCAGGCAATGGACTTCCTCCAGCATCGTTTGAGAAATTATTATCTGGTTTTGAATCAATATCTTTAATACCAACTTCATCAGCTATTGGATGATCTTTACTAATTTCAACTTCTACCGTCCATGCATTTGGACCGTTAGAAGGTTGAGCAGTAAGTACTATACTAAATTGGTCTGTTTCACCTGGATTTAATACATTCGTTGATACATAAGTGAACAATCCGATTCCATTATCAAATACCCAATTAGGATTAAATGCTGGATTGAAAGCAAATCCAGAAGGTATATTAACGGATACTGTATAACCATTCGTAGGAATGTTTCCTTGATTGTGTACTTCTATAGGGAAATTGATCAATTCTCCATAGAAATGAATTTCAGCTGTTGAATTCTCAACTTTAGTAGCTAAGTCAAAGATCCATGGCCCTGCAGGATCATGATCATCCTGACTTCCAAATCCTGTATCTGAGTTACTTGCTATATCATCATCACCTGGTTTACCAGGAATTACATTTTGTTCATTTGTTGTATTTGATCCAGGGTCACTGTCCACATCATCTCCAGGTACTCCGTTTAGATCATTTGCTCCTGCAATTTCTGCATAGTTTGCCCATGATTTCAACGATGGAACTGCTACCATGTTAAAGGTCAAATTCAAAGTTATTGTTCTGCTGCCACCTGGTTGGATTGTATCTGTTATGGTCTTGCTGACCGTAGGGAATGCTCCGGTCCAGCCATTGTTTGGTGAGAAACTGTATCCTTCAGGTATATAATCTTTTACCTGAATGTCCTTAGCAGTCACATTACCCTGATTAAACACTGTAATTTCAAAAGTATGTGTCTGACCATATGTGTATGGTCCTGTAGCAGGAGTTACTAATTTCTTACGCAATGCAAGGTCAAAAATACTTATAATCGCAGGATCATGATCATCCTCATCTACAGGAGGTGCCTTAGTAACTTCATCGTCAGTCGAACCACCTGGTTCTCCACCATTATCGTTGGTTGGATCATCATCAGGATCACTGTCAAAATCATTACCCGATACTCCTAATGAGTCTTGAGCTGATTTAATTTCTGAATAATTTGTATAAGCATCAAATGCTGAACCATTAGGCAATAACCTTAACCGAATGGTGACATCTGTACTTTGGCCAGGACCAAGTGGTCCTGCTACAGTGCGAGTGGCTTGTTTGTTGCCTGCAGAATAAGTCCAAGCAGCATTTACACCTCCAGCAATAAACTGAAAACCATCAGGTATATAATCTACTACAGCTATATTTTTTGCTGTAATATTTCCTTGATTAAAAATTGAAATTTTAAAATCAACATCTTGTCCGTATGCATATGGTCCACCCGTTACAACTGATTTACGCAAAGCAAGGTCAAAAATATTGACACCAGCCGGATCATGATCATCCTGATCACCTGCCTTGGTGATGTCTGTGATATTATCATCATTTGTACTTCCAGGAGTAACAGCCCTCTCTCCAGGAGTATTTCCATTTGGATCACTATCGACATCTTGAGAAGATACATCAGTTCCATTAACTGATTGCATACTTTTGATCTCACTATAATTTATCCAATTGGTGTACCCACCTGAAGTTCCTGCTAATCTTAGTTTTAAGATTACTTCAAAATTATCTCCCGGATTTAATTGAGGAGCATGTGTGTGCGTCACCAATGGATGTGAACCGCTCCATACACCTGCATTATCCCCTGCATTGTAAGTATAACCAATAGGAATATAATCATTTACCACTACATTTTTTACCGGTAGAGTTCCCTGATTGTATACTGTAATTTTAAAATCAACTACTTGACCAACACTATATGGCCCAGCTGTTGCTGTAACTTTTATCAGGGCAAGATCATACACATTAATCATGGCAGGATCATGATCATCTTCATCGATCGTACCATCATCATCTACTAAATCATCAGTAGGCCCTCCAGGTTGTCCTCCAATATCATTATTCGGATTATCATCAGGATTACTGTCAATATCTACACTTGTAGTCCCTAAACTATCTTGCGCTGATTTAATCTCACTAAAGTTTATGTAAGCAGTACTACTTCCTGGGTTTGAAATAGTTCTTAGACGAATAGTTATATTTAAACTGTCACCAGGTTTTAATGGACCCGACACAATTCTAGATGCCTGTGACAATCCTGCAGAGTAACTCCATGCAGCATTAACACCTCCTGCTATAAATTGAAATCCTGCTGGAACATAATCTACGACATAAATATTTTGTGCTGTAAGGTTTCCTTGATTAAATATTCTTATATTAAAATCAACATCTTGACCATAACTATATGGTCCAGCTGTAATAACTGTTTTTCTTAATGCCAAATCAAATAGATCTCCAAATTCTATGCCTGTCCCGGCTGGATCATGATCATCTTCTTCGGCACCTTTATTCGTACTGGATATGTTATTATCATTGATTCTTCCTGGCAATACTGCTCTTTCCAATGGTCCATCACTGCCTACTTGACTATCTATGTCATCATTAGATCTATTGGCATTGTTCAAATCTTTGCTTGAGACAATCTCTGAATAATTAATCCATTTACGGAATCCTCCAGAAGTATTTTCTAAAGTGAGTATAATGTCAACAAAGGCACTGTCACCCGGAACAATTGGCCCAGCTATCGTGTAATTAACATTTGGGTATGCTCCAACCCATCCTGGATTTAATCCTGATGAAAAAGAATAACCGATTGGTATATAATCTACAATCTTAATATCCTTGGCTGTTTCATTGCCTTGGTTATAAACCCATATTCTAAAAGTTAATGGATTATTGTAATTAATAGAACCAGACACAAAAACTTTCTTTAATGCTAGATCCCATATTTTAATAGCTGCTGGATCATTATCATCCTCATCTTGTTGTGGATCATTTTTTCCATCCTCATTTATTTCATTATCATCGGTACCATCAATAACCACGTCATTGTCATCATCAGGATTCATGTTGAATCTGCTGTCAATGTCTTCGGTTTGGGTAATATTTTTATCATCTTTAGCCGTTTTTATTTCAGCCTCATTATACCATGCTCTGTCTACAGGATTACTGCCTGGTTGAACCACTAAATTTATGGTAACATTGACGCTTGATCCTGGATTAATACTAGGAATGGTTGTTGTCGCCATCCCAATTCCATTGGTCCAAATAGCGTTTCCTGGTCCAAATGCAAATCCAGAAGGAATATAATCCACCACTACAACATCACGGGCCTGGATACTTCCCTGATTATAAACTGTGATGACAAATGGCACCACGCTTCCGTATTGGAATGGACCATTGGCTGTTGTTGTTTTCTTTAAAGCAAGGTCAAAAACTTCAATACCTGCAGGGTCATGGTCGTCTTCATCTTCATCGGGATTATTTTTTCCATCTTCTGTGATGACGTTATCATCCGGACTTCCAGGTTTAACCGCTTTTTCTTTTGTAGAATTAGAATAAGGATCACTGTCTATATCCTCGTCTGAAACTTCATCCGTGCCCATAAATGCCTTTTTAATTTCAGCAAAATTGATCCAGTCAAAACTTCCACCCGAACTTGCTACTATTCGCAAGGTCAAATCTATTGTTTTAGATGCACCAGGATTTAAAAAACCTGGCAATTTTCCTTCCAATTCATTAGCAGAAACTATAGTCCAATTAGCATCTCCACCTAAATATTTTAACCCGGCAGGTAAGTAATCGGCTACTTGGACATTCTCAACAGCAGTATTGCCTTGATTGAAAACAGTTATTCTAAAAGTGATATTATCACCGTATTTATATGATCCAGCAGGATTCAGTATAACTTTCCTTAATGCTAAATCTATAATTTTTATATCGGCACAAACAGTATCCCGTTGATCAGGAATTCCATCATCATTTACATCAAGAGTCGTTCGATTAAATAATCCTTCTCCACTTTGCGGTACGTTTGGATTGTTTGCCCCACAAGGCGTATAGATCTCGTCGCCCACACTTGCCGTTGCAACTAAATCAATTTTCACCTGTAATTTAACTTGGTATGTGTGTGTCGTTTGCTTTATAATATTTTGGTCATTTGCAAGATTCCATGGTCCAAATAAAGTTAATCCTATAGGTCCGGGATTGGCCGGATTGCCTGGTGCATTTGAGGTATATTGAGCTGACAATACTTCAAAATCATTTTCTAATCCTGGTATGTCATTCAGAGTATATTTACCTGTAGCATAGCCACTATTGGCAACCTTTATAGTATAAGTCACATCATAAGTATTCGGGCCTTGTTTAACGACCACTGGACCAGACTTTTCATGATTGATAATAGGCAATTCTCCACAAGCTTCATCCCGTTCATCATTAAAATCATTAGGTGTATCGAGTATGGACAAATTATATAAACCGTTTTCTGGAATATAATCTCCAGGTGTAACTTCGGCGCAAGGTTTGTATGAGCCATCTCCTCCTGGAGGAGGCGTTCCTTTAAGATTTAAGGTAACAGAAACTGTAAGATTGTAAACTTGGACTTCTACATCTGTTATGTTTTGATTCACTGCTAAATCATATCTGTTACTACCATCTGTTGGCGGCACGATTGTACCAGGATTACCTGGATTTCCAACAGCATTGGTGCTATACTTTATGGCATTAACCACTACGTCTTTATCGAATGCCAATGAATCTTTTAAATTATATTTTCCATTTCCTGTGCCAATATTGTCCACTGTGATTTTAAAAGAAACATCATAAGTATTCAAACCAGTTTGAGTGACACCTACAAATTCTTTAAAATGAGTTACGACAGCGCATCCAATCACTTGAACAGTATAAGTTGCAGTTGCAGTACAACCCGTCACCTTATCCGTAATTGTCACATGGTAATCGTTTGTTATCAAAACATTATTAATGGTTGCAGTTTGATTGGTTCCAAGACCTGCACTCCACAGATAAGTATAGTCACTTGGTAATTTTGGACTAGGATTGGCAGTCAAGATCACATTATCTCCTATACAATTCGGATTCGTTCCTGTGATATTTACAGTAGGGCCTCCTTCATTGATGATACTTGCGGCTAAAGTTCCTGTACATCCATTTTTATCTGTAACTGTAACGGTATATGTTCCTCCGGCAAGACCTGTAGCAGTGGTTCCTGTTTGTTGTGGTGAGGTATTCCATAAATAAGAATAAGGTGATTCTCCTCCGCTGGCTGTCACTGTGATGGAGCCATTTTTCTTATTACACTGTTCATTGGTTTTTCCAACCAAACTTGGTGTTGGGTTATTATTTACTTTCACTAAGACTTGGGCTGTATCCTTACAACCTTTGGAATCAGTCACAATGACTTGATAATTTTGATCAGAAGTTGGTGAAGCAACAGGGTTTTGGCAAGTTGTGCATGAAAGCCCGCTAGATGGACTCCATAAATAACTGAAAGTAGGTGTGCCCCCTGAAGTAATTGCCGTTAGATTGACTGAAAAGCCCTGACAAATAACTGGATTCAATGGCGTAATGGTCACTTGAGGTTTTGGATTGACCAGTACCTCCACTGATTTGGAAGCTGAACAACCATTAACATCGGTTACTACCACTGTATAATTCGTTGTCGATGCTGGACTAACAGTAACTGATGATGTCGTCATTCCTCCTGGTGACCAACTATATGTAATAGGCGCTGTCCCTCCACTGGCATTTGCTGTTAAGGTAACTGAACCTCCTGCACAAATTGGGTTTGCCCCTGTTATATCCACAGTAGGACCTCCTTCATTGATGATACTTGTGGAAAAAGTTCCGGTACATCCATTTTTATCTGTAACAGTAACGGTATATGTACCTCCAGCAAGACCTGTAGCAGTGGTTCCTGTTTGTTGTGGTGAAGTATTCCATAAATAAGAATAAGGTGATTCCCCTCCAGTAGCTGTCACTGTGATGGTACCATTTTTCTTACCACATTGTTCGTTGGTTTTTCCAACCAAACTTGGTGTTGGGTTATTATTTACTTTCACCAGGACTTGCACTGTATCCTTACAACCTTTAGAATCAGTCACAATGACTTGATAATTTTGATCGGCAGTAGGTGAAGCATCTGGATTTTGGCAAGTTGTGCATGAAAGTCCGCTAGATGGACTCCATAGATAACTATAACTAGGTGTGCCGCCCGAAGTAATAGCTGTTAAATTTACTTTGACGCCTTGGCAGATGACTGGATTCAATGGAGTAATGGTCACTTGAGGTTTTGGATTGACCAGTACCTCCACTGATTTGGAAACTGAACAACTATTACCATCGGTTACCACAACCGTATAAGTCGTTGTTGAACCAGGACTAACCATTATTGCTGATGTAGTCATACCTCCTGGTGACCAACTATATGTAATGGGTGCTGTCCCTCCTGTTGCATTTGCTGTTAATGTAACTGATCCTCCTGCACAAATTGGGCTCGCTCCTGTTATATTTACAGTTGGTCCAGTAACGGTTCCAACAGTACCAGTGGCTGAACGAGAACAACCTGAAATGTCAGTCACAGTCACGGTATAACTGCCCGGAGACAAACCTGTGATGGTCTGGATATTTCCTCCATTGGACCAAGCATAAGAAAATGGCGGCGCACCTCCAGTTGGATTTGCAGTTGCTTCACCAATTTTTTTACTACATATATCCGGGTTTGTGGTTACATTCACCTGAATATCATTAGGAGTTGCGTTTATCGTTATAGTATTGGTCCCCGTGCAACCATTCTTATCAGTAATAGTTACAATGTAAGTGCTCGAAGGAGCTGATGGCGTTACTTGAATTGGGTTTCCACTCTGCGCGGTACTCCAGGTAAAAGTATAAGGTGTTGTTCCTCCACTTCCAACAGCGGTTAAAATTACTTTTGTTCCTTCACAAACATTGTTCTTATCCGAACTCACAGTCACAGATGGACTTGGGACCGGACTAATTGTTACTTGGGAAGTAGCCGTACAACCAGTAGTTGTGTTGGTAACAGTCAAAGTATAAGTACCTGCACCTACATCAATACAACGCGTTGTGGCCATTGTACTCCAACTGTATGAAATATTTGCGGCAGGAGTTTGTTTTGCACAGATTTGTGTCGTGCTGGCTCCAATACATAATCCAGTGGCGCCTGTAATACTGCCATCTGGAAGATCGTTAACTGTCACAGTCACTTTTTTAGAACCAGAACAAGCATTTATACCATTATCACCATTCTCAGTTGTACTAACGATTAGTGTATAGGTAGTAGTAGTAGTAGGATTCGCTGTAGGATTTGCACAAGTTGTACATGACAAACCAGTAGCAGGAGACCACAAATAAGATAGAGGTGCATTTCCACCAGTGATGGTTGGACTTAATACCACACTTGTACCCTTGCAAATAGCCACATTGGATAAACTTATGGAAGGTGTATCGCAAATTTTAAAAGTTTGGGTAAAATTTGATTCACATCCTAAACTGTCTTTAATATTTACAGTGTAATTAAACATACCTGCTGTAGATGGGCAAATAAGAGCGTTATAAGCTACCGAATTACCATTTGGATCTTTCCATTTGACATTATGTGATCCAATTAAACCACTTGGTATCGGACAATTAAATAATGTGTCTAATTTTATACAGGATCCCAGACATTTCTTTATACTATTATCTCCCAGTTGAGCTTTTATTAAACAACAAAAATCAATTTGGTCAAACTTAAAATCGACAGAAATATTGTTTGTATTCATATACAAAGATATTTTGTCGATATCACACCAATTGAACCCATTGGCCACAGTAAAATCAACCAATGCAAACTCTTCATCATAGTCACCAAATCCGGAACCTGGCATATTTCTCACAATAGTACCAATCTTTCCGGTGCCATCTGTTATAGTCACAGTCATTGTCACACCAGATTGATCTGCAAAATAATTATAAAGTCTAAATCCAGCGGAAGCATCTGGGACACCATTGGCATCAAGACAGTCACAGATTCCATTCCAATTTAATTGATCTCCTCCAGTACCACCATAAACCAATTCTGTATTGGATTCATTCCCTTCATCATTACTACTACTATAAAACCATTCACCAAAATATGGGCTTGTTATATCTGACTCTTTCAAAACATCGGCTCTCGAAGTTAGAGCTCCAGACACGTACCAAATATTCATCGTACGCTTATTTCCAATCAAACCACCTGCGTTTAATCCGGTAAAAGTTTTAGTTTCAAAAATGGGGCCACCTAAGATTGGAGACTTCACTATCACTGTTTGTTGTGTAGTACCATCTGGTTCATCAAAATTGTCAATGATACGACACTTGTTAAAAGTAGCTCCATCGTGCACTATAACCTTAACCTTATCTACCAAGGTAGTACAGCCAGCCTTTGCTGCAGTAATAGTAACTACTTCAGTAACAGTAGGTGTGTAGCTCATAAATGTGCCTGCAGCACCTGTCGCCATTTTTATTAATCCAGATACAGATCCAGTCCAGGTAAAAGTAATACCAGTAGGAGTGGTGTTTAGTTCTGCAAAAAGATCTACAGTCCCACCTTTACATACTTCCACAAAACCTCCCGCAGAAAGAATTGTAGGACAAGATTGAGCGTGAAGTCTTTGGAAACTTGATAAAAATACCAAAAAAACCAAAGAAAAACTTTGAAAAAGTAACTTTAAATTATTCATATGTATGTATACTTAGTTGATATAAATTTATAATTTATCAATTTCAAAACAGTGTTATCAATATTAGAATATTTACACATAACCATACTTCATGATCCTTGCAAAACAACATAATGATGACAGATTTACTTTACTTCATTTATACAAATTAAAAGTGTGATTAGCTTGGATAAACAGATCACTCTTTTGATTCAAAATGATTCAAATTAAATCAATTAATAAATTTCTTTAGAAAATTAAATATTCAAATCCAATGCGGATTTAACAACATTCAATTTTCTAGTTCATTCTTCTCAGGATGGTTGGAACAATTTGTCATACCACATTTCCAATATTTGGCATAATTATGGTATTACTATACGAAGGCCTTGTTGTTTTTAAACAATACCTTTATAGAAAGGCAAAGTTAGTTTAAATAAAATACATATTAATATTATTTTTAATATTTTTATAATAATATATGTATCTGATTTATTTTCAATACTATACAAATTAAATAAAAATACTTATTTACTCAAAAAACTTATAAAATTTAGTGAACTCTAGTTCCGAAGGGCCAGAATTTAGAATTTATGTCTATTCGATGCCACTTAATTTCCAATTTTTTTTGAATGGGTTATAAACAAAATACATCTGATTTTGCTGCTCTTCACTTGGTGAGGTAAGGTTATAATAAAACAACACCGTAAACAATTGCATCTTTCCATCTGAAGTAAATCTGATTTTTCTAATTTTATCATCCCCTCTTGGACCCAATCCGCTTATTGAAAATCCTTCTTTCAATCTTCCAACTGGATTGTTTCGCTCATCCAATTCTAATGAGTATAATTTTGATGCTCGCGCAGATGATAAATAAAGTATTCTTTTTCCCTGATGAATATGTAAGGCTAATCCATAAATATCTTTATGGTCAATAAGCGTTGTAATTTCTTTAGTCTTAATATCAATTTTACAAACTTTTCCGATTTCTCTTTTTTCAGAAGATCCTGCTACGGTACTAACGATTAACTGACTCGTCGAACAATCATAAAAACTACCTAACAATCCAAATGGATTAAATGACCCTGGCAAAACGTCCATTGGAATTTGAACGTAAGCATTCATCAATCCTGAATTGGCATCGACCTTATATATGGTGTTTTGTTTTTCCAAAGGATTTTTAAGTAAGTTCACTTTAGCAGAAGGGAGCACATATGAATTTCCAGATTGGTCTGTACAAATGGCACCAAGAAAACCTTTATCTGTCCATGAACTGTCCTGTATAACTTTAATAATCTTTGCATTCGGATTTCCGGGCTGTTCTGATTCAATAAGTGCCATTCCAACCAAAAATTTCTCAGAAGTGGATAAATAAGCTTTTTGTGGATTGATCCCTTTCTTCAAAAAATAGGGCGGTAATCCTTTACATTGATCTAACTGACCCAATAACTCAAATTGAAAACTACATAAACAGAATAATATCAAATAATAAATGGGCTGTTTCATTTAATAAAATATTTAACTTAATTAATAAGGCTTAAACATTGGACCTGAATAACATGGATAAATCACGGGTACATATACCCCATTTTTCAATACCGATTCGGCCCAACAATATTCATTCCCTTTAGTATCGTCATTTGTCATTTGTGCAACATACCATAGAACTATAGAACTTGTTTGTATTATTTCAGGATCAGGTTCTATAAATTTTTCAGGACCTTGTTGATAATCTTTGTTGCAACATGGGCCAATAGTTGGTAAATCAGTTTCACCTTCATCTCTATGTGAATCCCATTTAGTTACATAAACATATGCATTGTCTCCTCGTCCTCCATCCCTCATTTGACCTGTATTAGCCAAAATCACTAACCCTTGTTTGTTGTCGTTTTCTGTTTTCAACCATTGATGATCACCTTGATACAACGTTTTTCCTGTTTGTAAAGTCCATTGTTCATTTTTCCACTGTTTCCAGGTATTCTTATTCCATTCATAGAAATTATTTTTTTCGCCTGATACTGCAATTCTTGTAACCGGACGATACATTCCATTATTACCACATCCCCTTCCTATACTTCCGACGACAGGTCTAAATCTGCCATCATTATAAAATTCAAAATACTGATGATAATTATAATTACATGGAGTCGGCCATCCCTCACTATAATATCGTTGGCCCAATAAAAATCCCGTTGTATCACCAGATTCCACAATAGCTTCAAAATATGGTGGCTCTACTGCGAGTACTGCAGCTGTGGAAAATTCAGGACATCCTACTGCATCACTATAACCAAATCCATCTATTTTAGAATACGAGACATGCCAGTCTACTAATTTTACATTTCTAAAGAGCTCCTTTTTTTTATATTGAACATTAGTTAAAACAAGCCCATCAGATCGACTCATAGAATAGCTAAATGTCCAATCATTTTTTTCAATTACATTATTTTTATCACAATAACATGACATGATTTTATCATTCTGCATGGTACGTTGTGTTACTGCCATACCAGTCTCACCTACCTGAGTCCATTTGACACCAGCAATATTTAAATCAGTAAGATCTACTATAGCCCAAAGTGCCTTATCTCCTTTCACAAAGGTTGGAGCTACGCATAGATGCTTTGAACGCTGGCATTTGGTTCTATTCAGAGCTGTTTTTGTGCCAGCCATGATAGGCCTTTGGTCTAATTTATGTTCTCCATATTCATTTATTACTGCCGTATCATTGATTGCCATTTCCATTGCCAATTCAACAAGATGTGGTGGAATATCTGGCTGCGTCTCTTTATAAAAAATAATATTAATAACTTGCTTATGAGCTAAATCTACGAAACCAATTATAGAAGCATTCAATGCGTAATTATACATTTCAACTCTGTACAGATTTTCCATGTTCATTATTGCATTTCCATTAGGTAAATCAGATGGTCGGGCTTTTGATATTGAAAAAATTTCATTCAACATTTTTTTCTGACTCGATGGTTCTACAAAAAATTTATCCAATTTTGAATTTGAAATAAATATATCTTGTATTTCACTACTAGACTTTATGTCATTTTGTTTAACCAATAACACGGGTTTGTTCAATTTCAAAACGGCATTGATTTCTTTTTTTCTTTCATCCAGTAGTGAATGCCCATCAGTTCTTCTGTTTTTTTGTGAAGAACAATTCAGAATAATCATAAAACAAAACAAAACATAAATTAATACTATATTTTTCATCATATCATTCGTTAAACGGATCTAAAAAATAAGGATTTGACAAATAACTGGTGTCGGTCAGGGTATGTAAAAATGCTATTAATGCTTTTCGTTTATTCTCATCTAATTGAAATCGTTTTAGTCTGGAATCAACATTTGGATGAATTGAGCCATCTCCAATACAATCTCCACTAAGTATATTTCTCCCACGATGTTCATAGTTTATAATAACATCTTCCAAACTGTTTCCCGATCCATCATGGTAATAAGGGGCGGTGATAGCAACATTCCTCAATGTTGGTATTCTAAAAACGCCATCATCAGAATAATTCTTACTGTGTTCATATTGTCCTCGATCTCTGATTGGATAACTACCATTACAATTGTATAATCCAATATTTGCAAATGCAGGACCCATTGTTGGTTCCACAAAATCTAATCCCCCATGACATCGGTGACAGGAAATGGAATCTGAAAAAAACAATCTGTATCCCGTTAGTTCTTGATCTGTAAAAATTAAAGTGTCATTTGTTTTTAAAAATTGATCGTAAATAGAAAATCGACTTTGTAAGCTCAATTCATAAACAACAATACAATCCATGATTTCATCTAGATTAAGATTTGAAATATCTTTTCCATAGCAGCTTTTGTATAATGATTGATAGAGACGATCCGATTTAAATCGATCCAAAATTTGAGATTCCTTTAAATTAAAACCCAATTCTATGGGATGTTCAGAAAATAAAGGTCTCTTCATTTGTTCTTTCAGCGATGTAATCTGAGGATTTGCCCAATCAAAGCAAGTTCTATGATTAATATTGAGAATGGAAGAAGAATTTCTTTTTAACATTTGGGCATCACTGTTCAATGAAAGGCGGTAGCCATCACTAAAGGCTAAACTTGGATCGTGACAGGAAGAACAGGACTTTTTCAAATTATAAGATAATCTTACATCATAAAAAAAATAGTGGCCTAATTCGCCCAATTTACTCGTATTTGAGTTGGTGCTGATTTCAACGGGTTCATAACAAACCGAACTAAATAATATCGGTATAAGAACAATAATTCCAATTAAGCATTTTCGCTTCATAAACACACAAAAATACAAATACCATATTATATTTAGACCTTAATTCAAATATTTAATGAATTCAGATTATTTCTTCCAAATAAAAAGTTTTATTTCGTTATTTTAATTCTATTATCTAAACTGAAATGATACCCCTGTTTTTACATTATTTAATGCTTAAACCATTCAACCTTTTATGCAAATGACCCTATCAAAACAGACCTTGATTCTTATATTGATAACCATTATTAATGTTAAGGGATATACTCAAAAGACTTCTGACATCCTTAGGACTATTTTATATTTTAATGAAGCATTAATAAATAAAAATCTGACAGAAATCAACAAACTTACTCATCCCCATTTAAGTTATGGTCATTCAAATGCATGGATAGAAACCAAAAAAGAGTTTTTACAAAACATTCAATCCAACTATATTCAATATAAATCCATCAAGTGCGATACTGTGCAAATTATTAAAACAAAAAAGATTATTACAGCTAGATATAATGCCCAATTTACAGTAAGCTTAAAAGACAAACCCATTGATTTAACACTGCATGTATGCCAGACTTGGACTAAACGAAATGGTCATTGGGTCTTGTTGTCAAGGCAGAGTACGAAAATTTAATTGTTGGTGCATAAATAGAAATCAAAGCCATAACAATCCACAGTAATCTGAAATTTAGTATATCCGTATTGATTCCCTCTATAGTTAAAAAAATAATAATAAGGAATAGGATAAGATGTTTTGTGGTTGGATTCTGTCTATAGGAATTTGCTGCTATTTTAATTAACAAAAAAAACAATCCACAACACATAATTAATCCTGGAAAACCATATCCTGCAAATGCTCCAAGATAAGTACAATGCGGATCATAATAAATGCTCGATGGATTACTATTATTTAATCCATTCCTTTTCTGATATTCATTAAATGAAGTACCACTAATTCCAAACAAAGGTTGGCTCAATCCCACCTTTATCGCTAATTTCTTCAGTTCAAAATAGTTTGTTTTTTCTAACTCCCATGCATCAGATATTAATGGTTGATTCATAAAATTTTTTATAAATCTTGATTCCTCTGAAGAACCTACTTTGGATCTTACTACAAAGTGAGTTCCCATTAAATAAATAAAAAATAATAGTGCACTGACCATTCCAAATAATGTGCGAAACTGTTTGTTTTTTTTCTTAATAAAAATGAATAGTGTTAAAATTAATATTAAAATAAATATCGTTTTTGAACTTGTCAATAACAAGCCTATTCCTTCCAAAAGTAAAATTATATTCCAACGCCAACTTTCAAAATGTTTAGCTTTATAATATCCTAATTTTAACAAAATACTGATGGAAATTACATGAGCCATCATTTCTGGTGTACCCATCAATCCTCTTGCCCGTGGGACATTACCAAAATAAGGATATTCTAAATAGTACCATGCAAAACGATTAGGAATATGTTCACCATATGCCTGCATTACACCAATGATCCCTAAAAAAGTTGTAATACCACCAGTGATACTGAGTCCATAAATTAAATATCGGACTGTTCTGTCGCTATTCCTCAATATCATCCATTTTACAATGATATATAATGCAACTAAATAAATTAATCCTACCCATTCAATTATCGAATTTTTATCCATACTCATCATAGCTCCAATTCCATAAATAAATATCAATAATCCAATCGTTGCATCCAAATAGTTTAACTTATAATCAACAATATTGAAATCATTTTTTTGTGCAATAAAACAAAAGCCCAATAGAATAAAAATAAATTCAGGGGGTGATACAACTGTAAACCAATAAATATTTAAAAATGAAATAGAAATCAGATAAAGTAAAAAGATACACCAAAGGACACTATTACGATTAAGAATTTTAATTGATATTCCCATATTTTATTTATAAATGAACTTCAATCTATTTCAAAATTAAGTGTCTTAATATGATCTACTTACTTAGTGTCCAATACCCATAGAACTCCTTGTTCATTTCTAAAGGCAACCACACCCAGGTCTTTTGAAAAATAAATTTTCCATTGATTTAATCCCCAAGTTCTATTGGTATATATTTTTTGAAATGTTTTATTGAATAATATCAGTTCTGGAACATATTCATATTCAAAAGAGAAGATGGAATAAGGATTCTCCATTAACGGAATGGTTAGGATCTCAATTCGGATTTCACTGTTCAATAAACCAGGTAAAATTTGATAAATACTCAATACATCCAATCTCTGATTCTCCAGCGGTTTGGCAGGGTTAAATAAACAGCTGATTTCAAATTCGAAAATATGAAATGAAGCCTGATTCGGAGCCAGATTGATCATACGCGTAAAATGTCGCATGACATTATAACTTACTTGTATCGACTCTGTAGCATTTGAAACACATGGAACATGAACCACTTGATATGATTTCAATCCGTAATTTAAATCATTTAAAATAACAGCATCTGATATATGACCCGTACTATCTATGAATTTTTGTTTTACATCTTTACTATAATAGATCCATGATAGGGATTGCCCTAGTGGCTTAATATCTTCTAACTCAATTCGGTCAGGACATTCACCTTTACTTTGATCTAAATGCTCCTTATTGCAGGCAATAAACCAGAAGTTTAATCCAACAATAATCATTACAGCATAAGTCTTAGACATCTTGAGTTAATTTCAAAAGCTGGAAAAAATTTAAATAGCATATAAATGCTTGAATCATAAAGTCTAAGGATTTAAGCTTTTGTTAATATTCCATATAAACAGATCGATTTCTAAAAATTAAAGAACTTTGTGGAAAATCAAAAAATCATATGATCCAATTCATTTTATCTGCAAAACAAACCCAAATATATCTCATTTCAATTATTATAATTGGTTTTTTTGCATGCAAGAATAATCCTGCAAGTCCAAATCCTACCGAACAAGCAACATTTGATGATCCCCGATCAGGAGCCGCATTAGCAGCTAGTTTTGATGGAAATAAGTTAGTAGAATGGCCCGATCTAGACTCCATTAAAAACAGAAGAACCTACAATATTGAAATGAACCGTGCAGTCTATTTAGGACATTTAAATGATGTAAAGGGATATTTACTCTATGGAAGAGCTTTTATGGAAAATGGTCAGGTTGAAAATGCCGCAGATATTTTTTCAAAAGGAATCTTGAAATTTGAAAACACACCTGACTTATTTCAGGCCAGAGGAGAAAGCTTACTTAAAAGTCGCCAATTAACAGCTGCTATCGATGATTTGTGGAAGGCTGGTCAAAAAATGGAAAACACTCCTAATCCTAAAGGAATTATAGGAATGGGTCTCATCGATTCAATTGCTGATATGACGCTACAGTATAAAAACTACTTGTTAATGGGTATCGCATTTCAATGCAATAATGACTTTTCAAATGCTGATAAAATGTTTGAAGTATGTGGTGATTTTTCTACCAATTCTGACTTATGGGTTCGCAGCTATTACTGGCAATACAGTTGTTATACCCGATCCAATAGAATGGCAGATGCCAAAAGTATATTATCCAGTGTCAATGATAAAATGCAAATATTACCTTCTTCAAAACCATATTTGGATGCTATGCTCCATTATAAGGGAACTTTGGCTGAAAAAGATTTTATAGATCTGGAACATCCACCTAAAAACAGTATTGACGCCGAAGCCTGGATCATTGGTGCTTATGCAGTTGGGGTTAAAGCACTTTTAGATAAGGATCAAACCAAGGCCATTGATGTATTTAAGAAGATTTTAGCGACCGGTTATTGGACCATGTTACCTTATATTGCAGCCGAAGGAGAAATGGCACACATGAAAGGTGTAGTTATTAAAGATGCTGAAGAGATTCAACTGAACACTCAGGAAAAAAGAAGAAATACAAAATAAATAGTTATTCTAATTTTTCTTACACATACACTTAAGACTAGCATATTAGATATTTAAACAATAATATCTATTGAATAAGAAGTTAACTTAATTTTTAAATTTATTAGATTTCCATTTATTTCTAATAAAAAGTTCCTCATATTAAATTATCCTTTACATTTATGGAAGTTCTTAAGACCTTCCATTTAGATCTTTAGTCGAATTAATTCTTTGATTGGACGTTAAAAAACCTATTGTGGAACTTAACTATAAAAAGCTCTATTAATGTTACAAAACGAAGCATATGAAAGAAAAATTATTTAACCCCATCACCGGATGGCCATTACTCATTCTCAGTTTGGCTATTATTCCAAGTTTAATTTTTATTCAAAACATTTTTTGGTGGATAGGTGGCTCACTTTTATTATTTTTTATACTCATTGGGTTCATCATCATTATTCCTAATGGGTCAAAAGTAATGACGCTATTTGGAAAATACGTAGGTACCATCAAACAGGATGGATTCTATTGGGCCAATCCCTTTTATTTTAAACGCAATATAAGTTTGCGTGCGCATAATTTTGATAGTGAAAGACTCAAAGTCAATGATATGCGAGGGAACCCCATTCAAATTAGTGTTATCCTGGTATGGAGAGTAAAAGATACATTTAAAGCTACCTTTGAAGTGGAGAATTTGAGCAATTTTGTCAAAGTACAAACCGATTCAGCCGTTCGCAAATTAGCAGGAAATTATCCTTACGACCATGTGGACAATAGCGATGAGATCACGCTCAGAACTTCAAGTCAACAAGTCAATGATTCTTTGGAAAAAGAACTTCAGGAGCGCTTGGAAATAGCAGGAATAGAAGTCATGGAAGCCCGAATTGGATATTTGGCATATGCATCTGAAATTGCAGCTGCCATGCTTAAACGTCAACAAGCGGAAGCCATAGTGGCTGCGCGATTCAAAATCGTGGAAGGTGCAGTAGGTATGGTTGAAGGTGCTTTAAAACAATTACAAGATCGCCATATCGCTACTTTTGATGATAAAGAAAAAGCCAGACTTGTAGGAAATTTAATGGTTGTGTTGTGTTCTGATAAAGAAGCAAGTCCGGTTATAGAAATGAATGGATAGCGATTAACTTTTGTGGTATAGATATTAAAAAAGCCAGAATCCGCTAAATGAATTCTGGCTTTTTCCATTTCATACCGAAACCTATCTAAATAATCACTAACTTCGATCCTATAAACAAACCATTATATTTTGTTTTTGATAAAGAAATCCATAGGACTTCATGCTTACACTATAATGGTTTCTCTAATGCTATTTCTATCAATCATAAATCCAATCTATAGCGCATCAAAAATAAAAATTCCTTTCCGCTATGTGCAATCCTTTATCATTATTGATGTCAGATTAGAAAACCTGATTCCTATGCATTTTATATTTGACACAGGTGCAGAACATCATCTATTATTTGATCACACCTATACTGATCTGTTCACTAATACGTATTTAAGGGAGGTCAAAATAATGGGTGCTGATCTTCAACAAGAAGTCAACGCTTGGATCACCAAACCCATGGAATTTAACATACCAGTTTTCGGTACACTCCAATTGCCATTAGTCGTATTGCAACAAGAATTATTTCATTTAAATCAAATCGTAGGTGAAGATATTCATGGTATATTAAGTGCTTCCATGTTCAGTCATCATTTAATCCAAATTGATTTTAAGAATCACTTTATAACCTTGTTGCCTATTGATTATGAACCAGGAAAAAAATTCAGTTCTTGTGATATTACTGTCATTAAAAACAAACCTTATCTGAGTGCCTATTATACCGGCATAAATTCGACCCCTACTAAAATTCCAACGCTATTATTAGATACGGGTGCAGGCTTACCCTTACTATTATATACAGGCTCCTCCTCAGATATCCAAATTCCTGAAAAAACCATTTCCGGAAAATTAGGAACCGGTCTTGGTGGGCTACTCAATGGTTATATAGGTAAATTACCTGAATTTTCGTTTTGTGATTTTACTTTTAAAAATGTGATCTCCAATTATCAAGAATTAAATCCACTGTTAACCAACAAAGAACAAGTCATAAAACAGGGTATCATAGGAAATCAAATTCTAGATCAGTTTACTGTTGTTTTTGATTACATCCATCAAAAAGTATATTTCAAACCAAACAAGAATTTCAAACAAGAATTGGATATTGACTGTAGTGGACTCAGTATTATAGCAGGGGGACCCGATTTAAGGAATTATTATGTCCGATTTGTAGTTCCTGGCAGCGCGGGTGAACTTGCTGGAGTAATGGAAGGCGATCAAATCAAATGGATCAATAAAAAACCAACAAAATGGTACAATATGAACCAAATTCAACGTTTTCTTCAGAAAGATGAAGGAAAAAAACTCAATTTAGGCCTAATTCGTAATGGTCAAAAACTGAATGCCACACTGATACTTAAAAAAATTATATAATTATTTTGCATGTATAAATGTTTGGATGTTAAAGCAATAACTTTAATATTTTCGAATAATTGACCTATATCACGACCTTGTTAATTGAAAATCAGACCTTTAATGGAATAAAAATCCAAGAATTTCTTTCAAAAACTAGAAAATTATTCAAAATTTTATCCAAAAGAGCTATCTTTGCAGTCCGTTTTAAAAAACCATACAATGATTGCAATTGTAAATATAGCTGGACAACAGTTTAAAGTAACTTCTGGGCAGAAAGTTTATGTCCATCATTTAGATGCTGAAAAAGGCGCTAAAGTAAGTTTCGATGAAGTATTAATGCTTAGTGGTGATGATAATACAACAACTATAGGAACACCGTCTATTAAAGGTGCTCGTGTAGAAGCTAGTGTAATCGATCATGTTAAGGGTGACAAAGTAATCGTTTATAAAAAACAAAGACGGAAGGGTTTAGAAAAAAAGAATGGTCACCGCCAATCTTTTACCCAAATTCAAATTGAATCCATCATTGCCTAATCAATAAAATCAACAAATCATGGCTCATAAGAAAGGTGAAGGTAGTACGAGTAACGGACGGGATAGTAATAGTAAACGTCTTGGTGTAAAACTATTTGGAGGTCAACTAGCAATTGCTGGTAATATTTTAGTTCGCCAACGTGGAACCAAATTTCATCCTGGAAAAAATGTTGGTGTAGGTAAGGATTGGACCCTTTATGCTCTTACTGATGGTATCGTGAGTTTTTCTAAAACCATTAAGGACAGAAATGTCATTCATGTCATTCCGGTTACATCAGCTGAAGTCATTGCGCCTGCTGCTCCTGCACCCGTAGTTAAAGCTAAAGCTGCTCCTAAAGCTGCTCCTGCTCCAAAAGCTGCAGAAGAAGAATAATTATTCAGATTTATAATTGAATTCTTTTAGTACTTGATTCTGGAATCCATCCGGCATCGTATTCTATTGTTGTGATTTTAATCCATTCGCCAATTTGGTCGATTTTACGGATACATTCTCCTGCTTTTAAACTTAGTTTTACTTCACTCTCTGAATCTGGAGAAATGTGTATTGCTTGATCATTCATTAAGACAAATTCATTGGGGTCAGCTTTAAAATTTTCCTGAAAATAAAAACAAGCTCCGGCATTAAAACTCACAGCCAAAATGGAATATTTTACCCAAACAGGTAATTGAAGCTTTTTAAATGGACCCATACTAAGTACAAAAAAGAATAAACCTATACTTAGTATTAATGCCCACCAAAAAGAAGCCACTGACAAAGCAATCTCTTCAAACCATACAAATAAAAAAAATCTGGGTAAAGCAATATTTTCTATGCCAGCTAATTTCCTAGCTACGTCCAAATTATACTGAACATCCTTGTTATTCGGGTCCCACCTTAAAGCTTTTTTGTAATAAAGTATTGACTCTGGATAACGATTTAATTTTAAATAAGTGTTAGCCAAATTATAATATAGCGTTGCGCCTTTTTGTCCTTGATCCAACAATCCATTCCATGACTTGAGACTTAATTCATATTGCCCATCATGATATTGTTTAATTGCTTCTTGAAAGGATTGTGCCGATAATGGCAAATATCCTAAGATCATAATAACGACTAAATATTTCATTTTAAAATATCTTGAAGTGATGTTGGTTTAGTATTTGAACGATTCTCGAAACCATCAAGGAATTTTAATTTTCCATCTTTGACAGGAACCATCTTACCTTCCGGTTTGGTATAAAAATGAATTTTATCTATTTTTTCAGCATCATTGAATACAATTTTCATTTGACTGCATTGGATGATATTCGCTCCAATATATGCATTAGATTCATCTTGAATAAAATAAACAGATTCTGCATTTCCATCTACATTCACATGGTTTAGTTTTTTATCAACAAAAAAAGATACGATGTTTCTTCCTTTAACTTGATTCGTTAATCCAACTTGAGAATCATTGATGATAAATGCTTTTTGATTGATATGAATCTGATCCAAAGCTTTATTTTTTAAATACATAAATATCGTATCTCCTGAAAACTGACTTGTGTCAGACCACATCACAGGATCATAATACAATCTAAATACGGAATCTCGGCTATCAAAAAAAAGTGAATCACATAGTCCTTGCATTTTTTTACTCCACATCTTCACATGTTTAAATGCTAGCAGCACTTTAAATGTATCCGCTACTTCATATCTGGTTTCTGCAATCAAACTATCTGCAGTCATATACAATGTATCATTATCAAAAGGCGAAGCTATATATTTTTTATTTCCAATAGGAATGTATCGTTCATCTTTTTTATTGTAATAAAACGTGTCACAAATAATACTAAATCCAGAACTTGTGTCTTCATAAACCACATGACCAAAAGCAGTTCCCAAATCATTATCTCCGGAATAAATTAATTGATCTGCAGTAATCACACTTTTACCCTCATTCACAGTCGTTCTTCCGGAAACCTGAAGGGATTTAGATTTTTTGTTATAAGTAATATGCTCACCTCTAAGTTCACGGTCTTTGTCTTTATAAAATCCATGACCTATAATATGTATCCAATCCGTTGCATTATTGATATAAATACTATCACCTTTGGCTTCCTGAAGACTATCACGAACCCATGCATCAGTTTTTAATGTGACTACATTCTCCTGATTGAAGAATTGGATGGTTTGTGCATCCGCTTTTTGACTACCTTTAGTATAATGTGGTGCCCGATTAAAATAAGAGTGTTGATTTACCACATCATGATATCCATCTTCGGTGTAAATACTCATCTCATTCTCTTGAATGTTAGTCGGACCAGTAAATATTACTTTTTGATTTTTTGCATCAAATACCAGTGAATCCGATTGAAGATTCATATTATTCTCAAGGATCACATTGACACTATCTTTGAAATAAGCTTGTTCTTGTTTAGCATAATAATATCCTCGCTTACTGGTTAAATGAGTTGTATTAGATGCCAACTGCCCTCCGGAATAATAACTCGCTATTCGTTTTTTCAAATCATAATCCAACTTCGGTGTAAATAATTGTCTATCGTGATGTCGTAAGACTACATTACCAATACACTCAGCTTGCAACAAATCTCCATTGTAATTCAAGGTATCACAATAAATTTGTAGACTATCTCCTTCGACAATTCTGACATGACTCCACGCCCGCATTTTGTTCCCCTCTATGATGGCAGAATCACAAAATAAATAGGTCTTTTTATGCAACACAATAATATCTGTATAGAGATACTGAATTTCTTTTCCATTAAATCGATCTACATTCAAAAAATCTGCATTGATGATTTGTATTCGATCTTTAATGGTATCTTTCTGGGCATTTCCCAATACAGAAATACTCAAAAACAAAACCAAAAGAAAAAAATATTTAATTTCAATACAATACCTCATCGCTGCAATCTATATCTGATTTATAAAGTATTTATTTCTTGACTTTTTATAAAAATTATTTAAACACATATCAAAATTAATTCATATATATATTATATTTATTTCTAATATATAAAACAACTACTTTGAACCAATTTAGTAACGTGATTAAGCTTAAAATTATTCTTATCTTGTGACTTTAGACGAACAAGTTTAACCCTTGATTGTTCTACCAACATCTTAAGGTATTCATGGATTTACATAAATCAATAAATATAGATCGAAAAGAAGATCACATCAGCCTTTCTCTGCAATCCAGATTGGGTTTATCGGCTTTAGATTCTAGGTTCGAATACGACCCTGTTAATAATGTTCATCCTGATAAAAATGAACTTTGGAAAGCAAGTTTAGGACTTCAGGAAATGAATTATCCTGTTTGGATTTCCAGTATGACGGGCGGGACTGGTAAAGCAAAATCTATCAATGCAAATCTTGCCCAATTATGCGCTGAATTCAAACTAGGAATGGGCCTTGGTTCCTGTAGAAAATTAATCGATGAACCAGAATGTCGATCTGATTTTCAAGTTCGAAGCTTAATAGGTAGCCAACCTCTTTATGCTAATTTAGGTATCGCACAAATAGAACAATGGCTATCTCAAGGAAAAGCTCAAAACATAACGGATATCTTATCCATAGTAGAAGCTGACGGTTTGATTATTCATATTAATCCTATGCAGGAATGGATGCAGGCTGAGGGGGACCGATTTAAAAGACCACCTATCGATACCATCAAGGATGTTTTAGACCGATTCGAAGTACCCATTATCGTAAAAGAAGTAGGTCAGGGCATGGGTTATAAAGCTTTATTATCTCTGATGTCATTGCCCTTGACTGCAATAGAATTAGCTGCTTTCGGAGGTACTAATTTTGCATTATTAGAATTGTTGCGCGGCGATGAAGCTCGCAAAGAACGTTTTACTCCATTAGCCAATATTGGACACAGTGCTGAAGAAATGATACATTATACCAACCAAATAGTTGCTACACAAAACAATATCCTATGCAGTAAACTGATCATTTCAGGTGGCGTTAGTCACTTTTTAGATGCCTATTATTTAATGTCAAAAAGTAATATTCCCGCATTGTATGGTATGGCTTCGGCTTTTCTCAAACACGCATTGATTTCTTACGAATCATTACAACAATTTATGATCGATCAAATTGATGGTCTTATGTTATCTAAGGCTTTTCTATCGATAAAAGCATCTTAAATTATGAGCCCAACATCGAATAATAAAGCCATTTCAGGTTTCTCAAAACTATCCAAGCGCGGAAAAATAAAATGGATCGTAGAGCATTTTTTTAAAGATCCTGAAAGTGTCATGCACGAATTAATGAGCTATTGGCATAAGAACGAAGACCAACAAAAAATTTTGGATGGATTCTCTGAAAATACCATTAGCAATTTTCCAATGCCATTTAGTGTAGCACCGAATTTTTTAATCAATGGAAAGACTTATTGTATTCCAATGGTTATTGAAGAAAGCAGTGTCGTTGCTGCTGCTTCATCGGCTGCTAAATTCTGGATGAACCATGGAGGTTTCACTTCACTGGTATTAAGTACCTTAAAACTGGGTCAGATTCATTTCTATTGGAATGGATCCAAAGAAAAATTAGAATCCATACTTCCCGAATTGACTTTCTTAATGAAAGAAAATGCAAAATCTCTATTACATAGTATGGAGAAACGTGGTGGCGGAGTAAGACACTTTGAACTCATCCAGATCAATGAACTGGAACAATATTTCCAAATCAGAATTGGATTTGAAACTTGTGATTCCATGGGGGCCAATTTTATTAATTCTTGCCTGGAATCATTTAGTCACACCTTAGAACATTTTATTGAGTCTCAATCTTCATGGACACTCGAAGAACGTGATATTAATATCCTGATGTCCATTTTATCCAATTACACACCTGAGTGTATTGTTCGTGTTAGTGCCACATGTCCGGTTGATGACTTTAGCGAAATATCGGATGGCATGAGCGCTTCTGAATTCGCAGAAAGATTCTATCGTGCTATTCAAATTGCAAAAATAGATCCCTATCGAGCTGTCACACACAACAAAGGTATCTTCAACGGAATTGACTCCGTAGTCATCGCTACAGGAAATGATTTTAGAGCAATTGAAGCATGTGGTCATGCGTATGCTTCACGTGATGGTGCATATCGCAGTCTAAGTGATTGTTCTATTATCAATAATTTATTTACTTTTTGGCTTGACATTCCATTAGCGCTTGGCACAATTGGCGGACTTACAGAATTGCATCCCATAGCTAAAAGATCATTGGAATTATTGGGCAATCCATCTGCGGAAGAATTGATGCAAGTTACCGCAGCAACAGGTTTGGCACAAAATTTCGCCGCCATAAAATCACTCATTACAACCGGTATTCAACAAGGACATATGAAAATGCATCTCGGTAATATATTGAATCATCTCAAAGCATCTCCCAAAGAAATAAATCTAGCTACCGCTCATTTTCAAAATCAAAAAATCAGCTTTACTGATGTAAGACTTTTTATTGAACAAATGAGATCGAACCATAAATAATTAAGGATCTTTTTACAACGATTCTATTCTCAAGACAATCAAAAAATTTGAATTAACTACATGAATTATTTAACACTAGAAAATGTCACCCGATCTTATGGCGATAAGGTTTTATTTGAAAAAATAAATCTCACGATAAATGAAGGTGACAAAATAGCGCTGATCGCCAGAAATGGAAGTGGTAAATCAAGCTTATTACGCATACTTTCCGGCGAAGAACCTGTGGAAGGTGAACAAGCAAAATATTGGATCAATAAAGAAATACGTTGTACTTACCTAGCCCAAGATCCTGATTTCGAACCCGGTCATAATATTCTCGAGACCATACTCGAAGGCAATGAAGAATGGATTAAACCATTACAAGCGATGCAACATGCGAATGAATCTCATGATGATGCCGAAATTCAAAAAGCACTGGCCATCATGGATGAATATAAAGCCTGGGAAATGGATGCTTATGTACGTGAATTAATTGGTAAATTTAAATTACCGGATTTTGATTTTAAAGTAAGTAATCTGAGTGGGGGCCAGAAAAAACGATTGGCTATCGTAAAAGTACTTTGTGTAAAACCAGATTTTATTATCCTCGATGAGCCTACGAATCATTTAGATCTCGAAATGATTGAATGGCTCGAAAAATATTTAGAACAAAGTCAAATTACACTTATCATGGTAACACATGATCGGTATTTTCTAAATAATGTTGCGAACCAAATTCTGGAATTAGATCGTGGCGAATTATTCAAATATCAAGGTGATTACGAAGACTTCTTAATCAAAAAAGATGCTCGTATTCAAAACGAAGCTATTGGAAAAAGTAAATTAACCAAAATGCTTCGCAAAGAATTGGAATGGGTAGTGCGAATGCCAAAAGCAAGAACCACAAAATCCAAATCCAGAATGGATGCCTACTTCACTGCCAAAGAATCATTACAAGGTCCGCAAGAACCAGGTGAAGTAGAATTCGAAATTGATCATACGCGATTGGGAAGCAAAATTCTAGAATTACACCATATCCATAAATCATTTGGCGATTTAAAAATTATAGAAAATTTTTCATACAAATTTAAACTGGGTGATCGCGTAGGTTTAGTTGGACCAAATGGAACGGGAAAAACAACTTTACTGCATTTATTTACAGGACAAATAAAACCCGATCAGGGAAAAATTATACTGGGTGATACTGTCTTATTGGGTTACTACAAACAGGATGGATTAATCCTCAAAGAAGATCGCAGGGTCATCGATGTCATTCGTGACATCGCCGATTACATTCCACTTAAAAAAGGTCACAAATTATCTGCAGAATCACTCCTGGAAAGATTCTTGTTCCCTAGATCACAACAACAAGTTTATGCCTCCCAACTGAGCGGTGGTGAACGTAGAAGATTGTATTTACTTACCATATTAATTAAGAACCCGAACTTCCTCATACTCGATGAGCCTACCAATGATTTAGACATCATTACCTTGAATGTATTGGAAGATTTTCTGATGGATTTTCCAGGTGTGTTGTTGATCGTTTCGCATGATCGCTTTTTTATGGATCGTTTGGTAGATCATTTATTTGTATTAGAAGGCAATGGCCAGATCAGAGATTTTCCGGGTAATTATACAGACTATCGCGAAGCGCTAAAAGCTGAATCCATTCAGGATAAAAAAGATGCCAAAGAAGAAAAAAATAATCCCGATACTGAAATCATTCAAGTAAAAAAACTTGCTCAGGTCGAGAAAAAAGAAATGCAACAAATAGAACGAGAGCTCGATAAATTATCTCATGAACGTGACAAAATAATGGATCTCTTTCTTCAAGGAAATTTATCATATGAAGAAATCGCCATTAAAAATAAACGCCTTGAAGAAATTCATGCAAGCATACAATTGAAAGAGGCGAGATGGATGGAGTTGGGGTGATGGATAGTATCACATTATCTTCATAACATGATCATTACGTTTTTCAATAACACGATCGTCGCAGTTATCAACTGCGATGTGCCATTGATGTTTTGATAAGTTTTTAATTTTTTGATAACTTCGTGGATTTTTAATACATTGAAGTCAAAATTTGAATGGCATCGAAGTCAGAGACTTCGACGATCCAATCGGGTATAACATACTATAACCTTAAAATTCTATGAATCGAATATCCGCCTGCTAATTTAATTTTTAAAATAAAAACACCGCTATCTGGAATAATGATTTTGCCATTAATTGAAACTCCACTTGATTTCTTTTGCCCATGAATATTGTATAATTCATAAGGTAAATCGCTTTCAATTCCTAGGATCTGAAGATAATCTGAAGTTGGATTTGGAACAATGCTTAATTGATTATCATCTAAATTAGTGGTATTAGTTGTAAACCAAGTACTATCACATGGATAATTTTGAAAATTATATTCTATAGTATCTGATTTGAAACATCTCAGTTTTGTAATTAAAGTTGATGGATCGAAAAAGCCTTTACCTAAATATAATTTGATTTCATAATATGAAGCTCCTATATTTTTATAAACCGGAATTACTATATCATCACTAAATGATCCATTATTTGAAATTCGCAATAATTGGGTTGGAATAGTATCCAGATTAATAATTGTATTATATACGGAATCAACTTTTACTTTCGCAATCTGAACATTATTCTTAGATATATAATACTTAATTTCATATTCAGAGGTAGAATTAAAATCATAATACATTTCATAAGATTTCAATTTTTCATCCCAAAAAAACATTTTTCCATTTTCAAAATATATTGAATCACGATTACTTAAATAATATATTTTTTTACCATTTGTATTCACAGTATCAGTTATCTTTATAGTTGTATGTTTTATTTCAGAATGGCCGCCTCCAATATAATAATCTGTCTCAAATGTCCATTGAGTACCTATATTGTAATTTGGTGTTTTAGCTTGCCCTGAAGGTCGTATTCTAATAATAGTATCACATGGATATCCATCAAGACAACCAGATGCATTTACTCGAATAAGCCATAAATGTTGAGTTTCAATTTTAATTGGATCTATAACAGAGTTTTGCAAACTAGTATAATATACATCCCCACTAGCTACAAAGTCACCAGATTCAAGTTCAACTATTTTATTCAAACTTGATTCTCTAAATTGTCCATAAATAGAAATATCTAATATTTCTTGTGGCATTCGATATATCCTCAGCCAAATAATTTTGCCTTCAGAATTTAATCTTAAAATAAAACCATTCCATGTAGATGAAAGATCTCCTCCTGGGACTTTACTATCAGAATTTTCTATCACTCTACCAATTGCAACAATATCCCCATTTTTTGATTCTATATAATCCTCAATGTCGTATCTACGACCATCTGTTAGCGGATTATTAGGAAGAATTAGATTCCATTCCAATTTATCCATGGTACTGTTTAACTTATTAATTCTACCAGTACTTTTAAAATCCCATCCTTTGGTGGGATGATCAACTGAACTAAAGTAATAACTATTTTCTTTGCTGACTAATAGTCTATTTCCATGCCCTTTAATATCATTAAATTGAAATGAGTCCAATACTTCACCATCAGTATTAATTTTAATAATTTTAATAATTGGATCAGGACCGATACCTGGCGGTGGACCGAAATATAAAATAAAAGCAAGATTTCCATCAGGAGTTGATTGTAAGTCATTACTTTCTAAATTAAAATTTCCTAATTTAAATGATCTTTCCCAAAGAATTTGTTTTGTATTTAATTTCATTTTAACAATCCTTGCCTCTGGTAAAGATATAGAACCATTAATTGGCAATAATACCCCATTAGCATACAAACAATCATCTTTTATTAATAAACCATAATTATTATAGGCCATTTCGGGAGGACCAAATATCTTTGCTTTTGAATCTATATTCAAATTCATGTCGTATGTAAAAATAACAGAGGAATTGGATATTGGATACAAATTTCCAGAAACCAATAAATTTGAATTTAATAATGACATACATTCATTTCTAGAATATGTAGAAAATGAATCTATAATAATTGATAATAATTGAATACCTTCTAAATTAAAAGTTGTTAACTTGGTACAGTCCACATACTTATTATTTGACTGACATAAATTTGAAGTTCCAATTATAATTTTGTCGCTATGAAGCTTCATGTCATTTGGAAAATTAAATGGACTGCTTGAATCCAAGTCAAATAATTTGCTAAATGTGTTTTGTGCACAAATTACATTTATCAGACTAATATATAGAATTAAAATAAGGAGTAATTTCTTCATGTTATATTTGAATAGGGTGGTATATTAAGTACTATATTAATCATTTTTCATTTCTGAAACTTGTCTTTTCAATCAAGCCTAAAAGATTCACACATATAAACTTAGTAATTCTAATTCTAATAACGGAAAAAATTAGATTAAATTTCTGCATTGAAATAGTCATTCCTTTTTTACAAAAACATCCTTCAATCTTTCATCTAATACTTCCTCCAATAGTTTCGCATTTGGAAAATCCACATAAGCTTTGTAAGCCGCCACACAATCAAGATCTTTCTCTAAATCCAATGCATCCTGATCTACATAATAAAATAATTTCTTGCGTTCCAATTCTTCTGCCAGATAGATTTGTTCCGGTTGACCAGGTGTGGGAATGAGTAATGCAGGTTTTTTTATCACACATAAATCCAATAAAGTAGAATATCCAGATCTACAAACAATCAGATCTGATGCACACATGATTTGATTTAATGGTTCAGATACTGCTAAATCAATAATTTCTAAATGAGCTGGCACAGTGCCATTGATGCTTTGTTTAGTACCGCGTACTAAAATCACTTTTTTATCCGGTAAATGATGACACTGCTCTAGGATTTTTTGTTCCAAATAACTTCGCTGTGGCTCAGGTCCTGATAACACAAAAGCTATATCATATTTAATCGGAATTTCTAATGGTTTGAATCGACTCAATGGTCCAACAAAAAAATGTTTTTTAGATCGGTATTTATGAGCTAGATCACCTGATAGATTAATTTCTCCTGGATAATCGGGAATCCACAATTGATCATAGAGTATATAGAATAATCGCATCCAGGTATCAGACATCCATTCAAAAAAGCGATAACCTAAAGGAAAGTGTAAGTGATGCGAAATGATAATGGAATATATTCCTTTTTGCGCAGCTCCTAATCGAGCATCAGAAACGATAAGATCTACTTTATTTTGTTTTGCAATGGATCGTATTTTGAAATGTTCGAGTATAATCGCACGATGCATTTTCCAAAGTTGAATCAACATGTTCCAATACATGTTTTTACTTGGGTAACTGATCCCGTAATCCGGTAATTCATAAACTTGGAGCTCGGGAAATTCTTTTCGCAATAAATCATTCCCTGCACCCGAAGAAGCTAAAAGTACATGCCATTGTTGATTTAAGAAATATCGAATGACCGGAATCGTTCTGGTAATATGCCCAAGACCCCAATGTTGAGGCGCGATTAATACGGTCTTTTTATTTTGTGAATCCAAAATTAATGTTTAATTCCCTTCAGCCTGCATTCATTCCATTTCATATTGCCAAAGCGAAATTAATTAAAAATCTTTAGGAATTAAGCTTATTACCCGTTAAGTCTAATTTCATCTTCCGGACCATCAAAAAAAGTAAATTGAATCAATGGCATATCCATATCTTCTTTTAAGGTAAACCACTTATGATATTTGAAATACCATTTGCGTTGGTAGGCCCACATTCCTTGTTTCAGATAAGCGATTACAAATGGGTGCGCTGCTAAAATAGGTTTTTTAATAGGTCTCGTCTGCATGATAAATTCCATATCACGTTCTATAGCATCTACCAATAATACCGTAGGATTAACCTTTCCTGTGCCACTACAACAAGGACACACTTCAGCGGTGTTGATACTGACCTCAGGCCTTTCACGTTGTCTGGTGATCTGCATTAAGCCAAATTTAGACAAAGGAAGTATCGTGTGTTGAGAACGATCATTTTCCATGAACTCCTTCATCTTTTTAAAAAGCTCTGCCTTGTTTTCATTGCTTTTCATGTCAATGAAATCGATCACAATTAATCCACCAATATCTCTCAGTCGCAACTGACGTGCGATTTCTTCCGCAGCTTCTACATTGACTTGCATGGCTGCTATATCCTGATCTAATTTCTGAACTTTTGGTCCGCTATTCACATCGATGACATGCATAGCTTCCGTGTGATCTAAGATCACATACGCTCCACTGGGCAATGTCGCCGTTTTACCAAAAGCAGCCTTTATTTGACGTTTGATACCATAGGTTTCAAATATGGATTTACTTCCTTTGTGAAGTTGGAGTATATGACTTTTTTCAGGAAGATTCGTTTGGATGTATTCCTTGATTCCTGCATAAACCTCTTGGTCATTAACATGAATGGCTGTAAAATTTTTAGTGAGCAGGTCTCTAATAATCCCGGAAGCTTTGTCCACTTCACTCAATAATTTAAGGGGCGGTCTCGCCTTATAAAGCTGTTGCTGCATGACCTTCCACCGATTCAATAATAAATTAAGTTCTTCGTGGAGTTCGGCAACTTTCTTTCCTTCAGCCGCTGTTCTAACAACAATTCCAAAATTTTTAGGACGAATAGATCCCATGAGGTGAACTAAGCGTTCGCGTTCTTCATTGGATCCTATTTTTTTGGAAATGGCGATGCTGGTATTAAATGGTGTTAATACTATAAATCTACCGGGAATGGTTATTTCACAACTCAATCGATGACCCTTGGTAGATATCGGTTCTTTTAAGATTTGAACTAAGATCAAATCCCTCTTATCTATGACCTGACCTACCTTACCATTCTTTAAAATTTCTGGTTGGATTTCAAACTGATCTAAAAGTGGTCCTTGGTATTTACCATCAATGACCTCTTGTGTAAATTTTTTTACTGAATTCAATACCGGACCCATGTCCGTATAATGGAGAAATGCCTCTTTGGAATGACCAATGTCCACAAAAGCAGCATTGAGTCCGGGCATTAGTTTCTTTACTTGCCCAAGAAATATATCTCCGACATTATATAAAGTATCAGCTTTTTGCTTGTGAAGCTCAACGAGCTTTTTGTTTTCAAGCAATGCAATTTCTACAGACCCGAGATGGGCTGAGATGATCAACTCTTTTTCCATGTATCTATATTTAGATACGGGTAGTGAGGCATGTTAGGAATAAACACACAAAATGATGTTCAGAAGATCCAAGGAAAATATCTTATCGGTTAATGGGATCTCCTAATACAAGAATAAATAATCAGTTGAATGATTCATTAAAATGTATCAAGATATACAGTAGTCCAAGAATCTTAAGTCTATTACTTTCATAGGGCTATTTAACATATTCCAATAATACCTCAGCCCCGCCCAGTCAAACTATCTGTTCTTCTTCTTGTGCCTGTTCTTTCTTAGTCGCTTTTTCCTTTTATGAGTAGCGATTTTATGTCTTTTTCTTTTTTTACCGCAAGGCATTTGTTATAATTTATATTTTTATCAATATTAGTTCGTAGTTTTTCTTATCAAAAATAAGAAAAGGCTATTCTAATTTTTTTTACAATATGTTGAATACTTCGCTGGATCGTCTTGAATGCCACCTTGAAGTATTACCTGTTCCATCAAACAATTGGCTTCCGGAAGTTCTTTTTGTTTTGCTAACAATCCGGTTAACCTTTTATATGCTTTTTCCCATTGTCCGGTCTGAATGGCCAATTGGCTTAATACCAATTGCAATGGGACATAGTCTGGATAGGTTTTTTCCAAATCCAAAAGAGCAAGTATGCCTTGCATTGGATTCTCATCGGGCATTTTAACAGCACATAAGGCTAAATTCAAGCGATGCTGTGGATTTTCTGGTGCCAATGATATGGCATTTTCAAAAGCCACACGAGCTTGTTGCTTACAATACAATCTATCCTTCTCCTCAAAATTAGCTTCCATTCCCGATAAAAAAGTGGTTCCCGCAATACTCCATGCTTCTTCCGTCTTTTCGATCTCAGCTACTTGATTCGCGTAAGCTCCTGCAAGATGAATTTTATCGATCTTGTACCAAAATCCAGATATCTTTTTGAGAATTTCTGCTTTTGAAGTTTCAGTTTTGGAATCTACCAAAAGATGATTCAAAATTTCCAGTTCAGCGTTCTGTTCCGGGCTTAATTCTTTAATGGCCTTACTTAACAAATTATCAAGACCAGTAACTTCAAGTTTTTTAGTCTTGAATTCATTGGCTGTTGACATTTCTTTGGAAACAATTTTTAATCCAAAGTAACTAATAATCAAAAGTCCAAATAAAGCTATTGCTAATAATCCAGGATGATCTCTTCTGATCATTTCCTATTCCTCAATATCTTCTTCATAAGCCGTTTCAATAGGCTCTTTACCAGATTTTACATGGTCTACAAAGATCTTTGCAGGCTTAAATGACGGTATATAATGCTCCGGTATTTCGATAGCCACATTCTTTTTGATGTGTCTTCCAATTTTTCTAGCTCGTTTTTTAACAATAAATGAACCAAATCCACGAATGAATACATTTTCGCCTTCAGCTAATGCACTTTTTACTTCTTTAAAAAACATTTCAAGAGATACCAGAACATCCACTTTCGGGACTCCAGACTTATCTGAAATTATAGAGACTAAATCAGCCTTTCTCATTTGCTTGATATTTAGACAGTTATGAATAAAGCTCTTAAAGAGCGACCGCAAATTTCGCAATTATATACGGTTAACAAAAATTTTTAAAGCTTTTTTTACAAAAATAATTTTATAAGCTTTTAAATATCAATAAGATATGGGGTTAACCAACCAAAAATAGGGCATTTTGACCTCATGGATAGTTAATTTATATAACTACCTTCGCAATAAAATAGGAACAATGGTATATTCAATGACCGGTTATGGTCACGTGGTTGGACAATTTGAAGATAAAGAAATCATCGTAGAAATCAGGTGTTTGAATTCCAAAGTCAACGATTTTCGAATGAAAATTCCTAATTTGTATAAACAAAAGGAGCTTGACATCCGTAAAATCCTGAATGATACCATAGTTAGAGGAAAATTAGATGTTACCATTACGGTAGCTTCACCCACCGGAGAGGATGAATATACTCTGGATAAAAACATGATCCAATCTCTGCATAGACAAATTCTCAATTTAGGAATTGATCTATCAAATACAGATATATTAAATGCTATACTCAAATTCCCTAATGTCATTACCTCAAATGAATCTGTAATCAATGATGAAGAATTTGCTTATGTAACAAAATTACTCCAGGAAGCTATTGTTAAACTCAATGAATTTCGATCGATCGAAGGGATAACCATTGAAACGGACATGAACTTGCGGATAGATTTGATTTTGAAAGCACTGGTAGCCATTGAAGTATTTGATCAAGATCGTATTTCTTTGTTAAAAGAGAAAATGATGAAATCTCTGACTGCTAATTTTTCTAGTGAAAATATAGATAAGAATCGTTTCGAACAAGAATTACTTTATTATCTTGAACGTCTGGATATCACAGAGGAGAAAGTTAGGTTAAAACAACACTGTGATTATTTCTTACAAGAAGTCGCAAATGATCAGGTCAGTAAATCAAAAAAATTAAATTTTATCTCCCAAGAAATTGGACGTGAAATAAATACGCTTGGAGCAAAAGCTCAACACTCTTCTATTCAAAAAATAGTAGTAGGGATGAAAGATGAATTAGAAAAAATAAAAGAACAATTGGCTAATATTTTATGAACAAACCTTCCGGGAAAATTATCATTCTAACAGCACCATCAGGAAGTGGGAAAACAACCCTTGCTAATTATTTACTAGATGCCTTTCCCAATTTGGAATTCTCTGTTTCCGCTACCACCAGAAGCCCCAGACCTGGAGAAATAGAAGGAAAAAATTATCATTTTGTAAGTCATGAAGATTTTCAGCAACTCATTTCAAATCATGAATTAATTGAATATCAAGAAGTTTATGAAGGTTGTTTCTATGGCACACTTAAATCAGAATTAAGAAAAATTTGGATTGAAAATAAAGTAGCTTTATTTGATATTGATGTAAAGGGTGCCTATAAAATGGAACAAGAAGAATATGCTAATGTATTATCCATTTACATTAAAGCATCTTCATTGGAAGTATTGCGCGAAAGGCTCATTAAACGAGGTACAGAAACCAATGAAACCATCAATAAAAGAATATCAAAAGCAAAGGATGAACTCGAATATTCTAAATATTTTGATTACGTTATAACCAATGATAATTTAGATCTCGCCAAAAAAATGCTTTATGTACTTGTTGAAGATTTTATGAATCGACCGATATATTAAAATATCGAGTTATTTAATCTTGAGTACCCTTAAATACAATTCCCCTCAAAAAAAAATCTCATTATTTGAACAATAATAAATATTGCTCAATCATCTTAATGCAAAGGAGTAACTTTCATTTTTACATCCTCCAAAGGTCTATCTCCTCTTGCCGTTTGTACTGCTGCAATTTTATCAATAACATCTAATCCTTCCACCACTTCTCCAAAAACAGTATATTCCTGATCCAAAAATGGTGTTCCACCAGATTCCAAATAAATTTTCTTCTGTTGGTCTGTATATTTCAATCCTTTTTGATCTTCAATGCGTGTTAATGCACCTTCGGATTGAGCACTACCCTGAACTATATAAAATTGCGAACCAGAAGATCTTTTTTGTGGATTACCGGCATCACCTGTTCTGGCAGCTGCTAGTGCGCCTTTCTTATGAATGAATGATTTTACAAACTCCGCAGGTACTGTATAACCTGGACCACCACTTCCCAATTGAGAATTTGAACTGGCATTCCTGGAGTCGGGATCACCTCCCTGAATCATAAATCCAGATATGACTCTGTGAAATATTAAATCATTATAATATCCTTGTTCGGCTAATTTAATAAAATTATCTCTGTGTTGAGGTGTTTCATCATAAAGATGAATCAACATGGTTCCATACTTTGTTTCAAGTTGGACCAAACAACGATCTGGAGGTGCAATATTTACATTCATTTTTGATTCTTTTATCTTATTTCCGTAATGCGTTTTTAAAACTACTGTATGCTCACCGGATTTTAAAAATCGATGACTCGGATTTTTATCCGTAGATTGACTTCCATCTCCAAAATCCCATTCATACTTATCTGCGTCAGAAGATCCGGATGTAAAATGTATTTTTTCTGGAATTTTTACACTTGATTTATCCAAAGTAAACATCGATACCTTGGGAGAACATGAAAAAAATACAAACATCAATAATGTACTCAAACGCAATATAATCTTCATCACTTTATTATAAAATTAATTAACAATCTTAATCGTCATCCTAATATTTTGATTGGGTCTATTGGCTTGATCACATGGTTGTGCTGTAATTTTATCAATTACATCTAATCCTTCTACGATCTCCCCAAAAACGGTATAATCACCATCCAGAAAAGGAGTTCCACCGAGAGTTTCATACTTTTTATAGTCTTCAGGTGAATATTTCATGCCTTTAGAAGTTCCCATCATATCTACTTGCCTCGAATCACATTTTTGACCATCTACTATAAAAAATTGGGATCCTGAAGATAATTTACCAGGATTAACTTGATCACCTAAACGAGCAGCTGATAAAGCACCTTTAAAGTGAAATTTTCCAATCTCAGGTTCTATGGTATAACCTGGACCACCTTGTCCCAATGGCAAACCCTCATGTGATGTTCTGGATTCTGGATCTCCTCCCTGAATCATAAATTGCTTAATCACTCTATGAAATAACAAATCATCATAATACCCTTCTTTAACAAGTTTTAGGAAATTCGCTTTATGTTTTGGAGTCGAATCATACAATTTAGCCTTCATATCACCAAAATCTGTATGGATGATTACAAAATCACCTTTTTGCTTTGATCCCTGACTACAATTCACTAAATAAAATCCAATAAACAGTAATAATAAATATGGTTTCATAAATTAATTTTCAAAAATAGCTGGGTAAGAACTCGTAAAATATTTGATAATCTGACTTTTTAAAAAATCTTCTTGCTCATCAACACCCTTTATTGGAAAAGGTTTAAGCTGCTCATAATGTGGCCATCCCTCATGATCTAAGCCCTTAAATTCATAATACCCTTCCTGACTCAACAACCGACATGAAGCTATATGCATGAGATCACGTTTCTCCTCTTTAGTAAATTTTCCGATAGAACCCTTACCCAATTCCTGTATTCCTATCAGAAACAATATAGCATTCATATCAGGCAATTCAGTTCGACCAATTTGGTCTTTAATAAAATGCTTAATACGCAACCATTCAAAATCGATTTGCCACTTTTCCATCAACTGCAAAATTATAACATTCCAATTATTCTTCCCTAAAAATTGACTTAACTTCCTTTATTTTTTGTGCAGGTAATAATGAAGCCAGAAAAACTATCGACAATACGGTTACAGAAACAATGATGAAATCCATGAATTTTAAAGATATTGGATAGGAATCAATAATAAATTCATCCGGAACACCTATCAATGCATATCTATCTTGTAAAAAATAAAACCCAATAGCCATTCCAAATCCTAAAATCAAGCCCAATATACCTATGCCTAAACCAACAAAAATAAATATTCTCCTAATATCCCTATTAAGCATTCCCAATGATTTCAATATTGAAATATCAATCCGTTTTTCTAATACTATCATCCACAAACTACCAACAACTGTAAATGACACTAAAATCAATGTCAAACTAAATAATAAAAAAAAGAGCCATTTCTCTAAATTCATGATTCTTAGAAAAGACTCATCTTGCATATATCTGTCCTTAATCAAAAAGTCTTTGCCACAAATCACTTCCAACTCTTTCTTTAATAACTTAATGTCGGCTTGCTCAATAAGCTTTAACTCAATAGAACTAATCCATTTCTGGTCTCCAATAAACGATTGTAAAACACTTAAGTCCGTATAAATATATTCACCATCAGACTCTTGATTAAGCGAAAAAATGGCTTCTGGGCGAATTTGATATTCTTTAAATTTACTTTTAGATAATTCATCAATAGCCTCACCCAATTTAGGAACATAAACACTAATATCCTCAAGTATATTTTCAAGACTAATACCTAACTTATTCTTAACCCCCACCCCTACAATAGCAAAATATGGATTCTCAATCAGTCGCGCTAAAGAACCATCAACCAATGCAGAATCTAATAATATCACTTGTCTAAAATTCGAATCAATACCTTTTATGGTTCCAAAATCCTGTGATTCATTGTATTGAAACATACAGATTTGATCTAAACTTTTTGATACCAGCTTAATATCTTTAAGTTGTTTAATACGTGACATCATTTGGTCATCATCCAAAAATAATTGACCCCCTTCTCGTACAATTTTTATATCAGGATTGTGTTTGCTAAATAAACTGGATAGTAAAAATTCAAATCCGTTGAATACTGATAAGACGATGATTAATGCTGCTGTACCAATAGAAATTCCTAAAATAGAAATCCCGGTTATCCAATGTATAGCCTGTGAAGAAGATTTACTAACTAAATATTTTTTGGCAAAATAAGCGCTTAAATTCATAATACCATTCGCGCTTTATAAATAATATCTTGAATTTGTGTTCTATATCTATACTTATGCAATAAATTTATTTTCCCATCAGGATATGTTCTATTCGATAGAAAGATAAAGAGTATATTATTAACAGGGTCAGCCCATAAACAGGTTCCAGTAAACCCCTGATGGCCATATGTAGCATCTGATGATAAAGAAGAAACGTAGGGTATATCTGTTGTGTTCAGCTCTTTCAAATCAAAACCCAAACCTCTTCTTGAAAATTCTGTATCTCTTCCTGTGAATTTTCGAACTTGATTGGAACTAAAATATTCACGTCCTCCATAATAACCCAAATTTAAATAACACTGCATGATGACCGCAAGACTTTGGCTATTACTGAACAATCCCGCATGACCACTAATCCCATTCATCATTGCTGCACCCATATCATGCACATAACCTTGAATTCGTTGATGCCGAAAGTAGGAATCCTCTTCAGTAGGAGCTATATCATTAAGTTGATATCCGTGTTGAAGTGGTTGATAGGTCAATCGTTCGATATGTAATGGATTGTAAATCGATGTATTTAAATAATCTACAAAAGAAATACCGGTTAAACTTTGTATTAATTCTGGAATAAAATAAAAACCCAAATCAGAATATAGATATTTCTTTTGATCATGTAACTTACTCATCAAAATTTTACTTTTAATCGTATCTATAATATCTGATCTCAAAAATAATTGATCAGCAACATGAATTCCGAAGGTATCCGATTTAGAAAATTTATAATATTCGTAATCAAGAATATTTAATGTGTCCGGAGCTACCAATGTCGATTTATAAAAAGGAATCCAACTAACCAATTGACCTTGATGCAATAAAAAATCCTTGATGGTTAATTTCTCCTTGTTGGTATTTTTAAAAGATGGTAGGTAATTTGCAAATGGTTTTTGGTAGTCTAATTTACCATCATCTTCTAATGTCATTAATGCAGGAACAGTTGCCATAATTTTAGTCAAACTGGCTATATCATATAAGGTATTTAAATGAACACTATCAAAAGCCTGGTAATCCAAAGTACCAAAAGCCTCATTAAACACTATTTTATTATCCTTTGCTACAAGAACCTGACATCCCGGAGCTGCCTTACTTAAAATAATTTGGTTGACAATATTTCGAATGCTTGCCAAAGTATCAGAATTCAATTGTGTAGATTCAGGTATAGCATAACCCAAACGCATCAATGAAGGTCTTTTGATGGATTTTCCTTGTTGTAATGTTTTAGAAATGGTGACCGGAAGATAACCACGAATTGGGTCTGTTCCAAACAATAATTGTGCAGCTATATCTTGAACCAATTCAGTATCTTCATAGGCCAACATGATAGCAGCCAATGATTCAAAATCAGAAACTACATAAGGACTTCCAAAGACCGTAATGATGACACGCTTATTTTGTCCAAATTCCTCAAATATTTGTTTCGAAATACTTGACAAACCATATCGGTCTGACTTTTTGTAATTTAATTTATGCAATGAAAAAATAACGAGATCCGCTTTTTCAATTTGCGTTCTCATTTCTTCACTTAATCCTTGCTCCTTATTCAAAACAAATTCCGTTGTCTTACAATAACTGGAAATTCGTTTTTGAAAATTGGTTCTACTCGTTACTCCTACTGAAATGGTTACTATTTTTTGTGGTATCTCTCGGATCGGTACTGCATTAAAATCATCTTTAATTAAAGTAATGGCATTACGATATAATTTATCTTTTAAAGCATATGATTTGGGCTTGTTTATATCTTTAACGATTTCTTCCAGCTTTATTGGAATAAAATTCATCAATCCACAATTGGCCTTTGCTGTCAGAATTCGCTTCACTTTTTCATCCAATTCCAACTCACTAATTTCTCCTGATAAAATCGCTGTTTTGATTCTATTAATGGCTTCAGGTAGTTTTTCACTCAATAACAAAACATCATTTCCTGCTTTAAATGCATTTAACTCCAATTCACCGGCTGTAAAATTTTTAGTTACACCTTTCATTTCTAAAGCATCTGTAATGACAAGACCATCGTAATGATATTCTTTTCTCAAAATGGAGTTGATGATGTAAGGTGATAATGAGCAAGGCATATTTACACAGCTATCGAGTGAAGGTATACTCAGGTGAGCTACCATTACAGAAGCAATATTTAATTTAGTGATCACTTGAAATGGATATAACTCTATAGAGTCCAATTCCTTTCGTGAACTATTGATAATAGGCAAATCAAGATGTGAATCCACATCCGTATTTCCATGCCCGGGAAAATGTTTTGCGCAAGCCATTACACCTCCATCTTGAAGTCCTTGCATAAATAAGTAGGACTTTGATGTTACATTAAGTTTATTTTCACCAAATGATCTTTCATTAATTACCGGATTGGATGGATTATTATTGATATCTAAAACAGGAGCAAAATTGAGATGAACACCCATCCGTTTTAAATGAGATGCCATATTAAGTCCGGTGTCATAGATTAAATGATTATTCTGTATAGCACCAAGCGTCAATTGTTTTGGAAAACTAAACCCATCGGATTTCAATCGCATACCTAAACCAAACTCAGCATCCATACTTATTAGCAAAGGATATTTTGATAACTGTTGATATTCATTGGTTAATTTAGCCTGAATATCCGCCGAACCTTGAAAAAAACAAAGGCCGCCTACATTGTATTTTGAAATGGTTTCACGTAATGCTGCTATAGCATTGGTATCATTATTTCCATATGCCCTAACGATGAATAATTGTCCAATTTTTTCATCAAGGGTCATACTATCCAAAGTGTTCTTTATCCATAACGATTCTGGCGTTTGACTAAAACCACTAATCTGGTGCAGTATTAAAAAAAATAATAATCGAACTGATTTCATATTATTTGACACCTTGATATTTAGATAAAATATTAGGATCCAAATTTTGGGCCTTCATCAAAAATTCAGCAGCCTTTTGTTTATCTCCCGAATTGGAATAAGTCAAATAGAGATTAAAGTACGAATCAGCAGAGTTTGGAGCCAATTGCAACACACGATTAAAATACTCGAGCGCCTTTGGATAATTGCTCAATGTCCCATATGCAACTCCTAATAAATTCAAGGTCAATTGATCATTAGGTTCCAAAACCAATGCTTTATTTAAATATTCAATAGCTAGTGTAGGATTGTTTTGTTCCATACCCAATTGCCTAGCATATTCTCTATAGGTAATGTTCAAATTCGTTAAACTCTCCTCATCTCCGGGCAGATACTTTAAGACTTCACTATAATAGGCTATAGCCTGACTGTATTCCTTTTTAAAGAAATAAGCATTTCCTAATAATCTATTGGCATCAAAGTATTTTGGATGAATTTCTAATGCTTTCTTCAAATACTTGATGGCTCTCTCTAAGGATACTTGTGAAGCTTTTGATTCTCGATCCTTCATGACATCTTCCAATAAAACCGCTCCAGCCGCATTGTTTATTTTTGCACTATTTGAAGACGTTTTAACATCGGTAAATATAATGGTGCGGTCATCTTTCCAATCCATATTTCGTGCAATGGTCTTAACGGAATACAAAAATAAAATGATCGAACTAAACCATAATACCTGAGTTTTATTTAAATATTTTAATAAAACATATGCTAATAAGATACAAAATCCAAGTGATGACATAAATAAAAATCGCTCACCCATTAATGTACCAACAGAGAATACTAAATTGGAAACAATGAACAACGGAATCAAATACAAAAAGATCGAAAAACTTATAATTTGATTTCTCTTCAATTGAATCATTCCCATTATAATAAATGAAATATATCCCAAAAATCCCAAAATAGATATCGGCGAACTCATGGTATGCATGACGATATGCTTCGGATAATAATCTGAAGTAAGAGGGTGAGGAATGAATAACAAACCTATATATCGAACTAAGGTATAAGAAATGGTTCCTATTCTTTCACCTAAATTCATGGATACATATTTTCCATTCGTAAATTTAAGAAATGGATTATTCATCAATTCACCTGAAATTCCTTCCACTGGATTCCAACCTAAAATAGAGCCCCTGATCAATAAAAATATTAAAACAGGCAAAAGCAAAGCTGAGAATATTTTAAATGTTTTACCCATAGAAGTCTTATAAAATAAAATCGTTGCAAAGGGTATTAATACTAAAAACGAAATGGTATTTTCTTTAGACATGAGTCCTAAAAATAAAAATACCATACTTAACATAAGGTGAAATGGTCTATTGTTTTCACACCAATTTAAAATAAAATGAAATGATAAAATAGAAAATAACAATGCTGCTACCTCGTCCAATCCTTTAATATTAGCGACACATTCTGTATGTATAGGATGACCTACAAAAAAAAGTGTCGATAAAAATGCCAGTGCGATAGGAGAAACTAGCTTTTGATTCCGAAATAATTGAAGTAATACTAAATATATAAAATTACATAATAAGATAAAACAAATTATACAAAGCAAATGAAACATAAAAGGATTGGCTCCTACACATTGATAAAGTATAGCAAAAGCTACCAAAGTCAAAGGTCTATATCTGCCACCGGAAACCAATTTGTCCTTGCCTTCTTTTTTAAAAAAGCCTCTAAATGTATCTTTATTTAATATGTTTGGTATGCCTGAAAAACCCTTAGTAACATACTCATTTTTGGTGATGACTATACTATCATCCACACAAAATTGATTGAGCGTGGTATTAGCATAAATAAAAAATGCAAAAAAACTAATGATCAGTTTATGATACTTTCCATTATTAAAAACTTGTTGAAAATAATGCTCCCACTTATTTACCATAATGTTTAATTATTCCATGGTGCTGTATACATCTTGTACATCATCATCATCTTCCATTTTATCTAAAAGTTTTTTGACATCGATTTCTTGTTCAGGTGTCAACTTCTTTGTCATGGTAGGAATTCTATCAAATCCCGACTCAACAATTTCATATTGGTTTTCTTCAAAATAATGATGCAATTTACCAAAAGCATCAAATGCACCATATATGATTAATTCATCATTCTCAACTGAAAGCTCTTCACATCCTACATCAATGAGTTCAAGTTCCAACATATCCACATCTACATCCATTTTACGTTTGACCCGAAAATTACATTTGTGGTCGAACATAAAGGATACTGATCCCGATGTTCCCAAACTTCCACCATATTTATTAAAATAAGACCTAACATTCGCCACTGTTCTGGTTGGGTTATCTGTAACCGTTTCAACCAATACTGCTATACCATGAGCTGCATAACCTTCATAAGTTATGATTTCTAAATCTTTCTCATCCTTTGAACTCGCTTTTTTTATAGCAGCCTCCAATCGTTCTTTAGGCATATTTATAGCCTTTGCGTTTTGCATGGCAGCTCTTAACCGCGGATTATTATCAGGATTAGGACCAGCTGCTTTAACAGCCATAAAAACGTTTTTACTTATCCTTGCAAATTGTTTGCTCATCTTTGCAAAACGAGCAAACATAGTATGCTTTCTAACTTCAAAAATCCGACCCATAATTTAATTTATTTACAATTTGGCAAAAATAATAAAATATACAGATAAACTAACTGTTTTCACAGAGCAATTACTTAGAAGAAATCCTTGGAGACTTTTGCAAGTGTTTCTGCTAAATTAGGATTGATACTGTAGGCTCTTTTCATACATTCCGTTGCAGTTATCCGATCACCTTTCTTATAATAAGTATTTCCTAAATTGACTACAATATTTGCATTTGTTGGATCCAAAGCAATCGCTTGATTAAAATAATCAATGGATTCCTCAAACTGTTCATTAGAACCATAAACTATTCCAATAGCCTCTAACACTCTTGGATCATTGGGTTTAATTTTCAAAGACTTGAATAAATAATCTGCCGCTTTTGGCAATTCAATTTGTTTAATGGCCATCTGACGTCCCAATTCCCTGTATGCAACTTGAATATTTTTTATGACATCACTGTTGTTAGGAACCAATTTTAAATAAGCTTCATAATTCTCCACAGATTTTTTGTAATCCTTATTCATATAACTAACATTACCTAAAAGATAAAGTCCATTTAAATTTCGGGGATATATTTCTATAGTTCGCTCAAGATCAGCCATGGCATCTGCCATGGCTTGCTTACTAACTTCCGGATTATAAGACTGCTTAAAAAATTCAATTCGATTGTTCGCCATCGAATTAAATATTTTTGCACTGTTCGTTGATACTTTGATATCAGTAGAAAGTAATTGATAATCGTTTGCCCAATCTAGGTTTCGACTCACAGTTTTAATGCTGTAAGCAAATAATAATGCGGCTACAAAAATTGAAGCAATAGGAATATATTTTGGAATATACTTAAACAAAATAAAAGGAATGACCATACAAAGTGCTAATGAAGAAGTAAACATAAATCGTTCTCCCATGGGTGTACCAATATTAAATAAATAATTAGAAATAATAAACCATGGCACCACAAATAATAATATCAAAAATGAAATAAATGAATTCTGATTTCGAAATTTAAAATATAAAAACACAAGTAACCCTAATGTGATAAATCCAATCATGGGAATTAAGGTAAATAAAGAATCTAGTGGTATTTGCTTTGGATAATAATCATGGGTTAATGGATGTGGAAAAATCAACAACTGTAGGTATTTAAAAAAACTATAAAAAATCATCCCTGATTTTTCCAAAAATGATGCTTCTATGATTGAATTTCCCTGAATCTTTAGAAAAGGATTAGTAAATAAATCTTTGGACATTGAGCCCAGGATCAGGGATCCTAAAATAGAAACTCTGGTAGCTAAATAGATACCAGCACCAATGAATATTGGTATCGTTCTCTTAAAAGATACTGCCCAAGAAGTATTCCATAACAATAAAAAACTTGCCGGAATAAGGACAACAAAATGAATGGCGCTTTCTTTAGAAAAAACAGCCATTATAAATGATATCAATGCTAACCATGCCCATTTGTTCTTTTTACTTTCATCCCATAGTAATAATAAATTTAATGCTAACATCGAAAACAATAATGAAAAAATTTCATCAAGTCCCTTGATGTTAGCCACAACTTCTGTGTGTATTGGATGAAATGCGAACAATATTGTTCCAACAAAAGAAACAGGAACTGCAACACTTTGCCAATTTCGTTGTATCAATTTTTTCATTGTGGTATAAATAATCAAACACAATAATGCAAAACTTAATATATTGAAAACATGAAATGGCATTGGATTGGCTCCGAAAATTTGATAAATAAAGGCAAATAGAACTAATGTAAATGGTCTATATCTTCCTCCGGTAGGAATAATCTGACTATTATCATTGTTTACAAAACCTTTATAAGTATCGTTCTTTAGTATCTTCGGAATTCCTGAAATTCCACTATTGACAAATTGATTTTTTACTATGACCATTTGGTCATTCAAAACAAAATCATTCTTTATAGTATTCAAAAACAATAAACATGGCAATATAAACAAGATAATATGGTGCCATTTTGAATTATTGTACAATTGATTCAATATATTATTCATTAATCTAGTATTAAATACAGTGACAAGTTGATTTCACCCGCAAAGATAATGCATTCTAATAAATGCTTTCTTAAATTAATACTTAATATAAGCCCAATTCTTAACTATTATATTAATTCATTAAAAGCTTTAGTATTCAATCCTACCTACAGGATATATATTAAAATAGGGTTCACAATAAACAGAATGATTATATATAAATTCTAATCGGTCTGAAAGATTTTTGGTACTCAAACTATCTGAATTAATATACTGATTAAATAAGATTCGAAGTTCAGCATTTTCTTCCAATAATTGATATGCCTTATCTTCAAAAAGGTAGTCAGAAAAATATTCTTTACGCATTAATATACCATCAAAATAATTCCAGGCAAAATAAGAATCTGGTGCTTGGGGCTCCAAAGTTTCTATGATAAAACGAATATTATTTTGATCCGTATGGATTAAATAATCACCTTTGAAATAGGGATACTTCATGTTTATTTTCTCTACTTCGATCTTCGTATGCAAATAATGATTTTCGTATGGTAAATCAGTTGTTTTATAATGAAGTATCTTATAAAATGACCCAAAAATCATTGTATCAACATTCAATTTTGTCATTTTGACACCATTTATTTTCAATAGTTCAATCACCCGATCATAAGATTGCGGTATAATATAAAATTTTGGTTTTTCAACTTTAATCTGGGGAACATATTTATTGTAAAAAGGAATTTTCTTGACAAAAGGTCTTGAACGATTATATATCAATCTATTCGAAGAATGAATTTGACTCGGCTTATACTCTGCCTCATATCCATTAAACCATATTGAATCATGTTGTGTCTCATCAAATTTCCATGAAATTGGAAAGACCTTTAAATGTTTATCATATTTAAATGCATCAGCTCTGGCATCTATGATTTCCTGAGCATGCGTTGATGCATAATACATAAATTGTCGCATCAGGGTTATTGTTGCTTTGACCCTTAAATGATAGGACTTAAGCATATGCGTTTCGATCATAAATGCGAAACTATTGTGTATTGCAGCATATCCAGAAGAAAATCTTGGACTATCCATAAAATCATAAATCCCATGATCCGGAATATCTTCAACATTTACATAGGGAACTAAAGGTTCATTCAATAAATTCATTGAAGCATAAATGGATGGAATAAATTTATTATACATATAATCTCCCAAAATTACATTCAGCTTATTTTTTTGACTAGCGAGCAAAGTAATATTATAGGTATAATCAGCTCCATCAGAAGTATGATTATCGATCAATATATCAGGATTCCATTGGTTGAATATATTAGAAAAGGTCTTTGCATTTTTACTGTCGCATTTTATAAAATCTCTATTTAAGTCCAGATTTTGTCTATTACCTCTGAATCCATATGCCATAGGTCCATTTTGATTAACCCGGCTGGTGCTATTTCTTAATAAACTTCCCCCGATATTATAAATCGGAATGATAATTAAAGAAACCTTATTCATGTATGCTAGATTAGCTTTGTCCAAAACCATTTTACGGGCAAAAATCATGCTTGCGTCTATTCCTTCTGGCTCACCAGGATGGATCCCATTATTGATTAAAATTATAGATCGTTTTTTCTTTCTAATGTCTTTTGGATCTGTTAAGCCATCTTTATCTATCACTACAATATGAATGGGAAAACTTACATCTGAAGGTCCTCCGGAAAGAACATGGATCATACTTGATTTTCTGGCCAATGTCTTATAAAAATCGATACATTCCTGATAAGTTGCGGTCTTATTGGAATCTAATTCAAACGGGGTTAACAAGGATTGACATCTTCCAATGTTAAAGTTGAATAATATCAAAATATAAGAAACCACAATAATTCTAATCATAACGCATAAGTATGGACAAATCTATAAAAACTAAATCATTGCCAATTCTATTAAGCTTGTCCAAATGATTAAAAAACGGTTTAACGCTAAATTCTCCCTTATTTATGCTTTCCTACGTTCCTGAGTTAGACTTTCAGGCTTACCCGTACATCAGATTTAACGTTTTCATCATGTATCACTCCAAGAACTTATAACATTTAGGTCTTTTTATAAGGTCTAAAATGCTTGATTTTGACCCAAAATCATACGCTCGTTTAAAAGTTCCCTGCGTTAGTACGAAAGTATTAGCACTTTTGCAGGCACCCACTTACCTTTGAACATGTTAAATAATGAATGAAATATCCTACACTGGCTCCAGACCAGCTTAATAACACTATAAGTTTTCCCTGAATAACGAATTTCAATATTTAAAGCATTCAATTACCATATTGGATGCTTTAAATGTTTTTAATCCTTATAATTTTCAATATTTTAAATACAAACTTGTAAATACAGGATTATGATCTGAAAAGGTGGTTTGCATAACGCGATGAAAACAAAATTCAATCTTCTTCTCGTCCGCCAAAACAAAATCTATCCTTAATCCAGGCAAAGCGCCAACAAAAGTACTGCCAATGCCCTTTCCACATTCTAAAAAACTATCCTTCCTCTTTTCAGTCAATTGTTCATATGCATATGAATAGGGCGTGTCGTTGAAATCACCTGCTATAATCACAGGAAAAGGTGAATTCGCTGCATGATTTTTAACCTGGATGGCTTGCTCCGCTCTACGAATGGACATTCTACGGTATTTAACCATCATCCGTCGGATCACATTTAAATTTTGTTCATTTATTTCTACATCGTTATCTGCAAGTCTTTCAATTTCTGATGAAATTCGATTCGACTGCAAATGCACACTATATATTCTAAGTTTTTTTCCATCTATTAATAAATCCGCCCATAAACAACTATTGGTTTTTGTGCCAAAATCAACCTGGCCGTTATCTAATATCGGGTGTTTAGAATAAATGGCAGCACCATGATTAATTAAATAATGAAAATAGGGAAATAGTCCTGTTTTATTAATCACACCATCAGCAAACAAATTATCCTCTTGTACACACAATACATCAGGATTTGTTTTTCTTAAAAATGAAGTAAACTGTTGCTTATTGGTGAGTTGACTTTGATCTATGGTATCCTTTAAGTTTTTCAAACCATAAACATTATAACTCATTACAGTAATGGCACTGCTTTTACATTTACCTTGATTGTTTGAATCATTAAACGCAATAAATTTATTCAAATAATTAAAGGAAAATAATAACAAAATAAAGGAAATCCATGCATTTCGCCACTTAAAAAAAATCCAAAATATGACAAACATTAAATTAATAAAAAAACTGGCAGGAACCAATAAACTGGATATTGAAAAAATCCAAAATGACCTGGGATCAACTCCAACAACTAAATATAAAACCACACAACATATGGCCCACACAATATTAATCGCTAAAAAAAATACCATAATTAGTGCTTACTCATTTCTTCTAAAAAATATTTCTCCTCTGCTGTAAGTACTTCAATACCTTCTCTTTTTATTTTTTCTAATATTTGATTCAACCTTTCTTCTTTATTGTCATTGGCAACTATTGGCACTTTCTTAGAATGTTGTTTTTTTTGTTGATATGTCGACGTCTTAGGTGAATTTAACTTAGGAACAATTAATTTTCCAGGATCTAATGAAATACCTTTTCTTAATAAAAAAATATACAGATATCCAAATAATGCTCCTCCAATATGAGCAATATGCCCCCCTGTATTCTCTTGACTCATAAACAAAAGATCTAAAACCAATAATACTAGGGCAAGATATTTAATAGGAACATTTCCAATAAGTAATAAACGAATATTATAATTTGGTGAAATTTTGGCAGCTGCAAATAGTAAGGCCATAATACCTGCAGATGCTCCATATGCAGTAATATGGGAACCCTGATTTTGGTACCAGGGAATCACTTGACAAGACAACAAAAAAAAGATTCCACCAACAATTCCTCCTTCGAAAAAAATAATTAATGCAGCCCTCCTTCCAATAAAATCTTCAACTATTAGCCCAAACCAATACAACGCTACCATATTCCAAATAAAATGAAATAATCCTTCGTGTACAAATAAATGAGTAATCCATACCCATGGAAAAATAAAATTATGCCAAATCGAAGAGGATAATACGATGTACTTTAAAATGGTTTGATATTCATTCGTATTTAATCCTTGTTGACTAAAAATAAAATAGGATTTGATGATATTAACTATAAAAAAAACGGCAGCGCATAATAAAATAATCCTGACCCATGGCCCTCCTATTCGTATCTGATATTTTACATCTTTTATAATTTCAGAAAACATTTAAATTCAATTTCTTTTCCACGATTTTAAAAATAAAAATCCAAATAACGCACCACCTAAATGGGCAAAATGTGCAATACCTGATTGATATCCACTAAGCCCTCCAATTAAATCTATTGCTATTGCAAAAAAGGCTATGTATTTGGCTTTAATTGGAATCGGTATAAACATTAAATACATTTCTAAATTTGGAAATAAATAGGCCAGTCCTATAAACAACCCATTGATAGCTCCTGAAGCCCCTAAAGCAGGAACATTCACCATACTGTCATCTCCAGTAATATGAATAACATACCATTTGATCGCCAGGTGCAGAAAAGCTCCGCCAAGTCCACATATAAAAAAGTAACTTAAAAAACGTTTGGTTCCCAGATAGTTTTCCATCATTGGTCCAATAAAAAACAAGGCTAACATATTAAACATTAGGTGCTCAAAGTTTCCATGCATAAACATATGTGTTACAATTTGCCAAGGCCTAAAAAAAACACTTTCAGGAGAAAACAATGCTAAAATTAATCTTTGTTCATCCCCCATAAATGTATTTGTTCCGAGAAACATAAGTATGTTGATGATCAATAAGTGTTTTACAGCTTCAGTAATTGGTATCATTCATTTTTTAATTTAATTTTTTAGCTAATTCGTCCATCGTTAATATATAAAAACATGTCTTTCCGTTGGCACTTTTGTATGGATTTTCACATTCAAAAAGTTGCTCAATCAGGGTCTTCATTTCTAATTCAGTTAAAGTTTTACCAACCTTTATGCAACTGCTTTTGGCTAATGATCTCGAAATATTTTCATTCACACCCAATTGAAATTCTAAATTCAATTTGTACTGATCTAAAACTTGATGTATAAATTCAGTTTCGTTAAATTTTCCATCCAATAACATAGGCATACCATGTATGATAAATGAATCTGATCCAAATTCTTCTATTTCAAAACCCAATTGATGAAAAGATGATAAAAGTGGTTTGAGCAACATAGCATCTTGTGTGTTCAGGTGTAGTGTTTGAGGAAATAACAACCTTTGAGTTATTTGAGGAAGATCTCCTATGGCTTTTTTATAATATTCATATAAAACTCGTTCATGCGCTGATTGCTGGTCAATAAACATGATCCCTTTACGAGTTTGAATGAGTATGTATTTTTGATGGATCTGGATTGGATGATGATCTTCGGTTTCAACAGCATCATTCAAAAATTCCTGGTTTTCTACTTCCCTATTGCTTGGGTTAAATAATGTTGACTCCCTTTGTTCAATTATATTTCTTGACACCTCAGGCATTGTTAGTTGTTTCCAATGTGCCATATTCATTGGCTTTTCATAAATTGAACCCTGTATTTGCTTGGAATGGGTAGGATTAGATTGAAACATATTATCTATGCCTGGATTGGCATTTTCAAAATCAAGTTGTGGTGAAATGGTGTGGGAACCTAAGGCATATTTAACAGATATTCTTAAAAAATTATAAACAACTCGTTCATCATCAAATTTTATTTCGTGTTTTGTGGGATGAACATTAATATCAATTTTTGTGGGATCTAAATTTAAAAAAAGTATAAAAAAAGGGAAATAATGTGGGTCAATGATTTCTTGGTAAGATGATATCACCGCGTGATTTAAATAGGGACTTTTAATAAATCGTCTATTTACAAATAATAGTTGTTCACCTCTGACTTTCTTAGCGATACCAGGCTTACCTATAAACCCAGATATTCGCACAACATCAGTGTCTTGTTCTAATGGTATTAATTCTTCCTGATATTTTTTCCCAAATATGGAAACAATTCTATTTTTTAAACTACCCGGTGTTAGATGATAAATTTCATTCTCCTGTTGAATAAAAATAAACTTTATTTCAGGATGGGCAATGGCCTGATTTATAAATTCATCATGAATATGTCTTAACTCTACCGTATCCGATTTAAGAAATTTCCTCCGAGCCGGTACATTATAAAATAGATGTTGAACTTGAATTTGAGTTCCGGATGGACAAGCACAAGGTTCTTGGGACTTTACCTTTGAATCTGCGACTACTATTTTGGTTCCTATAGTATCACTATGTCGCTTGGAACGCATGTCCACTTGAGCCACAGAAGCAATCGATGCCAGAGCTTCACCCCTGAAACCCATAGTTTGTATATCAAATAGATCTGATGCTTGTCTAATCTTTGAAGTGGCGTGTCGTTCGAATGACATTCTTACATCAGTAACAGACATTCCACAACCATTGTCAGAAATTTGAATCATTGATTTACCAGCATCCTTAACCACTAATTTAATTTCAGATGCACCGGAGTCAATGGCATTATCCATTAACTCTTTGACTACAGAAGCTGGTCTTTGAATAACTTCACCCGCAGCAATCTGGTTCACAACTCCATCTGGCAAAAGTTTGATTAAATCAGCCATTTTGTACTAAATCAATATTTTTAAAGAAAATAAATTTGGGTTATTCAAAGCATTAAATCTATGCTCAAATTTCAATTTTAGTTCATTTAATAACACTATAGCGCTATATAACTTCCCCGAACAAAGGTAATTTCAATTGACATGTTCAGATTCATTAGATACGCTTATTTTTAAAAATTGTTCAAGTATGCCTATTAAATACGTTTTAACCTGATAATTATTAAACAATTCCACGTTAAAAAGTCTTCTCTATATGATTTTGTTGGATGAAATGATTCATTTATCTTTGTAACTAGCTTTTAAACCATGAGCGACCAGATACAGCACGAGTGCGGTTTAGCATTTATTAGATTATTAAAACCACTTGATTATTACCATGAAAAGTACGGTAGTGCTTTCTATGGCTTACAAAAACTCCAGCTCCTGATGCAAAAACAACGCAATAGGGGTCAGGATGGTGCTGGTATGGCTACCATAAAATTAAATATAACACCAGGCGAAAAATATATATCCAGACGAAGAAGTAATGCTCCTAATTATCTACAAGCGCTCTTTGATGGCGTTTACTCTCATTTTAAAGATCTGGATTCAGACCAACTCAATGATCCAACCTGGCTTAAAAATAATAAACCATTCACAGGAGAGGTATTATTAGGTCACTTGCGCTATGGGACTCATGGGGACAACAGCATTGAAACCGTCCACCCTTTCATCCGCGAAAACAATTGGATAAGCCGTAATTTAGTTTTAGCAGGGAATTTCAATTTAACCAATATCGAAGAGCTTTTCGATAAACTGGTAAGTCTGGGTCAATATCCTAAACTTAAATCTGATACCATAACCGTTCTTGAAAAAATAGGGCACTTTCTGGATGAAGAGGTCCAGCATCTTTTTAATTGGTACAAACCCGAAGGTTTTAATCAGCTTGAAATCAATCCCTTGATTTTTGATCATTTAGATATCAGTCGGGTGCTTAAAAAAGCGGCTAAGAAATTTGATGGTGGATATGTAATGGCAGGAATGATAGGTCATGGTGATGCCTTCATTTTAAGAGATCCCAATGGCATTAGACCAGCTTTCTATTATTATGATGATGAGATCGTAGCCATGGCTTCTGAAAGACCTGCGCTTCAAACCGCTTTTAATTTAGATCTTGAAGATATCAGAGAAATTAAGCCGGGCAATGCCTTAATTATTAAACATCATGGCAAAGTCTCTGAAGAACTATGCCTCGAACCAAAAGAAAAATTGTCCTGCTCTTTTGAACGTATTTATTTTTCTCGTGGTAATGATTTTGATATTTATCAGGAAAGAAAAAACCTGGGAAGACAATTGGTTCCAAGCGTTATTAAAGCCATCCAGGGTGATTTTGAAAACACCGTATTCTCTTTTATTCCAAATACATCAGAAACTGCTTTTTATGGCTTGACTGAAAGATTGCATGAATACCTTAACGAACAAAAGGCCAACAAAATTAAAAATCTCAATCCCAATGCTTCATTTGAAGAAATTACAAGGATATTATCTGTAAAACCACGAATTGAAAAACTCGTGGTAAAAGATGATAAAATGAGAACTTTTATTGCCAATGATCAAATTAGAGGCAGTTTGGTTTCACATGTTTATGATGTTACTTACGGCATCGTCAATGATCATATCGATACGCTTGTTGTTCTGGATGATTCGGTCGTTCGGGGTACAACACTAAGAGATAGTATTGTTAGAATTCTTTCTACTCTGAATCCTAAAAAAATTATCATCTTATCTTCAGCCCCTCAAATCAGGTATCCTGATTGTTATGGTATTGATATGTCACAACTGGGTAAATTCATTGCCTTTAAAGCAATGGTTGAATTACTTCATGATACCAATAACGATCATTTACTTGAAGAAACTTATGAAAAGTGTTTGGCACAAGTAGATGCACCCATAGAATTAATGAAAAATGAATTAATAGCATTATATGATCTATTTACTTATGATGAAATTAATTTAAAAATTGGTCAAATGCTAAAACCAAAAGATCTGAATATAGATGTTGAAATTATTTTTCAAACTTTGGAAGGATTACATAAAGCATGTCCAAATCACAAAGGTGACTGGTATTTTTCTGGACATTATCCTACACAAGGGGGAAATAAAATAGTAAATACAGCATTTATCAATTATATGGAAAAAAATGATGTTCGCGCTTATTAGTGACTCCCTTTCATAAACCAGTCCAAAACCACATTATACCGATTCAACATGAAATTTTTTATTATCAAATTAAATGCGATACTCAAAGGATTCACCATTCTTTTTCGACCACATGTTTTGTTTGGATTTTTACAAAAACCACTATTGTTTTTATCAAATACCTTAGCTCTTTCTAAATGGGCGGCTACTCAACATTCAAAAATTCCTTTTAATGACTTTTTTACTTTAACAAGAAATTACAACAAACGCCTTCAATTATTTGAATACATTGCTAGCTCAAAATCCTTAACAGATGTTAATCTGTGTTATATTGAATTGGGCGTGTTTGAAGGTCATTCATTTAAATGGTGGGCCAGTCATTTAAAAAACGCAGATACCCGTCTATTTGGATTTGATACTTTTGAAGGCTTACCGGAACAATGGGGAATGTATTATGATAAAGGAGAAATGCATGCTGTTATCCCTGAATTAAATGATTCCAGAGTTGCTTTTTATAAAGGTCTATTTCAGGATACCTTACCTGTATTTATAGAACAACATAAGTCGGAATTAAGCAAACAAAAAATCATTCATTTTGATGCCGATTTATTTAGCTCAACACTGTATTCCATGGCTATGTTATATCCCTATTTAAAAAAAGGGGATATACTTCTATTTGATGAATTTAATGTTCCGAATCATGAATTTTTTGCTTTTAAAATGATTCAGGATAGTTTTTATTTGAAGACCCAATTAATTGGAGCTGTAAATAATTATTATCAAGTTGCATTTGAAATTATATAAATAGAGATTATTTATACCATATCAATTTCAGTATTGTCTCCAATATTAAAACTTTGATACCTGCCCTTTATAATGGCATCATTTCCAATAATCGAATTCTGAATAACTACATTATCAAGAATAGTAAAATTTCCAATTATAGCATTCTTAATAATGGCATTATCAATTTGTGTATCATCTCCCAAAGTCACATAGGGACCAATGATCGAATGCTTGATTTGACAATTTTTTCCAATATGGCAAGGTTCTATAATTATCGAATGTTCCGCATTATGATGGACTGGATTTTGAGTTTGCCTTTCTAACATTGTCGCATTCGTCTCCAGAAGGATATCCTTCTTTCCACAATCAAACCAATTCTTCACTTCCATCACTTCAAAATGATTTCCCCATTCCAACATTCTCATCAACCCATCCGTTAAGTGAAATTCTCCTCTGGTTTTAAAATTATGGTCAATATTGTACTGTAATGCTTTGATCAATTGACTAAAATCACAGATCTTATATAAGCCTACTATAGCTAAATTAGATTTTGGAATTTGTGGTTTTTCAACCAATCTTTTAACCAATCCTTGATCATCCAATTCTACAACCCCGAACGCTCTTGGATCACTGACTTTCCGAACTGCCAGAGTATTCTTCCTGGAATTCATAAACACTTTGAAATCAAGGTCAAGGATCGTATCTCCTAATTGAATTAATACTTCCTCAGAGTCTTGAATTAAAAATTGACAGGTATAGATAGCATGTCCTAATCCCATTCTTTCTCCCTGTACTACATACTCCTTGTGAATATGAGGATAGTGTTCGTCTAAATAGATTTTGATTTTATCTCCAAGATAACCTATTACAAAAATAAATTCTGTTACACCGGATTGAATCATTTGATCCAATATAAATGCAATAATAGGCTTGCCAGCCACTGGAATCAATGGTTTAGGTTGGGTAAAAGTAAATGGTCTAAGCTTTGTCCCAGCACCTGCAACAGGAATGATTGCCTTCATCTTAATTTTAACCTCTCAAATCCCGATCCAAATTTACTTTTCAGGTATAAAAATTCTAAAATACCCGATTATACTACCCTTTTTTGATATTATTTTTCAACTCTGCAAAAGCCAACTGGCATTTGCTCATTATAATCACCTGCAATTAAAGGTGTTTGCGCCTGTCCTGTATAATCTCTGACGTTTGAATAAACATAATTAAATAATTCCGATATGGTAATGGTCAAATTATGATCTTTATCAGCTTCACCTTTTAAACCTCTAATTAAAAAATGAGAAAAAATACCTTGCCTCAAACCACCATCTTCCAAGCTGTATTCCTTGCTTTTTGATGACATCATAAATGCAGTGCCACCACTAGCTTTGTCCAGATCTTCATAGAAATACATCAATGAGGAAGAAAATGGGCTTTTTGCAGCTAACAAACTACCAGAATGACATGCATCTGCATAACAAACCTTGTGTTTGGCCTTACTTTTATTAAACATTTCTTTTACTTCATCATGTTGTAAAGCATGATCAAATCCGTCATAATCTATCGGAATAAAAGTACCTTCCAATCCATGACCGCTGTAGTATAACATAACCACATCATTCTCATCAGCCCGCATAAACAAATCATTCATCGCTTTTAGAATATTGTTTCGTGTAGCATCCTCATCGACCAATATTTTAATTTGATTGTCCGGTAATGCACCACCTTCAGGGCTTTTTAGAAAAGCATAGATTCTATAGGCATCATCATCCGCATATTTTAAGGAAGGCATATGCTCGTATTTTGAAATACCTACGATGACACTCCAAATCTTAACTTCTTTATTTTTATCAACCTGGATTTTATCATTAAAGACAAATTCCTGTTTACTTAATAATTGTTTTGTGGATTGACCATGATTCCACATAGCACCATATACCAATCCGGATTTAAAAAACATGGTTCCCTCGCCATGAGGAGCGTGGTTGTCCCAATATCCTTCGTAACGATCACCATTTGCATAATAACAAATTCCTTTTCCTTTTGGATCGCCATTAACAAATTCTCCAACATATTTTGAGCCGTCAGCATAATCTAGAATACCGCGACCTGATCTACAAAAACTGGTATTGCAATTAGGTAATTTTTCATCGCAGACCTGGACAACATTTACCTTTCCTTCTTCTTTAACAACTGGTTTGGTTACAACAGTATCCTTTACTTCCTCCTCTTCCAAATCAGCTAAATCGTCAACGATAACTTTAACTGCCTTGTCTGCTAGCCATTGGCCTGAATAAGTCTTACCCTTGCCATCATTGTATTCTCCATACCCCGAACGTTGAGAAGCCTTCCATGAACCTTTGTAGTTTGAACCATCAGAATAGAAAAAACTACCTTCTCCCTCAAATTGACCGTTCAGAAAGTTTCCTTCATACCGATCTCCATTTTTAAAATAGTAGTTTCCTTTACCATTCACTTGTTCCTTATTCCATTGCCCAACATACCGGTCACCGGAACTATAGTTCATAGTTCCTTGTCCTTGAATTTTATCATTGATAAAATTACCTGTGTAGATATTTCCATCTTTTTTAACAAGTTTGCCTTCCCCATGTCTTAATCCGCCTTTCCATTGCCCAATATATTTGTTTCCGTTAGAATAATAAAAAAGGCCACGACCTTCCATTTTACCACCTCTAAATTCACCTGTATAGCGGGCATTATTGCTAAATGTAATGGTTCCGAATCCATTAACGCAATTGCCCCGGACACAATTTTGACCTGATAATTCACTCATTATCAATACTATAAATATTAAACTAAGCAGTTTGTGCATATTTAAGTTTTTTTGTAAAAAGATGGTAAAAGTATCTTTATCCTTGGATATTTTTTTTCCTAAAAATGAATACCAATTAATCAGAAAATCCAGTCATGTTCTAATTCGATGATGGATTGGATTTTGTTCCGAAAACGATATCTATTAAACAACACTAAAGATCATTTTATTATATGTTTGAGTAGCTATATCTTTGCTAAAACAAAACAATTATTCATGAAAACCAATTTATTAGCCTTCCTTCTATTATTGACCATAAGCTGCAAACAAAATAACAAAGAAATTGCTTCTTCCAATGAATTAACTAATACTACTTATACTCCGGAAGTTTTTGGAGATTCTATTGATGTATCCGGTGCTTTAAGTGTTAATGATGTATTGGCCTCCTTAAAAACCAATGACTCAATTATGTGTGCAGTTAATGGCTATGTTACCGGAGTTTGCCAGGCGAAAGGATGCTGGATGATGCTTAGTCAATCACCCTCTGATTCAACAGGTCTCTTTGTTAAATTTGCTGATTATGGCTTTTTTGTACCTAAAGACTTATCATCAAGTCGAGTTATCGTTCGGGGAAAAGCCTTCAAACAAGTAACTTCTGTTGATGAATTAAAACATTATGCAGAAGATGAAGGCAAATCCAGTGCTGAAATTGAAGCAATTACCCAACCAGAAGAAGAAATGAAATTTATGGCAGATGGTGTTGTAGTTATTGAAAGAAAAAAATAAAATTTTCGTTAATACTTTGAAACTATCTTACCTACTTCAGGCTTTTCTGAATTATAATTATTATAATTAAAAAAAAAATGGCAAATCAACAAATACATAATTTACTAGGGGATCAGGCATCATTTCTTTTGGATCACCAGTGTAAAACAATCGATAAATCACACTTGCATTTACCGGCAAAGGATTCCGTAGATAAAATCTGGATTCCATCCAATAGAAGTATTCGAACACTCGGAAGTATACAATCCATTATCAATCACGGGAGATTAGCTGGTACGGGATATGTTTCTATACTTCCAGTTGATCAGGGAATTGAGCATAGCGCAGGTGCTTCTTTTGCGCCAAATCCTATGTATTTTGATCCTGAAAATATAGTAAAATTATCTATCGAAGGGGGATGTAATGCCGTTGCTTCGACATATGGTGTGCTTGCCTCAGTAGCACGAAAATACGCGCATCATATTCCTTTTATCGTCAAAGTCAATCATAATGAATTATTAACCTATCCAAATAAGGCGGACCAAATACTTTTTGGTACCATTAAAAATGCATGGGACATGGGAGCAGTAGGAGTTGGGGCTACCATTTATTTCGGATCAGAAGAAAGCGGTAGGCAAATTGTAGAAATAGCCAAAGCTTTTGATTACGCCCATGAATTAGGAATGACCACAGTCCTTTGGTGTTACATTCGCAATTCAGCATTTAAAAAAGATGGTGTAGATTATCATACTTCAGCTGACTTGACCGGTCAGGCCAATCACCTTGGAGTAACCATTCAAGCCGATATCATCAAACAAAAACTCCCCACTATTAATCGGGGTTATGAAGCCTTAAATATGGGTGGCTCTTCGTATGGAAAATTAAACCCTAAAATGTATTCAGAATTATCTTCTGATCATCCAATAGACCTGTGTCGATATCAAGTGATCAACTGCTATATGGGAAGATCGGGTTTGATCAATTCAGGTGGAGAGTCGAAAGGAGCTACTGATCTTCAAGAAGCTGTAACCACAGCAGTAATCAATAAAAGAGCAGGAGGAATGGGATTAATTTCTGGTCGCAAAGCCTTCCAAAAACCATTTGCTCAAGGTATTGAAATCCTTAATACCATACAAGATGTATATTTAGATCAGACGATTACTGTGGCGTAAAAAATCTGTTAATTTCTTTTCAAGTAGATTCATGACTAATCACTTAGAATAGATTTGCATTTTTGATTTTATAATCAGTTAAATGTTACTGTATATACAGTTTGTTTTTTAATTCAATTTATAATGCAATCCAATGTCTTCAAGGTCTGCTAATAATTCATTGCACACATTGACTTTTTTCTTCAATCCTACGAACGTTAGACTAATTTCCTGCTCTGTATCCAACACAACAAATTTCAAAATCTGATGCCCCTTATTCTTCTTACAGGTTTGATCTATTCGTCGAATAGTCTCGTCGGATAAATGGGCAATGTTTAAGTATAAAGACATTTTCTTGGTAATATATTCTAATGTGGATGACAATAGCATAATGGTCTGTACTCTATACTTCCATTCATCAGATTGCCTCCAGGTATCTAATTCGTATGTACCTTCTACCATCAATGTCGTTCCTACTTCTAATAAATTTTTATGATTTCTATATTGCTCTTTATATAAATACATGGTAATCGAACCATGATAATCCTGCAGTGTGAATGATCCATATCCCTCACCTTTTTGATTGGTTCTATGTTGAACTTCAGTTATAATGCCACATAATCTTATTTTAACATTTCGCAGTTCCGGTTTTTTATATTTATCTATTTGATCAATACTGCAACTAGCTCCATATTTGATCTCTCTGCGATAATCATCTAAAGGGTGAGCGCTTAAATAAATTCCCGCAACTTCAACTTCATAATTCAATAATTGTATCATGTTCCAGGGCTCACAAATGGGTGCCAATGGTGCTTTAACTTCTTCTTCTTCAAGTGCACCAAACAATGAACCCATCGAATTATTATTCGAATGATGATACTGTAATCCCCACTTCAACATAAACTCAATATAAGTCTCATATTTATCATAAGGCGCAAAATATTGTGCCCTATGCATTCCTTCAAATCGATCAAAGGCACCACCGTATACACAACTTTCTATTACTTTTTTATTAAAACTTTTTGAACTTAATCGCTTGACCATATCAAGAAAATCTACGAAAGGTCCCTTCTGTGTTCTGTTCTCCAACAAATCTTCTACCGGACCTTCACCAATTCCTTTTAATGCTGATAATCCAAAACGAATTTCCCCTTTTGAATTTACTGTAAAGTCCAATTCACTTTCATTAATATCAGGACCCAATACAGTAACCCGCATCATCTTACATTCATTCAAATAACTTCTTAAATCCTCTAAATTGTTTTTATTTGCAGTCAATACAGCCGCCATAAATTCTGCCGGATAATGTGCTTTCAGATATCCCGTTTGAAAGGCTAGTACTGAATATGCAGCCGCATGAGATCGGTTAAAACCATAAGAAGCAAATTTGGCCATGACGTCAAAGATTTCCTTAGCCTGATTCTCTTCTATGCCTTTATCCATAGCCCGCTCAGTGAATAGAGATCTTTGTTTATCCATCTCTTCTTTCTTCTTCTTACCCATGGCTCGTCTTAAAATATCAGCTTCACCTAAACTATAATTCGCCATAATTTGAGCAGCCTGCATGATTTGTTCCTGATAAACCATAATGCCATATGTGGGCTTTAATATATCTTCCATCCAGACATGGGGATATACAACAGGTCTTCTATGGTGTCGCTTCTCAATAAAATCTTCAATGTATTCCATAGGCCCGGGACGAAACAAAGCATTCATTGCAATAATGTCTTCTATCCCTGTCGGTCTCAAATTCTTTAAATGTCCTCGCATTCCATCAGATTCAAATTGGAATATACCAACCGTATTCCCCAATTGGAAAAGTTCTAATGTCTTTTCATCATCCAATGGAATATCTTTAAGTTGAATCCGCGCTGCTTCACCATGTCTCTTGACAATATTATTTATCGTATCCGTTATAATTGTTAATGTGGTCAGTCCGAGAAAGTCCATTTTTAACATACCGGTATACTCTATAACGCTACCTTCTACTTGTGTTACCCATAGGTCCGTATCCTTTGCAGTACTCACAGGTAAGTATTTCATAATGTCTTCAGGAGCAATAATAACACCTGCTGCATGAACCCCCGTATTTCGTACAGACCCTTCTAATTTTTTTGCGGTAATCAATACTTCAGATTCCAATCCTGGAGTCTGCAATACACGTCTCAATTCCTGAACGTTTCCCTTTTCTTCTGGACTTAAATCATCAGATATATTTTGTTCCAGATCCAATAAATTTTTTAAATAAATGCCGGGTTTCGCAGGTACTAATTTGGCCAATCTACCTGCTGAAGCAAGATCCAATTGTTTAACCCGGGCCACATCCCTTATGGAAGATTTAGCTGCCATGGTTCCGAAAGTTACAATCTGAGCTACCTGATTATGCCCATATTTTTTAACAACATAATCTAAGACTTTATCTCTTCCCTTATCATCAAAATCAATATCTATATCGGGCATACTGATACGTTCCGGATTCAAAAACCGCTCAAAAAGCAAATTATATTTTATGGGATCGATATCCGTTATGGTTAAACAAAAAGCTACCGCAGATCCTGCAGCAGATCCCCGTCCGGGGCCCACACTTACGCCCAGTTTTCTTGCTGCCAAAATAAAATCTTGTACAATCAAAAAATAACCAGCAAACCCCATTTTAAGTATAACCTCCAATTCGAAATCCAATCTTGAACGAAGTTTATCATCAATCATTCCATATCTCACTTTAGCGCCTTCATAAACCAAATGTCTTAAGTACGTGGTTTGATCGCTAAATTCTTTTGGAACCGGAAATGCGGGTAATAAAATATCGCGTTCCAAATTGGGGACAAAACACTTATCTGCAATTTCCAGGGTATGTGCAATGGCTTCAGGAACATCTGCAAATCGTTCTTGCATTTGTGCAGATGTTTTAAAAAAATATTCTGAACTCGAAAATTTAAATCTATTTTTTTCTTCAACAAATGAATTCGTATTCACACATAATAGTATGTCATGAGGCACTGAATCTTCTTCTTCAAGATAATGAACATCATTGGTTGCAATTACTTTTACATTATATTTCTTAGCCAGGCGAAGTAAGTGCTGGTTAACTTGTTCTTGACTAATCCCCATGTCATCCAAATCATTATTTCCTCCTTGTCTTTGAATTTCTATGTAGAAATCTTCACCTAATAAATCCAACCACCACTTCAATAAATTCTCGGCTTCATCTAATTTTCCTTTGATGATAGCTTGGGGAATTTCTGCACCGATGCAACAACTAGTTGCTATTAATCCTTTATGATATTTTAATAAAAGCTCCTTATCAATTCGTGGAAATTTTCCATATAGTCCTTCGATAAATCCCAACGAACACAACCTAGACAAATTCTCATAACCTTCTTGATTTTTAGCCAGTAGCAGTTGGTGAAATCGCTCATCTTTTTCGCCACCTGATTTGAGAAATGACTGTTTATGGCGATCTTTAACCATATAAAATTCACAACCCAAAATGGGTTTCAAGCCTTTACTTTTGGCTTCTTTTACAAAACTAAAACAACCAAACATATTTCCATGGTCTGTCATTGCTACAGCGGTCATGTGATCTGCTTTTGCCTTTGCCATCATAGAAGAAATATCAGTAGCGCCATCAAGCAATGAATATTGGGTATGGCAATGTAAATGACAGAAAGGTGCTGTAGACATAAGTTTGGTAAATTTATAAGGTAAAGATAATTCTAAATTAGGACTAACTTCTGATTTAAATCCATTCTAAATAAATCTTTATTACTTGATGTTAACAAATGATCAAGCTTGTTAAAGTTTATCATTAGTTTTACAAATTTCAACTCATTAAAACAATGATAGATCAATCTAATATCATGATTAAAATATAAATACTAAATATGTTTTTCATTAACTTAAAATGTGACAAAGAGTTGCAATAGTTGAGCATTAAAATACAATTTTTAAAAATTTAAATTATTTCTTTTATTTAATACTTAGTGATTGAAAATAGTTTAAATACATTACAATTTAAGGAATATTCATTAAGGCTAATTTTGTGACCATGCACCCTTTTTTTTACAAAATGCTATTGAATTTCTTGTTTGACATTTCAATATTTACACTTAAATGACAAGGTCAATGGTTTAATTCAATGCTGAAAATATCACATAGCTGGTGTTGATAAACCTAAGCATTACTATTCAGTTAATCTAAATTTATGAATACAAGCTTCCGGCAAATCAGCTTTTTTTCTACCTTTGAACCCTGATGAAGCAAAAAATCTACCTACTCGTAAGTCTGGGAATCATACTTTCGATTTTAATTATTGATCAAAGTTCCAAAATTTGGGTCAAGACACATATGCATCAAGGAGAAGAATTTCTTCTTTTTGGTCTCAATTGGGCAAGAATACATTTTGTCGAAAATGAAGGCATGGCCTTTGGTCTAAGTCTGGGTGGAGCCACCGGAAAACTAGTTTTAAGCGTATTTAGAATTCTTGCCGTCGGGTTTTTATTTTATCTCCTCCACAAAATGATTAAATCAAAAGATCGTGTAGCTTTAATCATTTCATTTTCACTCATTTTAGCTGGAGCGATTGGAAATATTTTAGATAGTGCGTTTTATGGAATGATATTTTCTGCTTCCCCTTTTCATGGCGGTCAGGCAGTACTCTTCCCACCAGAAGGCGGTTATGCACCCTTTTTAATGGGTAGTGTAGTGGATATGCTCTATTTTCCAATGTTTGAAGGTGCGTTCCCTCAATGGGTCCCTGTTTATGGAGGCGAATCGTTTGAATTTTTTAGACCTGTATTTAATATTGCCGATTCTTCGATTTTCTCTGGAATTTGCTTATTCTTTATTAATTACAGAAGCCATCATTCGCATGAATTGGGAATGACTAGAGAAAATAATGTTGAAATACAAGCTGATTCTGAAACGGGAAAAACTCCTGAATCTAATGATTCAGGAGCAATTCAATAAAAAATGAACTCGTGGAGTAAAATATACTCTTTAAGCTGATTTTTTATTCTTTCCCAAAAAGTTTCTAACTGCAACCTCCGCACGATGTACTACCTCGTAATTAATCTTACAATGTACATATTTACCTACTTTTTCTGACTGGAGTACTCCAGAAAGCTTTAAAATGCTCAAATGCTGTGACGTCACAGATTGTTCAATTTTGAGTGCATTGTAAATCTTGTTTACATTGACAACACCTTGTTTGTCAATAAATTCCAAAATTTGCAGGCGGAGAGGATGAGCCAAAGCCCTCATAAGCTCACACGAATAGTCGAGCTTTACCGCATTAAACGATACCTTAGTTTTTTTCATCAGGAATTTCTTATTTTGATTTTCGTAGTTGACCTTAACAGCACAAATATCTAAAGATATTTTGAATTTCCAAACAAATATTAAAAATTTTTTATATTTGTTATGTGGTCATCTATACGAAGTAATACAAAGTAAAGCGTTTTTCCTATAAAATAAGGTGGTTTGGCTTAAGAAATAATTAACCTGCTAGTTCTTCAACTAACTTGGAAATTTGGTTCAAACGGTCACGATCTAGTGAATAGTAGATGAACTTACCTTGTCGTTCAGTTGCCACTACGCCAGCTCTGCGTAAAATAGCAAGGTGTTGTGATGCGACAGATTGCTCTAATCTCAATTTAATGTAGATGTCTGTAACCGTCATCTTATCATTTTCTTCTAATAAATCAATGACCCTTTGTCGTAACTTATGGTTGACGGCGCGAAGGACCAATACGGCCTTTCTTAAGTCGGCATAATCGAGCTGAATGTCTTTGCCCCCTTTCTTGAGCGTAATCGTTTCGTTTTTTTTATTCCTCATGTCGCAGAATTTAATAAAATGTGCAATAACGATTAAGAAATAGCGAATAATGTGCCAAACTCATAAATCCTAAATATTTTTTTGTCATATATCCTCACATGTATAAATGTTGTATATATAACTCCAAGCTAGTGAACTTTAGTTCAATGACTTAGCTTTGTTTTGCTTTAGGAGTGGTAATATTTGGATCTTTCATATAATCCGGAATACAGCTATTTAAATCTGAGCTGCTCCCCTGTCTGTATAAGTTAAACGCAGGAATGGCTAAAAAAGTAGCTGAACACTGAATATCTAATACCCTGGCTTGGGTCTCAGGATGCTTGCCAAACCATTTCTGTGCGCCATTTCCAACAATCAACGTGTCTGTAGCTAATATTTGGACCATCGAAAAGATATCCTCCTGTATGTTAAATAGCTGCGGCTGTATCATCATCTCACCCAGCTTAGTGTACAGACCCAAATAAACATTTTCCCTTCTGGCATCCAACATGGGTATATAATGCTTCAATTCTGGGATTTCCATCCTTACCCGACCTCCATAGTGCAAAGCTTCAAGTGTTGAAATCTGAAATAAAGGAATATCTAATGCAAAACAAATTCCTTTTGCAGCAGCCATTCCAGCCCTTAATGAGGTATAGGATCCCGGGCCATTACTGATGGACACCCCTGATAATTGCTGGATATTCAATTGGGTCTCCTCTAAAACACCTCTGATCAATGGGTTCAAATGTTTTACATGGTCGCCATCGTATGTCTCCTTGCACCCTAAAATCTGTTCATTATCCGATATTGCAACAGAACATACATGGGTTGAGGTCTCTATGTGCAATAAATAAGGCATAGACTATTTGCTCTTAGATCCTTTTAGTATGGATTGGTATCGATCTGTGTTATTAAGCACACTAATGGCTTCCTTTACAAGTGGATCGTGCTGTAGTCGACATAACAGTCGTCCTCCTTCATAAAACACCCTTCCTGTCAACTCTTCTTCTATTAAATTTCTCAATAATTCCTTATGCTCTTCAATGTCTAGCCATTGTTTCTCATTAAGATCCTTTTTGATGGTTGCTATCTCCTGGTCTAATTCCTTAGTTTTTGATTTTTGGGCTTCTGTTTCCAGTTCTTTTAATTTCAATTCCAGGGGAGATAAATCATCAAATTGATTTTTCTTCAGGTAATTAATAAAATCTTCTACCTCATTAAATCGATAAGTCTTTGGATCAGCCGGTGGAGGATTTTTCAAACTATAGTCCGTACAATAGTTAAACAGCATGTTCTGATCTAGTATCTTTTGGACAATCTCAGGATGATCGGCTTCCTTCATTTCTATATCTGGATCTACACCACCTCCATCATATACGACCCGTCCATTGCGTGTCTTAAAAGCGGACCTTAATGAATCCGGGAGATGAACTTTAACCCCATTTTCGTATTTTGAACTCTGAATGCACCGGCCGGATGGAATGTAATACTTAGAAATGGTTAATTTAACCTTAGCGTTATAACCTACGTCTTTGGTGTTTTGAACCAAACCCTTGCCGTATGATATCTGACCTATAAGTACACCCCTATCCAAATCTTGTATGGTTCCGCTTACGATCTCTGATGCAGAGGCTGAATTCTTGTTGATTAGGATAACCAGTGGGATTTGTTCATCTACTGCATTGGAATTAGTCTTGTAACTTTGATCCGTTTCCCTAATCTTACTTCTCGTACTGGCTATTAATTGTCCCTGCGGTAAGAAAGTATTGCAAACATTTACTGCCTCATGTAGCAATCCGCCACCATTCTCTCTCAAATCAAAGATGATTCCCTTTAAACCAGGATTTTCGGCTTTTAATTTTTTGAAGGCATCCTGAACGTTTTTTCCGGCATTTTCGGTGAATGTATTGAGAATGATGTACCCAATATTTTCATTGACCATTCCTGAATAGGGCACATTAGGTATATTGACTTCATCCCTCACCAATTTCAAGTTTAGCTTTTCTTTGGATCCAGGTCTCATGATGGTCACTTGCACCTCACTTTTGGGCATTCCCCGCATGATCTGGTACAGATCTTCACTATCCTTGCCTTTCGCATCCAGACCATTGACAGCTAAAACCTGATCTCCTATCTGCAAACCTGCTTTAAATGCCGGGTAGTCCTTATACACTTCAGTTATAGTAACATAATCACCAATTTTCTTGGCCCTGGCGCCAATACCATTGTATTTACCTTCTATAGCCAAACGATAATTCTCAATTTGAACTTCTGAAATATAATTGGTAAATGGATCGAGGGTATTTAACATGGCATCAATTCCTGCTTTCATTAATTTGGATGGATCCGTCTCATCCACATAATTGGCATTAATTTCTTTATATACATTAGCGAATATCTCGATATTCTTAGCTATTTCAAAATATTTATCGTAAGTAAAACCTGCGCCGACAATAAACAATAAGCCTAAACCAATCAATGCACTTTTATAATTCTTCTTCATTGTATTCATTAAAATTAATAGCATAACGTAAAAATATCAGCTATGGTTACATTATTGTAGTGTAAATTTTGAAAAAAGATACATCGAATTGATATGCCATGATAGATTCAATTCATGAGAATCAATGTAAACGAATTAAACTTTGCAAAAAAATTCCAATGTTTAGAACAGGATTATAGATTACTTGAAAATGCACATTTCTTAAATCCATCCAACACAATAATAAGCTTGATTTGTTCATTTGGCTCAGTTGTGTGTTAATAGACAAAAAATCAAGTAAATTGAATGGTATGAACAGTGACACATTTTTCAACAAATATTGAAACAGCGTAATTTAAGTTAACTACTATTAGCTCTAGTATACATGCGCATCATTAATCTTTGTAAAAAATGAAATGTAATAAAATACAATAGGCTCCTTCTTAAGAACTACACTGACTTAAACTTTTAGATAAAGAATATCAAACCTACCCAATAGGTGTAGATACGTGTGCTAAACGTGTACTGAATGTCAAACTATGGTAAAAGTTATGATTCATTATTTAAATAAAACAGAATTAACTTTGAAATCTGAAAATGCTGAATTTTAATCTTAAAACCCATTAAATAAAATAAACTCGACTACAATATGGATTGAACGAATTAATAAGGTTGCATTACTATGTTAAGGCAGAAATGTCTTTTGTAGTTCATTTTTCATACTAAATACTTTTGGATATCGATTAGTTTGTTCTACTTCAATTTATGGAATTTAAAAAAAAAGTTTAATTGCCCTTATGTAAAATTATAAAAATATTAACATGGCGATTATTGTAATTACCTAAAGTATGTAGGTATTCTTAGTATTTTTACATCATGAACTTAAAGCTTATTATTTTATCGGTTTTGTTGGTTAGCCAGACCATGATGGCTCAAACAGATAGCTGCCATATCCAATTTAAAGTGGATGGCATGAAGGAAGGAAAAGTTAAAATCATTGGCGTGTTTGCTGATCAAAATTATATTGCAGATTCTACTTTGATAACAGGCAATGAGGGTCGATTTGAAATCAAAAGACTTCATCCCTTGAAACCCGGATATTTCTATGTCATACTTCCGGATTTTACGAATTTTCATATGATCATAGATAAAGATCAGCATTTTTCAATGACCACATCTACCAAGGATTTGATATTTAATATGCACATTCAAGGATCCAGGGATAATGAGTTACTCTATCAATCGTTGACCTTACAATTAAGACATGAGGAAATTCAGGATTCTTGTAAAAAAGTGTTGGAACAACATCCTAATAATGAAGGTATTTCAAAATCTATAGATAGTGTCTATAATAACTTGAATACAGCATGGAAATTACACTTAAGCGATTTAGCTAAACATGATCCGAATCTTTTTTTTACAAAATATAAATTAGCCGGACAAAATCCCGACGCAAGCGCTTACAAAAAAGCAAAAAATGACGAAGAAAAAAGCCAACAACTGGAACAATTTAGAAGTGCGTTTTGGGATAATGTAGACCTAAATGATGCTCGCCTTTTGTATACCCCTGTGATTGTAAATAAATTAAAACGATTTATTACCGAGTTAACCCCTCAACATCCGGATTCAATCATAAGACAAGCAGATATCATTATCAAAAAATCAATGGTCAATAAAGAAATGTTCCAATTCATTAGTAGTTGGATCGTGTTAAAATATCAACCCACAAAGACTGCCGTCATGGGCGGAGAGTCCGTTTTTGTGCATATTATTAATACTTACTTTACCAAAGAACTAGCTTATTGGTATAACGAAAAAGATCTAGCGGATATTCGGAAAAAAGCCTGGGAAATGGAAGCAAGCCTTTTATTTAAAATAGGTCCTGACGTGATCTCCACGGATCCTAATGGAAATAAAAAATCCATTTATGAACTCCAATCTGACTACACTATAGTATTCATGTATGACACAAAATGTGAACATTGCCAAGCCGAAACGCCTTTACTGAGGGAATTTTATAAAAAATGGAAATCAAAAGGTGTAGAAGTGTATGCTATCGCCATTAATGCTAAAGATGATGAATGGAAAAAATTTATCAGTGATTATCAAATTCATGATTGGATCAATGTTTCTGACCCCACCAACAGATCTATCTATGCCAAATATTTCGTTGACATAACCCCTGAATTGTATGTCCTCAATAAAGATCACAAGATCATTGGTAAAAATTTAAAAGTGGAACAAATTCCAATGGTTATTGAAATGGATAAAACTAAAAAACAATAAATTCAGATCTCATTGCTCAATTGATTAAAATATGATCTTACAATGAGCAAGTTAGCAAATTAAATTCGAGAAATAATAGATAATAATATGTAGTCATAGAAATTTGGACTGGCCTTAAGGGGTAAGCCGTTAAAAAATGATGGAATGAAACCGTTAAAAATTCAAAACTGTATGAGCTCAACAGAATGATAATAAAAAGAATTGGAGTGCGAGCTGAGTAAGTGTTAAGCCATTCAAAAGAAACAAGGCAATTGGCGAGTTTTTTGAATTTAGGTTTCATGGAATCATTTTAGGCTTAGACCTTACAGCCCTGCCTGCGTGGCTAGTCAGGCAGGCTAGAATTTTTGGTTCTTTTTTTTCATGAAAAAAGAACAAAAAGTTATTAATTAAACGAAAATTAATATTATTGCAGAATCTTGAACCACCAAAATAATTTTTCAATCGCTTTTCTAGACTGCGTAAGGCAAAGAGTTCTGAATTTAGAGTTTTTATAAGTTCCTTTGTACAGTTGAATATTTCAAAATAATATTTGGTTATTTATAAATTTTAAATAAAAATATTAATAATAATTTTGAAAAAGTATTGATATATTATATTCAATACTGAAAATTTGATTTTTGTAAAAATAGTTCCACTTATTTTTCTATTTATATATTGTTTCTTCATACCTTGAAGCATTCAATTTTTAACCAATTAAATAGAATCCAAAAATGAGCCTAGATCCCAAACAAATCAGAAATGTTGTCCTTCTCGGTCATTCTCATAGTGGCAAGACAACCATCATCGAATCCATGCTGTATGAAGCAAAAGCCATCTCAAGGCGCGGGACAATAGATGGTGCCAATACGGTATCAGACTTTAGTGATATAGAGCAAGAACGCAAGGGAAGTCTCTTTAGTAAATTAATGCACGTCAGTTGGAAAGACTCAAAAATCAATATTATAGATACACCCGGGTCCGATGATTTTGTCGGCGAAATCCTCTCTTCCATGAAAGTAGCCGATCTGGGTATTATGTTGTTAAATGCTGCACATGGTGTAGAAGTTGGAACTGAATTAATCTGGGAATACAAAGAAAAGTTTCAATTGCCGGGAATGTTCATCATCAATCAATGCGATCATGAAAAAGCGGACTTTGACACAACCTTGGAACAAGCCATTGCTCGATTTGGACCCAAATTAATCCCCTTCCAATATCCACTCAATCAGGGAAAAAATTTCAATGCCATCATTGATGCTTTAAGAATGGTCATGTATGAATTTGGTCCAGATGGTGGAAAACCCATTAAAAAAGAAATACCAGCATCAGAATTAAGTCGGGCTAAAGAAATGCACAATAGAATTGTGGAAGCCGCTGCTGAAAATGATGATACCTTAATGGAACATTTTTTTGAAACCGGAACATTAGAAGAGTCCGAATTAGCCGATGGCTTGAGAAAAGGAATTGCTAAACAGCAAATCTTTCCTGTGTTCTGCTGTTCAGCTTTAAAAAACATGGGTACGGGTCGAATTATGGGATTCATTAATGATGTATGCCCATCTCCTGCAGACAGACCTTCTGCGAAAACCTTACAAGGTGAGCTTGCCATAGATCCAAATGGACCAACCACACTTTTTATATATAAAACCTTCACAGAACCTAAGGTCGGTAAAGTATCCTATTTTAAGGTTTATTCAGGAAAAATTAAGTCGGGTGATGAATTAATCAATTCAGCCAATAGATCTCATGAAAGAATTAATCAACTTTTCGTTACCAATGGAAAAATAAGAGAATCGGTAAATGAATTGTGCGCTGGAGATATCGGTGCAGTCGTAAAACTTAAGGATAGCCATACCAATAATACTTTATGCACCAAAGGTCATGAAGTAGATATCGAACCTATCCCATTTCCTGAACCAAGAATCAGAGCAGCTATACATGCAGAAAATAAAAACGATCTTGAAAAATTAATAAAAGCCATCCACGATATTCAGGAAGAAGATCCTACACTAATTCTTGAACAATCCATGAGATTAAAACAAAATATTATTCATGGTCAGGGTCAGATGCATCTCGATATCTTAAAATATCGCATCGAAAAACTCAATGGCTTGGTCATGGATTATATTAAACCCAAAATACCTTACCTCGAAACCATTACTAAATCTTCTGATACTTCCTATCGGCATAAAAAACAATCCGGAGGCTCTGGCCAATTTGCAGAAGTCCATATGCGTGTGGAGCCGTATTTTGATGGCATGAGCGATCCGGCAGGCTTAAATGTCCGCAATAAAGAAATCGAAAATTTAGATTGGGGTGGCAAGTTTGCATTCTATTGGTGTATCGTTGGTGGTTCTATAGATACCAAATTCGCTACAGCAATCAAGAAAGGGATCATGCACAAAATGATTGAAGGACCATTAACAGGATCTTATTGTACGAATATAAGGGTTTCTGTGTTCGATGGTAAAATGCATCCCGTAGATAGCAATGATATGGCTTTCCAAATAGCAGGAACTATGGCTTTTAAAGAATCTTTTCAACATGCTGCTGCTCAAATCATGGAGCCCGTATATGATTTAGAAATTCTATGTTTAGATGATGTTATGGGTGATATCATGAGTGATTTACAAACACGAAGGGCCATTATTATGGGTATGGATTCCGACGGCCATTATCAAAAAATAAAAGCTCGCGTTCCACTTTCAGAAATGCATAATTATTCTTCAACCTTAAGATCATTAACTCAGGGTAAAGCTAAATTTTCAATGCGGATGAATGAATATTCACCGGTTTCTCCTGATATTCAACAAAAACTGCTTCACGAATACCAAGAACAGAATAAAGAAAATGAAATAGGGCATTAATAATAAATAATATTAGTAGACTTAATACTACTTAATACTAGTACTGATAAGGTTGTATCTAATTTTTGTATTAAAGCTATCCTAACTCAATATACAGGATTATACTAATGCAATAATCTCATCAATTCTTAATTGTTCAATAAACAATATTTGAATTTTAATCTAGATCTTAGATTACGGAATTATATAATTAATCAAAATAATATTGCAGTATTATATTGATCACATATAATAAGCCAACCATACCCCCAAAAACAAATAGAATAATCGCAATAGACTTCCAAATAGTATTCACTAAATTTTCTTTGAAAAATTTCAGATTCAATAAAACAACTATGAATATACCCAAACCTGCACTGATATAAGATCTGAATATTAAAAATGGATTAAATATTCCACCAATCAGATTTAAGAAAATTTGAACCAACACAAATTGACCAAATAAATACATAATGGCTGTTGCTCTTTCCGGTGCATTATACGATGATTTTTTATGAACAACCATACTTGCAAGAACAAAAAGGGGAATCATAAAAATGGTTAAAAACTGACCATAATTATCCACAATATTATTGAACATAACATCACTTTGCGGCAGGCTATCCATCAATTCTAGCGCACTGTCTTCTTGATCAAGGTCAATTTTGTCTATTTTAAACATATTATAAACAAACAAATTGATTCCTGCATTCAATAACATAAATTTTATAGGGGGATAACAATTGCGCCGCTCTCCGTTAATAAAACTATTAATAAATGGAATGGGTCGGAAGGTTAAACTTTTACAAGTAAAAATAAATTTTTTAATTTCCAAATTATAAAAAAAATCAACCGTAGCAGCAAATAAATTGGAAACTGTAAGTCGCTTTTTTTCCAATTTGTAACCACATTTACTACAATATTTACCACTATCCTCATATCCACAATGTGGACAGGTAAAAGTCTTGATTAATGACATGTGTATCCTTTTGGTACAAATTTCAATATAAATTGGAAGCTTTTATCAAAAAAATTGCTTTTTAATAAAAATAGTTATATTTGTTTCGGATTTTAATCCTTTTATGTCCATTTCTTATAATATGTTTCATTTTATTTTTTCGAATCTATAAACCACATGAAAAATTCAATCCCAATTTTAGTCTTAATGTTTACGATTACAGCTTGTGTTCCTATGAAAAAACACAAAGCCTTGATCCTTCAATATTCTGATGTTAATGCTGCGCTTAAAGAAAAAAACGATATAAATACCAGTTTGAGTGAACAACTGGATAAATGTAATGCTTTGAATGAATTTAATACTTCGAAAATTAAAGATTTAGAGGCACATATTAAATTTGCAGAATCGAATAATACCAATTTAACAAGCCGTATCGGTGAACTATCAGGGTCTACTAAAACCAATGCTGAAGTTCTACAACGTGCATTAGCCGAAATCTATGACAAAGACGAACAAATTACAGAGTTATCTAATATTTTAAAGAAAAAAGATTCAGTAAATGTTATCCTTGTGAAAAAAGTTAGCAAATCGATTACAAATAAAAGGTTTAGAAAATCTCTTGAGAAAATTGGCCTCGTTTTTTAATTTTTATATTGCTGTTTTTTCTTTAAAAAATTCAAAAAGTTTAATAAAAGCTTAATTAAGGTTGGTAACCAATCATGAATTTAGTTTTTTATAAACATCATGTTGTAGACCCATCAAATGTTTATTTTCAAATTTAGCCAATTGAATTTTTGCATTACTTTTTAACTGTTCCAATCGGTTAGAATCAGATGGTAATTGTATTAAGGTATAAGCTAATTCTTCAGCATCCACCATATCGATAAATACCCCAGCAAGCCCACCAGCTTCTTCAACTGCTGATCCCTTATGCCCAATTACAGGTATACCAGACGCCAATGCTTCTATAGCTGGTATTCCAAATCCTTCATACAAACTGGGATAAATTAAACCTACAGCACCCTGATATAATGCCGCTAATTCCAGGTTTGATTCCACTTTGACAAATTGAAACCATTTTTCCAGCTTATACTCTTGAATATACTTTATGATCTTATTCTTAGTATTTCCTTCACCAACAAATAATATAGGTGTTCGCTGATGCTCAGGAATTTGATTCATTGCCAAAACTAAATTAAGTTGATTTTTCCTTGCATTAAAACTACCAACACTAATCCAATAATCAACCGGCAATCCATATTTCAATTGAATAGCAGACCTGAATTCAATCGTACATCTTTCATAAAATAAGAGATCACAATTTTGGTATATAACACCGATATGGTCTGGATCACATCCGTAATACACCATTAAATCTTCTTTTGTCTTTTGACTAATAGCCACAATATGATGGGCATTTTTAATCGCCTTTTTTGTTTTGAAATCATAAATCATTCGATCCATCATTGCATAATCGTCAGGTCTTACTTTAAAAATAACATCGTGAATGGTAACAATTTTACGAATTGATTTGGAAGTATTCAATATGGGCAATTCATTGCTTAAGCCATGAAAAACACTGTGTTCCGAAACAAGTTTATATAAATTGAAACTCCGTTGATACCTTAGAAAATTTGAGTAAGATTGGATCTGATATTCAGCATCCGAAAAAGGAACTTCAGACTTCTTCCCATTACCCTTTGGGCGCAACAAAATTAACTTATCTTCAGGATAACAATTACTATAATTTGAAACCAACCATCGACTATAATTGCCAAGACCCGTTCTGTTATTATATATTCTTTTGGCTTCGTAATATATGTTCAATGTATAATGTTTTTTATTTTGAAATAATCATATTTACACGTTCAATGTATCTCTATATATTTGAAGATATTTGCATATAGAGTTATCCCAACTAAATTGGCTTGCGTGCTTTTTTATAGTTTCAATATTCATTTCTAAATGGTTGTTATAATGCTCCAGTGATAACTTTACTTTTTCAACCATATATGAGGTATCAAAATGTTCAAAATAATACGCAGCCGATCCGCCAATTTCCGGCAAGCTACAAGCATTACTTAAAAATACAGGTTTGCCATGCTGCATAGCTTCAATAGGCGGATTGCCAAATCCTTCTGCTAATGATGGAAACATAAATGCAGTGCAGTTGTCATAAAGCCAACGTTTTTGTTGATCAGAAATTTTTCCGGGTAATATAACTCTGGATTCAAGATGTTCACTTTTAATTAAATCCATGATAATTCTACCATATTCAGTATCATGATTACCTGCCAAAATGAGTTGAAACTTTTCAAAATACTTCATCATAGGAATTAAAGTATGAAAATTCTTTTTTTCCTTAAATACACTCAATCCGAAAAAAAAATCTCCGCTTATAAATTCAGGTTTAACCGAATCAGTTGGAATAAAATGATATACCCCATTATGGATGGTTGATACTTTTTTACCCTTGAGTTGTAAATGATCCTCAACCATTGTCTTAGTATAATCGGAAATGGTTGTGATTACGGTTGCGCGATCCACATTATTCTGAAGTTTTTTTAAGTAGGCTTTTGCCTTAGTTGGTGACTTTTCTATTAAGAAATTCAAATCATGAATTGTTAATATTAATGGTGATTTTGGATTGGGAAGATGCGATGGAAATTGATGCAAACTATGCCAAAGATCAAAAACCGGACACCAATTTTGAAAATATCTATATTTAAAGTGTTCTGAAATTAAACGTTGTTCATCAGGATGTTCCTTACAATAAAGTTTAGGTGCAAAATAATGAAATTCAAAGTCCTCATTTTCATACTTACGGATTTCATTTTTAAAATGTAAACTAAATTGTCCTAATCCTGTATATAAGTCTTTTATTTTATAAATGTCAATTCCAATTTTTTTCATTATGATAATAAGTCATATTACATTAAAAGATTATTTATTCGTAACGCTCTAGTCCAAAACAACTTTAGAGGTCTATATTTATTACGACAGATAATATCCGACACCTAAAGTAAATATATGGTATTTTTGTTTTCAATTTTACGTGATTATGCATAAATGATGACAAAAACAAACGGTTCTTTTTTTGATCTAAATGGTTACAAATACGCTACACTTTTATATCAATTCGAAGTTAATGGATACTTTTTACTTTTATTGGATCTATGGTTCACTGAAATCGAATCTAAAAACTTCTATTGTAAGTGCGAAAATACAGCATTATCATTAACTTTTCATAATATTGATTTGTTAATACTAGCCAATTGAAGAAGGATAAATTGCGTCACAAAAAGTCAACTTATAATGTTTTAATGAAATTTTTCACGTTTGGCATAAATAAATACAAAAACAAAACGTTTAATTAATGATCAGAATAGATGCTTTTAATAATCTAGAAATTGTGAAAATTAAATTAATTTTACTCCTGTGTAATCACTACATACTCAAATAGTATTAATATGAAAAAAGGTCTCCAGGTCGTTAGTTTTATTTTTATGATTTACACGTTTTCACAATGTAAAAAAAATAAAATTACTGAAAGCTCTCCAACACTTGGTCAAATTACAGTACTCTGCGATAATAATCTTGAGGACATCATTAAACAGGAAGAAAATATTTTCGAACGACAATATCCTTATGCTCATGTAGATCTGAATTTCAACCATGAATTTAATATATTTAAATCTTTTATTACTGATTCCGTAGAAGTTATCATTGCATCAAGATTTCTAAATGAAAAAGAGTTAAGTTACTTAGACCAACAAGGTATTCACCCTAAGCAATATCATTTTGCGACAAGTGCCATTGCATTCATAACCAATCTTCAAAATGTGGATAGCACCTTAAGCTTTGAAAAAGCTGTTGAATTGTTTTCATCAAAACCACAATCTGATTCACCTTTTCAATCTATTATTATTGAGGATGCTAATTCAGGTATAGTTCTTGAAATACTTAATCGATCTGGCATCAATTCCTTACCATCACATTTTTTTACGCTGCCTTCCAAAAATGAGGTCATATCATACGTTAAATCTCATCCCAATACCATGGGCATTATTGATTGGAGCGCTATCAGTGATTCTGATAATCCAATAGCTCAGAAAAACTTAAACGATATTCGATTGCTTCATCTTTCCAGACCTAAAGACTCGATACAATTTGGCTACATAGCACCATATCAATACAATCTTCAAGATCATAAATATCCTTTTACCAGAGACCTGGTGTTCATAAGTAGAACCGGTAAAAGTGATCTTGGCCTGGGTTTTGCTTCATTTATTACGAGTGATATCGGACAGAAAATTATTCTAAAGGCTGGTTTATTACCCAAATTTCAAACAGAAAGGCTCATCGAATTTAAACAGGAAAGCTATAAAGTGGTAAAATAGAAAGCTTTAATATAAAATTAACTTAAAATTTTAAATGGTTTTGACTAAAAATATGTCAAAGAACTAGATTTCTTCTAAAATTAACATTTCAAAATTCGTTTAATCATGAAAAGGACTATTTTTGCACACTTGAATAAAAACCAGAATCATATGTTTAAAAATTATAATTTGATCTTTTTCCTTTTAGTACTTGTCCAAACTTTACAAGGACAGACACTTCAGGAAGGTCTGAAACAATTAGAAAATGAAAATTACACCGCTGCTTTAAATACATTCACTTCCCTAAATGCTACGAACCCAAAAAATCCAATATTCGCTTATTACATTGGAGAAGTACATTATGCTTTGGAGAATTATGATGCTGCCAGAACCTCCTATTCCATTGGTTTGAACGTTAGTTCCAATTGTGATGAATGCAGAGTTGGATTAGCTAAACTGGATTTAGATAATGGCAAGTTTTTAGAAGCCAAAAAGAACTTTGACAGCGCCTTAAAGGGAAATAGTAAAAACCACGCATTGATAGCATTAGTAGGTGATGCTTATTTATATTCCAAAAAACCAAATGTAGAAGAAGCCTTAGCTTTATTAACCAAAGCCAGAGATTTAGATCCTAAGATAGCTAAATATTGGGCCCATTTAGGAGATGCTCAGGTATTAAAAGGAGACTTTGGATCAGCAATGACCGCATATGAAACTGCTGTTGAAAAAAATAAAAATGAACCAGAAACATACGTTAAAATGGCTAAAATCTGGTCTTCAAGTAAAAAGTATGACTTAGCTACTGAAAAATTAGAGTCAGCTATAGCTATTGCACCTGATTACGCTCTTGCTTATAAAGATCTTTACGAACTTTATATTAAAAGTAAAAACTATACTAAAGTAATTCCGGTATTACAAAAATACGTTGCACTTGCAGGTTCTGATATTAGCGCTAAAGTTCGTTTGGTAAAATTTCTTTGCTTTCAAGCTAAAGATTATGAACGTGCCATCGAAGAAGGAAAACAAATTATTGCTTCAAACCCCGATCAATACACGATCTACAGATGGCTTGCCTGGTCTTATGGTGAACTCAATAAATATCAAGAGTCATTTGATCAAAGCAATTTATTATTTTCAGAAATAGCTAAAGACACAACTAGAAAAACGTTTTCATCAGATTATGAATATTTAGCTAAAGCAGCTGCTAAATTAGGTAAGATGGATATAGCTGAAAAAAATTACACTAAAATAATAGAAATAGAACCATCAAGATCATCTGAAATTTATGGTATGCTTGCTAAAACTTTCTACGATTCAAAAGATTCCAATAAATATGAAAAAGCATTAGAGTGGTATACTAAAAAACAAAATTTACAAGCACTTAATAATACAGATCAATATTATTTAGGCCTTTGTTTATATTATTTAGGATACTATAGCAGAGCTGATTCAAGTTTTGCTAAAGTTGTTGAATTGACACCAAATTATGCCCAAGGATGGTTAATGCGCGCCAGATGCAACAATTCATTGGACCCGGATAATGTTCAATTTTTATCTAAACCATTCTATGAAAAATACATTGAAATAGCATCTATCGATAAAGAAAAAAATAAAAAGAATTTAATAGAATCATATAATTATTTAGCCTATTATTACATTCAACAAAATGATTTAGTTCAAGGTAAATCATTTTATGAAAAAATTATAGATCTGGATGCTACAAATGAAGATGCATTGGATAAATTAAAAATCTTGAATCAAAAATAATTTGATTTATGTGATCGCGAGCTATAATCTAATTGGCTTTCAACATTCGTTCAAAAATATCAAACAATTTTTTTGAAGAGTTATGTATCGTTTCTATAACTAATTCAATGGTTGTTTTTTGATTAGCTCCAACTTGAGGAGTAGAGTTTGACACAATAGAGACCGCTAAAATATTAAGTTCACATTGATGCGCCACAATAACTTCAGGAACTGTAGACATCCCAACAATATCTGCACCCAATAAATGAATCATTCTATACTCAGCAGGTGTTTCTAAACTTGGACCTTGAAGACCAAAATAAATTCCCCTGTGAAATGGAATATTTAATGATTCACAGCAAGTTTTAGCTTTCATTAATTGCTCCGTAGAATACACTTCTGACATATCAGGGAATCTCAAGCCTAATCTCGCATCATCAATACCACGCAAAGGATTCTCAGGATGAAAATTGATATGATCATCAATAAACACTATATCACCAGCATTGAATTTAGGATTCACCGTTCCACTGGCATTAGTAAACCAAACCGTTTTTATCCCCAATGCTTTCAATATCCTAATGGGATAAGTTACCTCTTGAGCTGTATATCCTTCATAATAGTGCAACCTACCGGACATGATGAGAATATAATGGTCTGCCCAATGCGCTAAAATGAGTTTACCACTGTGACTTTCTACCGTTGTAGGCACCAGGTGAGGTATATTTTTGTAAGAAATTTCTTTAATGATGCTTACTCTTTCTATTAAATCACCCATGCCAGTACCAAGTACTATGGCTATTTCAGGAATTTGAGGAAGCCTTTCTCTTAAAAACTGTGCGCTCTCCTGAATATCTTGGATCAAAATGGAATTCATAAATTAATTGATTATCATCTTAGCTTCATCCAGAAATTGTTGTTCCAAAACTTCCGGAAGTTCTATATGATCATACTGTTGATTTCTCAATTGGGGTATAAATCCTGCTTCCTTAATGGCATTTTGAATACCATTTGCTGTGAAACGTTGTTGTGCGCCAGCCGCTGAAACAACATTCTCTTCTATCATGATACTTCCAAAATCATCAGCCCCTGAATGCAAACATATTTGAGCTGTTTGTTTGCCTACGGTCAACCATGATGCCTGGATGTGAATAATATTAGGCAACATGATTCTACTCAGTGCTATCATTCGGATATATTCATCGCCCGTACATGTATTTCGGGCACGTTTTAAACGTTTTAACATGGTTCCTTCGTCCTGAAATGGCCAGGGAATAAAAGCTAAAAAACCTTTAGCATGAACTGGTTTTTCAGATTGCACCGTACGAATAGCGACTAGATGTTCCATTCTTTCTAAATTGGTTTCAACATGTCCAAACATCATCGTTGCTGAGGTCGTTAAATCCAATTGGTGTGCTGCTCGCATGATATCCAACCATTCCTGTGCACCACATTTACCCTTGGAAACCAATCTTCGTACCCTATCATTGAGGATCTCAGCTCCTGCCCCGGGTAACGAATCTAATCCGGATTCCATGAGTGCTTTTAAAACCTCAGTATGTGTTGATTTTTCTAATTTTGTGATGTGAGCTATTTCCGGTGGCCCAAGCGCATGCAATTTAAGATTAGGATACAGTTGCTTTAACTCTTTAAATAAATGGCAATAGAAATCTAAACCTAAATCCGGATGATGTCCACCTTGTAGTAACAGCTGCTCACCACCAAAACGAATCATCTCGTCTATTTTTAGCTTGTATTCATCAATTGTGGTTATATAGGATTCACTGTTACCCGGGGGTCTGTAAAAATTACAAAACTTACAATTTGCAACACAAACATTGGTGGTATTTGAATTTCTGTCAATAATCCAGGTGACTTTATCTTGTGGCACCTGCCTCATCCTTAATTCATGGGCTACATACATTAATTCAGGGGTAGCACATTGCTCAAAAAGCATCAAGCCCTCATGGGCAGTTAAAAATTCTTGGTTCAGTGCTCGCTGTAAAAGTTGGTCTATTATCATACAATATTCATCAAAAATATGTACATTTGCGCTTGTGATGTTAAGAGGGAACAGAAAGTTCCCTTTTTTGTTTGATAAAGTCAACAAATGTACACTGAAGAAATACATAATCTGCTGACGATCAAGTTTTTGGAAGAAAGCTTTCAAGATTGTTTTTTAGTTGGAATTGAACAACATGGTAAAACCATATCCGTATTTTTGGATAGTGATACCGTTATTTCGTTTGATCGATGCAAGGCGATAAGCCGTTTTTTAGAAAATGAGTTTGACCAAAATAATTGGTTTGGAACCGATTATATCCTGGAAGTTTCTTCCGCAGGTATTGACAGACCACTTACATTTCCAAGACAATTTATAAAAAACATTGGTCGTGGACTCTCCATAAACACAATTGATTCACAAGAATTTAATGGAACCTTAATATCAGCAGATCAAGGACAGTTGACCTTAAGCTGGGAAGAAATAAGAAAAGAAAAAAATAAAAAAATAAAAGAAATTCATGAAACCAAGATCCCATATTCATCTATTAAAGAAGCTAAAATCATAGTTAAGATATGAAACTTGTAGAAACATTTGCGGAGTTTAAAGCCGGTAAGAACATAGATAGGCCAACCATGATGCGAGTGCTCGAAGATGTATTTCGTTCACTAATTCGCAAAAAATATGGTTCCGATGAAAATTTTAATATCATTGTAAACACACAAAAGGGAGACCTTGAAATGTGGCGTGTTAGAGCTATTGTTCCAGATGGTGAGGTAACTGATGATTTAAAAGAAATTGCAATATCTGAAGCCCTGGTTATTGATGAGGATTATGAAGTTGGTTTGGAATGTTATGAACAGTTAAGTCTTGAAGATTTTGGGCGAAGAGCGATAATGGCTGCAAGACAAACCCTGGTATCGAGAATCATGGAACTCGAAAAGGATGACGTCTTCAAACGTTATTCTGAACGTGAAGGTGAATTGGTAATCGGTGAAGTTAATCAGGTATTAAAGCGTGAATTACTCATCATTGATGATGCGACAAATAATGAATTGATACTTCCTAGAACAGAAATGATCAAAGGTGATCATTTCCGAAAAGGAGATATCGTCAGAGCTGTAATTAAAAAAGTAGAACTAAAAAATAGTCTTCCGGTCATTCATTTAAGCAGAACAGATTCTGCATTCTTACAAAGACTAATGGAACAAGAAGTTCCTGAAATTGAAGATGGTCTTATTGTTATCAAAAAAATTGTTCGGTTACCGGGTGAACGCGCCAAAGTTGCTGTAGAATCTTTTGATGATCGCATAGATCCGGTTGGAGCTTGTGTAGGTATGAAAGGATCCAGAATACACGGTATTGTAAGGGAACTGAGAAATGAAAATATTGATATCGTAAATTATACCAATAATTTAAGCCTGTATGTCCAACGTTCATTGACTCCTGCAAAAATTAACAGCATTGAATTTGATGAAAAAAACAAAAAGGCAAGTGTCTATTTGAAAGCTGATCAGTTATCATTGGCTATTGGTAAAGGTGGTGCTAATATTAAACTCGCATCTAAATTAACAGGTTATGAAATAGACGTATTCCGGGATCAGGAAGAAGGTGAAGTGGATGATGTTGATTTGGATGAATTCAAAGATGAAATCGAGGAGTGGATCATTGACGCACTCAAAAACATTGGATGCGATACGGCTCGCAGCGTTCTTAATTTAAGTACTGAAGAATTGGCCAGAAGAACCGATCTGGAAGAAGAGACGATCAAAGATGTAATGGATATTTTGACTAAAGAATTTGAAGAATAGAAGAAAGGGGATATTAAAAGTAAAAAAATAAATTGAAAACCTTCTAATAAGGTAAATCCGAAGAATGACTAAATTATTAATAAAGGTAGCTACAGAATTTAATGTTGGACTAACATCCATTGTTGAACATCTTATTGCTAAAGGTTTCGAAATTGATAATAAACCTACAGCAAAGGTTACAGATGAAATGTATAATGCACTTCTTATCGAATTCCAAAGTTCCATCAACGAGAAAGAACAAGCGAACCAGTTACAGAAAGTGGCTCCACCTGTTGTAAAAGAAAAACCAATTCAAAAAATTGAAGTTAATCTTTTTGATACTCCTGTAGCACCAGCACCCCCACCTATTCCAGCTGTCAAACCATCAACACCTGAACCAGAAGTAATCTTCAAACCAGAGATTGATGAATCAAACAAGCCTAAATTAAAAATTGTAGGTAAAATAGATTTAGACAAAACGGACGCACCTCCTAAAGAAACTAAAATTGAGACCCCGGCACCTGTAGTTGAAGTTGAAAAACCAATAGAACCGGAAGTTCCTGAAGAACAAGAACTCACTCGAATTGAAGCCCCTACATTAAAGGGTCTTAAAATATTGGGTAAAATTGATACCAATAAATTTAAGGATCCCGTCAAGAAAAAAGAAGAGGCTAAAAAAGTCGCTACACCTGCTACAGATCCAAATATTTCTCAGAGTGAAGCCGAAAAACGCAAACGCAAACGCAAACGCAAAAAAGTTCCTACCTCTGACACACCAAGTAGTGATAATAAATCGAATCAAAGACCTTCACCGAATCGAAATGAACCTGAAGTAAAGACGGTTACTCAAAAGGAAGTAGAAGAAAAAATTCGCGCTACTATGGCACGGTTAAGTCCGGGTGGTAAAAATAAGCGGCAAAAAATGCGCCGTGATAAGCGAGATGAAATTCGCGAAAAAGCCGAAATGCTCGAGGCAAGTGTAGATCGGGAAACCATCCAACTTACAGAATTCGTAACCGTATCAGAATTATCAAGCTTGATGGATGTACCCGTTACAGATGTCATCATGACCTGTATGAATATGGGTATCATCGTTTCTATAAATCAACGATTGGATGCAGAAGTCATTGAATTTTTAGCTGAAGAATTCAATAAAAAAATTGAATTTATCAGTGCTGAAGCCACCATTGAAGTGGATGAAGAAATTGAAGAAGATCCTAAGAATTTAATTCCAAGAGCCCCAATTGTCACTGTAATGGGCCATGTGGATCATGGAAAAACATCCTTATTGGATTATATTCGCCATACGAATGTAGTATCAGGCGAAGCCGGAGGTATTACCCAGCATATAGGTGCTTATGAAGTAACCGTCGGTCCTGATCATAAAAAAATAACTTTTTTGGATACACCAGGTCATGAAGCATTCACTGCCATGAGAGCTCGTGGAGCAAAAGTTACAGATGTAGCAGTTATTATTATTGCTGCGGATGATCGGATCATGCCACAAACCAAAGAAGCTATTTCGCATGCACAAGCCGCCAATCTACCTATAGTTTTTGCAATAAATAAAGTTGACAAACCAGGTGCCGATCCTGAAAGAATCAAAAATGAACTATCCCAAATGAACTTTTTAGTGGATTCATGGGGCGGTAAATTTTCCTCTCAAGAAATATCTGCAAAGTCAGGACTTGGAGTTGATTTATTACTAGAAAAAATTATTCTGGAAGCTGAAGTTTTGGATTTAAAAGCTAACCCTTCAAGACCAGCTACAGGAACTGTCATTGAAGCATCCCTGGATAAAGGAAGAGGGTATGTCGCTAAATTATTGGTACAGAATGGAACTTTAAATATTGGAGATGTCGTTTTGGCAGGCGAAAATGCTGGTAAGGTCAAGGCCATGTTTAATGAGCGTGGTCAAAAGATAAAACATGCACCGCCATCCACCCCAGTTATGGTATTAGGTCTAACAGGTGCCCCTACTGCCGGTGAAAAATTTAAAGTAATGGAAGAAGAGTCTGAAGCCAGACAAATCGCAACCAAACGATCACAAATCAGTCGTGAACAAGCAAACCGTGCATCTAAACGTATTTCATTAGATGAAATAGGTCGCCGACTTGCATTAGGTAATTTCAAAGAATTGAGATTAATCGTTAAGGGTGATGTAGATGGTTCTGTTGAAGCCTTATCCGACGCATTAATTAAACTTTCGGTAGAATCCATCAAAGTAAGTGTACTGCACAAAGCGGTAGGACAAATCATTGAATCAGATATTCTCCTGGCATCAGCTTCTGATGCTATAGTCATAGGTTTCCAAGTGAGACCTTCGCTTTCTACTCGTCAATTAGCAGAAAAAGAAGGTGTCGAAATTAAACTTTATTCCATCATTTATGAAGCCATCGAAGAGATCAAGGCTGCCATGGAAGGTATGCTTGAACCTACCAAAGTTGAAAAGATCATGGGCCAAATTGAAGTTCGCGAAGTGTTCAAAATTACTAAGGTGGGAACTGTTGCCGGAGGTATGGTCATAGAAGGTAAAGTAGCCAGAAATAATATGATCCGTGTCATTCGGGATGGTATAGTCATTTATCCTAATCGTGAAGGTGGCACAGCTGAATTGCAATCGTTAAAACGATTTAAAGATGATGCCAAAGAAGTTAAAGAAAACATGGAATGCGGTGTTGCTGTTAAAAACTTCAATGACATCAAAGTAGGAGACATCATTGAGGCCTATGAAATCACAGAGGTGAAACAGAAGTTGGCTTAATTGTTTATACTAATTTCAGTTAGATTTGAGTTCTTGAAATACTAGATTTTTATCAATATTTATATCTGATTTCATGCCATCCATAAGTCTTAACTTTCTATTTGCCTCCTCAATTCGTTTGTACTTATTGTATTCATCTTCTATCCATTTTTCTGCTGGCTTTCCACAACAATTTATGAATGGTGACAATTCTTCTATATCACTTATTTGAGATGATAATTCATCATGCAATTTTAAAATATTCCTAGCCATCTCACTTGAGTAACTTGTAACAATATAATGTGCAAATTCATATTTATTGTCATGCAGGATATTTTTTAACTCAATCTGCATACTTGACATTAAGCCATAAAAAGAATATAATTCACTTATTGTTCTATTTGTAAGTAATATTTGGTTTTGAGCCACTTCATCTCTATGTTTTTTAAAAGAGATATTAAAATTATTCACTGCATCTAGTACACAGTCAGTGTTTACGCAATTTGAAGATAATTCTACATCCAATTGCTGAATATCTCCTAAAATTTTAATTAATTGCCCATAAACAATTCGTTCATGCTGAGTTTTATTTATTGTAGTTGCAAGCTTATGTTCATGCTCCTTTTGGGTTAAAGTATTTTTTAATTCAAGTTCTTTAAGTTTTCTATCCTCTCGCTTTATTATCCAAACTGTAAACAATGAAATAAGTGGTGATAAAATAATAGTTAAAGCCACTTGGTTTCTACTAAAAAAATCTAGGATTGCTTGAAAAATGTTTAACATTTAATTTCTGTTTTGTGGTTATTTAATTCATATAATAACTATCCTTAATATATTTTAGTTCCCTTGTATCAATATTTTTATATGTCACAGCCACTCATAAGACCTACTTTGTACCAACCATAGGGACAGTTAGTTCTATGGTAAGCTTGTATTTCATTACTAGTATTATCTCAAGTTTTCAGACTTTCAAACCACTAACTGATCTCAGATATTAATTTGGATCGCAGTCAAATTAACAAATACTTGAAATGAAATTAGGATTAATAAAGAAATTTAATAAAGTTTATCTTGATAAAAATGATTACCTCAACAACGTCACATCTCCTTTAATTAAAAATCGTTCCCCTGCACCATTCTCCCAATTAATTAAATAAATATATACATTAGGTAGACATAGACGGTTATTCACCATCCCATCCCAACCATTACAATTCGATCCCATGCCATTAGGATAGGATTCACAGGAGTATACTTGTTGTCCCCATCTCTCGAACAATTGTAAAGTAATTATTTTACTTCTGGAATCTGAGAATGTTATATTCCATGTGTCATTTTTGGAATCTGCATTCGGTGAGAATATATTTGGAATAAATATTTCTGAAGTTAGATTCTTGACATGAATAAATATAGAATCTATTGCTGTGCATCCATTACCATCACTTACTTCTAGATAATAAGTTCCATCTTGAATAGCCTTAATTTCTGGATTCGGACAATCAATGCAAGATAAATATTCTGATGGGTACCATCTGAATCTAGTTACATTCATGGAATGTAAACCGCTTAATGTGTGCGTGCCTCCACTAATTAATTCTAAGGTATCATCAAGATCTACATAAATATCTTCGTATGGAATAACTGTATAATGGATTACTGAATCACAAGAATGCATATTCGATTTATGAACAGTGAATTCACTGGCAGTAGTATACCATATTTGCTCAATCTGGACCGAGTCTCCAATACAGAAATAGAATGTAATAGCTGTAGGTTCAGGAATGGGAAAGAGTTTTACTTGTGTCATATGGAATGAATCGCAACCATATTGATTATTGAATTGAGTTATTATGGTGATCGAGTCATGATACCAAATATTATCTATTTGTATAGAATCCCCATTACAGATGTTATGTATGGTATGCGTAGCTATAGAATTAGGATAATTAATGATGTTAATTCTAACAATAGAATCGCAACCATATTGGCTGGTATAGTAGTTCAGAAATGAAGTATCCTTCAAAAAATAAGTTCCTTGGTAGAATATGGAATCTAGATTACACTTATACATGCTTACTGTCTCATGATATGAAGGAATAACAGATACTTGATATATATAAACAGAATCACAACCATCTTGATTCTGCCATAATATAGTATCGTTTTCATTTGATCTTATCCACTTACCCCCATTTGGCGTAAATATCCAGATAGAATCTCCTTCACAGATTTTATAATTAGTGGTAAATGATTCTGTTCGCTTTGTCTTTAATTTGATTAGAATTATAGAATCACACCCTTGTTGATTAATGTCCAATATTCTTAGTTCACCATCTTGGTGATACCATTGATCCTGGACATACACGGAGTCTCCAGTACAGAATTCCATTATTGTCTGACTACTATCGATAGGAATCACACGAATTTTAATATTAATTACAGTATCACAAGCGTCAGGATAAGTTAAATAGATCTTTAACAATGTATCTTTCTTAAGGTCAATTAGTGTTACAGTAGGATTAGAGAGCTTGATACCGTCTATAAGATATGAACTTGCATTCGTATTAAATGCTATTGTCGAAGTATTCCCTATACAAACTGATGTATCAGCTTGTATCAGACTAAATTGGTGGGCGCAATGACAGCGATTAACCTGTACCCTATGGGTATCAGACTTATATCCACATCGTATCGGATAAGAAGCTATAACGCGATATACTCCTGTATCAGGAAACATAACTTCAAGGGAGTCACCAAACTTGTGCCTAATCTCTCCTCCATCAGGTAGCATCCATTCTGTTATATGTGGACAGGCCTCTTTCACAAGAAAATGAGCCACACTATCCTTACATATAATTTTCTTTCCCTGAACTACAGCCCTATAGGGCCTTTCTAATCCTACTGCGAAATTCGGTGCACTTAGACCTGACTTACCTCCCAGATAGAAGTCATTAAGCTTAAGTTCACAGGCCTGACCATACTCATTGGGCTGATGGATGACATGTAGTGTTTTAAAAAACTTCATGAATGTGGTAATGTACATTCTATCATCTCTGCCTAGAACGGGTCCCCCTACGCCAAAACCTAATTGTTGTATTATTCTGTTAATACGCTGCCGTACCACCAAAGAATCAGGATCCTGAAGGTCTACTTGAAATATTGCATCAAATGTATCTGCACCAGTAAGATAAACTTTGGAGTCATCAGCCGAAAATGCAGCACATGTGAGATATTTTCTATTTTTGGCAGTTGTTATGGTGTCAAACAATTCATACCCGTTTGAGATTATGCCTGAACTTGGATCGAATTGATGCAATTCTACTTGACTAGGATGTCCTACAGTACATTCAATAAGGTATTCACCTGAATTGGATATCGCTAACTCTCCTGTTTTGTACTGTTCATTTGATATATTATGTATGTTCCCAGAGGTAGATGTTACTTTTTGATTGAATAGAATGCCGCTGGTGTCTAATAGGAATGAATAAAAGACCTCTGTTACTGCATTCTGACAGATTATCCACCAATCACGTCCATTACAATGTTTAACTGCCAGCACTTGTTCGGAACTGGAATCTATAAGCATCAGTTCTGGAGTAACTACTGCGCCAAGTCCATTATCCTGACTCATATCTATCTGGACGCATCTCAATTTATATGGTGGTCCAGTTATGGTAGGAAATTGATCTGGGGTAAAAAAATAATATAAGGAATCACTTCCAGGCATGGGGACAATGGCGCACATGACAGAGGATCGATTTGAGAATCGGGGACACCCTGCCATGATCTGATGATTCCGATTATAGATGTAATCATTATCTGAGTAGAAGAGTAGATTGCCCTGTTTATCACAGATACTGGAGTGGCCTTCTCCTATACCTATGGCACTGTAGAAGAATGAATCCGGCTGAGGTGTGCCAGATCGCCAATCTATCCCATGAGTACCCATATACCAGATCGAAGTCTCTAATCCAGATGGACAGTCTGATGGAATGGTGGATGTATATTGCTGTCCATAGATTAAAGATATAGTACTTTGGAATAGGACGAATATGTATAATAACCTTGAAAACAATACTTTCATCATTTAAATTAGACCTTCTTTATGGTGTATTTGATGCTTAGTGCTACCTTATTAATTTACAAATTTATTATAATTTAAGAAAATATTTACATTAATATGTGCATTTGATTATATTTGCATAATGGTCTTATCTTGACGAGCCCCTAAACCATCCTCAATTTTTATTTTTGTAAAACTCAGAACTCATAAATTTTTGATTCATTATTTAAATCAATCATATTATGAAAAATCTGTATTTATTCTTTCTTCTGTTTGTTTTTTTTGACACCCATTTACTCCAAGCCCAAGCTTGTACCATCAATGGTGAAGCGTCCGTATGCCGGAATAATGTTTATAAATATGATGTTGGAATATCAGCTGGTGAGAAAGTAAACTGGAAGCTTCAGAACATGAAAGGCAGGATTATTAGTGTAAACCATGATTCTGTAACTATCTTATGGACTAAAGCAGGAACAGAATCACTTGTGGCTGAAGTCCGAGATGTCAATGGTAATCTGTTAAGAACATGTACATTGACTATTAATATAAAAGACTTCGAATATTTTACATTAGAATATTTTCCAAAACCTCCGGAAAAAACCGAAAATCAAGCCTGTAAAGGCGATCTATTACAATTTATTACCAGACATCTTATTAATTATTCTTATCGGTGGACTTATAATGATTCTATAATTGTAGACAGTACCTCTCATTCCATAAATATTATTATGGGATTAGAACAGATGGTTGATGTATGTGTAGAGATCACGAATGATGTTAATGGATGTATGGAGAAGGTATGCAAACGAATCTACTTACTTGACCTGCCTCAGTTTAGCTTTAGAATAGATTCCAGTTCTTCTAGGAATTTCTGTACACATTCAGAAATTACTTTTAAAGCAGATCCGCCAGCCATATCAGCTCCACCTTCATTATTCAATAACTATGAATGGTCTGTAATGTCTAATAATCAGGTAATAGAATCTTCCTCCCAAACTTACTATTCACCCTATAATTATACCTTTTTAACCAGTGGGAATTATACGGTCAGACTCACGGTAACCAATCAATACGGATGCAGTCATTCGGAATCCATGGAGCTTACTATTGAAGATGGAAATTCATCTCTTAACCAATTCACCAATGTAGTATGTAAGGGACAATCAATAACATATACTACCAATAATTTATGCACTTCATATCAGTGGGGTGTAGAAGGTGGTACAATACAGTATGTATCAAATGATAGTTGTACCATCTTATGGGATAAAGATCCTTCATCTGGTTATGGAATCATCAGAATCACTAAATCCGGATGTTCTACCGGAGTTTGCGATGAAGAGGAATTCTATAAAGTCTATATCATGGGAGGAGATAATCCCATAAAAGGTGAGGTCTATTTTTGTTCAGGGCAATTCCAACAGCGCTTTTCCATTAATCCAATTCCTAACGCAAGCTATATATGGCGAATATCATCAAAGAATGGTTCAGGAAATATAAGCTTAATTGATTCTACCAAGCCCACTTGTATTACAAATTTTTTATCTTTTACCGGAACATTTACATTAAGCTGTGAGGTTAAATCATCCATTCCTGCCTGCAGCACTTATCAGAGTTCGACCAATATAACTGTATATAATTTTAGTGTTAATGGAGATACTGAGTTATGTTATGGAGAAGATGCTACTTTTATCATTGCACCTGGGATGTCTGTGAGTAATAAACATGTAATATTAAAACTCAACGGTATTATTCAATACGAATATACGACTTCTGATTCCGTTATTACGATACCTCATCAATACTTGACCCAATCAGATGATCATTACAATATAGAGGTCATAATAGATATGGGACAAAGTATGACTTGTACGACTACCAAAGACTTCAAAGTTATGGATCCTGTACTTCCACCTTTTTCGATTTTGGGTCCTAATATTATATGTCCCAATACTGAGTACAGATACTCCTCAGATAAGGTAGGTTCAAATAAAATATCTTGGGAGATCGAGAATGGAATAATCATTGACACTGCTAATGCCGCTGTAATAGTCACATGGCTCGATACCACCGCTGATAAAGTACTTAAGGTGCGAAGAGAATTCAATGGATGTCTCTCTGAGTATACTTCATTGGAAGTATTATTGAAGAATATCTCCACCATTGATATTCTTGGTTCGGATACAGTATGTGTAGAATCTATGAATGATTATACATGCAGTGAATCCACTGCAGATACTTATGAATGGAGTATTATCCCTTCTGAAGCAGGAAGAATTACTTCATACCATAATGATAGTATGACAGTAGAATGGAGTAATCTAAATGGACTTCAGACTGCTATAATTAGACTGGTCATCCATTATTGTAATGATAAATCCTTAACCAAGGATAAAATAGTGTATTTTAATCTAGGAGATACCATGAAGATTAATTATGTGAACAACTGTCTTGGCGATTCTACATTACTATATCTGTCCCATCATTATAGTAATTCATATATATGGGATTTTGGAGATGGTTCAGCTACAGTGACTACCTCTTCAGATTCAGTATGGCATCATTTTAATCAAGATAATAATTATAACGTAACTGTCCAAGCTACACAACCCTATTCATGCATCATTCAAAATCCTACATTCTATAATATTCACATTTATCCAAAGCATAAATTGAGATTCGTATATGCAGAGATATGTCCTCATGAATCTGCTTTGATTCAGACCTGTGATGAATTATTGTGTATTCCACCGAACATACATTTTATGAAGTATGTAAAATTCTCTGCATCTGGAGTACCCAATAGTGGGGATTATCGATTCACTATCAATCGGAATAATCAGCTGTGGTATACTGTAAATTCTACTTCCCCTACCTTACTCATCTATGGGAATCAGTTTAGTGGTACTGAATTCAAGCTTCAGATCATTATTGAATCCATAGGGAATATCCCATGCATTACTCCTGACACATTAACATTATTGGCCTGTGAGGATGTTCCTCCAGTCATCTGTAATGCCAAAGAAATCCAGATAAGTATAGATACATTATACTTTGACAAATGTAATACTGCTAATTATGAAGGCACAATAGCAGTCTTTGGAGATTCTGATATCGTATACAAAGAATGGCAAATATTCGAAGGTAATTCCAATCCTGTTGTTCGAAATATTGAATTCCCATTCCAACTTTTAGATCAACAATATACCTTTCAGAATGCGGGCCCATACAGAATTGACCTAGTAGCAGGTAGAAAGAGCATTGATGGAGATTCTATAGTTCAGATTTGTGATACAGTAGCTAGTAGATCAGGTATTATCTATACTATTCCGGATATAATCTATAAATGGGAATGCAATGGAACTGCATACAAGCTCATAGCGTATGCTTCCGGTACTTACTATAATCCTTCAGGAGCCGCACCAATTCATAAATGGTATGTTAATAATGTTTATATTGGAATACATGATACGATAATATTAGATTCATTGACATATGCGGGTAATTCGGTCAATCTTAGGTTAGTTTCTTTCATTTCCACTAACTCTTGTGAAAGCAAATTAAATGTACTCATACCAAAACTGAATACAGCAACAATAATTCAAATGGATTCAAGTTGTCGAAATAATCTAATATCTTTTGTTTCAAATGTGCTACCGGTGAATTATCCAAAAATAAGTAGCTATTTATGGGATTTTGGAGACAATAGTTTTTCCAAAACAAAAAATCCACAACATACATTTAAAGATACAGGAACTTATAATGTACAATTTACGATAATCAATGAGTTCGGATGTACTTATCTAGCAGAAAAAATCATCAAGATATTACCCAATGAATTAGATGGTTATGTGTCATGTACACCCGATACTTGCAGATCACAATACCAACTTAAATTTAATCAAACCTATGGTAATCCTATCCAAAAATATAAATGGACTACAGGGCAAGTGATAAATCCAATATCAATAAATTCTAGTGATAGTTACAGAGTAACAATAACTGATGTCAATGGATGTATGTTTGAATCACAAAAGGAAGTATTGATTAATGATCCTTTAATAACTATAGAAGGACCTGATAAAGCATGCCCAGACGAATTAACAGAATTTACAATTTTTACGGTTGGGGATTATGATTTAAAAGTGACTAATGGAAATAGTCTAATATTAAGTTCAGGAAATAATAAGTATTCCATCCAAATGCCAAGCAATAAAGATAGTATTATTATAAAGGTGGAGGCTAAAAAAGGAAATGTGGTCTGTAAAACAATAACAAAAGTTGTCAAAATAAATAAAATTACCAACTTTGTATTAATTAATGACAGTATTACTTGTGATCCTTTTAGATTAAGAATAAAAACCAACCCAGAATTTAGTGTTATTTGGAATGACCAAAATGGGATAATTTCTAGCGGTACTTCTATTCTGACTTCGAAAAAAGGAAATTATGGTGCAACATTAATAGATTCATCTGGATGTTTTTTGTATGTAGTAACACCAATCCAAGGAAGACCAAGAGTTGGAATTAATATAACTGGGGAAGATTACATTTGTGATTCCATATTTTTCGATGGTATTCCGAAAAAAATAAATTTTTTGATAACGGAGTATCCAGCTTCCTCATGGAAAATTCTCATAGATAATGTTGTGGTTGATTCAGCAAATGGTTCTAATCCTAGATCATTGACTCTTACCAAAAACATGGAAAATAAGGAGATTAAGTTAGTCGTAAAGGATGCATTTGGTTGTCAGATAGAATCGAAGTCTTACAAATTTCATATACTTCCATGTAGTTGTAATGCATCTTATGTGACTATAGCGGCATCTCTAGATCATTATACAGATTCTGCAGATTATGATATTTATAAAATTATTGGAGTTATACGTATACCTTCTGGTTTTGACATTTGTCCAGAAGGTTTAGAATTTCTTAACCCAGTAGAATGGATTCGATACCCTACATTAGTCCAAAATGGACCATATATTGAATTGAGAAATGGTCTTGTAAGACAACCTCGCGATTCATGTAATGGCACGGTCCAATTCACTGTTCATTGGTGCAAAGGCGAAATTACATGTTCAAAGACGCAAACTTTATACTACGATTGTTGTCCTATAGAACCTGACATTTGTGATCTTAGAGTTAACCAAGTACAATGCAATTATCCTAGTATGGGATCAATAAGCATTGATCTAGAGGTATATCTTAAAGAAGCATTTATACTGAATAGTGCTTGTCGTAATGGAATCATTACGATAGAGTATCCATTAACAAATGTAATAAGTTCACCTCCTTACTATTTCACACTAACAGAACATGGTCCATCCACTCATAACATCTCTTTCACTGGCACTATGGGCCAAGGACCATTTTGCTTCTATGTCAGAATTAAATCTACAAATTTAGCTTGCAACGAAGAATGTATTTTAGGTCCGATTTGTATAAATACAAATACGTGTCAAGTTATTAATGGTAATCAATTCGCAATTATTACAAATAATTGTAGTGGTCAAAATGGTGATGGAACTAATTCATGGAATATTCTAACTCAAATTAATAACCCTGATGGTCAATATGTAATAGAATCAGTTAATGCCAATGGTGGTACGATGCAAGATAATTATTATGATATAAATGGAATTCATTGCACATTAATAATGCCTTCAAGTTCTACCACTGCGACTTTACAACTCATGGTCCATGATTTAAATCAAGGAATAGTTTTTAATACTGCACAAACTATTTCATTGGATCAATGTATAATGGGTCACTCCAAAAAGGTAATAAATACTACTCCAATGTATTCATTACAAGCCATTCCAAATCCATCTTCTCATTTAACGACTTTTTATTATAAAATGGTTAAAAATCCAATCTCACCAATAATAAAAATATATAATATTGCTTCAAATCAAGAAATTGTTAAAATCCCATGTAATGAGCATGGATTTTCAGAGTTTGATGCTAGTAATTTACCTTCCGGCGTTTATTACATTATTTTAGAAGAAAATGGTTACAAACGAAATGTTCAAAAATGGGTAGTGTTAAGATAATTTTCTAAGCTACCGATAATTTATTTAGAAGTCCTTTGAGAAATAAATCTCAAAGGACTTTATTTTGAGGTATGTTAATTTAAATAAGTTTCAATATATGTGTCTAAATTTCAATACATATAATACACCTGTTAAGGAGTTGAATATTTACAAATTTTTTTAATGTTTTAAAATAACAGCTTCAATATTAAAATTTTTGATACTTCTCTTCAAATAAATTATGCTTAAAATTATATTAAGCTAGATCCCCAAAAACAATTCAACAAATATTGGAATCTCAATTTACAATTTCGTTTATATTATAACAAGCAATATATATATTCTATTGGCTTATAAATAATATGCAAACATACATCAGGGTGACTTAAAAGGTAATCATTTATCTGGTTTATTAATTCTATTTTCTATTGATTAAGATTGCCTTCATAGTTAGAATTTGAAATACTTACTAGTATTATTTACGTGTAGCTTGATCTGTCCACCATTCTTTATGATTATCTCTAAATATAAGCCTTTTAGGCACTTTCAAATCTTCATTTTCAGGTTGCCATTCATTAGCAGGATCTATTATAAAGTCTTTAGTTATGTCCAATAAATTTTCTAACATTATTGGTTCGCGAATTGTTTTAAACAATTTCCAATATCCTCCAGCTGTCCTTTTTTCTCTATGTTCAACATCAAACCAAGAATTTTCTTCAATCCATCTTTCAGCATAACCAAAATGAACGGGCAAAACTTTTGCACCATACCCTACTTCCCAAAAATAAACACGTCCATAATACATAATATGAATAAATTTTTCAAATAATCTTGGTCTAAAATATTCAGTTCCTAAACTTTCTTTAAGTGGAATTAGCCATAAAATGGCTACATCTCTTTTTGTATACTGTTCTGTCCTTTTAGTTATTGTTCTTAAATTTAAAAAGCTTCTTTGAACTTCAATTACAACAGGTTTGCCTTTTATCCTTCCACTTATGTCAGGGACTAATTCTGAAAGTCCCTTTACTTTATCTTCTTTAATTGGTCTTTCCATTTCCCATTTTCCATCAGGGAATGCACTCTGTAAATGCAATAATATTTCCTTTTTACAGTCTTTATGCAATTGAGTTTCACCACTGCCATATATATTACTAAGCCGACCTTTATGCGCAAAATGGTCCCTTTTACCAATACATTTTCTTACAATTACGTCAGATAAACATTCTGAGCAATAGAAGGGTCCATCTTTTTTTAATGCGTCATCAGCATGAATACGTCTATTATTTGAAACCGTGTTTGCAATTCTACCAACAAGACCAAAACACATAGATATTCTTACGTCTTGCTTAATTTTAGAGTTCAATAAATCGTTTGCGTTTTCCATTAAATGTTGATTTTTGTTATTGTTAATGCATCTTTTTTAAAAATTGGAAGGCTCCTACTCATCTCTTTTGCTATTATTTTGGAATTTAAATTTTCTGGCAACAACTTTTCAAGTTGAAAATCTAATCCCGTCCGCCATGCGATAAAGATTGTAAATAAAATCTTTATAAAGATACCAGTATTCATATTATATTTACAATTAAAAGCTTTTTTTGAAATAATATCCACTGTAAAGAATAAAAATAATTCCACAACTTATATTATTTCATAAATCTATAAAAAAAATAATTATTTGATCCAATAAATTAAGTTTTACCTTAATGAGTATTTAGATAATATTTTACAATTTCCTTTAGTAAAATTATTTTTACTCACATTAAGTGGTAGAACACTTTGCCATTGATGTTGGTATTATTGACGTATCTTATTCTCTTATTTTATCAAAATTAGGATGGGTCATTATACTCCGAATTTAGTGAGTCAACACTATCCGGGTTTAGTGGGTCATTTTACTGTGGATTTTGAAAAAAACAAAGCGCCTCTACAATTTGATCTATCATTTTATTCCTAGGTCGCTTTTAAAAATTAGCATTTCTAATTTAGTTTTGTCAATAAATACAGTTAAGTATTCAATATTTCATTTCTTTTGGATAGATGTTATAAAAAATAATTTATTATAGTAAGTCAGATCAATATTTGAATATTCAAAAAAATTAGTAGAATAAATAGTAAAGTCCTATTTTAATGGAATAACTTTTGGCAGATGAATTGATTCCAATTCCCTTTAATGGATCAAAAAAATATGTATCAGAAATTTTTCTTAAACCATAAATAAAACTTCCGTTTAATTCAATTCTACGGAACCGAAATTGAAGCCCGCCAATCAAGCCAACATCATATTTCGTATATCCGGATTTGTGTTGCAAGGAATCTGAGTAATAAACAAACTTTTGTTTAAATATAAGGTGCTCAATTTGACATCCTGCATTAAATGCTAAATTTTTAATTAAATAATAATTAATTTGAAAAGGAAAAGTAGCCCAATTAGATCTATCTGAATTTGGCCAATCAAAATACTTTACTTCATAATTTCTTTGTGAAAAACCGAAACCAACTGATAGACTTGTATGATTTAACACAGGTATTTCATATGCAATCCCAATTGTATATCCTATTCCAGTTGTACCTATAGAATCATTTAATTCATAATTAAATCTATCATAAGAATTTTTAATTAACGAAAAACCAAATTTAATTACCTCAGATTGTGCAGTCAAAGCTGATTGAAATTTGGTTAAACAGAAAACTAAAATAAATATCTTTCTACAGTTAAAATTCATCTTATTTTCAAATTATAAACAATGAGTAACTCAACAGAATGAGTTTTAATTTGACTTATATCTTTCGGCACATTAGGATCATTACTAACAAGATTACTCTTGTCTCTCATTATATACAGTGGTTCTAAAAATCGAGTCCCTATATGTATATTTTTCCACAACTTGTATTGTATACCAATAATATAATCAAATTCAAAGTTTTTAAAAGCTTTTAAATATGCATATTTTGAATTGTGAATTATATATTGAAATTTTGTTCCAATTTCAAGACAAATATTTCGATTTTTTAATGGCTTGTATTTAAGAAGAACTGATGATCCTAAAAATCCATATCCCTCATCTATTAATTTGTTGAAGGAGGTATTCGCAGATGCCCTTTTATCAAAACTCAAACCATAACTAATACTCAGATCTTCCTTTGCAAATATTCCTTCATTTATAAAAGCACCAAAATGATAATTAATGGTATAAAAAGGTCTTTCAGGAGTTGTGAAAAATAATTTCTCACCATTTACTATATGTTGAACATTCGTCAAGTTTGGACCTGCAAACAATTCTAAGGTTCTTTTCTTTTGAGCTGATAAATTAACACACCAGATCAAGTAAATTACCATTAGTAATAGTTTGATTGTCCAAACTTGATGAAATAAAATTATCATATTAGATTTATGGGCACTTCGGAACAACATAATAACAATTATTATAAACAAACGATTTTCCTTCATATCCTGACGGTACTGGACCAATATAACAATTTAAACCGTCAAATGTACCTCCATAAGGGCAAACGCCACCGTTTGGACCATTTGGATAAGATTTATAGTAAAAACCATTATTCCAAATAAATGGTGATTTCGCACACACCGTTGAAAAACAATTTCTTGAATCAAAATTATATCCTGACGGACAAATATAACAAATGCATGGATTGTTGTCTTTTAAGCAACCTGTACTAAAACTTGCCACAGGCGGTTGGTCTATTATATCAAATATGGAAGTCGTGAAATTAATTCTATATGGACAAATAAATACTTCAGGATTGACTTCAAATGGACCAATTTCGGAAGAAGCAAAAGTTTTTAGATCACCATTAACCTTACAAGTCCAAGCATTGTCCTTCACAATTAAATTTTCATTAGAATGTTCTAATTTAGATGTATTTGTAGCTCCAATGTACCAATCACATCGTAAATTAAATTTGAAATGCTGTTTAAAACAACTCCAAAAACCAAAATCATCTTTTTTATCCAATTCTAATTTATTCAACCTTAAGTTAATTTTAGGGGTAGCGTAATATCTTCTTGGATTATTTAATAACCTATATGAAGTTACATTTGTCCAAACTAGCTCTACTTTTAATCTTCTTCTATTACTTGGACCATAATAATCAGTACTTGATATATTATTCGGACAGCATTCATATTCACATGAAATTCTTGATGTCAGAATTGGGTCTATAATAAACGCAGTATCACCTTCATAACTTACTGTATCTGATGGGAATCCTGGAGTATTTCTTATTTGTGCCAATTTACTCCAATTACCATCGAAAATTGTAATTCTAACTCCATCAGATTCTGCCTCAATCTGATCTCCAATCATAAAATTACCATCCATATTTCTAAACGCAGAATAAGTTATGAACTTAGGCGATATGCTTATTTCCTCTTGATTTATCCAGTTGTATCGAATTGTATTTCCAAAAGCACTGAGTAAACCATTTATTTCATATATAGTTATACTATCATTACAGTTATATTGATCCATAAAATCTAGATATGCCTTTTCAGAGGTAAGAATTGATAAAGAATTATACCACGATTCTACTTCACTTGCTGTGGCATGATTCAGAAACAATTCAGTTTTATTAAACTCATCTTGATTTGTAAAACGGATACAACTATTTGAAATAGTATATGTACCTGGCTGAAAAGTGCCAGCTATTGCTGAATCACTTTGTGTAATATTCCAACAGCTTGTATTGATTCTTGAAGTAAGTTGTTGTTTTGAAGAAAATATTTCATTGGACTCTTTCTTGCATTGTGTACAAAATAGAATTAAGAAAATAGTTATAAAAACACTGCTAATTGACCGAATGGAATTTTTTCTTGCATTCCATAGTTGTGTCCTTAGCTTATCTTTCATACTAAAGATAAAAATACTAATCTTTTTCATAATTTAAGCATTCTGTTTATGTCTTACTTTGTTTTTTGGTGTTTTCAGATCAATGTTTTCACCATTTATCGAGCCATTTGCAAGAAACTTCGTCAGAAGTATATCTTTCTAATTTTAATCACAGAATTCAACGTATCTAATGATCATTTAGTTAGATATTTTTCTTGTTCATGTCTGATAATATTTTTACACTCGAAACTCATAGTGAAAGTTTCGTTTAATTGATTAATTCATTACTTCATGTAATTAATTAAATGATCATAATTAATTACAATGAAAATAAATAAAAATACTTTTTATTTTAAAAGCATTACTTTTATAATATTCTTGCGTTGTACTTTTAGTACAATAAAATGAACATAATTTACATCCTAATACAAATACATCCTAATGCAAATAACTGTAGAATTTATGTAAACTAAAAAAACAATTATAATACAATCCAATAAGTTTACGCCTATCTTGCGATCATTTTAAATTTTGTTTTGAAATAAAAAACGGGTCAATAATTTTTCTCAAATACTTAGTAGGCATAGTGTTAATACTAAGTCATGTCTCTCTTTTCCTAACTTTGCGGCAATAAGCAAATGTAAAATGTTCATAAATAAAATCCTAATTTTTTTTAAAATATTTTTAAATATTTATTTAACATATTTGTATTTTATTATATATCAATAAATTAATATGCATCTAAATCATTTTAGTTAGTTTAAGTTCATCTTATCCATTTCAAATTGTGATTGATCAATAATTTCAATCGATTAAACACTTCTAAAGATATATAAAGATGATTTTGAGAATAGATCTCAAAGGACTTCATACTTTGGCAGATAAAAAATTCATAATATCTGAAATGGCACTTCCTTCTTGGCTTCTCTGTCAATCACATGGTTTTTAAAACCTATTTTTATTTTGACTTTCTTCTTAATGTTCTTCTTATTGGTTTCTCATCATCAGAAATTGATTCTAAAAATTTGAAACCACCATAGAATGCAAGTCCATGGATGATTGTGTTTAAAAAAATTTTATTGTCCTTTTGATCCCTTATTAGTCTAACCGTTGCATAAGTGTTGTTTAATAATGCACCAATTAACTGCCATTTTTCCTCTAAGTCAGTTTGTTTTCCGTTCAATGTTATGTATTGTGTAACATTAGGAATAAAATTACCAACGTCTGTTCCTTCCAAAACAAAAACAACTAAAGGTTTATCAGCCATATATGCCATTCCTGATTCTACATGTAACATCTCGGAAATTGCAAATTTTGAATTTTCTGTCTTAAGGTCTTTTTGAATATAACGAGGTGTTGCTACAACCACAACAAAGTCGGCTAGCGGTATATTTATCTTCATTAATTCTGCTGCGTTTGTTGGTGCAGCAGAAAACTTACCAACTGTTCCAATAGGTAATATTCTATATGCTTTCAAAATTCTTTCTATAAAGTCGACAAATGGCTTATCCTCTGTCCGTAAACTACAACTGATAAATGCCTTTGAAATATATTCTGTTTGATCTGATTGTGTCATTAGATAGCTTTTACTTTTAGCTTGAATGTAAATGGATAGACGCTACACCGCCATATCTTTAGTAGCAAAACTAAAAAAATAATTTTTCTTTTCCATAGAAAATTAAGTGATAATAATTTTCGATACTTTAGGGTTTAGAATCAAATGTCACGTTCGCGACCGTGGTACTATTTATTAGTTTTATAATACTTACAACTGTTACAATACTTATTGTGCAAACTTCTGCAAGCAAGGGGTTTGCATTTAAGTCATGTGTTAATCTATTTGCGAGATCAACTGACTTTTCAGCAGTTGTAATTGCGGCAATTGAGAAATCTCTTAATTCTTTGTTTATAGACCCGCTTAATTCACATTTAATATAAGTATGAAGTCGGTTTTTGAATTTTCCTTCAGAAAGATCGATTAAGGCTTCTGGTATATGTTTGGAAGGAATAAAAACTATGTTAGACAATTTCTGAAGTATTGTTCTTCCAGCATTTCCTACATTTTGGTAATCAATTGAATTCGTAGCTGATTTTAAAAGTTTAATCATATGATTTTGCTCATTATTAATTTCTTCCCATGGAGTTATTATTGGAACTATGGTGTTTTGTAAAATTTGAAACTTATTTAAATCTGGATATACTTCTACTCCTATGGTCCTTCTATGAGTGAATTCAAAATATTTATTCAAAATTGATATTTTAAACAAGTGTATCGATTGTTGATATTTTTTATATAGCTGCGGGTCAACAATTATATGTAATACTTCTCCATCACCAGAGACAAAGGTATAGCTGTACTCAACGTAAATTACAGAATGCATTAGAAACTCATGAATTTCAGAAGTAGCACTTGTCTCAAATAAGTCTAAAAGATAATGATATATTTTATCTTCCAATCTCTTTTCCATAATAAATTAATTAGTTACTTGTTGATAATTTTATGTATTCAAATTCAAATAATTACATTAATATTTCCATGTATTCTTCGATAGCCTCTTAATACTTATTAGTATTAGCATCACAATATAATTAAAAACTTATATCAGTATAATAATAGTTAAAATGGATATTCTTCTGCTCTTTTACTTTCATATTCTGTAATAAAATTAGTAAATACTTCACCCCCATTTTTGAAATAGGTTTCTAAAAATGTTTTCATCCCAACTGGTAATAACTCCAAAGAATTTGCATTTACTTGTTTAATATTGAATTCTGGCATTTCTGAATAAAAAGAATTTTCTTGAATTTCTTGGATATACTTTGCTAAATCAACTGCCGTAATATTTTGTGGGTATTTTATTTTTAAAAAAAAATCATCATATAAAAACTTAAAACCATCTTTAGTTTCTGTCTTCAATTTTTCAGGTCCAAAAAATGGATTAATAATTATAAGCTTTTTTGAATCGCCGTTTACTGCTTTAATTAAGAGATTATTTATATAAGGGTCAAAAAAACTATATCCAATTACAAAAATGTAACTCTTCTCTTTTAATTTTTTTTGAAATTGTTGTAATAATGAAAAAAACGGTTCAACAGAGAATGTTTTTGTTCCTTGACCAAATATTACATAAGGATTATGTTCTTGTTCTATATATTGCTCATCTTCAGGAACTAATTTATCTTTTTCTTTAAATTCTCCGCTATCAAGTCGAACCCAATCCAATGAACCGTGGAGTTTATATAAATTAATTCTACCATAATCTTCTGGTATATTCTCTTCTTCAAATCCACGCCATTCGCCACTTACAAAACCTCGCCAAGGATTGATTTGATTATCTGTAAAATACTTTTCAAGAACCATATCATTATTTAGCGAAAAAATATCCATCCTAAAATTTGTCGAAGGGTAAGATTGGAAAAATTCTTTTAGAGGGTTTAAAAACTCTAAATTGCTTGGTTCTAACCATTCTCGAAGTAGTCTTGATTTTATTATCCTATCTAATGAACCAAATAATGTATCCGCTTGTTTATCTGATTCAGGAAGTGAATCAAACTCTGATTCTAAAAGCACAAGTTTGTCTGCCCAGTTTCCAGTGATGGGATATGGCAAGAAATTTTCTCTGTTTTTTACTCTTCTTATTAATAAAGCCAATTCTTCAATGTTTGGAGTAAACTTAAAGTTTTCCGAAGTCTCAAGAGTTCGCCATTCACTATGATACTCAAGACAAGACAATAAAAATTTCAATGCTTCCTTTTCGGGTTTGTTAAAGGTTTCATTATCGCTACTACTAATTTTTCGTTTAAGGTCTTCCAACATACCAGACGATAATTTACATCCTGAATCATATGATGCACCTGCACCAAAGAAGAAAAGACTATTATTTATTGCATCAGTTATAGTTATATTCATATCTTATAAAAACCAAGGAGTATTATTAACTGTTTCATTATTTGGTAAAACACCATTGTAATTAGCAGCAAACTCAGCTATCAATTTAGCATAAATTGTAGTAGCTGGTTGGCTTCTTTGTTTCAATCCTTTCCAATATAATCTTGAAAATTCATAGACTTGACTTATTAAGTCTTTGTGTGAAAAGCCACCAGTATCAGCAAAGTGAATCGCTACTTTGATTGGTAATTCTTCGGCCACACTTCTTAAAGGATTTTTTTGATAGCGGGTGTTATTAAAAAGTAGATATTCTGTTTTGCTAACTCTTACATATGTTCCACTTTCAGGCATTCCCATTGTAAAATCCTTATCAAAACAAATGTCCATTTGAGATTTACTGTCATTAATTTCCACAATTGCAAAAGGTATATTTAATCTTAATTCCTTTTGTATAAGGTCTTCAATTGATTTTTGTTCTCTTCCGCTTTGGGGTTTATAATAATGTATTACTAATCTCTCAGGCAGGGATTCTTTTTGACTAATGTATTGTTCAATTGCAGATTTTAAATTACTTATTAAGGCTGTTTCAGAATTTGTTTCAGGAAAACCAAATGTTTTACCAAGCTCTCCATCGTTTGAAAAGAACACCGCACTACCAATAAATCGATTTTCACCAATACTTTCTTGATTGAACCCAATTACTAATTCATCAGTCTTCTTGGTTTTTAAACGCCAAGGTATTCCACCAAGTTTTGCTAAAATACCGATTGAAATATTTGGTAAAAAGTAATGAAAACTTCCTGAATGAATATTTTTATCTTGGATAAATTGAGTTGGTATGCCCTTCTCTAAAAATTTCCTCTTAATCTCATAATACATTGGGTTTTCATCTTCCTCAATTTCTTCTTTATCCTGACTACTATTCGGATTAATAATTATAGCTAACAAATCACCGTAATATTCATTTGGCAGATTTTCCGCAAGAAAACTATCCATTCTGTTTTTTAAGTCATCAACTCCTGAGTATTGAATTTTTAAATCAGATAGACGAATGGGTATTCCAACATAGCTCCACAAGCCAGGGTAGTGTTTTAAGCCATTTTTTAAATATAAATAAAGTTGGTTAGCATCTCTACTATTCTCATATACAAAGATGAATTTTACATCCATTGCTTTAGGCGAAGGTTTATAAATGCCATAGTCTCTCATTCCTGTAACTGCATTAATATCTGTCTTTTCTTTTCCGAAAAGCATAAGATTTTCATTAATATTTACTTTGTTTAAATCGATTTGTTCAACATTTTTTAATCCACCTGCTTCGATTTTAAAGTTATCCTTGTCAAGGCTAAGCAACTGGTTATTGTAGAAGGCAACTAATTGTTTGTATAAATTCTTGTAGTTTAATTTTCTTGGTTCATTACTGATTCCTAATTTAGTTCGTTTGTCTCTATTTGCAATTATTCGGCAATTATTCACACCTTCTTTACCTCCAAGAGGCTTAATAAAACTGTCTTGATTATCAATAATTCTAATTTTATCAATTCGTTCAAAAGTTTGTGTTTGATTGCTTATTAGTGTTTTTTCACTGCCAATATTAAATGCAACTTCCTTTCTATGCGTCCGCACTAATAAATCGTATCTTCTATAAATACTCCATTCATTATTGAAATCATCTATTTTCTCATAAACACTTAGGTCGTTACCTTTAGGAAATGGCTCAACTAGAAAAGCCCTTTTTTTAAAGAAATTAATTAGTTGTTCCCGAATAAATTTTTCTTTGAATCTATTAAAAAGGTAATCTTCGGACTTAATTGCAAGAAAGTCAAAATTACTTGGTTCTGTAAAGCTGTAATAAATATAATCTTCTTCTTTTAATCCATTTGCCCACTGAGAAAAGGTCTCTTCTTTAAGGCGATTTGAAATGCGTTGTTTAAAATGCGTAACTTGCATCCTGAAAATTAAATTGTCAATTTTAGACAGATATAAATTCGGAACTTCGTCTGACAAAATATAATTTACTCTATTTATAATAAGATTTGTCATATTGTATTTTTAAAACGCATTAAACATATCACCCATATAATGTTTTAGATTGTATTTTTTTGATGTATCTAAAGCACGTTCAAGGCAAATGAACTTTTTGTCTATGTATTTCTTGAAATACTCAACAGTATCCATATGAATGGAAACATCTAAACATATCAAGGTTTCTTTTATGTTACCTGTCCCAACACTAGCAGGATCTGTGGCAAGATAGATTTCATTTTTTTTGAACTGTTCTTGCTTTTCTGTTGTGTAATTTAAGTTGAAACCTTTTTTCAATAATATTTCTGTCAATAATTCATCACGATTGAAAGCTGTTATTAATTGAGCCTCTTTGTCTCGAATATATTTTTTGAGCAATTCTATATTTTCTTCGTCCGTTTTTTCTGGGTCAGGAGCAAACTCAACTCTTGGAAAATTTGATTTTACCAATTTGAATACTTTAAAACCTAAGCCTTTTATAGAATCTTCTTTATGACCATTTGTAAATAAATCGGGTTGTTCCTTTTTTCTTTCCTCAACTATCCTTTCTACAACTCGTTTATTACGCTCTATGGTTATATCACTAATTTTTTTATACCCCGCTTTGTAGGCTTCACTCATTTCGTCTGTCGCCTCTGGAATCTGGATCAATATAAATTTGCGATCGCCAAAATCTTCTTGGTTTAATTCAAAGACCGAATGTCCTGTAGAGCCTGATCCCCCAAAAAAATCTAAAATAATATCTCCCTTTTTTAATACGAAGGGCAAAAAGGAATTTATAAATCTATAAGGCTTGGGATTTGTGAAAAGACGTTGAGAGTTTGGAAAAATCTCTTTCAAGTCATAGGACCCAATTCGTCCATCTAAATCTATTATACTTGATAACTTCTCCTCGTAGTCTTTTGCGTAGACTTTAAGTTCAATAATTTTTGTCTCGTCTTCACCGAATAGTATTTTCTCTTCGTTTATCAGATTGGTCATCGTATCTTTAGGAAACCTGTAACCCATTAAGGGCTGTTTACAAGGCTTAATTGTTACTGGATGAAGTACATCATACCTGTATCCTTCTTTCCCTGGATTGTGTACGCTTTGGCTGCCAGTATAAACACCACCAGTATCGATGTATTTATATCGATCCAGAGGCCAGAGCTCGGATTTATGGGCACGATACCACTCATTGTATTTAGTAATTAGTATATCAAGGTTGTCATTTTCCTTAACGAGGGCGTTGCCAATATTAATTAGTACTTCCTTTACATCTGATAACTGACTCTTCCATTCGTTTTCCAACGAACTTTTATCTTTTGCATAGCAATGAACATATTCGTGCTCTATTGCAATTTGAGTTGGATTGTTATCCGTAGCGTTTTTCCATACAATAGTGCCAATCCAGTTTTCTTCACCAAAAACTTCATCCCCTACCTTTCTCAAATGATGAACTTCACTGTCATCTATGGAAATAAAAATAACACCATCTGATTTTAAGAATTGCCTTGCGATCAGTAACCGACTATAAATCATATTGAGCCAATTACTATGATATCGGCCATCTGTCTCAGCATTCGTGTCTATTTTAAAGCCATTTTCGACAACACCAGCATCTTCCCAATATCCTTTTGTATCCTGCTTCCAAATATCCTTATAGACAAAATCTTTATCCTTATTATAAGGGGGATCAATGTAGATGCATTTTATCTTTTCTCGGTAACTATCACTAAGTAATTTGAGGACTTCTAAATTTTCTCCTTCAATAATAGTGTTTTCGCATTTGGTAGGGTTCACGCTTCTGTTTTCATCATAAACCAAGGTTGCATTACTTGGAGTAAACGCATTACGTTTCGCCTGGCTTTTGCCAAACCAACGAAATTCATAACGTTCAGTTTCGCTTACGTTTTTTGGGTCTACTACCTTTTTGAGTTCGTCAATATTGAGTTTCCCTTCATTAGTGAAGAGGTCAGGAAACAGTTTTTTCAGGCTATCCAAACGCTCTTTATTCAGATCGCTACTCAAGGGCATATAATCGTTAATATTTTCCATTGTCTTATGCTTGTTCAATTACTTTGTTAATGGTTTTATCTGCTTCGGTTCTAAAGAACTGGTAATCTTTAATTGGTGCGTTGTAATGCACTTCCACGCCTAAGGTTGTAAAGTGTTTCATTGCACACTTTATTTTATATACTTCGCTTTCGGTCAGTGCTTTTTTGTCGTTGATGTTGTTTGTTCCTTTGGTTTCTAACACAAAATAAAATTCTTTCTCATTTCCGCTTTTCAATTCCTTTCGTTTCATTATCAAACCAAAATCAGGTTCATATTCTCCAATGGGTGTTTTGATTTTATACCAACTTGGCAATTTGATAAAGCAAACAATTTCGGGGTCTCTGTCAGCACCTAAAGAAAATTGGCGTTCCACATCACTATCAATTAGCATTTTGTCAAACACGCCCTTATTTGGCGTATCAACGTAACCATTTGAAACCACATTTCTTATAAAATCATTAAAGCTAAACGGATAACTTTCACCAATTAAATGGTAATCTAAACCTCTTAGCATTTCATCCAATTCTATGTTGCGAATAATTGCCGCTGCTTCGTGAATGTATCTCGGTGGATTTTTAATTAGTTCATTGTGATTGGTTAATTGTTCAACAATTTTAAAAAGTGTGTTGTAGCTCAATCCTGTGTTTTCGCTTAATTCTTCAACCAAATCCAAAGGTGTAAACCTTGCTTTTTGCTTGATGCTTTCCGTACCGCCAAAAGTGTCTTGTTTACCTTCGTCTGTAATTTCATTAATTAAATGACTTGATGCTTCAATTACATAATCAGGAATAGTTATGGCGTTAATTCTTTGAGTTGCCGTTTCAATTAAATTTTCTTCATTAAACGCAATAGTATAATCGGTTTTCTTTGCTAAAGATTTCCAAAACCGTTTAAACGCTGCATCAATAGTATCGGAAGGATTACGTTTGAATTGAACTTCGTCTTGTGGTTTGCCTTTGTGCGTATGTGTCATACCTGCACCCGCTTTCGTGCTGCCATATATGGCTTTTATTTCTTCCTGATACTGCGTTACAAATGTTTCATAGGTTTCATTTGGAATTACAGTCAATTGATTGATGCGTTCAGCATCTTCAACAGTCAAAGCATCATAAATCCTTTGTCCGTCTTGGTTTACACAAATACGCAAACCCCTACCAATCTCTTGTCGTTTACGGATTTCGGAATATGCAGTGTTTAAAGTTGCGATATTGAAAACATTTGGATTGTCCCAACCAACACCCAAAGCGGAGTGAGAAAAAATAAATTGAACAGGGTTTGAAATGGTCAACAATTCTTCTTTTCCTTTTAAAATCAATTCATAAATTTTCCCTTGTTCTTTTACGCCTCCTTCGTTGTCGGCATATTCACCACTTGCTTTTTGTGCAAAATAATATCCTTGAATATCTTGTATATGTTGGTCGGTTGCATCTTTACCATCGTTATACTCAGGATAAATTCCTTTGTATTTTTCAATGAAAAGGTTTTTGATAACGGGAGTTTCTCCCATATAGTTTGCAACTCTGTCAATAAAAATTAGTGATAAACATTTTATTCCATTGGTCGCCAATTTTTGCGTTTTAGCAAAATGGCGGTGTATGAGCCATTCTAATTGCAAAGCCCAAATGTTTTCTAAATTACCTGATGCTTGTTTTTCAAATAACTCAACACCATTAGAAAAAGTAATACTCCATTTTCCACTTTTCAAACTCTTATTGATACGTTCAACTTTATAGTTTAAGTAACTTGGATTGTTTGTTTTTTCACCCAAATTGTCGCCAACTTTAAGCCAAGCCGTAAGTTTAAAATCAAACTTGTTTGTTGAGTTAGATTGATGCCAAGCCTTTAGTTTAGCTTTCGGGGCACTTGTTCCGTTTTGTGTTTCTGCTAATTCAATTTTTATGGTTGCTTCGTCATTCTTTTCGGTAACGGTCAACACTTCAATTTTTTTAACCAACCCCTGCTTGTAACTGTCATAAGGCGTTAAGCGATATAGTAAGTTTTTTACAGCTTTATGAGTTGCGGAATATCGGATTTTAAATAATGGATTGAGTTTCGCAATTTGCTTAACAGAGTTTTCTGTATCCATTCCCTCCTGTGGCTCGTCCATTAAAATAATTGGATTTGTTTTTCCGATTGCATCTATAAAAGGAATGTTTGCAAACAAATCTTCACGTTGTGCCTGATTTAATATTTTGTCTTCAGAGTTGAAAGAAGCCAACGTCATAATCATTACTTGTGGATGCTGGTCTTCAATAAAGTTGGTAACTTTGCTCAACTTCTTACTGTCATACTCAAAAGAGTTGGGTTTGAAGCCGTAAATGCTTTCTAATTGGCTGTTAAATGAGTTGAATGTTCCTAAAACGCCTTGTCTGATAGCAACAGAAGGAACTAGAATGATAAATTTTGTAAAGCCATAATGTTTATACAATTCGTATATGGTTTTGATGTACACAAGCGTTTTACCTGTGCCTGTTTCCATTTCTATTGTTAAGTCCTTTTCTGCTGTAAGGTTTAAAGTTTCAAGTTCAATTCCGTTTTCTTCAGCAATTGATTTTATATTTTCTTGTAATTGTTCAAAAGAAAGTTTAGAAACATTTGAACGGATGCCTTCAAAGCAAGCATTGTCAAAAGTGTTTTTCTCTGTTCCGTCAAACACCTTTACCACCGCTTGAATGGCTTCATCCTGATATTTTAGATTTTCAAGTTTTAATTCCATTATTTCTTGCCGTTCTTTTTGGTGATGTACTTTATTTACTCACCGATTTTATTTTTTTAATTGGTATTCGTGATTTAGCATAGCTAAGTTCTTCTTCGGCGGCAATTAAAATGTCCTTTGCAAATTTCTCGTCTGCCAATTGATAGGCAACTTGTTTGCTCATAAACTTTATTACGAGTTCCTTTTCATCCACCTTGAAAGTCTTTGCAATGATTGGCAACATTTGTCTGCTTACTGGTCGTTCTCCACGTTCCAATTTGCTAAGTGTGCTTTGGTCTATGTCGAGCAATGCAGCAAGTTTCCGTAATGGCATTTCAGCCTGTTCCCTTAACTGTCTAATGTAGTCGCCTATGTTTTCTATATGCATCTTGATTTATTTGTCTTGACAACAGTGTCAAAGATATAAATCATTTTAATATGAAGTATAATTTTTGATAACTAAATATTAATTTCTTTAACATAATTTTAGGCTTTATCCCTAAAATTAAAATACCCTGAATATATTGCTATATCCAGGGTATGGTGTTCTCAAGGGACTCAAAACAATAATTGCTAAATCAATAAAGGAAATATATCATTCCTTTTTTCTACATAATCGCTTCACCAGATTGGTAGCGAGATAAGATGATATGGCTCCGAGTGAAGATAAAAAGATAGTCTTAAACAAATCATTTATATCTATGCAAGAACAAATGCCTACTAAGGAACCAAAACATGTGGCGAGAAAACTGTGATCTGACTTCATCCTATTCTTCTTTCTCGACTGTTATCTGACTTACCGAACTCAATACTCCAGATGCTACCATAACATATCCAGCCACACTGATCACTAGTGGTGGAAGAGTAATGGGTGAGCTCAAAATGGCTCCGGCAACTCCTGCCAGGATTAATCCGATATTACGAAGCCGCTTGAAGAGTATTGGTGTGGGTGCTTTCCACCTTTCTAGCATACTCAATGGCTTGGAAGAACTTTTATGAATGCTTTTCATGGTGTTGTGTTTTTAATGGTTAAAAATAATGTTCCCTTTTTCATCAGACTCAAGTTGGCAATACTCATCATCTGCATAAAGGCCTTTTTGGAATAGATTCCTTGGCCTTCGCCCGTAAGACAAATGACTGGAGCTATGCATCCTTGCAGTTCTTCACTAGCATTATTGGCAGTATGTATAAGGATGTGATCTCGATCTATAATATTCTTGACTAAGAGCACATTTCCAAACTTCTGACTATAATGCTTTATCAGTTCATATCTTCCTTCCGGAATACAGGAGACTCTTCTACTGTTGTTCAGCCAAGGAAGTTCTATGGTATGGCAGATCAATTGACCACCACACCACAGACTTCCATTGCTGCCATTCGGAAAATATTCTCGGATTAGTATCCATTCCATTATCCGATTCATGGCAGAATGATTAGCTTACATGAACCAATTGGATGGCATTATGACCACCATTTTGTAGTGGATAAAATTGACCATTAAGATTCTGAAGAAAACTCACTTTCAATACTATGAAAGTAATACCAGAACCTGCCGGGGCTATTGTTGGTGACAAGACCACATTATTGGAAGTAAGATCAATCAGAAACTGACTTTCCGGGGATGAAGATGATTTAACTTCATTCGTTGTAAAATCAATGTTTGACCATCCACATTCTAGACTACAATGTGTAGCACCTGCTGGAAAAAGCAAGTCTTGCTTAGGAATGAAATTAGCAATAGTGACTTTACCTGTTGGTTCATCAATCGTAAACACGGATTTTAGAACTTGGGTAAGCACTGATCTAATATTGAAATTAAATCCTACCAATAAAGCTTTACCTTCTGAAGTGCTTAATCCAATGCCCACCTTACGTAAACCACGTAAACTTGTGGTATCTTCCTTCAATACTTGTGAAAGACTTTTGAGCAATCTGCTGGCAGATCGTGGATCTGAACCATTGCTGATAACATTGCGTAAGGATGTACGAATCAGTTTTCCGGTTCGACCCATTTCACCAAATTCTTGCATGTTCTCCCGAGTCCGGGCAAATGCTGGATCATTCTTAATGCGGTCACCACTAACTCCACCTTTCATGCGGACCATGTGACCATCTGCTGATTTAAAAAAAGTAAGATCTTCGAGTGTTCCGTTGATCTTAATTAAGCTACTTTGACGAGCCATAATTAAAAAATTAAAGTGTTAAAAAATCATTGCACTTATTTCTAGCTAGCTTTAGAAATTTGCGCTATCATTTATAAAACGAATTATGGTATAGGTTTAATTTTCGGCTTGTCGTATTTGACGCTTATAGTCACATTTGCCGTATTTTTTCACTTTTGTCGCGCTCTGAATTATTTTTTTAAAAATTAAATTTTTCTTCACAACATTTTGAGCTTGTTCCTTACTTGATAGTTACTTAATACTTACTTGATAGATGGTTCATATAGAGTTCATGGGAGTTCATGGGAGTTCATTTAATATTTAAAAATAGAAATTCTTTGCCATGATCCAAAAAAAAAAAAATTAATGTTTAAATAAATATTTTTATTAAAAAATCGTTATCTAATTATTGACAAAATTTTTTGAAGTAAACTTAAACACTATAAGTTTATTTCATTTGTCATAACACCCAAGGAAACAAACTTATTTTATTCATAAAATAAGTTTATTCCTAATGATTGAAATTGTTAAACAAACACTATGATAAAGTTTAGTCGATTCATTGTATACCCTAAAGATTTAATTTATTTGACTGGAAAAAGTGTTCGCTTCAGTCAACGTCTTTTAGTTCGTGTTCGAAAAAAATATAACAAATCCAAAAACGATCCAGTCACTAAAAGTGAAATTGGTCAATTTCTTAAACTCAGTAGTGAAGATATGGATCGATGGCACTTGGATTAAAACTTAATACATTCAAGATGTTAATGGTCTCAACTAATTGTTTGACTATCCATTTAGTCAATAAAAAGAATTTTAAACTATTAACAAATTAGGCACCATTTTAATATTTCATTTTTGCATTCAAATGAAATACAATTCTTTTTAATTTGTCCATTCATAACTAAAAATTGAACAACAATTTTGAATTGAGATTCAACATTGATATTGTGTAGTGCATATTCATAAGCTCTTTTTTATGAATACTATTTTAAAAACTGAATGATTACCCAAATAAGAATTTGTTAAATTTGAGCAATGATTTTTGGATTGTAACCACGAACAAAATAATGCAACACTACTCTATAAATATTGTATCTCTACTATTCATGAAGTCAAAATCTTTCTTAAAGTAGGTTCCTTGTGTTGGATAAAACCTTCCTGAATATAAACCTTTTCACCAGCCTCGGTGGCATGCAACTCAAAAGCTGTAACACTATATTTCCTTCCTTCCTCTACCAATAAATTTAAAATATGTTTACAAATTCCCTTTCTTCTAAATTCAGGAATGGTATACATATTCATAATATAACCCCATTTACCGGATAGATTTTTGAAATTTCCGGGCATTTGTCGGAAATGAACTGAACCAATGCCAGCTACTTTTCCATCACACTGAGCAATAAAAGAAATACAACTATGGTCGACAGTAGCATTGGAAAAATAACTTGTCATCTGTTCCCTTAAAAATTGAACCAAGTTCTCATCTTGATCCCCGGATAATTCTAAGGCAAATAAAATTCTGTTGTTAACTAAGGTATGAATATCACCTTGTGTAGCTCTGTGGTATGTTATGTTACTCACCATTTATTCTAATCTGAGTGTGTATAAATAATATTGCTTGCTATATATCAATTCGAGGTCCATTAATTTGGTAAATCCCACACTTTCATAAATATGTCGTGCAGCATTTTGAAATTCAGAAGTATGCAAAGCTATTGTTTTCACACCAGATGATCTTGCTGCATCAATACATAATTGTGTCAACTTTTTTCCAATACCCTTACCTTTACAATTCGGATGAACAGCAACTAATCTAATATAGGCCCAATCAGATTGAAACCATTTATCAGGGTTGCCATGAGGTATTAGGAATGCACAGCCCACAATTTTGCCTTTGTATTCACTAACAAAACATCTAGCTATAAGAAATAATTCTTTATATGTAATTTCGTTCCCAAGGCTTTCTTCCCATACCCTAGCATTTTCATCAGAAATAACATTTCTAAATTGCATATAAGCGAACAGAGTCAATTTCTTTATTTGATCTATGTCGTCTGAGTTTCCACTTCGGAAAATATATGCTGGCTTCATAATATTTAATGCTCCAAATATTCAGACACCCCGGTTTCATTACGATCACCCAACCATTCCCAATTTAATTTGAGCTTTATCTTTTCATTTTCTGTAAAAGATATGTCTGCAATTGCTTTACCTGCTTTCAATTCATTATCGAAAGTTATACATTGATAGAGCATATTTAATTGGGTTTCATTTAAAATAGCAATTATTTTTCCATACCGGATTGTTCCACCATAATAATCAGCAGTTACAAAGTTCCCATTTTGTTTATATTCAAAAATGGTTTCAGAATTTACTTTCCCTTTTTCAGAATTTGTAATTAATGAAAATGTTTTGTTGTTAAAATTTATTTTATACATAATGCTAAAGCTTTCATTATTTGTTCGTTATGAGAATAATTATGTAAGGCTACTTTTTCAAATTCCATCTGTAAGGTTCTCAGACCTGTTATATTATGTACAAACTCCTTATCTTTAAATTGGTCATAGTACTTTTCAATGAGTTCGCTATTCATTTCCCGACAAAGTGAATAGAGTTCCTTCTTACTTGTCAATGGCTCATTTATATAATCAAACGTCTCATTCCATTCATCTTGGTTAAAAGCCCAAATAACTTGTTTAGGCTCAGCCATTATTTTTTTTAACCTCCCAACAAATAAATATTCGGTATCGGTTAAATGATGGAGGATCTGACGGATGGTCCATTTGCCATCACCATAATTTTTATTAAGTTCACTATTAGATAAATCAAAACATGAAATGGTAAAGGACTTGGTGTCCTGCAATAAATGCAAAATTTCTGTTTTATTCATTTCTAAAAATGAGATAGTTCACAATTTATTTCTACTTCATCAATTTTGGCCCCTCGTTTTAAATAAAATTCAATAGCCTTGCTGTTCCAATTTGAAACCTGCCATTTAACTTTTTTACAATGCTCATTCTTTGCAATTTCTAAAACACGCTCAAACAGCATGCTACCAATTCCAAGACCTCGATAGGTTTGCATCACATATAAATCATCTAAATAAATGGCTTTGCCTGACCAGGAATAATAAGCCATAAAATAAGTTGAAAAGCCTACTATTTGATCCTTATCAAGAGCAATTAAACAAGTGAAGTGTTCCTTATCTTCGATCATTTGATTCACTGTTGTTAATACATTTTCCGGTGTTTTAATGTATAATGCAAACTCCAGTATCAAATCGAATACTTTTTCAAACTCAACAATTTCTGCTTTTCTAATTTCTATAGTCATTCCATTTAATTATTGATTGTAAAGTTAAATGCATTTGAAAAAATCATTTAATGTTTTCTCTTTGAACTTATAATATATGGTATTCATTCCTAAATTATGTCATCCTATAATAGAGCTTTTAATGAATGTCAATGTTAACCTTCAAAAGGAATAAGTAGCACTTTGGCAATTCTTATCCAAGCTGATGATTCTATTTTATTCTCATTGGGCTATCTATTTTTTTCATAATACTTTTTAACACTGCTACTCATTTCTAATGACGTACCAAATTTTTGATCTTGTCTTGGTTCTAAAGCTTTGATTGTTAATGGTATCACTCCACTCCAAACCTCATCCAATATTTCATCATCTCCCATCGGGCCTTCGCTTCTCATTTTTGCTGATGCAGATTCAATGGTGAATTTTATTACCATAGTGGCATTAAGTTGAGCTTCAGTTCCGATTTCTACTTCATCCGTTCTTCCCTTGACTAAATTTTCTGAAATGATTTTCATTCCATGAATTTTTTCTTGGTCATCATCAATCAAAACAGCTTTCCCAAATAAAATAGTGGACCTGTATGTAACCGATGAATAAAATAATGATTTTGCCAAAACGATACCATCTAAATGAGTCACGGTAATACAAATCGTTTGCCCATCTAATATTTGATTGAGCATAAAATTTTTAGTTGATCCATGAATATACAAATAGTCTCCAAATCTCCCATATGCTGTAGGAATCATCATGGTTTGCCCCTGGTGTTGAAACGCTATATGACACAAAAAACCTGCATCCAGTATGGCATGTATATTTTCTATATCATTCATTTCTCTTTTAGCTCCTCTTATTACTTTATTAAATTTCATACATCTTATTCATTCTGTTTATTAAAAAATGGATTAATTAGATGCAAAATTCAACCAAATATTATAATTAGTACAGATACAAATTTGTTTATTTTAACCAGTACAGTTACATTTACACTATGAAAAGTAAAGAACTACTTTATTTACAACTTGCTAATCATGTGGAACATCAGATTAAAAGTGAAGTGCTCATAGTGGGCGATAAATTACCCTCCTTAAGAACCGTGGCGCTCGAAAAGGGTGTTAGTATTACTACAGTGCAACAAGCTTATTTCGAATTAGAAGCCAGAGGCTTAATTGAATCTAGACCACAATCAGGGTATTATGTATCATACGCTCACAAGTATTTTAAAAATATTCCGCAAACAAGTCGACCCATTATTGCCAAGACAGAAGATGATATAGAAGATATCATTTTTGCTGTTTCTAAAAATATTAGCAAAGCTAAAATTGAGTTGTCAACAGGAGTTCCTGCATTAGAATTATTGCCAGTAGCTAAAATGAATAAGGCCATTGTGAATGCAACACGTAATATAAAAGGTGGGGGTTTAAACTATGACAAAGATGGAAATCAAAATTTAAAAAAACAAATTGCAAAACGGTCATACATGTGGGGCGGGACATTGAAAGAAAATGATATAGTTACCACTTCTGGAAGTATTGATGCCATATCATTTTGCATGCTCACATTAACTGAAAAAGGCGATACCATAGCAGTTGAAAGCCCAGTATATTTTGGTATTTTACATTTAGCAAAAAATCTGGGATTGAATGTTTTAGAACTACCTACAAATCCCATTACTGGTATTGATGTTGATGCCTTGAGAAAAGCCTTACAAACTAAAAAAATTAAATTGTGTCTTTTAGTAAGTAATTTTAGTAACCCTATGGGTTGTTGTATGCCGGATGAAAATAAAAAGGAAGTAGTTAAACTAATGGAGAAGTATAATGTCCCTTTAATTGAAGATGATTTATTTGGTGATTTGTATTTTGGAAAACACCGCCCAAGCTGTTGCAAAAGCTTTGATGAAAGTGGTATTGTATTATTATGTAGCTCTTTTTCTAAAACACTGGCCCCTGGTTATCGTGTAGGCTGGATGGTCCCAGGTAAGTTCAAAGAAAAAGTTGCCCGAACAAAATATTATCATTCATTATACACAACTTCCATCACTCATGAAGCTGTTGGTAGCTTTTTGGAAAATGACAGATATGAAAATCATCTACGAAAATTAAGACAAACACTTCACAGAAATTCATTGCAGTTTTTACGCTGCATCAGTCAATATTTTCCAGATGATACAAAAGTGACCAATCCACAAGGTGGTTTACATTTATGGGTAGAACTAAATAAAAATGCAAATACTATAGAATTATACAATACTGCCATGGCAAACAAAATCAGCATAGCCCCAGGTAGAATGTTTACTTTACAAAACCAATATAATAATTGTTTGAAATTAAATTACGGATTGTTGTGGGATGATAACGTTGAAGGCGCATTAAAACAATTAGGAAAACTATGTAGTTTGACCAGTATTACAAAACGGTTGTAATATTTTAAATAGGTCCATTTAATTTTGAGTTTCTACATATTTGTCTTTAGTTTTTTTAAAGCTTAATTGTCAAATAATCGCTCAGTATATTGATTGCTGCAAATATTATTCTTTTCCAACTATTTTCAATGGTGTATAATTTTGAAACAAGTGATCAAATTGGGAGAAGTAGAACTTTATAAAGTTGATGATATCTAGGATGTCATACATGATCCAGTATACTAAGTAATACTGTATTTACGCTTCTATTAAACTCAAAACAATTATAATATTATTCCATTTTAACTAACATTTTACTAGTTGAAAGGTTAGTATTGCCATCAATTACCTTTACTATATAAATGCCATGTATAAGATTATCTAAATTGATTCGGTATTGTAATCCTGAAACATCCTCTACTTTTTGCACCATTTGAGCATTCGAATTCCATATTTCAATTGTAGCATGATCTAGTATATTTGAAAATTGAAGTGTTGTTTGATTTGAACATGGATTTGGATTTGCGGCAACATTTTCAATTACTTGCACTCCGATTGAAGTAGAAGTATTTGAGATTGAATTTGAAATACTAAGTAATACAAAATCATTAAATTCGTATGCTTCGCTTTCTGCACAGATATAAATGTTTCCATCTTCATTAATCGCAATACTATTTGCATAATATGCAGCAAAATCAATTTGTTTGATGCCGTTTAAATTAAATGTATTATCCAAGGAACCATTTGAATTATATTTGAGAACCACAATATCTAAGTTTGCTCCATTGTAAGTTGCACCCGCGACAAGTATTTTCCCATCTTTTTGGATAATTGCATCATTTGAAAAATCAATCTGAGATAATACTGTATATACGATTCCACGTGTTCCGAATGTTGTATCTAACATTCCACTTGGCAAATATCTTATTAGAGCATTTCTTAAATTCGTACCAAAACTATTATCTCCTATTCCTGAGACAAGAATTTTACCATCCATTTGCTGAACAACTGAAGTGCCCAAACCTCTCCCTAAATTAAGATCTGTCGTAACATATCCAAATACATTAAAACCTATATCTGGTTTGCCATCTGTATTGATTCGTGTAGTCAAAATATCGGATCGAGTTCCTTTATATTGATTCCCAGTTACAAGAATTTTATCATCTCCTTGTAAATTTAAAGCTCCAATATATTCATCATATCCTGTATCAAAAAAAACAATTCCCGTAGCATTAAAACTTTTATCTAAGCTCCCATCTATATTATATCTCAAGATTGCGATATCGGATTGAGCTGTGTCATAATAATCTGCTCCGAGTACTATTTTGCCATTTGGGTAAATGCTTAGATCCTTTGTTTGCTCATCAAATCCGAGATCTGTTATAACTTTTCCATCTGTATCAAATGACTTGTCTATACTGCCATCAGGATTGTATCGAATTAAAATAATATCTGCATTATTGTCATTATATCGAATCCCTCCCACTACAATTCTTCCATCACTTTGTATTGAAATTGATTTCGCAAATTCACTACTTTCTGCATCTGTAATTACTTTTCCTGTTTTATTGAAACTTGTATCTAAGCTTCCATTCGGATTGTATCGTACCACGACAATATCAAAATCCAAACCATTAAATATTTCACCTGCTAATAAAATTTTCCCATCGTTTTGGATTGCAATATCACGAGATCTCTCATCTGATCCAAAATCACTGATGAGTTTTCCTTGATTACCAAAATTATGATCTAAACTTCCATCTGTATTTAATCTAATGGTGAACATATCTTCTTCGGTAATTAACCTAGAATCATAAATGTATAGTGTACCAACACCTAAGATCTGTCCATCACTTTGGATTGCAATTTGATTTAGAATGGCAGCTTTGTCTTTAATAGAAATTTTAGCAATTCCATCCACACCAAAAGTATTATCCAATATTCCATTACTTAAATATCTTTGAATAATGGCTTGACTAGAATTAAAAGTAAAAGTTGCAACTAACAACTTGCCGTTTGTTTGAATATTAAACTTAGTTGCATATGTATAATAACTAACTTTTGTTTTCTGAATGCCGCTATCCGCAAAAGTTAAATCAATCTTACCTGATTGTTCAAATCTGCGTAGAATAATATATCGCTGATCCATTGTATCCAAATAAGTTGAAAGGATTACAATTTTACCATCCTTTTGAATGAGCAAATCTTCAAATGTTTCTTCTGTTTTTGGAATGGGTGGATTGAAAAAGAAAAAAGTTTTATCAAAAGTACTATCTAAACTTCCATCTTGATTATATCGATTCAAATACAAAGCACTAACATACTTTGAAGATCCTCCTGCATGCCCACCAACCAATATTTTTCCATCGGATTGTACTTTTACACAGGATGCAACATTTAAATCAAAATAATAAATACTTTGAACGCCATCAACTGAAAAACTATTATCTATAGTGCCATCAGCATTGAATCGATATACAACCCCGTAAGTGATATTTTGGATTTCCAAGATACCGACGACGACTATCTTACCATCTGTATACAACGTCATGTCGTATGGAATGACATTATTGTTGGTTTTTAATATTACAAATCCGTTTTTACCAAAATTAAAATCTATATCCCCATTAGAATCATACCTAACTAACATTAAACTGCTAATTTTGTCACTTAAATGTGTCGCCTTTCCAACCACAATGATTTTTTTGTCAGCTTGTATTGCGCATGAAATCCCTATAGCATCGTAATCAAAGTTAGTGGTAAGAACCTTTCCATTTTCACCAAATTCAGAATCCGTACTGCCATCTTTATTTAATCTTTGAAGTGCAATACCTTTTGTTGCCAGAAGTTTTTCTCCGGAACCAAGCATAAGAATTTTTCCATCCTCCTGGATCAATACATCCGTTGCAGACTCATTTAACTCTAAGATATTTGTACTTACTATACCTTTTATACCAAAACTATCATTTAATCTTCCGTCTTGTGAGACAATAGTATTTGTAAAACAAAGCGTAAAAAGTAATATAATCAAGTTTTTCATAGGTCTAAAATGATAAATTTAATTGGTTCTTCAAAAATAATTCAAGGTTAGGGTTTAATTATCTTTCTATACCTTTATTTTTGAATTTTCTTTAATGCATCGAGGTATTTCTTCTTAACTCCATCATTTTCTTCATTACCGCATATAGATTCAATTGTTGGAATTAAATGAATATTATGTTTCGTTTTTAATTTAATTATTTCACCTAATGCATATGCAGTCGCCCATCTAACAACAGTTCCATCATGTCTGGCATTGATGAGTAAATGTTCAATTGTTTTATTTAGATTTGTTGGGAATAATTGTGCAATATTACCAATGACTTTTGCACTCTCCCATTTTATCCTTGGCGCACGTTCGTCCAATGATTTTGTTACAAAGTTTAAAACATTTTCATCAGCTATTATAGCATTTTGTTTTGTTGCAAATTCAATACTCTCTATACAGCTTGCTTTATCCGAATCCTTTGCATTTTCTGCAAAAACCATTAATTCTTCTATGGGTAACGAACCGTCTAACAACCATTCACCAATTGTTATAATCTTCTCTTTTGGCTTTGTTGTTTTGTCCTTAATTAATTCTAATAGCGTCATAGTTTAAACATATGAATTTTCTTCAAATGTAATAAAAAATTATCCACACTATTGACCTTATGTTTTTACTCTACAAATATATTGTCAAGTAACTTAAAACATGAAAAAAGTTCTAACTACTTGAGCTTGATGAATAAAAAATAAATCGTACCACAAAGCCTTCTGCTATAGTATTATTGGTTATTTACTGGAGAACACTGTTATTACAAATTAACTCCTTCGCACGTTTAGTTTTTTTCTTGATGGTAATTAATTCCAAATAGGATTGCCTCCTTAAGAATTTCAATGTTTATATCCTTAAGCCTTTTAAACTTAATACAATAACCAGTTACGCTTGCCTTCCCTATTTTTTGCCCAAATGTTTTGGCTAAATAGGTCTTATCTTCAATACCCATTATGTATACTGAAATTCCGACTGTATTTGCACTTAAACCAATTTGATAAAACTCTCTGGTTTTTGCTCCATCATTCGGGCTTACTGTAGCATAATTTATAGTGTATGATCCATATCCTATATTGGGATTAGAGACCGTTTTATTTTCGCTGTTTTTTCCATCTAAAAACCATAATTTACATCCTGGCATGACTTTCATGATGATAGTATGCAGCTCTTCCATTTCACTGCGTTTCGGTTCCGCCTGGCTGTTAATATAGGCTTTGATTTGTTCTTGCACGTTTGTATCCATAATAATATTGATGCCAATTAATGGTCGTTTAAAAGTTCTATTTTCTTATTGACTTCATCATTTTATTGATTTATTTTAATTGTGGTTTCGATAAATCTGCCAATAAATTTTCTAACATATTTAATGTCATCGTATATCCTTGTTGGAAGCCTTCTAGCAATTTCTCCATACGTTCAAAGGATTCGTTATAAATAGTTATGACCACTTTGGTTATAGGTCTGCTGACATGATTATGTATGCGAGCATTTTGTTCACTGAATTGGTAATCCCATTCAGATCCCGGTAATTCTGGATTTTCATCTTTGTCAGCAAAGGCATTGTACATTTTAAAATTGGTTTTTGGCGTTATTGACGTATACCGCTGTATCGACCAACGCTCTATTCCATCAGGGCTTACCATGGCATAGAACCTTTTTCCACCAACTTCAAAATTCATATATTTGGTTTTAGCTACCCATGGTGCTGGTGCTGTCCATTGGTCAAGGAGTTCTTGCTTGGTAAAAGCATCCCACACCAGCGTAAGTTCAGCATCAAATTCTCTGGTTATAATAACTTTTTTTGCTGTTTTATCAGCTTTAAAATCAAATAGTAATTGGTTAGTCATTTATTTTATTTTTTAATGTTTGATAATAAAAGGTCAAGTTGGTTAAACTGGGTTTCCCAATTTTTTCTAAATTGGCTCAACCAAATGTCTAATTCCTGCATTTTTTTTGGATTAAAGTGATAATAAATTTCTCTACCAGATTGCTCTGGTTTTATCAAATCACATTCTTGCAATACTTTAATATGTTTTGATACTGCTTGTCGGCTCATATCAAATTGTTCGGCCATTGCTCCTGGTGTTAAAGCTTGAATTGCAATGAGTGCCAAAATTGCCCTTCGTGTTGGGTCAGCTATGGCTTGGAATAGGTCTTGTTTCATTTTAAAAAAATCAATTACGCAACTTTAAGGTTGCAAATATATATGCAACTTTTGAGTTGCGCAAATTTATTGACGATTATTTTTAATAAATTAATTTAGAAGCAATTATTATTGTTTCCTATGGATCATCTATTTGTGCTTTAATTTGAATTTTTGGCAAAAAAAAATGGGTAAAACTTTCATCTTACCCATTTATTTTATCTTTTAATCTAATTTTATTTTGTCCAGTCTAAATCCAAAATACTTTGTGCTACTTTTTCACCTAAATCTAAACCTGTATCACAATCCATTCTAAAATGCACACCCAATGGAATTCTACTAAGAGCATTTTCAATTCCTGATTTTGTAATCAAACCATATGTCCTAGGTGCTCCTAAGAAATCTGTTCTGCCTTCATGACATCTATCTGTGAATTGAGTATTATCTATAAAAGCATTGGCCAATATTCTCGAACCAGTACCGCCAAAAGTAGAATGACCAGATGGATATGCAGGAAAGGCAGGTGTAAATCCAAGCCAACCCACAGTCCAGTTGGGATCAATATTACGATTAATATAAGTTACTGGCCTTTCGACATTATATACATATTTATTATACCAGCATGCTACTGAAGCATCATTTAATGCAAGCCCTAATTGAGCATTAACCGCGACAGCTGTTTCCAAATTAACTTGTTCCAATAGATACAATTGATCCGCAATGGCTAATAATCTAGAAGGTGGACTAAACGTCATACCTACTCTATCATCACTCCAAAATTGAGCAATATGAGCAAATTCTTCCTGAGGGTGATCCTTTGTCTCTTGATTTAATGCTATAACTTCTTTTGCTTGATTATAAATTACCGAATTAGGATCTGAATTATTTGTCCAATATGGAGGTTTCACTTTCAAATCCTGAATGGTTTTAGTTCCTAAAAGTCTTACATTTCCCCATCTTGGAAACATAGCTCTCCCTCCATCTCCTGGTTGTGTCTGTACCCATAATCCATCACCAACTGGTGGTGTGTAATCAATAGGCTGTGGATTTAAATAGGCTTCATGTCCATAAACATCAGTAGCGGACCATGCCCAAACAGCACGTGCCACATCCTGACCCCAAGCTTTTGAATTGTTTAAATTAACTTCATTGGATAATTGTAGGTATTTAGCTTCCAATTCATTTTCTAATGAATTGATCCGATCAATCATATTTTGATTGGTAATTCCATCGGTAAAAGATGTTTTTTCAAAAAATCTTCGCATTAAATATGCATATGATGCATTGACAACTTCCGGCCAATAAATCGATTTATCTTGTTTTAGAGTGGGTAAATCCAAGCCGATATATCTGCTTGCAATAGATTTGTAATCAACCATACCCGGAGCACATGCTTCATACGCACTTAAACCCATATAACCCAAAGCTCTTGGAGCTGGACCTGGCCGGTAACCTTTAGCATAACGTTCTATTTGTAAAAACAATTCATTCCATTTGTATATGGATTCATTGGTGTAATTTGCTACATGTGGATACTCAATGGGAATAACCGGACCTGTACATGAAGAAATAATTAACATCCCTATAATACCAACGGGAAGTAAAAGTTTCAAAATTGCCTTCATTATTTAAATATTTTGCTTGATTGATTAATAGACTTATTGAATTGAGCACAAAAGTATAACTAATATTTAATAATTATTGAGGATTAAAATAAATTTTTAAATAAAATAAATTTATATACATAATAAAATACATATGTAAGTTTGTAATTTACAATATATAATGAATAATGAATGCTTAATAATTAAAAAATACTAATTTTTTGTGGAATCAATCAATACTGCTCACTTTATTCAATATCATTTTATAGTATTTTTAAACTAATGATTGGACTGCATATTGGGTATGTCCTCCCTCTTGAATCCATAAAATCGACTGGCTTCTTCTTCCTTATATTTCTGTACCAAAGCCAGTGCTTCAGTTACAACGTCACTGCATATGACAATCAGGGAACCTGGCTTAGCATTTTCTAAAGCATATTGGATAGCCTCTGTTTCATTTGAAATCACCTGAATGGGTTTATTGGGATCGTGCTCATGAATTCCTTTTATGATCATTTGGTTAAGCTCTGTATTGGTTCTCCCCCTCAAATTTCTATCTTGCCGAATGATGATTTCATCAAACATAGTACTGGCCACATAGCCTATTCCTTCATTATCCTCCACCCTCCGATCTCCTATTCCCGCAATAATACCCACCTTCGGTTTACCATCCATTTTATCTATAAAGTTTTTCAATGCGGACATTCCAGCTTGATTATGGGCATAATCCAGTATAACATCGAAATGTTTGAAATTGAAAAAATTCAACCTTCCAGGGGTTTGGGCCGGTGATGGAATAAAGGTCTCTAAACTAGAACTTATATCATCTAATTCAAATCCATTGATATATCCTGCTAAAGCGGCCGGAAGGACGTTTTGGATCATAAAGGTGGCTTTACCACCAAAAGTCAATGGGACATTTACCGCTTTGATTAATCTCAGTTTCCATTCTCCCTTACATATGGTTATAAATCCGTCTTCATATATCGCAGACAACCCGCCTTCACGCATATGTTTTTTAATTCTTGGATTGGACTCATCCATTGAAAAAAGTGCAATTTTACAAGTTGCTTTTTCACGCATACCATAAACCAAATCATCATCTGCATTTAAGATGGCATATCCCTGAGGACTTACTGATTCTACAACCACGGCTTTAACTTTGGCTAATTGTTCAACAGTATGAATTCCTTTTAATCCTAAATGATCCGGAGCAACATTAGTGACAATAGCAATATCGCAATTCTTAAATCCCAGACCTGCTCTTAATATCCCCCCACGTGCAGTCTCAAATACTCCAAAATTTACTGTGGGATCTTTTAAAACAAATTCTGCACTGCCCGGTCCAGAACAGTCTCCATGCATCAATAAATGATTTTGTACATAAACTCCATCTGTTGTTGTGTATCCCACATTAAAGCCCATCATTTTAACCATATGTGCTAACAATCTGGTCGTTGTAGTTTTTCCATTGGTTCCTGTAACCGCTATTATAGGTATACGCGATGGTGTACCAGGAGGATAAAGCATATCAATTACGGGGGCAGCAACATTCCTCGGAAGTCCTTTCTCAGGTGCTAAATGCATTCTAAATCCCGGGCCGGCATTCACTTCAATCACCGCACCCCCAACCTCTGTAATAGCCTTACTGATATCTTTGGAAAGAAAATCAATACCACAAATGTCTAATCCAACAATTCTGGATATGCGTTCAGACATAAATACAATTGAAGGGTGAACAATATCAGTAACATCAACAGACGTCCCACCGGTAGATAAATTGGCTGTATCCTTAAGAACTAAAATTTCTCCTTTGGTAATGATAGTTTCCAAAGTATATTGTTTTAATTCGAGCAACTTGCGAGTAATATCGTCAATGGTAATACTAGTCAAAACTTTCTCATGTCCAAAACCCCGTCTTGGATCCTGATTAACTTGATCAATCAGCTCCTGTATGGTTTGTTTACCATCTCCTATAACTTGAGCCGGCAATCGTTTTGCCGCAGCCACCATTTTGTGATTAATCACAAGTATTCTATAATCTTCACCTGTAATAAATTGTTCTACTATTACGGAAGGGGAAATCCTCTTTGCAAGGTTAAATGCTTCAATGGCCTGAGCCCAATTTTGAATGTTAGTAGTTACTCCCCGGCCATGGTTTCCGTTAATTGGTTTTATAACTATGGGATATTGTTGATCTTCAATGGCAGAAATCAGTCCAGCTTCGGTTCGGATAATTTCACCTTTAGGAACCGGAATTTGTGCCTGTGTGAGTAAATATTTGGTATCTTCTTTATCCCCTGCGATTTCAACTCCTATATTTGAGGTTTGGCTTGTTACTGTGGCCTGAACTCTTCGTTGATTGCGACCATATCCCAATTGGCATAAACTATATTTATTTAATCTTATCCAAGGTATACCTCGAGCTTCAGCTTCTTCAATGATTGAACCAGTGCTTGGGCCTAAGCGACTGGATTCTCTTAATTCCCGCATTTCTTGGATGTCCTCAGTTAAATCATAAGTTACATTATCTATCAATGCCTGAACGATACGTACCGCTGCTTTTGCTGCATAAATTCCAACCTTTTCTTCCAAATAATCAAAAACCACATGATATACTCCATCTTCACCATAAGTTCTTGTTCGACCAAATCCAACTTCCATACCGGCCAGTGACTGAATCTCTAATGCTACATGTTCTATAACATGTCCCATCCAGGTTCCTTCTTCGACTCGTTGATAAAAACCACCAGGAGTTCCCACAGAACATCTATGACTGTACATTCCTGGTAATAATGCCTTCATCCGATCCAAAAACCCAGAAATAACATGGGTTGGCCGACTTTCCATTTCTTCAAGATCAAGGACCATTACAATAAGTTTATGCCTCTTAATGGACCAATAATTTGGTCCTCGCATGACGTTGATTTCTCTTATCCTCATTTCATTTTGAATTATAGCCGTCAAAATAAGAATTTAGTTTGAAAGCTGAATAGTATATTTAGTTTTGCAGTCGTTTTAAACCAATTATTTGTGAATTATAAAGGTACACTTATACCAGTAGGAGGAAATGAGGATAAAGGAATGGGTCTTAATGAAATGTATTCATTAGATTTTATCAAGCACGGAATTCTCTCTACTATAGTCAAGGAAAGTGGAGGAATCAATTCAAAAATAGTAGTTATTACTACTGCTTCCAAAATTCCAAAAGAGGTCGGCCACAGCTATAACATGGCTTTTAGTGCCTTAGGCTGTAATGATTTACACATTCTGGACATCCGCAAACGGTCTGAAGCTGATTCAAAAAAAAATTTGACCCTAATTGAAGAAGCCGATTGTTTGTTATTTTCTGGTGGGGACCAAAGTCAGATTATAAAATTTATTTCCAACTCTAAAATGCATGATTTATTGAGATTAAAACTTATTGAAACTCAATTTGTCATCGCTGGCACTAGTGCAGGAGCTATGTGTATGAGCAAAGAAATGATTGCCGGGGGTTCAGTATCCGAAGCACTTTTCAAAGGAAATGTCAAAATGAATATGGGAATGGGTTTTTTACCTGAAGCTATCATAGATTCTCATTTTATTCAAAGAGGGCGCTTTGGACGTCTAGCAGAAGCCGTCGCTCAATTTCCATCTTTATTAGGCATAGGTCTGGCAGAGGATACAGGTCTTATTATCAAATATGGGAATGCATGTCGAGTTATTGGATCTGGAATGGTTATTTTATTTGATCCGAGTCATTTGAGTCATAATAAATCAGCTATTTTATCTCCTGGAACACCTATGTCATTATCTAATTTGACCACACATGTGCTAGCGATTGGAGATCAATTCACTATTAAAGAAAGAAGTTTCGAAATTCTTCCTCTGGAAGCAGAGTTAGAGCTTAAAAAATGGGGATACTAAGCCCTATTTATTGTCATAAAACTAAAAGAGTGCTTATTCTTTATCTATTCGTAATTCCTGTATGATACTTTTTCCATCTATGTCTTCGAAGTAAATATAAACTCTAAAAAATTTACCTGAGGTCGTTGTTAATTGACCGATTAAATATTGGGATTCATTAGATTTTGATGAGCCCTTATGGATGGATGTGCATGTTTTCGGTTGATTTTGCTCTAAAAACCCCTTTAAAGCATTTGAAGCGGCTTCCTTTTCTAATATTTGAATTTTGCCATTAAAACAAAGTTCTATATGATTATCAAATTGACTTGCCAATGCATTTACATTTCCTTTGGCAATGGCATCAAAAGCCGAATATCTATCTTGTGCCGAAAGAAGAAACATTGGAACATTTAACAATATCACGAAAATTAATTTCATTTACTTTTTTTTACATTAAACCAACAACGAACCAATTCTGTTCCATCCACAAAGTAAAATTACATTAATTTCAATAAATTAGCTGAACTTTAAGTTTTTAAACACCTTACAAATAGATGAAAAAAGCAATGCTTGTTATATTAGATGGTTGGGGAATCGGCTCAGTACCAAAATCAGATGCCATTCAACAAGCAAATACACCCTATTTTGATAGCCTAATGCAAGATTTTCCCAACGCCCGGTTAACTACTTTTGGGTTGAAAGTTGGTCTTCCAGAGGGACAAATGGGTAATTCAGAAGTAGGTCATCTCAATTTAGGTGCAGGTAGAGTAGTCTATCAGGATTTAGTAATGATCAATAAATCCATTGAAGATCAATCACTAAAATCCAATAGAGTTTTGCAGGAATTGATTACATATTGTAGTTCAAATGCTAAACCCTTACATCTTATAGGCTTGGTATCTGATGGCGGCGTTCACAGTCATATAGATCACTTAAAAGCACTTATTGATATTTGTGAATCCAGTGATTTAAATCAAATATATATCCATGCTATTACGGATGGTCGCGATACTGATCCTAAATCAGGATTAGGTTTTGTAACTGATCTACAACAATATATTGAAGGAAGAAAAACCAAAATAATTTCGATCATTGGAAGATACTATGCAATGGATCGTGATCATAGGTGGGAGCGTACCGCCAAAGCATATCAATTATTAACTCAAGCCAACGGGAACACTTACCACAATCCAAAAGACGCTATACTTGATAGCTATAATCAAAACATCACAGATGAATTTATAGAACCTATAACCATCCTGAATGAGCAAAACCATAAGATGGTGATCGCTCCTAATGATGGCGTATTGTGTTTTAATTTTCGTACCGATCGTTTAAGACAATTATCCGAAGTGCTTACTCAAAAAGATGTAATTGAGTATGGCATGCACAAAATGAATTTACAATACATTACCATGACCCGATATGATTCAACTTTTGAACATATTCAAGTTTTATTTGAAAAACAAAATCTTTCGAATACTTTAGGCGAAATGATTTCAAAATATGGTGGCCATCAATTAAGAATTGCAGAAACAGAAAAATATCCTCATGTTAGTTTTTTCTTTAGTGGCGGTAGAGAAAAAATGTTTGCCAATGAAAGAAGAATCCTGGTACCCTCTCCAAAAGTTGCAACCTATGACTTACAAGCTGAGATGAGTGCCATTCCCCTTACTGAAGCGCTCATTAAAGATATCAATAATCACCAACCAGATTTTATATGTTTGAATTATGCTAATGCAGATATGGTTGGACATACGGGTGTATTTTCTGCAGTCGTCAAAGCTGTAGAAACAGTAGATCAGTGTTTGTCTCAACTAATACCCTTAGCTCAGTCACATGGTTATTCGATTATTATTTTAGCTGATCATGGAAATGCTGATTACATGATCAATGAAGATGGTTCACCCAATACAGCTCATTCTAAAAATCCTGTACCCATAATATCAATCACAAATGACAAAAAAATAAAGATTAAAGATGGCATTTTAGGAGATATAGCTCCTACCATTTTGGCCATAATGGAATTGCCTAAACCCGTTGAAATGTCAGGTCAAAACTTAATCAGCCATTTATAAAAATAATTGAATGATTATTCGAAAAATTGATATTAGACATTTACTGACTTTATTCACATTATTGATATGGATATCATCCTGTGCCAATATAAAACCTATTACCGGTGGTGATGATGACCATATTCCTCCAAAAATCATTAAAGAAAAATCAACTCCAAATTATCAAAAGAATTTCGCATCTAGAAAAATCATTCTTCATTTTGATGAATGGGTTAAACTTGATAACCCAACAGGTAATATTATCGTATCACCTACTACACAATTTCCTTTGGAATATACCTTAAAAGGCAAATCGCTAATTGTAAAATTAAATGAAAAAGAAACACTCAAAGAAAATACCACATATTCCATACAATTCGGCGACGCTATTCAAGATATCACTGCAAATAATAAAGCATCAACGATAAAATATGTTTTTTCAACTGGAGATTATATTGATTCTTTAATGATCAGAGGTATTGTTAAAGATGCAAAAACCTTACTCTCGGCTCCCAAAGTTTTAGTTCTACTATATAATAACCTAATGGATACTGCTGTTAAAAGACAAAAACCTGATTACTTCACTTGGACTGATAGCAGTGGGCGGTTCCAATTTCAAAATATTAAATCGAATACTTATTCTATTTATACTTTAATAGATAAAAATCAAAATTATTATTTTGATCAGCCTAATGAGTTTTTTGGATTTTTAAATCAATCCATTGTACTTACAACAGCAAATCTAGATTCTATTGCTTTAAAAATTTCACAAGAAAATCTTCCTCTTGCAATAAAAGAAAAAAGAAACACCCCAGGTAAAATGGTTGTTATTTTTAATCAAGCAGTATCTAATGCAAGTCTAAATCCGACATCCACAATTTCTAAATTCCAAAATTTCGATTATGATAGCTTGACCATTTGGTATCAGGCTGATAGTTCGTTTTCAGAATATATTTCGTTCGAAAATCAATCAGACACGATTAAATTTATCGCCGGCAATTATTTCAAAAATAATAACAAAGAACACTTCACATTACAAAAATCTGTTTTAACTCCTGAGGAACACATTGAATTGAATTGGGTGGATTTAATAAAAGATTGGGACACCACAAAAATTCACTTCATTCCAGACCAACCATTGAAAATCATTTGCGACACAACACACTCTCGGAAATTATCGATCATTCCATTTACTAAAAATCAAGACCCATTAACTTTAGTTGTTGATTCGATGATGATCAAAGGAATAAGTAACAAAACCAATCTTCAGGATACTTTTCGTGTTTCATGGATTCAACAAAAATCTTTGTCAAATATTAAAATTACTTTTGATAGTGTCCTTATTAATCATCACTATATTTTTGAAATAAAAGAGAATGACAAAATATTAATTCATAGAACTTTTGTTGCCAAGAATAAACAAGAAAAAATATCAATTTCAAATATATTACCTGGCAAATATAAGGCTGTTTTAATTCTTGATGAAAATGAAAATGATCGTTGGGATCCGGTAAAATTTGATCAAAAAAGAATGCCCGAACAAGTTTATATTTGGGACCTGAGCGAATTAAGAGCAGATTGGGAAGTTGAAGTTACATTAAAATTACAATAATGATTTTAAGAACAGAACATTTAATCAAAGCATACGGATCAAGAACAGTAGTTAATGGTGTTTCAATTGAAGTAAAGGAAGGGCAAATTGTTGGTTTACTAGGGCCAAATGGCGCCGGTAAGACAACCACATTTTATATGATTGTAGGTTTTATTACGCCCAATTCAGGTAAAGTCTTTTTAGATCAAGTTGATATCACCAGAGAACCCATGTATATTCGTGCCAGAAGGGGATTGGGTTACCTTCCGCAAGAACCATCCGTTTTTAGAAAGCTTTCTGTTGAAAATAATATTAAAGCCATTTTAGAGATGACAAATTTATCTAAACTTGAACAGAAGGATAAATTAGAGTCTTTATTGGATGAATTCCATTTGAATAAAGTAAGAAATAATCTTGGTGATTCTCTTTCAGGTGGTGAACGAAGACGAACAGAAATAGCTAGAGCACTTGCATCTAATCCAAATTTTATTTTACTGGACGAACCTTTTGCAGGTATAGATCCTATTGCTGTTGAAGATATTCAATCCATTGTACAAAAATTAAAAACCAAAAATATTGGGATTTTAATAACGGATCATAATGTACAGGAGACACTATCCATTACCGATAGTGCCTATTTAATATTTGAAGGAAAAATTCTTAAAGCAGGATCTGCAGAAGAATTAGCTTCAGATGAAGAAGTTCGCCGTGTTTACTTAGGTCAAAATTTTGAATTACGTAAAAAAATTTAAATTGAACTTTAGACTGGTTTTTATTCTTTTTTTGATAATAAGTGCGTGTTCTGATCCAGGCAAAGAAATGGAACGAATTTCATTTCAAACTGCAGATAGTCTATTTATTACCAATAAGGCTAATTATGAATTAATAGCTGATTCATTATGTCAAGAATTATCAAATCTCAAAAAACAATTTTGGATTGATTCCATTATCCAAATTAGAAAAGAACAAATCATAAAACTCCAGAATCAACAATGAAACACATTTTAATTTTATTGATGATGGTTATTATAATATCATGCAATAATGACACACCCGAAAAACTCCAAAATCTTATTCAACAAAAATTATTAGAACGAAAAACGATATTCTTACAAAATAAATATGACGATTGCAAACGAAGCCTAATGAGTCGTGTTCAATTAGAAGTTGATTCAACGCTAAGTTTTGGGTCTAAATACTTGAAATTTGATAGCATTACCGTTCCTCATGATACCAATCGTCCTCTAAAACCTGAAATATCTTTTCCTCAATTTAATAAACCTGAAAGACCAAAATCTGATAGTATCATTATAAAATAATTTGAGTATGTTAAAAATAATCTTTTCACTTATTTTAATATTAAATGGATTTATTGCTCAAGGGCAAACGAATCTTACAAAAACTATAATTCACGATGGTATTACTCGTGATTATAAAATTTATATTCCAAAAATGTATAATCCTAATACATTAACTCCACTTGTTTTTAATTTACATGGCTATGCTTCAAATAATGTTCAACAAGAATTCTATGGAGATTTTAGACCAATTGCCGATACTGCTAATTTTATAATAGTACACCCTAATGGGACAAAAGATCCTTTAGGAAATCAGTTTTGGAATGTTGGATTTTTTCCTTCGAGCATTAATGACGTAGGATTTATAGAAGCCTTAATTGATACCATATCGTTAATTTATTCGGTTGATCCAACTAGAATATACAGTACTGGAATGTCTAATGGAGGCTTTATGAGCCATGAATTGGCATGCCAGTCAACACGTTTTGCAGCAATTGCTTCTGTAGCTGGATCCATGACTAAATTGAGGAATTTACAATGCCGACCTTCTAAACTTATTCCGATTCTTCAAATTCATGGAACGGCCGATTCAACTGTTCCCTATCTAGGAACAGTGAGTTTTTTACCTATAGATACACTCATAAAATTTTGGGCAACTCAACTTTCTTGTGAATCAAAACCAAATGAAATAAATTCATTTCCAGACATCAACCTTAATGATGGTTCTACTGCAATACAATATAAATACAACAAATGCTTGAACAACAATAAAGTTGAATTTATCAAAGTTGAAAATGGCGCACACACTTGGCCTGGTGCTATCTTTAACATAGGTGTTACTTGTCAGGATTTCAGTGCGAGTAAAGAAATTTGGAGATTTTTTAGTCAATCTACATTACAAACATCTACAGAATTAAATGCTTTAAATTTTGAATTTAATCTATTATCGAACCCGGTTTATCATGAATTAATAATAAAAATACCAAGTGATGATTCATATACAATTTGCATTTTAGACTTTGTTGGAAGGAATCATGGATGTTTTACAGCTAACAACACATTTCAAAAAACAATTCCTATTGAAGATCTTGAAGCTGGTTGTTACATATTAAATATTAGAAATGGTCGGGTCCAAAAAAATCTTACTTTTATTAAATCTTGATTTCTAATTTAATTTGAACCTTGATTTATCTCATAAGTATTTCACGTTTATGGCCGTTTTAAGCATTATATTCGCACTTGAATAATAGGTATTTAATATATGGAAAAAATAAAAATTGGAATAACTGCTGGGGACATGAATGGTATTAGCCTGGAAGTAATACTAAAGGCCTTGCATCAGGATTATATTTTTCAACACGTGATTCCCATAATATATGGAAATGTAAAAATTGCTTCCTATCATAAGAATATTGTCAATCTTGATAATTTATCTTTATATGTATTAAATCAAGGTGAAAAACCTAAAGCAGGAAAAATCAATATCATCAATTGTTGGAATGATAATGTCACCATTTCTTTAGGCAAAGCAAGTGTTGAGGGAGGTAAATATGCCAAATTATCCTTAGAGGTCGCATTGCAAGATATAATGCAGGGAGAGTTAGATGCAATTGTAACAGGACCCATCAACAAACACGCAATGAAGCTAGGAGGTTTTGAATTTAATGGTCACACAGATTATCTTAAGGCCAAATCAAATTCAAAAGATATACTTATGATGATGGTAAGTGATAAATTAAAAGTTGCATTGGTAACTGACCATATACCATTATCCCAGGTTTCATCTCAATTGACAAAATCTTTAATTGCTTCAAAGATTCAATTATTGGACCAATCATTAAATAAGGATTTCGGAATTGAAAAACCTCATATTGCCGTATTAGGCTTAAATCCACATGCTGGCGAAGAAGGATTATTAGGATCTGAAGAGGAAGAAATGATTAGGCCTGCTATTATAGAAGCCAAGAAGAATGGAATTTTTGTTGCAGGTCCCTATTCAGCTGATGGATTTTTTGGTTCAGGCCAATTTGCTAAATTTGATGGTGTGCTTGCCATGTATCATGATCAGGGCTTAATTCCATTTAAAACAATTTCTTTTGAAACAGGAATCAATTATACTGCAGGTTTGCCATTTGTAAGAACATCTCCGGATCATGGCACAGCATATGATATTGCGGGTAAAAATGAGGCTGATCCAACTTCTATGCAACATGCAATATATTTAGCAAAAGACATCGTTGCACAACGAAAAGGATACGTGGAAATGCGCCAAAATGTGTTAAAGAAAAGGCCAAAGCTGTCAGAAGAAATGAGCGAGTAGGTTAAAAACACTTATTACATTCGTCTAGGTTTGATTTGAGATTGGTTTACTTCGACTCCGACAACCTTGGCGCCGTAAAAGTACGAAATCTCTTTTTGCTTTTTACATTATATGATTTATTTTTTGAATATTTGGAGGAATTTAAACTTCCTTTAACAACTTGTTTATTGGTCGTATTAACTTGCGTCTTTATGGTATTTTCAATAACGGGTAAGACAGGTACAGGCTTTACTATAACGGGCGCATCCAATAAATTAAGATTGTATTTTTCAATAGTTTCTATTAATCGTATTCCATAATTTGGATCAGTAGCATACCCACATTTTTTTAAGCCCATTGCCCAAGCTTTGTAGTCATTCTTTGGAAGACTAAATAACGGTTTATATCGTGATCGATTTAATATAAAATCTGTATGATCTATGTAAGACTGTTCACCAGAACCATACATTCTAAAACAAGAATGTATTAATTCGCCATTCTCATCTAAATCATCATCTTTATACTGATAAGTTTCACCGGACCAATTCGATTTACATTTAATTCCAAAATGATTATTGGCATTTACAGCTAATTCACTTCTACCTGATTGTGATTCAAGAATACCCTGAGCTAATTTTATACTTGCTGGAATTCCACTTCTGTTCATTTCGCTGATAGCCATATATTTGTATTGCTCCATGTAACGTTCTTGTACAGTAATAACCCTACTGCTGGTTGATAAAATTCCAATCAAAACTAGAACTGGGAGTAAAATAGTACTTTTCATGTTGACAAAAATTTTAATGCTTGTCTAATCTAACACAAAAATAATACCAATTTTAAATATAACAAAGGGGTAATAATATGTATATTAATTGATTATCAGTATATTATAAATACTAAAATAATTTAATATATTTAAAAAAACTCATTTCTTGATTTCTAACCTAAAAGAAACTCGGTTGACATTACCAAAAACCTTTCCCATTTATAATGTCATTGAATAAGAGGGAGAATTTCCTCATATCATGATAATATGCTATAAAAAACGGATGTTAAATCAACCATTGAAATAACATCCATTTCAGAATCAAAGAGACCCTCTTATAAAATGATTAGTTTCTTGCGTATTGATTTTCCATTTTGAGAATTATACAAAATAATATATTGTCCTGATGGTAATTGGGAAGGCAGTTTTACTTCCTGGACATCTTTATTAATTGGAATTATAGCGACTCTATTACCCATTGCATTGTACACTTGCAATTCACTTGATTTTTGATTGGGTTGATTCAAATGAACTACAAAATGACCATGATTTGGGTTGGGCAAAATATTAAAATCTACCTCATCAAAATCTACCACACCTACCGCATCAGCTGTAATAACTAAATCGTCCATTATGATAAGGTCACCATCAGGATTAATCTCACCTGTAGTAGAATCTACAGATCCCTTTAAACATAAATTGGTGATCTCAATGGCATAAGTTTCAGCCGGAATGGAATGGATTTTATGTCTCCATTCTGCTGGAACCACTGAAGCATTATTAATCACTTCTGTAAATATTGCACCTCCAGTTATATTCCTATAAATAATACGGGTCGATGCCGCGAAGCTTGGATCCTTCATTCCAAAAGATTCATAATCTGTTCCACTCAACTGTTGCGACATGTTATATTCCAGCTTAGGATTAACCAATCCTTTAATATCTGCACATAAATATATTGTACTTGAAAATTTTATATTGTTTCTTATAAAATTCGACAAATCATCATTTAAAGCTGGTATGAAAAAATTATTTGAATTAATAATATTACCTCCAGTGCAATTCAATGTAAACCCAGTACGCATGGGTTTATTAATAATTTGAACAGTATTGAAGGAATCAATATTCAATGTAATTTTACTACTATCAAATCGGAAATTATTAAACATTTCAATTTCATCTTTCTTCGTATATTCTAAAAAAACAACTTGGAAATTTGCTATATTATTTTTTGTAACGGTATCATTGGCATAAACCAAAACGCCATTTGCCTTTTTTAGTCCCAAAAATGTTCTTGGAATATCAAAACCTGGAATTGGAACTTGCCCACCAGGATAAGTTGATTTAGTAGTTTTAAACGGAATAACAACAGTTGTATCTTTATAATTAAGTCTCAATTCCATCGCTGTGTTGATTGGGATTATACTACACCCGTTATATACAGCTTGCCCACTACCTCTGTAAACATTATTATTATTTGGACATGGCGAACCGGAAACATTGATTCTACTTAATAATATATCATGTTCAATGGCTGAATTTGCACTACTCTTTGCAATAGCCACAGTAAAGTGATTATTAGAAGTATCTACATCATTTGAAAGTTCAACGGTTACATAAAATGTTGTAGATGGTTTTGTTAAAAGTACAGGTGTCGTAAAAGTATATTTTAAATCTTGTCCTGGTTTAAAATCTGCTGTTAATATATAAGTCTCCTTTACGATAGCGCCTTTAGGAGCTACTTGATATGAAAGTTCGATGGGTGTATTTAATGCATAGGTATTACTGCAACTAAGATTTATGAGTCTTACTTCAAATTGGTACAAACCATCCTTACATGATGTCAGGCTTGTTTTATTGTTTAAAATTTGTACATCAGCACTTTCTGTTGTTCCACCTAAACCTACTGCCTTCCAGGCTTCGGCGACCTGTTTATAAGCGTCTGAACAACTTCCCCACCAATTTGCAGCAATTTGTAACGATGCTGTTCTTGCGTCAACGTAAGTCGATGTTGGTGTTAAGTAATCCGTTAGCATATGGTAAGCTAACTGAATGGTGGTATCAAAACCCAATCGCTGAACATTGAAGTCTATTTTTGCTTCATTTTTTCCTGATTTACCCTCGCACAATAAATAAAACCAATAATTCAAAACGCCACTATTATAATGTACGCCTCCATTATCTGCAGTTCCCTTAAACCAAGAAGCACCTTTATAATATTTTGGATTTCCAAATCGATTTGGATCTTCCATACTTCTCAATGCTGAGTTAGCCGCTACAGTAACTTTACCACCAATTAACCAATCAAATTGAGGACGATCATAATAATATTCTACCGATTTTCCGAAAATATCGCTAAACGATTCATTCATTGCACCGGATTCATATAAATATTCTAGTCCGGCAGAAAATTGTGTTACTCCATGAGTTAGTTCATGTCCCACCACGTCAATTGCGGTAAATGGTTTATAAGTCACATTATCCCCGATGCCAAAATTTATAGTATATAATTTATCATCCCAATAAGCATTATTATATGCACTAGTATCCAATAATATGGCACTTATTTTAATACCCTTTCCATCAATGCTATTCCTATTGAATTTACTTTTATAAAAATCATACGTTTTTTGACAGCCCCAGAACATATCTAGCGCACCATTCTTTTGATCATTTGTACCTTTTTCCCAATCATTATCCGAATCCGAATAAATTTTTCCAGTTATACTTCGGGTTTGAATACCATTACCTCTTGATAAATCCTTAAGTAAGAATTCTCCATTTTCTAGTTCTGTATCTATTTCTTGATCTCCATGATACAAAGTATGTGCGGTACCTTTTTCTCCAAAACAACTCATTAATGTATTGAAACTTAAAATGATTCCGCCATCGACTGCATCGACAATATATTTCTTAAAGCTATGTGGATTTGTTGCCCTTAACTCAAAAATATAAGCTAATTTCATCTGTCCGCTCCACAACGGATAATCAGTATTGATAATTACTAATTCTGGAATTGGGATTGACTCAGAATTCTTCTTATTCTCCCAAGTATAAACACTAGCTTGCATATCCTCTTTAGCAATTTGAAGGGCTTCAGCAGCACTTATTTGGGATCTAATATCCAAATTAAGGTTTGGAGAGATGATTCCATTAGCAGATTCTACATACTGGTTCTCTTCATGAAGTATATACTTGGCTCCATATACTTTGACGTTTTTATAGTATTGTTGATAATGATAATGTTTTCCATTTTGTTGATCATTTGTGGTTCTAAGCCATTTCATTTCTGAATCTGGTGTAAGTCCAAGTCTTTGAGCATATTCATCAAAAAATTGAATTTGATTAACTTTAGAACCCTCTGGGATCTGCAACCATCTTGTGTCATGAAATGACCTATCTTCGAATAGTTGTTGACCAGAAATAGTACTAATTAAAACAAAGCCTAATAAAGCCCCTAGAAAAAATTGAATTTTCATGTTTGTTTGAGATTTTTGTCAAAGTTAATCAAGAAAAACATTTATGAATAAAAGATTTCCTTTAATCTTTAAACCAGCACTATTATTTAGTTAAATTATAGATATTGTAATTCCTTAAGGGTTATTATTTGAATTGGTGTAACTTTAAATTTTGCGATAAGCTGTATGTTCAAAATAAACCCTTGAAATGACACCTCCCAATTGTGGCATTTTACTGACCCGAACCCTACATTCAAAAACTAATGGAAATGCCTGTAATACATTGATAACGATTCGTTTAGTAAGTGTTTCTATAAATTGGTCTGTAACATTAACAAGCTTAGTAATCAATTGATACAACTCGATATAATCAACGATTTGCTCCAATTTATAATCCTCCTCTTGATTCTGATTCATTCCCAAATAGATATCTACAAGAAAAACCTGTGAAACTGTTTTTTCAATCTCATATAAACCATGGCACACGTTAAAGCGCATACCTTCAATTGCTAATACATCTTTCCCTATTTCAGTGCCCATGATATTTTAAATTACAGCAAAATAACACTTTAAAAATTAACTTTTGTAAATTTATTGGCCACTTAATAAAAAATATTTGTTTCAAATTATAATATTGATAATGAGCATTGCTCACTGATGCGTAAAACAAATTAAATAATATTATAATATGTTTATATATTTGCACATAAAATCAAGGTTTAATGGCATTGGTAAGTAACTACACAGAAGAAAACATTCGCTCTTTAGATTGGAAAGAACATATAAGATTAAGACCTGGTATGTATATAGGCAAACTAGGTGACGGTACTACCATAGATGATGGTATCTATATTTTACTTAAAGAAGTGTTAGATAATTGTATTGATGAATATGTCATGGGATTTGGCCGAGAGATAGAGATTGAAATTATTGATGGAACAGTAAGTGTCAGGGATTATGGTCGTGGGATACCCTTGGGAAAAGTGATCGATTGCGTTTCTCAAATTAATACTGGCGGTAAATATGATTCTAAAGCTTTCAAAAAATCTGTGGGATTAAATGGTGTAGGTACAAAAGCAGTTAATGCATTATCCTCTTTTTTTAAAGTCCAGTCTGTTCGTGAAGGCAAAACTAAAATAGCTGAATTTACTGTAGGTAATTTAATTAAAGAACATAATCTTAAAAATACAGACGAAGCCAATGGTACCATTATTGTCTTTAAACCTGATGAAAAAATATTTCCAAAATTTAGGTTTATTCACGAATTTATAGAAAGTAGATTATGGCATTATGCCTATTTGAACGCGGGATTAAAATTACATTATAACGGCAAAACCTTCATATCCAAAAATGGATTAAAAGATATGTTGGATCGACGCACGGATGGTGAAAGCCTTAACTATCCAACGATACATCTGAAAGGAGAAGACATTGAAGCTGTTATTACACATGGTGAACAATATGGCGAACAATATTACAGCTTTGTCAATGGTCAATATACTTCTCAAGGCGGCACTCATCTCAATTATTTTAGAGAAGCTATTGTCAAAACAGTTCGTGATTTTTTTAAAAAAGATTTTGATGTTAAAGATGTTCATACAAGTATCATTGGAGCTATTTCTGTACGAATTGAAGAACCCGTTTTTGAATCACAAACCAAAACTAAACTTGGTTCTACAACTATTGCGCCTGAAGGTGCATCTCTTCGGTCTTTCATCGCAGATTTCATCACCAAGGAATTAGATAATTACCTGCATAAAAATCCAGATACCGCTAAGGAATTATTGGGAAAAATTTTACAATCAGAACGCGAACGAAAAGAAATTGCAGGAATTAAAAAACTAGCAAACCAACGTGCCAAAAAAGCAAATCTCCATAATAAAAAATTAAGGGATTGCAAAATACATTTGACAGATACTAAAGCCAAATCAGAATTAAAGGAACAATCAACTCTTTTTATTACAGAAGGTGATTCTGCTAGTGGGTCTATTACCAAATCCAGAAATGTCGAATTGCAAGCAGTTTTTTCACTTCGTGGAAAACCATTAAACTGTTATGGCATGACCAAAAAAATAGTTTATGAAAATGAGGAACTTAATTTACTCCAACACGCATTAGATATTGAAGATGGAATTGAGAATTTAAGATTCAATAAAGTGGTTGTTGCTACTGATGCTGATGTAGATGGAATGCATATTAGATTATTACTTTTAACCTTCTTTTTACAGTTCTTTCCTGATTTAGTAAGAGCGGGCCACTTATATATTTTAGATACACCTTTATTTAGAGTAAGAGATAAAAAGCAAACCTTCTACTGTTATTCTGAGAAAGAAAAACAACAGGCCATTGAAAATTTACAAGGAAAGGCAGAAATAACAAGATTCAAAGGACTGGGTGAAATATCTCCTGATGAATTTGGTACATTTATTGGACCAAATATTCGTTTGGAACCAGTTGTAATGAATGAAGACTCGCATATAGAAAAAATTCTAGAATACTATATGGGGAAAAACACACCTGAAAGACAAGAGTTTATTATTGAAAGACTTAGAGTAGATATTGATCAATTAAAACCTTCAGAAATTGAGGACGTAATGGAAGATATTGATGAATTGGAAACCATTGCTTAGTTCAACTATAATATTGTTTAAGATACTTTAATTTATTCTAGATTATCTAAGTAAAAGAATTAATAATAATTCATTTGAAATTTGATCAATAGGACATTATATTTGATTCTCATTTTCCAAATAATAAATATATTAAATGACATTAATGGACGATTATTTTAAAAAATTTAGAGACCAAATCATTGGAGCTGACGAATATTTCGAAAGTCCATTTAAAGAAAAACTCAAAATTATTTATGCAGATTGGACGGCTAGTGGAAGAATGTACGGACCCATTGAACAACACTTAATACAACATATTTATCCTTATGTCGCGAATACACATACAGAAACGAATACTACTGGAAAGGCAATGACTTCAGCCTATCACAAAGCTTTACAAATTATTAAAAAACATGTGAATGCCAATGCTAATGATATTATCATATCATCTTATTCTGGCATGACGGGAGTTGTCAATAAACTACAAAGGATTCTGGGTTTAAAAATTCATGAACAATATGCAGACAAAATAACCATTGCACCAGAAAACAGACCAGTTGTTTTTATTACTCATATGGAGCATCATTCCAATCAGACGTCATGGTTAGAGACTATAGCCGAAGTCGTCATTATTCAACCCGATGAATCTGGTTTAGTCGATTTAAACCATTTTGCCCAGTTATTAAAATTATATGCTAACAGACCCTTAAAAATTGCCGCAATAACATCTTGTTCCAATGTAACAGGAATTTTTACACCTTACTTTAAAATGGCAGAAATGATTCATGAAGTGGGTGGATTCTGTTTTGTTGATTTTGCATGCAGCGCACCATATATTGAAATAAACATGCATCCAGAAAATAAAAATCAACAGTTAGATGCTATCTATTTTTCACCTCACAAATTTTTGGGAGGGCCTGGTTCTGCAGGAGTATTAATTTTTAATAGGAAATTGTATACCAATAAAATTCCAGATATTTCAGGAGGTGGTACTGTAGAGTGGACCAATCCTTGGGGCGAACATAAATACTTTGATAATATTGAAACACGTGAAGATGGCGGAACACCATCATTTATACAAACCATTAGAACGGCTTTATGTATTAAACTTAAAGAAGAAATTGGAGTTCAGAAAATGATGGATCGAGAAAAAGAGATAATGAACCGTATTTGGGAACCATTAAATGCGATTCCAAATTTTCATATTTTGGAAGCTCATAATAAAAACAGGTTGTGTATTATTTCTTTTTATATAGATGACTTACATTATAATCTCGGTGTTAAAATGCTGAATGATAGATTTGGAATACAAGTAAGAGGAGGTTGCTCTTGTGCAGGAACTTATGGTCATTATATATTAAACGTTCAACGGGAATATTCAAATCATATTACTGATTTAATAAATCATGGAGACTATTCTGAGAAACCAGGTTGGATTAGATTATCTATCCATCCAACAACGAGTGATCAAGATATTGACTTTATTTTAGAAGCCTTAAAACAACTTGCTAAAAATCATAAATCCTGGGCTAATGACTATCATTTAGATTTAAGAAATAATGATATCCAATGCAATATAGAATTTGAAGATAATTGGGTTGATAATCAAGTCAATAGGTGGTTTGATTACCCAATGGCAATAAGTACTTGATCTTATAGCCTAGATATTGATTTAATCTAAAACATCTTGAATTTGACTTGCTAATTCGATAAATTCAGAAGTCATTAATGAAACTCTGGGACCGCTAAAATTGAGATCACTAATATTATTAATTGGAACCAAATGTATATGCGCATGGGGTACTTCTAAACCAATAACACTCATTCCAATTTTAGTACACGGTACAATTTTTTGGATTGCCTTTGCTACTTTTTTTGCAAATACAAATAGGTCCAAATATAATTCATCATCAATATCAAAAATATAATCCATTTCTTTTTTAGGAACAACAAGGACATGTCCTTTTGCTAAAGGATTAACATCTAAAAATGCAATACAAGATTCGCTTTCAGCTACTTTATAACATGGAATTTCGCCACTTATTATTCTGGAAAAAATACTTGCCATAATCTAATGTGTTATTTCCATTACTTCTAGTATCATTTCGCCTGCAGGGGTTTTTATCGAAACCTTATCTCCAACAACTTTACCCAACAAACCACTTCCTATTGGAGAATTTAATGATATTTTATTCAATTTTATATCAGCTTCAGCCTCTGAAACTATTTTGTAAATCAGCTCCTTGTTTATTTTGTGGTTCTTTATTCTGACATTGGTTAAAATAGAAACAATAGATGTATCTATTAGATTTTCATCTATAATTCTAACATTCATCATTTTTTTATCCAACTCATTAATTTTCATTTCCAACATACCCTGTGCATCTTTTGCTGCATGATATTCAGCATTTTCAGATAAATCACCTTTTTCTCTTGCTTCAGCAATGGCTCTAGATGCTTCCTGGCGACCAACCGTTTTTAAGTGTTCAATCTCGGCTGCAATTCTGTCATATCCTTCCTGGGACATGTAGTTTATAGTACTCATTTTAATAAAAAATTTAATATGGTTCTGATATAAAACGAAAGAACGTCTCCTAATTGTAGAAAACGTTCTCCGAGCTTAATTAAGCTAAATATACTAAACGAATATTATCTATTGTAAGTTCAAAAAAAATTTAAAACATTAAAAAAGTAAGCTTAAACCAACATTATGCGTTCCTTCAAAAGGTTTTGTAGTTCTATAAGCATAGTCTAATCCTAACATGGTATTTCCTTTTTTATCCAATGGAATGTTTACACTAGCTCCTAGACCTAATCCGGTATAAGCACTCTTTCCAACAGTAGTTGACTTACCTATATCGTATTTATATGATGCTCTTAGACCAAAAGCCTTAGTTATTTTTAACTCTAAACCTGCACCTATCTCATCTCGCCCAAAAGAATTGGAAGTAAAATTGACAACAGGTGTCAAACTAAGATCATCTCCAACCTCAAAATCATAAGATACTCCCATATGTAATAACGATGGTAGCTCAAATTTGGTTAATCTAACATTATAAGTCAGTTGGCTTCCAGAGGAACTTGCCAATTGGGTAGACAAACCTTGTCCTGTGAATTCCATTGGACCACCGATATTTCGAAGTGAAATTCCAAGTTTAAAATTGTCTTTTGTTCCCCCCACATATTGAACACCAGCATCAAACGCAACTCCAAAAGCACTCAAGCTTTGTATCGATTCAGACACACCTCTTACTAAAAAACCAACCGATACTTTTTTTCCAAATCGATGTGAATATCCAAGTCCGATATTAAAATAGTTAGGACTATAGGTTGCACCTGTTCCTTCAGGAGCTTCTGTAGTCGTTACTTTGATGTCGCCAAACTTAACTGCCATCAAAGCAATTCCCAAAGTACCGTTTTTACCAACATGTTTTGCTATTCCTAAAGCATTCATACTTACACCACTTGGCACCAACCATCTAGTATGACCCAATACAACTTCTGTTTTAGAAGCTCGACTTAAACCTGCAATGTTTACAGCCATGGCTTCAACCCCAACGGCGTAGGATCCATTTAAACTGTTCATTCCAGCTCCTTTCGCCCAAGGATTAATAAGCAATTCATAAGCTCCAGCTTCACCTTGGCGATCTGGATTTCCAGCTTGAACATTGGCAATGGTCAGTATTAATATACTTACCATAAAACTTAAATTATATTTATTCATTAGCCATTTTTTTTATCATGATTAAATTTTAGATCCCAACATTAAACTCTTTTAATGTTGGGGTCTTTATTATTTTTATAAACCAGATGGGTCAAATTTACGGGCTACCCCAAACCATTTTATGATTTTTTCTACACCTGTATCCGGTTGCTTAATATATATTAAATATGCACCACTAGCAATTGGAACTCCAGCGTAATTCGTCAAATCCCATTCTATATCAGGACCGATTTGTCGCTCTAACAATCCACGCTCATCACTAATAATCTTTTTAGGTAATTCATCTCTGTTATATTCTTTAATAAATTTACCGTCAATCGAAAAGATAGTTACTTTACATTTTGGAGGAAGGTTAGTTATTTTGACAATATTACTATAAACTGTTTGCTCATAACTTGAAAATCCATAATAAGGATTAGGGACCACATTGATATCATCTAAAATTCCTTTATAGTCATCTTTAGTTGTTACAATTTCAGTTTGTTTTCCAGTAATTTTAAACGAATACATATTATGGGCCATGTTTTCTCCGGTACCATAAAGCGCACTATATGGATTATCAACTCTTAATCTAACAGTCATGTCATTAGGAATTAATCCAGTTGGTCCATTGGTCAATGGAGTAAAACTAGTTAACGGAAATAACTGCATCATAGAACACCAAGTAACTTCACGAATGGCTCTTAATTTAAAATTATTTCCAGTATTTAATAAATTGGTTCTAATCAAATTACATGAATCATATGGTTGTTTTGTAACATATATATAGTGATGCCCTCCCAACACTATATTCAATGGATCGAAGAAATTAAATCCACTACAATCCGTGTTTAAAAATGTCTGATCAGTTGGATTAAACATTAAGTCATTCCCAACAGCCATGGTATCCTTCATGCAATCTTTAATTAATGGGAAGTCAGAATAAAATGAATTTTCTCCAAAAAATATATTAAGTCTTTTTCCAGTCTCTACATCAATTGCATAACCAGGAAACCACCCAACACCTGTTAATGGTTTACCTGTGGCATCCAGAGCTCCATCAGGATCAGCATATCCATCTCCATCCGCATCATTTTTTCCCACTGAAGGATTTTTCTTAACATCAAAATTTCTATTTCCAGTGACCGGCTCTTTTGGATTACCAGGTGTAGGTGAATTATTCTCATTCCATGTTTCAATTACGACACATCGAGACCATTTTGATTTATCCGAAGTAAATACGATATCCACATTATTTAATGAATCCATTTTCATCTGGTTAACTACAGTATTATTAAATGAATTCAACCAAGCTGGAGTTAATGGTAAGGTATCTCCCGTCACTAATTTGTATGGAAACCAGGTACCTTCATTTACTCCTGTTCCCAGATTGCTATATAATTCTTGAGGATCAAATACATAATTACGGCTAGATAATTCTGTTTTTATAAAATCTATTTGTGCTGAGTTTCGATCCCTTTGAGCCAAAAACCACTTAATTCCATTGACATCTTTATATTCAAATTCTAAGCCTTCTCCAATAATTCCATTAGTTCCTCTAGGGTCCGATCCTGCTTCACCAGTTTGTCCAATACTTACAGAAAATCCAAACTTGGCAATCATTTGTTCATTGAATTTTGCTATAGAAGATTTCGATTTAATGACATCCGAAGGATTATTTTTATTGATTAATGTCCAGTTTACATCCGGTGTATCCAATTTACCATTGGTCATGTCTTTGTCAACGAATCTAAATTCGTATTCTCCATCTTTTACAATTAATGGGTTTACAATTTTCACTTCAATGGGTCCTGATCCTTCTTGATATTCAACTTTGCCATCAAACTGTCCATTGAAAAATTTATCATACATGTTATTATTCATGCGAACAAAATTATGCCCAACACCAATACCTTCATGTCGAGTTATTGCTATTCCATCACCATATTTAGATTTTATTTTCTCATACACTTGTGGTCTTGGAGTGGCCGTATAAGGTCTACCATCACCTTCAGGACCTAAATTTAATCGTCCAGGACAATATTGCATTCTTTGACCAATGTATGTATCCGCATCAAAATCTGCATAATTATTATAACTGTATGCTAACACAAGGAAGTAATATTTTTTATGATTGATTAAATTTTTACTCAATCCAGAAGCGAATTGATCTTCCTTAATGCTAAATGTATGTCGAATACCTTGATCAAGTCCTTCTACTTTTTTAACCGGATAGTAAATGATGGGACGGTTTACACTTGCATTTGGATTTTTTATACCTACCCAGTTTGTAACGGTAGTTATTTTATTTTTTAAATCAACTGTTGCTACTTCTCTTATTAAACTTGGATCTTCAATGGTTCTGTCGGATAATGAAACATCCGCATTTGCCAATTGAAAAACTCTATATCCTTCAAAACGATACACTGAATCTATTACCGGAGGAAAACCAAGTCCTTTTTCTTGATATTGTTCATTTGCATTATTGGAAGCAGGGTCATTACTAAGAATCAACACAATTTCTTGATCCAATTCCACGATATCAACATCAGGGGCGGTTGGACCATCTTTGATTTTAAAACAATTATCAAACAAATCCTGACATAGCTGATCTGCTTTAAGTAGTTCATCTAGGCTTGGACATGGATAAACTTGATCCGGAACCCATGGCACACCAATGATCAATTCATTCACATCTCCAGGGCCTAATACAAGTGGTCCTGAAGCCTGAATGGTCCTCCTGTCTCCTTCTCCTGTTGCAGCAGCACACATACTCCATCCAGTTGGAACATTAGGAGCTGCAGGAAAAGCATATTTAGTTACATTACTACTTCCAGGATTGTAACCTGTTCCCCCAACTGTTAAATCTGATCCATCTTTCCAGCGTCCAGTTATATAATAATAAAATTCAGTTGAATTACCTGGATCCGTGGTATTTGAATTTGGATTCCCCCCACCCGAAGGATTATTGTAATACATAAATGTAGACATACCTAACTCAGTTTTAACCAAGGAATCATTTCCATTTGCGTCTTTTACAAAATCATTCTTAGTTGGTCCTCTGAAATAATCAATTCCCAAGATTGGTACATCTTGACAATAGGTATTTACAGAACCGCCTCCTGGACTAGGGCACTGACAACCATTAGTACCATCTGTGGCATCAATATTATAGATATACATTAAATCTCTTGATTTGCCCTTGACTACCGTTGTATCACAACCAATATAATCATCAGAAAAACAACCCAAATCCGGATCAGTCCACATGGCAAAATAACATTGATTTATTTCCTGTGGAGCTCTGTTGATCAATTTGTATCGTTGAAAGGTCATATCGTTTAATTCATCTGCTGTTCTAAAAGCAAAGGCTTGAACCTGAACTTCCATACGGATAGGACTTCCTTGAGTATTGGTATGAATGCCCCCTGCGTCGTTATATATCCAGAAAATCATTTCGTCCGGATAAATATCCTTAGGACAGCCCCTAATATCAATAACTGGAAATTCTCCATATTGTGGTTCATATATTCCATTTTTGTGGCTACCTTCTGCTTCAAAAAACAAAGCTAAACCTTGTCTTGCATCAGGAAGTTTGAATCCATATCTGGATTCAAAGTACTGATTTCCTTTACCAGGCCAGTATAAAACATCAGATGGAATCTCAGAACGATCTAGTTGGTCCTTGCCACTATTTGTTGCTGCACTCCATGCAGCTTTAAGTTTAGTTATATTGGCTCCTGATACTTTGAAAAATTGATCCCAGTTCAAACAATCTTCTGTACATGTTTCTCCAGTTTCCATTAAAGGTCCTGGCCAGCAATCATTCGCAGTTGATCTTCTATAGGTCTGACCCATAAACTTAAGTGCACCTGCTGGATCATAACCCCCAACCCAAACGCCACCTGCAAATATAGATGATACTTCAGGTTTTCCTGAACCAGCTTCAACTTTAGGAATAATATATCGACCTTTATCTAAATCCCACCATACATCACCGCCATTGAGTAATCTAGCTCTAACGTTATTGATCTCCTGATCGATTTGTTTTGTTGCTGCAACACAAGGTCCTTGTCTAGTACTCAGACTAGAACTAGGTGCTTTCTTTGTTGGTGAAAAACTAGGTCTTGTTGCCCATAATAATTGGAGGCAGCAGACTTGTAATACAAGTATCCATAATATATTTTTCATAGATATAATTTTCAAATGAATTAATTAAAAAATTAAAAACCTAATACAATTCCAAGAAATATCCTTCTAGGCAAGGTATAGTTATCAGGATTTAAAAGTGCATAATTATAAGAGTCAATAAAGTAATGAAGATTCTCTTCACCATAAGTAGTACTTGTACTTCCCTTTTCAATTTGTCCTCTTCCTGAAGCCAAATAACCATCATCTGCCGGATCTTCAGAACCTCTATATAAACCTATCACATTTCGTGTATCCAATAAATTCTGCACTCTAAGGTAAATGTTCACATTCATAGGATGTTTTGATTCAGGTTTAGAGATTGTGAAAGATTTATCAGCCTTCAAATCAATATTAAAATTCCAAGGCAAACGTCCACCATTGATGTCCCCACGATAACCAGCTCCATCATATCTTACTATGGTCAAACCAGGAGTATATGGTCTTCCAGAGGCTGTGGTAACTAACATATTAATTCCAGTGTTAGCCAATATATTTACGCCACCAATTCGTGGTCCGTTGTATTGTTTACCTGAACCATATCTATAATCTCCTGTAAATGATAATCGATGTCTTTCGTCATATGTAAATGCGAAAATATTTCTAATGTTAATACCTTTGCCAGTGAGTCCTTTTTGAGAATCTGGATCAGATCCTGTTCCATCAGCAAATTGTAAAGTATAAGCAGCTGTGAATTCGAAATTATTTATTCTGCGCAAATCATAACTAAAATTAAATCCTTTTACTGTTCCAAAGTCGATATTAGTATAGGTATTATAGGTTCCTACAGTCGCAATCTTACTTAAAGTAGAATATGCAATCATATTTCTTAATTCATTATAGTATGCAGAAATACTAAGTGCAGAATTATCTGACAATTTTTGTTGAAATCCAACTTCATAATCCACTTTTCGAGAAGGTTTTAAATTTCCATTTTGTTCTGGAGTTCTACCTTGAATATCAAAATAATAATAAGAAAGTGGAGACACATAACTATTCGATGTTGGTCTTTGGACCAATACATCGTAATGTGAGAAAAAGTTAGCGTTATCCGAAATTGGAAATGAAAACGCTATCCTTGGCATCCAATTTACCTGAGGTTTATAATCCTCAAAAGATTCATCAACCTTAAAGTACTTACCACGAATGGTACGCAATGAATCCACTGGTTGGATATAAGCAGGACTTACTAAATTGTTTTCCCCAAAGATTAAAATAGAAGAGTTAGCAGGCGTTCCATTTGCAAAATACCATTGATCGTTATTTCGATATGCTTTTACATCCGGAGATCCAGCCTCTGTAAGGTATACTTTATAATCGTCTCCTATTGAACCAGGTTTTACTGAACCTTTTTGTTCATGAAATGCCTTGGCACCAAGAATTCCATGAAGAGAATATGGATCTTTTAAAACCTTAGTGTTGGCATCATAGTAGTCTACACGAGTTCCAATTCTAAATATAATATCTTTAAATACAAACTTGTCTTGTAAATATCCGGCAGCATAAATAGGGGAGAATGGTGCAACTGAAAAATTCTGATTACCATTGGCATCTCTTTGGAAAAAATCTTCAAACTTAACCCCACGAGCTAATTTGTTACCCAAATAGTCATAACCACTAAAACCGAGAGCGGATTGATCTGTTAATTCTGAAGCAGAGAACATATCTAAAGATAATTGATCGGGTCTCAATTGATCAATGTTGGCATATTTATGAATTGAATTACTTAATGAGTCATTCGGGAATAATACACCACGAATTGACTTATAAAATTTTGATCCTTCTTTTGGAATAGTTAATGTACAATAAATAAGTCTTCCCAACGAATCTACTCCAGCAATACAAGTACTGTCAATACCGGTTATATGATCATTTTGATACAATCTTCCGAATTTCCATAATTCATAAGGAAGTATAGTCCAGTTGCGATTTACTCTCTGTTCTATAACTAACCCCAATTGAATATTATGTCTTCCATTTTTTGAACCACCTGGTAAAAAATCAAAACCAAAACTTCCTTGAAGAGTGGTAATATCATCATCCGTTTTATTATACCGATTATATACACTTCCAGCATTGGTATGTACCCCACTCCATACATTATGAAATGAAGAACTTATAAAACTATTATATGCTCGATATGAATCTAATACCTGAGGTGTAAGATTAGGTTGATCGTTGTAATGTGCAAACGTTGGATTTTTATCTCCAGATGTAAACGATCTGACTAAATCTACATATCCAACATGAACATCTTGTTGATCAAAAATAGGTTCCCATCTTCTATCAAAACTACCTACATATCCGTAATCAAAAAAGTTGTCTTTATGTACGATGTCTTCTGTTTTTCCCTTGGTATTCTGGTAGCCAAATTGTAAAGTATAAGTTGCATTTTGAATGGGAGAAGCTTTTTTAGATTCTGTTCCTTCTCCAGATTCCTTTTGACTGACGTCAACTATTTTACCAAGCCTGTGCCGAAATCTTAAATTCCCTCTATATGTTGTGACATCAGACATTGGATTATGGTCCCAATTGAATAAACGCCATGATCCTGTTCCAATAATATTATCAGTTGGTACAAAGCGATCTGTCACATTTGCATAAGTACCAGACAGTGTTACATCGACATTTTCAGAAGGACGGATGTCTAACTTTCCTGTAAAGTCTAACGCTTTGTTTTGATCATTTTTATTGTATTTAGAAAAATCCACTTCGTTATTTTCAATGAACGCACCATTTACTGCCGGGTCACCTTTGAAAAGAATAATAGGATCTTTTACTAATCGATCAATGGTAGATTGTTTTGCGAAATATTCACCAAAAGCTGGAGGATCATCATCTTTTTGATAAGTATATTGACCTGATAATCTAAATCCCAATACAGAACGATTACCTTTTTTATACAATGGTCCGCTCAGATTGGCATTAATAAAACTATATCCATATGGATCTAAATATTGAGATGTCTCACCTTCGATTCCTCCGGATAATTCGCTAGCTGGACCTTTAGAAGTCAGCGATATAACACCTCCTGTGACATCACCATATTGTGGTTCAATACCACCTTTAATGATTTGGATTTGTTCAATATCTGAAGATGAAGGAGGTCTACCAGTAAATCGAATACCATCTAAATAATATACAGTAGCATCTGTTCGTCCTCCTCGTATATTAAGATCTCCTCCATCAATACTTGATACCCCTGCTGAGGTAGCAGCAATAGCATTAATGCTTCTGGATCCAAGTTTTGCAATATCTTCCGAAGTTATGGTCTGATCTGTTGTAGTTTTATCAATTTCAATAATCGGAATTCTATTCACACTAATTGTAATAGGGTCCAGTTCAAGACCATTAACTAGGATAACATTAAGTACATTTACTTTGCCACCTAAAGCCCGAACATTATCAATTCTTCTGGAATTGTACCCTGTATAACTTACCTCAACTGAATAAGTCCCTGGATCTACTTGAATACTATAGTTGCCATCAAAATCTGAAATGGTCCCAACTATCATATTTTGACCCTTGAGAACTTTAATTGAGGCGTTAATTACAGGTTCTCCAGTCTCTTTGTCTTTAATTTGGCCAGCAATGGATGTTTGACCTTGTAAGACAGATGCAGCAACGATACATGCGAAAAAGAAAATCACTCTTCTAAACATAATGTGGTTTTATTATTAGATGATTTATATAAAAAGTCTGCAATGTTAAGGATTTCTTAAGTTTTATCAAAAATTCTTTAAAATATACTTTTACACAAGCTTTAACATTAATTATAAAAAATAATTAAATCAAGAATTAAATATATATTAATCAGTATATTATAAATATATCATTTTTTAATATACTATATATTAAATATTCTAAAACTCAAAAAAATTATTCCTCAATTTCTCATTTTAAAGGAACTTCTTTAACCCAATCAAATTGAAGATAACAATAAAACGGCAACACTACCGTTAAGCTGCTTCGACCTCAAGTTATTTAAGAACTTTAACACTTTCATTCCTTGTCATTATTCTAAATTATAAATATAATAATTTGATTTACAAATACTTAAGATACGAATTCAACAATTTTATTAAATAATACTTCAGCAATTTTTTCTTTGGATTGAAAGGTCCATCCTGCAATATGTGGGGTCAGAATGGTATTTTCCATGGCATAAAGTTCGTTATACATAGATTTTTCAGATTCTGAATAAGAATTTGGCTTTTCATTTTCAAAAACATCAAGCGCGGCACCTATGATTTTACCATTCTTTAAGGCTTCGATTAGATCAATGGTATTAACAACTGATCCCCGGGATGTGTTAATAAGGTAAAATGGGTTTTGGATTTGATTAATAAAGTCCTTGTTGCAGAAATATTTGGTTTCCGGACTTAATGGAAGATGAAAACTAATAATATCACAGTCCCAAAGGTCCGGTAGATCCTGAACTTGATACATATTTTCGTGAACTCTCGGTATGGTTTTGTATTTATCATAAACCTTCACTTCACACCCAAATCCCCCAAGAATATGGGCTAATCGACTTCCCGTATGACCACAACCAATAATCCCAACTTTCTTTACACTTAATTCTTCACCTCTATTTTTTTCCCTTAACCAATGCATGTTTTTAACCTCCTTGTTTGCCCTTGGAATATTTCTTAGCATTCCAATCAACATGCCCAAAGCATGCTCTGCTACTGCATTACAATTAGCTTCTGGTGTGCTAAGAATGTGAATATGTTTGTTTTTTGCATAATTGAGATCAATAATATCGAGGCCTGATCCAAGTCTACCGATCCATTTTAATCCGGATCCCAAATCCATCATTTCACGATCAACAAGTATCTTACTATTAATAATCAATCCATCATAATTTTCAATGCATAATTTTACATCATATATTGAAATATCAGGTTGATAATCAACGACATAGCCAATACTATTCAACTTTGCAATTAAAATAGGATGTACATCATCTGTAATTAATACACGCATATTATAGAACTTAAACCTATGCAAAGCTAAAGCATTACTAGCTTACAGAATGATAGCCTTAAAGGAACAGATGAATTCCTAACAAATAAATAAGTATAAAAATTTACTGACCCGGAGGAGGTGCATCAGGGATAATAGGTGCAGCCGCTTCAACTCCAGTACCAGCCATGATCGCAGCGAAAATACATAATATAAATAATGCAGCAGCTAGATACCAGGTCAATTTTTCAATAAAATCAGCTGAACGGGCAGCTCCAAACATTTGATTCGCACTTTGTCCACCAAAAGTAGAATCTACACCGCCCCCTTTTGGATTTTGAATTAATACAACTCCAATAAGGAGCACACAATCAATAGCTATCAGTATGGTAACCAGCGTTAGCATGGGTTAAGATTTTAGATTTTTAATAAGGAGTGCAAAGGTACTACTTTTTTCAGGATATTTCAAAGTCAATTTTTCATACATTCTTATTGCCTGGTCTTTATGCCCTTGTTGAGTCAATAAATCTGCTAATGTCTCTGAAATAACCTCTTCACCTAAATTTTGGCTATCTTTAATGGAACGTTCAATTTCTAATATTTGAACTGATTTTGGAGCTCTTTTAGCTTTTTTAACAAGTTTTGTCTTAACTTTTGCAGGTTTTTTAAGAAGTTTTGAATTCTCTTTTGTAGGTTTTTTAGTTTCAGATTGATTAATCAATTCCAGCCAAGTGTAAAAATCTGAACTTATCTCATTTACGGATGACTTTTCAGATTTTGAATTTGACTTAATTGTTTTTGAAATTGACGAACCTAAATTGATTTTTTTAGGTCTTCCTCGCTTTTTAATTGTTGGTATTTCAGGATTATCTAAAGGTAAATTTGATTTTGAATTGGTTAATTCTTTTGAATTTTCAATGTCCTCATGATTAGCTAATTCAATATTAATCTTAAATTCTTCTTCATTGTGAACACCATTTTTAGGAATAGAAGTCACATTAGGAATTTCGATAGTTTCAATGATATCATCATTCCTATTTTGGATTGATTTTTCTTCTTCAATTTCAGTTTGTAGCACTAAAGTTTCCGTTTGAATAGCATCGGAATTGATCTCATTGTTTATTATGTTTTCTTTTTGAGTTGTTTCTGTTTTTCGATTCCAATTTTTAGAAATAATAAATGTAGGGTCGGCAAGTCGCACTGAATTATTTATAGGGGAAAGTTCATCTTTCCAAGAAGAAGCAGAAAGTGGGTAATTCACTTTAGCTAATTTTATATCATCATTTATTTTTTCTGAATTCATTTTCATATGGATTGGAGAATAAAATAAGGTTTACCAATTGGTAAATGCTCGATTGAAAATATCATCTAATAATTTTTTATTGATCTTCTTCAACAGCTCATCTTGAACTGAATTAAAATTAGTAGCCGCATCAAAATCCTCATAATACGAAAATCTTTGATTCCAGTTTTGTTTCTCAAATTTCGTATTAACCGATTCAACCTCTATAGTAACATTAAGTCGATTCAAGGCAGCAAAGGATCCAGCTATTGGTGCTTGTGGACTAACAGCGAATTCTCTGATCCCTAATTTAAAAATTAAATCCGGATTTTTACTATCAGATATCAATCTTGATTCTTTTCTAATTTTTGAATTGAGCTCATCAGCAAAATCCAAAGGATAATTAACGGGCGCGGCAAAGGTATGATCTACTATGGGTTCTATAGAAAAGGTATTTATGGAAGGGTCAATGCTGATTCCTCGAAATGAATAACACGAACTAAAAAAACACAAAAAAACTAAACTAATCCATTTCATATATCAATAGAGAATTGTTTAATTTTACGATACAATGTACGTTCAGAAATTCCCAATTCATCAGCTGCATCTTTTCTTTTACCATTAAATTTTTTGAGTGCTTTATTGATCATATCTTTTTCCATTTCATCAAGAGATAAATGCTCTTCAATCAATTCAACCGTTTCGAATTCTTCTTTTTGCTTAGGTAAAATCATAGGTCGATCTAATTGCGATTCATTTCCCCTTGTGGAATTATTAATATTCCAATTTTGTCCAGAACCATGAATTACATTGGAATTAGGAATCATGGATACTGTAGCATTAACATTATCCATTACTGGTGGCATCTCCAAATCATTTGCCTGAACCATTTGAAAAAACATATTTTTCAATTGATTAAGATCTTGTTTCATGTCAAAAAGGAGCTTATAAAGAATCTCCCTTTCTTGGTAGCTCATATTCTCATTGGATCCTTCGTTTGGTCCAACTGACGGCAAGTATGTATTGTGTATATCAGGTATAATTCTTGCTATTTCCGAAGGTGTAATTATTTTTTTATCAGATAATACGGATAATTGTTCGACTGCATTTCTCAATTCTCTGATATTCCCGGGCCAGGCATATTGTTCAACGAGTGCGCCAGCGGCTTCATCTAGTTCTATGGGCGATGTTCGGTATTTTTCAGCAAAATCTTGTGCAAATTTTCTAATAAAAATTTGAATATCCTCCCTCCTTTCTTTTAAAGCCGGTACACGAATGGGCACTGTATTTAATCTATAATATAAATCTTCACGAAATTTCCCTCTTCTTACTTTATCTAATAAATTAACATTAGTAGCCGCTATAACACGAACATTTGTTTTTAATACCTTGGATGAACCAACTCTAATAAATTCACCAGATTCTAATATGCGCAACAAAAAAGATTGGGTATCCTGTGGCATTTCTCCTATTTCATCTAAAAATATTGTACCTCCATCAACGGTTTCAAAATATCCCTTTCGATCTGCAGTAGCTCCTGTGAAAGATCCTTTTTCATGACCAAATAATTCCGAATTAATGGTTCCAGAAGGAATGGCACCACAATTTACTGCAATAAATTGATTGTGTTTTCTTGGGCTTAATTGATGTATAACTTTAGAAAAAACTTCTTTTCCGGATCCACTCTCACCTGAAATCAAAACTGTCAAATCAGTTCCTGCAACGCGTATTGCAGTATCTAAAGCTTGATTTAGTTTTTCAGAACGACCATAAATCCCGAAGCGTTGTTTTATTGTTTGAATATTTTCCACAGAATTAGATTATTTCCCCAGATAAAGTAGCACTGGTCGCTGAAGTAACTTTTACATTAACATAATTACCTGAGTAATAATTTGGTTTCTTTTCAAAAATAATGATTTTATTTTGTGAATTTCTTCCTTTAAACATTTTATCAGAACGCTTTGAGTCTCCTTCTATCAATACTTCAAATGTTTTCCCAATATCCAATTGGTTAAGCTGAAAACTAACTTCTCTTTGTAATTCTATAATTTGACTTAAACGCCTTTTTTTAATTTCTAGCGGCACATCATCCATTAATTTTTTTGCTGCAGGTGTCCCTGGTCGTTCAGAGTAATAAAACATATATGACATGGTGTATTTAGCCAATTCAATCACACTTAATGTTTCCTTATGATCTAATTCTGTTTCTGAACAAAAACCAGTGATGATATCAGATGATATTGCGCAATCAGGAATAATTTGGTAGATTGCACGAACACGATTCATATACCATTCTCGATCATATGTTCTATTCATTAATGACAATATTCGACTGCTTCCAGATTGTATTGGTAAATGTATATAATTACAAATGTTAGGATACTTTGCGATAGTATATAATACTTCATTTGTTATATCTTTTGGATGTGAAGTCGAAAATCTTATTCTCAATAATGGATTGACTAAAGCTACCATTTCCAATAATTCAGCAAAATTTATAATTTGATCTTGTTCAGGGTTAAGCCATTTGTATGAATCAACATTTTGTCCCAATAAAGTCACTTCCCGATATCCTTTTTGAAATAAATCTTCTGCTTCTGCTATGATCGTAAAAGCACTCCTACTTCGTTCTCTTCCTCTGGTATATGGCACAACACAAAACGAGCACATATTATCACATCCTCTCATAATTGAGATAAAAGCAGACACTCCATTAGAGTCTAATCGCAAAGGAGCTATATCAGCATACGTTTCCTCCCTTGAGAGAAATACATTCACACCCTTTTCCCCATAATCAACCTTACTCAATAAATTAGGCAAATCTCGGTAAGCGTCAGGTCCAACAACAATATCTACTAGCTTTTCCTCTTCGATAAACTTGGCCTTTAGTCGCTCAGCCATACATCCTAAGACCCCAACTATAAGATCTGGCTTTTCCTTTTTTAAATGTTTAAAATCTGTTAGCCTCTTTCTGACCGTTTCTTCAGCTTTTTCTCGTATAGAACAGGTATTTATCAATATAAGATCTGCTTGTATCAATTCACGGGTAGAAACCATGCCTTCCTGATTTAATATGGAGGCAACGATCTCAGAATCACTAAAATTCATCGCACAACCATAACTTTCGATATAAAAATACCTTTTTGGAACAGAAGAAATGATCTCATATCCGACCAAAGCTTCACCTTGACGATTCTCATCCAACTGTTGGCTTTCTGATTCAGGACGATACATGGTTCAGTTAATTTTTAAAAATTTGGATAACAAAGGTAATTGATTTTATATAAATGACAAAATGGCAGAAACAAGTAATTAATTCAAGAAATCATATAATTCACAGCATAGGCTTAAAATATAATTAAAAACCAGTACTTTGCCTTCAATAAAAATTCTGTATTGCACTTTGGACTCATAGGAAAATCATTAAAACATTCTTTTTCTGAAAGATATTTTAATAGTTTATTTAAAAAACAAGGACTTATAAATTACAAATATAGTCTATACGAAATAGACAATATAGGGAAGATTAGATCCCTATTCTATAATGACTCTTTATTGAAAGGAGTCAATGTAACCATTCCGTATAAATCTTCAGTTATCCCATATTTAGATGAATTAAGTCCGGAAGGCCACTCTATACAAGCTATAAATTGTATTTTGAATCAAAACCATAAACTTATTGGCCATAATACGGATGCTGAGGCTTTTGAAGCTAATTTAAATCAGTTTATACCTCCAAATTTTAATAGTAATGCTCTGGTCTTAGGAACCGGAGGATCGTCTAAAGCTGTTTGCTATGTTTTGGATAAAAAAAACATTAATTATCAATTAGTATCAAGAAATCCACTAAATTTTGAATACCAAAATATAACTAAAGATATCCTGAATCAACACAAACTTATTATCAATACAAGTCCCCTTGGAATGTTCCCTGATCTTACCTTAGCTCCAAATATCAATTATTCCTGGATAGGAACTGAGCACTTTTTATTTGATTTAGTTTATAATCCTGAAAATTCACTATTTTTGAGGCGAGGTATTCTTCAAGGATCTCATGTTCAAAATGGATTAGAAATGTTATACCGGCAAGCCCAATTAAGTTGGGATTTTTGGAATCATTCTTAAATTATGAAAGATCAACTAGACCCTACATTAAATTTTAACAATACTGAAATAGCATTTTCGTACAAATCCAATAAGGAACTCATCCATACTTATCGACTTTTTCAATTTATGAATAAGCCAACATTGGTAAAATTAGGTACTTATTTTGGTCAATTAGCTTCCCAATTACCTTTTGGAATTGCTGATCCTATCATCAGAGAAACCATATTTAAGCAATTTTGTGGCGGTATTAGTTTATTAGAATGCCAAAAAGTTATAGACCGATTAAATTTAAAAAAAACACTTACCATCCTGGATTATGGTGTAGAAGCTAAAGAAGTTGATGAAGAATTTCGTAAGACTTTAGATGAAAATCTTAAAGCTATTGAATTTGCATATAGCAACTCAAATGTTCCGGTAATTAGTACTAAATTAACTGGATATATTCCAATAGCTGTCTTAGAAAAAATACATGCGGGTGAGACCTTAAATCAAGCTGAACAAATAAAATTTGAACGTTTAGAAGAACGTTTTGCAATACTTTGTAAAAAAGCTTATGAAATGGGGGTCTCCATTTTTGTCGATGCAGAAGAAAGTTGGATTCAAAAGCCTATTGATGATTTGGTTAACAAATACATGGCCCTTTATAATAAAGAAAAACCAATTATTTACAATACCTATCAGATGTACCTTTCGGATCGTTTAGAAGCGTTGAAATTGCAGTTTGAACAAGCACAACAACATCATTTTATTCTTGGTGCTAAAACAGTCCGAGGTGCTTATCTTGATAAAGAAAGAAAACGTGCACAATCAAAGAACTATAAAGACCCTACCAATGCGAATAAAGAAAAAACGGATGAAGACTATAACAAAGCCATAGCATTTTGCTTAAATAATCCAGATCAAATCAGTATATGTAATTCAAGTCATAACTGGGCTAGTAATTTATACATGACTGAATTGATGGATCAGAAAAAAATAGCAAAAGATCATCCACATTTAAATTTTTGTCAGTTATTCGGAATGAGTGATAACATTACATTTAATCTAGCTGCAAAAGGGTATAACGTAGCTAAATATTTGCCCTATGGGCCAATAAAAGATGTTATTCCATATTTAATCAGACGAGCTCAAGAAAACACAAGTGTAACAGGAGATATGAGCCGCGAACTTCAATTATTAACAACAGAAATGAAACGAAGGGGTCTCATTAGTTAATGAGATATCCTTATTTCTTGGATGGTTTGATTCCGTATTGATTAATATGCTAGAAACACGCGGCGTTATTTTAAGAAGTATTAAATATAAAGAATCAAGCTTAATTTTAGATATATATACAGAACATAAAGGATTACAATCCTTTTTAATAAATGGTGTTTTTAAAAAGGGGAACCAAAGATTAGCAGGTATTCTTCAATTATGCAATCTTGTTGATCTCATCTCATATTTCAATGAGCAAAAACATCTTCATCGAATTAAAGAAATCAACTTAAATTATATATATAGTGATTTGAGTTATAATTTAACCAAATCAGCTATTGCTACATTTATTTTGGAGATTTGCAAAAAATGTTTAAAAGATCAACAAACGAATGTTGAATTATTTAAGTTTATTCATAGATGTTTTATATTGTTGGATAAACAAAGTCCGATTGACCCCAATTTTCATTTAAAATTTCTGGTACGCTTTATTCAGTTTTTAGGTGTTCAACCAACCAATAATTATTCAACAATAAACAACTCATTTGATTTAAGAAATGGTTGTTTTGTAGCATATGATCAAATATTAATTCATGCAATAGAACCTGAGTTGAGCAAACTATTTAGTTCTCTATTTAATGAAAAAGATTTTGGCTCGGGTTTCACAATAACTATAAACTATTCAGACAGGAAAAACCTTTTGGATCTATTAATACTATATTATCAATTTCACGTAGAACAATTTGGTCAATTAAAATCTCTTGAAGTATTGAGAACACTTTTCTAAATTTTAGAAATCGTATGATGTATGTTTTGACTAGAGGCTCTAATTACAGGAAGTATAGTTGCTACCAGTCCACATACCAATCCAATAAAAAGAACATAAATTTCATCAATACAAAAATAATGTCCTTGAATTCCATATTTGTCAGATAAATGATATTTTGAAGCTGAAAAAAATAAAATAATATGTCCCAAAACCAATCCTAAAATTATACCCATAAAACTTAAAATGAATCCTTCAAAAATTAGTAATTGAGCTATGTAACTTCGACTTCCTCCACCTATTCGTATTAAAGCAATTTCAAATTTTCTTTCATTTAAAGCTTGTGACAAATTAATAAAGATAGCAATAAAAGCTAATATAGATAAAATGATTCCAATTAGATTTAATAGCTCACTTGCTGAGCCTGTTAATTCATACAACCTATTTAATTCAATGGCTGGATTGACTGCCATTACATTCGTGTTTTCATTAATACTTCGCCCAAAATTTAAACTTTGGATATTAGTCCCTTTGAATTTTACTAACAAGCTTGTAATGGTTTTATCATAATTCATTAATTCTTGATTTGATAAAACATTTTGCTCATGATGTATATGTTCATGATCTACTTCATGTTCATGTAAGTTCCAATAACTTGAAATACTGATAAAAATCAATCGATCCTGAATACCCCCAGAACGATTTAAAATACCACTGACGATTAAATCATTATTATGGTGATGTTCATCATCTATACCTACTAACCCATGACTCGATTGTAATGTATCACCAATATTTAATTCATATTTTGAAGCCACTTCAGAACCTAATACCAATTGAAAATCATTATTAAAAAATTGTCCTCGCTCAATGCCTAAGGAATACCAATCAAAGTATTCCTCTGTCACTCCAACGATTCTATATCCTTGATAACTATCGCCAATTGCAATTGGCAATGCCTTCTTAATAATTGGATGATTTGGGTTTAGAAATGGCTTAATCTCAGAAATACTAATGTTCCCTGTTGGAGCATCGATGTGCATAATATTACATAATACAGATTGTAATGGACTCCCTTTGGCACATAAGATTAAATCTACATCCGAAGCATTTTTTTCAAAATGTTGACTCATTTGTTTATTAATCAATAGTATCATGACTAATAAACTAACAGCCATTCCAATCAATAAAATATTAAAAATAAATCTTGAAGGATGATGCATTAAATTCTTCCATGCTAAATACCATTTACTCATTTCAATCGTATTTTATTTTGGAATTTAGAAAACAATCTTTCATCATGGCTTACTATAACTAAAGCGGCATGATGCTCTTGACATTGGTTTTTTAATAATTCGATAATAATATGTGTATTGGTATCATCTAATGCTGAAGTGGGTTCATCAGCAAGTATGAGTTTAGGATTATTTATTAATGCTCTGGCAAACATCAACCGTTGTTGTTCCCCTTGTGACAAGGTATATGTTTTTTGATGCGCCTTATTTATTAATTTCAATTGGTTTAATTGTTCATTAATAACTTTAATATTCTTTTTATTACCAATAAGTTCTTGCGCTAAAATTAAATTTTCTAAAACAGTTAGTGATTGAATGAAAATTGGCCTTTGCAAACATATGCCAATGTATGTTCCTCTAAATAAATCTAAATGAGAGGATCTCAAATTTGTAATATCCTGATTAAAAATATTAACAGTACCCGTTAATGGTTTTATAAGTCCAGCCAAAATATGAAGCAAAGTTGTTTTTCCACAACCTGATGGTCCATGAATTAAAAAAGCATCCTTTTGACTTACGTCAATATCAGGAAATGTTATTTCATTTTCCTGACTATAACGTATAGAAAGATTTCTAGTCGAAAGCATAAATCAAATCTAACAACAATATAAATAATTGAGATATAAAATTATCTCGTCAAATACATATTACGTTTAGAGTCTAAATCTCTAAAATATGGATCAAATAAGTCCTTAATAAAATAAATGCCTTCGCCTGTGGATTTCATTTCTGGTCCAAGACTAATGTCTACATTTGGAAATTTATTAAAAGAAAAAACAGGAACTTTAATTGCATAACCATTCAATTTATGCTCCATTTTGAAATCTTTTAATTTATGGGTTCCTAACATGACTTTAGTCGCAATATTTAAATATGGAACTTGGTATGCTTTTGCTATAAATGGTGTTGTCCTAGACGCTCTTGGATTGGCTTCAATAACATATACCTGATCCCCTTTAATTGCAAATTGAATATTTATTAAACCTCTTATTTGTAATCGAATTGCAATTCTTTTAGCGTATTCCTTCATTTTCTCAATACTCGCTTCAGAAAGACTATAAGTAGGCAACACTGCTGAGCTATCTCCCGAATGAATACCGGCAGGTTCAATATGTTCCATAATTCCCATAATGTGTACATCTTCACCATCACATATAGCATCAATTTCTGCTTCCTTCGCACGCTCCAAAAATTGGTCTATCAATACTTTATTGTCGGGCATATGTTTGAAAATCGATAATACCTGCCGTTCCAATTCTTCATCATTTATGACTATTCTCATTCGTTGACCTCCTAAGACATAGGATGGCCTTACCAAAACTGGATAACCAATTTCATGTGCTACATCAAGAGCAATATCAGCATCTGTAATAACACCATATTTTGGATATGGGATATCCATTTCTTTCAATAAATCAGAAAATCTTCCACGATCTTCGGCAATATCCATATTATTAAAATCTGTTCCAATAATAGGCACGCCTTTTAAGTGAATTTTTTCAGCTAATTTAAGAGCGGTCTGTCCTCCTAATTGTAAAATAACGCCTTCAGGTTTTTCCAGATCTAGTATTTCTTCAATGTGTTCCCAATACACTGGTTCAAAATATAATTTGTCGGCAATATCAAAATCAGTAGAAACGGTTTCAGGATTACAATTTACCATTATTGCTTCCATGCCTACCTCTTTAATAGCTAGAATTCCATGCACGCAACAATAATCAAATTCTATTCCTTGTCCTATTCGATTAGGCCCGGATCCTAAAACGATTATTTTCTTTTTATCACTTGGAATACTTTCATTTTCTTGATCAAATGTGGAATAAAAATATGGGGTCTTGGCTTCAAATTCAGCGGCGCAGGTATCCACCGTTTTATAAACCCTATTTATTCCGTGCTTCTTTCTAAATTTGGTCACCTCTTGATCCCCAACACGCAATAACCAAGCTATTTGTACATCAGAATATCCATTCTTTTTTAATTCCATAAAAAAATCCACTGGGATGTCTTCTGGTAAATTATACTTCAAAAGTTGCTCTTCGAACTGTACTAATTTTTTAATTTCTCTAATAAACCAAAGGTCTATCCCGGTTAGTTTTTGAACAGATTTTTCTGGAACTCCAATTCTTAATGCATCCTTTAATCTATATATTCGATCGTCACTAACTTGCTCCAGGCGCTCTAAAATATCCTGTGTATTTAACCATTCTTTTTTATCTGCTCCAAGACCATGTCTATCATTTTCCTGACTCTGACATGCTTTTTGAAGGGCTTCATTAAAACTTCGACCTATGGCCATTACTTCACCAACAGATTTCATTTGAAGACCTAACCGTACATCGGCGCCTTGGAATTTCTCAAAATTCCATCTTGGCATTTTAACGATAACATAATCCAAGGAAGGCTCAAAAAAAGCACTCGTAGTTCCTGTAATCTGATTGGGAAGTTCATCCAGTGTATAACCTAGTGCCAATTTTGCAGCAACTTTGGCAATAGGATATCCAGTAGCCTTACTAGCCAGAGCAGATGATCTACTCACTCTTGGATTGATTTCAACAGCAATCAATTCTTCTGTAATCGGATTTTGAGCAAATTGTACATTACATCCACCTGAAAAATTACCCAAGGAACGCATCATCATGATGGCTTGATCTCTCATTTGTTGAAATCCAGTATCCGATAAAGTCATTGCTGGTGCTACGGTTATACTATCTCCAGTATGAATTCCCATAGGATCAATATTCTCAACAGTACAAATGATTACCACATTGTCTTTGTGATCTCGCAATAACTCTAGCTCAAATTCTTTCCAACCTAGTACTGCTTTTTCGACTAATACTTCATGTGTTGGTGAAGCATCTAAACCTCTTCTTAATGCTTCATCAAACAATTCTTGTTTATAAACAAGACTGCCACCACTTCCTCCTAAAGTAAAAGAAGGTCGAATCACTAATGGAAAACCTATTTCTTGAGCAGCTTCCTTTCCTTCTAAATATGAGTTTGCAATCCTGGAAGGAGCTACGGAAACACCAATCTTAATCATGTGATCTCTGAATTGTTCCCTGTCCTCAGTCAACTCTATGGCTTTAATATCGACCCCAATCATCCGAACTCCAAAACGAGACCAAACATTTTGTTTTTCAGCCTCAATGGCTAAATTCAATGCTGTTTGCCCTCCCATAGTTGGTAGAACTGCATCAATTTGTCGTTCCTCTAAAATTTTTACAATACTTTCAACTGTTAATGGCCACAAATAAATATGGTCAGCTGTTACAGGATCAGTCATAATTGTTGCTGGATTAGAGTTTATTAAACTCACTTCAATACCTTCTTCCCTAAGGGATCTAGAAGCTTGAGTTCCAGAGTAATCAAACTCACATGCTTGACCAATAATTATAGGTCCGCTTCCAATAATGAGTACGGATTTGATAGTATTATCCTTGGGCATATAAAAATTTCCGCAAAGATAAACGATAAGATGGTTTTATAATTACAAATTGATATGAAAATAAAAATGTTTAAAAAGCTGATAATAAATAATTTAGAATAAAAATTGGTGCTTAAAAAACAATTATAGAGAAAATTACCGAATCACCAATTCTTAACATATTTTGATATTTTGAAATCCTTAAAATTGCGACCTACACGTTATTAACCTGACAAATTGAGCTCATCTTATGAATTTCGAGGTAAAAGTTCCATTTAATGGCAGAAAAAGCAGACAATTTTTCAAGCAACATGCTTTGGCATAGTTTTGATGAAGTCATTGTTATTGTTAAAACAATTTTTAAAAATTTTTAAAATTCTATAGACTTATGAAGCCAATAAATGATCGAGTTATTGTGAAGCCAGCATCTGCTGAAGACAAAACTAAAGGTGGAATTATTATACCAGATACTGCCAAAGAAAAACCACAACGTGGTGAAGTTATTGCAGTTGGACCAGGAAAAGATGGAAATCTGATGACTGTTGCCAAAGGTGATATCGTACTTTATGGTAAATATGCTGGCCAAGAATTTACTTTCAAAGGACATGATTATTTAATCATGCGTGAAGATGATATTCTTGTCATCATTGATTAATTGTTATTTTACTATTGAAGTTTTTTATTTAATAAAATTATAAAATCTAAATACCATGTCAAAAGATATTAGTTTTAAAAATGATGCCAGAGAAAAGTTAAAATCTGGTATCGACAAACTTGCAAATGCAGTCAAAGTTACTCTTGGTCCAAAAGGGAGAAATGTTGTTATTCAAAAATCTTTCGGAGCCCCTCAAATTACTAAAGATGGTGTAACCGTTGCAAAAGAAATTGAATTAGAAGATGCGGTTGAAAATATGGGTGCTCAAATGTTAAAAGAAGTTGCTTCTAAAACCGCAGATATCGCTGGTGATGGAACAACAACAGCAACAGTATTAGCTCAAGCTATGGTCACTGCAGGTATGAAATATGTAGCAGCAGGTGCTAATCCAATGGATCTTAAAAGAGGAATTGATAAAGCAGTCGCTTCTGTTACAAAAGATCTTAAGAAACAAACAGAACAAATTGGTAATGATTACGAAAAAATCAAACAGGTAGGTTCTATCTCTGCAAACAATGATGATGAAATTGGAGGCTTGATTGCTGATGCTATGAAACGTGTTTCCAAAGATGGTGTCATTACAGTGGAAGAATCTAAAGGTACAAATACATATGTTGATGAAGTAATCGGAATGCAATTCGACAGAGGATATTTATCCCCGTACTTTATTACCAATGCAGAAAAAATGATCGCTGATTATGATAGTCCATATATCTTAATCACTGATAAGAAGATCTCCAATATGCAGGAAATAGTACCCATTCTTGAGAAAGTAGTGGCTTCAGGAAGACCTTTATTAATCATTGCTGAAGATGTTGATAGCCAAGCATTAGGGGTTTTAGTGGTCAATAGACTACGGGCTAATCTTAAAGTCATTGCGGTAAAAGCTCCGGGTTTTGGAGATCGACGAAAAGCCATGCTTGAAGATATAGCAGTATTAACTAATGGCACGGTAATCTCTGATGAAAAAGGTTACAAATTAGAAAATACTGAACTTGATATGTTGGGTCAATCTGAAAAAATTGAAGTTGATAAAGACAATACCACTATAGTAAATGGTAAAGGAACTAAGAAAAATATCGAAGCTCGTATTGGTCAAATCAGACAGCAAATAGATGCCACAACTTCAGATTATGATAAAGAAAAACTACAAGAGCGGCTTGCAAAATTAGCAGGTGGTGTTGCTGTACTTTATGTAGGAGCAGCGACTGAAGTAGAAATGAAAGAGAAAAAAGATCGCGTTGATGATGCATTAAATGCTACTCGCGCTGCAGTTGAAGAAGGTATAGTTGCTGGTGGTGGTGTAGCATTAGTTCGCGCTATCGATTCCTTAGAAAAAATCACTTCTCTAAATGAAGATGAAAAATTGGGAATTGACATAGTACGTAAAGCACTTGAATCACCTATGCGGGTAATTGCAGAAAATTCAGGTGATGAAGCATCTGTAGTCCTTATGAATGTCAAAGCTAAAAAAGGATCTTATGGATATAATGCTCGGACTGGTCAATATGAAGATTTGAAAAAAGCTGGTGTTATTGATCCTACAAAAGTAACTCGAATTGCATTAGAAAATGCTGGTTCCATTGCAGGAATGGTATTGATGACAGAATGTGTAATTAATGACAGACCGAAGGAAGATAAGGGTGGACATTCTCACGCACATGGTGGTGGAATGGATGGAATGATGTAATTATTTCATTAGAAACCAAGAATAATTATAAAAACCTCTTGAATGATTTCAAGGGGTTTTTTTATTTAAAAACAAAATGTCAAGTGGACGAATGGGTTAGTATGGTAGAATATTTACCATCATAAATCTATGAGTTATTAAAATAAGATGCTGTGATAAAAAAATTATTTAATACCTCTTTTATCCTATTTTCAAATCAAAACAAACTTTGATTATCAGTTTCATCTAACTTTTCAATAAGTGATGCATTGTTATTTTTAACTTGATTAACGGCATCAGAAACTGGATATGCGTCTAAATAATCACCTGCAAGGGGTGTAATAAGTTGGAGTGACTGCTCTAAGCTCATCAGTGGATCTAACCAAAGAGATTCTTGTTCTCTTTGAAGTATAGCTGGCATGCGATCATGAATGCTACTCAAATAAGGATTCGGCTTTTGAGTAATGATAGTAAAACTGTGTATTATTTCAGCTTTTTCGTTTTTCCATTGATCATATAAACCAGCTACAAAAAAAATCGAATCATCCTTAAAGCGAATTCGATATGGTTTTTTAATCTTATTAGCTACAACTTTCCATTCATAAAATCCATCCAATGGGACTATACATCTTCGATCCTTTAAAGCAGATTTAAAAAATGGTTTCTCAATTAATCCTTCCACACGGGCATTAATTAATTTTGAACCTATTTTATGATCTTTGGACCAACTTGGTATTAAACCCCATTTGAAATATTGAAAATGCTGAGGGTCTTGTTGTGTAATTACAGGATGCCATTGAGTTGGTGCCAGATTAAAGGTGGGTAAAGGATTATAGCGCTCCAAATCATCAGAATAAAATGTAGCATTAAATCTTTTTTCCAAATCCTTTTCTACTTTATTTAATGAGCCACGTCCACACATAAATTAAATTCATTTAACAAAAAAAGGAGTACGTTTTTGTCAAACATACTCCCAGTATTATTTCAATTACAAAATAAAAATTAAATCACTATTCTACTTTCAAAAATGCTTTTTCACCTTTTGATCTAACTAATTTTAAAGTTTGTTCAGCATCAGCACGTGTATCATATCTACCCACTATAGCAGAATAATATTCTGCATTACCAAACACTTTTTTCTCAGAGGATGAAAATCCCAATTTTTTCAATTTACTCACTTGTTTGTCTGCGTGTGAAGGGACTATAAAACTACCAGAAATTACATAAAATTTACCCGTTTTACTGGATTTTGCAACATTAGCAGTACTTTTTGTACTTTTCTCTGTGGTTGCAGCAGAAGTTTTATTTGTGACTTTTTTATTCTCCGTTTTTGAAGTCTTGTTTTCTGTTTTTGATACCGATGTTTTTACTTCAGCTGCAGTAGTATTAGCAACACTTACATTGGTTTTATTTGAAACTGTTTGAGCTTTAGGGCTCATATTTTCATGTTTACTTTGGTCACCATTTTTGACAGGCTGGCTATAATCAATAGATCCATTATCATGGTCAGCAGGTCCAACTTGGTTAGGCAATTCTCCTGTCATTCCTAAAATAAGGCTATCCTCAGCCGTTAGGGCATTTAAAGCTGCCATAGTTGTATCTACAAACAAACTATCAGTCGTTTCAGTAGTTGGCTCAATTTCAGGAACAGGTGTTTTATAACGTTTATACATCATAACTGAAATAGCCACAACAAGTAGTGCTAAAAGCACATAGAGTAATACACGAATCAAATTCTTCATTTTTATAATATATTTTAGTGCAAATATACAACATTTTACAAATAACGAAAATAAAAATATGTAAATATTTGCTATTTTTTTGTTAACTATCACAAATATTAAGACTGACTCTTTTGACTAAACTTAAGTTACTTTGTCCCAACTTAAAAAGAATCATCTGATTAATAAAACCTGGTCAAAAAATGGACTTAAAATCGTTTTTAATAATATTAAATCAACCATTTTAATCATTAATACCTTGGTAATGACCCTGTTAAAACTATGTTAAATCAAAATTTACAAAAAACAGCATGAAACAACTTTGCGTTTTAATCAGCAAATAAATTAACTAACTATGAATCGAATTATTTCTTATGGAATCGCAGGATTTATCGGTGGGTTGGTTGCTTTTGGTGGCATTCAATTCGTTGATAATCAGACTAAAAGTAAAAACACTACAGAGCAAACTCAATCAGCTCAGCGGGTCAATCAATCAACATCATTTAATGCGTCTGTAGGGCCTGATTTCTCTGTTGCTGCAGAAAAAGGGATGAATGCAGTAGTTCAAATTAATGCCCAAGAAAGTGATAAACTTGTTCGACAAAATGAAGAACGCAATAATCCATTTAAAGATCATCCTTTGTTTAGGGAATTTAATTTTCCAGGATTTGGAGGTTATATGCCAAAAAAAGGAAGTGGTAGTGGAGTTATTTATTCTTCAGATGGGTATATCGTAACAAATAATCATGTCGTTGAATTTGCAGATGAAATAGAAGTTATTTTGAAAGACGGCAAAAAATATTCAGCTAAAAAAATAGGGACAGACCCAAGAACAGATTTAGCTATTATAAAAATTGAAGCGACAAATTTACCAGTCTTACAAATGGCAAATTCTGATGATTTAAAAATTGGAAGTTGGGTCCTTGCAGTAGGAAATCCATTTGGCTATCTTACATCAACGGTAACTGCTGGTATAGTAAGTGCAAAAGGGCGTGATCTAAATTTAATAAATAATCAAATGGAAGATGAAAATCCATTTTCCAATTATCAACAATTAAATAGCAGAACAAATCAAGGTATTGAAGAATTTATCCAAACCGATGCAGCAGTTAACCCGGGTAATAGCGGTGGGGCATTAGTAGATGAGCAAGGTAGATTATTAGGGATAAATTCAGCAATCGCGTCTAAAACTGGTTATTATAGTGGTTATTCATTTGCAATACCGGTAAATTTAATGAATAAAGTGGTTAAGGAATTAATTTCTAAAGGAAGTTTTAATCGCGGCAGATTAGGAATTTCAGTCTCTGAAATTGATGAAAATAGTTATAAAGAATTGAACCTTTTTTCAAAAGACGGCGTTATTATAGAGTCTTTAGAAGAAAACAGCTCTGCTAAAAATGCTGGATTGCAAGAAAAAGATGCAATTATTGGTATAAATGGCAAAGATGTAAAGAACTATGATGATCTTCAACGAATAGTTGGTTTAACTAAAGTTGGTGAGACCCTAAACATTAAGATTATTAGAAACGGTTCTGTTCGTGATATTCCAGTCAAAATTTTGAAAGGAATTTAAAAAGGTTTTTGTAGCTTTCTATAAAGTTGGTTTTTCGTTTTGTTTGAATGTCCCGATCAGCAATGGTCGGGATTTTTTTATTGTATTAAATGGACATCCAGAAAATTAAACAATTGATGCAATATGGGATTGAATCTGTGTTAGATTTGATCTACCCTAATTTATGCATGGGTTGTGAAAGGAGATGTAACAATCAAAAAGATTTATTCTGTTTATCCTGTCAATCAAAAATTAGTCCTACCAATCATTATGCACATCTCATCAATCCATTTACTGAACATTTTAATGGGAGAATTAATTTATACACAGGTGCTAGTTTATATTATTATGTTCGAGGTGGTTTGGTTCATGATATCTTAGAACAAATTAAGTATAGGAATAGAGAAGATTTAGCTTACAAGTTTGGCCAATATTATGGAATGATTTTAAGTGAAAGTCCATATTATCAAAACATCGATGTTATTATTCCTGTTCCACTTCATAAAAAAAGGCAGGCTCAAAGAGGATATAATCAATGCAGCCTTATTGCAAAAGGTATCGCTGAAGCATTACATTGTAGTATTTCAGATCAAATAATAATGCGAAAAATAAATACACTAACTCAAACAGATAAAAGCAGGATAGATCGGATCAACAATATGGAAGGCGTATTTCATATTTTGAATTTAACTGACATTCATCAAAAAAACATTTTAATTGTAGATGATGTATTAACTACAGGCGCTACTCTTGAATCATGTGCATTGGAATTATTAAAAGCTAAACCTGCCACGATTCGCATGGCTACTATTGCTATGGGATTATAATTTCAATTCAATAGTTTTATGGATTGTTCTTTTTAAAACATCCTAAAACATAAAGGAATCTTGTTTTTTGTATTCCATGTAAAGAGAGTTAAGAACTCAATAATCATTCGAATTACCTTATTCAATTAATAGTATCTTTTAATTCTAATGTTTAAAAGAAATAGTAAATAATAAAATTCAATAAACGCTATACTAATTCTCTTCTTAATCTCGCAACAGGAATGTTGAGTTGTTCTCGATATTTTGCTATAGTACGTCTGGCAATATTATAACCCTTCCTAAGCAACATTTCTTTTAATTTTTCATCACTATAGGGCTTGCGTTTACTTTCGCCCGTTATCATTTCAGAAAGAATTTTTTTAACTTCTAGTGTAGATACTTCATCACCTTCTTCGGTTTGCATAGATTCAGAAAAGAAATCCTTTAACCGCTTATTTCCAAATTCTGTTTGAACAAATTTGCTATTTGCAACTCTCGACACTGTAGAAATATCCAGACTGGTAATATCGGCAAGATCTTTTAATATCATGGGCTTTATTTTTTTCTGATCTCCAGTCAAAAAATATTCCCGCTGAAACTGCATGATTGCATACATGGTACGAAATAAAGTATCTTGACGTTGTCTGATAGCATCAATAAACCATTTGGCACTTTCTATTTTCTGCTTAATAAACATGACCGTTTCTTTCTCCTTCTTACCATTAGTTCCAACTTTTTTATTATCCTTATATGTTCTCAACATATCAAGATATTGATCATTAATTCTTAAATCAGGTGCATTCTTGGAGTTTAATGAAAGCTCCAATTCTCCATCTCTATTGGTAACTGTAAAATCTGGTATAATATAATGACCTGCAACAGAATTATAAGCTAGTGGATCGACATAACCTGAAGATGGTTTTGGATTCAATTTTAAAATTTCATCCATTGCTACTTTAAGTTGTGCCTCAGACAACCCTAATGCCCGCTGTAATTTTGGGTAATGCTTTTTTGTAAACTCTTCAAAATACTTATCCAGTAAATTTTCGGCTAATTTTAAGATTTTAATTTTAGATTTTCGCTGTTCATTTTTCAGTTTAAATTTTATTTGCAGCAATAAACATTCTTGTAAATTTCGCGCCCCAACACCTGGTGGGTCGAAAGATTGAATTTTGTATAAAATGGATAATATTTCTTTTTCGTTCGTATCAATATTTTGAGAAAAAATTAAATCGTCTATAATGGAGACACATTCACGCCTTAAATAACCATCATCGTCAATACTTCCGATAATTTGAAGGGCTATTTTATATTGTTTTTCATCTTTCAAATTTAATAAGCCTATTTGCCGTTCCAGGTGATCATGAAATGTATTCTCAACCGCAAAAGGTAAACTTTTATGCTCGTCTTGTTCTCCACTATAATCATCGGATTTATACTTATATGATGCTGTATCGTCATCCATATAGTTATTCAGGTAATCATCAAATTCATTATTGAGCTTATCTTCGTTTTGATCCTTTGCATCATAATCTGATTCATCTCCAATATAATCATCATTAGCTTCAGAATCATCTTCTATGTCCAGTTTGTCAAAAACTTCTTCTTCAGATTCGTTACCCTCTTCTAAGGCAGGATTTTGCTCCAGTTCTTCCTGAATACGCTGATCCAGAATAGCAGTAGGGATTTGAAGCAATTTCATTAACTGAATTTGTTGGGGAGATAGCTTCTGTAATAACTTTTGGCTTAAATGTTGTTTTAACATGTTTATAAATCTACACTAATGAAACAAAATATTACAATAATTGGTTTTTGGATCTTCAATCCTTATTCGTAGTATTGCAGGGCAAATATAACTATTCTTTTTTCATATTATAAAATTATTTAATATATAAATTGCAGATAATGGACATAAACTCAAAACTAGAGGCTATTAGGTCTAAAATGAAAATCAACGGCATCGATGCCTATATTATAGGAACTGCTGACCCTCATCAAAGTGAATACCCTCCAAGTTTTTGGGCTGGACGCCAGTGGATCAGCGGTTTTGATGGTTCTGCAGGAACCGTAATCATCAGCCAAGATCATGCTGGACTATGGACTGATTCACGTTATTTTCAACAAGCCGAACTTCAATTAGCTCACACATCATTTGTGCTACATAAACTTCAAGTCCAAACCCAATCCGAATATATTGACTGGATTTGCAATGAATTTAAGGCTGGTCAGACCGTCGGGGTTGATTTTTGGTGTTTTTCATTAAACCAAATACATCAGTTTGACAAATTGTTATCTGCCAAAGGCATTAAATTTAAAGATTGTGGAGATCTGTTAATGGATATTTGGACAGATAGACCACCATTATCTAAAACTCTGATTTATGAACATGACATTAAATATGCTGGACAGTCAAGAAAAGAAAAAATAGATTTAGTTAGGAAAGAGATGGCCCGATTAAATGCCAACATATCAATAGTCTCTGCACTAGATGAAATTGGTTACATTCTTAACCTTCGTGGAAATGATGTTCATTGTAATCCTGTTTTTGTGGCTTATTTAGTTATTCAGAAAGAGGATAGTATCTTGTTTATTGACGAGCAAAAACTAGAACCTTGGTTAAAAAATCAACTTTCAGTAGATCGTATTTTTACTCAAGATTATAAACAAATAGTTGATTATATAACTAAGCTTGATTTAAAACAAAAGGTCTTAATAGACCACAGTACACTTAATGCTAAGTTAACCTTAATGTTAGCTAAAGATTCATTAATATCAAGTGAAAGCTGTATCATGCGATTTAAATCAATAAAAAACGAAATTGAAATAAGTCATATCCGGCGTGTAATGCAAAAAGACGGTGTAGCATTGGTGAAATCTTTTAGATGGTTGGAAGCTAAATTAGCAGAACAAGACTACCCGACGGAATACCAATTTGCTATGAAAATAAAAGAATTTCGTGCTGAACAAGAAGGATATGTTAATGAAAGTTTTGATGCTATTATTGGATACAAAGGAAACGGATCGATTATTCACTATCGACCTGAAAAAGATAATTGTGAAATAATAAAATCAGAAGGTGTCTTATTATGTGATTCAGGTGGACAATATCTTGATGGAACTACAGATATTACACGTACCATTGCACTTGGTCCTATTGATGAAGAAATAAAAATTCAAAATACTGCAGTTTTAATGGGTCATATTTCTTTGGCCCGATTAATTTTTCCAGTTGACACCAAAGGTATTCAATTTGATATTTTGGCCAGACAACATTTATGGCAATTAGGTCTCAATTACAATCATGGAACGGGCCACGGTGTAGGCTTCTTTATGAATGTACATGAACCTCCGCAGGGTTTTGTATCCGTTTGGAACCAAAGAGGAAGTGCTTCATTTAAAGCGGGCATGCTGACCTCTAATGAACCAGGGTATTATCAAGTAGGCTCTTATGGAATACGAATAGAAAACCTAGTTTTGACTATTCCTCATTCAAAGAATGAATATGGTGAATTTTTACAATTCGAATCTGTAAGTTTATTTCCCATCGATGTAAACATGATACATCTGCCAATGCTTGATAAAGTATCATTACAATGGCTTAATACTTACCATGCTAAAGTATTCAATGATCTTAGTCCTTGGCTTAATACAGAAGAAAGAAATTGGCTGGAAGAAAAATGCAAACCGTTATAATTTTTTTTTAATTATTTATACCGATTATAATTTAGTATTTTTTAGAAAAGAATTAATTGAAGTTGTTATGCTAAATTGATTAGTCCCTCCTGCGATGTGATATTTAGCATATGAATAATCAATTTTAAACTTATATATTTTAAATCCTATGCCATATGACAAACCCCCAAAGGTTGTATAGTCAGCTACACTCAAATCTTTTTTTCTGAGATGATTATACCCTAATCTTAAATTAAACTGTTCTTTTTTACCTAACAACATTTCTCCACCTAATGAAAAGTGTCGCAATACATTATTCGTCCATTTAGTAAAAGCACTTTTCTCTTTGACATTGCCAAAAATATCTGAATTACTATTTAAATTTGGATCATCATATCTCACATTACCTGTCTCTAAATGATGAGCAGTGATGTAATAAATAAAAGGTAAATGAAGTAGTCGTTTTGAAAATCCAAGTTCAACAGTGAAGGGCAATTTTTCTTTTTCTATATCATAGGCATCCAAAACAACACCTAAATTTCTCAGAACTAAACTCAAACCATAATTCTTTTCCGGATTGAAATACAAACCACTAATAGAAGTGGCTAAAGCATTAGATGAAAATAAACCCAAATGACTATTGATATAATGTAAACTTGCACCAAGGGTAATTCGGTCATTAAATTTCCTAGAACCAACAACAAAAAAGTCCAGTTCATTTGCATCCGTAGTCCCATAAATATTACCAATTTCGTCAGCAGCAACTATTTTATCAGAGGAAATATATTGAATGCCAGCCTGAGCATTAATGTTCCATTTTTTAATAAGTTGAGAATAAGAAACATGACCAGCATCAATTCCATCAAAATAAAACTGATGATTAAAACTAATCGCCGTGTTCATTTTGTCATTTAATAATGATGGATTTAAATATGCTGAAGTTGGATCAGATCCCGGCCAGCTAATAGCATAAGATCCCAAAGCGGTATTTCTAGCAGAAGGTGATAAATTTAAAAATAAAAAGCTAGATTGACCTCCCGTTTGACCATACAAAGAGTGGCTGATAACTTGGAAAATAATAGCAAAGCTAATTGCAACCATCTTCATTTGTGTCCATTTGATAAATCTCATTCTAAAAAGTAGTTGCATGTTTTAAATAATTAAATTGAATCCCTTTTCCAAATGGTATTACAAATTCCATGATCACAGTTCATTTTACGAATCAAAACACCAGTGGAATCAAATAATTGAAGCAACCCATGTTCATTTGGTCCATTTAAATATGTTCCTTCAGCTTTTTTAGTTCCAGAAATATGAAATTCAACGAAAGGTCCATTTTCTTCATTGTTTGCCATTTCAACAATTTCCTTTATTTGCTGATTTTCATAATATGTTTTAAGTGTGCCAGTAAGGACATTATGCACATAATTACCCTCTAATTTTAATTGGCCATTTGGATAAAAAACCTGATAAGTACCGTGGAATTCATCATTGACATATTGTTCAATACTATACAAAGCACCTTTTTCATAAATTTTTCGAGTACCATCCAATTTGTTATCATGGTACATTTTACTTTCTATAAGGTTACCTAAGGTATCAAAATATTCATATAAGCCATTTTTGCCCATTAAAGTATCTCCATTAACTGTAATTCTTGTAGTTAAAAGACCATTTGCACTTCGAATCTCGATGATCTTATCATTTTTACATGATAATGAGACTAGTAAAAGGAGTATATTAAATAAAATGTGTTTATCAATTGTAAAAAACATAATAAACGTTTAACGTAAAAATAGCATTTTCATTTTATTGAGTTCAATAAAAAAAGCCTACCCTTTGAAAGAGTAGGCTCTGTAAGATTTAAATATTCTATTTTTCTATTAGAAGAATTTAGATCGGTGATCTACAACTCCATAATTTTTCTTTAAAGCAGCCATTAAATAAGTCATTGCAGTATTTACCGCCGGGTGTTTATAAAACTGTCTAAACATGGCTACATTGTTTTGTTTACCTGGATCTTTTTTCTCAAGTAATTTAGCAAAATAAACCCCACTCTCGCCACGGATTGGACCAACAAAAGTGTTTGGTTCTGAAATAGCTACTTGTGATATTAAATCATATTCATAGCCGGTTTTTAATTGTCCAGAATTTGTTGTGGTCTCTTTAGTCGTATCAATGACTGCTGTATAGGAACCATATTGAGTGGTCAAATCATTAACTGTTCCAATAGCTGCTACTATTTTATTGAATTTTACATCCTTCATTACATCTTCACGAACTAAATCTAAAAGAGCTTCTCCTTTTGGAATGCCTTTTTCATTAATGCTCGATAACCCAGCAATTATATATCTATTGGTAAACTTTTTGATAGGATCCTGCAATGAATAAACTTCTAAAGAAACATCACCTGGTTTGGTTTCCTTATTAAAAGCCCATTTGATAATATCTCTTGCTGCGCTGGATGAGTTTTCACCAAAATTTTTAATTTGATAACCATTCTCTAATATATTAGCTGCGGTTTCTAATTTATATTTTCCACCTTCATTGATCACTTTTTCCAGATTAACAAGATTACTATTTTCCTCAATCAATTTTTGGGCTTCTTCCAATTTACTATCCGTGATATCATCACCTGGAGCGATAGTTTCTGAAATTATACCCAGGTGCACACCCATTTCATTTTTTATGAATTTCTGATCTGTAATTTGAACTAAGTGTAAACCAAATTGGGTCGCAATTATATATAGTTTTCCTTTTTCTCCTTTATAAAAAGTAATGTCATTAAACTGTTGAACCATAGCACCTTTAGGGTAATAACCCATGTCTCCACCTTTTATACTAGAACCACCATCTTGACTGAACTGCATTGCTAAAGAATCAAATTTACCTTTACCAGTCTCGATTAAAGTTTTTAAACTATCTAATAATTTTGAAGCCGCTATATATTCTTCACGGGATTTAACTTGACGAAGGATGTGTCTTGATTTTACTGAATCTGGAATTACTTTTTTACCTAAGACTTTAGCTAAACGATATTCGCCTTCTTCAACATAAGGTCCATATACATCTCCAACATTGAGATCGAATATTGAAAATGATGAATCGTTTAATACTCCTTTTATTTCTGATTTAGTTTTGTATGCTTCGTCCCATTTTCCAAGATTGGAAACCACATAAATGGAATCTTTTGTTGCTAATTTAAAAGCCTCAACTTTATCTTCTAATATTTTTCTAATGTTAGATGAGTCTTCTTGGGTTGGAAAAATATCAATAATACTGTATTTAATATTTCTGGTATCAAATTCACTCTTATATTTATTTGGATTTTTGGACACAAATTTTTGGACATCTTCATCCGTAATAGTAACCTCTTTTTCATTAACCTGATCATAGCTTATCATACTTGAAATCAAAGTAATCTTTGTATTACTTTCTTCATGTTGTCTGGCTAACATAAAATCTGGCATATAAAGAGAATTTTTAATAATATTCTCGAGCTTTTTGAATTGGCGCTCCTTTATAATTTCCTTTTGTTGAACTTGCCAAAAGTCTTTAGCCTCTTGAGGTAAAGCATCATATCCATCCTTAAATTGATTTAATTGCTCTCTAAGAATTTGACCTGTATTGGGGTCTCTAAAATTTCGCTCTATTATAGGAGATAAATTATTACCAAATTCAAGTTCGGTTAACTCAGATTCACTAACTCCAAATCCAATGTGTTTGGCTTCCTCTTTTAATACCCCTTTCTCTAAAAATTGATTCCAGAGATATTCTTTACGACCATAAATGTCTACATCTGCGTTTTTATATAAAACGCTTTCTGTTTTTTGAAAATCCTTCCAACTGATGCTTTCACCTGCAATTTTTCCAACCGAATCAGGATTATTGAAAAACCAAGAAGATCGTCCTGACGACATATCCATAACAATAAACCCTAATAAAGCCAAGGCCATTAATATGGTTACGACCCAAAGTCGCTTTCTAATACTCGTAATTAATCCCATTTTAAAAACTTAATATATTGATAATCAAAAATTTATACTTAAAAATATCGATTTGAATCGTATTTTCGAAAAGTTCTGCAAAGCTAACAGCTTTATTCGTGATTTTCAAAGAGAATCACAAAAAATGCTTATAAATAGTAGTATTTATACTATTTCTATTGAGTTTTTAGTTTCGAACGAAGGTTTTTTGTTTAGGTTGCGTTTGTCTTTCTATTTTGACTCTATTTGTTATTGCATTATGGTCAAAAACAGAGTTATTCCTTAAATTTAAAACTTACCTTAATAAAGTCAGATCTCCGCTTATCACTTTGTTAATTAGTTCACCCTTTTCATTATAACCCTTAATTGTTAATACATAAATATAAACACCCGGATTTACATTTTTACCATTATAACTTCCATCCCAACCTTCAGAATAATTGGAACTTTTGAATAATTGAGATCCCCAACGGTCATAAATTTCTAATAAACCAATTTCACCATAGTAGACCTTAGGAACAAAATAATCATTTATTTGATCACCATTTGGTGAAAAGACGTTTGGAATAAAAAAAGAAAGCGGACATTTATCTTCAATGACTATGGTATCTGAACCCAAACAACCGAATGAATTACCTACTTGTACTGAGTAAATTCCTTCACGCTGTACTTTAAAGGTACTCACTTGAGAACCATCTTGCCACAAATAGGTATCAAATTGTTCTGTCGAAATAATCATTTGGCCCTTATCAAAGCAAAAGAACGTATCTTCTCCCAATAAAGGTATTGGATTTTTATGAATGGTTAGTTCAATATCTTCAGGATAACTCAGACAACCAAAATAATTACTTGAAACAGTATAAGTACCGGAATCTTCCGTTTTCAATTGTTTTAGAATCGGGTTCTGTTCATTAGATTTAAATTGATTTGGACCAATCCACTGATATATACAACCCGGGATATCATTCGCTAATAACAAAGCACTGTCATTTTCACAAAAAGAGCCATCTCCAATAGCTACTAAACCTCTTCTGAGTGAGACTAATATTAATTTTCTTAGCGTATCTATTTTATTACGACACAAATCATGAATTATCAATTCAACATTATAACTTCCTTGTTGTAGATATTTATGTTTCAATTCATACAAATTGGATTGAGTCCCATCTCCTAAATTCCACATAAGCTCATACCGTTTTTCTGGTAATCCCGTTTTAAATATCATTGTATCTCCGAGACACGCACCATCTGGCAATTGTAAGGCATTGATGGGTCTAAAATTTGCCCCACCACCATAAGCATAAGATTCTGCAAATCCATATCCATAGGCAATTGCAATTAAGCCGCAACCATTTGAAATTAAAGTATGGGGACCGGACCAAACATCTAACTGGACATAAGAAAATTCATTATTTGGCCCTATAGTTTGAAATTGATAACCCAATTGGCTGATCGTAAGATTATCTACTAAAAGATCCGAAGTGTCTTTAGTTTGTGTGATTATATTAATATAGTTCTCTGTTATATTTTGAAAAGTAGAATTAAAAATTGTGACTGTATCTCTATATTGTTCAAGGCTATTTAAGAGCACCATTGAAGGGTCTCCAATTTGATTATGCCCGTTGCATTCTCCACCAACTAAAAATTGTGCTATCTGTATTGGATTTGTAGCTTGAATATAAGATGCTACTGCATTTAAGCTAAACTCTCTCCATTCTCCTTTCATAAGTTTGAATGGTAAAATAGGGGTGCCTGAATTTACATTTATAGTTATATCCGTATTATCTTCTGAGGCAATAACTCTAAAAATATCTTGTGTGACGTTCTTCGCTGGAACAGTAACAAATTCCTTACCCCATACCTCTATAGGATACATTTGCTCTAAGGTGTTATCTCTGTTCCCACATCCATTAGGAATTTGAGTCCATCTATTTCCACTAAATACTGCGATTTTTTTATTTGATTTTAAATAAGATCCTGTAAGATCATCAGTAACTCGGGCTGCCTGGATCTGATAACTTTGACCTTCGTTAAGCACAATTTGTAATAAGTCTCCTTTTAACCTACCACTTTTAGTATTACAAGCTACCCGAACTTCAATAGAAGTATTATTTTCAATTGCTACTATGGCAAATTCGGAAGGGTAATGATCATCTGCATTTTCATAGCCTTTATAAGTAATGGCATAATATTGATTGCCTAAAGAATTAATGGGTAAAACTAAAGCTGCATCGGATCTATATTCATTAAATTGATGGATGTAAACAGAACTTGGGAGATCAGTTACTACCTTTACTCCCGTAGTAGAAATAATTTCAGAACCTATCATTTCTGATTCTTTTGGAACTCTAACGGTGTATACGGTATTGGCCAAAATATTAAATGACTCTCTCCAACCTATCGAAGGAAGCTCAATATAACCTGAAGTATTGTATTTAGAACTGATCATGCACATTCTATTATTGCCTCTGTCCCGATGTTCAAGAAAACTAAACCAAAATTCTGTGCCTTCATTGGACTGACCAAAAATCAAAATGGATGGCTCAAGAAAAAGCCACAATATTAGCAATAGGCAGAAAATAGGTTTGTGTGACATTTTAAATTGTGATCCTTAATGATTTATAAATAAAGATAAAGTTATCCATTTCTTTATACAAAGCTCAACATTTAACATTTATTACATTTTCAAAGATTCAAATGATCCATAAGCTTTTTATAAACTTAATATGTCCAATTTTTTGAACATTGGAATTTCGACAATTCAACTGAATTAATCATAAAATCAATCTAAATTTGGAAAACATTAAATATTACATAAAATTTATTAGAAAAAAATATAAATATATAAATTATTATTATTCAATAAATTATATGCCATCATAGATTTAAATATGACACACATATTTATTAAACCTTAAGATATTGAAAAATTGGCAAGGTTTATGCATTACAATATTTGTTGGAGTGATCCAATTTGTATCCAAGAAATTAGGTACTACAATTTCTGAGATCGGTTCGCTGGGGGGTATGAACCGGTCTCTTTTTTTCTACCTCATTTCTGTTTCTGTAGATTTTTCCTTAGGATAAAAAATCTCACACATTCTGCATTGCCTTAGTTGATAAGGAAAAAACAAATACTCCATCCCTAGGACAAATGAGCAACTCTTTACTCGCTAATCGGTCAATTGGATTTCTTAAAATAGATGGATAAAAAGGTCATTGCAGTTTGATCAAATAAATGTTAACCTTATTCACTTCTATTTTTGAAATACGCCAATTATCACTGGAGTTTGAATTTTGGTAATCAAAATTCAAATTTTTAGTATGATGATGTAGTCAAATGAAATTGAATTCCAGACAGATCAATTATTGGTTGTCCCCCAATTACTTAAGTTTGGACATTGTGATTTAATGATAGGGTCGATTTCAATATATACTTTAGGTAATTTCCGATCAATCCACTCTTTAAAATATTCATTTTTTTTATTTTCCTTCGCTGCTGCCTGGATTTTGGAATAATCTTGTTTCAAATTAGCTTTGTGTGGATCTGTTCTGGATCTTAGTTTAAAAATACGATAATATGTTTTACCCTCTTGATCTTTTGAAGGTATTGCTTTCGATAATTCACCAACTTTCAAAGCATCAATGGCGAAATATATATCTGGTTCTAAATCGGCTACTTCAAAATATGAATTTCCTGTTTTAGGATTCAAAACCTGACCTCCATTATGATAACTTTCTGTTTTTTTATCACTAAAAATTCTGACTGCTGATTCAAAAGACATAGTATCATGAAGCATTTTTGTTCTTATACTGTCAAGATACTTTTCAGCTAATGTATAATCATGATCAGTATATTGAGGTTTAATTAAAATATGTCTTGTATTAATATTATTGCCTCTTCGTCCTAATAATTGAATTACATGATACCCAAATTCAGTTTCAACGATTCCAGAAATGGAATCTTTTTCTAAATTAAAAGCAACAGCTTCAAACTCCGGAACCAAATTACCTCTCTTAATCCAACCGAGGTTCCCACCGTTTTTTGCTGAACCTAAGTCATCGGAATATGTAGAAGCCAATTTTGCAAAATCTTCACCTTGATTCAATCGTACTAGTAACTTAGATAATTTATCTTTTGCTTTTTGAACTTCAATAGGATTTACTTTAGGTTTATAAACAATTTCAGATATTTCAACATCCGAATTGAAATAAGGTAAACTATCCTTTGGTATTCTTTTAAAAAATAATTCGGTTTCATCAGGAGTAATCGTTACTTCGCCAATTACTTTTTGTTGTAAACGTTCTGACAGCATTTGGTTCATTAGGTCATCACGGAACTTATCTCTAACTTGATTTACTGTTTGTCCATAATAAGCTTCAAATTTCTTGGTATCATTTTCCATGTATTGAAGTATCTGTTCAATCCTTGCTTCCAACTGCTGATCTATTTCTTCATCTTTGACTTCCACACTATCTAATCTAGCCTGATGTATCATGAATTTTTGGATAAACATATTTTCCAAAATAGCGCATTGATCTTCATCTGAGAGTTGTGTTTGTTTTTCCTTTATATAAGAAACCTGATCATTCCAATCGGAATACAAAATAATTTCGCCTCCTATTTTACCAATTATCTTATCAATGGTTTTACTTTCCTGACTAAAACTGATATTTATACCTAATATAAAAAATAGCAAAATATTGAACTTCATTTTATTTATCTGTAATTTCATATTTAAAAATTGGCTTATTAATGATAGAACGTAAAAACGGCATTCTAATTACTTAATATTTTTTTGTTTCAATTGATTTTCGTAAAACTGGATTTTAAACTGATTAATTAAATTAATTTTTCTTTGATGTAATATGGATTCTCGGGCTTGTTCTTTTACAAATGAAAGTGGGGGATCCTGATTGGGAAGTACTATATCAATTACTTTGGTATAATATACATATTTAAAATCAGCAAATTGCCTATTCATACCTTTATAAAGTGTATTTAAGGTTATTAACCGATCTGGAAAATTATTTTGAATGTCATTCCATTTTTGCCATTTGTCTGGTTTCAAGAGACTTATTTCAGCATTATTCTGGCAAAATTTTTGCAATTGCAACAAATTAGAATTTGTAGGATTGCTCCATAAATCCTCAAACATTTTTTGTTCCTTTTGAGGCTTTGAAAATTTTGCAAAAAGCATCCTAATTATTGGACCATCCAATTTATACTCGCTTTTGTTACTATTATAATATTTTAATAATTCCTGATCAGAAATGAGTGTATCCAATTTCTCATTGATCAGCTTGTTTTCGAAGCGATCTAAAATCAAAGAATTTTTATAATCTTCAACTAAATCTAATATTTCATTTTGATCTATAACACGCTTTGCTTCTTCCAAAAAAATAACTTCCTTAGTCCAGCGATCAATAGCACCAGAAACTAAATTGGCACTATCCTCACTTGAAGTAAATGAGAATATCATTGGTTCGATGTCTGAATAGAATAATTTATTAGATTTATATGTTGCTACAAGTTGATCTTTAATATCTCCAGTAACTTTTTTAGGTTCTGTTTCTTTGCATGAACATAATAATAAGACCCAAGTGCTTATTATTAAATACAAAAAACATGACCTTCCATACATAACTTTTATTTACGAACCATTTTGTTTAATTCTTCTGTATTGATTTGAACCGGATATTTTTGTTTTAATTCATCAATCCATAAGGATTCTAAGTAATCCTGATAATCTGCTATTATATAACCTCTAGCATCATCTAAAGATTTATTTCCTACTCCTAAAATCTGATCTACTTTTTTAAAGGTAAATATATTTGAATTTTCTTCTTTAACCAATGCACTTACAAAGCCTTTTTCAAATTTTAAACCTGCGTAACTATCTGTATTTTTTTTCTCGTTCACCGTCTTCTGATAAGAGATAAAATCTTTCTTTTTATCAAATTTGGCAATTGCCTTATCCAAATCTTTCTTTTGTATATAATTATAAATTTTAGTCGCAAGTTTAACATTTGAAGTATCTATAGAAACAGTATATATAACTGCTCTTTCATCCCACTTATAATTATTTTTATTTTTTTCATAAAAAGCTTTAAGTCCGGTCGTATCTTCAGATGCTCTATCCCAAACCACATTTTTAGTGGCTTCAAAAAGTAATATACCCTCACGATATTCACGCATTAATGCTTTAAAGTCAGGATATTTTTCTTCTAATCTGCCTTCCTCATATTGTAAACATTTCTGTGCAATAAAATCGTCAAACATAGTTTGGATGGTAATTCTAATATTTTTTGATTCTGAATTTTGAAGTCTTTGTCTGGTATTAGATTTAACATAATCAGAAAAATCTTCAGAAGTTAGGGTATTAACTCCTAACGTAGCTATATTTTCTTTTACTAAATTTTCTGGAGCTTTCCACTTATAAGTAAAGAAATTGGTATCCATTTGATTTGCGAAATGATCCAGTGCCTGTGAATTTTCTTTAAAATTAGATTCAATTTTAATCTTTTCAATCAAGCTACCTTGTGCTTGTGCGAAACGACTATCTCTAGTTATATCTGCTTGGATTTTACGTTTTGCCCGATCATATGGCAATTCATCTTCATGTCTCAATCGTTTGATAATATGCCATCCAATATTTGTTTCAACTGGTGGGGCAATATCGCCATCTTTTGCAAGGTTAAAAGCTGCATCTTCAAAACTTGATTCATATTGATTAATTCCAAAAAAACCAACATTACCACCAATTAACATGGTTGTCTTATCGTCACTAGTGGTTCTGGCTAATTCTTCAAAACTGGATCCTTTTTTGATCAATTTATAAATACTATCGGCCTTCATTTGAGCAAATACATCAGGACTCCCTTTTTGAGCCTTTTTAATTAAAATATGCGCTGCTTCCATACGCCTTCTAGCTGGGCGGATATTATTCACTTTTACGATATGGTAGCCCAATCTGGTTCTAATAGGTCTCGAAAATTTTCCCTTCTCTAAAGAATAAATAGCATTTTCCAAAGCATAAAACCCATCTGGCATCATGGCTGTAAACCAACCTAATCTACCTCCTTTAGGTGCTGAAGATAGATCATTAGAATATTTGCGGGCTGTGGCTTCAAAACTTGAACCATCCAAAAGTGCTTTGTAAGCTTCCATTGCTAGGTTAAATGTTTTTAAAGTATCTGCTGGTAACGCATTTTGACTAAGACTAAAAAGTATATGAAAAACTTCTAGATCTTTTTTCTGACGTTCATAAACTTCATTTGCCAATTTGTCGGTAACTTCCTTATCATTTAGATAATTTGTAGTTAATTGCTGCCTATAGCCTTCTAATTCTTTAATTAATGAAGGTATAGTATCCAGCTTCATGTCTCTTGCAGCTTGGACTTTAAGTTTAAACCGGGTATATAAATTGAGGTAATCTTCCAAAGATTGCCTACTATAATTTGCATCCTTACCATTATTTTTATTATATATATAATCAAATTCTGACACTTTTACTGGATTTCCAGCTACAGAAAACAGAACTGGATCACTTTTCTGAGCAAATAAGTTGCTTGAAATACTTAAAAAAATTACAAATAGCTTCGTTGAAAATTTCATATTGTTTTGTTTTATAAGAGGTCAAAAATAACCATAAAATAAGGATATTGATGAATGTTTATTATGACTTTAAGATTATTTAACGTTTCTTTATCAAATAAATTTGGTAAAATAGGATTATTTGATTTTTTCATACTTTTTAAAATGAGAAGGTCAAAAAATCACTATTCTAAATCCTGTAATCATAATATCGCATCCAGAATTTCATTCGTATAGAATAGAAGAATGGTCACAATTAGAGATAAAATAAAGACTATTAATCTTTATTCTAAACCTTGTACTTATTTTAAAATAAACCTATAGAATTTGAAAACTATGCCTGAAAGTGTTTACTCTCTAATTCCATTTTTCCATAAAAATGAATATAATTCCTTAACAATCAGTTAATTTCAAATTTAACTTAAAAGAAAAAAGCTCTGAACCATATGGAGCAGAGCTTTTAAATTTTTTGTGGTTTACTAGTTTAATTTTTCAGAAAGACCTTTTCCTGCTTTAAATCGAACCACTTTTTTCTTAGGAATTTTAATAGTTTTTCCGGTTGCTGGGTTACGACCTTCTCTTGCTTTTCTTACAGAAACAGCAAAAGTACCAAAACCAACTAAGGTAACTCTATCTCCTTTCTTAAGGCTTTTCTCGATTGACTCTAATACTGAGTCTACAGCAGCTGCTGCTTGTGCTTTGGTTACATCTGCAGCTTTTGCTACATTAGCGATCAAATCTCCTTTGTTCATGTTTTATGAATTTTTTATTTTTTAAATGATATCACAAAAATATATGATCTATTTTAATTATACAAACATATTTACAAATAAATTATATCTGAAACATCAACATACATAGGTCTTTTGAACACATTTCTTATGAAGATAGTAATAAAATCGTAACTTTTAACGTTGATTATCAATAAATTGCCCATAAAATGGAAAGAAAACTGCACTCATACTATTATCAATTATTTGTATTCATCTTTTTTGCCTTATGTATCATCTCATGCCACAGAGGGACAGGATGTCCTGCAGAAGATACTCATGTCAAATTGGACAAACACGGTAATCCCAAAGGAAAGCCTCAATCAGGACTTTTTGATAAAAAAATGCAAAAGAAAATGAAACACAAATAAATTATTTGTTTAGATCCAATTGTGCTTTAAACGCATCTATAACTTTAACTTCAACTACATCAACCTGATTTAATTCTGCTAAATATAAACTAACATAATCCAGTAGATGTACTAAATAGAGGCATTTTTCAATCAAAGTATTTCCTTTAGATATCAAATCAATGGTAGTACCCGCAAAATGAGAAACAACATCTTTGGTCAGGTCCATCCTCAATTTGTTTTGTTTTCGATCGTCTTGGTTTCTTAGAAAAAGTACAGCTAAGGATTCATCATTCTTGCGCCATCCAACCAATTCATTATGATTCATTTCAGGGATGACATTATGCCAACACAATCGTTTTGAATTTTCATTAATTTGTTGCCTAAACCTTAATGCTACGGGTTCAATGCGATCGCTACAATATATTACAACTGTTTTGTTAAATAAAGCATTAGCTAAATGCTGCGCTTTTTCTTGAATATTCTCGGTTTCATCTTTCAATAATTGGACACTTGATTGGAGTTCAGATTCAAAATCTAAAGTTACCAAACCTAATTTTTTAAGTATAAACATTTGAGCAACAATTGAATATCCTAGACATGCTCTTGGAGAAGCCCATCCACTAGTTACTTGAATAAAATCAAGGTCATTTTCTTTTGCAATTTGTAAGATTTTACCACCTGAAGCAACACAAATAATTCTGGCACCAGTTGACATCATTTGATTTAATGATGATAGGGTCTCTTCAGTATTTCCGGAATAGGAGGAAACAATAACCAAAGAATCTTTATCGATATAAGCAGGAGGATCATATCCTTTATTAACGATATATGGAACTTTCAAATGATTTCTAAAAAAACTCGCCACAAAATCTCCACCAATTCCTGATCCACCCATTCCTGCTACGTAAACTTCAGTAATTGGTATATTTAAACTTCTTATCTGTGATTCATTTGCTATTCTTATTGCTTCCAGAATTTGTTCAGGAAAGCGTTTGATCATTTCCAACATAAGCGATTACCTTTGAATTATTTATAACAAAAGTACGAATTTGAAGTCAAATAAAGAAATTGGTCAAATCGGTGAAGATGCTGCTGTAGTATTTCTAGAGCAATTGGGATATAACATTCTAGAACGAAATTGGCGTTTTAGCAGAGCTGAAATAGACATTATTGCAAAGGATCATGACATCCTGGTTTTTGTAGAAGTAAAAACAAGATCTTACAATTACTACGGTGAACCAGAAGATTTTATTAATGAAAGAAAGGAACATTTACTTTCCGATGCTGCCTCACAATATATGAATTTGATCAAGTATGATTGGGAAATTCGATTTGATATTATTTCAATTCTAATATTAAAAAATCAGGAACTTCAAATTAAGCACTTTAAAGATGCTTGGTTTTAAAAAAAAAATTACTTAAATAAATTTTGCCAAGCTATTTTATTTGAAATTAAATTTGCAAGATCCTTAATGAGCACACGTTCCTGCAATAGGCTGTCTCTCTCTCTAATAGTAACAGAGTGATCTGACATTGTTTCAAAATCTACTGTTACACAAAAAGGTGTTCCTATAGCATCTTGTCTGCGATAACGTCTACCTATTGCATCTTTATCATCATACTGACATTGAAAATTAAATTTCAAATCATTAAAAATTTGTTTAGCTTGCTCTACCAATTCCGGTTTATTCTTAACTAAAGGTAAAACGGCACATTTAATGGGTGCAATTGCAGGGTGTAATTTTAAAACTATTCGTTGTGACTCTTGACCATCTGCATCAGGAACATTTTCTTCTGTGAATGCTTGACTCATTAAAGCTAAAAACATGCGATCACAACCAATGGAAGTCTCAACAACAAAAGGCACATAATTTTCATTCATTTCTGGATCAAAATATTGTAATTTTTTTCCTGATAATTCCTGATGACTTGTCAAATCAAAATTCGTTCGAGAATGAATTCCTTCTAATTCTTTAAAACCAAATGGAAAATCATATTGAATATCAACAGCAGCATTAGCATAATGTGCCAAATTCTCATGATTATGAAATTTTAATTTGGCAGATGGAGTGCCTAAGGATTTATGCCACTTTAATCTGGTTTCCTTCCAGTATTCATACCATTGCATTTCTTCACCTGGTTTGACAAAAAATTGCATTTCCATTTGTTCGAATTCACGCATTCTAAAAATAAATTGTCGGGCTACAATTTCATTTCGAAATGCTTTTCCAATTTGTGCAATTCCAAACGGAATTTTTTGTCTCGTTGTTTTTTGAACATTTAGAAAATTAACAAAAATACCTTGTGCTGTTTCAGGTCTGAGATACAACTTTCCTTCTTCTCCCGCAATATTTCCCAATTGGGTATAAAACATTAGATTAAATTGCCGAACTTCAGTCCAATTTTTTGAACCGGAATCTGGATCTACAATTTCTAAATCATCAATGATATTTTTTAATTCAATCATATCATTTTTCGTCATAGCTTCAGTCAAACGATTAGTGTACGATTGACTTTTTTGTAGATATTCAACAACTCTTGGGTTGGTTTCTCTATAAAGTTTTTCATCGAATGATTCACCAAAGCGAGCTTTGGCTTTTTCAACTTCTTTTTCAGCTTTTGCTTCGATTTTTGCAATAGCATCTTCTATCAAAGTATCTGCCCTAAAGCGCTTTTTAGAATCTTTGTTATCAACTAAAGGATCATTAAATGCATCTACATGTCCTGATGCTTTCCATGTTTTTGGGTGCATGAAAATTGCTGAATCCAGACCTACAATATTTTCGTGCATTTGCACCATGCTTTTCCACCAATAGGTCTTAATATTATTTTTAAGTTCAATACCGTTTGGACCATAATCATATACTGCACTAAGGCCATCATAAATTTCTGATGAAGGATAAATAAAACCATATTCCTTGCAATGGCTTATTAATTTCTTAAATGAATCTTCTCCTGATATGGCCATAAATAAATAATTTGAACTTAAGTTTTTTAATCTAATAAATTAGTATTTACAATTCAATTAGATATCAATTTTTGCATAGTGAGCGTTGGCTTCAATATATGCTCTTCGTGGTGGAACGTCTTCACCCATTAGGATTGAGAAAAAATCATCTGCTACAAATGCACTATCTATTACCACTTGGGATAATATTCTACGATTTGGATCCATGGTGGTTTCCCACAATTGTTCCGCATTCATTTCTCCAAGTCCTTTATATCGTTGCAATTGAACACCGTCTTCCTTTCCTTTACCCATTTCTAAAGTAAATTCTTTTCGTTCTTTTTCATTCCAGGCATACCGTTGTTCTTTACCTTTCTTAATTAAATAAAGAGGTGGCCTTGCAATGTACAAATGTCCATTCTTAATGAGATCATTCATATAACGATAAAAGAATGTTAAAATCAAAGTTGTAATGTGACTACCATCGACATCGGCATCGCACATAATAACTATTTTATGATACCTCAATTTATCAAGATTTAACCTGCGATCTCCTTCTTCATCAACATAAATATGTACACCTAAAGCGGTAAACATATTCTTAATTTCCTCATTCTCGTAAATCCTATATTCAAGTGCTTTTTCAACGTTTAATATTTTACCTCTAAGTGGTAAAATCGCTTGGAAATGTCTATTTCTTCCTTGTTTCGCGGTACCTCCCGCCGAATCTCCCTCTACTAGAAAAAGTTCAGATTCAGCAGGATTTTTAGAAGAACAATCTGCCAATTTTCCTGGTAAACCACCTCCACTTAACACATTTTTTCTCTGAACCATTTCCCGAGCCTTTCTGGCGGCTTCCCTTGCGGTTGCAGCAATGATCACTTTCTCCACAATTCTCCTTGCTTCTTTAGGATGCTCTTCTAAATATGCAGTTAGCGTTTCACCAACAATTCTTGAAACAACCCCTACAACTTCAGAATTACCTAATTCACCTTTAGTTTGACCTTTAAACTGTGGTTCTGGTATCTTAACTGAAACAATTCCGGTCAGCCCTTCCCTAAAGTCTTCTCCACTTATTTCAACTTTAAGCTTCGAGAAAAGTCCATTATCATCCCCATATTGCTTAAAAACTCTGGCTAAAGCCCTACGAAAGCCACTTACATGAGTACCTCCTTCACGAGTATTTATGTTGTTCACATAAGAATACACATTCTCTTGATATCCAGTATTATATTGTAATGCAACTTCTACTTCAACATTGTCTTCTTTACCTTTGACATAAATGGGCTGTTCACACAATGGTGTTCGGGTTTGGTCCAAGTATTGGGCAAACTCTCTTAAACCACCTTCAGAAAAGAACAGTTCATTTTTGATTTCAGGATCTCTTTCATCTTTCAAATAGATATGCAAACCACTGTTTAGATAAGACAACTCCTTGAAACGATGACTTAAAGTATCATAATTATAAATTAATGTTTCAAAGATCTCATAATCTGGTTTGAATGTTACAGAAGTACCCCGATCACTACTATCACCAATTTGGGCCACAGGAGCTAATGGTTTACCTCGTTCATATTCCTGCATGTAAATCTTCCCTTCCCGACGAACTTCTACCCGTACATAAGAAGAAAGCGCATTAACACAAGAAACCCCGACACCATGCAATCCTCCAGAAACTTTATAAGTGTCTTTGTCAAATTTTCCTCCGGCATGAAGGACCGTCATAACTACTTCAAGGGCTGATTTTTGTAACTTTTCGTGCATATCAACCGGAATACCCCGGCCATTATCACTTAATGTTATGGAATTATCTGGATGAATGGTTACCTGAATATGAGTACAATACCCAGCCATGTGTTCATCAATAGAGTTATCTATAACTTCCCAAACGAGATGGTGCAATCCTTTGACATCGGTACTTCCGATGTACATTGCTGGCCTCATTCTTACCGCTTCTAATCCTTCCAGTGCGGTAATATTACTAGCACTATAATCTCCTGCTTTTTGAGTCATGTTTTTATTTTAAAAAATGGTGTGCAAAGATAGTCAAATAAAGCTAAATAAAGGCGTTTGAAGCTTTCTAATATGAATTAAAATCAAGAAATTTTTGAAAAAACAAATATGCTGAAAATTTTAAAAAAATGGTCTCTTTTGTAGACATTTACACCTCCTATTAAAGTCCATTTTAGCATGAATTTTTGTTCAGATGAATCTTCATTAACAGACCATATTCCAAAAATTTTTGATTTCATCAATCAATATAAATTGTGTTTATTGTTTGGACAAATGGGTTCTGGCAAAACAAGTTTAGTACGTGCTTTGGGGAAATATTTGGGCTGTAGTAAAGATATTGGCAGTCCAAGTTTTTCAATCATCAATGAATACCTATACATCAATACTGAAGGACAAGCTGATCAATTCTATCATATGGATTTATACCGATTAGATAGGATTGAGCAGGCTTTAGATATTGCAATAGAAGAACCCCTATTCAGTGGCCATATTTGTATTATTGAATGGCCAGAGTTAATAATGCCCCTCATTCAAAATGAACAAAGGGTCGAAATTTATATTGATTTCTTGGAAAATCAAAAAAGAAATTATACCTTGATCACTAAATGAGTTCGCCACAACTACTTCCGCAAGAAAAAACCGGGTTTCAAACCAAACCGGAAATGTTAGCTTTGGCACATGCTAAATCTTCTCTGCGTATTGGAATTCCTAAAGAATCAACCCTACAAGAAAATCGTGTTGCTCTGGTGCCGCACTCTGTTCATAATCTAGTGGCACGAGGCCATCAAGTTATCATTGAATCCGGTGCCGGTGAGAAATCAAACTTCAGCGATCATGAATATTCTGAAGCAGGAGCTGAAATTCAGCCTTCTCGTGAAATCGTATTTCAATCTAATGTGATCTTAAAAGTCGCACCTCCAACTTTGGATGAAATTCAGCTGTTTAGTCCCAATCAGATTTTGATATCTCCAATGCACCTTCCTGTGATAAATGCTGATTATATTCAAGCTTTACGACTCAAACGAGTGACTGCGTTGGCTATGGAGTATATGCAATCGGAAGATAACTCTTTTCCTATAGTTAGAATCATGAGCGAAATAGCTGGATTGGCTGTAATTCATACAGCCGCTGAGTTATTGAGCAATTCTAAACAAGGGAAAGGTGTTCTTTTAGGTGGAATTTCCGGAGTGCCACCAGCTAAAGTGGTCATTCTTGGAGCTGGTGTTGTAGCAGAATATGCAACTCGAGCTGCAGTCGCACTTGGTGCTTCCGTTAGAATTTTTGATGATCAAATTCATAAATTAATACGTATACAAACGCGTATTGGGCGACAACTTTATACCTCTTCATTAAATCCAGTAATCCTACTCAATGAATTGATTACTGCTGATGTCGTTATTGGAGCCATACATTCAAAAATAGGTAGAACTCCTGTGGTTGTTACAGAAGACATGGTCATGCAAATGAAACCCGGCTCCGTAATTATTGATGTAAGTATTGACCAGGGTGGTTGCATTGAAACTACCGAAATGACCACTCATGAAAATCCTACTCGAATCATTCATGGTGTAGTTCATTATGCCGTCCCCAATATTGCTTCAAAAGTCAGTCAAACAGCTTCGATAGGAATTAGCAATATTATTACTCCAATTTTACAACAGGCGGGTGAAAGTGGAAGTATAGAACAAATTTTATATATGCATAAGGGACTTAGAAACGGTATTTATACTTACAAAGGTTGTCTCACGAATGAATACCTCAGTCATCGATTTAATATAAAACATACCAATTTAGAATTGCTTCTTACTTCTATCATTTGAGGTCAATAATAGTATTCGGTTACTGATTCTTTTTCTTAAATACTGGAACTGTAGAGCAAGGTTCGCCATACATGATACTGGATGCTATCGGAACCAATTTATTCGTAACTTCCAGATATGCTGATGCTGGAACAGGAAGATCGCTACAGCCTTTAATGACCACTTTGGCATCTTTATAAGCGGTCCAATCGAAAGCATCAATTTTTTTTGAAAAATAAGATCGTAAAGCTTCATCTGAACTGCCAAAAAAAATAGAATGAATATAAGGAGCTGCATAACTTGCAATCAACATATATGCCCAGGTAGGAATGATAGCATCATTGGAACACCATACACTTAAAATTTTATTCTGATAATGGCTCCAATTGTGTTCTTTAAGACTTTGTCGAAAGTCTAATTCTTTCAAAATCAGTTCTCTAAATAAATAATTCTTGAGATCAAAAACACAGATTTCTTCTTTTGGAAAAAAATCCTCCAGCTTTATGGTAATCAAACCACTTGATGCAACACGATTGGTTAATATAGTATCGCTATTCATCATCTGTTCGATCTTCCTGGTTATGTACATTAAATGGTATAGTCTCTTCTATAGGAGCGGCTTCTCCTATCTCATGATCAGGCATCGCAAAGTCCTTGATTCGCGGCATTTCTGCAAGATTTTTTAAGCCGAAATACTCCATAAATCGAGTACTGGTACCCAATAAAATGGGTTTTCCGGGGCCCTCACTTCGTCCTTTGATTTCGATCAATTCTTTTTCCAATAATTTCTGAATCGAATGATCACTATTAACCCCCCTTATTTGTTCTACTTCTGACTTGGAGATGGGCTGCTTATATGCAATGACCGCAAGAGATTCCATTGCAGATTTTGTCAATTTTTTTCGATTATTGAGCTTTATGTGCTCAGCTATGATGGCAAAATGGTCTGGTTTTGAAAGAAACTGATAGCCACCTGCGATTTCTTTGAGTTCTATGCCAAAATGTTCTGGTTCATAACGTTTTTGTAATTCGGTGATCGTCATCTCGATCTCCTCCAAATTTAAGCTAAGAGCCATACTATTCTCCAGACAATACTTAATATCAACAGCAGTAATAGGTTGCGGAGCAGCAAAAATCAAACTTTCAACAGCAGGTAAGTACATATTTATTTCCATTGGGCAAAAATATGAACTAAAACAGCTATTAACTATGGAATGTTGCATAATTCCAGATCTAATGAATGGTTTTTGATGGCATTTTTGTTAAAATCGCTCATATTTATACCGATAATTTGATCAAAATAAGCCATTTAAAGCAATTTGGCATTTATGTCAATTGTTACCATTTTAATGAAAATTGAATTTTCTAACAAGCTTTATGCTAAATCATTGTCATCGATCTTAGTTATTTAAAAACATAACTATCCATTAAAAATTCACATTTTGAGAACCATTTTGAATTAACTACTTTTGGCTTTTATTTTCGGAATCTTCGCATTGTAAAAAATACTTCCATTGGAATATATCTAAGAAATAAGACACTTTGGCAAAGAGCAAAACCATATTCATATGTTCCAATTGTGGAACACAATCCCCTAAGTGGATGGGGCACTGCACAGCCTGTGACTCATGGAATACTTATGTAGAAGAAGTCATTCATAAAGATCATAGTGCAGATGATAAATCCGGTGGATGGCGCAGCCTCAATCCCGAATTAGTTCCTTCAAAAGCCATTCGTCTAGATCAGGTGACTGCAGGAAAACTCAAACGCCTGGATACAGGAGATGTAGAACTTAATCGCGCATTAGGTGGTGGATTGGTTCAAGGTTCCGTTATACTTCTTGCAGGTCAACCAGGAATTGGAAAGTCAACACTATTACTTCAACTGGCATTACAATTACATGGAGAAAACATTCTTTATGTGTCTGGTGAGGAAAGCGAAGAGCAAATAAAAATCAGGGCCAATCGATTATCACAGAAGCAAGAAAACTGTTATTTATTTGCTGAAACTCGCGTAGATAGAATACTTCATGAAGCCGCTAAAATGCGTCCTGCATTAATGATTGTGGATTCAATACAAACCCTAGTATCAGGACATCTTGATGCTGCGCCTGGTACGATTTCACAAATCAGGGAATGTGCTAATGAGTTGATTCGATTTGCTAAAGAAACTTCAACGCCACTTTTTTTGATAGGACACATTACAAAGGAAGGTGAGATTGCAGGTCCTAAATTATTGGAACACATGGTAGATACGGTGTTACAATTTGAAGGTGACAAACACTATTCTTACAGAATATTAAGAACCCTCAAAAATAGATTTGGATCCACAGACGAAATGAGCATGTATGAAATGCAGGCTACAGGTCTCATACCAATCAGCAATCCATCTGCCTTACTGTTATCACAACATGAAGAACGATTAAGTGGTAGTGCAGTAGCTTGTACTGTTGAGGGTTTACGTCCCATTCTAATAGAAACACAAGCATTGGTTAGTGCAGCAGTATATGGAAATCCACAACGAGTGGCAACTGGTTTTGATGGACGTAGACTATCTATGTTATTAGCTGTTTTGGAAAAAAGGTGTGGATTTATGATCGGCAATCAGGATGTGTTCTTAAATCTTGCTGGCGGAATTAGGATCAATGATCCGGCAGTTGACCTTGCGGTCATCGCTTCACTTATTTCTTCATTGGAAGATAATCCATTGCATCGGCAAATATGCTTTGCAGGAGAGGTTGGATTATCTGGTGAGATCAGAGCGGTATCCAGAATTGATCTCCGGGTTCAAGAAGCAGAACGATTGGGCTTTAAAGCTATATGTATTTCTAAATATAATGGTCAAATCAACGCAGGCAAAGCATCAAAAATAAAGATCGTATCTTTAGCAACGGTCAATGAATTATATGAAAAGGTTTTCGCAAAATAATGATCTTCTATTTTAAAATTAAATGTTATACATCATATGAGTTTTATAATTGATTCTAATCTTAAGTCATGGATTTCATACTCTGAAGATCATGGATTTCCAATTCAAAACCTGCCACTTGGTGTATATTCAGTAGGACATGGCTCAAAAAGAATATGTTCTGTCATTGGTGATCAAATTATAGATTTAAGAGGCTTGTTTGAATCACAATTATTGAGAATAAATGAAATTCAAAATAATGAATTAGCACAAGAATATTTAAATGCATTAATAGCATTAGGTAAAGATGTAACGAGATCCATTAGAAAAGAATTAAGTCATTTATTTACCAAAGATGCAAATCCAAGTATTCAAGAATCTTGCAAAAAACATCTCATCCCTTTTCAAGATGTTCAGCTTCATGTTCCAATAGAAATTGGTGATTATACAGACTTTTACAGTAGTAAAGAACATGCTTACAATGTAGGTGTCATGTTTCGGGATCCTGCCAATGCATTAATGCCTAATTGGTTGCACTTACCTGTTGGGTATCATGGTCGTGCATCTTCTATTATCGTAAGTGGAACACCTATTAAAAGGCCATCAGGACAAATACTCCCTGCGAATAGTGAAATTCCTGTGTACAGCCAAAGCAAACAATTAGACTTTGAACTTGAAATGGGTTTTGTTATAGGCAAACCAAATGAATTAGGAAATCCAATTCCAATCGACCATGCAACAGACCATATCCAAGGGTTGATGCTGTTCAATGATTGGTCTGCGAGAGACATCCAGAAATGGGAATATGTGCCTTTGGGTCCATTCTTAGGCAAGAATTTTGCCTCAACAATCGCACCATGGTTGGTTGATCTGGATGCATTAGAACCTTTTAAAACAGTTGGACCAGTACAAGAACCTAAACCATTAACTTATCTGGCTCAAGATGGAAAAAACAATTACGACATACAGCTTGAAGTTTGGTTGAATGACACATTAATCTCTAAATCCAACACCAAATATTTGTATTGGAGCATGATCCAGCAACTGGCACATCATACGGTCAATGGATGCAATATGCGCATAGGCGATTTATGTGCTTCAGGAACCATTTCCGGACCAACACCCGAATCCTATGGTTCAATGCTGGAACTCGCCTGGAAAGGAACAAAACCAATAACGCTTAATGATGGTTCGACCAGAACATTTTTATTAGATGGAGATGTTTTAACTTTGAAAGCTTATGCACAACATGATCAGTATAGAATAGGATTTGGGGAATGTAGTGGAAAGGTTATGTAAGGCACAAGTTGAAAACTTGCGACAGCAGGGAAAAGTATGTGCAAAAATATTTTTATACTTTTATAAAAACTCCTGTGGCAGAAGTAAAAAACTTGCGCCAACAAAAAGGGAAGATTATGTAGGGCACAAGTTGAAAACTTTTGCCAGCAGTATGACTCGTAGATTGATAGTATTAAAGATCAACTAAAAGAAATTAATAAAGATGGGAAGTACAAAAAGGTTCTCGATAAAATTGATGTCGAGATAGGTACTTTCTTGGACTAAATAATTAGGATGAAAATTCATTTTATTGTTACACTATTTTCAAAAAGCTCATTGAGAGATTTTTTCAATTTAATCATTTCTGAATTTCCAATTGAATTCGAGATTGGAATGGTGGAAGTTAATGATCTTGAATTCAAGACGAGTGAATTTATGGCTCCATATTTTGAAACATATGGTGATTTTGGAGTTCGTAGTAAGAAGGATTCTACTATTCACCTTGCCTTTGTGTATTGCCGTGAAGTGAAAATATATTCGAATAAAGATGATTCTAGAGAGGTTATTCGAGTTATTGGAAGTTGCAACTATTCTGAGAATGTCTTTAACCACTATATTCAGTTAAGTAAACGAGAAGAAGTATTCTTTTCATATATTGCGAATGGCAATTATTGGTTTGAACAAGGACGGCTTCGACATTCAGAAGAAAATAAGGTGGAACGAGAATTGTATTCTGTTCAAAGCGGCTTTTTAGGAAGGATATTCGGAAAGTCAGAGGAGAAACTAAAGGAAAAGCTATTGAATTTAATTTATAAATATCCTGGTACAAGCGCATCAAGGATATCTGGTTATTTTAATTACGAGGGAAATCAAACAATGTACTTCGGACCAGAGTTTTATCATTTTATTCCTAAAGATTTTATACTCAATTTCAAAGATGCCTATTGTATCGAGCAATTGCCAAATGATATTATTAGAATGCAACTCTACGAAAGACTTGAAGATGCAAATGATCCCATAAGTCAGAATAGACAGAGAAGCTTTCGTCAGTATTTCAAAATGGTAGATCATATAGATCAAAATAAAATTGATTATGAAGAATGGCCGTGGCTAAAAGATGATTCGAACTTTGGTGTTAAAATTCAGCATTTTCAGTTCCCTAGAATGTATATTGCTATTACATCAACTTTATCTAATTTGATGGATGTACTTCAAATAAATGATTGGCAATCTGATCAGGACTGGAATAAAGCAGTAGAACTAACCGGTGATGAGAAGATCTTATTTATTAGTCCTGAATATGAAGGCTGGGTATGGATTGGTGGAGAGTGTTTGTTTAATGATATCAAAGATCTTTATAAAGACAAGTTATTGCAAGAATTGAGTAAACGATTTGGTGAAGTATGCTCATGGATTTATATCAGTATCAACGATGTACATGAGATCAGGTGGTATAAAGATGGAAAGCTACACAGAGCAATCCATCATTGTGGTGAAGATGGCCGATTTGCACACAAAGAAGATCTAACTGAAAGTGAACTTGAAATGGTGAATAAGTATGTCAATCAATTGAAAAAAATGAAATTAAAAATTACAGAAAAGAAGAGAAGCCAGATTGCTAAATCAATCATTATTAATAATATGGAACCCATCTTTAATTCATGGTGTCCAAATATTATTGAGCTCAAAGAGCAAGAGTCTTTCCGCTCAAAGCAATGTTACACAATGAATTACAAGTCTTTTTATAAGGCAATTTTGAAAGGTAAATAAACAGTAAGTTTACTTTAATTATATATAAAAAATTGTCTAAACTTTCATCAAGCACAAGTTGCACCTGTTTCGACCAAAGCGTCGGGAAACTTGTTAGCAGAGGGAAACAGGATTAGCTATATGTATAGATTTTCCAATATTTTATACATTTATTTTATCTTATGTATAGAATTATTAAAAATTAATACTAAGTGATAGTATGGTTGTCAGCAAAATGGCTCTTAAATATAAGGTTATTTCTGCCGCATAAGTTGTTGAAAATTCATCCTCAGTCATAATGAAATCTGCATTTCGCAATTTGTATTTCATCATCTTTCACTTTATAAATTAATCTATGTTCCCCATCAATTCTACGAGACCAATATCCTTTATACTTATACTTCAATGGTTCTGGCTTTCCAATACCCGTAAAAGGAGTCCGAGAAATGTCTTTTAACAAATTATTTATTTTTAACAGCATATTCTTATCTGTCTTTTGCCAATACAAATAATCCTCCCAAGGCTCATCCACAAAAATATATCTCAAGGCTCAATTATTTCTTTTTGAAATGAAGTACCTGTTTTTAGTTTTTCAATAGCCGAATCTAATCTCGCTTCATTGGTCTTTGAGGATAATTCCTGAAAAGTTGTCCGTAGTGAATTATACTCATCCAATGACATAATAACAACTCCGGTGTCTTTGCCTCTATTTATGATCAAAGTTTCAAAATTTTCAGTCACACGGTCGAGGTATCGCTTTATATCTTTTCTAAAATCTGAAATGGTTGTTGTCAACATATTTTTATAAATTTGTACACAATGAAGTACAAAATTAAGTACAAATAGTTAAAAATCAGTATTCTGATTAGATTTTTTAAAATATTAAAATAGCTTTGAATTAAGAAAAATTCCTCTAGGAGCATAAAACTTGTTGAGATGCACTAAAAGATCTGAGTTCCCTTGACGGCAAAGGATAGAAATTTAACAAAATGGGATTAGGCTTTTTAAGCTAACCAACATTTAGGATTATTCTGTACAGCTTTTTTATACAATTTCCGAAAAATAAGGAAACTCATATTTATGCCATAAAAAAAGGAGTTATGAAAATGAATTCATAACTCCTTGATAATCATGTGGGAAATACTGGGTTCGAACCAGTGACCCTCTGCTTGTAAGGCGTCGAATAAATGGTTTGATATGTATTAATTTGTACTTAAATCATTGATAATCAATTAAAATATTTTATAAATATTTCATATTTTTACAATTTAATACATAAAGTGCTGGCAAATCGCTGGCAAATAATTAAACAATGAAATATGTCAGTTTCAGTTAAGGTTGAATTAGACAAACGAAAATGTAAGAAAAATAGTTATTATCCTCTGAAGCTATTAATTGTAGTTAATCGCATATCACTTCGTTTACCTCTGGGTTATAGTCTTCTTGAAAAAGATTGGAATTCCAAACTTCAATGTGTTAAACCGGCATGCACCGACTTTGAACATATTTCCAGATTTAATAATTGGCTTCTAAAGGAAAAGAGCAAGGTGCTTAGCAAACTAATAACAATGAATGATGATGGAGTTCTTGATAACCTATCTATAATGGATATCAAATCTAGGTTATCGGACACCAATAGCGAAATATTAGCATTAAACTATTTGAGGAATACAATCCAAGAGTTGGAAAAAGCCAAACATTATGGAAATGCTAAGGTGTACAATACAGTTTTTAGAAGTATCTCAAATTTTGTAAATGGCAAAGATTTTCCACTCAAACAAATATCTTTTACTTGGCTTAAAAAATATGAAGCATGGTATTTATCAAAAGGTAATAGTATAAATGGACTAAGTGTCAATTTAAGAACATTAAGAGCTTTGATGAATTTAGCTATCAAACAAAAGAAGTTATCGTCTGCAAATTATCCTTTTAAGGAATATTCAATTAAAGGACAAGAAACTCGGAAAAGAGCTATAAGCAGAGAAGATTTAATTAAAATACTTCAATTCCAACCTCAAACTCATAGGCAAACTAGAGCAAAGGACTATTTCTTAATTAGTTTCTATTTGATGGGAGCATCATTTGTTGATATTGCAATGCTTAAAATTAAAAACATTATTCAAGACAGGATTGAATATAAAAGGCAAAAGACTGGAAAGCTTCATTCTATTCCGCTATCAAGGCCATTAATTGAAATTCTAGATAAATATAGAAATGGGAAGGCAGATAATGATTTTATATTGAATGTAGTAAAGTCAGTCGATCCAAAAATTCAACTAAAACAAATAAGTGATGAACTAAGGCGATATAATAAAAGCCTAAAAGAAATAGGAAAAATATGTGAAATTGAATCTTCGATCTCAAGCTATGTAGCAAGGCATTCATATGCAACAAGTGCTAAAAAACTTGGAGTGCCTATTTCTGTAATAAGTGAGTCTCTTGGTCATACTACAGAAAAAACAACTCAAATCTATTTGGATTCGTTTGAGAATGATGTTGTTGATAAATATCATGATATGATTATCGATCTTTAAACAGTTAATACTATTTTTAAAAGTATGGAATTAAAAAAATTTAATTGGTAATTTTCATTTATTAAAGATCTGTTCCAAATCTAGATTTAGATTGTTAACAATTAGAACATTTACAATGCTCTCTTGCTAATTCAGAATTTTGATGTATTAATAAAATTGCTTGATTTCTTATTTGCTCCTCTGAATGTAATGACCTGATATTTGATTTGTCTGCAGAATATGAAAATGAATCACAATCGCAATTATTGCAAGTAGTTGCCGTAATATAATATGTATTTCCTTCAATTTGGAGAGGAAAATTTATGTATGTTCTACAAATAGGGCAATTATCAATTCCAATTATAGAATTACAATTACAAGCGTTTCTTAGAACTATAGGATGTTATTAAATTTATTCTAATTAATTATTTACTTCTTGAACTAAATGAGTTGGGTTTGTAATTTTATATCTACCATTATTATACAAAATAATTTTATTATTAACGTCTCCTTCTTTAGAAAGATCAAATTCTAAGTAAACTTCTGAATTCCGATTAAAAACACAACTATTATATTTATACATCCAATTAGTAAGTAAACGATTAAATATTTTAACAATTTTTTCAAAATCCTTTGGAAACTCATTATTCTTTAATAATATTATCATTGCACCACTTGGCCTGTTTTCGTCACATGCATATGGAATTGGACTTACTACTAGGTTGAAATTAGATCCACAAAAATCAATTTGAGATGAAACATATCTATTGTTTCGTAAGCAAGTTTCAACATGTTGTTGCAAAATTTGTTTATCTCCAATCATAGTAGGATTTTCAACTAAATCAATTGGAATGTAATCCTTTATTTCGTTATCATCTTTGATAACTATTAGCATGGGATTTTCAGGAGGTAATGATTTTTCTATCCAATCATCTTGAGCAATTTTTTGAAAATACACACCAACTGTAATTTGAGAATTTTCTCCTTGAATGATCGTATAAACTTCTGAAATAAATGGAGATAAAATTTGAATCAAACCGTCTTCAACATCCTTATCACATAGTTTATTTGCAATTTCATCGATTGTATCTTCTTTTGAGCTTAATGTACAAGTTTGATCATTTAAGCCAACTATTGTATCCGATATTGAATCATTAATAAGCGAACTTCTTTCTTTGCTTTTATTTATTTTAATATTCTCAATTTCTGATTTTCTTCTTTCAATTTCAATATCTTTTAATTCTAAGCTTTGTTCAACAGATTCTATAAGTGATATAGGAAATTTCTTTAAAAACTTATATCTTTCCAGATAGGTAATAAAAAAAACGATTCCACTAACTACAATCAGTAATGTCCAAGCTGATAATAATTCTTTAACTTGACTTGAGGCTACACCAAATACTATGATAAAAATCACTTCTATCAATATATAAGTCTTTACATGGGCAAAAGTTGACTCAAAAAATTCTTTTAATTCTTTTAAATATGGTTTCATATTGCTGAAATTTCCTATTTTAATATTTCAAATTAATTTAAAATGACAAAAACATGATTAATTATATTGTATTATATTCTTGACTATTCCTTCGATTTTAATTTCACTTTCACCGAAAACTTCTAATAATCTTTCATCTTTATTGAATGAGTTCAGTATGATCCTTCGTTCAATTACTAAATATTGTTTAATAATTGCTACCTCATTGAAGACACAAACTACTATATCTCCAGACTCAGCATAATTTTGTTTTTTTGCTATAATAATGTCTCCATTTTTTATTTTAGGCTCCATAGAATCACCTTTCGCTTCAACAATAAAAGCTAGTTCTACAGGAAACTTTAATAAACTAGAAGCGATGGGAATTCTCTCTTCAATCTTTCCACTAAGAACAGTTCCGTTTGGACCACATTGTGCTAAGCCATATTTATTTATGTAAACTACTTTTTTTTCTGGTAAATCCATAACATTGTAATCTTTTGGATTTTCAGGATTTCTTTTTAAATAACCCTTTTTTTCCAATTGCTTTAAATGAAAGTAAAGAACTCCTGGGGAATTTATTTCTGATTCTTTACTTAAGTCTAACATTGTCAATGGATTATCAATGTTATCTTTTAAGAGTTTAAGTAAAATTGATTGTCGCGGATGAAGTTTTTTCACCTTGTAAAGATATAATAAATTTAATAATAATAGAGTTTTATATAATTATTCTATTATTTACTCTATCTTTACGTTTTACTAATCAAAATCTAAAGTTATGGCAAAAGATGCACCAGGAATGAAAGGCATAAGAAGTAGAAACGATAACGGCGAGCTTCGTCAAAAAAGAAGCGATACATTCGTTGGAACTATTGAAAAACAGTATGGAGTTGATTTTAATGTGAGAAGTGATATGCATCTCAAAACTTTAATAGAGCAAAAGAAAGTTAATTCATTAAATGATCTGCTACATGATAAAAAGTAACTTTTAAAAAAAACTAAAAGAGAGTTTATTAATAATACTCTGTCTAAAATCAGCTATTGGTAGTTTAGAACGACTCCCTAAGTATATTTGTATATTTATTACAAATCGTTCTCTTAAAGGAGGAATATTTCTTTATATATTGTAATTAGTTTAAACTTTCTTTTGTTAATTTTTTGATAAATAAACCTCTTACAAAAGTTCCTCCTGCCCATTCAACTGCCTTTAGAAAATCTTCAATTGTATCTGGGTTTTGGTATAAGTCATATAATTTAATATATGTAAAGCCATTTTCATAGTCTTCGATTTTACTATATTCACCAAAGTGAATCAAGGTATATACATTAATAATTTACTTACCAACAATATTTTTTCTTTCATCAACTAACACAACCTTTTCTGGTTCTCCTTCTTTTAAAATATTAATTTTATTGATAGTCCCATTATTGTATTTTGATCCCTTTTTGCCAAAAGGCAAAACTGTTCATCTCATTAATGCTAATATTGCTTATATCAGAAAGCTTTTCTCGGTTAATCATTGTGCATTTATTAGCAATTATTTCATGTACTTTTCTTAATTTAACCAAAATTGAAATATATCCTCCAAAATTACTTCTTAATTCTTCTTCTTCCGTCCAAGATTCTTTTATTTCATTATTACTTAAATCACTTTTTGATTCATAGAATGCCTCAATATCTTTAACCTCATCTACAGTATTACAATATTTAATAAATTCATTTAAATCACCATTAAGTGTCAGTTCGAAAAATTTAAATTGATATTCCGAAATAAATAACCCAATAGGAAAATTAAAACCAAATTTTCTAATAATGTCTTTTGGTTTTAATAGCATTGGAAACATCACATAATAAATCCAAAGAACTGAATTAAAATATGATGCTAATGGATACCAAAAGAAAAATGTCTCTTGTTGATATTCAAAATTTAAATTTCCTCTTTTCCTAGCAGATAATTCTGGAGGATAGGCATGAGATGTGTTTGAAACATTTTCAAGTATTGTTTGTAAGGCTCTTTTAAGAGGATTTACAAAATTATCTTTAGGTAGAAAATAATTAAACATTTTTTGATTGGATGGCCAAATTCCGCTCTTTAAATAATCATTTAACGGTTTATATGAATTTTCTCTTTGGCATTTTTTAGATATATAACATTGCCTAATATTGAATTCAATAAATGTACGCATCAAATGCTGACTAGAAATATAAAAATTATTAAATCCTAGATAAAAAAATTCGCGCAATATATGTAATGATTCATAATAGAAGTAGTGCAATGCCGAGGAATCTTTATTTGCATAGTCAATATATCCAGTCTCAGGAAAAATGTCTTGAATACATAAGAATGCAAATAATTTAATTTTCAATTTTTGATAATCTTCATATAATGGAAATTCTGAGTCGTTTTCTAAAGTATCAATAATATGTTTTCCATTTTCATTTATCAAATCTTTATTCAATTGAAGAATATCTATCAAATCTAGATCAACTTTATTGTTTTTAATATTAGGGACATAAAGCAGTGAAAAAAAAGATGTATTTTGATTTTTTTCAAAAACATATTTTAAAAAATCTTCTCTATTCATATAATTTAGATTGAATATAGTTATGGTCGTTTGAAATTTATGATTTTGATAAATATCATAATGAACTAATTAATAGTAAAAAAGAAATCAACCTTTTACATGGCAGGTGGAATGATTGAATTTTATCTTTAAGTCATGGCTAAAACCATCAAGATCTGGAAATACACTTTCATGTCTTATTCCAATTAAATACAAAGTTCTTCTAATTTTTTCTGACACCTCTTTTGTAAAATTAAATTTAGTAATCAGATTATTTGGAAAATCATTAGATTTTATTAAGCTTTCAAAATTCATTTTAGGAGTTGGTTGAATTGAAAATAATCCAAATTGACCTGTAATCCTATTTGTTGTGTGTCTTGGGTAAAATAAACCACAACAATTATATTTAAAAGGATCTGAATGCATTTCGATATTAATATAATTATTAGTATGCCAAGCATATACACTTGTGCCATTACTAGAACATGGAAATAATGTACCGTTAGCGCGTATTGGCGTTTTTGTGGCAAAATACAATGCGATCAAAGGGCTTGAAGTCCAGTCCAATAAGCGAGTTGGCAATCCATGATGTTGAGCTAACGCCAACCAATCCCAATCATTTGTTGGCTGTATTTTCAATTCTGATGGTGACCGCAATTTAAATCTAGATAATGTTTCTTTTTCATAATCAGCCTCTTTTGATATAGAGGAACTAATTCTTCCAATGCTAGGTATGAGCTTATGCTTAATGGAATCTGAAACACCTCTATAAACGAAATGACCACATGCAAATTCTGGTTTCATTAGATACTCTACAAATTCACATAAACTTTTAATTTTTATAGATTGCAAAATCCGGACAAACTGACCCACCTTTCCAGTTCATGTTGACCCACCCTTTCCGGTGCATGTTGACCCACCCCTTTAGGTGCAATAAATTGAAGTCATAAAGGTAACAATAATTAATTGGTAGATTTCTTAAGTAATGAATCTCCTTTGAGTTCAATTCGATGGTTTTTTGCCATTAATCGATCTAAAATAGCATCTGCTATTGTAGGGTCATTTAGATAATCATACCAATTTTTAATAGGAAGTTGAGATGCTATAATAATTGCGTTTTTATTGTATCGATCTTCCAAGATTTGTAATAAAGCTAGTCTTAGATTTTGATCGAATGGTATCAATCCAAAATCATCAAGTATAACAAGTTCTGTTTTTTGTAAATAATTCAACAGTTTAGTAAAAGTTCCATCCAACTTACTTAACTGAATACGTTCAGTAAACCGATTCATGTTGAGATAAGCAACTTTGTAACCCATACAACAAGCCTGATGTCCTAATGCACAAGCCAAGTAGCTTTTTCCAGCTCCTGTGGCACCTGTAATAAGAATGTTTTCAGCTTTTCTAATAAATGAACAGTCCGCGAAGCGAGATATTTGTTCTTTAGTTAAGTTTCTTTTTTCAGAGCAAATGATTTGTTCTAAAGTAGCATCATAACGCAGCTTGCTAATTCGTATTAAAAATTTCATCTTCACATCTTGACGATGTTGCATTTCTGATTCTGTAATTTGAGCAACCAATAAATGAGCCTCAGGTTGTTGATGAGTCGGGAGGTCTGCAATAGCTTTGTAGGTGGTAGCCATGCCATGCAGTTTCAAAGTTTTGAGTTGTTGTAAAGTTTGTTCAGTATTCATATATTTTATTTAATGATTAACAATAAGAATCGGGTCCTCTTAGATTTTCATGATCAAATAAAGTTGGTGGTGTGGATATTAATATTTCTTGTTTATCCATATTATTTTTCAATATCCGTTCTAATAATCCATAATTAATTTTAGCGGCACTTTGGACTAATGAACAAGCTTTCTCTAATCGTTGAGGTGTATACATTTTGGCTAACCTGAGCACTCCAAGACAACTGTTGTAGCTTTGTTCTACAAAAGTTCTACTTTTAAGTATGTGATCTACTACAAGAGCTGTCGCAGGTCCAATTAACTTAGATTGATTTATAAAGTATTCACCGTCCCATCCTTTGTATTGATGCATAAATTGATGATTTAGTGGCATATGATTTTCCAATGTGGTATATGCGTGCCGCTTATAATTGCGCTTGTGTATTGCAATTCGCTTTAAATCATCATAAATTTCAACAATATCAACTGTGTAAATGATTTTTAAACGCTTTCCAATTAAGCCATATGGAACGCTGTATTGATGATAATCCTGACCTAAGATCACATGATAATTTCGTTGGACTTTACCGTAAGTTACTTGTTGATAAACATATGCTTGATCTGGTAGTGAATGCAAATATTTTTTTTCTTGAGTTTCAAAAAGTTCTTTTCTGGAATATGTCTTAGCTTGGAAGTGTTGAGTATTATGCCATTCCAACTGCTCCATAACTCTGTGTTGTAATTCTTCAAGACTAAAGAATTGTTGATCTCTCAGCGGAGCATAAATGCGCTGATAAGCCAAACGTACTGCATTTTCGACCGTAGCCTTGTCTCTGGGTTTTCGGACTCGTGAAGCTGTCATATAAGTTCCATAATGGGCACTCATCATTTCTATGGCTTCAGTAAAATTTGGTTCGTAACGATTCGCCTTGACTACTGCAGATTTTAAGTTATCACATTTGATACTATGTGGCACTCCTCCAAAATATTGAAGTGCATTGCATAATCCTTTTATAAATAATTGTTGCTGTTGAGATATTAATACTTCAACATAGGTTAGACCGCTAAATGGCATAACACACACCAGCACTTCACATTCTATAATTTCTCCACTTACTTTATCAATATAGCTCAACTTGTTTCCTGCAAAATCTACCATAACTTGTTCTCCAGGTTTGTGGTGAAATTTGAATACAGCTTCATTTGATTTTTCTTGTTGAAGTAAATACCAACAAAACTGACACTGGCCAAATCCTTGTGGATTTTCTTTTCTGTATTCATACCATAGTAGCGTTTTTGTAACACCTGGCTTTTGTAATTCTTTTCGATAGTAATCTAATCGTTCTTTAATAAAATTCTTCCTCATAGCCGCTTCATCACAACTCGTATTGGCTAACTTGATTTGCGATTCGTTTGAATTACTCAATAGATTTGATAATTCTTCATCAGGCAGAGCTATAGCAGCTTCATATTCTAAACCACAATCTTGTAACCGACGTAGATAGTCTCGTACGGTATTACGTGACATTCCAGTCTGTTTGACAATATTGCGAATACTATGATCCGCTTTTTTCATTTGAAAAATAATCTTAATTTGATGCATTTGCTTTCGTTTAGCTGACATGAGTATTTGGATTTAGTTCTCCAAATACAAATACTTTAGCATCAATTTTTTGCTCGCTCTAGGGGGTGGGTCACTTTGCTCCGGATTTTAGAATCATTAACCACTTTAAATCCCTTCTTTTCCAAAATTAGGGTGGGTCAATATGCTCCGGATTTAGTGGGTCAACATGCTCCGGATTTGGTGGGTCACTTTACTCCGGATTTGGTGGGTCAATATGCTCCGGATTATGCATAGATTTCATAATTTTGACTTAACATCTTAATTTAACACAACAATAATTTGTCCAAATTGCTCGACATGCTTTCGGTAATATATCGGAGGATAAGATACCAATCCAAATACTACATTAACTTAATCGTCATACTTCCATAAAAACTACAATTGGATATCAATCAAATTTCATTCATGAGGATGAAGTTGTGGATTTAGGGATTAATTTTAAGTGGTAATTTATTGATGTTATTAATTATAAGTTTACTATGTACCAAATGTTAATTGCAATGTTGCTTTTCTAGTGAAGTAATCAATTAGAATCAGTTTTATCGAATAAGCCAAAGTGTTTCAAATCCTTTCAATCGCATAGTCGTTTTTAAAATTTTAACTACAAAATAGTAATGGTCAATTATTCATTATATAGCAAAATTAATTTGTTCAATTCCTTTGATATAATATCAAAAATGGGTATCACTCCGTCTTTAAATTTTATATGCCGTGAAACCATTTCATTATACTGCACTTGAATATCATAATATGGGCCTTTTATTACAGGTCTAAACTCAGGCTTTTCTTGCTTTTCTCGAACCCATGTCCTACTATGGAATCCATCTTTAGGGTTACCTTTTATTTCAGTAAATGGATAATCTAATCCAAATTGCCCGCCAACTATTGATTTTATTCCATCAATTTTATTCTTATTATAAAATTCAGTACTTTGGTTTAATAATTCATCCGATTTATTTTTAAAATATGTTTCGAATTCTAAAACCGTTATCAGATTCTGTTTTAAGAATGACTGTCTATATTTGAAATCAACGTTCGCTACTTTAAACATTGTTTCAAGTAGTCCGATACTTGTAAACAATGCATAATGTGTCACAGGTCCATAGCCTTTAAGTTTGTTTGATAAATCTTGAACTTTCCACATAAGGTCTTCTAATCTTGCTTGGTAATCTGGGCCGTTCCTTGGAAATATTATTCTGTTACCCCTTTGAATCATTACGTCCGTTAAAGTTACAAATGACTGCTGGTATGCTTTCAGTTCTAGTTCTATGTCTTTTATAAATGCTTTTTCTAAATCAATTCGAAATTGAATGCTAAGGTCTTTTATTGCTTTAAGAATTTCATATTGAAGGGCAATAATTTTATCCAATTTTTGATTGATTTCCTTTAGTTCACTAACTTGACGAAAACTATTTATAGCACTTATACCACCAAATATAGCCGAAGCCACCGTTGCCCCGGCTACTAATTCAGGAGGGATTTCTGGCCACAGAAAATCATATCTTTCACTTTGTAAAAAATATGAAATTTCTTCTATCGAAGAATTCTTATTTTCAATAAAAAAGCTATCCAATTGAGTTCTAGTATTCTTTATTGCAAAGTCGCTGTTAATGTTTTGAGAAATCCCAATGAGCGGCATAAAGAAGGCTAATGTTATAATTTTCATTTAAATGATTTATCGATAAAATGGTACGTCGGATATTAAAATTTTACGGAATTATATACCCAATTCTAATAAGGGCATTTTCATCCGCATCAATTCGATTTAATACAAAGTCATCTTTTAAACCAAGGGGCACTTCAGTATTTACAATAATTGTAATTGTATGACTTCCTTCCTGAAGATCTTTTGTTCTGACTTTCAGACAATGATACTCTGGTCTGCCAGGAATAAAATCAGTATCATCAATTTGTCCAATTGGATTAGACAAAGGATTGCCGGCAACCCAATCAAAATAAACAAGATGAGGTCGTTTACCAATTGTTTCGATTTCGCTTGTAATTAAAATCAAATGAATTAATTCATTTCCCTTTGGAATGTTTTTTATAAGAATTGGAATCTGAAGAATTAACCCTACAAATGTACTATTATAAAAAACTCCAGGAGTATCTCCTAAATTCAATGACCCGCTCCAAATAGTGTAATATGGATAATTTTCTGGTTTCTTCATTTTATTTACTTTTTATATTTATTTACTAAAAGATGAACTTAAAAAATATTTTATTGACTTATTAGAATGGAATTAAAAATATTATTATGTATGGCATCAAATTTAATTTTGAATGTTATTAGGAGCATTGATTATATACAAGCATAGCAATTTGAATACGAAGCTTAATAAGGTTATAAGTTTAATGGTTTTCAGGTTTCAGGTTTTAGGTCTGCAAATATACAAATATACAAAAAAATTCCAACATTCATTATTTTAGGGGTTCGGGTCTCCCGACAAGATAGCCTCTAGACATAGGCAGATCATTAATCGCCATGGCGAGAGGCAATCTTGCAACTTACGAAAATTAGCATCCTAGAAATTGTTTAATGACCGGATTAAAATTTCTTAATTCATACTATTTAAAACTCAAAGACCCAATCCATCATATTCATCATCTTCAGAATTATTCTCTGTCTCTTCATAAGTCCCAATATCAATACTTCGTTCATCTTCAACTTCTTTTTCCAAATTTTTGGATTCTCGAAGATCACTTAATTCCTGTAATTCAGTTTCCTGCTTACTTGGTTTCTTATCCAATTCATCAAGTTTGTTAACATCAAATCCTATAGTCTTAAACCTAAAATGCCTTCCTTCATCCTCGATTCCGTACACTGACCCACCTCTATAATATGGCTCTAAACCCTCAAATTTGAGCTGAGAAAGGAATTCTTGACCTGAATTGGTCTTACCATAGACTTCTGTAATTGTCTCAGAAATTTGCTGTTTTTGAGACAATGTCCTAATTGAATCTTTAAATGGATAAGAAATATCTTGGGATTGGACTTTGGTCAATTTTCCATGGTTAGGCAAGCTATGTATTAGCTCTGGATATTTTTCTTTTTGATAATCATCTAGAGCCATCTTAAGTTCATGGAATTCCTTTTTGGAAATTCTATTTGATTCTCCGGTCATATATTTTGTTGAAGACATTAAAATATGTAAATGAATATGATCCTTGTCATGATGAGACGAAGCTAGATATAAATTGTCGTTGCCTCTTAATTCAATGAATTTTTTCGAAATGTCTTTAAGCAGGTCTTTACTGATATGTTCTATGTCTTTGTTTGAGAAAGACAAAATCGTATGATTGAGCTTAATATTATCACTTCTTTTGTATAACCTTAAAGAATCATTAGATTCAAATTCTTTAGTCCAACCAGTGGCTGAACGAGATCGAAGATTATGCTTTAATATTGGTTCTGATTTTTCATCCTTTTCAGGCTTAAGGATATAGTTCACTAATTGGCCAATATTACTTCGACGAGTTAGATTTTTTAATATCACGGATCATAAAGAGTTTATGAATTCCAATAATTGAGCTTTATTTCCTCCATCTTTTGCTATATGCAATTTAATATATTCCTCCAAGGTTTTAGGATGGTGAAGAAATGGGAGTATTTCTCGCTCCAGTCTATTTATTGATTCCATTATATCTCGGCCCAAATCAAAATTTAATTTGTTAGCATCAAACAAGTCTTGAACTGAATTGTATGTCATCGCAAGTAGTTGTGATATTTTTTTTACTTCTATTAAGTCTGGAACTATAAATGAGTTATTGATATAAGCGAATGTTGTTTCTTTGATAAACTGAGTTCTACTTAACTTATGCTTTTTAGACTCAAAGGTTAAAACTTTTAATTCATCAGAATTAAATGACACTGCGAATTCTTTGTCTTTTCTTCTTTTAGCTACTCTCCACTTTCTTTTATACTCCCTCCAATATTCACTCCGAACCTTTTGAATTTCTTCATGCGTTCCTTTTTCAAGTACTCCATTTGTTTTTAAATGTGAGTATATAGTATTCTCTTTGTTAACCTTTCTTCTCATCTTCGAATTGAATTAAAGGAGGAATATCAAAAGGAAGTATATTGACTGGAATATATGGAGGAATTTCAGTTAGCAATTTCAATTTCATGTTTTTGTAATATGGATACAATTTTGCATGAATTGGTGGTTTATTACCAATAAGTATAATAGCTTTATCACTCATTCGTATTTCATCAGAAGTCATTAATTGACGAGTATGCCTAACTTCATTTTCATCCTCATATTCAAATTTACCTAGTGTCATTTCTAACATTTTGCATGTTTCAATCGGCTGACCTGGCAAATACACTTTTGCATAACAATTGGCAGAAATATTTTTTGCTTCATATGAACCATAAATATGTTCTAGAATATGGTAGTCCTGATATATTAAAAGTATTCCACTATTGTATTTTCGGATATTAGAAATGATGGTTGAAAGTGAAGGCAAAAACATTGATCCTGCTTCATCTAAAAGAAAGAAAATATTGTTTTCATGCTTTTCTGGAATTCTAATTAATATTTCATTCATAAATTGCTGGAAAAACAGAGATGAAATTCCGCTATAATATTGCATTGTTGGAATTGAATTATTGATAAAAAGGGCAATCTTTTTGGTGCGGAATTCTGCAAAATCAATTGTATCAATGGATGTGATTTTAGCTATTGTTTCATCAGTGAATAATGAAAGGGATGCTTTGGCAGTAGCTACAATAGACATTAGGGTCTTGTCTCCATAGGCTACAAATGCTTTGTATTCGGATAACAATTTATCATCTCTAGTTTTAACGATGAGTTTGTCAATTTTCTCAGGATTTCCAGCAAATACATTTATCAGATGAAGGACATTGTATAAGTTTCTATGTCCTGGTTCACCATAGAATATTAAATATCGGATGAAAAGGGATAAAAGACTCTCAGCAGACTTGTTCCAAAATGGATCTTTGGCTTCACCCAGTGCATTGCGAACTAGCAGTGATGCTAATTTTTGAATATCCGAAATTGTTATACATCTTTGAAGTGGATTAAAGCATTCTGAGGCTTCATTGCTATAGTCTATTACTTTAATGGTATATCCATAACTTTGTAATGCACCACTTACAAGCAATCTAATTTCATGTGATGGGTCATTAAATATGAGAGACGAATTTCCTTTGGCCATGAATATTGCACTATTAATAAGCACTGTAGAGCTTTTTCCTGAACCGCTTCCACCTAAAATAATTGCATTTTTAAAACTCTCAGAAATTGAAAGACAATTTTCACCATCAAGACAAAATCCAGTATCTGAATTTTGCAAGACTTTATCTACACTAATAAAGTCAGCATTGAATTCTGTCTTTCTTTGATTTTCAAAAAGGCTAGTAATGAACCCAAAGATGCCAACAATGAGTTCATTACTAACCTCAAAAATGATGTCAAATATCAATCCAAATACCTTTATCATCGACTTGCTAATTTATCAACCAATTCTCCAGTCTTGATTAATATCGAGCCTACTGTTTTACAGGAAAAAGCAAATAATAATGATGCAAGTTTGAACGCAGTAATAAATAAAGTTTTAGACAATTCTAGGACTCTTTGAACAATTGGATTTGTCATTGGCTTAATTTAAATTTCCACTTACATTAACAATTGCTCCTTTAGACTCAAATAGTTTTTTATAGAAATCAGATACTATCTCAAATCTCTCGCTATCCCATTTATTAACTGGCTTGTATAAAATGTATATTGATATTCCTTTTAAATCGGCAACAGGATACTTATCTGTTAAAAGCTTTTCAATCTCATTTGGATTATTCCTAATCCGTTCAATATTGCTGGAATTAGTAAAATCAATAAATGAGTTTTCCATGAGGTCAGAATTAATAATTAGTATCTTCTTATCTGTTTTCGACTTATTTAAGTGATTTAATTCTTCACTAAGTATTTTAAAAATTACAGATCCACTTCGCCTAGCTTTACCTTTTTTTAAAAGTTGTAAACTTGAATCGATGGAAGAGTAAAACTTCTTTAATTCACTCCGTCTTTGATATTCATTTCCCAGTGTTGATGAAGCCACCCTTTCAATTTTGTGGCATTCCACAATATTAAATCCATTTTCTGTGATTGGCTGTATACGAACCAGCTCACCATTAAATACATTTGCATTTAGACTAGAAATGGTTTTATAGTCATTGATAGAAATATGAGTAAATGTTTCCTCAGTTAAATCAAGTATTATGATAGCTTCCGTAGTTAAAGTCTTGCAAGAAGACTGACTAATTAAGGAGATTATTATAAATATTACACTATGCAAGTTTTGTTTCATTATTCAAATTTTTATTTAACAATATTCTTCCATTCTTCAATTCATGCTCTTTTAAGCACGTTGCGTGCTGTAGTTCTTTTTCTTTGTCCAAGGACATTAATAGACCTTCCTTGTATTTTTTAAATGCCTCTAGTGTTTGCTTATTCTCATTGACTTTACTTTCCTCAACTTGAAGAGCTTTATCAAATTCTACATTTTGGTGTTTAAATTGTAATATTTGATTCTTTTTATCATTTAATTCATTAAACTTAAGCACCTGTTCTCTTGTGGGCAATTTTGTTGAAGCGAGTAGTAAGGCTATAATAAAGAAGAAGTCATTGAACAACATCCAAAGAATTGGTGAATTAGAAAATGTTGAGCCATCATCAGAAAATACCTGTCTTTGCATTCCTAAGTAAAAGAAAACCGCACTTGCTCCAATAAACCCAACTGCAAACCATGTTGCTTTTTCTTTTAGTGTCTTGGCAAATCTGATTTTGGATCCCAGAATATGCGCACCAAAGGCAAGCCCAATTGCAACAGCTAATGCAAGAATTATAGCGACTAATAAATTGCTGACCAAAACTTGCAAACTAGAGTAATTGGCCATAGCATCAATCGAGCAAAGAGATATGATTGCAATTTTGATCCATTTGTAATTATTCCAATCATATGAAAGCTTAGTTCGTTTAACATCAACTTCTAGTATTCCAATTTTCTTTAGATTGGCATCTTGCTTGGATTTTGTAACCTCTTTTAACTCTTCAATATTCGATTGGGATATTTCTTCAATTAGTTTTTCAATCTCAGGATTGAGCCTTTGGTTTACATGTTCTTTCAATACTTCAAAGAAAGCAGTGATTTCTAGAAGCAGTAAGTTTATAGTCAAAATACCTTGAGATACTGTTATATCAATATCTTGATGTGCTTTAGCCTTAATCCTTAGGATTTCAGCTGCAATAAATTTTTCGAGTTCATCAACTCGTAGACCAAATTGAAAAGAGTAAATGTCATTTTTCATATTTCTAAATTATTTAGGTTAATAAATTGTTGAAATCATTGGAAGGCTTTGACGAAGGTTCATCAACTAAGGAGCCAGTAAAATGTTGTTGAATAAGGGAATTGAGTCTAAGGTGCCTATTTGCAGTTATAACATTGAAACGAAGCTTAAATTCTGAATTTAGTTGATTTGACTCTTTAAATTGATCAATAATTGGTTCTGACATATAATTTGAGTTTTAGTTATATGCAGGCCCTTGATAAAGACAAGTAGTTGAATAAAAAATCCAATTATGCTACAATTACTTCAAATGTCGCAGTACATTTGGATTAATATTGATATCAGAATTAAGCGTTCAAATTCTATCTTCTGATATCTACTTATTTAGCTGGTCTTACAAGGGCCAGCTTTTTTATATCCCTTCAAATTGATTTATTTGAATTGAAAATAACTTTATTTAAATAATTTTATTTTTATTAAATATTAGTAATTGAAAATGAATTATTAATGCATGACGATATTATATAATATATTTTCAAATTATTATTTTAAAAAGCGATGATAAAAAAATTAAAGTATTAAATATTACAATAAATTATAATATTATAAATATTTTACATATCTTTGGAACCGAATTAATAATTCAGCGTTTGAAGAATTCATTTCTAAAGGATAAACTTTTTTTTAAAAAATTGTACGAAGATCATTATTCCAAAATGTATTCTATCGTTCATAAACGGGGATTACAGAAAGCAGATATAAAAGATTTATTCCAAGACTCAGTTATTGAAGTACTTACCACAAAAAAAGAATATGACAAAGAATCTTTTGAGAAATTTTTTATAAGCACAATTTACGATAGGAATGCAATAAATTTAGAAAAGAAACAAAAACGCCTCAAGTCATTTGACTTAGGAGATGAAAATTTTGAGAATACTTACCTAGAATTCAGCGAAATCGAACATGATATAGAAGCACTTCTACCAAAAATAATAGAAGTTTTACCTAGTAAATATTCTGGTTTTATTAAATTACACATCGAAGGTAAAAATAATGCAGAAATCGCTAAAACATTAAACTTAACTCTTGGAACTGTTGCTAAATATAAAAGCGAATGTCAAATTATTTTAAGAGAATCTATTTTACCACTTTTTAAAAATTAATATTATGGTAGGAACTAATCAAGTTATTGCCCCATCAATATCTTCAAAAGAAGAATTTATATTTGAATCTTTAAGGTACTTTAAAGATGAATATGAAATTCATTTAGCAATAAAAGAGGGAATTTTATTAGCTGAAAAAGATCTTGAAAATTGCGAAAAACAAATAAAAATTACAGCTACTGAAGTTTGCAAACCCGTATTTTAAAAAGTTAAAACAAAAAATCCCCACAAAGCCAAAAAAGCAAAGTAGGGACAGTAACCTCAAATTACAGATTTAAAATGAAATCAACACCTTTTTGAGCCTCTGAGGCTACCTTGAAAATGAATTTACTATCCTCCTTCAGAACTTTAAGCCATCCAGCTAGATAAGCGACATTGTTTTCAATGATTTTATCAAAGTCAATTTGCACACTCGAACATAGAAACGAAGCTCCCATTTCTGCAACTAACTCCTCTTTGCTATATGCCTTACTTCCAAAAGCATGAGGATTCATAACTTCTTCTCTAGCTAATCTTGTTGCATGGCCAGTAGAGTGAACTAGTTCATGGAAAAGAGTGGCATAATATTCTTCAGATGTTTCGAACTGTTCCATTTTAGGCATATTAACTATGTCCAAAATAGGTGAATAGAATGCACTATTATTTTTCTCATGCTGTATCAAAGGACACTTAGGCATAAGCTCTACAATAGATTCACATTTACCAATTTTCTCATTTGGCTTTAGCTGTATTTCAGAAATCTCAAAATCAATACCTTCCACATCAGAAATATTGAAGACATTGTAATACTTAATGAACTTCAATACTTTAACTTCTTCTCCTATATTATATAGGTGTGTTGCTTCATCTTTGTTTACTACTCTATTGTTTTGATCCTTGTAGATAAGATTAAAGAAAATAACCTTTTGCGCTTTCGCTCCTTTTTTCAATTTGCCATCCAGTGCCTTTACTTGGTTATATGTCATGAAATATGGAACATGATGTTCCGTATTGTTCATCAAGATGAAGTTAATTCCGGTATATACATGTCCAGTTGCATAGTTCTTGGCTAATCCATATGTACTCCATGTTCTTCGCCATGGTGCTACTCCTTTTTCAAGCATTGAAATGATTTTGTTTGTTACTTCTTGATATAAGTCAAAGTTTTTAGAAATAGCAGAGCTACCAGTAGATTCTAGTTCCTTTTTCATTTTAATAAATTAAATGGTTAAGTAATAGAACTATAGGGTACCTTCATCGGCGAAGGAATAATAACCAGAATTGGGTATAAGTATCAAATGGTCTATGATTTGGATATCAAGCAGTTTTCCTGCTTCAAGTACCTTTTTGGTTAATTCAAGATCTGCTTTACTTGGTTTTAAGTTTCGTGATGGGTGGTTGTGAGCTAGGATGATACCAGATGCTAATGCTTTTAATCCAGCGGAAAAAAGAATCTTGAGATCGACATAAGTATTTGAGACTCCACCTCGAGACAAGTGAAAGAATCCTTTTACACCATTTGCTCTGTTTAGGAATAGGGCATTAAATTCTTCAAGTAGTTCCATATCGTCACTCCAATTATTGCGAAGGATCAGTTCCGCATCCTTTGAATTGTTGATTTTTGGATAATCCGATGCTTTGGATTGGTTATGGTATGAGATTTTAACCTCAGCTACTAACCAAGATCGCTTTGATTGACTTAATTCATTCAAATTTTTCATTTTAAACTGGTTTAGATTGTTAAAGAATATTTCTAAACCAGTATATTTTATGTTTGAATGTTGATGTAGAGGGTATTAATTGCCAATTTGGCAATATCTAATATATGTATGATGTAAAAAAGCATTTGTTTCCAATCATTATGGATACATTAACCCATCTAAATAAAAAGTCCTTTGAGAAATAAAACTCAAAGGACTTTTTACTAAATAATTACTAAGCAATTAAATTATCTTAATACTACCCATTTTTGAACATTTCGTTTGAAACCATTTTCTTCTAAAATAATGTAATAAACTCCAGAAGGTAAAATACTAGCATCAAACTCTGTAAACCCATGATCATTACATTTGATTTTAATTATTTCTTGATTTGAAGCAATATTATATATTTTTAGAATTGGTGAAATTGGATTCTTAACAATTTTATAATAGAAAGTGGTTAAATGAGAAGATGGATTTGGAACGGTCTGAAGTGTATACAAAGGTGTTGTATTTACTTCCTTTTTGCTGTGACCCATAATACATTGGTCCAATGAAATAGTTTTTTCTGTAGTGAATACTATACCTTGGTTTAAATCATGCACTAAAAGTTGAATTGCTGCACTTGTAGAGCTTGAAGGCAGAATTAATGTAGAATGGATTCCATTTATGTCATAATAATTATCTTGCATCGCACCACCATTGGCATTAACTGATTCTATCACATATTGACCATCAGGGTTATTTATCTGAGTCAGAATATTCCATGAATTTGTTCCATCTCCATTTTGGCTACCACAATTATTTGTTATGATAGCGAATTGGTTACCATTAATGACCTGACACGTGTATGGATTTATGCAAATTGGACCAAGTATACATTCTTCATGACATGCTAAGTTTGTAGATTTTATTCTTACATAAAAGCAAAATGGACTTTGTCCCATAGTGCCAGTGAATGAGATGTTATGAGTGGATGGACCATGTTCGGTTAGCGTGAAATAATATGGAGGCGAACTAATTACATTTGTTAAAGGATACTCAATCGTGATGATTCCATTTCGACAAGCACTATTCAGTATAAATGCTTCTTTAAGATATACTTCAAGGTCGATGCTAACAGATCCCATACTAGGATAATTGCATTGTACTTGGTTAACTCTGAGATCACAAATGTCAGGTTCTATAGGACAACAATCGTAGTATAAAGTTTGCGTCTTTGAACATGTTATTTCGCCTTTGCACCAATGAACAGTGAATTGGACCGTACCATTACATGAATCACGGGGTTGTCTTACAAGTCCATTTCTCAATTCAATGTATGGTCCATTTTGAACTAATGTAGGGTATCGAATCCATTCTACAGGGTTAAGAAATTCTAAACCTTCCGGACAAATGTTAAAACCTGTAGGTATACGTATTGCTCCAATAACTTTATATATATCATAATCAGCAGAATCTGTATAATGATCTAGAGACGCCGCAATAGTCACATAAGATGCATTACAACTACATGGAAGTATATGAAATTTGTATGCCTTCGATTCTATTTGACATCCAAAGGCATCCGTTACAACTAACTTGATTTCTTGATTTTCCATTTTTTCAGTAAGTGTTAAGGATCGTGGATTAGAACCATTACCAAAATCAACTACCGAATCACCTACCTGAATTTTCCAAGATGAAGCTAAATATTCTGTTATCAAAAAATTTATTTTTTTCGGAATACCATCGAAAAATATGGAATCACATATGTAATCTTCCCCAGTTATATTAATTCCAACTCTTGGTCTGCCTTGAATTGGTGTTTCTACATACAAAAAACATCCCGAAGAGTCGATAAAAGTCGCACCATAATCTCCCTTTTTTGAAATTAGAATAGATGGACCACTTGAAATTATTCCATTTTGATCATTCCAAATAACACTAAATACTGGGTTAGTTTTAATTCTCAATCTAAACGGATCACAAGTGATACTGTCTTTAATTAATTCGAAGTTAGTAATTTTATTTATTTTGACAACTTTTGTAATTGTTTTACAGACCACATTTCCTTTTTTAGCCTCCACCTTTATAATAATACTGTCATTATTTAAAGGGATTTTTATAAGATATTTATTATTGCCTGTGCTTAACCATGTTGTTAATCCTGTACTTACTTTTAGATTATAATCCCCAACTGTAAATATTGTAAATTCTGCGAATTCATTAGGGCACCCTTTATCTGGTCCTTCTATAGTTATTAATGGATCATTAATCAATACTTCCTTTTGTGATTCATACTTACACCCGTTGACATCAGTTACTGTTACTCTGTAGCTATTACTAGAATTTACGTTTATAGAATTAAATAGACCACCTGTATTCCATTTATATTTTTGAATTTGATTACCATGTGTTTGATTAAATTCAAGTTTGTATTGTGATCTGCAAGTATCAGGTACAGATGAAACATAACCATCTAATTCATTGGGTAATACCTTTATGAGTTTTTCTGCAAGATATGTACATCCGAACTCATTGATTATAGTCAATTGAACAGTATAAGTTCCAGTATCTTTAAATGTATGTTGTGGATTTTTTGTTTTGGAAAAACTATTGTCTCCAAAATCCCATAAATAGCTACTTATTTTTGGATAATTCACAGGTAGAACGTTTGAAACAAAAGATATTAGATTATTTCGACAACTTGAATCCATTTGAATTATTGTTGCTGTGTTTAGTTTCGGTATGGGTACATTTAACTTGCTTTCACAAGAGTTAGTTGAAATGGAAGATACTAACCTAAGATTGACCGAATTACCTGAATAAGTCAATGAATCTAAAATTATCGTATCATGCATTCCAATATGCTTATTATTAACATACCATTCATGAACTGGTGTAGCACCTGTAGGATTATAATAAGTACCGGAAGCATATGCTATTAGTTTGTATGCACTTCCATTACATTCCCATTTATAGATAATATCTGGAATGGTATTGATGATACCTGATCTACTAGCTACCGTATCACAAATCTGGATTGTAGAATCTTCATCAATACTCTTTCTACCTGCTACCAGATCTATTCTGTAAGGACCTGCATTCTGGAAAGTGTATTGTTGATCAAGTAATTGTGATTGGGCAACAATGTTACGAATTATTGGAGTTGAATTACCTTCGAATATCTGCCATTCTTTATAAATGATATCGGAGTCACCAAAGACTTCTATTGTTCCTTCATAATTAGCAGTATTACATTTGTCAAAGTATAATGTATCTATACTTATCTGGATTTCTTTGGCATTACAGATGACTGGAGGAACATCCTCACAGGCCAATAATGTTAATGTGTCAGGAGTAATGCATGGGATATTCCCTATGGATTCTATTATGATCTGAAGCTTGAATTCAGTACCACTAAACTGATTTCCATAGATGAGTAAGGTAGGGGAAGTAGAATTTACAGTATACCACAGCTGATTATTCCGATTGATAGTGAATCGGTAATCCCCACTATTGGGTACTCCGGATGCAGAGAATTTTACATACTTCATAAAATGTATGTTTGGTGGAATACACAATAATTCATCACATGTCTGAACCAATGCAGATTCATGAGGACATATCTCTGCATATACGAATCTCAATTTATGCTTTGGATAAATCTGAATATTATGGAATGTAGGATTCTGAATGATACATGAATTGGGTTGTGTTGCTTGGACAGTTACATTATAATTATTATCTTGATTAAAATGATGCCATACTGAATCTGACGAAGTAGTTACCTTAGTTGAACCATCTCCGAAGTCCCATTCATAAGTATTACTATAATGTTGGGACATATATAGTAATGTAGAATCACCAAGACAGTTGTTCACATGATTAATCTTCATTGTATCTCCTTGAGAGAGATACACTATTTTATCTTTGGTTAAGGATTTATTATTACAATAATGGATAATCAGCCTAATAGTGGCCGTATGAAGTCCATTTATATTACTCCATTCAACTGTCATACTATCATTACGGTACGAAGTAATTCTTCCTGCGTCAGTAGGGATAATGCTCCAATCATAATTATCTGCAGTGGATTCATTGCATGTATAATCATTCATAGATTCTACACAGACAGTATCAGGACCAAGTATGTCAATTGTGGAGATATTCTTCAGTAATACTTCCAATGAAGTATACTCAGAGAGACATCCATTGAATTCTCTTCGCACCTTAAGGACTTTATCAGCGGTGGTATCGAGCCATGTGACTAATACAGCGGCATTAGCGGTGTCAATGATCATTCCATTCTTGATCTCCCAGGATATTTTATTTGAACCTACATTATCTGTGGAGTATCTGTACTCAGTGTCGGGACAAATTATATCAGGACCCATAATTGAAAAAGGTGGAAGTACAGGATCCATCACTTTGAAATCTTTGGTAATCGTACAAGTCATACTTTGACCCATATCTATTATGACTTCTATTTTGTAATGATCATCTGATTGGCTCAAGTATTGATGAGGTATTGTAATCACTGTATCAATAGTAGTATATTCATATTGTATGATACCGTTAAGTTTTAGAATAACATGTTTATTACTTCCCGACATTGCTGGTGCAATGACAAAAGTAGCATCTTCTCCATAACATACTAAAGTATTACCGTTAATACTAAAGTTGTATACAGTTATATTGGTCGTACTCTGATAAGTGCTGCAGGCAGGAATGGATGATTTAACTTCACAGCTTAATGTAAATGTTCCGGTAAAAGATAAAAAATTTGCAAAACAAATTGGCTTGGTAGAATCAGATAAGCTTATATTTCCTGAACCATTCTTTGATGATATTCGCCATATATAGCTTGCGTTAGGAATTGGATTTATGGAATAGGGCTGTTGGAATTGACCAGAACAAAAATAGACCTCCCCTTTTATGGGATTATCTCCTCCCATGATATAGACTTTATAGAATTCTTCTTCATCGCATACTCCCGTAGGGCATCCTGATTTAGTTATTCTGATGATACCATATCCGGAAGTAGGATCTTTATCCCATAATATGGTACAACTATCATTTGATACGTGCTGTATTGTACCACCTTCTACACCCCAATGATATGAAGTGCATAAATTATTAGTAGTATATGTTACTGATTGTCCTTTACATATTACATTAGTGAATTGGTTAAGAGATGAATTTCCATCTTCAATAGTGAGTTCCATGGATTCCGAATGGCTGCATCCGTATTGATTGGTTACGGTGAGTTTGACTATATAATTCCCACTGGTTAAAAAGGTATAATTAAATGGTGAATAGTAGGTTTGAGAAGAAGATGTTAATATCTGATTATTAGAAATCACAGACCATTCATAGTTATTTAAAAACTTTGGACCAGAAATGGCAGGTGGATCAGCCTTAAAAATAATTTCTGAATGCGTACAGAAATTCCTAGAAGAACTGGAATCTATTCTAAAACTAAACTGAGGCAGGTCAAACAAGTAGATTCGTTTGCACAACTTCTCCATACATCCATTTACTTCATTCGTGATCTCTACACATACATCAACCATTTGTTCTGATCCCATAATAATATTTATAGAATGAGATGTACTGTCTACAAGTATGGAATCATTATAAGTCCACCGATAAGAATAATTACTTAGATGTCTGGTAATAAATTGTAAGAGATCGCCTTTACAGGCTTGATTATCAGCTTTCTCTGGAGGTTTAGGAAAATATTCTATTGTAAAATATTCGAAGTCTTTTATAATAATAGTCAATGTACAAGTTCTTAAAAGATTTCCATTGACATCTCGGACTTCAGCCAATAGTGATTCTGTTCCTGCTTTGGTCCACAAGATGGCTACAGAATCATAGTTAACACTAAGAATTCTGCCTTTCATGTTTTGAAGCTTCCAGCTTACTTTCTCACCAGCGGATATTCCAACATCATATTTATAAACATTATTCCGGCAAACGGATATTTCTCCATTTATTGAACAAGCTTGAGCTTGAAGTAAATGGGTGTCAAAAAAAACAAAAAGTAGAAAGAATAAATACAGATTTTTCATAATATAATTGATTTAAGAAATGAATCAAAAATTTATGAGTTCTGAGTTTTAAAATATAAGAATTGAGGATAGTTTAGTTGATTGTCAAGGTAGCACGAATATGCAAATGTAATCAAATGCACATATTAATGTAAATATTTTCTTAAATTATAATAAATTTGTAATTTAAAAGATAGTACCAAGCATCAAATGCTTCAAAAATATGGTCTAATAGAAATGATGAATGAATTGTATTCAAGATTATTATTTATTGTCATACTATTCCAAAGCACCTCATCTCTAATCTATGGACAGCAAGATACATTTAGCACCCCGTCAGATTGTCCTACTGGATTAGAGACTTCGATTTGGTATATGGGTACACATGGGATAGATTGGCGATCTGGCACACCTCAGCCGGATTCATTTTTCTACAGTGCCTTAGGTATAGGAGAAGGGCATTCGAGTATCTGTGGTAAACAGGGCAATCTACTCTTCTACTCAGATAATGATTACATCTATAATCGTAATCACCAGATCATGGCAGGATGTCCACGATTCTCTAATCGGTCCTCAGTCATGTGCGCTATCTTGCCCCAGCCTGGTAGTGATTCCTTATATTATTTTTTTACCCCAGATCAATTTCCTACCATAACTGGACCACCTTATAAATTGAGATATGTCCAGATAGATATGAGTCAGGATAGTGGACTTGGCGCAGTAGTGACTCCAGAACAGGTACTCATAGATTCCAGTTCCGAACAAGTGCTGGCAGTTAAACATTGTAATGGACGTGATTGGTGGATTATCTGTCAGAATGCAGTAACAGAGGTCTTTTATTCATTCCTATTAGACACCAGTGGTATTCAATTCAATCAAATAGTAACATCTATATCTGGGAATATACATAATATATCAAATGAACAGTACAAAACAGGCGAATTAGCCATATCCAATTCTGGTGAACACCTTATTGAATGTACTTTGGGACATCCAAGTCAGGTAGAATTGCATCAATTCGATCCAAGTACAGGCATAATCTCAAACGGGTATGATTTATTTGATACAATTACAACAGCTAAAAATAGAAAAGAACTTATAGGTTCTGCTTTTTCATCAGATGACTCTAAAGTTTATCTTACTTTAGCAGATACCTTTGATGTAATATTTCAAGTGGACCTCCAGGATCCTGATTCTTTGATGGTAAGGAAGCGAATTAACAGGATAATTCACCAATTGGGTTTTGGTGTAGGTGGACCCGTTCTAGGCAGAGATGATAGAATGTACATTACTACATTTAGGAAATTTTTTAAAACCCTTCATGTCATCCATCAGCCCAATGAATATGGTCAGGCCTGTGAACTTATGCTTAATGACTTCTATCTGGGAGGTAAGTCAGGTTTAATTGCACCGAATTTTGCAGTAGGTTTAGAAAGACCTTATAGGGCTGTAGTTCAGGGAAAGAAAATAATTTGTAAGGATAGTGTGGCTCATTTTCTTGTGAAAGAGGCCTGTCCACATATAACAGAATGGATGCTACCTGATGGAGGTCAAATCATCCTCCAATCTGGGGATAGTCTTGCAATGGTTTTTCCTGATACTGGAATGTATAGAGTTATAGCAGCTTATCCGATTCGTTGTGGATTTAAATCTGATACACATAGGGTTCAAGTCAATAGATGTCACTGCTTACATCAATTTAGTCTTACTCAAGCTGATACTTTAGTGTGTGTGGGGAGTTCATCCACGATAGCATTTAACACGAATGCAAGTTCCTTTCTTATAGATGGTATTGTACTTCCTAATTCAACAGTAACGATAACAGACATAAAGAAAGATACATTGTTAAAAATCTATCTAACTTATCCAGACGCCTGTGATACAATAATCAATATCAGAATTCGTGTGATTCCTATTGATAGTAGTCAGACCGTCATGGAATTCTGCAATGGAGACTCCATATTTATTCAAAATCAGTGGTATCACCATGATGAAGAATTAAGAATACTATCAACTAATCAACTAGGATGTGATTCTGTTGTATTAATTTCATTAAAAACTAAACGATCTGAATCATTTGCAACAAACTATCAAATCTGTGAAGGAGATTCAGTATGGCTATTCACTCCAAATGGAGGAAAATGGATAACTTCAAATGAAAGTGATACTATAATATGGAATAACCAGGAAGGATGTGATTCTATTTATACTTATAATGCAACCGTATTTCCATCATTCCATGAGACCCTAAACTTCCACAAGTGTGTCAAGGATTCGTTATTCTACCAAGGAACTTATTATTTGCAGGATACTTCATTTCTCATTAACTACTCCACCCAATATGGTTGCGATTCTATTTTAAGTATTAACATCATTAATTATCCCATCTCGCCCGCTACCCATACTATTCATAACTTATGTAATGGGGATTCTATTCAAATAGATAATATCTGGTATCATGACTCGATCACCATAATAACTCAATTCAATAATCAATATGGTTGCGATTCATTCCATATGACAGAAGTACACCTTTTTCCTATTCATGAACCCACAACTATTACATTCTATTTCTGTATTGGAGACTCGGTCCAGATTGAGCAATTATGGTATACAACTGCCAGTGAATTCACTGTTCATAAATCGAATATACATTCTTGTGATTCAGTAATCCATTATACAGTTATTGCATACGAAGATATTTTTGTAGATCTTGATGATACCTTAGAATTAATTCGTGGAGGCACATATACATTAAGCGGTTTACATTCCATGAATGTGACTAGATTCAGATGGTACCCATCAGAATATTTATCTTGCACTGATTGTCCGAATCCAGAAATAAAGGCTATTCAAGATGGAACTTATTATCTTGAAGTAAGTGATGGTAATGGATGCACAGCAATAGATTCTATATTTATTCATGTCAAAAATCAAACTTCTGAAATATTTATTCCAAATATATTCTCACCGAATGCAGATTCCAAAAATGACACTTGGAATATAACATTCTCAGATTCCAAAAGTAAAATAATTACTTTACAATTGTTCGAGAGATGGGGTCAACAAGTATACTCCTGTGAATCCTATCCTAATGGCATGGGATCGAATTGTAATGGTTGGGATGGGATGGTTAATAACCGTCTATGTCTACCTAATGTATATATTTATTTAATTAATTGGGAGAATGCAGCAGGGCAAAGATTCTTAATTAAGGGGGATGTTACTTTGTTAAGGTAGTAAATTTGATATGGCTTACCACACTAACTAAACCATGTATGGCAACCGCATTCAATTTGGTATATTTTTTCGGATTCTTATTCAAATAAATTAGTACTTGAACTCATTTAAAGTATTCCCACTAAAAGGCCGACTAGGTCGTCCATCAATCATTAATTTCAAATATATCTTGTAATTTGGAAGGTTAATAAAATCTTGAACATCAAATTCAGGAAACATTTCTTCTGCCATATGTTTTGCATCTTCAGTTCCAATTCTAAAGGAAATAACTGTCCCTATATTCCCAAGTACAGCTTGTCTAATATCCTCATCAAGTTGATGCATATATTGGTGAGCTAGAATCATCCCTACTTTGAATTTTCGTAATTCGGAAAACATATTTACCAAAGACAAAGTAGTGAAATTATGAAATTCATCCATGTAAACCATAAATGGAACTCGGCTCTCTTCATCAATATCTACACGACTAAAAGCAGCCGAAGCTATTGAAGTAATAAATAGAGCACCGAGGATATGAGCAACATCAGCACCTACATGTCCTTTGGATAAATTGACTAGAATAATCTTCTTATCATCCATTGCTTTACGAAGGGATACTTCCTCTGTATTTTCAATCAAGACTCTTTTAATAACTGGGTGCACTAACATTCCTCCTATCTTGTTCATCACAGGCAGTAAGTCATATTTTTGATATTCAGGAAATTCTCTTTTCCAGAACTTCTTAACACTTTCACTTTTTACATGCCTAAGTGCATTTCTCCTAAATTCTTTATCAAGTAATAATTCAGAAATATCGGCAATAGTAGCTTCTGGTTGATCAAGCAAAGTTAGGATAGCATGTCTTAAGATATGTTCTAGCTTCACTCCCCATGCACTATCCCATAATTTTGAAAAGACATCTAAAATTCCAGAAGCCACTAATGACCTCTTTTCATAAGAGACCTTTTTAAATGGATTATATCTCAAATTTAAATTTGTATCAGGGATATTGAAATAAATTATATCCTTCTTTCGATGCTCTGGAATATTCTTTGCAATTTTTTCAACTAAATCTCCGTGTGGATCTAATAAACAACATCCTCGACCATGTTCAATATCCTGCATAATCATTGTCTCCAAACAAGTTGATTTGCCGGTACCAGTTTTACCAATCATGTAAGTATGCATTAAACGATCAGCTTGTTTAATGCCAAACAGCCTTTGGTCATTTCTCCAACCAACTTTTGCAAAATATGTGATTTCTTTGTTTACATTCTTTTGCATTAAGAAATCATAATTGATATAATATTGCTATCAAAGAAGGTATTATTTGCCACCATGACAAATATTACCTTCTACATTTCTAAAATAGATAATTTAAAATGGTTGGATGGAAAATGATAACAAAGTATTAAAACCAATAACTAAATTCTATAAAGAAAATGGAACGAAGTTGATTACTTCTCAGCTTGAAAAGATTTTTTGTGACTATATTAATGAGTGCAAATTTTCAATGTGTTTACGCCCCGAAACGATTCGTGGATATATTGCTGTTTTTAAGCTATTTTCAAAAGTAATGCCTGAAGTCACTTCGACTGAAGAACTTTCCCCTGAAATGTTGAACTTGTATTTTATGCGTATAAAAACTCGAACAAGAATAGTGGGTAAAAATACGCTTAAAACTGGAGTAAAAAATTCAACTATAAAAACACAATACAGTAAACTTATTGTATTCTTTAGATGGCTATGTAAGAATGGATATTTGGAGCAAAATCCTTTGAAGAATATTAAAGCTCCACAAGTGAATTATGACGATTTCCGAAGACTTGAGGATGTAGAAATCAATAAAATATATTCGGCAATTGTTAGGTGTTCAAGCAATACTCTTCTTCTCCGAAGAGACACAGTCATGGTTAGTCTTCTTTTATTTTGCGGTATAAGAAAAGGAGAGTTTATTTCTCTCCAAGTAAAGGATATTGATATAGAAAAGAAAGAAATCATAATAAGAGGTGAAACTTCTAAATCAAAGAGAACAAGAGTATTAAAAATACATCCGACACTGCTTCTTCATTTAAAAGATTATTTCCGAGAGAGGAAGAGTCTAAAAACAGAATGGCTTATTGTTTCTAACAGAGGTGAAGGTGGTTTGACGAGAGAGGGATTAATACATTGGGTTAAAAGTATTGCTGAGAAATCTGGTATAAGCTTTCATCTTCACCAGTTCCGGCATACTTTCGCATGTAAACTTGCAGAATCAAATGTAAATATTTTTAAAATACAAAAAATGATGGGACATCAAAACATAACCATGACAATGAAATACTCACGTTCTTTACAAACTGAAAATATGGAGGAAGATATAAGTAAAATATCAATTTAGGTTATTTATAATATTTTATAGAAAATATGTTATTGCAACCCATAATAAATATAACTATACTTAAAAGTTTTGTTTAATTTTGCTTTCAAACTATTATTTAAAGGAAATTTAAGATTTTGAAAGCAGTTTAAATAATCCAGGCATTCTTGCATTGGAATGAAGTTTATAACTAATTGGATTTATAATAATTCTGGTAAATCAATAGTAGATGGTGTTTTTAAAAATGATGACTAATAATGTTCTAATCCTTTGTAATTATGAGAATTAATAAAATAATTGAATACTCAGATATATTTGATAACTATGAACAAATAGATATCAATGAATTACTTAAAACAATTCCATCACGATTTATTTTGGAATTTACAACATTTAATGAGGCTAATCTCTTTACAAAGGAATCTGATTTTGGTTTTCAGTTGATGATCCTTAACAAATTAAGCCGTAGCTTTGAGGATCAACTAATAAATAAAATTAATAAATTATTTAGTGAATTTAAAAACAATGAGTATGAAATCATTTTATTAAATCATATTTCAAATTTAGAGTTGGTTCAATTTGCTTTAAAATTCAATATTCCTGGAGATCGATTAGAGTTGACTGGAATGGAAGAACTAAACTTATTTAAAGCTTGCTTATATTATAATCAAAAACACACAACTAAGCAATTAAAAAACTTACCACCAGAAGGTACAGAACTTAATGAATTTGCAAAATTCTATGTCCAAAGTCAATTGGCTCAACTCACCTTAAATCAAAGTGTGAATATTATTACAGAGATGTATAAATCTATCTCATTATTTAAGTTTTTATCCAATAATGATTTATTTAAAGAACTTTATCTTAAATTTATTGAATTTTACCATATTGAAAATTGGCAACAATACTTAAAAAATATTATAAATATTTTTATATCTGGTTATGTTTCTGGAAAAAGTTTTTCTCACAAAATAATCTTACGAGATGACCATCCACAAAAAGAATGGCTACTTACATTAGTCATTAATGGCAAAACTATTGAAGATAAAAAGGATTTTAAAACATTTAGAGAGTATCCAATTTATCAACTAAACAATGACGCATTTCTAATTTTAAATTACAATTTCTTTACAGAAAAGTTATACAATGGAATTCAATTTGCAATTATCAAACCAGCGAAAGAGTTTAAGTTATCAATATTAGGTCAAAAAATTGATAGTTTTCCAAAATTAAAATCTTTGTATTCAGAATATTTTTCAGAAGCTGAACTATTTCGCAATTTGATGAAATATTGTTTTGAGAAGTTTAATTGGATTAAATACTTTGATCCAGATTTGAAGAACTTAAGATTGAGGTCACTTCCAGATTTACTCATGTTTAATGGAAATTATGTATTTGTATTTGAATTTAAAGACAAAATTATTACGGCAGATTCCTTGCATTCATATGATTACTCAATAATTGAGTCTGAATTATACAAAAAGTTAGTTGAAGATGATGAGGGAGACAAGATAGGTGTCTCTCAACTTGTAAATATTATTGAGGACATTTCTGATGGAAGATACGTATTTTTGAATAAAAGAATTAAGAAGTTGAAAATTTATCCAATTTTAGTATATACCGATTTAGCATTGGAAACAAATGGTATTAATTACCTGCTTAATTTAGAATTCAAGAAAAAGATCTCATTATTAAATCTTAATGTTTCAAACATTTCTGATTTAACTTTAATAAATCTTGATACATTTATTATGTATCAAGATTACTTTCATAATAAGAATTTAAAATTAAATGATTTGATCGATTTGTTTAACAGGTATTTGCTATCAAATGACAGGGATGAAAATCTATTAAGAAAGCATTCAAGGAGAATATCTGTAATTGATGATTATATTAAGCTGTTTTTTAAAAATAATAATATTTTGTTAAATCAATATCCCAAATTCATTTACGAAGAATTGGGTACATTGAGATCAGAAGAATGATATAACAACTTACTTTGTCAATTTTGTTAGTGCGCCCAGGAGGGATCGAACCTCCGACCATTCGATTAAGAGTCGAGTGCTCTACCAGCTGAGCTATGGGCGCGTGCTTAGTAATATAATAAGTTGTCAACAAGGCATTTTCTTTTGTGCACGATTCTGATTATATCATATGTATTGATTTTTTAAAAGACATTAAAATAAATGCTTCTAAATTAACCTTTGGATATTTTATTTAAATCTGCTATAATAACTTTGCAGTCGAGCAATTTATTAATTTAATGTATCAATTGCAGAGTATTTTAATTGAAGTTATTTTAGTGGTAAACAGGTCGAAGGACATCACCTGTTTTAAATCCCAAAATCCAGTTTTATCTTTATTTTATATGGGTCATTTTGGAAAATCAATCTTCTTTGTTCCTCTTAAGGAGATGGTCTCTTGCTCAAATCCAAATGAGTGTACTATAATTGATTTTAAAAGGTTTTTTGGCAATATGAGCCATTTTGAACGACCAGTTCCCGTGGTGAACAGGTTCTCGGCTCCAAAACTTTTTCAAAAAGAATAATCTGCTTGCGATTAAAAATGTATGGATATAGAAATCTTGTCGCAGAAGTTTTGTGATTATTCTTTGTCTATTCGTGGATATTCAAAACATACCATAAGAAGATATAGAAATGTGGTGCGTAGTTATCAACAATTTGCAAAAATTAGTTATATAAGCCAAGTCAGTGATGATAATGTAAGGGCTTTATTTTACTATGGTAGAACAGAACGAAAATGGTCTGTAAATACATTTATCGTCTATCACAAGACGTTATTGGTCTTTTTTCGTTGGTGCATAAAACAAGGGCATATGCAGAATAACCCAATTATCGATATTGAGAAACCTAAAATGGAAAAACGCTTGCCAATAAAGCTAAATAAACAAGTTTCATTACGATTGTTAGAGGTGGTCTATAATTACCCATATGAATACAAGTTTCTGAGGTATCGCAATCATGCTATATTCTCGACTTTCATATTTACTGGCTTGCGCAAGCAAGAATTACTTAATCTAAAGTTCACCGACATAGACACAGAGAACCTAACTATTTTTGTTAAACAAGGTAAAGGCAATAAGGATAGAATAGTTCCAATTAGTTATACTCTGGCGCAGAGCTTAAAAAGATATCAAGAAGAAAGAAAAAGACTAAATAAAACAAACCCTGAATATTTTACTTCTCTACGGGGTAATATTGGCTTTACTGAAAATGGATTAAAGAAGTTAGTCGATCAGGTTCGCAAATCTTCAGGGGTAACATTTAGTGTTCATAAGTTGAGACACACCTTTGCCACTCTCATGCTTGAAGGTGGATGTGACATTTATTCTTTATCTAAAATGATGGGACATAGTGATATAAAAACCACTACTATTTACCTATCAGCCAGTGCAGAACACTTGAGGAGTCAAATGGTTAAGCATCCATTAAATGATTTATCGTAATGATTTTTTTACTATATTCTGAACAAATTTTACCAACTTGTCAATTACTCTTGTACATGATCTTGATTAAAACTTAAATCTTAACCCTTTAAAAGACATTAAATGTAGCAACACTAATGTTGTTCACATTATTCTATTATGATATAATTAAATATAGGAAGGCAGTCGGAAATGAATCAATTACTGACTTGCAGACACTCTAACTTCATTTTAGGCAAAAACTAAATTTATTTTAATTACAACAAATATATACATTGACGGTGCCTTTGCACCGTTGGTTTGCAGTCTGCGGTTCCTTTTAATTACCGTAGATTATGGGTACCTACAGGTGCGAAGGTGCCTATTTTATCAATTTAATTTAAAACATTATGACTTCACCATAATCGTTTACTTACAATTCAACAGATTATCCACAAAACGTGGAACGTGCGCGAAAAAATTTGCCAATTTGGCAAATTTTACCTTCTACAATAGGTCATATTATAAGAATACACTTAGGGCATCAGAAAAATTATTTCTGATGCCCAATTTTTATTTATGTCTACAATACCAAACTATTTAAAAGCATATCGCAAGCGAACTCCTTTAATGCAAGAGGAAATATCTTTTTTATCTGACAAACCAGATACTACAAACATATCCAGATATGAAAAAGGCCAAAGAGAACCAAACAATGAAACACTGCTTGTCTATCACTATATTTTTGATGCTCCAATTGAAGAATTATTAAAACCGGAATCTAGGATAGTAAAACAGAAGATTGTCGAACGGATAAGAGATTTAATCAACGAACTAAGAAAAGAAGAACAAATAACATTAAAGAATACCTTTAAAATTAATTTCCTCGAACAAACATTTAATAGATTAACTACATAAAATCATATGCAAACAACAATAGAGAAAATAAACACCATATTCGCAATGTATCCAAACACAAACGGTTTTGGCTTTGTGTATATGGAAAATGTCAGAAAGCTAGTCGGGTTTGGCTCAGTTAGATTTAATCCAATTAGCAATAAACGGATTTTGGAAAGAATCAAAAAAATGTTTGAGGACTTCCCGCCGACACATATTGTTTTACTTAATCCGGAAAGCAAAGTGTCCAGAACTGGTAAAAGGACAAAGAAACTCATTAATGAAATTATGGCTTTTGCGGAATCAGAAAAACTTCCAGTCATTCAATATTCCAGAGACCAAATACGTGATGTCTTTAGGCCGAAACATGTTACAAAATATGAAATTGCCAAGCACTTGCTGACAGAATTTGAAGAACTTAAAGTCTATAAACCAGCAGAAAGAAAACTATGGATGAGTGAGGATAGGAATATGGCGATTTTTGATTCATTATCGCTAGCTTTGACATGGTTTTTTTTAAATGATTAATTGCATTAATAATCAGTTAAAGACCATTTTATTCATTAATCCAAACAACTGTTGCCATTCTTCCAGATCTTTCTCCATCTCTTCTACTTGAATGCAAATCCAAATTAGAAAATGTATCCCACTTAGCACCAGAAATTTGTGATGTTTTAACTCCAAGATTAATTAATTGAATTTTTGCTATCATATATAAATCTGCTTGGTACTTGCCGTTTATCTTTTTAGTAAAAGCACTTCCAAAATTTATATCCAAATTTGTAAATTTATCATAAATTTCAGAACCAACTTCATAACTCTCCGAAGAAATTCCAGGGCCAATCCAAACTAATAAATCTTTAATTGGTTCATTCAATTTAGCGATCATATTTCCAATTATTTCATTGTATAGTCCTCTCCAACCAGCATGCACGATGCCAACTTTGGTACATTTTGAATTTGTAAAAACAATAGGTAGGCAATCTGCAGTCTTTACTGCACAAACTATTCCTGGCACATTTGTAAATGATCCATCTGCTTCTATATCATTTGATGCAGGTAATTCTATTATTTTATTGCTATGTATTTGTTTAATCCAATGAATTGGAATTTTAGGTTTAATATACATTTCCAATTTATTCCTATTCTCATTTGCTATTTCAGATTCCCCATTAAAAAAAACTGGTTCACCAAGTTTAGAATTGGATAAAATTGTAAAAGCATTGACATTGGATAATTCTGGCCATTCAGGTCCAATTATTTTAAAATAATCATTCATTTTCTTTATTTATAATTAAAGCATGTTTTGTCCAGTATTCAAATAATTCATTTTCAGTTACTGTTGATATTTGTAATGAATTATTCCATAAACTTCTAAAGTATCTATAGACTATATTATACATTGTTTTTGATATTTTATTTTGCATAGAATTGTTTTTAGCAAAGATTTGAGGAAAATACTTACCATTATCGGCTCTCCCATAAACAGATATTGATGCAACACAATACTGTTCATCTAAGAACATTGCTCTAAATATTGGTAGTTCATCAATGGTTCTTGCATTGTACATTCTTACTTCAATATTTATTCCAAGTTTTCGTTTTAGAAAAATAATTTGTCCTAACGACAATCTTGCCTGATTTTCATATAAGTTTTCTCTAACCCCTCTGTTACTAGCTGCTTCTACAAGTCCGACTGAATTTGGGTCAGCTAATAGTAATTTTACATCTCCACTTGATTCTCTTATTCTTTTTAACATATGTTCAAATTCTAATAAGTTGGAAAAACTATAAGCATTTGTTCCGACAAGATAAAAAGATCTATTAGTTGATTTAAACGCAATTGAATATGTATCAATAGCAATTTGAGAAGCAATATGACTTAATCCTAAATTCCAAAATTTAAAAGTTTCTTTAAGAATTAGGATACATAGAATTGTACACAAAAGAGCCATTAAAATAAACACACCCCTTTTTGTTAATGAATCATAATTAAAATAGAGAAATAACATTGCGGTGAAAATAGCTATGATACACTGAACAAGTACTATATACCTTTTATCATATAAATATCTCTTTCTGTTATAAAGTGTTAATTTTTTTATTAGAATCTCTCGAATTAGCTTAATAATAAAAATTAATAATAATTCAGTAAAACCAGCAAGTAGGTTGATGGTAAAATCAGTAGACCAAATAGAGTTAAGAGTCTCCATCGATTTTTCTCAACATATATTTTTTTTCTTTAGTTCAAGTTTATTTAGAATTCGATAATTATATTAGTTAAGTGTCAATTGTTTGATTTTATCTTCTAAAAATTTAACCTTTTCCTCAAGCAATTTAATCTGTGCTTGATAAAGTTCTTTCATTTCAGAAGAATAATAATACGACCCAATTTGTTGATGAATTTTTGGGTTAAAATTTGTAATTACTGTTTTTTCATCAAAATTGATGATATTCTCAATTTGAGTTTCTAAAACCTCAGCAATTTTCATGAGCTTATCATAAGTAATATTGACCTCATCTCTTTCAATTTTACCATATCCAGCTTGACTCATTTCTAAGGCATGCGCCATGTTTTCTTGCGAATATCCTTTGAGTTCTCTGATTTTTCGAATTTTAGTCCCTAAGCTCATAAATCAAGTTTAATACAAATTTACAGTAATAATTTAATTCTTCAAAGTATTATTTTAAAACTCTGAGTTTTAGAAGATTATGTATCCTGCTTCTACCTTTGTGTTTTTGCAATTAAGACAAATCTATAATTCCACATAAATTTTAAAATTATGAAAAAATGGCTTTGCTTGAAGAGATTAAATACTTGTTTAAAGATTGGGCTCTTCCTTTTAATAATAATCTTCAATGGGTGTTCTCCAAAAAAAGCACCTGCTTTTATTCAAGTAAATAAAAATCCAGTTAAATTTGATTACAGTACAAATACTATTGCCGGAACTGGATCAGCAGAGGTAACGATTGCTTTATTAAATCCTGAATATGGTAATTCAAACATGGATGGTAGCTTATTTGATACCTATAGAAAAAGTATGGGTAATGATTTTGAAGAACTTCTTACTTCTAAAGGGTTTAAAATCAGAGGACCTTATAATCAAATTGGAGAAATGCTATATAACGACAAATTGAATTCTGACATGATTGTTAAGGTAGTTATAGATTTAAATTTTTCAAATTTAGAGAGAAAGGTTAAAAGAAATGAAAAAGCTCCTTCATTTGCAGAATTAATGGTTGATAGTAAGGCACAGTCAACAGTTTGGTATACTTATTTTGGCAAAGGATCTTTTACAACAACACTCACTATTACAGCAAGCTCAAGTAATTTTAATGAAAAGCTATGGAAGAAGAATATTACATTACCTGAAGCTCCATTGACTTATACAGGGAGTATAAAGTGGAGAGATCGTGATGTTTCATTTTTAGGTGAAATAACTAAAGACAATGAAGTATATAATATTTTCACTAAGTCATTAATGGAACAATACAATAGTATTTTTGATCTACTTGAAAAGCAAATAAATGCTGAAGAATTTCAAGGTATTAAAAAGGAGGCCCATAAGGTAGATAAGAAAGAATAAAAAATCCAATAAAAGCGCCCTTAAATTCAATCACACAGTACTTAATTCTTTTTAATTTTTAAATTTTTTATTTCCGATTTATATTTTGCAACTTCAATATTTAATCTTTCAGAATCCCAATAATTGCATTCTTTAAGATTAAATATTTGGGAATTAAAAATTCCTTCTGATGAGCTATGCTCATCTATTCTATTATAATATCTATACGCATAAGTGTTTGAAAACATAGTAGTTTTTATCAAAGGTTTAATTTGTTTGAATTCAAATTGAAGAACACAATAGAAAGTGTCTATAGTAATAAACTCATCCCAATTAAATCTTTCCTTCATTTGGTTATTAATTTTTATAGCCGGATTCCTTTCTATTGTATTGTCTTGTATTAAAATTTTATCTGACCAAATATTAGCATACTTCATTCTACCAAAATTTTTATCAAAAAAATATTCGTGAATAGCAATCAATTTTGAATGCCTTACTCCAACGTTTTTTATTTGATAGTTAAACGACATGTTTTGACAATTTTCGGACAAACAAATAAATCTAATTCTAGATATCCCAATAATTGGTTTTTCTACTTCTGACATATATTGAGAATTATTTTTTTGAATTATTGCTTGTTCCATAAGTACTTCAATTTGGCTTTTAGCCAATTCAATTATAATGTTGTTTTTAATTGAGTCCAAGCTATCATTTGTATTGCTCCTTAAATAATTTTGTACTGACTCAGTTTTTTGTTGTTCGAGTGCCCTTTCTGATACTTTTACTGCTCTAATTGTATAAAATACAGTTATAAGAGTTAGAATTGTGAGGATGATTTGAATAATATCTTGGATACTTAAAGGATTATTTGAAATCCATTTTCTTAGATGCATAAAATTAAATTTATCTGTAGGAACAATAACAAACTTTAATTTGCAATTAATTTAATAATTTCAAATTAACAAATCAACCAAATTTCTTTTTTATTAGTTCAAAAAATTTAAAATTAAGCTTAAAAATACCAATCCTGTGGATAACTTAAAAATGTAAAATCAGGTTAACAAACCACCATTTCCAAAATAATAAGTAAAATCAACACTAAATAATCCTTTCATCCCATAGGATTGCTTTTAGCAATCCCTTTCTAATTTGCGTCAAAAAGCATATCAAATATGGTTATGATAGTGATATAATATCAGCATATTACAACCTAATAAGTTTCCTGAAATGTTCTAATCGAACACTTGGAATCCATACTAAAATCGAAGCTGGCGAAAAAAATTTGCTAATTTGGCAATTTCTGCCCTCTACATATAGAATTGAATAAAGACTAAAGTTAGAACATTAGAAAGCTAATCATTTTCTAGTTATTAATTTTATGTCCCATCCATCAAATTATTTAAGGATCTATCGTAAAAAGTCGCCATTAACTCAGAGCGATATGGGTTTTCTAATTGGCCTAAAAGAAGTTTCAAACATCTCTAGATATGAAAAAGGCCAAAGACAACCAACCATAGAATTCCTACTTAATTACCACCACATATTTGAATTATCGATAGAATCATTCTATGAACCACAATCAGAATTGATTAAAGGACATCTCACTGAAAGGATACAAATGTTGATATTAGAGATAAAAAAAAGCAATAACACATTAAAGAATAACCCTAGAATTAATTTTCTTGAACAAATTATTATTAGACTAACTAATTATATAAATCAATGACACAATCAGCACAAAGGAAGAATATAGTATATGCATTGTACCCAAATGCTAATGGCTTTGGTTTCGTGTATTTGGAGAACCCAAGGAAACTCTTAGATTATGGAGCTGTTCGGATTAATCCAATAAGTAATAGAAAAGTACTGGAACGGATAAAAAGGTCTTTTGATTATCTTAGACCCTCAATTGTGATTATTCAAGATCCCAATGGTATTGCTTCAAGATCTGGAAGAAGGGTGCATAGGCTAATGGATAAAATCATAGCTATGGCAAATGAAGAGAAGCTAAAAGTTGTCATGTATTCTAGGGACCAAATCAGAGAGGTTTTTGAGCAATTTGGAGCGGTCACCAAGTATGAGATAGCAAAAGTTTTACTTACTGAATTCAAGGAATTGGGATTACGAGAGCCGAAAAAACGGAAAACCTGGGAAAGTGAGAGTCATAATATGCCGATATTTGATGCTCTGTCTTTGGCTTTGACTTGGTTTTGGTTGAATGAGTATTAATATATTTAAAGTCTTTAATATTTTATAACATAAATATTGTAAACCAATTATATACATAAGGTGTGGACAAATATAAATCTTAATTTGTAGTCTTGACCATCTATTAGTTTTTTCAAAGAAAGTTTTTATATCTTTGTTAACACTAAAGTGCTTTATAATAAATACGATCAGTAATAAATGTCGCTTTATTTAAATGTACATTATAATAATTAGAAATTCAATCTATGAAAGATTCTATAGGTTTGGAGTTAGCAAATCTAATGCATACTGAAGATCAGATTACTATTCTAAATAAGTATTATTCAGATGTAATAAATGGCAATAAATCATTAAATGAAATAATAAATTTTGACATAACATTTGATCAAAATATTAGGTATATGTGTGTGCAACTTTTTGCTCAATTTAATGAATTAGTTGAGTCTGACCTTGAAGATCGTTATATTTTAGGAATAAATATCAGAATTTTAAAACATACTAAGATATTTGAAATATTAAATAGTAAAAGTGAATTAGTTAAACGGATAAGAAATAAAACAAAGGATAATATTTTCAAAATATTAAAACTATCCGACAAATATGAAACTCAATTTTCTGGAATAGTTCATCATTTTTACTTGGCATCTGATTATGAGGTAAATTTTGATATATTATTGAGTGTTGATCAAAATAAATTAGAAATTAAAGAAGTCTTTTTTTCTAGAAATGAAATTAGAATCGAATATATGTATAATAATACTAATTGTATTAATGGCCAAGAATTTTAATGAATAAAGTAATAAATCAAATACCTACTTACAATATATGAATATGAGTAAGAATTAATTAAATTTTAATAATTTATGTCTCAATTTAGAATTTTTCTTAACTTACTAGCAATTTTAGGTTATATGTTGTATATTAAATTATGTTTTAAATAGGAAGAGAGTTAATTACATATATATAAACTGAATTAAGGGTTTAGATATTTCTATGTTTATTATCTTCATGTTCTGAATTAAGCCATTAACTTTAAATCAAATAACTGGAAAAAATCGCTCAATTAATCAAGTTTCAATTTAAAATAAATGACAAACTATATAATAACAGCAGGAATAGTAAGAAGAAATAATGAAATTCTATTAGTAAAACACAATTCAGAATTTGGATCTAAGGATTTTTGGACAATACCTGGTGGAACAGCAAATGAAAATGAAAATGCATTGCAGTCAGTTACTAGAGAATTAAAAGAGGAAACAGGCTTAGATGTCAACAACTGGAAGTCAATTGCTTATATTGCTCAACATTTAAACTACAAGAGAAATTGGCAAAGTATAATTATGGTTTTTGAAAGTGATAATTATGAAGGAAACCTTTCAATTACAGATCCCGACGGGGACATTATAGAAGTTGACTTTTTTTCAATTGAAGATGCAATTGAATTAATTAAAAGGATTCCATTTCCAGTAATGCGCGATCCACTTATTCACTATTTGTCAAATGAAATTAAAAATATTTTCTGGGTTTATAATGAAAACAATGAAGGTTTTGTTGAATTAACAAATAAAATTAGCTAGTTATGAATTATGACTTTATAGCAAGAAAAGAACATTATGGATGGGTTGTTTTTGATACAAAACTGCATTCTGTAGAAAAGACAAATTTGGATTTTGTAGAAAACTTAGAAAAGCAAGGTTATGTAATTAATAGAATTGAGAATTCATTAATTGAGGGTGCACTAACTGCTCCTTTAAAATTATTTATAAATGTTTCAAATCATTGTAATTTGGAATGTATTCATTGTTTTTCAGACTCCTCTCCGCATCACAAGGAATCAATGCCTTTTGATAAAATGAAAGATTTGATCAATGAAGCTGCAAATATGGGTGTTTTTCTGATAATTATTGGTGGTGGAGAACCATTTATGCGAACAGATATTTGGGAAATTATATCGTTAATAAGAGAAAAAGGAATGGGTGTTTCATTAACTACAAATGGGACAATTATATCTCCAGAAATTATTACTAATATTCAAAAGCATAATGTAAGGATGAATATTAGTTTTGATGGATGCGAAGAAACACATGATTTTATTAGAAAAAGCAAGGGGCTTTTTTAAAAACACTTTCAACAGTAAAAATATTAAAAGAAGCTGGTATTAAATCGACAATACGATTTACACTTATGACTTTAAATATTAAAGATGTAGCTTATATGTTACACCTCGCTACCTCACTTGAATTACAAATTAAAATTAGACGAGCAAAACCTTCGGATAGAGCCATTAATAATATGCTATTAATTAGAGAGGCAACGCCAGAATATTACAAAGCAATAATGTTGATGAATAGTGATCCTAATTGTAATGTAGAAGATATAATGAATTGCTCAGGAGGATTAAAAGAACCATTATTACTATCTAAATCTGATTGCGGAGCAGGTACAAGGATAATGTTTGTAGAAGCAGATGGTACAATTTCTCCATGTACATTTTTAGGTAAAAACTTTCATTCTGGAAACTTCTACAAAAATTCGTTAAGTGAAATATGGAAAGAAAGTCCTGAATTTCAACAAATGAGAAATGTTCCTCTGAATGAGGATTGTAAATCCTGTCATCGAAAATTAACATGTCACTCAGAATGCCCTGCAATGAGATTACACATTGGAGGTAGTTTAGATGCAGCTGACCCGAGTTGCCTTAAACCTTTTTTTGAAGAATATTTGCCACTACAAAACCTCTAAAAATCCTTATATGTTTATTAAAAGTGCTAAATTTTATGATGATTTTAAAGTAAATAAAAATTATAAGTTAGAAGCAGAGCAACTAAGGAAAATAATATTAAATTCTAATCTAAAAAATTGTAAAATTTTAGAAATTGCTTGTGGAACAGGTGAACATATAAAATTTCTGAAAAATTATTTTGAAATAGATGGGATGGATATAAATCCAACCTTTGTATCCATTGCGAAGGAAAAGAATCCAGAATGCAACATATATCAAGGTGATATGAGAAATTTTTTGATTCAAAAGAAGTTTGATGTAATATTATGTTTATATGGAGCCATAGGATATTTAGTTAATACTATGGAATTAATCAAAGTTTTAGGTAATTTTAAAAATCATTTAAATGATAATGGAGTAATAATTATTGAGCCATGGTTTTCTCCTAATAATTGGTTGGCAAATAAAATACATAATACAGTAATTGAAAATGAAGCAATGACAATTGTAAGGATGGGATTTGGTAGCCCAGAAGGAAAAATTAAATTTCACTATCTAGTAGGCAAATCAAATGGAATAGAACATTTTATTGAAGAATATGAATTTGCATTATTTACGGATGAAAATATTAGAGATGCATATACATCAATTGGATTGAAATCTACATTTCTATCAGATTTAATTTTTAAAAAGGGAATTTATATAAATAATCGTAATTAATAAATTGAATTAATAATGACAAATATAGAATATTTCAATTTATATGGAGGGACAGCTTTAGGCTTAAAATTGGCATATGAAATTTCTACACAAATTCCTAACCTTAATATTCCTGCTTACGATTTGTTTGAAGTTGAGACATTAAAAATAAAGAATTTTGATTTGTTAAATATTCAAAACACACTAAATAAAACTGTACTATTTAAATTTTCAGGAACAAATGAAGATTTTTCTCCCAGAGCTGCAAGAGGAATTAATTCCTCTAGAAGTAATCCTATTTTTATTGTTAACAAAAATGATTTCAATGAATTGGTTTTCAGAAATGAAAGTCTAATGAATTCTTCTAAAATCTATAAAGCAATTATCATCCAAGAGCTTATAACTCAAGGTAATTTTTATATTTCCCAGATTATCGATGGATCTCTTGCAATAGAGTTAAATTATAAAAAAAGTAAAGTATTAATAATTTCAAATAATGAAAATAGTAGTCCTATATTTGAATCAAATGGTTCCAAAAAAGTACTACATGAGTTTCTCTGTGAAATTAATGTTCAAGAATTAATTAAGCAACTTTGGCAGATAACATTTAAATTTGAATTTGAATCAAATGTCGAAGGATTTATAAATTCTGTAAATAAAAATATAATTGTTCAATTAAGACCTACGCCTAATGACATAAAGAAAATGTCAATTCCTTCCATTAATGAAATCAATGCAGATTACCAAACCTATTTCAATTTCGGATCTTTTGAAATAGAAGGATTAGTGTACGATATAAATGATAAATTATTAGACAAAACTGAAAACGATTGTTTAGTACTATTGAATGAAGAGAAAATACCATTTGAGCTTAAAAAGTATCACAATCTAACAAATTTTAAAAAGGTAGTTTTTCTTCACAGACAGAATTGCTTTAAATTGTCCCATTCCCCAACTGATTTGCCTCCATTTGGAAAAGCACGAGACAAATATAATTACATTTATGTTGGCGACTTTATGAAAGAAAATATTATAGGTAAAAAATTTAGGGCTTTATGTGATGGAAATATTGCTAAGCTTATTAATATTGAATGATTTATAAATTTTGAATGTATCAACTACTTATGATGCCTTGCTTATTTTATAAAATCCAATTTTTTTTAATCTATTTTTCTCATTAGAAATAATATCATTATTTGCTTTTTGATAATATAAGAAATCTTTATTGAATAAGCTCGTAGCCCTTCTTACATCCATACCTAAAAGTTCTTTTTTAATAGATATTGCGGCTTTCATTTGCTTTTCTACTTCCATAGAAGTGCCAAGTTTGTTACCAAGACATAAATTATTCAAAACACCTATGTTAGATACTATAGCTGTCAATACATCTTCCTTTCTTTTATAAATGAATCCAAAAGAATAGAAATTAATGGTAAATGGTGTTGAAAAATTTAGTTTGTAAAAATATTTTGATTCACTTAAAATTGAGTGTATAAATCCTTTAAGCAGTAAAATAACATTATTTCTTGCGTCTAAATAGTAAATTTTGTTATTTAGAAATGCAAGTATTGCAATATGACCGACAGGTGATATGAATTTATATGTAATTTTATTATGGTCCAAAATACTGCTTAAAATTAATGTCGCTCCAAGGCAATCAGTACCCTTAGAACCACTTTCCAACTTGTGCATTAAATTGGGCGTTGAGCCAAATCCAACAGGAAGTTTTGATAATGATTGAATACTAGTTTTTACTAAATTGTAAATCTCATTTTTATTTTGTTTTGGAGGTATAATACTTAATTCTATTGCCAATTGATACCACTCATGTTGAAGTAATTTAAATATAGCTTTTCTATCAATTGGATACTTATTGTACTTCTCCTCTAAGATGAATTGGTTTATAAAATTTAGTAGTAATCGCTTTTCGGATCTATTAGAAATTTGATCATTCCATATAGGGCACATTTAGAGATTATAGCATAAACCTCTGGATTTCTCAATTAATTGATTGCTAAATTAGTAAAATTTGATAAACCAATTCAAATCAATAAATTATTTTCAAATTAGGGAATATTCAACAGCAATTGAAAATCAATGATTTATTGGCTGTGCAACCAATTCCGTTTGTTGAGAGATACCTTTAATTTGTGATATTTTCACTTTAATATGATGAATTAATCGATATAAATCTTCACAATAGACTGATGGATTCATAAAGCCATTTTCAGAATATCTATGAGGTATGTAACCGCCTCCACAAATTTTCACAACATCACACTTAAGACATTCAACGCACAAATTATTTACTCTATCTAATCGTGAACCAATTAAATAATGAGAAATCGCCTCGTCAAAAGAATGTTCGAATACATTTTTGCCAGTGTATATGGCACCATCAAATGTTGATTTAAGACTGTCCACTGCTTCGTAGGCCCCATCGGTTTGAATTACGATTAACTCAATTGGTGCGAGTCCTAAGTTTTCTACAGCATAAATACCGCCTAAAAGTAAATGAATAATATGCTCAAATATTCTAATAGAAATAGCATCACCATTTTCATACCATTCATCAAAAACAGTAATTAACCAATTAGATATACTACCATTAGATTCCCCTAAAGGGAAACATGGTTTATCTATATAATTATGGTGAGGCATTAAAAAATCAATTGCGGGAACTTCAAGGCTTTTTAAAAATCTGTAAGTTTCCAATGCTGGATTACTTGGATTTATTACAGTAAGGACTCCACCATTTATTTTAATGTACTTTTCTCTGTTTAGTAAATCAATACCCTTCATAACATCATCAAAAGTCGAATTGCCTTTGAAATCAACACGATATTTATCATTACTTTCTTTTGTTCCATCAATACTAATTCCCACTTTAATTCCTAATCGAATAAATTCATCTAAAATTTGTTTTGTTATTAAAATGCCATTCGTTTGGAGGGAAAATTTAATTGAACATGTGTTTGATATCATGTTTCGAAATAAATCTACTGCTTTAGAAAAAAACTCAAGTGGAACAAGTAATGGTTCCCCTCCATGAAAAACAACATTAATAGCCTTTAAATCTTTCTCCTGCACATATTCCGATATTCTTTTTACAGTAGAAATAAGTGTATGGTTTGACATTGTACCTGGTTTTTCCCTCCAGGATTGATCACTAGAGTTATATTCATAACAATATGAACAATTTATATTACATCTTGCTTTAACCTTTAGGAGAAAAACTTTGATTTTTGAGCCAGTCATTAGTTTAAGCTTCTACTATTTTAATATCATAAGTGAAAGTTAAAACTAATCAGAATTCACATGATTTGAAAATTCAGTATGATCATTTGATGAGTTTGCATCTTCATTAATCAATCGTTCAGCGACTCGAATAAGTGCTGGTTTTCCTGTCTGAATCAATGCAGCACCTAAAGTTACTTTTGACTTGTTTTCCATATTGATGACAATTATAAAGGTGAATCTACGAATGCGGAGTAATCTGTGTGATCACAAAATGACTTGTTTGATTCATTAATCAATCGTTCAGCGACTCGAATAAGTGCTGGTTTTCCTGTCTGAATCAATGCAGCACCTAAAGTTTCTTTTGAAATGTTTTCCATATAATTAGTTTAAATTTAAAAAAAAGTCTAAGCTAAAATGATATACATCTAAGGTATTTCAAAACTTGCATCTCTAATTCCTATCCCCCAATTTAAGGATGCTAAGCTATGATAAAAATTTGTTAAATTGAAAAGATAATAAATATATATATTTAAATAATTTGTAATTATTTTATTTTCAACTAATTAATAATAATTACTTTGTTGGTTGGTAGAAAATTATCTTACTGGAACTATTTTGGAAATTATCTAAATAGATCCTTTTTAACCCAGAAGTTACCAATTAACGACAAAGTAATGTCAGGAAATGCTTTATTTAATGTAGTGGCATCATGAATTATATTTTCAGTAGGTGCAATATAAGCCTCTCCAGGATAAATATTTAATTTTGTAATTTGTTGATTTGGGTATTTTCTCAGATATAATCGCCCTAGTTCAGAACCACCTCTAAGATCAAAATTGTCAATTTCTAAATCATCTATAAGTTCAATAATTTTCTTATTTAAGAATATAAAATGCCTTACTTCTTTGCCTAAATTAATACAAATTCTATTTCTTGAATTCTCCCTATCATTCAATTTTTTTCTGTCCCAACTATCAAGGTGTAAACCTATTCTAAGGTTTAAATTGCGGTCAAATGTAGAAGTTTTCAAATTAGGACTTTTAAAATTTAGCCCTAAATATTGAATTTCACCATCTATATCAAAAAATTCATTTAAGTCTTCAGTGAATTTTTCAATTACCATTTTAAATAAATTAGATTTTGAAATATCATTTATTTGTTTAATATTTTTACAAGTATGAATACCAATATTAAAAAATGATATTACAATTTTATTAAGATTAAGAACTCCAATAAAATTTTTATTAGTTTTACTGTTTTCGAACTTAGCTGACATTAAGAAATCGAAAGAAAGGTTATCAATTTTAGTAAAAGTATCATTAGGAATAATAGAACCATATGAGTATGCAGGATCATTTTTAATTTCATATGTACCATCATTTATTTCAATTCGTTCATTACGATGCTCAATTTCTCGTGCAAAAAATATTGGAAAAGAACAATCCTCCATTTTAAACTGTTTATAAATGTATAATGGTTAATTCTTGCTTAAAAAATTATCTTCCCTCAAGTTATTTCTAATTTGTGCAAATTCAATTAATTGTGCTTTTGATAATTCGAATTCATTTCTCTCACATTTCAATTCATATAAATATGAATTGATAGGCTGAATATTGATTAAAAATGAGATTACTAACTTAGGTTCATAATTAGCGAGTAAGTGCCCTGTATTTAACCCCTCAATAAATTTCTGCTTATCAAATTCCATTAGAAATTTTTTTTGAATGTTTGTCCAAATATACATTAATGGAATCGGTATCATATAGAATTATTTTCTTTTCTGGTTGTGAGAATCGAATTTTTCCTTCATCTCTTAGTTTTTGTAGGATAGTCTTGCTCTTAATTCTAAGCTTTGACATAGCTTCACCACCCGAAATCCATTTATCTCCTTTAATCCTTTCCTTTTCCTTTACACGAACTATTAATTGTTTCTTACTTTTGGTATGATTTATTGTATAATGAAATTAAAGTCCAAATGTATATAATATTAAATAAAACATACTAAATTTGAAATATTTAAGTAATTTTTGCAATTAGGATGCATTAAATACTTGTTTCTTTCTTGTTAAGGAGAAGCAAAAAGTTGTACAGTATTCAAATTATTAGATCAGAGATGTTTATGAGCAGTCGCTAAAATCAGATTTTTGTTATTGATTTCAAGGACTTAGCATCATGGGAATCTAAGAAAAGGAAGCTATGGGATAGTGATGATCTAAATATGATAATATTTGATGCTCTATCTTTGACTTCTCAATGGTTGAATCATTAAAGTAAATATCCATGCTGAATGCAACATAAATTTACCAATAATAAGTAAATTTGATTATTTAGCATTTAAAAATGTTGAAAAGCACTATTTTATTTATTGAGATTCTTTAAGATTTCAACTTCAAAGTCTTTTTTCAATAATACAAACTTGTCCTCATCAGCTCCAATTTTTTGAAAACCTAGACTTTCAGCTACTTTAGTAGAAATATTATAATCTGACTGGTCATCATTAAGCAGACTAATTTCAATAGAATCATTGTGCTTAAATCTATCAGGTAGAATAGCATCAACCATTGCATTTTTAATGAATCCTTTCTTCCGATTATTAGAACTAGTGAAAGCATGCAAGTCATCTTCCAAGAGTTGAACAACACTAACACAATTTCTGGATTCTGGATCTAAGATAAAGTAAATATAATTGTATGTTTGAGGATTAGGAGTAGTTGGAGTAGGTAGTCCTAAAACTTTTTTGAATATGACGGAATTAGTAATTTGCCTAGACTCTTTCACATGGGGTAAAGTATCATTGTTGTAACTTAAGATATATTCTGCTAAAGTAATATTTGTCATTTCAACTGTTTAAAATTGTCTATTCTAAATCCCTAGATTTGTTCTTTTGGTGCCTTCTGGATTTAATTTCTTCTAACTGGGATTTATCAATCTCAAATTGAAGTTCTTGTTGTCCATAGTTCATTCCGGAAATATACGAATTGATAGGGTGAATATGTTCCAACAAGTCCGATAATACCTTTGGTTCGTATCTAGCAAGAAAATACCCAGCATTAAATCCCTTGATAAATTTAATTTCATCTATTTCCATCAGAATGTATTTTTTGAATGTTTGTCCAAATATATATCAATTGAATCGGTATCATACAGAATTATTTTCTTTTCTGGCTGGGAGAATCTAATTTTTCCCTCATCTCTTAATTTCTGTAGTGTAGTCTTGCTCTTAATCCGAAGCTTTAGCATCGCTTCTTCATCAGAAATCCATTTATCACTTTTGATACCCTCCTTTTCCTTTATCCGTGCCACCACTGTTTCAATAAGAGCATAAAAAGCTTCATCAGATAGGCAAATGACTTCCATATTACAAATGTAAGTGTTTATAAAATAATACTATTTGATATTATTATTCTAAGTTTTGAATTGGATTGCTGGCAAATTGCTGGCAAATAAAAAAGGAGTTATGAAAATGAATTCATAACTCCTTGATAATCATGTGGGAAATACTGGGTTCGAACCAGTGACCCTCTGCTTGTAAGGCAGAATATATTGTATGTGATATGCAATATTTGACATACTAAATTTATACAAATATACTGATTATTAAGATATTAGTATCATATTATTCATAGTTAATATATGAATATTTATAACTTCTGTATGCAAATTATATGCAAATGGATTAAATTTGCATATAAATTATAAATAATGGCAAAGCAAATCTACATTTCAATTTATCTGGATACACGCAGAACTAAAGCCAATGGTAAATACCCAGTTAAACTACGAGTATTCAATCAAGAACCCAGAAAACAAATGCTTTATCCAACCATCTTCGATTTCACTAAAAAGGAATTTCAAAATATTTGGATAACCACAAAACCGAGTCGAGAAAATATAACAATTAGAGAAGAGTTACAATCATTAGTAACGATGGCATACGAGAAATCTTCTAAAATTACTCCATTTTCATTTGAAGAATATGATAAATCATTAATAACCATTAAAAGTGACCAACAAAATCTAATTTTGAAGTATAAAGAACAAATTGACCGATTGAAAGCCCTGGACCAAATCGGAACCGCACAAAATTATGCGTCGAGTTTAAAATCGTTGCTTGCATTTAATAATTCGTCTTTAGGCAAGGAAGCCGAAATATTACATTTCAGGGAAATAACCCCGCTTTGGCTTGAAAAATATCAGAAACACATGGTCGATTTGAATAATAGAAGCTTAACAACTGTTTCTATGTATTTGCGAAGTTTAAGGGCAATATTTAATAATGCTATTGCTGATAAGGATATTGAACCTGAGTTATATCCTTTTGGTAAAAGGTTGTATACAATTCCTAGATCAAACGGGGTAAAAAAATACCTGGATAAATCAAAACTAAAATTACTTCTTCAAGCAGTCCCCAAGACATCAGAGCAGGAAAAAGCAAGGGATTTCTGGTTTTTTTCGTATTTCTGCAATGGAATTAATATTAAAGACTTAGCCCTGCTTAAATTTAAAGACTGGAAAAATGAAAGTATCTCATTCATTCGATCTAAAACCAAAAATACATCGAAATCAAATATTAAAATAATCAAAGTGCCAGTTAATAAAATGGCTGAGAATATAATTTTAAAATATGCTAAAATTTCAGAAGATCCTAATGATTACATCTTTTCAATTGTGGATTATACAGACAGCGAATTGACCAAGTTTAGGAAAATTAAAAATTTTACCAAATTCATAAATCAAAATTTAAAAAAACTCGCAATTGACAATGGACTTACCAATGAAATATCTACCTATTGGGCCCGTCACAGCTTTGCAGATATAGCAATTAAATCTGGCAAACATTTTGAGTTTGTTGGAGATGCATTTGGACATAGTAATATAAAAACTACTCAAGCATATTTTGCTGGATTCGATGATAAAACAAAAAAAGAATTTAGTGACCAATTAATGGATTTTGATTGATCTAATGACACTCAATCAAAATGGAGTGACGTCTATTTTCGACTGCTTATTCAGCCCTACTGAGGCGTTCTGAATTACAGCTTATTCTCAAATAAATTTATTTTAAATTTTAAATCGCGAATTCCTAAATTATCAACGAAATATATAGTTTTTGGTTGATGATTAGTTAATTGATCAATAGCTTGCCTATTATTATAGGTACAATTAAAATTTCGTACTTGCTCACCAGATATAAATTCTAAATTGCATTTATTTAATGTTAAAGCTGAAATTATACAATGGTCAATTTCAAAATCAATAATATTATTTATCATTTCAAAATATGCTTTACTTGCATCTTCACCTGCATAAGTTGCAATAATTTCCAATTGCATAAGTCCCTCATTAAATAAAAATTCAATTTTAAAAGGTTGATAAGATAAATGCATTTTATTCATAATTTCTAATTCTCATTTAAGATAAACTAAGTTTTCCATATAACCAAATTTTCAAACACTTATTTTATTTATGAAACAAACAATATTCAATACTTACAAATCTTAAATACTTCAGTTTAAAACGCACCTATATAAAGTCTTGCATATTCTTCAATCATTATTTCAAGTCGATTTGTTAAATAATTATTGCCATCCTTTAGTTCCTTTAATATAATTTTTGCTTCTGATTGATAATTAAGCTTTTTCTGAATATCCCAATAAGGTGGTGGTGTTTGAAGGTTAGCAATTCTATCGGCAAGTTTGACAGCCCAAACTTCATATTGCAAAACTTTAATTCTACTAATACTATCTTTCATTTGTTGATCTTTAGGTAAAAGACTATTCTTTGTCAATGCTAACACTGCATTAGATATATCATTTCCAAATTTATCTTTAAGTTCTCCAACAGTGGTTGACGTATCTTCAATAGTATCATGAAGCAATGCTACTTGAATTGCAAATTCTAAATTGAAATTTTCAGAATTGCAAGATGCAATTATTATTTCCATTGCTACATTACTTAAATGAACAACATAAGGAAGTTCAGTACCTGGGACTTTTTGTTCCTTTTCCATATGTTTTATTGTTGCAAAGATTATTGCCTCTTGATACAGATTTTGAATACCCATAAAATTATATTATATTTTTTAATGCTACTTTTTAAATTGTCTAATGTTTTGAATCCAACGTAATATTTCTGTTAATAACGGGTCTTAAAACTTTTACAACAAGGCATATTTTGAAAAATCACTATATTTCAATAAATTTCAAGCAAATAATCATCAGAATTATTTCACTCAATGTTCTTTAATACAAATCCTCCCGGTTTGAGATTAACGTCAATCATATCAAATATCTTACATTGTTTAGTAATCCATAAAAAATTAATGTAAATATAATTGTTTTTCCATATGCAACATCCATCCACATTGGTTACATTGATATATTTTCTATATGAACTAATTCACTTTTATGACTTGAATCATTTGCATAAAGAAATGTAGATGTCCCTATTCTAATTCCGTTACATTCCATCATTCATCCAGTATATGAACAGTGAACAATTACTTGTGTTTATTCTTGTATTTGATTAAGAAATTTGTCTTGTGCTTCTATATCAATTTTGACTTTTTGTTTTAAGGTTAAAACATCAATGTTTTTTATTTCTGTCATGGTATTTGAAGATATATTAAATTAAATATGTTAGAAATTATTTGTTAAACAAAAAAGTTTATGATCTTGATGGCAAAGCTTTAGGTCTACTAATTATCTGGGCATCACTTGTTTTCTTATTTTTGATGTATCTTTGGCGATATTCTATACTTTTATATTTTATTGACTCATTAAAATAAAATTTAATTGCAAGATTTTGGAAAATGTAAATAAATGATTACCTCATTAGGCAAGTAAACATTTTGCAGCAAATAAACAATCTAACCTCTTATGAAATCGTCCTTTCTAAAAATAATATTTATAATGTTTATAAAAATAAATAACATAAAGCAAATATAGAAGTAATTAAATACATTAAAGCCTAGCGAAATTACAAGATTTATAACCTTAAAAATAAATATTTTGAAACTACTGTTAAAAAATAGATCAATTAATAAGAGGCCAAATGAAAACCAGCCTAGATGAATTATTCTTTCAATTGTATTCATTTTGCCTTTCACAAATACTAATTCTGCACCGTAGTTTGTGTAATTGTTATATGGATCAAATACTTTTATGAAATTATTAGCATCTTCTCGACACTTAAAAACATAATTACTTTTTAAAGCTGCTTCAATATTATCGCTAAATATTTTTTCAATCCTAGCAATTCCATATGGGAAGTTTTCAAAATGTTTTAGAGAATTATCTTTTTTATCAGGTTCATACAATAAGTTGATTAGATAATTTCCATACTTAAAAGCTTTGTTGCTTATAACAAACTTAGCGACTGGATAATTTATCCAAAAGGTAAGATAGCCAAAAAATATTTCTACAATTGATTTGAATTCAAAATGTTCCTTTACAAAGCAAATATTTAATTCCTTCGTTTTTATTACTTTGAAAGCATCGTGTACACTCAAATAAACCAAGGGAAAACCTCTTTTATAATCAAACGTCCAAACCAGACCATTCTCATTTACCTCTTTTAGATAGTTTCCTGCATTGTCAGTTATTGTATAATATCGCTTCCGCAATCTTAAATTATCTGTCCATAACTCGTATCTGTTCATTCTGATTAATTTTAGAGTCGTTTATATATTAGCTTTGATGTTTAATTTGCCTTTGTATTTGGCGACAATTTGCAAGCATCTATTACCCACTTATTTTGTTTATGTATAATTGATTTAAATATTATGTTGATTTCATTTCCTAAGATTAATAAGGAATCATCCCCCATATTTGCAATCCGTAATACTTCTTCCTGATGGATTTTAATTATTATTGTTGGCACATTTACTTCAACGCTGCTATCGCATATTAATTCAATATCAGTTTTTATTTTACTTAATCCATCACTAATATTTTGTGATTTATTTGGGAATCTTTCAAGGATATAAATTGGCTTGCACATTTTTAAGTACCTAAGTATTTAGAAAAGAAAAAAATTAGTTTTCACTTGGATCTGGAGACAATATTCGACCGCTTTTGACCCATCTGTCATGTTGACTAATTATTGATGAAAGCTTTGTAACAATTTCATTTCCTAAAAGTGTAATGGCATCGTTGTTCAGATCGATTATTCTAATTACTTCTGCCATATGTTTAGCTATTCTACTTTTTGATGTGTAAATTTCGGGGCTGCTATTGTATGTAGTCTCAAGTGCACTTAGCAAATTTCGTAATTCAACTTCAATCTTTTTAAGAGAATCTGGGGAATTACCGAATATATGAATGTATTTAAGTCTTTGTAAAGCCTTAAGTTTGTATTCCATATAAAGACTAACATAACCATCTGTGATTAGCATGTCTGCCATCAATTCGTTCATTTCACTTGAATCCTCATAACTCATAATTCTTAATTCACTAAATTCTTTCTTATATGCCTCAATGGTTTTTCTATAGGCCTCAAGAGTCTTTCTGTTTTCAGTGAGTTCAGAGTGTAATTTCATAGAAAACCATCTCGTTCTTTCTTCTAGGGCTTCGTTTAAAATCAAATAAATTATCCCCGCTAAACAAACCAATGCAAAAGCATCATTCCACATATTATGTCTTTTTTTATTTTAATTTTCTATACCATCACATTACCTTCAAAAAAATTTCAAAATGTCAAAACTTATTTACGTGTTTTCACTGAAGCTATTTTTTTCAAGGTAGAATTTCCAATGAAATTCATATTGAATTATTACTTTTTTCAATTGCTTTATATTTACCATATTATAAAGCATTTTAATTACATCTTTCAGGATGTCTAAAACACCACGGTGCAATGGATTTGGCAGTGACCAAATTCCAATTTTCTGTGTTCTAGCAAGATTTTCTAGTTCAGCCAGGTTAATACTATTATCATATTTTTTATAATGCCAAGCAAGCCCTTCCAATAGCAAAGACTCGGATAAATCGGTTCCATCTAATAACTTTACCATGGCAACCATTCTATCATATTTGTCAAATTCTTTCTTCTTAATTACTACTTCTCGTCCAAAACAAAATGTAGATGTGAACTGCTTTGCTCTTGATCCGAAATCCTGATTCTTTTCTGGACAATCTATACCCTCAACACGTATTCGCATGCTTGTTTTGTTTATAAGAACGTCTATAGTATCACCATCAATAATGCCAACAACTGTTCCATTAAATGTTTGAGATACATTAGAACAGCACAATATTAAATAACTAACTATAAGATAAACTCTCATCTGCCACAAAGTTTACAAGCCCTTCTATTTAGTTCATCTTCTGCAAAATCTATGGTTACTTGATCAATCGGTGTACTACACTTGTCTAATCCATCACAAACCTTCACCAAATGGTAAACCTTAGACTTTGGGCCCATACAGACAAAGCATACATTATTTTCCTTTTTTGAATTATTATCTGAGCCAGGAGATGAACAACAGGAAATAGTAATAAAAAAAGTGAATAGCAAGAACTTAATTGATCTTTTCATGGTCAGTTACTAAATCTGATTGAACCCTGACCAGAGTGCTTAAATGAAAAGCGTGGATTCATAGCTATCCACGACTGAGGCACTGAGATGCCTGCAAAGCTAAATAACCCGAACCCACGCATAGCGTGGGCATTAGTTACTTAGTCTTTGCTTTAAAATTTCTCAGTTTTCAGTCGCAAAGTAGACTAACGCCTAAATATTTTCATGGCAAATTTAAATACAAATCTCAATTTAAAGCAATTTTTATGAGTCTGTTTTCATAAAAAAGTTAGCAATAATTGATTATGTAAATATGTCGATTGTATAATATCAATTCATACCATCAATTTTTTCAATTATACTTAATGATCTTAAAATCAAGAAACAATAATTTATCTAAATTCAAACTTAAACTTTTTATAGAAAATATGCAAAGGAGTTATGTTAATTGTCAAATTTATGTTTACGAAATAGAACCATATAAACCCATTTCTGATGACTTGGTCCAAATTTCCGTATCCCCCCTATGCGAAATTACTAATCCTATTCGCCCAGAAATTGTAATGGTTATATCGCTATTTTTTCAATCGGCAATAGTTTTATCCAATTTTTGGGGATCAGAGCTTTGGTGATTTTGTGTAGTTGTTACTTCTAATAATACATATACTTACATAAACTGGTCATTAATTTTCATTTTCAAAATGTAATACATTCTTTAATAAAATTCCAATTCCATTTGTGCCCTTTCACTTTTAAGCCATTATTTATTTAAAATCAATTTAATCTGATATAATTTAAATAATTATATGAAAATTTTTCAACAAGTATTTATTTTCAACGTTATAATGTACGTACATTTGAATGTACTTTGTTGAGCAGTCTTTTAAAAATGAAAAAAATGAAAAGTTACACATCTGGAACAACCGTTCGACAAAATAAAAAATGTAACCTTAAATTAATAAACTCTTAAAACAAAAATAATGAAACAATACATTGCATACCTACGTGTTTCTACTAAAGGGCAAGAAAAATCCGGATTGGGCTTAGAAGCTCAGCGAGCAATTATTAAACACTTTGTGGACTTAGAACAATCTACTATAGTTCATGAAGTCTTGGAGGCGGAAAGTGGCAAAGACATTGACAACAGGCCAAAATTAAATAATGCAATCCAGGAATGTGAAACAATGGGTTATACCTTAATTGTTGCGAAGTTGGACCGTTTGAGCAGAAATGTAGAACATATATTTCGTATTCATAACCGTCTAGGTAATTTATTCAGGTCATGTGACTTGCCCACAACAGATTCACTTACCTTATCTATATTTGCAGGGCTAGCTCAAAGGGAACGAGAAATAATATCCATCAGAACCAAGCAAGCATTAGCAGCTAAAAAAGCTAGGGGCGAAAAACTTGGAACTATAAAGAATCTGAACCGAATTGGAAGGATTGCTGGTAATAGATCCATTAAAGAAAAGGCTGTCATTAAAAATCAAATGGCAAAATCATTTGTCAACAAATGCGATGGCATGACATTAGCAGCAATTGCAACTGAACTGAATAATAATGGATTCAAAACATCTCAAGGCAAGAAATTTCATAAGACATCAGTTAAACGATTAAGAGAAACAATTTGAGGTAATTATGAATGCGATTTTCATACTGTTCAATATGAGTATTACTTTAAAGGATCTATTAAAATGGAACTCAAAACTAAAATTATGCAAGACTATAACAATCTAATACAACAACTTAAAGACCGTAAAGAAGCACTTGGATTAACACAAGAACAAATTGCAGATAGAATGCAGACAGAACGAGTCAGAGTAAACGAGCTATTTTCGTCAAAGAAGACCAATATGACCGTTAAAACGCTTCTCAAATTATGTAATGCGCTAAATATTACTATTCATCTAGCCTCAAATTCAGGAAAATAAACCTAAATCCAATAATTTGATAACCAAATTGTAAAAAGGTGATTAAATCTATAATTTTATTTTCGGCTGAAGCTGCAAGAATTTTTTCGTGAGATAATCATGAAGTATTCATGATTTGAATTTTACTATGGTTAGTTCTTTGAAAATGAATAAATACAGCCAATTACTAAAAATGTTATTTAAATAATCAATTCAAAAAAATCCAGATACTTATAATTTGGTTGGTTTTTACTGATTAATAGATAGTTATGTTATTCTACTCTGCCGAATTTGCCGTCATCTTGTTGCGAATGAAGTCAATATGACATTTAAGAATTGCAGAAACGTCCGAAATTGAATAATATTTTAAAGACCACTTTTAAGGGATAAAAATTTTGGTATTTGAAAATGAAAAAACGTACTATAAATATACATGTATAGAGGGCTCTTATGAAGGATGGCGTACTTTTTGCCAACGCAACTTATCACTATAATTCGAGAGCAGCCCAACGATTCTTATACTTTATTTGCCAATTTGGACCTTTTATGAATCCTTTTACTGCAAGAATTACAATTTACAAATTTTGTTTACTCAAGACACAATGATAAATATCGGTAAAAACGCTTCAGCAACACCTAATATTTAAAAGTCAAAGGAAATGCCTTTATATCTTTTCTTATATTTGGCAATAATAAACCAATATAAGTAGGTGTTTAAATCATGATGATCAGTAAGTATAATGTATATCAGTGGATAATAGACTGCACAATTTTTTAAAATGATTAATCTTAATTTCTTCTAAAGTGGATTTAATTAAAACGTCCGAAATTGAAGTAGAACCTACACACCAATTTTAAGTGGTAAAAAAAATTGTTTAAATAAAATTTATAAATCATTTTCAATCTCTTATGGTATACTTATAGTGATTACGCGCATTTATAAACCCCTTTTGTTTGATTTTTTTCCAAACTTCATTTATTACAAGCAATTTGGCAAGTCCAATAATTTATCACAAATCTATATTTGTTCAAAATCAATAACTATAAGAATAAATGTTCAGGACAAACTAAATTAGCCAAAGCTCTAAATCACAAGGAAAACCCATATAATCTTTTCTTATATTCGCCAATATTTAACAATTCAATTAATTACCGCCTAAAAAGCAATGAAAATCAGGACAATCATTAGGTTTTGCAAAATGTACAAGCTAGCGTTTCATTTCAAAATGTCAATCTTCGCCCACTCGCAGAGAACAAAGCAATTTAAAACTTACCTATCAGAAAGATATAATACAATATTTTAACACCATAAAATGGCTAAACTGAAAAAAGAGATAAAAGAAAAAGCAATCGAAGTAACACTTTGGGAAGCAGCTAATAAACTAAGGGGCAGTGTAGAGCCAGCCGAATACAAACACGTAGTATTAGGGCTGATCTTCTTAAAGTTTGCTAGTGACAAGTTTGAAGACCATCGTTCCAAACTCATAAACGAAGGAAAAGAAAAATACATAGAATTATCCGACTTCTACAATATGAGCAATGTGTTCTTTTTGGAAGAGACCAGTCGTTGGAGTTACCTCATAAAAAGAGCAAAACAAAACGACATTGCTCTGCTCATTGACACAGCTCTTCATACTATTGAAAAAAATAACAAAGCCTTGAAAGGTGCCTTACCTGACAATTACTTTTCCCGTCTGGGTTTGGATGTTACCAAACTGGCTTCTTTACTTGATACCATAAACGATATTGACACCACCAAAGATCCGAAGCACGATGTAGTTGGCAAAGTGTATGAATACTTTCTCTCCAAGTTTGCTTTGGCAGAAGGAAAAGGCAAAGGAGAATTTTACACCCCTAAAAGCATTGTAAACCTGATTTCTGAAATGATTGAACCTTACAAGGGTATTATCTATGACCCTGCCTGCGGTAGTGGTGGTATGTTTGTTCAATCTATTAAGTTTATTGAAGCACACCATGGCAACAAAAAGGAAATCTCTATTTACGGGCAGGAATACACCAACACCACCTACAAACTGGCAAAGATGAATCTTGCCATAAGGGGAATAAGTGGCAACCTTGGCGAAAAAGCTGCTGACACCTTTGCAGATGACCAACATAAAGACCTGAAAGCCGATTACATAATGGCAAATCCACCCTTTAACCAAAAGGACTGGCGTGCAGAAAACGAATTGAAAGACGACCCACGATGGAGAGGTTATGATGTGCCACCCAAAAGCAACGCAAATTATGGTTGGATTTTGAATATGGTTTCCAAACTTTCCGACAATGGCATTGCAGGTTTTATATTGGCAAACGGTGCATTGAGTGGCGGTGGTGAAGAATATAAAATACGCAGAAAGCTCATTGAAAATAATCTGGTGGATGCCATTTTGGTATTGCCCCAAGATATGTTTTACACCACTGGAATTAGTGTTACGCTTTGGATTTTGAACAAGAATAAAAAAGCTCATTCAAAAAAAATCGGTGATGAAACTCGAAACTATAGGGACAGAGAAAAAGAAATCATGTTTATGGACTTGCGGCAAATGGGTATTCCGTTTGAGAAAAAGTACATACAGTTTTCAGAAGAAGATATAATCAAAATTACAGGCACATACCACCAATGGCAATGCAAGGCAATTGAAAACATTCCCGAGTTCTGCTATTCAGCAACTTTGGAAGAAGTCGAGAAAAAAGATTTTTCATTGGTGCCTAGCAAATACATTGAGTTTATAAACCGAGATGAAAACATTGACTTTGGCGAAAAAATGCAAACTCTGAAAGGCGAGTTTACCGAATTGTTGAAAGCCGAAGCAGCTTCAAAAAATGATTTATTAACTGTGTTTAAAGAGTTGGGCTATGAAGTCAAATTATAGACGCTTGGGCGATTATATACAGGAATTAAAAGTTCGCAATACAGAAGAAAAAGCGGAACAACTTTTAGGAATAAACATTGATAAATTCTTTATGCCTTCAGTTGCTAATGTTGTTGGTACAGATTTATCTGTTTACAAACTCGTAAGAAAAAATCAATTTGCTTGCAATAGAATGCACGTAGGTAGAGATTATCGTTTGCCAATTTCAATGTCAAAATCAGATGAGGAATTTATGGTTTCGCCTGCATATGATGTGTTTGAGATTAAAGACCCCGAAGTTCTTAACCCTGAATTTTTGATGATGTGGTTTTCACGTTCAGAGTTTGACCGTAATGCTTGGTTTCATACTGATGGAGATGTAAGAGGTGGTTTGCCTTGGAAATCATTTTGTGATATGCAAATACCTATTCCAAATCCAACCAAACAAAAAGAAATAGTAAAAGAATACAACGTCATCCAAAATCGCATTGCCCTAAACCAACAACTGATACAAAAACTCGAAGAAACCGCACAGGCAATTTATAAAGCCTGGTTAGTGGAAGGGATTGATTTGGAGAATTTACCGGAAGGGTGGAGAGTTGACAAACTTAAAAACCTTTGTGAAAAAATTGGGAGTGGTTCAACGCCAAATGGAGGAAAAGAAAGTTATTTCACTACTGGTATCTCATTGATTAGAAGCACTAATGTATTTGATTATAATTTTTCCTTTGAAGATTTAGCTTTTATAAGTGATGAACAAGCTAATAAGTTGAAAAATGTGGAAGTTAAAGAAAATGACATTCTTTTCAATATTACTGGTGTTTCAGTTGCACGATGTTGTAAGGTGCCTAAAAATGTTTTGCCAGCAAGAGTTAATCAACATGTAATGATTATTAGACCAAATGGTAAACTAAATATATCATTCTACTTGCTTTTAAATCTTTGTTCAACTGATAGTAAAAATACTTTGTTGGGTATTAGTCAATCAGGTTCAACAAGAGAAGCAATTACGAAATCAGAACTTGAAGAATTTCTACTTCTAGTGCCTGAAAATGAATTACTACAAAAATTTGAAAAACAATTGAGTAAATTGTTTTCATTGAAGGATTTAAAATCATTAGAAAACCAAAAGCTAACGGAAATGAAAGACTTGCTTCTTTCCAAATTAGCGACAATAGCAAATTAGAATCATCATGAGATATAAATATCAATTAATCCTTCTAGGTGAAAATGAAGAATTATTCAGTAAAATAAAAGCTGAAGTCGCGGATAGGTTTGATGAATTAAAGCTACTTCAAGATTTGCTTAAAATAATTAAAAAGGAAAATATTATTGAATACACAGGAGCAGAACCAGCTTATGTAATATACTCTGGGCACAAAGATAATTTGGATAAAGAAACAGAGGAAATTTTAAAGAATCAAAAATTAGATGGAAATGTCGTTTTGCCTATCTATTTAAATGACTTCAGTAAAGAGATGCCAGACATACTTTCCAACCAAAATGGTTTAAAATACGATAAAAACATAAAAAAAATAAGCAATTTAATTTTAGAAGGCTTCGAACTTTTAAGAAAAAATAGAAAAATATTTATTTCATATAAAAGAAGTGAGTCTACCAATATTGCAATACAACTCTATGAGTTATTGGAAAAAAACAATTTTGATGTATTTCTTGATACACATTCTGTTGATAAAGGCGAAGAATTTCAAGAGGAGTTATGGCATAGAATGACTGATTGTGATGTGATTTTAATGCTTAACTCCAAAGGATTCATAAAAAGTGAATGGTGTAATAAAGAGTTAGAAAAAGCGCATCTTAAAAGGATAGGTATTGTACACTTGATTTGGCCAGATAGCGACTTTGATGATTTTGCCCATTTGGCGTATTCTAAAAAACTAACAAATAGTGATTTTGACAAACCTTTTTTCGCAGATTTGACTAAAGGGAGATTAATTGGTGTTATTTTAGATGAAATTATTAATCTTGTCGAAAGTACTAGAGCTAGAAATCTAGCATCTAGGCAGGATTCATTAATAACTGAATTTACCCAAGCCGCCCATAATAATCATGTAGAAGTAAATCTACAATTTAGCAGGTACATTACACAAGATTTAGTAAGTGGTAAAAGGATTGTTTACATTCCAACAGTTGGTGTGCCACAATCTATTAATTGCCACAATTCTGAAAAGTTAATATCAAAAATAGAAAAGAATGAAATCGACTCTATACATTTAATCTATGATGAAATGTCAATTAGAGATTATTGGTTAGAACATTTGGGTTGGTTAAATAACTATTTAAAAATACGCACAATAAAAAAACAAGATTTTAATGTGGAGCTTTCTAAATATACTATCTAATGAACAACATATTTTTATCCGCCAGTATTCCATTGCCCGATAGGCATCCAAAATATTACGACAAAGCAGATATAATAGCTATAAGAGATGCTGTGATTGCATTGGCATCAATTGCTTTGCCAAAATATCGATTAATTTGGGGTGGCCATCCTTCCATCACACCTTTAATATATTATGTGATAGAAAGATTGATTGTTAACAATTTGAAAAGAGATGATTGGGAAATTGAGCTTTCAGAAGTAGAGAAAGAACAAATTAATAGAGACTTGAAAAAGAAAATTCAGAAACACGTAACTCTATATCAATCTTTGTATTTTAAAGACCGTTTTCCGGAAGATAATGCAAAATTTGAAAATATAATTTTTACTGAAAATATAGGAGATATCCCTTCAAGTATTCAGCATTTGCGTTATAGGATGTTAACTGAAAATAAATTTGCTGCTGCTGTTTTTATAGGAGGTATGGACGGAATTGAAGTTGAATTCAACATGTTTAGAGAGTTTCATCCCCATGCACTTTTATTGCCAGTGGCTAGCACCGGTGCAGCAACAGGAATAGTTTACAATAACCTTTTGCCCGAAGAATATAAAAATGAAAGGTTGGTAAAAGATTATGGCTATATGAGTTTATTTCAAAAATTATTAATTGATAAAATATAAAAATATGGCACGTAAAACATTCATATCATATAAATATAGTGAGGCAAGAAATCTAAGAGATAAAATATTGCAGTCATTAGGAGGTGATGCAACATATTATCAAGGCGAAACATCTTACTCTCCTGATTTATCTGACACTTCAACAGAAAATATTAAACGAAATTTGAGAGATATGATGTATAATACTTCTGTTACAATTTTAATAATTTCTCCAAATATGATTAGTAGCAAATGGATAGATTGGGAAATTGAATATTCCTTACATGAATATAGAAGAAAAGATAGGGTATCATTAACAAATGGTGTTGTAGGTGTGATAATGAAAGTAAATGGTTCAACTGATTGGTTAAAACAATACTCTTACGATATTCATGGAAATGGGATTGTTCAATTTAGAAATGAGTATTTATATCCAATTATTTATAAAAATCATTACAATTCATATCCCCCATTGAAACACTGTAATGATTGTAGTACTTATGATTCTTTAAATGGTTCATACATAACAATGGTTGATGAAGATGAATTTCTAAAATATCCTTCATACTATATAGAAAATGCATACATTAAAAGCGAGGACATTAGTAAGTATATTATAAAAAAAGAACAATAATTTATGAGTTTCATTACAGAATCAGAACTTTCTAGATATCGTGATAGAACCAAAACTTATACAAAAGATAATATAATAAATCTTAAAGAAAGTTTATCTAGAGATAGATCAATGCCTTTGATTTTTCTTTCTCACAAGCACGATGAAATTGCTATTCTTCAGGATGTTATAGCTTTTTTAAAGAAAGAATGTGTAGACATTTATGTTGATTGGATGGATGAAGAAATGCCAGCTTATACAAATTCGGAAACAGCTTTAAGATTAAAAAACAAAATAAAATCTTCAAATAAGTTTATATTGATTGCAACGCAAGATGCAATCAATTCGAAATGGTGTAATTGGGAGTTAGGCTTAGGAGATGCAGCAAAATATATTGAGCATATAGCTTTGTTTCCAATAAATAAAACAAATCAAAATTTTAGCGGTGCAGAATATTTACGAATATATCCATACATAGAATATAGGGATGGTACAACTAAATATAAGGATGGTACATTTATATCAAAAGGGTTTTATGTTTTTACTCCTTCAGATAAAGGAAATACAATTTCGCCAATTAAAGAATGGTTGAAAAAGAACATATAACTATTGATTTTTAATTAAACTATTTAATAAGTGACCCCATACAGCCCAAACATCCACCACCACCGATCCATCCGCCTGAAAGGATATGATTATTCACAGTCAGGGTTGTATTTTGTGACGATATGCGTCCAGGATAGGGCGTGTTTGTTTGGGGAAATAATTGATGGACAAATGATATGTAATGATGCGGGAACGATGGTTGAAATTGAATGGTTGAAATTGCCCGAACGATTTACAAACATCCATTTACACGAATATATTGTAATGCCCAACCATTTTCATGCCATTTTGGAAATTGTAGGGGCGACCCTTGTGGTCGCCCAAAATGAAACGTTCGCCCACAATAATTACAAAGATTCACAAAATGATGATGATTCACAAAAAGGGCAACCACAAAGGATTGCCCCTACGGGAAAAACCGTTGGCGATATGGTTGGGGTGTTTCAATCCATTGTTACGGTGGAATATATTCGTGGGGTAAAAACATTGGGGTGGACACCATTTAATGGCAAATTGTGGCAATTCAATTATAATGAACACATCATTCGCAATGAACAATCGTATCTAACCATTTCGAATTATATAATCAAAAATCCTGCAAAATGGGAGGATGATAAATTTTATCAACAATGAAATTCACAGAAGAAAAATTAGAAAAGGCGTTTACCGAATTGTTGGGGCAAGAAGGATTTCCCCACCACTTGGGTATTAGGATAACTCGTAAGCTTGATGAAGTATTGATAGAAGAAGATTTAGAAACATTTCTTTTAACTCAATACGCTGGTCAAGGCATTACAGTAAACGAAACCAAATCTATTATTCTGCAACTCAAATCCCTTTCCGCTTCCGACCTTTATGAGAGCAACAAAACATTTTTAAAAATGCTTTCTGACGGCTTTATTCTGAAACGAGAAGACCGCAGCCAAAAAGACATTTACATTCAACTGATTAATTACGCAGGCTTAAACAAACACCGCCAACCAGAAGCAGACAAAGTCATTTCAATAGCATCAGAACCTGAAGAGCTATATCCACATGACAATAACATTTACAAGTTTGTAAACCAATTAGAAATTCTTGGTTCAGAAAAACGCATCCCAGACGGCATTGTTTTTATCAATGGTTTGCCTTTGGTGGTATTTGAATTTAAATCTGCCATTCGTGAAGAAGCTACCATTTATGATGCTTACAAACAATTAACGTTTCGATACCGAAGAGACATTCCCGAACTGTTTAAATACAATGCTTTTTGTGTCATCAGCGATGGCGTAAACAACAAAGCAGGTTCGTTCTTTGCTCCTTATGAGTTTTTCTATGCCTGGCGTAGAGTGGCAGGTTTGGCAAAAGATGTGGATGGCATAGACAGTATGTTTACATTAATTCAGGGAATGTTTCACAAAAACCGTTTGCGAGATATCATTCGTAACTTCATTTATATTCCTGATAGCTCAAAGAAGAACGAAAAAATTGTTTGTCGCTATCCGCAATACTATGCAGCAAGAGCCTTGTATGATAATATCAAATTAGCTCAAAAGCCCCAAGGAAATGGAAAAGGCGGAACTTACTTTGGTGCTACTGGTTGCGGAAAGAGTTATACAATGCTATATCTGACAAGGTTGCTGATGAAAAGCGAATACTTTGAAAGTCCAACCATTGTATTGATTTCCGATCGCACCGATTTAGACGACCAACTTTCGGGACAATTTACCAATGCTAAAAATTTCATCGGAGACAATACTGTTGTTAGTGTAGAAAGCAGAGCCAACCTTAGAGCATTAATTCAAGGCAGAAAAAGCGGAGGCGTTTTCTTGACCACAATTCACAAGTTTACCGAGGACACTCAATTGCTTACAGATAGACCCAATGTGATTTGCATTTCGGACGAAGCACACAGAAGCCAAGTAAACCTTGACCAAAAAGTAAAAGTTACCGAGAAAGGCGTTACCAAAACTTATGGCTTCGCCAAATACTTACACGATTCATTACCAAATGCCACTTTTGTTGGTTTTACAGGAACACCCATAGATGCAACGCTTGATGTGTTTGGAAAAGTCGTAGATGCTTATACAATGACTGAATCGGTGAAAGATGAAATCACCGTTAGAATTGTGTATGAAGGCAGAGCCGCCAAAGTGTTGTTGAATAACTCTAAACTCAAAGACATTGAAGATTATTACTCCAAATGTGCTGAAATAGGCAGTAATGAAAATCAGATTGAGCAAAGCAAAAAAGAAATGGCACAGATGTATGCCATTATTGGCGATCCTGACCGTTTAAAAGCCGTTGCCGAAGATTTTGTAAACCACTATGAGAACAGAGTTGCGGAAGGTTCAACTGTAAAAGGCAAAGCAATGTTTGTGTGCAGTACTCGTGAAATTGCTTATGAGTTATATAAAAACATCATTACTTTAAAACCTGAATGGAACGAAATACGAGCAGTTGAAGAAGGTGCAGAACTTACCAACAAAGACAAACGGGAACTGAAACCAATAGAACGCATTAAACTCATTGCCACTAGAGGACAAGACGACCCGAAAGAAATGTATGATTTGTTGGGAACAAAAGACCAACGCAAAGAACTTGACAGACAATTCAAAAATGAAAAATCGAATTTCAAAATTGCTATTGTCGTTGATATGTGGCTCACAGGTTTTGATGTGCCTTTCTTAGATAGTATTTACATTGACAAACCAATTCAACGACATAATTTAATTCAAACCATTTCACGAGTAAACCGCAAGTTTGAAGGAAAGAACAAAGGTTTGGTAGTGGATTATATCGGCATCAAAACACAAATGAATTTGGCGTTGAAGCAATACAGCGAAGGCGACAAAGACAATTTTGAAGACATTGCAGAATCCATCATCATTGTAAGAAATCATTTAGACCTTTTAGCTAAATTGTTTCATAAGTTTGACAATTCTAAATATTTTAATGGCACTACAATTCAACAATTACACACATTAAACCTCGCTGCAGAATTTGTGCAGCAAACCAAAGATGTTGAAACTCGTTTTATGGGATTAGTAAAGCGACTGAAAGCTGCATATGACATTTGTGCAGGAAGTGAACAATTAACTCAGGCAGACAGAGATTTCACTCATTTCTATTTGGCGGTCCGTTCCATCGTTATTAAACTGACTAAAGGCAATGCACCCGATACAGCACAGATGAACGCCAAAGTTCGGGAAATGATAAAGGAAGCACTGCAAAGTGAAGGTGTAGAAGAAATTTTCAAACTTGGTAACGAAGCAGAAACCGAACAAGACATTTTTGATGAAGATTATTTGGCAAAGATTGATAAAATCAAATTACCAAATACCAAAATAAAATTACTTCAACAGTTATTGGCAAAAGTGATTAGTGAAATTAAAAAAGTTAATCGGGTAAAAGGAATCGACTTTACTAAAAAAATGCAAGCACTTGTTGAACGCTACAACAACCGTGATGCCAACGACATTCTGAGAAGCGAAGTTTATGAAGAAATGGCAAACGCCTTGACCGATTTAATTTGGGAAGTCCATAAAGAATTTTCAGCAGGAGATGCGTTAGGAATTGACTTTGAAGAAAAAGCATTTTACGACATTCTTAAAGAATTGTGTGTGAAATACGATTTCAAATATCCAGATGACAAAATGATTGAATTGGCAAAAGCCGTTAAAGACTTAGTTGACGGACAAGCCAAATTCCCTGACTGGAATAAACGTGATGACATAAAATCAGCTTTAAAAGTTGGACTTATTTTATTGCTTGACGAATTTGGTTATCCACCAGTTGAAAGAGACGAGGTGTATGTAGAGATTTTTGAACAGGCTGAGAATTTTAAGAAAAACCAGAAATAATGAGCTAAAATTTATCACAATATTAGTAGGAAATAAAAAACATTACCATTAGAATGGAAGAACTTGGAAATAGAAATTTATTTACTTCAGAATTTATAATTGGATGTGAATTTCCTGATAATAAAAAATTTGAATGCATTGAAACTCTTCATAATTGGATTAATATCAAAGAGAAATATTATGAAAGGAAAGTTTACAATCTTGAAAGAACACAATATATAGCATTTTTACATATTATTGATTTAAAAGTATTTGAAGGAATTCTAAATGACTTAGTAATAATTTATAAGAAATTTTACCCAGATGGTGAAAAAGCTGATTTTATTCAACATACATTTCGGTATTCTCTATATTCTTTAGAAAAATTTGTTAATATTCAAGAATTGGATTTAAATTATTACGAACCATATCATGCATTTGATAATGCTATCTATTACTATAATGATGGATCTAAATGTCCAATTATAGACTTCATACTTGAATCGACGAAAGAAATAGAACACTACAGGCAATTTTTTAAAAAAATTATTCAACTAATAAACAACTTAGATTTTGGCGGCAGCGTTGAGGAACAAAAGTTACCTCCACCTTCAATACCTGAAACAATAACTAATAAAATTGAAACCGCGGATATAGAACAAGCAAATTCTTCCAATGAAATACTTAATCCTAAGCCTGAAATAAATACTAATCAGCTTAATAATACAATTGAAAATAAAAACCCAATTAAAGCAGAAATATCACTAGCTGAAAAATATTTGTTTTTTTTGAATGGGGAGAGTATAACTGGTAAAAAATATCTCAAGGAGGAAGACTATTTAAGACTTCTTGATTATACGAATTATTTTATGGAAACATTAAAATTACCTTTAAATATTGATCCCATCAAATCAAATCATCTAAAATCAGGAGAATTAAGATATTCTTTTTATCTGATGTTTAAAGACAAATATCCACATTTGGACTTTCCTGAAACGCTTTTTGACTTTCTTACCAAAGTATTCCCAATGTTAAACGATCCAAATAAAAATGATTTCCGTAAAACCGCAAATTACAAGAGATTAAGCCAAGAGCCTTCCTATTGGGAACAGCTTATGAAAAAAAATAAGTAAGTCACAAAATCACTTCTTGTCCACCTTGTAGTCACTTATCCACCTTATAATATTGCCCTATGAAATATAACAAAATCATAGGACAATGGAAAAAAACTTAACTTACAATGACTTGCCAAAAGCAATTTCTGAGCTTTATTATGAAGTTGCTAGTATTAAACAAATTCTCATAGAGAATAGGAGCAACCAGTGCAAAGATTCCGATTACTGGTATGATCTTGCTGAACTTTGTGAATACTTACCAGACAAACCTTCTAAAGCAACAGTCTATTCATGGATTCATAACAGAACAATCCCATTCCATAAAGGTGCAAAAAAACTTCGGTTTCTAAAATCGGAAATTGATACATGGCTCAAAGAAGGCAAGAAGATCATTTTAACTGGTCCGAAAGTTTCCCCTGAAAGTTATTTAAAAATAAAAAATGAACATAGGAAATGAAGGATCAAATGAATGCCTCAGAGAATTCCCCGTTAAATGAACGGAACAAACATTCAAATTGCGAAGAGCCTAAAGCCAAATCTGATTTCATAAATAGTAATAAATTTGAAGATATTAATTCTGAATTTGAAAAACTTAACAATGAATTCATTGAAGAAACTGAAAATAAAGAAAACCCCTTTCCTGTTGATATTTTGCCTTATCCATTCAGAGAGTTAATTATTGAATGCAGCAAATCTTTGAACTTTCCAAGTGACTATACTGGCACTGCTATACTTTCGGCCATCTCAACAGCCATTGGGAAAAGTGCTAAGGTAAAAGTTAAGGAATCATGGTTTGAATTTCCTAGTTTTTACATTGCCCAAATTGGAAATCCAGGTGCAGCAAAAAGCCATTCTCTAGAATTAATGTTTAAGCCATTTCAAGAAATTGACAATTCTTCTATAAAAAAATTCAAAAATGAATTTGAAGAGTATGAATCAATACAGGCATTAAGCAAAAGAAAAAGTCACTCTGGGAACACAAAACCTGTTTTAGTAAAAACTGTTTTGAATAATTTTACCCCGGAAATACTACACCAAAGATTGGCAGATAATGATCGTGGTTGTGTAGTTGTAAGTGATGAATTAGCAACATTTCTTGAGGGTATGAACAATTATTCCAAAGGAGACCAGACTACTATTTATCTTTCTTTTTGGAGTAGTAAGCCGACATCAATTGACCGAGTTAAAAGTCCAATACCTTTGTGGTTGCCGCAACCATTTATTAATATTATAGGAGGTTTACAACCAAGAGTTTTACCAAAACTTTTTCCAGCTGGTAAATCTGATAATGGGTTTATTCAAAGATTCCTTTTTGCTTTTCCTGAATTTTCAGACAAGCAGCCCATTAATGATATTGAATTAAATGAAACTTTGTTAAAAGATTACAGCGAATGGATATATAATTATAGGCACTCAAATCCAATAATTGTCGATGATGAATCAGGGCATTCGAAGCCGATGATTTGTTTTTGGAGTCCAGAGGCTAAGATTTTTTTTTATGATTGGCATAAAGAGCATATTAAGCTAGTAAATGATAATGCGGATAGTCTAAAAGGCGAAGTTTTGAGCAAGTTTGATATTCATTTTGTCCGATTGGCTTTGACATTACAGATAATGAATGACAATAAAACAAACCAAATTTCATTAACAGCGGTACAAGGTGCGGCAAAGCTTTGTACCTATTTTCAAAGAAATGTAATGAAGGTTTTGGACATATTGCAAAGTAGTAATCCGTCTATTATGCTAACAATTGATAAACAGAATTTATATAATGCTATACCTGATAGATTTACCACTGCCGAAGCTATAGCAATAGGTAAGGAAGTTGAAAGTCGAAACGGAAATTGTTTTGATGAAAAAGCAGTTGATAGGTTTTTATTGAATCAAAACTTGTTTAAAAAACTTGCTCACGGGAATTATGAAAAAAAATTCAAAAGCTAAATGTCCCTTTTGTCCCTTTTGTCCTCTGTTTTATATTTAGGGACATTAAGGACAAAAGGGACAATAATGAAAACAAAGTATGAAAATATCGGAACAATTAATACATGCTGCTAAAGAGGTCCCATTGTTAGAAATTGTCGAGCTTTATGTTCAATTAAAACCATATAGGAACGGATACCAGGGACTTTGTCCATTCCATAAAGAGCGAACTCCATCATTTTTTGTAACCCCAGGTCGTGGGTATAAATGTTTTGGATGTGGCGCAAAAGGTAGAAATGCAATTGATTTTATTATAATGCATAATGGAACAACATTCATTGAAGCAGTCAATGAAGTTTTAAATTTAGCAGGAATTCAAGTCTTGGAATCAGAGAACTTTTATCAGAATAAGATTCTAGGTCTTAAAAAAACTACCACGGACAAAGAGCCATTAACTTTTTCCCATATCCCAAACGAACTTGTCAATAAGTCTATTCAAATAGACCAAAATGGTTTTCAAATATCAAAGTCAAACAATTTTGTGGAATTCCTCATTCATTACTTTGGTTCAGAAGTTGCCAGTCAATTAGTAAGCAAATATTGCATCGGTAGTTCAAAACATAGATTTAAACACAAAGATTATCCAAATTATGAAAGCCAAGCAGGAGCAACAATATTTTGGCAAAAGGATATTAATGGAAAAGTTAGAACTGGGAAAATAATGCTTTACAATACCACGACAGGTAAAAGAATAAAAGAACCATTCAGTCATATTTCAATGGTTCACTCCAGTTTGAAACTTCCAGATTTTGAATTAAGGCAGTGTTTGTTTGGAGAATATTTGTTATTTGATAAATCAAAACCGGTCGCAATAGTTGAAAGTGAAAAGACCGCAATAATTGCCAGTGTTTATTTTCCGCAATTTATTTGGTTAGCGACTGGTGGTCTTGAGAATTTGACTTATGGTAGGTGTAAGGTTTTAAAGGGAAGGAAGGTGATTTTGTTTCCTGATCTTAACGGGTATGAAAATTGGACTAGGAAAGCAAAAGAATTTTCAGATATTGGAAATTTCGAGGTAAACGACTATCTTGAAAAAAAAGCCATTGAGTTTGCAAATGAACACAATATTGAATTGGCAGAATTACGAAAAGAAGGATTTGACCTTACAGATGTTTTAATGAGAATTAATTACAAAGAATTTAACCGTGAAACTTCAAAGCCACCATTGATTATAGAAACATTTCCAGAATCAGTAACATCGGAAGTCGACAACATAATACAAATTCGAACAATTCCAGCTTATGTAAGTGGGACAGGAGAGCTTTATATCGAAACACCCATCGGGACAACATATACTATTTACCCAAGTATTGATCATTACAATAATAGGCTTTGCTTACCTGAATTCATAGACAAAGACAAAATCTCAATTGATGAATTTAAAGTGGTACAAATTAATTTGGATTTGTTAAAAATAATTATTAGAGAAGATTGTAATGAATAATAAGAAATTTGGAGTAGTAGAAAAAGTATTCAAATACTTTGAATTAGTAACAATACCAACCCTAGATTAATGAAAAATCATTCATGAATTTTAGTGCAATATGTATTTAATTTTCGTTGGGCACAAGTTGGAAACTTGACCGCCAACAGAGGGATGCCAAAAAGCTAAAATGCACTATCAATAATTATTTCAAGATTTTAAACCTTATTGAATTTGTAATTGAGTTGGATACAAAGCACAGCGAAGCTTTGTTTTTAGACTTTTTGGGTAAGTACAATAATGAGAATAACAACATCTACAAACCAACCGACATAATAGACGATGTTGAAATATACTTTGATAATAAAATAGGCATTGTAGCACCATTAGAGCCTCAGGCCAAGGACAAAACCATAGGAGGTGTAAAGGGAGGAACAACCGGCACAGACGATAATAAATTCAAATACAACATCCTTAAAGTAATTGAGAAGCGAAACAAAGAGGAAGAAGTAATTGCCGAAATGATAAAAGTCTTTGAAGCAAAAATTGAAACCTTCTTTGAGTTCATAAAAACAGACGATTTAGGGAAAAGGTTAATTGCAAAAATTACAGATGATGGTACAGCATTTAGCCAAAATGAAATATACAGAGACTTCTCAACGATTTGCAGGAAATACATAATCATCAATAAAGATTTGGGCGAGTTTTTCAAACGAGAAACCAACGACAGTTTAACCCAGCTTTGCGATGATTTTGAAAGGTCAATAAAGGGCAATGATATTATAGACGGCTTAGAATTACCAATACAACCTAAACCACCTAAGAAGTAATGGCAAAGGATAAAAACACTTATTTAGAACAGCTTAATAAAGCACACTAAAAGAGTATATAAATACTTAAAAAGAAAGTTGTGTTTGTTGTTCCAGTTGCATATTCGAATTTTATTGACATTTAATAAAAGATTGAGAAATTTGATATTTATAGAGGTATTAAAGTTTTTATTGAATGTTTGCTGTTTAAATTCATAACAACTTATAAAAACTCACTTCATTGGTTTTGAATTGGTTACAAACTTTACTTTACAGATTTATATTATATTATTAAACTTTATTAAGTTTTTTACAGTTTAATTGATAATGTTTGTAATTTTGCACCCGAAATGAAAGCTTTAGAAGTATCAAATATTATTCTTACTCACTTTGATTACATAGGTGATCTGATCACAAATAAGAAGTTACAAAAACTTCTTTATTATGTGGAAGCTTGGTCATTGGTGTATCATTCTTCTTTAATTGAAGAAGATTTTGAAGCTTGGGTTCATGGTCCAGTAATTCCTGAAGTTTACCAACAGTTTAAAAGTTTTGGATATTCAGCGATAAAAAATGAATATTCTGATGGACAAACTGCATCAGATAAAATGCGTAATCTTTTAAAATCATCAAATCTCGAAAAAGAGCAAAAAGATCTTATTTTTGCAGTACTTCATAAATACAGTTCTCTTACTTCATTTCAATTAGAATCTTTGAGCCATTCTGAACAACCGTGGTTAGAAGCTAGAAAAGGGTTAATGGACTTTGATCATAGTTCTGTTCTTATTGACAAAAGATTGATGAAGTCTTACTATTCATCTTTAGTCAATGTCCAAGAATAAGAACAAAGCGAAATTTGACATACCAAATCCATTAGCAGCCGTCAATAATCTTGATATTTCTAAAAAATACGTTTTCGGGGAAGCTGCAAATCGACTGCATGATATAAAGCAACACAAACCAGTATTTGCCTTTGACTTTATTTCTTTAGACAATTCTGACTATTGTTTTAACTCCAATCTAATTAATACAAAAAAGGATTACAACAGATTATTTCATAGTTTTAAAAGCATTTCTAACAAATCATACTTGGAGTTATCAACTGAGAATTCATTTCATTTCCATGAAGTAGAATTCAAAGACACAAAAATATCTCAATCGGACTTCTTAAAATGCCTAGTATTGGATCCAAGCAAAATTAATCCTGACCATTGCCCAACAGTGTATCAATTTAAAACTTTCGAGGAAGCAAGAGTTTTTGGGTTTGTTGCTAAAATGATATTTTATTTGGTTTTCTTTGATCGTAATCATAGAGTTTACAAAAGAAAATGAACAACGTCTAAATATTTTGGGTTTCTATTAAGGCTAAATTTTCACTTCAGTCATTTATTGTAATAAATGAATTGACGATGAAATTCCTAATTCTACTAAATTTAAATGAAAATTTTATCTCTCATAATTTTTCAATAAACACTTTGTAAATTTCAAATTAAATTCTATAATAATACAATTTTTACATCATATTATTTAAATATTTCTTTTAATCAAATTATGATAAAGACCATAAAATAATATTACTAATACTGTTATTACAATGGATATAGTTGCCCCAGCATAAATTGAATTATCTGTACCAGAACTTAATTTTCCATTTAGAAATTCACTTAAATATTCCATTGAACCACTTAAGTAATATGTTCTTGTGTATTCGTTAAAAGATAGTAAAAAAGTGAAAAGCAAAACATTAATTAAAGCAAATTTTGATATTGGTATTATAACTTTAAAAATGATAGATTTCTTACTTAAACCTAAATCTTCACTAGCAACAAATATGCCTTTTTCTATAAAATAATATCTAGTCCATAATAATATTATACCAAACGGTAAGCAATAAAGTATTAATCCCAAATAAAGAAATAGGGAATTAGAACTGGTGAATCCAATTAATTGTGCTAACTTATTTATTGTTACAGAACTTATGTCTGGAGGCATTAAGCCCAAAAGTAATATAATAAATATTACTAAAATTCTTGTCTTCTCATCAAAATAAGCTAGAGAGATTAAAAAACAAATTAAAGATGAAATAATAGAAACAATTAGAGATGTAGTAAATGAATTTACAAAGGCTGTCACAAAGCTTTGGTTGTTTAATATTACATAATACCATCTCAAACTTTGTCCACCTGTGGAGTTAAAAGACAATACAAATAAAGAAAATATAGGTATTGTTAATACACCAATAATTAGTATTAAAATTATTTTAATCAACTTCAAAATTTATTGTTTTTTTTACTCTCAAATAGAAAAGCAATGACAAATAAAACAATGTAATTAGAGCTAGAATAATAAATCCAAATGCAAAGATAGCATCAAATCTATTTGCGCTCATTAAACTTAATATAAAACCTCTTGTACTAATCTTCGTTGCTCCGCCCAAAAAATTAACTTCAGATGAAAGTGCAAATGAAATAAAAAAAGTAATTATTACACTTGCCAAAATTGATGTTATCGACATTGGTAAACCTACTTTTATAAACTTACATACTTGATTTAATCGTAAGTCATTGCTAACTTTCCAATATTCATCAGGTATAATTTTAAGAGTAGCAGTGCAAATGAAAACTGCATAGGGTATGCAGGTCAAAATCATAGTTAGATAAATATTAAAACCATTAGAAGAATTAAATAGAGTTATGTTTCTATTGCAAACCAAACTTAGCAAATGATTTAACAAACCGTTTTCAGCCAAAATATTCTGCCACGAAAAAACTCTTACTGCTTCATTTGCTATAAAGGGTAAAGTAATAAGAATCAAGAAAATAATTTGAAACTTATTGCTTGTATAAATAACTAATAAATAAGAAATAAAATAAGCAATTAATGAGGCGATACAACTAACAATTATTGACCTTAAGCAAATTGTACTCACTTCTTTTAATCTTACTGGTATGGCAAGTTCCTTGAATCCAATTATTCCATTATTACTAAAAGAAAATACAATCATGGCGAAAAAAGGAATCATCAGTACTAATACTATTCCTATAATTACTTTGCTATTTATAAACGCTTTGTTCACTTATAAGTGTTTATTTAGTATTTCTCAATTTAGCCCACCATTCCTCATAAAGCTTATAGTTTTTTGGCCTTGTATTTTGCCAATATACTTTGCTATTTAAAAATTTATTCTTTACGTGTTCCACTTTTAGTACTTGTTCATTAAAATTAAAAGTAGTATCGGTTCTAGCGTACTCAAGTGATAAATTGTTTGGTACTATATAACCTCTTTCTCTTGCCATTAAACATCCATAAAATCCACTCATTTGCCAATCAGCGAATTTATGCGCATTCTCATAATTGCCATTTTTCATTGTCCCAGCATTAAGTAATAAATCATTAGTCCAACCCTCATAGCCTTCTCGAGGTACAGCATACTCACAATTTATACCATCTTTTTTTGCTTGTATTTGTATCGGCTCCCAACCTGTCATAGCATAAACTTCACCACTTTTTATTAAACTCAATCCATTTTCCCAGCCGCTCCAAAATGCTTTAAATTGACCCTCCTTTTTCTTTGTTATTAAAAATTCCATCACGCCTTTTAATTCTATTTCAGATAAATCACCAGGGTTTTCTATTGTCATTATAGAATTTTCCTTCAAATAAATAGCTGTAAATATTACACTATTAATCCAAGAATCTTCCATAGCTACCTTGCCTTTGTTTTTTGGATCAAATATTACACCATAACTTGTAACTAAACCAATTTTTTCAGGTAAGTAAATTATTGCATCAGCATTTACCACGATTGGTATACCATAAAGTTTACCATCAACATAGCAATGAGGTATGCTTTTTACCCAATCCCAAGTTTTATTCCAATTATCAAGTTTAGTAGTATCCCATGGCAATATTTTATTTGCTTTAGCTAATTCAGCTTCAGCCCCACCTTGTACACCTGAGACATCATAATCAAAAGCTGCAGCACCATTTATCATATTGCTAATTATAGGGCCAACATCGTTTTTATTATCTTCAAAAATTAGTTTAATACCTAAATCCTTATAAAGTGTATCCCAACCTTGTCCTATATCTAATGTCCCAGTACCATAAAATTTCAAGTCCCTAGATTTGTCATTGCATCCTATCATGCTGACTGTAACAATACTTATATAAAGTAATTTCATCCAGCAATTTTTCATATTAATATTTCTTTTTTTAGAATTACTTATTGCATTCATTTTTTTTTTTTTAAGTTATAAAATATTTAGAATTTTTAAATGCTTGATTATTTCCTTCAAACACAAGTCTGCCATTATCAATATATTTGATTTCATCAGCAATGCTCAATACAAAATGTAAATCGTGGCTAACTATTATACATATTGGCACTGTTTTTTTTGCCTTCAGTTCAAGTAATAAAGATTTTAAATACTTAATACTTTCAAAATCTAAAGCTGATGTAGGCTCATCCAATAAAAGTACAGAAGGATTTGTTGCAATGGCCCTAGCAATGGCAACCCTTTGTTGTTGCCCAATACTTAATTGATTAGGATATCTGTAAGCAAGCTCATTCAACTTAAAATCAATTAATATTTTTCGTCCTAATTCAAGTGTTGATTTTTTTTTACCAAATAACGCATTAGGCTCAATTGCCAATTCAATATTTTCTTTAATAGTTAAATGAGGAAACAAAGAAATTGTTTGAAATACTGTCGCTGTACTTCTATTAATTGCTGAAGTATCAGTTATATCTTTGTTAAAAAGAATTATTTCTCCTCTTTCACAATCAATATGGCCACCTATAATTTGCAATAAAGTTGATTTTCCACTACCATTCTTACCTAAAACAGCATTCAATATACCCTCCCTAAATTCTAGAGTAGGTATATTCAATTCAAATATACTTAGTCTATTTCTATAATTGTATTGTATGTTTCTTAATTGTAACATAGTTAATCAATCAATACTTTTGTAAATTCAATATTATAATTTAGATATTTATTAAATGTTGGATATTTTTTTGTTTTGATACTTTCTATTATACCCATTTCAGATTCCAAGCCAAATATTTTTAAATAATGTCCTTTATCATAAATATATAGATACAATGCAATTTCAACAACTAAAAATGGTAGAAGAAGTTCGATTAAATTAGATTTATTATTTTCAATGTTAATATTATTTAATTTTGGTTGTAAATTTTGGTAAATTTGATTTCGACATTGACTTTCAAAAACAATATTAGTATAATATTCGTTATATACTAATGCAATATATCTTTTAAGCTTGCTTTTTATCTTAGTGAATCTTATTAAATTTCTTTTATAAATACAAGCCATAACAAAATTATTTTCCAAATTACTAATTATGTTCTCAATAAATGCATTTTGAGCATTAGCATTTTCATTTTTGAAAAATATACCATTGAGAACTTCAAAAGTATCAAACACAAATACATCTACAACATCTATTTCATTATTAAAATGGAACTTTTTCCCATTCAGTATTGCCTCATTTAAACGCTTAGAATTTAAGCTCGCTATAAATATTCCATTTCTCATCTCAAAAATATTTTAATCATATTATTTTTTGTTTCTTCAACTATTTTTTTCAAATAATCCTCGGTAATTAAATCTCCGTCAAATTTTAATTTGGCAATTCCCACATAATTATTAATCAAAAGATCGTTATTTAAAATATTATTATAAAATACATCAAAGCCTTCTTGAGCGTTTTTAAAAAACAAATTTTTGTGCTCATATAAAATAGGTAGATCTTCTAAAGTAATATTTGTTTTTGTTCCATTTACAAGCTCCCTAACCAAATTCTGGATAGTAAAACTAGGTTCAAAATCTGGATCCCGATAATGCTTACTCTTATTTAACTCACTTATTTCTTTAACAAAAATTTGAATATCATAATACCAATTTTTAATTAACCTGTGGATCACAGCTTGATTCTCTTTATAATAACTCTCTTTACAAAGTAGCCCATTTACATTTCTATGCGAAATACCAATATCAACATTTTCATATTTGTCATCAATAATTATATCTGTCACATTCAGTGGATTGGTACAATAAATTGTATTTTCCTCTATTTTTATAAAATCAATTTTGCCCATATTAGTATCAATATCTACTATATTTCCATTTATATTAGATTCATTGCAATCATATAGCTTACAGAATTTTTTTATAACCCATTCAAAGTCAGTTTTCCTTTCAACAACAATTTTTTGAGTTTCTAAAAATTCTCTTTTCTGAACTTTAGTTAAACCTCTAAAATCAGATAATCTAATATTACTAATTTTACAAAATCTTGCAAGCGCGGCTTTCTTAATTAAAATATACCATCCAGTAAAATCAAAAAAAGGCCAAAATATGATTGGACCATCATCAACAAGTTGAGCTCTGATTGCAATTGCTGTTGCAAAATCAATTAATGTTGTATTAATATTATTTTCATTAAGTGCAAATAATCCATTACTCCAATTTTGTAATGTTCTAAACTTAATATTTGGTAAAACTTGTTTATAAGTAGCTTCAAAAACTTTAGGTATATAACTATCTTGATTTGCAAATATACCATAGTTTATTTTCTTTTCAATTATCCTTCTAGATCCTTCTAATTCTAAAAATATATTTGTAATCTCTTTTTTATCTTTTTGCAAATCGTTCAAAATGCTATCCACGATTATTTCAAACTCTTGCCACCAGGGGTAATCTAACCTTTTGTCTGTCACTCCATTATGTATTTTATTCCATTGAGTATGATGTGTTTTTTCCTTTACCTTAATACACTTAAGTTCATGGATTTTAGAATGAATAAGTTTCGAAAGAGTTGGCCATTTAATGTTAAGTCCATCTTTTTCAGTCAATTGATCTAACTTGTACCTAACCCTTGCATTTATATCGTATATATTTTCCATTCTATAAAAATATTTATACAAAGATCAACGATTTATTTAATATATAGAACCTTTTTTAAGTCACAGCTTGCTTCATAATTGCTTTGTTTAGCAATTCTAGAGCAAAAATATTCAATATTAGAATATTTGACTTATTATGCTTTTTATTCCAATAATTTCAAATCACTGCTCTAATAGAGCAATGCAAAGCCTTTAATATGGTTGCAGATCAATAAACATAGTTGGAAATTTGTGCAAATAAATTAATTATTTATGAAACATAAAATACAACAATTATTTAGTAAACTTAAAATTTACGGCAGCACAAGTTATTCCTTTTATGACCTATCTGAACTTTTACACCATCCATGGCATAAGCACGACTTATATCTTTTACTAGCAATAATTATTTGGTTTGTATTAATAAAAATTGCAGTTATTGTTTTTGTTCAATTCGAGAAAGTACTTCCTTATGTTTTTAGTAAATCCAGGTGTGTTTTTATCTTATGGCTCTTATTCATTTCTTTAACCATCATTACATTTAGTAACTTGATTTGTAATTTTTTGAACGGTATGTCACTACAGCTTTTATATATTAAATCAATTATAACTATTGTTGCAATGTTGATTGATTGGTATGAAACGAAAAATGCTATCAATAAATATAAAAAAATGGTCGAAAAGTAACTCTTTGATAATTTCGGACTTACAGAAAGACTTACGTTCAAAAAATATAAATTTGAAATTTATATTTAGTTTTTTTAGTCTAATCCAGCTTTTTCAAATTGCGCATTCAATTAAGCTTAACCCTATTTCTACTGGACCGTCAAAAATAAAGGATGCTATGCTTATTAAGCATTTACTTTCGATAAGTACATTCACTTCGTCTCCATTTCGTTTAGGCATTCCGTTCCTCTCTACTCAATCCTTCAATAAATTCTGCATACCTTCATACTATGCACCTGAAAATTTTTTAGCAACCTCAAAACCCAATCTGCATTTTGATAAGCCATCATAGAAGATTTCAGTTTTATGTCATTAACCTATCACAATATACTTTAGTTTTTGCTTTGAAAAATTATACGAACTGCGAACGATTCTAACCCAAATGCTATTACCAATCCAAGGTCAAAGCCAGATTTGTAAAAATTTACCAATGATTTACAATTAATATATACATTTTTCAAAGTATCACTAAAGGCAAGCCCTACCTCAGCAACCCCCAGCCACTCCTAAAGTGTTTTTTTTCATACCACCCAGTCTTTGAATTTATAATTGATGTTTGAGTTTAAGATGGATTATACGGTTTTTCCAAGAGGTAAACTCGTTAGGTTTATTTTGGCTCTTCTAAGAACATAAATATATTATTGGATTGACAACTAAATCCAATGCAGAATAAAAAAATTATTATTCAAACAAATTAGGCTTAGACTCAGCTTTAGCCTTTCAACTATTTAACATTAATAGTCCAATTAATTTCATAAACAAAATTTAATTATTCATCTAACCGAATGAAAATTATAGGCTTAGACAGGACTAGGTAGGGATAAAATAATTTTAATCCACCTAAAACTTTTTTTTATGAATTATTTTGATTTGTGTCAATCCATTGAGAACTTAAAGCATCTGCATAAGCAATTGGCTAAGCAAGATCATCCTGATATGGGTGGCAGAACTGAAACTTTGCAGGAAATTAATTCAGAGTATAGTTATGTTATTGCTAAACTTCTGAAAGGATGTAATCTCACCGAAGAAGAAATGGAAACTGCTATACTTAGTTCTCAGAATTACCGAAATGCCATTGATTCCATAATAGGCTTTGTAAACATTACCATTGAATTAGTCGGTACATGGATCTGGGTCACTGGAAATACCTAGCCTTTTAGAAATTATCTTAAGGAAAATGGGTTTTGTTATTCAAATCCTAAAAAGGCGTGATACTATAGATCTGAAGAGTTTATAGCCAAGTTTAGCTCTAAGATGGAGTTGAGTGCATTAAAAGAATCTATGGTTCTACAACCATAGTAAATTCCCCTCTTAATGAAAGACTTTCAATGTCTTGGTAATACTGACGTACTCTGGAATAACAAACACTTCATTAGATCCTTTCATTCTAATCACTTATTCATCTTCAAATTATCAATTATGACTCAATTAAGCTTTATTAGCGGTCCATTTTATATGACTGCAGGTGTTTCATCAGTAATGGAACAAGATCGCCGTTTTGCTGAATTCATACACCATTCTATCAAAAGACATATCAACAGTGTTTTTGGTGATATTGATCCTGAAGACGGCAGCAATGAACAAGCCATTATTGATGGGGGTAGCATTTTCTCTGTCTATAAGTCCAATACTAGTATTGAAGAAGATCCGACCAAGATATGGGTCATTACAGAGGTTGATCGGTCCTCAACAACAATATTATTTCCAAGAGAGTATTAATAGAATTCAAATGAGACACTGGATCACGGTCCAGGCTCATTTTTTTTAGCTATTAGGTAAAATTCATTTTCAGGCCTAAAACTTGTCAACATAAGAATCTCTAAGTGTCAATAAAAGCTTGACCCTAGGTGAATTAAGTGATTTTGCTAGAACTTAGTAAAACCAGACAATAGAGTATAGTTTGCGTATCAAGTATTTGTAAATAAATACTCATCATTCACTTTCAATGAAATACCATTTGTTGCCTATTACTTTAGTCTACTGAACCACCAATAGCTGGACAGTATTATGATATTTACTATTTGTTTTAGATGGTCCAAGGATATTTTCTGTATATGTATTTAATACTTGTACGGGTTTTGATCCAAATGAGATATGGATTATTACAGAGGCAGACTGTCTACAACTGCCGTTCTGTTTCCAAATGATTACTAATATGAGGTAAATGAGCCTTGGAGCAATTTTCTGGCTTATTTTTTTAATTTCATTTTATTTCAATAAAATTAAAAGTCAGGTCTTAACTATTATTAAATAATAATCTTTAAATCAATGTAAAAGCTTATACCTAGGTTAGTTTAAGTGATTTGGCTAAAACTTTATAAATTTCTTTCTAATAGTAAGTGCTGCGTATCATTGTTCGTAATTTTATAAATGATTGTTGGAGAGTAAAGTCATGCCTCATTTTTGCTTTCCCTAAAACATGAGGAATCCCATATTCTGTGATAGATCTTGTTCTAAATGTTTGTCAAGAACCTCTCATTTATTTCAAATTTGTCTACTTATTGTCGATCAATTTAACTTGACTTTCACAGCTTTACTGTCTTTATTAATATAATTTAGGGTATTAAATATTCGACTATAAATTTATAGTATACAATTGAGATGGATTACTCATCGATCCATCTTTATGTTTGCATTTTATTTGATAAATATATGTATCATTTCCGTAATTAGTTGAAGCTGCACCTCCATTACCTGATCCTCCTCCATTTGATCCACCTCCATTTCCTGATCCTCCTCCATTTGAACCTCCATTTCCACCCGATCCTCCATTATTTGAAAGAGAATTTAGATAACTCCTCTTTGTCAACAATTCATCGTCAATGAAGAAAAATTTACCAGAAGTTACACCTGGGTAATTAGCCATTCGTTGCCAATAATCATAGGAAATTGTCCTTAAAGTTATCATTGGTCCATTTCCCACCTTTCTATATATTACAAACTCTTCAACGTCCTCAATATCTGTATAATTCCATAGTAAAAGTATATCTTTATAATGGAATTGATTGGTTGTTGCATAATACTGTCCATTTATTACTAATCCTGGTGGGGTTGTTATAATATGTGAAATGTCGTAGACATGACCTCTAACTGGTGGAGGTAGTGGTGTAATTTTAAATGTTTTAGAATAAGTGATCAATCCTCCATCATCATATACAGCAACTCGATAAGTATAGGATTTTTTATAACTGGCTGTAGTGTCTAGGAATTCTATTTCATTTACATCAGTTCTTATTCCATCATATTGCTTTAACATACTCCAGAAATTCTTCCCAAATTCTTTTCTTTGAATTCGATGAAATTCAACATCATTACTTGGACTCATGATAAATCGAATTCTTGCACCCTTATATATTGGATCAACAATAAAAAGGTTTGCTGCTGAAGGTGGAATTATATCTGGCCTTTTTACTAGAATCCAAGGAGAATAGGCGCTTTCATTATATTTTTGATCTAATGCCATTATTTTAAAATAAAGATTTTTGCTAAGATTATCTAAATCTACCTCATAAGAAAATGTAGTGTCAGTTATGATATCATTAGAAATTTCTGCATATTCGTCATCTGGAAAATTAGAAAAGAAAATACGATAGCCTATTAAATCAGGCTCGGTATTTCTGTTCCATTTTAAATCTATATAACCAGTTTTAAAGCCAATGCCGCTAAACCCTGATGGTACAGCTGGAGCTGTTGTGTCAGTTTGTTGTCCCACTTGCATAACCGTTGGGTGCTCAAAGCCATTTACATCTACTGCAACTATTCTATAGAAATTATACTGAGAAGGTGACTGGTCTGTAAATTCTAGTTGAGATGGAGGAAGTATAGAATTATTTAATTGAATAAAAGGGCTATCAGGATTGACAGCTTTCAAAATTTTATATCCTATTATGTCAGATACGTTTCCCTGTTCATGTTTCCATTTTATCTTCATGGAGCCATCAGATTGTTCTTTAACTTCTTCTATATTGTTTATTGTATATTTTTTTTCCTCTAGAAGCTTTGACTTTTATGGAATTAGATGGTGGTCCTTCAAAACCGAAGGGAGAATACCCTATAGTTCTATAGTAAAACTCATTTATTGTGTCTGGCAACATTGTTTGATAAATAACATTAAAAGGATTTATTTCGTTGTTGAGACTCATATGTGGAATAGCATTAAGTCTTGTAAAATTCATATTATCTGAAGATCTTTCAATGAAATAACCAGTGTAATTATTTCCTGGTACATTTGTTGGCCAGAATAAAGTAACTTCTTTATTGACAACCAATTGATCTAAATCTTGAGGAGGATCAAATGTTGTCACATTTGCTGGAGATATTACAATACTAGTTTTTTCATAATAATCGGTATTATTTTTCTTGGCAGGCTCTATTTCATAAAAATACTCTTTACCACTTTGAATTGTAGTATCTGTAAACGCCAAGGCCATCATATTGGCAACTAAAAAAGATTGATCTGCAGCATAGAGACCAAAACTATATCTGTTCTCTTTTTCCAATGCAGCTCTATTTTTCTCCTTAAGATTTGCTGTGTCAAGGTCAAATGTATTAAATCTTTCACCGTATAGGGCTCCAGCAGCAATTTGGGAAAAGTTAGAACTGTCAATTGACTCCCAAATGGAATCTGAAATTGGTCCAACAGAATCTAGAAGGTAAACTTCAGAAGCTATCATATCTTGATAACTGAGAGATTGACCATTATTCTTAATTGTATATCTTTTTAAATTATAACCATATTTATTACACCAATCAAATGAATTTTCATTTAATGGAGCCCAGCGTAACAATACTTTATCGCTTTGAATATGGGCTTTAATACCAATTACGATACTATCTTGAGCAGTAACATCACATAAAAAACTTAGACTGAAATAAGCTATTAATATTAAGGGTGTTAATTTCATATTAATTTTTTGTTTCATATCTCAAATATTGTGCCAAATCTTATAACTTTTTTAAATTTATAAATCCTACATCTTGATATTTACAATATTTCATATTATCATTACTACAGTATGCTTATTAACATAATTTAATTTATCTTATTTTGGTTGAATCAATAAAGAATCCACTCAAAAACCAATTTCAGAATAATAAATATTAGGTTTTATTCAAAAAGTAATGAAAATTAACTATAGTAATAATAAACTCAACTGATTATTGAAATACTATTTTCTTTAGTTAAATCAATTATTTTAATCTAATTTGAATCGATTAAATTAATCAAAACTATACTACTATCTAAATACAAATACTTTCATTGTCACAATGCTAATTAAATTTACTTGCTACAAATTATGTTTATTAATAAAATAATTCAATTCTTCCATAGACAAATATGAATCTCTGCATAAGTTTTCTAAAAGCAATTTGGGAAGATAATTATCTTTAATAAAACCTGTATCTTGTGAAATATTAAATAATCTCTGATCAATTATTTTAACTTTTTCATTATTTTGTACTAAAGCACTTGTGAGAATTCCATAAATTTCACGTGATGGATATTCAGTATTTATGCTGGTATTAACTTGTAAATTAAAATATTTATCCAGTAAATTTAATGAAGAAAGATTATTTGCCCATTCTAATACATTACTGTCTATTAAATTTGCTAATAAATTTATGTGATATTCTTCTGAAACTTTGTCAGTAATAGGTAATTTTAATTTATTAGAGTATGATTCTGGAATTGAATAAATACATATGCCATATTCTATTAGATTATTATTGAGAAATCTTGCCGCACTTAGATATTTATTCATAGTATCATTGCTTATAGCAATCCAAGTTGAGATTGTATAGATCCCTGGATCTGGCTTGTCAAACCAATTCTTTAAAATTAATTTATTCTCACCAAATTTAATTTCAAAGTCATTTTTATTGACAACATACTCCAAATTCCTAACATTTAGAAGTGCTTGGATTTTTTCTAAAACATCTTTAGTAATACTTCTTATTGATAAAGTCATTTTATTTTTATTTGTAATAACCGAAAACTAAATCTTGCTTAAGAATATCCTGATGAGCTTTATTAGAAATAATCTCAACTTTTCTGTGAAATTGAGAAGCATAATTCACACCTTGTTGTGCCTCCGGAATTAGTCCTCTTATCTTTGTTATATCACCCGTAAAGTAAATTTGAAGAATATATGGACTCGTTGCAGGCGTATACATGATATCAAAACCTACTTTTTGTTCTTTAGTGTAGCTAATTTTTTTTGTAAAAACATCTCCATCTAAATGAATATCGCCTCCAGCTTGAACATGTTTAGCATCAGATATTAGCAATTTTCCTTCAGTTTTTGAAATAATATCAAGAACTTGATTCGATTCTCCTATTAAATTTCCATTATGGTCCCATTTTTTAATATTAACATGGACTTGCTCTGCAACTACTCCGCGAGTTCTCTTGAGTTCCTCAGCTACGCGTATTTCGTGCATGCGCCAAAATTTTTTGTAACTTCTAATTTTATCAATTATTGATTGAGAGTATCCTCCACTTGTTATATTTGGTTCATAAGATCCTACGTCAAAATGTATCTTTCCTCCATTAATATCACTTGATATTCTTTTAGTCATATCAATTGTTGGACTCCCAATTTCCTTAATTACCTGAAGAAACTCCGTACTCACTTTGGTAAGGCTAAATCCCACTTTGCCGACACTTTTTATTATTTTTACAGCTTTACCAATTGGCATAATTGAAACTGTACCAAGGCCTATCAAAATACCTCCTTTAATATATTTACCTATTTTAATTTGTTCAAATCCATTTTTAATATCAAGTACATCTCCTATTGGTGTAAGTTCATACCAATTAGTTGTAAGCCAAGCAGCAAAACTTAAACCTGTCGTTAGCCACAAATCAGGTGTCATAACAATTATTGCCAATCCTTCAAATGCCAATTTTACTTCATCTACAATTTCCTGAATTTGGTGGGCTGCATCCAATAAAGCTGCATAGGTTATTGGACCAATTGTGCTAAAATCTTTCGATGAATTAATAAGTGCAATTTGACCTCTCGCTAGTATTTTGTCAAATGAATTATTGTAACTTGAACTTAATTCACCGAATTCAGGCCAATATCCTTTGTCTAAGCCTGAATTAACAACTATATTTGTAAAATTTATCGAAATATTATTTGAATAGTCATAAAAATAGTTAAATGCAAATTTTGCTAATGCGAGATTTTTTTCAGTGTACCCACCTTTCGCCATTAGTAAAGTATGAATTTCACATTTCAATGTTGTATTATTCCTTAACCATGCTTCTCGTGTTGCATCTAAATTTAAGGACTTTATTAATTTATCTATGTCAACATTGCAATTTGAACCGCTTTTTTTGGGGTCCTTATCAGAATAGCAACTTTCATACTTTAGAAACCTAAAGTATGCATTTAAATGTTGTAATGCATTTGGCAAATTTGAAGAAAAAGCTTCAGGCCCAAAATTGTCTTTATTTAATATAGACTCTATCTCCGTTTCCTTTACATCAAGGTCTGCCTCAGTCAAACAGTTGGGCTCAAGTGGTAAATTTAAAACAACTTCAAATCTTGCATTTATTTCATTTCCAGCATTAATTCTAACAATTAATAGATACGCACTTTGGCCTTCAGATGCAGCTTTAGCTAAGGCAATTGCTTCATCCACATTACCCATTGCATCATTGTGCAAATAATTATTAAATTCAAACACTTTGAATTGAGGAACTTTTTCAACCGGCAGATTTGCACGAAGAGAATCTGCCCAACCTCTATCTGCATTTGGGTTTGTTGGATAGCCTGCTAAACTGCCTAGATTAATATAATTCTGACCCAATAATATATTACATACTATTGTAAGGAATATAATATTTAATAAGCGTAATTTTTTCATAATTGATATATTTAGGGTGGTTGCTTATTGAACGTTTATTTCTATTGATTTTTGAACAGTAGCCATGCCAGGCAACTTATATACTGAATGAATGTATAGTTTCCAATTAGCAAAATTAAATGTTCCAATTTCATTATAGACCAGAGCTTTTAAATCAGGACATTCAGTAGTTAAATATTCTTTTGCTTCATCAAATGAAAGTTGATTTGCCTTAGCATAATTACATACCAATTCAGGAATTTTCCAATTACTATATTGAAGAGCATCCATTAAAATAGTTCCTTTAAGTAGTATTCTAAATTTGCCATTGATTGAATCATTAACATAACTTAATTGAGGTAGTCTTATGTTCTTGAAAGCATCAAATGAATAAGTATATGAACAAATATTTAATGGATTATAAATTAATTTCATCGCCTTATCATAAGGATGAATACTCTCTATCATATAATCTGTTTGATTATCCCCCTTAACATTTGAACTTCCTGGCTTTGTCCTCAAGTAAAAATCAATTAGTCTATCATTAGATGCCGATCCACTAATTTCTAATTCATCAAAACCCTCACCTATATCATATGTTGTTGAAATAGAATTTGCACCTTCAATTGTATTTTCAGTGTTTTGAATCATATTCATTTTGTCTTCGAAAGTATTGAATTTACTAGTTCTAAATGGTATACTGCAAAGTACTTTTAATTCAGTTATTTGTTTTTTACTATTTTCTACTGGTTGTAGAAGCTCAAGAACAAAATCTTTATTATTTGGCAAGTTAGGGATTGGGAAAAAGAATTTATTTTCTTCCACTTTTACATCTGCGATTACTAAAAAGTCCTTTCCTTTAAATCTTGCTTGAAATATACCTTTTGATTTAGCATTTATATTTGTTTGGGTTTTATTCAGAATTATATATCCGTTACCATTTATATTATTGTTTTGGTAGAAGTTACTCATGTTAGCTATCGGATAACTGTATCTTATGTTTTCATCGGGAAATATGTCAACTTCACCTGATGTATAAAATACTAAATCTCTATATTCTGATGATTCAAATTGGCCATCTGAATAAATATCTACTTGAATGTGAAAATGAATAGTATCATTATATGGCAAAAAATCTACAGGTCTAAATATTATATTGTTGCCACCATTTATGATTTCTATATCGAATGGTAAGTTTTCGACATTATCTAATTTTATAAAACAACTATCTTTTCTTAACTTGACTTCGATTATTTCACCTTTGCCAGTATCATCAATGAGTTCCAATTTAGTATTTAATTGAACGATCATTTCTACTCCAATATTTGTTCCTGGATTTACTTCCTTAGTATCTTCAGATGGAGTAATTTGGCCAATCGCTGTAAATTCCTCTTCTTGATAGTCTTCATTTGATGGTTCACATTTATTACCTAATTCAAATTTGAAATTGCATTTACCTTTGATCAAACCAAGGACAGTATAACTTCCTCCTACTGCACCTCTAGCATAGAATGGATTTGGAAATCCTCCCTCCATAACAGCTGCCATTGATAGATCAATTATATCATAACTTCTAGTCTTTCCTCTCCTTTTAATCTGAATCCCGATATTACCATCAAAATAACCCCATATCCGTCCTTGTGCGTACCAACCATTAATTCCTATTTCACCATTGGAATTTGCACAAATTAAATTCCTATATTTCAACATAGCCAAATCAAAACCTACTCCTGCTTCTAAACTGGCATAGAATATTGAAAAATTTCCTGAAAAACTTGATGTGAAACTTGCTCCCAACATTACACCACCTGCGCCACCTGTTGACAATGTACTTTGAAATCCTCCAAGCATTTGACTAACTTTAGAAGGCAAAGGAGCTAAAGGTGGAAGTGTATTACCAATATCAAAATAGAAACTTGCTTTTGCACCAGCTATATTCACACTAAATGGACGAGAAGGTGTACCACTCCAAATATACCAAGCTCCTGCAGAATTTAATAGCATTTCAGATCTACCTAATAAATTTCCTGGTCCACCTCCAGTTAGATTCCCATCTGCTGCATTTAAATATATATCTAGATTTCCAACAAATTTACCAGGAACCCATGTTAATGATAAGTTTGCCACAATTTGACCTGACCCTGGTGGGGGTGGTCCAGCATAATAAGCTAAACTTGCATTCTTGTTTATTGGTGTAAAGAATCTAGCATTTCCAAAAATATCTATTCTTGCAATACTACCTGATTCATTAAAACTCATTTCAAAATTTGCATTTCCATTGAAAAGTTCTTCCTTAGCAGCACATAATATAACCCCTATCTTAAATCCAAATAATGTTTTTTTTGAAGGTCTATAAACAATGCCCGATAAAGATTGACCATGTGGAGGCTCATCTCCAGGCTCTTCAAAAGTTACATCTACAGCCGTATCTCGCTGCATATGGTAATAAAGCCCTCCAGCTAATCCCTTTAATTTTAAGGCTCCTAATGGAATTCCTGGAAATTCTCCTACTGCATCAACCAGAAAATATTTATATGTTGAATCCGTACCTTCATGCATTTTTCCAAAAACACCTAAAGCAGTAACTGAAACCCCTAAACTCTTAAAATTAGCTCCTACTAATCCTCGCCATCCGGTTCCATATCCTTGGCTTACATCTTCATTGAAAAAAGTTACTTCACCTTTAATTTTATTACCTTTTATATCCATTTCGATTTTCAATAAACTGATCTCAATACCTTTATATCCATATTTCATTTTAGGTGCAATTGAGGTTAATTCTCCTACAATAGCAATATCGGCTCGACCAGAAATAATGAAACTTCCATCTCCTAATTTAACATAAGTTGAAAACTTAATGGATGGATTTCCATTAATAGAAACAATTTTAGGATTCTTTATGGTTAGTTCAAATCCACTAAATTTTACTCCAATACTGTCATTTACTCCAAAATATCCAATTGTAATATATTCAGGTTCATTTTTCAAAGTTATTTTTTCGAATTTAATATATGGAGTGGCCAATTTACAATCTGACTCTCCTATTTTAATAGATCCAGAAAGCACTGCGGCATTTTTCCATTTGCCATCAGTATATATAATCGAAACAATACTTCCAGGATCAACAACTGCTGTAGCTTTCCATAACTTAGCTTTGAGTTGGGTTGCTGCAGTTACCTTAAAATCAAAATTGTAGTTGCCTTTCCATCCTGCAATATAATTGAAGCAATCATTTGTACTAGTTGTATCGCATGAAAATAAAGGAATATCCAAGTTTCCTGCAAACTCGGCACCAGCAAGTTTATTTGTGATAACATTAATACCAATTCTATTTATAGAAAATCCCCATCCATCTAAATTACCTTCGTCAAATGAAACAATAGTCCCTTGATATGATGCTTTACCCGTAAAACCCATATCATCTATAATGACATTTTGGACAGATATTTGAGGTGGAGTATTTGTTGATGAAAATTGTTTTGGAAGGTAAGCAGTTAACTGACCTAAGTAAAAACCTTTCCATGAATTGGTTACACTGCCATCTGGGGCCTCACCATTCTTATAACCTGTTGGAAATACGACGCCATCAGATCGCCCATCACTATAGTCTAGAATTGCATCAGTAACTTTAAACCTTACATCAGGAAAACTTGTAATTGCAAAGGGATCTATATCAAGTTTGGTGAAAAGATCAGTCCATGATTTCATTTCTACTTTCAATGTGCATTTGACAGTTTTAGTTGGATCAGTTTCCAATTCTAAAGTTTGTGTTAATGGAGTTAAATATTCTCGACAAAATTCAATTTCTGCCTCTAATCCAATTCCCGCAAAACCATCACAATCAAATTCAATAAAAGTAGATGGACTTGTCCCTTTTATGTTCAAAGTAGCTGATTTGAAAAGCTTTACTTTATAATCTTTCAATAAATGTAATCGGGATACTCCAATTACACCTCCTGGACCAAATATTATTCCAGTTGCTTCAAATACTATTGAATCATTATTAGTTGTCAATGGAAAAATATAATATAGATCAAAGCTACCACCCGTTGAAGGCGAAATCGATAAATTCTCCAAATATAAAGTTTGGTCTTTACCCAAAACTTCTCTATTCCATTTGAGAGGCAATTGATATTCTTCATTAACAACTAAATTTGTCAATGTATTTCTGTTCTCAATATTTTCTTTAAGATAAAATGCTCGATGTATACCATTGATAAATCTATCCCGTTGACTTAATTTGAATTTTAAATTATAGTCAACATTATAATGTGGCGAATCAGCATTTATATCAGCAAAAGAAATAAAATTTTCTTCGTCCTGTAACAAATCTTGAATATTTTGATTATTCAGGATTTTATTAATGTCTTTTTTAATATTTCCATTCAAGCTTATTCCATCAACTCTATTTTTTATTATTTCCATTAACTCTCTTCGAATCCATTCTTCAAATTCACTTTGATCTTTGTATTTTTCAACACTATCCTTATTAAAGTATTTTAGGTATTGTGATATTATTTGCTTGATTGAATCTTCTTTTCCTAACAAGGTTTTCACTTTGTCTATATATTGATCCTTTTTTGTTGCATCAATATCGCATTCAAATAAATCAACATGATCAGATTCCAATTTAGAAAATTTTGGGTCACTTCTTGAAATTCCAGAAGTAAGTTTTTGAGGGGTTTGATAGAATTCTTTACTTAGACCTGGCTGAATATACTCCTCAGTAGTTCCAACAATTGTTGGTCGATAATCAACGAAAGGACTAGTAAATGAAATTGAATCGATAGAATTTTTTAATTGTGTACATTTGGAAATTATCTCAGTTAAATTATTTTCTTCATTTTCTATAATTTCATTAAGAACATTTGCGATATCTAGTGATAAGCTATCCTCCTTATCTTTAAAAAAATTTTCGCCGTCAATATTTGTTCCAAGACCATCTCTTTTCCATTCATAGCGTCCATTATTTGAAGGCGTGCAAGGATTACCTTCTTTATCTATACTATCTCGGGAACATCCAGAGTCATCATATTTACCCCCTTTGTAAAAATTTCCATTTGAATCAAAACCATTCGGATCATATATAGTATCAGTAGGATCTCCTTCTTCCCACCCTTCATATGGTGGAACTCTTTTGTATTTTCCATTTTTGTCAAATCCAAAACGATCTAATGGAGTTCCTGTATAGATATTATTGCCATTTTCGTCCCATTCACTTTCTTCTTTTATACATGAAGTTTGCCCTGTTTTGGGATTTCCAACATTTTGATAATGTTTAAAAAATGCATTATTGTTTACCCCATTTACAATACCACTAAACACTTCATGATTATCATTTATTGAAATATTTTGAAATGAAACTTTTGCTTTTAAATTCGGAAAAGGCAAAATAGCAACACCATTTCCTGAAAATCTACCACTCCCATTTGCTTGAACATTGTCGACAATAATTGGGATACCTGCACATTTAAATCTGTCTCCCACTAATAATGTTTGTAAAGGGGTGGTTCCATTTGGTGGTGGAATACTTTGACTTCCATCGCAGGTAAGATCAGGATCAGGATTATAGTCTAGTAGCATAGTCCCGTTAAGATCATTCCACGGACAGAAATATTGATAGATTTCATTACAGCCACCCCAAATTTTCCTAATCTGTGCTTTACATGCATTTGAATTAGGAGGTAAAGTTATAATTATAGAATCTGAATCAAAAATATAACCTTCAATCCATTCAGCATTATTTGTACATAATTTGTATCTATACTTATATCTATCTCCACATGGACTAGCCTGAAAGTAATGAGTTCTTATAACTGCAGTATCATTACCTAAGTTAATAAATTCACCTGTAAAAGCATCACAAGGATTGTCACCTTGTTCTTTAGTAGTAATTAAAATTGATCTGGTAATTTCAACCCAATCACTAGTTAATGAATAATCAGTATCAAGACCATCACATAATTTTCTTATTTGGAATTCATACACAAAATCAGGAACAATATTTGGTACAACAACATAATTCTCATTAAACGCGTCAATGTAATTCCAATTGTTATCGTTTACTCCAGTTCGAAATCTAACTTGATATCTTATACCATTATTTGTCGCCTTTGGCCCTTTCCACTTTAGTAAAAGTTTACTCTTGTCAATAATACTCACTTGAATATTTTGTGGTTCAGTACAATCTGGATGAGATTTTCTATCATCATTGAATAGCAATGAATTATCTCTAAAAGCTACTTGAGAATGTGCAGTAGTAAAATAAACTAATAAAAACCCTAAGGAGATTAAAATAACACGTAGGTGATTCATCGAATTCATAGTTTAATTAAAGAATAGTAAAATTTATGGAAAAAATCGTGCCAATTTTAATTTGGCATAAAAATTGTTTATAATTGATATAAAAATTATTATGAGAAAAATAATATACCTTTTATTATTAGTAAATTACCATTTGAGCTTTGCCCAAACAGGGGATTGTGAACATGCAAAGTTTATTTGTTCAAAAGATATTGTCTATATTGATAAATTTCCACTTGATGGAAATATTAATATTGACAATAATTGTTGTTTTCCAAATAAAACAATAAATGGTAATATACAATGGTTAAAATTTAAAATATTTACTCAAGGTGAGTTAAATTTTAAGATTATACCTAATAATATAGAAGATGATCTAGATTTTGTTTTATTTAAATCAAATGAAAAGTTTAGTTGCTCAAATCTTTCAACAATTCGTTGTATGGCATCTGGAAGAAACCTTGGTAATGAAATAAACGACGATAGTAAATGTAGGGGGATTACTGGACTAAAATCTGAATCACTTGATATATCAGAATCTAATGGATGTTTTGGAAATTCCGACAGTTATCTAAAATCGGTAAATGTTAATAAAGGAGATAGTTACTTTCTTGCAGTTTCAAATTATACAAGTCAAAACGGTTTCAATATTTCTTTTACTGGTGAATTTGAATTTGATCAAAATATTAATTTTGAGGATAATATTACAATGACAAAAGTACCTGGAACAGAAAGTATATATCAATTTGAAATGAAAGAAACTAACAATGACGAATTCAAAGAATATTATTGGGATTTTGGAAGGTCAGCTTATCCCAATTCAGCCTTTGGACCTGGAGTACATACCGTATTATTTAGTGAACCTGGGAAACATGAAATTAAAATATTAAACAAACTTGCTTATAATTGTACAAACATTAATTCATTATTTGTAAATGTTAAGAAAGCTGACAAAAAAGATAATTCATACTATTTTGGTCAAGTATTTCCAAATCCAGCAAAAACAGACATTTCAATTCCATATCTATCTTCAAATGCAAAAACTGTAGTTATTGAATTACTAAATTCACAAGGGAAAGTCATTAATACTTTTCAAAATATTAATCTGTTATCAAGTGGATTTATAAATCTAAATGTTAGTGAATTGCCAGCAGGGGTTTATTTTGCTGTAATCAAAGAGACTGATTTTATTAAAATATTGCACACTGTTAATTTTGTTGTTATCTAATTAATTAAAATATGTATAATCTATTGTTAAAAACAATATTATGGATTTCTGTATTCTTTTGCGTTAGTCACTGTATTGCGCAGGTACAACCTTTAAAAGAACTATATCCTGGTCCAGAAAGTAGTTTAGATTTCAAAACCACTATTATTTCAGCCAACGGTAAATTATTTTTTACTGGCAATGATTATATCTCTGGAAAAGAACCATTTGTTTATGATCCACAATCGGACAAATATACTTTACTTATGGACATTAATACTGGCAATTCAAGTTCGGGAATATTCTCATCTAAACTTTTTAATGACTTTATTATTTTTCCAGCAAAAGATTCTAAAGAAGATTATGAACTTTATGCTACAAATACCAAGTTAAATAGCGTGATATTACTTAAAAATATTAATGCCAATAGTAGTGGTATTAGTGATTACTATTCGAGTATTTCTACACCTCTAGGCTTATTTTTTACCGCAGATGATGGTAAAAATGGAGAGGAATTATGGATTACTGATGGAACTTCGATAAATACAATGCTATTAAAAGACATAGAAGTCGGTAAAATGAGTTCATTTCCCGAATTGTACTCCTACAACCCTATCTTGAAAAAAGTGCTATTTGCAGCCACAACACAATCAAAAGGGCGAGAATATTATATTTCTGATGGGACTCCTCTTGGAACGTATTTGCTCAAAGATATAAACCCTGGAGACTTTATAGGAGATACTAGATCGGCATGTTCTGTTGATAGTCTATTTTATTTTATTGCAGAAGATGACAAAGATGGAAAGCAAATATGGAAATCAGATGGGACACAATCTGGTACAACTCAAGTGACTAATAATTCAAGTCAATTCAATAATCCCTTCTCACTAATACCATTTGGAAATAAATGCCTATTTTTTGCCAATGGCCAACAATTTTATATAACCGATGGATCATTAACTGGCACAATTCTTCTTTCAAATTCACTTATCCCATATCCTCCTGGATTCATTAATTTTAATACCCAGTCATGGGTTAATCTAAATAATAAAATCTATTTCGCTGCAGATCAAACATCAACTGGCGAAAATATGGAGTTATTTGTAACTGATGGAACAAAAGATGGGACTAAACTACTTAAGGAAATTTTTCCAGGAGGAAATGCATATGTTACAAATCTATTTAAATTTAATAATAAAATTTACTTCTCTGGTTATGGGGCTCATAAGGAAAGAGAAGAGCTTTGGTCATCTGATGGTTCCAATGAAAATACAAAATTATTAGCTGATATAAATCCAGGAAATGAGCCATCATATCCTAATAATTTTGTTATTCTCGATAGTTGCCTTTATTTTACAGCCGATGTGTACCTTAAGGGAAATGAATTATTTCGTTTTTGTGAACCAATTACAACCAGCGTTAATGAGAAGTTTAATACTAGTAGTAAAAGAGCTACCATTTATCCTAATCCTACATCAAATAACCTTTATATTTTAACAAATAATGAAATATTAAAAATTCGACTTTTTAATTATTTGGGAGTGCAGGTAAGCAGCCACGAAGGAAATATTAAGCAGCTTAACTTTGATAATTTAAATAAGGGTATTTACTATTTGGTTATTAGTTATAAAGATAAATCAAATGAAATTGAAAAATTAATTCTTAATAAATAATTTACAATGTTTGGAATAAATTATTAACTTGAAAATTATTTATCTAGTTTGTGGGTAGGTTTTTCCAAAAATTTTCTAAATAATTCTTTAATAATCTTATCGTGTCCTCTTTTGGAAATGGAATAGTAAAAAATTCCCTATCTTCCCAAATAACTTCCACATCGAGTACCTTTGATAATTCAATATCAAAATCATCAAATAGATCAATATCCAGGTTCTCTTCATAAGCACCATTATCTGGAGGCATAAAGCAGAATGTTAATAAAAGTGAACCATCATTTTCTCTTGTAATTGTTGGTTCACCTAAAGAATCAAAACCTGATAAGCTTAAGGTTTCACCAGGTGCTAAATTCAAATGAGTCTCCATAAATCTTTAATTATTGTAACTTTATTTAACAGACAATATTACAAATTAATTGACAATCTAAAAGGCTAAACTATTTTAAAATAAAGTTTATACAATTTAATATTATTTTATAATTATTTAATATTTTAGTATAATATTTTAAATTTAATAATATTGTGATATTTAAATTCTAATTTTTTATATTTGTGAAATTCTGTATTATTTTAAAATAATCCTATCGCAAATTTAAACCAAACGCTTTAAAATCTCCAAGGTCTACCGTACACCTACCTTTGCAAGCATTATTATATACATTGAGACTAGCTCTTAGCCTGCATCCTGAAGTGTCATTTGTTTTTTAGGTAACTTTACTCTTTATATATAATAACGGATCCACTTTGGATATTTTGCCTCCCATGGTATTGTTGCTTAAGGATTATTTTAATGGATCTTTTCATTTTATATGATATATTTCAAAATGCTCAAGACCGATTGATGATGTAGGTATTATTTAATAAATACAATCTTCTAAACTATTACTATTAAAAGATTAAAAATAAAATAATTTAAAATAAAAGATCATTAATGAACCAAATCTAAAATTGCTTCTCTATTTGGTTCTTATGACTTAATAAATTTATAATTCTCAAGAATGCTGCTTCCTGTAAAACTGCTGTTATACCTTTGCACTTCTTTTTCTGACGTGTTTTGTCTTAGCATTTTGTACCCGTCTTGGTTTGTATGTTTGATAGTTCTTTTTCATTCTTCTATTTGGCTTTGTGTTATTGAGAAAATGCAAAGGTGCTACCATATGTGTCGCATTAAATTTTTGCAAAATTAACTCCAACTCTTGTTGGATGTCCAAATGAGTGGTTAGCTATTCTTTGAGCGTAATCACTTCTTAGAGTAGTTATATATTCGACATCAAAGCAATTCAGGTTTTGATCAAACTCTTCATCCCTGAATTTATTTGTTATCTCCCAAATTCTAATTCTATTATCAATCAACTTATTGTTTTCAACATTATAGACTTTAGGCTTTATATAGAAAGGTTTATATTGAAATTTTTTATATGCATCTAATTCGTTTTTCAGTTTTCTAATTTGGTAATTTTCATGTGTTTCATTTGTGTTTTGAGATATATTATCTGGATTAGCATTTTCTAAATCTCCCCAATAAACTGCAATATTGTTAGGTAAAAAACTTAAGAAAGCGGTGTCCCCTAGTTTTAGAGCTAACTTATAATCACGAAATATTTTTCCTTTGACGAAATAGAAATTTCCTTGAATTTTACTTGGATTATAACAATCACATAGAGCTGTTATACACAAATAATAGTTATCATTTCTGTCTTTAAAAGTATCGCCAAAATTTAAGTTTGGAATGCTGTCAATATCTAAACCTTTAACTGAAACGGAGTTGTAAAAAACATTTAACTGAAACAAATCCTCTTCACTTGGTGGTTTGGTTTTTAGTTCATTACTCTTGAAGTCTAGAAACTCGGTTTCCAACAATTTTAATTTTGCTGTTCTCAATTTAAGAGTTGCTTGTTCTAATAATAGTTTTTTAATGATTGTGCCAAAAACTTTATCATCTTTAAGATGATTTCTGAATTGGAAAAGAGCTTCTGTTGATGATTTTAGAATAGTTTCATCAATGAATTGTTCGTTTAAATTAAAAATTGATTGCATTTCTAAACCCAACAATTGGAAAAAACCACTATCATTCTTTATTACAGCATCTGAAATTCTCTTTAAAAGTTTCTTGTAATCGTTGTCTTCATTTACATCTTTTTTTAATGTAAATACAAAAGTGTTGTTAATAATAAACGAATCGTTACCCGTATTCAAAACTTGATATTCTATTGGTTGTTGAGGGATTGTGAATTTTTCAATTGCTAGAGATATATAAATACAACGAAGTAAAATTTCAACAGATTCATTTCTTAATCGTTGAATAGGAAAACTAACAACTTCAATTTCGTTAGCAATAAAGAATGAATTTATCTCATCTTTATTTTTGCCTAAAACAATTTTGGTTTCTTCCACTTGAAGGTGGCTATACATTTCTTTAATTGAAGTAAATTCCACTTTGCTCAATCCCAAAAAATATGCATCTAAGGTTAACGGAATGTTATTGAAATTGACTGAGCTTGAGTAGATACAACAAAAGTTGATGTAAGGTACACTTACCGCCATATTTAACAGTTTCAATGAATGTTCTTGTCCTGCTACTGTTGCTAATTCCCAATCCAAAAGAATTAAATCTCTTCCATTAAAGAGATAATCTAAAATTTGAGGATCTTCAAGATTTGAAGCTTCAAATTTATGTACCGCTAAACTTTTCCCGTTTTCTTTAAAAGTCTTGAACAAATCCACTGATAATTTTTCTTCGATTACAGACATATCAGGAGGGGTTCCAGAAAAGAAATCTTTTGCTTTCTCATCTATAAATATAGCTGAATTGATTGACGAGTATAATATTTCAAATGCTTTTTGACTATACATCTGCTTCTTTTATTTGATTAATCACGAAACAAGCTCCATTCAAGGAATTAAAATTTTTATCGTTGGTTGCATAAATATTTAAACCTGCTTCGTTTAAACTTTGCTTTGATAAATACAACCCAATACCTCTTCCATTTGGTCGTTGTGAATAAAACAATTCAAATATTTTGTCTAATCTGTAATCAGGTATTTTTTCTCCAGAATTTGCAATGATTATTTCTTGAGATTCTTCTCGGTAATCAAGTTTTATTGTACGTATTTCGCTATTGCGAATCCAATAAATAGCATTATTGATAATGTTTATAAAAACCGTATGAATTACGGGTTCTTTAATTTTAACAATATGTTTTTTAAACGAATCTGACACATCAAAGTTGATATAGTATTCTTTAATTTGAGTTTCAAAAAATTCCAACAAATACTTGTAAATTGCATTACAAGAAACTTCTTTGCTCATAGCACCAGATATCCTATATAATGGCGATAGTAAAGCGTATTTGTCTTCCAGTTGTTTAAAGTTTTTTTCAAGAAAACTAAACTCATTAATTGATTTTACCGTATTATTACTACCAAGTATACCTATTTGATTATTTATTTTTGCATACAACTGATTAAATTCGTGGTCTATAATTTCTACAGCGATCCCCAATTGTGCTGTATCACGAGTTTGTTCCCATTGATATTTCATTTGGTCGTATTGGGCTTTATAAGCACCTTGTACTTGTTCCTCGTCAATGTCAAATGAAAGGCGTTTGATATGTTCAACTAATGGAATAAGTGTTCTTTCTGTTTCCTCCGAAAGTTTGTTGTATTTTCTTTCAATCTCATCTTTAATTTGATTTACTTGTTCTTTAGAAACAATACTGCTGACAATTTTTTCTTTGTTTTCAAGTAGTGTATCAATTATTCGTTTGGATCTTTCGTTATATTCTTTTGAAAGCGCACCGAACTTATTATTGAGTTGTACTTTATGTTCGTTAACTGATTTTTCTAAAGAAGAAATATAGCCATTGTACTTTTTAGTAAAATCAATTTTTAAGTCTCTAATCTCCAGTTTGTCCAAAGCTTTCTTGTTTAATAACTCTCTTTTAGGATTAACCAGTTCAATAAAGCTGTTTAGTTTGTTTTCAAATTTAAACAGACGTTCAAATTGTGTTTCAGTTGGTTTATAGCGTTTAGGAACTTTTGGTATTAAATCTTTACGCTCCAAATCCATTTTTTGAAGTTCATCTAAAATAAATTCAACTTCGGAATAGGTAACGTTAATGTCATTTAGTTTTTCATCTAATAGATTCAAAAAATTTTCGTATTTATTTTGGTGAATATCCAATTTTTCTGGATAACTATTCAAAGATTTTGTGAAAGCAATTTTTTCAGTTTTCTCACGGGCTTTATCAGCCTGTAAGGCTTCGCTTTGTTCCCGCACATCTTTTAATTTATCTCTGAATACAGATTGTTTAGATTCTGTCGAAAAAAAGTCTTGTGCCAATGTAATAAAGAAGTTAATGGCATCACTTGTGAAAGCGCGGTATTGCGCATTATTTATGAGTCCTTCTCTACTTGATTTATCTCTTAAATCGAGGTTTCTTTCACGAGTTAAATCTAAATATCCAAACATTCTTCGGTAGGAAAAATAATAGGTTCCAGCTCTTTTAGACCTTCTAAGTTCAAAGTTCAAAAAATCGGCGTTTTCTCTACCATAAGGTAGAACTCTAAAATTATCTCTGAACACATATAAACCACCATATTCTTTAATTTTAATAGAAATTTTATTAAATTGTAATTCTGACAACATAGAAGACTTTTGTACCCCTTGAGAATAACCTAATTCAATCGGAATTTCTCCATAAATTGAACGCTTATCTTTTTTTCTTGGGTTAGTAAATGTATAGTCAATCGTCTTATCAAATATCCTAATAGTTCCATCAAAACTACCAGTGCCGTTAAACTTACCTTTGATATAAACATCTGCTAAATCAAAATCAGAATGACTAAAAAACTCCCCCCTTGATTGCAGCAAATCATATGTTCCCGTATTACTATGAATCTCAAATGTCGTTCTAATATTAATCGAAGTTTGTTTAAAAGGATTAGTAAATCCTGTTAAACTTGACGTAACGAAGTTGCCTTCATCAATTTTGTCTTCATCCTTTTCAGATAATTCTATTATTTGTGAAATTGGATCGAATACTAAAAAGAGGGTGCCGTGCGAATCATCAGAATTGAAAAAAGAATGAATGCTTTGTAAAATTGGTTTTTCTAACGTGGCGTTGCTTGTTTCTGAAATTATTTCAGATTTTAATTCTACTTGTTTTCCATCCCATATAGGTTTCTTTTCAAAATCTTTTTCTTTTTCAAAATTTGTTAAGAATTCATTTTTCAGGTCTAGAAAAACGGAATTCAATTTATCTAGCTTATCAATCGATTTTAAAGGAATTGTAATATCATCCAGAAATAAATTGTAATTCTCTAATAATCGCCAATCAAAGAAAACTGCTTGCAATGGAAAACCGATCTTTTTCGTCAACATTAAAATCGGATTTCCTAAATAAGCAACAGATAAACGACCAATTCCTTTTTCTCCAGATTTTATACGAGGTGCCTTCCATAAAGTATCTTCAGATTCTTTGTCTAATTCAGCTCTTGACTTAGAATCTGTGCCTAAAACTAACCATTTATCTAAAATATCAGAACTCGACATACCTTTTCCATCATCTGAAATAGTAAAATAAGATCTATTAAGTCCGTTATAACCAGATTTATACAAATTAGCTTTTAAATTATCTGCATATGCATCATAGCCATTTTTCCACAACTCCGTAATGGCAGTTGGCAAATCGGCAATTTGCCCTTTACCTAATAAATCTACGGCTCTGGCTTTAGTTCTAAATTGCATTTTTATGGTTTTGTATTAATGCTTTGCCAATGGCTTTAGCATATTTAGGCGGTACAGCATTGCCAATCATTCGAGCTGTGTTTGCTATGCTTTTTGTTTTGAAAACATAATTTTTTGGGAAAGATTGCAATACCGCACCTTCACGCAATGAAATTGCTCGGGTTTCTTCTGGATGTGCGAAACGTCCGTTTGATATACTGAAAAACTTTGTTGTGATTGTAGGTGAAGGTTTGTCCCACCACATTCTACCGTAGGTATCTTTAAAATTTACTTTATCGTTTTTATGGCAGTTTGGTACTAATTTAACATTGTCCGCATATGCTAATCTGTTTCCGCCATTTTTCTTGGTCAAAGCAAGTCTTTTAATGTTGATTTCTTTCAAACCAGCCACAGTATGTATAAAATCGGAATTGTCTTTGTGTCCAGCTTTTACTTTCTGGAATCCATTTTCTACGCCCAAAACATCTCTAACAGTCAGTTTTTTGCCATTGGATTTTACAGGTTCTAATTCTGTCTTGGTTACTCTGTTTGCTATAAGAGTAAATCGCCTTCTATGTTGTGGAACTTCATAATTGCTCACTTCGTGAACGTCAAAATGAAGCTTGTAACCGTTACATTTTAACCAATCAATAAATTCTTCCAAACCGCTTTCGGTTTTTCTTTTCAATACGCCTGGTACATTTTCTACAACTACATAACCTGGTTCAAAGTATTCTACAAAACGTCTGAATTCTTTTAGTAAGTCTTTAGATTTTGAAGATTTATTTCTATCTGTGTTTATTATACTCCAAAATTGACAAGGACTACAGCCGATAAGAACCAAGTTCTTGTCTCTCTTCTTTAAAGAAAGTTCTATTTCTAATTCACTTTCTGTCAAATTAAAAACGTCTGCATGTATAAATTTAGCACCTTTAATGTTTGATGTATATGTTTCTTCGCAAGTCTTATCAAAATCAATTCCAGCCAAAATTTGTATTCCAGCTTGTTGCATTCCGCAGCTCATACCGCCTCCAGAACAGAAAAAATCAACTGCTTTTAGATTGTTTTTTTTTACTATTTGTTTTCTCATTTTATATTAGCTCAAATTAATAAACCTTTCTTATAATCCCTACTCAAAAATGTAAAATATCCAACAACTTTGAAATTATATTTCATGAAGCAAAAACAAATGTATTGCATAGGGTCGGCTTTGAGCTTTGGGACGAAGCTCTTTTGATTTTGCTGAAACGACGGCATTTTGTCTATCATTTTCTCTTTGATTACTGTCTGTTGCATCGTCTTTCAGGATGAGGCAAAACTAAAAGGGCTAACCGCAATGCTATCATGTGTAAATTGTACCAAAAGTAACAATATTTTAATTAACTTAATATTTTTTTTTAGTTCCTTTATTGGTATTGTAATTACGCATTGTTGCAATAAACTTTCGGTAGTTTTTATTACATTCTTAATCCAGAGTATTTAAATAAATGGCTTGATTCATCAATTGAATTGACTTTAAACAATTTGATACATTAATTAAACAAACTTATGCTAAGGTAAGAGATGAGTTAAAGGATTTGATGACAGCTAGTATTAATAAATAAATTTAATTAAATGAATAAATACATACCAGAAACACATCAGGTATGAGAACCAAAAGATAGACTGATTATATTTCTTATATTAATGACTTTTGTTTTTCCTAATGTGGAAACGATACATTCCCACGAAGGTGTACCAATAAAATGGTAATAAATGAAGTTCCTAAGTTATCTAAGTTATCTAAGTTACATTAATTAAATAAATCTTAGTTTTGAAACATAAACCATTATTTTTTATGTTAAAATTTACTATTCGATTTATTTGTGCTTTCGTAAGCATCACTAGCTACGGGCAAACCATTACAATGGAAAAAATTGGTAGAACATATCAAGTTCCTTGTACAGTTAACGGTTTGAATATGAAATTCATATTAGATACTGGTGCGGATAATGTTTCAATATCCCTTTCTGAAGCCCAATTTATGTTAAAAAACGGGTATTTAAAAGAAGGAGAATTGTTAAATACAGAATACTACAAAATGGCAAACGGGGAGATCGTTAAAGGAACAAAGCTAATTATAAGAAGTATGGTAATTGGAGGACTGACTTTAAGAAACATTGAAGCTTCTGTAGCGCACACCTTAGATGCCCCTTTGTTGCTTGGGCAAAGCGCTTTGGAAAGACTTGGAAGAGTTACTGTTGATTATCAAAAAAATAGGCTAATCATTGGCGAAACCAAAGAAGTTTTTGTAACCCCACAAGGGAGTGTCGTTGATTTTTTTATTAACGGTAATTATAAATTAGATAAAGGCGACCTCAGAGGGGCAATAGCCGACTATAACAAAGCCATTGAACTCAATCCCAATTATACTTATGCGTATAATAACAGAGGGAACTCAAAGTCTCGTCTTGGTGATGATAAAGGAGCAATATTAGACTTTAACAAAGCCATTGAACTTAATCCCGATTATAGTAAAGCGTATTATAACAGAGGGTGCTCAAAGTCTAGTCTAGGTGACAAAAAAGGAGCACTAGCCGACTATAACAAAGCCATTGAACTTAATCCCGATGATAGTGATACCTATTTTAACAGAGGACATTCGAAAGCCGATCTTGGTGACCACATAGGGGCAATAGCCGACTTTAACAAAGCCATTGAACTTAATCCCGATGATATTAAAGCGTATAATAGCAGAGGGATTTCGAAGTATAGTCTAGGTGATGATAAAGGAGCAATTTTAGACTATAACAAAGCAATTAAATTCGATCCCAAAAATAGTTATGCGTATAATAACAGAGGGAACTCAAAGTCTCGTCTTGGTGATGATATAGGAGCAATATTAGACTATAACAAAGTCATTGAACTAATGCCCGATTATAGTGGTGCGTATGTTAACAGAGGGGTGTCGAAGGGTCGTCTTGGTGAACATATTGGGGCAATACAAGATTATAACAAAGCCATTAAACTTAATCCCAGATATGAAGAGGCATACTGTTGCAGGGGACTTTCGAAAGCCAAACTTGGTGACAAAAGAGGAGCAGTATTAGACTATAACAAAGCTATTGAGCTCAATCCCGGTTTTAGCTGGGCATACTATGAAAGGGGGCTATTAAAAGGGACCCAAGGCGACAAGCTTGCTGCTTGTTTGGATTGGAGTAAAGCAGGAGAATTAGGTTATGAAAGTGCTTACAATGCGATAAGACTATTTTGTAAGTAATGGTAATGCCTTAGAATTTCCTGCCCAAGAAAGCTGATATCTTTCTGAATCGGTGTTGATTGCATTCCCAAAAAGTTGTTTAAGGTATTCTATATTTATTTTATTCTCACTTAATGCACCTGGAATACTTCAACAAAGTGATTTATAGGGACTTTATCGTTTCAGAATGGATAACAACAAGTACCTATTTATATTGTATTTAGGATTCAGCTGATTATTCAAAATCAATTAAAAAAAATAATGAAAGGATTCAAAAAAAATGGGCAAAATTGAATTGTCAAATTTATGATGTGTTTTTTTTGGATTTATGCTTGACATACTGAACAATTGTTCCATAGTTGTACGACACTATACCTAAATATCTGATATACAATTGTTATTCCTTTCTGTATCGAAAAGGCAAATCTCAAAAACTATTAATATTACAAGAAATGAATTCTATAAAATTGATTTCAAAAAAAAACTCATATAAATCAATTATTTGTGTACTTCAAATTACAATGAGTAAAATCATTGTATGCAAATCATATGCAAATAAAAAAAGGAGCTATGAAAATGAATTCATAACTCCTTGATTATCATGTGGGAAATACTGGGTTCGAACCAGTGACCCTCTGCTTGTAAGGCAGATGCTCTGAACCAGCTGAGCTAATCTCCCTGTTGTTACATTTCCTTTTCGTCTAAAAGGAGTGCAAATATAGTTATCCTATTTAGTTTATTAAAAATATGGGATTAAATTTTATTAATTATATATATAAGTAATTGAAATTGAATGCTTTAATCTAAAATAATTTGTACTAAATTCATTTTTCCATTGGACTCACTGGGTATAATCAGGGTACTTGCATCTTTTTGGAAGGCATCTGGGATTCTTAAGTTTAGGTTTTTATAACTCGTATTCAGGACACTCTTACGGATAAATCTTCCATCTGATCTCAGGATGTACTCCGATACCGTCGATTCGTTTTTGATTTCATCATTAAAGATAATCCTTAGAAAAGAAGTATTCGCCATGACAAAAAAAGATGAAAACAAACCTTCGTCATCCTGAGAGTACTGTTTTTTAGGTAATACCTGCTCCCAGATCAGGGAATTATTGGAGTCAATACAAGACACCAAAATATCATCATAATAATAATCTACCCACTTCATAGGGCCAAATCCAGTATTATCCTGAGTACTATTGAAATAGGGTTTTCTGGATAATTCTCTGGAATTCTCTAAAAACATAAGCCATGAACCATCTACCTTCATTTGAATATTTTTAATTTTCAAATTGATTTCCGACATGCCAGATTTTTTAGTTTTTCCTGTTAAACTCTTAATTAGATTTTCATTAAATTCTATAAAAACGATTTGGTCTTCATCCAATACATTTTGCACTAAATAACCTTTTGGTCCACCATTCATTTTTTCTTTATAGATACCCACTAAAAGCAGTTTTGAAAAAGAATCCTGATACATCAATACGCAATCATAAATATCTTTTTCAGCCAACTGAAGCTTTTTATCTAAAATAAGCTGACCAAAATGGTTTATGCCATAAATATGAAAATCTTTACTTTTTACTTGTCTTTCTTGTTCAACATTTGGCCCTAAAATATAAAAATCACCAATATTATTTAATAATACATCCTGTACGGAATGAGCATCAAAATGAAATAACGAATCAGCTTTTACAGTGTAATATAATGAGTCTTGACTTCGATTATATAAACACATCCATTTTTCCTGATTTCGATCCTTGAAGATGAGTGATACCCAATTCAAATCATCAGAAGATTTTAAATTAACATCAAGCGGAAGTTCAAAGTCATATGAATTAAGCAGTTGTTTCTCAGTAATAAAAATTCCATTGTGGTCATAAATAGCATAAAGAATAACAGTCTCTGACTTCAATTTGGTAGCATACAAAACACCAATGTTATTGTGATGTGAGTAAACTTCAATAATTCGCCATTTTTTCCCTTTAAGCTCAATATTTTTTTCAATGGACCAATTAAAATCCTGGTCCAAATTCTGGATGATTAGTTTGTAGGCTCTGTCTCTTACTACTGAGATTCCATTATCTAATTTTAATACATAATAGGCAAAATCATTTTTAAGAGAAATTTCAGGACTTATCATTACGGATTGAGCCTCCAAAAAAGCAGACAACAAAACACCAAAAGCAAAAAGTATGAATCGATTTCCTTTTTTAAATGATGCTTTATATACTTTTGCAGACTCAAATCTATAAGTTATGCAAGCTGATTCCATCATTGAATGTGTACCAAATTTTAGCGAAGGTCGTAATATTGATATAATTAATCAAATATCTCAAGCTATTGAAGGTGTTCCAAATGTTAAATTATTAAATGTTGATCCCGGAAAATCAACCAATAGAACGGTTATCACCTTTGCGGGACACCCTGATGATGTTATTGAAGCTGCATTCCAGGCAATAAAAAGAGCCAGTGAACTAATAGATATGCGTCATCATACCGGGGAGCATCCCAGAATGGGAGCTACCGATGTATGCCCACTTATTCCGGTTTCGGGTATTAGCATGGCGGAAACTGTAGTTTATGCTCGGAAATTATCTGAAAGAGTAGGCCGAGAACTTCAGATACCCGTGTATCTCTATGAATCTGCAGCATCGGCGCCACACCGGGTCAATTTAGCAGATATTCGTTCTGGCGAATATGAAGGACTTGAGGACAAAATGAAATTGCCGAAATGGGCGCCAGATTTTGGACCAGGCACCATGAATATCAAATCGGGAGCAACAGTAATCGGTGCACGAGATTTTCTGATCGCATATAATGTTAATTTGAATACTAACTCCGTAAAATTAGCCAATGAGGTGGCTTTTGATATTCGAGAAAATGGAAGGCCGAAAAGGGATATCGAGACCGGTAAGATATTAAAAAATGAATTGGGTGAAGTAGAACGTATCAATGGAATCTGTCCTTCCGTGAAAGCCATAGGTTGGTACATAGAAGAATACGGATTCACCCAAGTTTCAATGAACCTTACCAATTTAGATAAAACAAATCTTCATGAAGCCTTTGAGGCTTGCAGAAAATCAAGTGAACAGCATGGCCTGTTAGTGACTGGCTCTGAATTAGTAGGATTAATACCAAAAAAAGCAATTTTAAATGCTGGAACATATTACTTAAAAAAACAAGGCAGATCACTTGGTGTTTCTGAACAAGAATTAATAAAAATAGCCATTCAATCGTTAGGTTTAAATTCAATAAGTATTTTCGACCCCAAACAAAGAATCATAGAATATATGTTAGATAATAAAACAAACCAATTAATTGATCTTTCATTACACCAATTTGCTGAATTGACATCATCCGAAAATCCAGCTCCAGGTGGTGGTTCGGTATCTGCTTATGTAGGTGCTTTGGGTGCTGCACTTGGGACCATGGTGGCTAACTTAAGTGCACATAAAAAAGGATATGAAAGTCAATTTGATTTTTTTTCAAATTATGCAGCAACGGGCCAAAAAATGAGTTCTAGTTTACTACAACTTGTAGATGCAGATACGGATGCATTCAATGGTATAATAAGCGCTTTTCGATTACCAAAAACATCCATTGAAGATAAAAAAATTCGAAAAAAAGCTATATTCAATGCAACTATAAAGGCAATAGAAGTTCCCATGCGAACTATTGAAATAGCTGCAAGTACTTTAGATTTAGTAAAAGCAATGGTAGAACATGGAAATCCAAATTCAATTTCTGATGCTGCTGTTGGAGCTCTTTGTGTTAGAGCAGCAGTGGAAGGTGCAGCATTAAATGTAAAAATTAATGCACTTGGGATCGATGATGAGGTATTAAAAAATGAATACATAGAAAAAGCAAATCTAAGCGTGCAAAGTGTCCAAAATCAAGTCAATGAAATACTTAACATAGTGAATCAGAAAATGAAACTTGATTAAATATGGATTTTTCATAAATCATTTAACTTTATAAAATAATCATTAAATATATCCCAATATTTACCATATTATTAAAATATATAATATTATACCTACCTTTGCTAAGCGTTATTTAAATTAATCAATGGATTTATCCCTAATTATTCCTGCTTACAATGAAGAAGAGTCTATTCCAGAATTAGTGGCGTGGATCAAGCGAGTCATGGCCAATAATAATTTACAATATGACATTTGGTTTGTCGATGATGGGAGTACTGATAAAACATGGCAAGTATTGGATCAATTACATTCAGAAGACCCAATACATGTAAAAGCTATAAAATTTCGGAGAAACTATGGTAAATCAGCAGCATTAAACACTGCCTTTCATTCTTGTCAGGGGTCAGTAGTCATAACCATGGACGCAGATTTACAAGATAGTCCAGAAGAAATTCCTGAATTATACCGAATGATCGTAGAAGATGATTTCGATATCGTGTCGGGTTGGAAAAAAATACGTCACGACAATGCAATTACTAAAAACCTGCCTTCAAAATTATATAACAGTGTTACGGGCTGGATGAGTGGAGTTAAACTTCACGACATGAACTGCGGGTTGAAAGCCTACAAAAAAGATGTCGTCAAAAGTATAGAAGTGTTTGGAGAAATGCATAGGTACATTCCGGTTATTGCAAAATGGGCAGGCTTTAGAAAAATTACAGAGAAAATAGTTCAACATTATCCTAGAAAATATGGATATTCCAAATTTGGAATTAGTCGATTTATCAATGGTTTTTTAGACCTTGCTACTATACTTTTTATTGGCAAATTTGGTAAACGACCAATGCATTTTTTTGGATCTCTTGGTATCAGTTTTTTCTTTGTTGGCTTTTGTTTTGTTATATATTTAGGGTTCACTAAATACGTATATCAAGTTTATGGTATGACTGAACGCCCTGCGTTTTTTATTGCTTTAGTCGCCATGATCATAGGATCACAATTATTTCTTACCGGATTTATAGCTGAACTCATTTCTAGAAATGCAAGTGAACGCAATCACTATTTAGTGGATAAAACACTGTCCTAAAGCTTATGGCAAAAGTGATCATTATCGGTCCGGCTCATCCTCTTAGAGGAGGTTTGGCTTCTTTTGATGAAAGACTTGCCAGAGCTTTTCAAGCCAATAATGATGAAGTTACCATTTACACCTTTTCATTACAATACCCTTCATTTTTATTTCCCGGTACTACACAATATTCAGACGAAGCTAAGCCGGAAGATTTAAATATTAAAGTTTGTATTAATTCCATCAACCCAATTAACTGGTGGATCATTGGAAAAGAACTCAAAAAGATAAAACCAGAAATAATCATTGTACGATTTTGGTTGCCTTTTATGGGTCCTTGTTTGGGTACTATTTTAAGGTTGATTCGATCGAATCACTACACTAAATTTATTTGTATAGCTGATAATGTAATACCTCATGAAAAACGAATTGGGGATAGTTGGTTTACAAAATATTTTCTAAAGGCACCAGATGCTTTTATTACTATGAGCGAAAAAGTAAATCAAGATCTAAAACTATTTCAACCAACAAAACCTTCTATCGTAGTTGATCATCCTTTATATGATAACTTTGGAATAGCACTAGATAAAATTACTGCTCGTGGAATATTAAACATACCTAAAGAAGATCCAATCGTTTTATTTTTTGGATTTATCAGAAAATATAAAGGTTTGGATTTATTATTGGAAGCCATTCCCATGTTAGAAAATAAGAATATAAAAATACTAGTAGCAGGAGAATTTTATGAAGATGAAAAACCTTACCTGGATATTATAGAACGATTAAATATCAAGAATAAAATATATTGGCATACTCATTTCATTTCAGATGGTGAAGTAAAATATTATTTATCAGCTGCAGATGTAGTCATTCAACCTTATAAAAATGCAACCCAAAGTGGTGTTACACCTTTGGCCTATCATTTTGAAATTCCTATGATCGTAACCAATGTTGGAGCTCTTCCAAGATTAGTTCCTCATGAAAAAGTAGGATTGGTTTGTGAACCCAATCCTTCATCTTTAGCCTATACGATGGATCGATTTTTTACCTTAGATCAAAATAAATTTATCCAACACATTCAGATTGAAAAGAAAAAATTAAGTTGGGAATTTCTAATTGAAAGTATTAAAAATTTGTATCATGATTTGGAGAAGTAAGGCACCTTTTAGATTAGGACTTGCAGGTGGAGGAACGGACGTCAGTCCATACAGTGATTTATATGGTGGTGCCATTTTAAATGCAACCATATCATTATATGCCCATGCCAGCATCGAAAGTATACCACAACCTAAAATTATTTTAAAATCCATAGATCAAGGCATTGAATTAGCCTTTTCATCGGAAGAATTATTACCATCTGAAGGATTATTAAAGTTACAAAAAGGATTAATCAATCGATTAAAAAAAGACCAAATATTAGGAAATCAAGGATTTTGTTTAACCACCAATATGGATGTGCCTGCAGGTAGTGGTTTGGGAACTTCATCAACATTAATGGTTACTATGCTTAAAGCCTTTTCAGAAATGTTAAATATACCATTTGGTGATTATGATTTAGCACATTTAGCATTCATTATTGAGCGCGTTGATTTAAATCTTGCAGGAGGAAAACAAGATCAATATGCTGCTACTTTTGGTGGTGTTAATTATATGGAATTTTATAAAGATGATCAGGTACTTGTAAATCCATTAAGAATAAAACAAGATTATTTATCTGAATTAGAACACAACATCATACTTTATTTTACATCTACTAGTAGAAGTTCATCTGAAATAATAAGCACACAACAACACAATGTTACCTCTCAAAAAATAGAATCAATAGAAGCTATGCATCAGCTTAAAGAACAAAGTAAACGGATGAAAGATGCTTTGTTGCGTGGCAAACTAGATGAAATTGGAGAGATTCTAGACTTTGGGTTTGAACAAAAGAAAAAAATGGCAGTTAATATATCCAATCAACAATTAGATGACATCTATTCTGCTGCAAAATTAGCCGGTGCTAGTGGTGGTAAAATATCAGGCGCCGGTGGAGGTGGATTTATGTTTTTCTATTGCCCTGGAACTACCCGATATCAAGTCATAGAACAATTAAATAAATTTGGAGGTTATTTTCTAAATCACCAATTTACACAACAAGGTGTTCAAAGTTGGAAAACAAAATTATAACATGGATAAAATAATTAATATCATTAGGTCTTCAATTCAGGTCAAAGAAACCATCATTGAAGATGAAAACATGCTTAAAAAAATAGAAGATATTTCAACTATAATCGTAAATGCATTGCGCAATAATGGAAGAATTTATTTTTGTGGAAATGGGGGAAGTGCAGCTGATGCTCAACATCTTGCTGCCGAATTATCTGGTAGATTTTATACAGATAGACCGGCTCTAGCGGCAGAAGCACTTCATGCCAATACATCCTATTTGACAGCAGTGGCTAATGATTACAGTTTCGATGTTGTTTATTCAAGAATGATTGATGGTATTGCAACTGCAAATGATATATTAATAGGAATAAGCACCTCTGGAAATTCAAAAAACATAGTCAAAGCTTTTGAATCGGCTACAAAAAAAGGAATTCCAACAATAAGTTTAACAGGTTCTTCTGGAGGTCAATTGAAAAACTTGTCTAGCTACTGGCTTGGTATGCCTTCTGATGATACACCAAGAATACAAGAGTCCCATATATTAATTGGACATATCATATGTCAATTGGTAGAGGAAAAATATTTTTCACTTTAGACCAGATGATTTGAAAACTTGCATCATATTAGCTGGTGGTTTTGGCACTAGATTATCTCACTTAATACCAGATTTACCAAAATGTCTAGCACCTGTTGCTGATAAACCATTTTTGCATTATATTATTGAATATCTTATTTCCCAACAAGTAAATCTTTTTGTATTTGCATTGGGTTATAAGCATGAATTGATAGTTCAATATATACAAGATTTTTATCCCAGTCTGAAGACTAGATTTATTATAGAAGACGAGCCTTTGGGTACTGGTGGTGCTATTCTAAAATCTTTGGAAATATGTAATGACGAACATGTTTTTGTGGTCAATGGAGACACCTATTTTCCAATTAACTTAAATCAATTATTAAATCAACATAAAAGCTTAAACTCATTTATTACTATTGGCGTTAAAGCTATGAACCATCCAAGGAGATATGGTACACTTCAATTGGAAAAGGATCAATGTATTCGTTCATTTTTCGAGAAAAAAGAGCTTCAATATGGACTTATCAATGGAGGTATTTATTTAATTCATCGCACAACATTTATTGAAAAACATTTTCCAAAAAAATTCTCATTTGAACAGGATGTTTTAGAAAAAGAAACTTCAAACGGTCAAATTTTTGGGCAAGTTCAGGATCATTTTTTTATAGACATTGGAGTTCCGGAAGATTACAATCTTGCACAATTGATCTTTAAAAACACTAATCCGGAATCTAAAATTCCTTGGACTTTATATTTAGATCGTGATGGTGTTATTAATGAGTTAATTCCGGGTAATTATGTCAAGCGATGGAATGAATTTAAATTTGAAAATAATTTTCTAACTACGTTTTCAAGAATATCAAAATATTTTGAACATATCTTTGTTGTAACAAATCAACAAGGTGTAGCCAAGCAATACATGACTGAACAAGCTTTAAAGCAAATTCATGATCAAATGCTTACAGAGATTAATAGCGCTGGTGGTCATATTTCAAAGATTTATTATTGCCCTCATTTAAAAGCTTCAAATTGTACATGCAGAAAACCTAATTCAGGCATGTTAGATCAATCAAAAATAGAATATCCAAATTTACTTTTTTCCAAATCAATATTGATAGGTGATACCATTAATGATATTAAAATGGCAAAAAGCAGAGGAATTATCACAATAGCTATGCTCCATAAATTCAATTCTAAAACTGATTTTGAATTGTGTGAACCTGATTATTTTATTAGTGATTTAGATCAATTTTACTCAGATATTTTGCCAAAAATTATTCCAAATGATAATCATACAAAGTCATTAGACAATTGATTTCTTTAACTATTTTATGAATTATGAAATCCTAAACAAATTACAATATTGAATCCATAATAGACATGTCCAAATACGCAATTAAAGAAATTTTTTATACCTTACAAGGTGAAGGGAATCAAGCTGGTAGAGCTGCGATTTTTGTGAGATTTGCTGGATGTAATTTGTGGTCAGGTCGTGAAGAAGATCGGGCAAAAGCGATTTGTAATTTTTGTGATACAGATTTTGTTGGTACCGATGGAACATTCGGAGGTAAGTTTCAATCTGCTGAGATACTTGCTAATCACATTTTACAATTATGGCCTTCAACACTAGATGTTAAAAAATATATCGTTTTTACTGGCGGAGAACCCTTATTACAACTTGATGAACCATTAATAACTGCTTTAAAAAAATACGATGTTGAAATAGCTATAGAAACTAATGGAACCATTGAAGTACCCATTGGTATAGATTGGATTTGTATGAGCCCTAAGCCTAACACAACTATTCTCGTTACCGAAGGAAATGAATTGAAATTTGTATTCCCACAAAAAGATCTTAATCCTGAATCATTTAAAAAATTAAATTTTGATCACTATTATATCCAACCCATGGATGGTCCAGATTTACAGAGCAACATTGAAAAAGCGACTCAATACTGTCTGGAAAACCCACAGTGGAGGCTTAGTTTACAGAAACACAAAATTTTAGGGTTAAGATAATTGTTTTTATAAATACAATTGAAGTTGTTAATATCACAAATTGAAGTATTGTTAAATTATATACATTTTTAATCCATGAAAGCTTAATTTTGTATCATGAAGAAAATACTATTGTTTCAATTATTTTTTTTAGGAATCTCTGGCGCTATCTTTGCCCAAGCAACTGGTTTTGGAGTAAAAGCTGGTCCCGGTCTGGGATTTCAAAGGTGGAATGGCGGTTCAAAAAGAGATTTATTAAGCATTTATCATGTAGATGCATTTTTAGATTCAGAATCGGCAAGTGGCAATATCATTTATGGGCAATTAGGATTTCATACCAGGGGTTCATCCTCTCGAATTGGACCTTTTGAAGATGTAAATGGCATTTACTACCCAGCTCGAAGACTAAAGACAGTCTTTTCGAATGTAGTACTTGAAATTGGCGCAAAAAAATTGATTCAAACCAAACGTTTTGAGACATTTTATGCTTTAGGTGTCCGAGGTGAGTATACTTCCAAATCCAAATTTGAATTTTATGATGAATTACAAGATTGGGTTCGAAAATTTAATTACGGAATTTCTATACGAATGGGAGCTGAATGGAAATGGAATAAATTAACTAAATATGGCATTGATTTAAACATTGCACCTGACATTTCTAAACAAATCTATGTTCCAGCAGGAATCAGATATTATAATCCAATCACTAAAACAACGTCTCCTGGTTATGAACAGTCAGTAAGAAATATTGCTATCGAGCTCAGTTTTTATATTAGATTTCTTCAAATTATCGAATATGATGAATAATGGAGTTTCAATTAAGTGATATGAATTAGACAAAATTAATCCTAATTATAAAGAGTTTACAAACATTATAAAATTATTTTATATTTGCACCTTCATTAAAAATAACGAAATATGGCATATTTATTTACTTCAGAATCTGTTTCAGAAGGTCATCCTGATAAAGTAGCAGATCAAATATCAGATGCATTAATTGATCATTTTTTGGCTTTCGATAAGAATTCTAAAGTGGCTTGTGAGACCTTAGTAACTACAGGCCAGGTTGTAGTTGCCGGTGAGGTTAAAACAAATACTTATTTAGATGTCCAGAAAATAGTTAGAGATGTAATTACAAATATAGGTTATACTAAGAGTGAGTATATGTTTGAAGCTAATAGTTGTGGTATACTATCAGCCATACATGAGCAATCAGCGGACATTAATCGTGGTGTTGAACGCAAGAATAAGATGGATCAAGGTGCAGGAGATCAAGGAATGATGTTTGGATATGCTTCAAATGAAACGGATTCCTATATGCCTTTAGCATTAAAATTAGCTCATTTATTGTTGGAAGAATTGGCTAAAATTAGAAAAGAGGGCAAAGTCATGACCTACCTTAGACCGGATGCAAAAAGTCAAGTAACCATTGAATATGGTGATGATAATAAACCTCAAAGAATCGATACCATTGTACTTTCTACTCAACATGATGATTTTGTACAAGCAGGAAAAGGTGTTAATGCACTAGATCGCGCGGAAAAAACGATGTTAAATCAAATCGCTGAAGATATTAAAACCATTTTGGTTCCTAGAGTAAAACGAAAGCTTCCAGCACATATTCAAAAGCTATTTTCAACCAATATTACCTACCATATCAATCCTACAGGAAAATTTGTAATCGGTGGTCCACATGGCGATACTGGATTAACTGGAAGAAAAATTATAGTTGATACCTATGGTGGCAAAGGAGCACATGGTGGTGGTGCTTTCTCTGGAAAAGACCCTTCAAAAGTGGATCGTTCAGCAGCTTATGCTACAAGGCATATGGCTAAAAATTTAGTTGCAGCAGGAATCTGTGATGAAATATTAGTCCAAGTATCCTATGCAATTGGTGTGGCTAAACCTTGCGGATTATATATCAATACTTATGGCACTTCTAAAGTTAACTTAACGGATGGACAAATAGCCAAAAAAATACAACAGTTGTTTGATATGAGACCTTATGCTATCGAACAAAGACTTAAACTTAGAAATCCAATCTATCTTGAGACTGCAACTTATGGTCATATGGGAAGAGAGCATAAAATCGTAGAAAAAATATTCACTGCTCCAGATGGCAAACAAAAAAAATTAAAGGTTGAATTATTTACTTGGGAAAAACTGGATATGGTAAAACCTATAAAAAAACTATTTAAAATCAAATAAAATTTTACAAATCGCTATTTGTTGACCGACTTTGACTATTAGTTAAAGTCGGTTTTTTTTTATCATAAAACATTCTTTATCTTTACATATAACAACATGAACCATTGAGACTTATTCATCATGGCCAGAAAAAGAATAAAGGATACTATTTGTAAAAATTGCGACACCAAAATAAATATAGGTGATCATTTCTGCCATGAATGTGGTCAGGAAAATCATGCACCCAACCAACCCATTAGACATTTATTCTTTGAATTGATTGAATCCATTTTTCATTTTGACACTAAAATTTTATTTACTTACAAAACATTTTTCAGTACCCCTGGTAAGATAACAAAGGAATATAATGAAAACAAAAGAATGCGGTATGTACCTCCTTTGCGAATGTATATATTCACGAGTGCTATCTTTTTCTTTTTTCTTCAAATGAACACAGAAAGCCATACTCCAACAATAAAAACGGATGCCATTCAACAGGAAAGATTTGATTCAATTTTAGAAAATAATACTATTATTAACAAAAATGATACAAGTTCTGTAAAACCTGATTCAACAATAAATATAAACTTTAGTATATTTGATCAACACTTTTCATTAACACCTTCTATACTAGACGATATTAGTAGAAATCCTGAACATGTAATTGATTCATTAATCATTTCGAAAGGATTAACACCAAACTTTTTTTATAGAAAGTTTTTCAAACAAATGATTAAAACTATTAAGGCTGATGACCAGTATACAAAAAACATCTTACGACTATTTATCAAAAATACATCTATATCCATTTTTGTGTTAATGCCTATATTTGGGTTATTGCTATTTATAATATATTATAAGTTTAAAAAAAATTATTATGAATATCTCATTTTATCTATTCATTATCATACTATTTTTTTTACCGTTTTAGGGGTTATTCTAGCCATTGACTATTGGTTTAAATGGAATTCAATAATTCAGTATGGAGTTCTCATTATGTGGATATATTTATTATTCACATTAAAATATTTATTCCAACAAGGATGGATAAAAACCATTGTAAAAACTATTCTTTGTAGTATAATGTATATTATAATAGTATTTATTGGTCTTTCCATTAGTTTACTTTTGGGTTGGATTTACATTTAAGAATCAATTTATTTTCTGTATCAAGTAGGAAAACTGAATGAATGAAATACATTAAATAAAAAATTTACTTTTTTATGTTTTATAGATCGAAGGATTTATTTGATTATTCCACAATATTAATATAAAACTGCACAACCCGGCATTTCAGTTTATAGTTGGTATTTTGATATGGAATTAGATGCTCAATAATAATATTTAATAATAAGATATTGGTGAAAATGAGTGGATCTTATTATCAAGTTGTAAATGAGGTAAATTAAAAAGTCCATTTATTTTACGATAAATGGACTTTTTAAAAAAAAGACTTTTATTAATTACTTTTTCTTAGACAATTCGTAAAGTTTAGAAACGTCTGGGCTAATAATAAATTCAATTCTTCTATCCATAGCAGTTTTATCCCTTCCTTCAGCAACAACACCTGTAGGTTCAAAACTACTTCTACCAGATGCCGTTAATTGTTCTGGTGCAACTTTTTGCTTCAATAAATATCGAACCACATTATTTGCTCTTAAAGTAGATAAATCTAAGTTGTCTTTAAATGGTGCGTCTGACTTAACAGGAGTTTTATCAGCATGACCTTCCACAACAACTTTCATTCCACTGTTTTTAGTGAATACCGTAGATAAACTCTTTAAAATGGTTTCTCCATTCTTGTTTAATATCCCTGAACCCTTTTTATATAATATACGGTTCGGTAGAGAAACATATAACTTATCACCCATTTGTTTAACGGATAGGTCTGCTCCATCGACCATTGAGAAAGCTTTGTGGATTTCATCTTTAATTCTTTGAATTTCAGCTTCCTTTTGCTTATTCATTTTTTCTAATTCAGACACTTGATTTTGAAATTTTGTCAATTCGCCTTTTGAATTTCCTACTTCACTATTCAATTTAGCGATTGATTTTTCCAAGTCCATTTTGCTTGATTCACAGTCTGTCAACTTACCCTTTTGAGCGTCTAACATTTTTTGTAAATTGGCATTATCTTCTTGTAATGATTTAAATTTCTTTGAAGATACACAGGAAGTAACGGAAATAATTCCTAATAGTAATAATGATAACAATTTGATTTTCATGGTTTTATAAATTTTAAATTTTAAATATGATGATTTTTTTATATATTTAATTTATGTAACAAACTCTATTCCAACTTTTTATGAATTCCACCTAAAAGTATCAATATTCAGTCCAACCAAATCTAACACCCTATCTGATACTGTTGCTACAAGTTCTTCTATTGAACTTGGATTTGAATAAAAGGAAGGAATGGCTGGACATACAATACCTCCAGCTAATGTAATCATTTTCATGTTTTCTAAATGAATTAAACTGAAAGGTGTCTCTCTAAACAGGAAAACGATTTTTCTTCTTTCTTTCAACATCACATCAGCCGCTCTACTCATCAGATCTGAAGAAATTCCATGTGCTACCCTAGCTAAAAATCCTGCAGAACAGGGGCAGATTATCATTGCATCAAATTTAGTTGATCCAGAAGCAAATGGTGCGTTAAAGTCGTCATTGGAATACAATTGGAAGCCAAAATTTTCAATGTTAAAATTTGGATTCTCAAGTTTCCAATTCACTAAAGCATTTTTACTTAATACTATCGATACATGGCAATCCGATATTGTTTTAAGCTTTTGCAAAAGTACTCTTGCATAAACTGAACCACTAGATCCTGAAATACCTACTACGATTTTCATCTTACTGTACTAAATCACCTCTGCCACCACAAAGATACTTCCAGTGACAACAATAATATCATTTTTACCAGCCTTTTTCTTTGCAGCTAAGAAACCATTCTTAACCGATTTATAGGCTTTGCCTCTTAAATTATAAAACGCTGCTTTTTCTTTCAATTCTGATGCTTTTAACGCTCTTGGAAGTTGAGCATTGACAAAATAATAATGGGCATTTCTGGGTAATAAATTCAGCACTTGATCTAATGGTTTGTCATTGACAAATCCAATAACAATATGTTGTTCATCATAATTCTGTTGCATTAACCAATTCATCAAAAATTGAATACCATCTTGATTGTGTGCAGACTCTAGTAATATTTTTGAAATTCCTTCCTTCCATTGCCATCGACCCATTATTTTAGAATAATCAGTGGTATTCTGAAAGGCACTTTTAATTTTGTCAATTTTTAATTCAATTCGTTTTACCTGATTTAAAATTTTGCAGGCAGCAAAAACTGTTCGGTAATTTTCCAATTGAAACGGTCCTTTTAAATCAGGACTAAATTCAATTTCATCATTAAAACGTATTCTTGAAATACCTTCATTATTTGTATTGAATTCACTGACTATATTATCTTCAGCATAATATAAATTCGCATGTTCCAATAGTGCCTTTTCTTTAAATACAATTTCCGTTTCATTTTGCCTTCTTCCTATAACAACTGGTATATGTGATTTTATGATTCCTGCTTTTTCTGCAGCAATTTTCTCTAAGGTATCACCTAAAATTTCAGCATGATCTAAGCTTATGTTAGTTATAATACTCATTATTGGGGAAATGATATTCGTTGCATCCAAGCGTCCACCTAGTCCAGTTTCAATAATTGAGTAATCAACTTTTTGATCTTTAAAATAACAAAAAGCCAAGGCAACGGTCATTTCAAAAAAAGACGGTTTAATTTGATCAAACAATGTCCTATTTTCTTCAAGAAAGCGAACAACAAATTTCTTACTGATATATTCGCCATTTACTTTTATACGTTCTCTATAGTCCTTGTAATGAGGAGATATATAAAGTCCTGTTTTATATCCATGCGCTTGTAATACTGCTGATAAAAGATGTGATACTGATCCTTTTCCATTGGTACCTGCGATATGAATGCATTTCAAATGGTTTTGTGGATTCCCAAGAGATTCACATAATGTTAAAACATTGGTAAGATCAATTCGATATGCACTTTTACCTACTCTTTGAAACATTGGAAGTTGGCTATACATGTATTCGATTGCTTCTTTGTATTTCATTATGTCCTATTAATAAATTAGAAAAGAATACATCAAATTTGTTCTATAGCTTCAACCCAATGAATGGATTTCTTTTGTGAAAAATGTTCAATTTGATGTCTGCAACTAAAACCAGTTGCAATAATTATTGTATCTTCCGAAGCACTTTTAATCGCAGGAATTAATGTAGTATTTGCTATTACTTCAGATATATCATAATGTTTTTTTTCATATCCAAAAGACCCTGCCATTCCACAACACCCAGAAGGTATTTCATTTAACATAACTTCAGTATCCAGGTTAAATAATTTATGCAATGAAGACGTCGTAAAAATTGCTTTTTGATGACAATGTCCATGCAATAAATAATTTCCTTTTTTTATTTTTAATTTTACTTTAATATCCTCTTCAGATATGTTTTTTACAATAAAATCTTCTAATTGATAAATTAGATTTCCATAATGCTTCCATTTAATATCATCTAACAAATCAGGTATATCGTCTTTTAACGAGGTCGCACATGATGGTTCACACATTATAATTGGAATGTTTTTTTTCAAATACGGTTCCAATAATTCAAAAGTTTTTTTTCCTTCCACTCTGGCTTGATCCAACAAGCCATGAGATAATGATGGTCTCTGACAACAACCTTCTGAAAAAACCTTCACCTCATATCCAAATCGTTCCAAAATAAGTTTAGCTGATAAACCGATATTTGAATCATGGAATTTCATATAGGTATCAGCAAATAAAACAACTTGGTTTTTTGTATCTGATATTCGTTTAATTTTATGACTAAAAGGTTTTTTAGTATAAAGTGGTAGTATCCGTCTTCGGTCTAATCCAGTCATTAATTCAATAAAATATCTAACAATGGAATTACTTAAAATGGTATTAACCATTGGGGCAAAAAATCCTGATGAAATTCTTGAAATAGTTGTTTGATTAATAATTAATCTATCTGCAAATGAAAGTCCATGTTTTTGATGATGATTATGCAATACTTCTGCTTTGAATTTTGACATATCCACATTACTTGGACATTCTGATTTACATGCTTTACATGATAAGCATAAATCCATAACTTCCTTTAAAAAAGGGCTATTCATGTTATAGTCGTCTAATTGGCCGCTCAAAGCTAGTCTGAGGGCATTTGCACGACCCCGGGTGCTATCTTTTTCATCCCTAGTTGCTCTAAAACTTGGACACATGGTACCTCCTTCCAATTTTCGACATTCGCCGACACCATTGCACAAATGTACAGCATCATTAAATCCTCCTTCATCCCGAAAATGAAACATTGATTTGTAGGCTAGGTCTTTGTATTGTGGTCCATATCTTAAATTATTATTTACTGGTGGGGCATCGACAATTTTACCTGGATTTAATATATGATTTGGGTCGAACAAATATTTAACTTGTTTAAATATCTGATACAATTTATTGCCAAAAAAAGATTCATTGTATGGACTTCTAGCTAATCCATCACCATGTTCCCCACTCCATGATCCTTTATATTTTTTAACCAGTTCAAGCGTTTCCAAAGATATTTGTTCCATACGCCTGATATCCATTTCATCCCTTAAGTCCAATAAAGGTTTAACATGCAAGAGTCCAACACTTGCATGAGCATAGGCCACAACATGGGTATCATATTTTTTACAAACTTGAAATACTTCTTTAATATAATCAGCAAGGTGCTCCAGTGGAACTGCCGAATCTTCAATGAAAGCAATGGGTTTACGATTGCCTTTAACACCTAATAGTAATCCTAATCCCTTTTTTCTAACTGTAAAAATATCATTTATACGTTTTCTATCACTAAAAATTGGATGTGCATACCCGATTTTTAGATTTGACAGAAATAGGACGAGTTGCTCGGCCTTATTTATTGCATTATTTAGTGAATCTCCGTAAAATTCTACAACTAATGCGCCTTTAGGATTTCCCTCTATAAAATCACAATAACGTTTCGTTTCAATATTCTCACGACTCAATTGAATTAACATTTCGTCAAGTAATTCCACAGATGCTGGTCCGAATTGAGTTATTTCTGAAATATGAGATATGGATTCGTAAAAATCATCAAAATGAACAATACAAAGACATTGAAATTTTGGCGTCGGTTCTAACTTAATTTTGGCATCCAAAATAATACCCAAAGTCCCTTCACTACCTACTATTAAATTACAAAGATTCCATTTTGTATTCAAAAATTCATCCAAATTATATCCTCCAACTCGCCGCATGACTTTTGGAAAACGATCTATTATTTCTGTTCTGTTATTTTGAACTAGAGCAAATAATTCACGATATAAATGTCCTTCTCGTGTCTTTAATTCTAATTTTTCTTCCAATTCCAGACTGGATAATTCCTTACAATGAATGATCTGACCATCATCTAACAAAACTTTCAATTCCAAAACATGATCCAGAGTCTTTCCATATAAAATGCTTCTGGTTCCCGAAGAATTATTGGCTATCATTCCACCAATGGTTGCTCTGCTTGAAGTAGCTGGATCCGGAGCAAAATGCAAGTGGTACTTTGCCAATTGATTATTTAAATAATCTCTAACTATACCAGGCTGAACAATTGCCCATTTATCTTCTACATTAATGTCAATAATACCATCCAAATATTTAGTAAAATCTATAATTATAGCTTCAGCGACCGTCTGACCCACTAAACTTGTGCCGCCTCCACGAGCCATTATGGGTATTTTATGCTCCTTTGCGAATGTTACTATTTTAATAATATCCTGCTCATTTCTGGGAGCCGCAATGGCCAAGGGTTTAATTTGGTAATTACTAGCATCCGTTGCATAAATCCCCAAATACAGGTCATCGATGTAGAAATCACCCGATATAGATGTGGCTAACTGATCAAAATTTAGCTTATTTTTGGCTATTAAACTATTCACGTGGCAAAATTAAAACATTCCCGAATGATTTCATTAAAGATATTCACTCATAAGATCTATTATATATATAAATTATAAATTAATATGAATCCTTCTCGGCTTAACTTTATCATAATTTCAATTCTTAAATAAATTTACATTTTAATTATTTTGCATCCAAACTCATCAAAATGATTTCAAATTCATTAAGCATACGGATTTTTAAATTTTTGGAAAATGCCTATTTTTCTGAACACAAAAAAATGATAGAATCCCTAGGCACCATTTTAAATTTACAAAAATCCACCATTTATAAAAAAGTTCAGGGTGAAAGTTCATTAACATTAGAAGAAGTTTATAAAATTTGTTTGCATTTCGTCATTAGTTTAGATGAAATATTAGGTTTAAATGATAATAAAATTTATTTTGATTTTCCGGCATTAAAAGGAATTGGAACAAATGCCGTAGATTACTTAAAACCAATTGCCGTAGATTTAGAAAAGGTACACAGCTTAAAGCCACATATATTTTATGCTACTAGGGAACTACCCATTTTTTATTACTTCTCATCTGTGTATTTGGCTTCGTTTAAATTCTTTGTATTCCACAATATCATTTGGCGAGAAGATAAATATGCAATAATAAAATTTGACATTAATCAATACCAACATGATACCGAATATACAAAATTGCTGAGTCAAATAACGGATTCCTATATGAATTTAAAGAGCACAGAAATCTGGAATGTACAATTAATCGATAATACGTTGAACCAAATAAAGTATTTTCTTGAAAGTGGATTATTTCAAACCCCTCAAGATGCAATTAAATTATGTCATGAAATTCATCATCTGGTAGACCGAATCGCAAAAATGATGTCCACAGGTAATAAATCAGTATTTAAACAGAATCAAAGCCAAGCAGGACAAGTTAATATCGTTAACAATGAAATCACTCATACAAATAATGTCATCTTCGTCAATAGTGAAACACTTCGTGCCGTATACAATACCTATGACAATCCCAATTTCATGAAAAGTTACAATTCAAAACTATGTGATTATACTGAGCAATGGATTAATCGATTAATAATAAATGCAGCTCCTTTAACCCATGGGAGTATAAAAGATCAAAACAATTTTATAAATAAATTTAAAGAACGAATTGATAAAACAATCATTTTTATTGAAGCCTACATTCAAAATAATTCATGAGTACTATAAACCATCAACCTGCATTATTTTGAAAATTAGAAGTACCATTTTTGATTCCTAAGAAAGTAAATTATCAACTATCTATTTGCTTTTTCTATAACTCGCATTTCAGGAATTAATTTCTACTATTTCTATACCAGAATTAAAATATTTTAAAAAATCAAAGATTGAATTATTCCTTAATAATTTGGCGATATTCTATTGCATTCCCCAAATTAACCTTCATCAAATATATACCTGATTTAAGTTCTTTCAACTGGCAACGATATTTGTTTTGATCGCCAACCATTCTAGTTTGTTGTCTAAAACAACGCTTACCTGTAATATCCATTAATTCCATTTCTATAATATGATTCTTATAACCATGAAACTCCATAGTCAATTCATCAATGACTGGATTAGGATACACACTAAATAATTTATAAGTCTCAGAAGGTGCTACATCTGTAATTTTGCCATAAATAAAATCAAATTGAACTCCACCACCCATATCCGCATTAAAACCCTGAAATGCAACTTGAGTATTTGGATTCAAAACTCGTTCTAATCTTAAAGATCCACTGCCATTATTTGGAAAAAACCAAAAATTTAAACCATCATTACTATTGTCTTCAAACTTCAGTGTGTAACAACCAGGCGTGATTTCAAGACGATCGACATAGGTGGTATTAATATCCAAATTGTCTCTTGACAAAACTACATTCCCAAGTTGATCTGTAATGGAATAATAATTATCCGAACCAATATTATTTGTTTTTAATCGCAATTGTAATGGATCAGAAACAATATATTCCTTGGCAGGTGTAAAACTACTCGTTGCTAAATTATTTTCCAAATTATCATCTGCACTATTATTTACAGAAATTATTTGTACCTGAAATACTTTTTCAACATTGGAAGTCAACCAAAAACTACTTGACGCTAATGGGAAAACTATATCTATGGTCTCCATAGGTTTAATTGTTCCGGTCCAATTGTAATTTAGTGCATTACCTCCCAACACTTGATATTTAAACTCAAGACTTGTAATAGTGGTTGCACCAGTATTCCTAAGTACAATAGTAGGTGTATTGCAAGCAGGATTCAATCTTGCATATTCTACTGATTTATTATTAGGTCTCTTGATTACTTCAATAGAAGCATCCAAATTAAAACTCATTTTATCATAAGTGATTAATTGATTTGAAACTAAATAATTTGCATCAGATAAATACTCTCCATTTAAACCATAATCAATTTCTATTTCTTGTCCAGGAGTAACAAATGGTATCATTTCAAATTCATGAACATCACTGGCCATTCCAGGACACCAACCAGCTCTATCAAAAACCCATGTACCTCCTTGTGGATATATTGGATTTTTACCACAATATTTCCACACATCATATTTGAATTCTTGATTCCCACCATTGATATTAATAAAATGTTCCCGGGGAACAAACTCTCCATTTTGACCATGACCAGTTATAGCAGAACGCAATTTGTATGAAGATGCATTAGCGTTGAGGGTAAACTTACGTGGTTCAAAAACTGCATCAGATTGAATATCTCCAAACCAACCTCGATTCGGAGCCCATACATTTTGAATGTCCAAAACCTTTCTAGATGGTGTACCTTTAATAAATAAAAACTTTATATCTAATTCCTCTTGATTTTCACCACCATATTCAACAGACAAAAATTTTCTTCCTTTTAAAATTGGAGCAAAATCCGTTACATCAAAAGTAAAAAGCTTGCCATCGACTCCTAAATTCAATCCATTCCCATAAGGAGTTACTAAAGACAATAATTCGAATTTTGCAGGTTGTTTTTTATAATAGTTTAATTGCTTAATTGAAAAAGTGCCTTCAGGCATAACTTGACTAGAATCAATCTTATCCCCATTCTCATTATAGATATAATTAAAATCTGCTTTAAAAACATATTGCGTATCAATAATTACAAGATCTGTTCCAATAACTTTATAATTTATAACTTGATTTTGTGAATTAATAACAGAATCATATACTACATTCCATTTGTCATTAACCAAATAATTGCCAGTAGTAAAAACAATGTTAGGTCTAAGTCTATTTAATTGAAAATTTTTAAATAAATCAACACCTCGCAGTGATCTCCATGTTGGAATTAAAATATTATTTATTGCACCATTTGGTGCATTCGAAGCAGTAACTTTTCCCACTCCCTCATTGAAATTATAATTCGCAACTAATGAGTTATAATTAGGATGATTTTGCAATTCACTATGGTACATCCAATCCCTTATAGTTTGTTGGTCTAATGCCTTGTTCCAAATTTGAAAATCATCAATATTTCCGTAATAATTTAATGATGGTAACCCAGATGCAGCGATTACAAAAGAATTGATATCAATTGTCCGTTTCATTCCAGTCCCTGAATGCCATAAATTGCCATTCAAAAATATTTTCATCTCTCCTGTAATGGCATTTTTAGTAAACGCCCAATGATTCCATTTTCCAGAGTACTCATTGATATTAGCTGCCTTTGAAATTCGATCATAATTCCCTGAAGCATCAGCCCCACAATCAAAATAAACATTTCCGTCACTCCATGGAAGATGTACATTTATTTGTCGCCTCAATTTAGCATCTAAACCTTCAAACAAGACCGTATTAGCAGGTAAATTAGGAGCACCATAACACCATAGAGCAACAGTTACTTCATTAGAAACCGATGAAAACTGAATTCCATTAGTACTAACACTTCCTATGCCTTGAAAGTATAAATGGTTATCAGGTAGGTTAATAAAAAGACTTGCATCAAAGTCTGCTTCATGAGCTTTCAATGTTAACGGTAAAATTGGATTGCTTGTAAAGCTAAATTCAACAAGTATATTTGAAATTCCATCCCACCTAAATGGTTGATAAAAATGAAAATCATTTATCCCTGCATTAAATTTCGTATCTTTATAATAAACCTCTGTGAAACCTTCTAATTCAGGTGACTTCTCTTCTAGAAGATTGGAACTTACCTGCTTCATTCGAATTCTAAAAAAAGTCAATTCAGAATCAGTATTATCAATATCTAATTTAATATTAAAAATGTTGCCAGAGTTTAAGCCCGCTGCAAGCAGTTCATTTGACTTGTACAAGTATTGTGTTTTACTTATGCTAGGTTTTAGACCGCCTAATTCAATAATCTTATTATCTTTTCCAATGGATCCATTTGATAACATATTTCCAGATAAAGTGGCATTATGTTGGATCGTTTTAAATATTTGATATGTAGGATGGTTTGTATAATTGAAATCAGTGCCATTAAAATTGGAAATTACATAATCAGGATGAGCCGCTTTTGATGAATCTATTCTGCTTGGATCAGTAATAAAAGTATTACAACTGTAATCCCATTCATAACAACCTACATTCCCATTACCAACTGCTGCATTATGACATCTCATATTATAAAGCATTAGAATTTTGCGATATGAAGTATTATCATTCGGAAAATCAAAAGAATCCCGCCGTATAGTAGATTTCCAATCAAAAGTCTGAACTTTAATGGTGTCTTGTGAGTAACTAAAGAATCCTAACAAAAGGAACGTCAGTGTAACAAAAATGGCTTTCATATAAGGCTGTTTAAAAATTAAAATTTGGAATTCAAATAAAAATATTGTTAAATCTTATGTTATACTTTTCAATTAATTTCCACACAATTAAAATATTAGTGCAAATTCTAGATTAATCAATTGAGGTAACTTTAAAAATATTTTAATACAATTTCAAAGATAAATTAATTAGAGTTTATGTGGTATATAATTAAACTAAAAATGCCCTTCAACTTTCGTTGAAGGGCATTATAATAAAACTAAATGTCTAAGATCAATCGATTACTCGATTACGACCATTCTCTTTGTTGCTGTATGATCAGCTGCATCTAATTGATAGTACAATACGCCTGATACGCTTAACTCACTCTTCGTGATCTTATAGCTATTCAAGCCTTTTTGTCCTTTCAATTCGTATACTCTTACTACTTTTCCGGTTACATCGTATACAGTTAATTTAACTGCTGATGCTTCTGGTAAGCGGTAGCTGATTACGCTTTCTTTGCTGAACGGATTTGGTTCGTTTTGATACAATTCGAACACACCTGTTTCTACAATTCCTTTATCGGTGCGTACGCCTAATTTAACTTCTTTAACTTGATCTAAGTTGTCATAAGCTTCTGCTCTTGTTACATCACTTGTGATGCTGATCATCTTACTGATATTGCCGCTTCTTGTTGCTTTAAACACGATGCTGTACAATACTTCGTTTGATTTATAGCTTTCTCCCACGTTTGAGTTCCAGCTTGTTGTGATCACTCCACTTCTGATCGTTCCGATATTGCTTTCATTTACATTCAACACGCCTCTTTCTACTCCTTCGTATACCAAACTTTCGTTGTCATACTTCATTGTAAATTGATAACCTGCGATGCTTGCAAAGTCACTTGATTTAACATTCATCTTATACGTCTGTCCAGCTACTACTGTACCTTCTTCGATTTCTAAGTTCAATGTTCCTGTCGTACGGATTGATGTTCCTACTAAGCCTGCTTTCGCATTACCGTTCACATCTCCCATCTTGATTGCCATGAAGTTCTCTTTGTACTCCACTTTGTCATTTACACTTACTGTACTTGATCTTGGTGCATTCCATGGTTTGCTTGGATCTGCAAATACATATGAATTCGGTACAAATGTCCATGATGCTACTTTCGTAAATGTTGGTTGTACGCCTAAGATTAATTTTCTCATTTCTGAGATATCTGATGCTGTTATACTTCCACTTGCGTTTACGTCTGCTGCTATCAACTTGTATGGGCTCGTTATTGGTATTTGACCCAATATGTGTTTTTGGATCTTAACGATATCCGCTGTACTTACTCCGTTCAAGTGATCATCGTTGCGACTTGGTTTAACTGTATATACTATTGGGAATTTCAAATCTCCAAATGTATAAGGGCTTCCTGTCACTTCTTTCATCGCTGAATTCGCTGTCTCTAACTGCATTGTTACTGGTTTAGCTTCTTCACTTCCTTCTGTTTTAAGACTTCCCGTGATCTTACCAAATGATCCTGTATTTAAGCAGCTATCTAAGTTATCTTGTACAATTACTATTGTCTTGCAATAGTCTCTGTTTCCTTCTTCGTCTTGTACCCACATTTCAACTTCGATTCTTAACTCATCGTTTTGTCCAGCTGCTACGAAATCATCGCAACATACTCGGATACTTGGTTTGTTTTCATCTCCGTCAAAATAGAATTTCAAGCTGTCTTTTGGTGTACAGTTGTCATAACTTCCATGATCTAAATCCTTAGCCCATATATCCACACACTTAGATGATGGCATTGGTACTGTGATCACTCCTGTTAAGCAATATGGTGTTGGTGCTTTACAATCTTTGATTTCAAATAATGTTTCGCATACTCCTATATTTCCGCAACCATCCTCTACATTCCATCTGATTTTGTGGATACCGATTGGGTATGTTCCACTTGCATTGAATGGATTGTGATTGTCATCAGCGAATGGATTGTGGCTATACTCTACTGTATCGCCTGCATTATATTGACGTTGGGTCAATGTTCCTACTCGGAAGTCATAGCCTCCGTGTACTCCCTTGCCATCATTGTATGCATCAATCTTGTATTCCCAGAACAACCAATCTACTGGTGTACAGTTATCTGTTGCTGTTGCTGTTAAGCTGATATGACCTACACATACTTTTAATGTCGGATCTATCACTGCTGGCTCACATGGTCCAACTTCACATGTAACTACTGGTTTGTCTTGATCTCTTACTTTGATCACTTGTAATGCTTCCCATCTTCCGAAATCTGGATCGATGAATGGATCATATTGACACCAGTCAATCACTACCCATTTACGTAATACTTTGAAGCATGCATCTGGTTCTATTGTGAAGATCTCATCAAATTTTTCAATAGAGATTAATGCACAATTGTCATCTGCGTTATTCACCACTACTGGTTTACCCAATTGTGGATTCTCTGGGCTGATGTCTGCTCCACAACCATCGATTACGATTGGATTTTGGTTACATACACCATTTGGCCATTGGATATCTGAATATCTTGGATCATTACAGTTTAGTGGATCAATATAGAATGGATCACAATCTACTACCCAAATGGTTTGGATTGCATTCACTCGGCTATTGTTTGGTCCTGTTGCTGTGATGATACGTTGGATTTGTCCTTGTCCGCACTCTCTTAAGTCATTTACTACAATCGTTGGGTTCGTTCCGCATGCACTTAATGCATAACCGTCAAAGCCCCATACTAATTCATACTTGCGATCCCAGTGTGCTGTATCAAACAATTGGTTGTAATAGATACATGCTTGATTTGGTGCAGGTACCGGTACTTGATTTGTTTGTACATAGCCTGGATAGCCTGTGTATTGATTTCTTTCGCAGAATTTGTGACATACGATATCAGATGTTTTTACTTTTTCTCTATCTGATAAGCTCGTTACCACTCTACCGAATTGACGGTCGCTTGGATCATTTGCTTTTGTGATATCGAACCAGTACCAGCAGCTTACTACCATATTTGGTGGTGCTACTACTGTAGGTACACTCTTATCTTGTACTTCTACTTCTACCATACAATCGCTGAATCTTCCGAATAATGCACTGTTTGGATTGGTCATGTTGATTGGTGCTATCGGGCCTGCGCCTGGATTCACATCAAATACTCTAAACACTACCATGATCTTTTGTCCTACATCTGCACAACAGAATCTTGTAACATCATCAAAATATACTTGATTTCCTGCCAATACTGTGTTGTCATCTCCATTTAAGCCTGCACATGCTACTACGTTATTTGAATTACTTCCACTGTTGGTTCCCAACAATTCAGCCATTCTGATAACTTTGAACCAGATGTGTGGTTGGCAGTTGTCAAATGATCCTTCGTCAAATGATTCTGCAAATATTGAAGCATAATTTGTTCCAGGATTTTGATTTCCATTCAAGCTCACTACTGTAGCTGTTCTACATACTGCTTGTGGTGGCGTTCTGTCGATTACATTTAATTTAACTACTTTCTTAGTTATATTTCCACAACAGTCTGTTGCAATGATATAACCATTTTGTAATCCTTCTGGCATATTTACTACTACATATCCTGATACTTCATTTCCTAATACAGTTCCGTTTTCAACTTCTACTGTATAGTGTAATTCATTTGAACAGTTGTCCACGATCCAGGCTGGTGGTACGTCCCATCTTCCTGTACATGTCCATGTTTCCATGTTAACTCTTGTACTATCTGGATATAAAATATTCGGTCCTTCAGCGTCTACTACCTTGATAATTTGGTTGTGACCTCCTACTAAACTTGTACACCAATCTAATACTGTCCATTGACGTAATACTTTATAACATCCTATCGGACCTGCATCACAACCAGGTGTTGCTAAATCAAATATGATATCTTTGTATGTTACTGCTAAATTGATACAATCTGTTCCTCCTGGTTTTCCAGTTCCATGCCACATAATTCTTGTGTCAGGACCCCAACATAATGGATTGGTTTGTGACCACTGTCTGTGTGCTGGATAGTATACCGGATCAGGATTTGGATGTCCAAAATTTGGACTGTTTGGATTGTCGATACAGTTCCATCCCAATACTCTTGGTATTCTTCTGTTTGGATAGATGTTTGGTTGGTTAGGGTTTGCATACCAATAGGCTGAATCTAACAAGTATCCATCTACGCATTCAGGGAAGTCTGCCATGTGTGGACCTACATTCTTATTGCGATCTATTTTCTCATCACATAATAACATTGGTTCTTCGATATTGTCAAAGTTCAATGGAACGCTTACAATATTTAAATCTCCTAACGCTACTGTTATTGTTTGTGTACATACTGATCTGTTTCCACTAGCATCTACTGCTGTAAATGTACGTAAGATCAATTTTGAATATCTAGCTGCACAACCTCCTTGTGTTGCATTATCTCTATATGTTACACTTGCTCCTCCGCAATTCTCAAGTACTGTTGGTTGACCTGTGAATGATGGGGTCAATGGTGATTGACATGGAACGCATGTATCTCTTGGACATGTCATTACCGGTGGTAATTTATCCTCTACTGTAGCATGTCCCCAACATGAATTTCCTGTTTGTGGGTCACGTACTGTGATTCTCAATTCTCTTCCGATTTCATTTCCGTTAATCTGTACTCCCGGTTTTGTTAAGTTACGATCGATCAATCCTCCGTTTCCAGTTGTTGTCCATAATCTTACTTCAACGATATAGTCATCATAACATCCGTAAGGTCCTCCTTCTAATACCATATCAGCATTGATGGTAGCCTCACAGTTTTGATCCAATGAAATTTGTACTTCATCATTACATACTAATGCTAATGTTTGGTTTGCCCATTCGTTAACACATACCTGGAAGTTACATACTGTAACGTTTCCTGCAGCGTCTGTTGCTCTATAGCATAAATTAGTACATCCTATTGGGAAGTAACATCCAGGACCAAATGGTCTTCCGCATGTTTGACTTACAGGTACCATTCCTGCCATTCCACCATCTACAAATGCATAGAAGACATCTCCAGGGAAACCAAATGGTACGCATATCGTTCCAAAGTTCGCTCCTGCAGCGTTTACTGAGATACCTCCTATTCCACCTGCTGGTGTATTGTGTATTGGATTGATCACTAACTGACCGTCTCCATAATTTCCTGTAGCACATGTTCCAAATCCAGGTAAGTTCATACTGTATCCAGTATTTTGTGCTCCTAAGATCGCAATACCTCGGATTTCTCCAGGGCCTAAGGTTATTGGGCTGCTGTTTAATCCTCTTCTGAATGTTTGTGTTCCATCGCATGCTGTCGCTGTATCAAATACATTCGCCGGCTTACCGATCCATAATGTATCTTTTGTTAATCCAGCTGTTCCTGCTGTCCATGCTGATGTTCTTACTGAGTCTGCTGCTCCTGTAGTCTTAACTAAAGTCCAGTTCGCTCTTGGATTGGTATTTGGGCAAGATTGAGCGGTAGGTATAGTTCCTGCTCCAACTCTCCAACTCACAGGGGTATTTTTCATATATACTTCAAATACACCTGCTTGTGTTCCTGCTCCATTATCTGTAAATGTTGACACGAAACCACTGATGATCATTGGTTTTGTTGTATTGTTCTTTAAGTCGAAGAAATATCCACCTGAATCACCGCATGCGTTAATACCGCAGAAGCTTTGTGAATATTGGTTACATCCTCCTGAAAATCCCAATGCTCCAAATATTAATGTAGAAGGACAGTTATCTATTGCCATAAATGCTGGAGCATCCCAGAATGCACCGCATTCTCCAGGACCAGCATTAAGATTTACTCTGTTTCCTTTAGGGCATGCCGGTACAAATGTTGGTGGTTCCAAATCTGCTATATTAATAGCTTGGTATGAAGTATCAAATGATCCACATCCTGTAGATGATCTCCATAAGATATGTTTTAATCCTGATGATGTAAATTGTATTCCTGCTGGTGGACATGGTAAAAATCCTGCTTGGTTTATACAACTTAAAGTCGCAGCAGTTGGTGGGCCTGTTAATATTGCATAACTAACTTGTACTGCTGGTACATTTGTTGTTACATTATATCCTGCATAAAACGGTGCTGCTGTTGATGGCGCAACACTTCCAGGTGCAGTACATGAAGCAAATGCTCCAGCCGCAACACATGGTATTGGTGCTGCTGCACATGAACCTGGCGCTAATGGCAATGTAGTTACTCCTGTAAAATTAGGTAACGTAGCTTGTGGTTCGAACGTCAATGCCCAGCTGGTCATTTGACCAGTCTCGCCACTCCATCCGTTTTGGAATACTAAGGACCATTGTCCTCCTATTCCCGTTCCTGCTGGAACCACATCGTTCAAACTGCAATAGCTGTTGATTGGTGGAGTAGCATTACATGATTGTCCACATGCTGATGTTCCTCCAGTTCCTACTGCAGGTGATAGTTGTTTATAGATACCTGGTGTTGGTGTAGCCGGATACACTACATTCGATGTATCACAGATATTGATACCGTTGAAAGTACCGCCTGCTGATGATAAACCTACCGTTTGCATCAAGGTTACATAATTGTTTAGTGGATTACGCATGTGTAATCCAAAATCACAACCCCAAGAGTTAATGACAAAATTTAAATTAACATTCGTTAATTTATAAGTCGTATTACATAATGCAGGTAAAAGCATAGAAAACTGCGTTGCTTGGCCAGTTGCTATGGTTAAACCATTACATGTAACTATACCTCCAGCTGGTGGCAATATACAACCTCCACTGGATTGGTTTATATTCGGAGCTATATTGTCTCCGCATATATTCTGCGATGATGCAGAGTTAAAAGTGATTGCTTGTGCATACACTCCAGTCGTATATACGACTGCAAGCATCACTGCGAACACCATTTTTAATTTGTTTACTGTTTTTTTCATGAGATATTGAGTTTGAGATTTAGCTATTCCTATTGTTTAATTACGTCGATGATATTAAAAAATTCAACATTCCATGCACTCAAACTAACACCCTGGGGTACTATTTCATTTAATGCATTTGGATTTGAACTCACTCGACCAAAATTTGCTGCTGCATAAGCCAAGTATGCTACATCGTTCATCGTATTGCCTCGCTCCATATTCACTGCCATATACATATATATATTATGTGCTGACAACAAATTAGAAATTCTTGGATCACTCTTATTTGTTCCTCCAACTTGTGCAATTTGATCTGCTAGTATTTGTACCTGTTGATCAATGATTGCTCTAACTTCTTGTTTAGATTTCAACAATGGAATGGAAGATGGCCCTAATTGGGCTGATAGGTTTTGGAATTGACTTAACGAAAAGAACATGACTAATGCTATTGTCATGAACCTGGTCCGGCCATCTCCTAGAAAAAGTAAAAAACGCTTAAAATTCGTCCTTTTCATAAGATTTGAGTTTTGGTTAATTTAAGTTAAAATAAAATATGTTCATTTCTCTTTATTCCACCCTTCCGATTCATAGCTTTTAGTTATTATTCTTTAGCTATACTCTCTTCTGAGTTTCCTATTACACAGCGAATATTATTTCGATGTGCTTGCATTTATAATATATTAAAACAAACTAACGTCTTGTCATGAACATGACAGACACAAAACATTGATACTTTTCTGGTTTTCTAAAACAGAAAAGCACTCACAGATCCGTTGAACTTAGTTCAATGATCTGGTTTTCAATAAATTGAGGCTCTTTTCTTTTGGATTGCTTCGTCCAGTGGAGTTAAGCCTTGAGTTTGGTTTAATTCAATTATACCACCCCTAACAGGTGACGTTATTGAACCTTCAAAGGTAAAATTTTAATCCTTGACAGTATTACTTAATTTTTGGTATTTATTATATATAAATAATATTTAATGTATATAATAACAACATTAAATTTATTTAACATATAATATAAACAGATATGATTTGAATACTCAGATAAATATTAATTTTGGCAAAATTTTAACGTCATGTATCGATTTATAATCCTAATTTTTATTTTCATAACCTTTTGTAAAAATAAAAATTCAGTACATAGAATTTCGTCGAATGGACATCCTTTTGAATTCTTAGTTGATAAACCAGGTCAGGTCATAAAACTTGGGCAAATAGCGCATTGTGCAATGCAAATGTGGGTTGGAGATAGTCTTGTATTAAGTTCAGCATTCAATGGCAATTTGGCCCCAATAAGATGCATACCCAAAGAAAACATTGCAATAGATGATTTACAACATGATATAATTGTTGAATTATCATTAGGAGATAGTATTACCTGTAAGCAGCCAATGGACAGCATGTCCTTATTAAAATATAAATATACAGGAGTGACTGAGTTCACCGTTGTAATGAAAGTTGAAAAGATAGTTAATGAGGAAGATAATGAAGCTTATATGCAAGATGTAAGAAAAACCAAAAGCGACTCATTAGTAGCAGGAAGAGATTATACCGAAAAACTCAAATCAGTAATTCAAAAAATTAATTTAAATAAAATTAATAATCAGTTAGACAATTTAATTAACAAACCATCAGGGCTCAGTTATCATATTTTAGAAAACGGGAATGGAGAGCCTTTAAAGCCAGGTTATAGGATTCATTTTCATTTATTTTCAATGTTATCTGATGGTTCCTATCTCAATAGTTCGTGGATCTCGGAAACCCAGAATTATGTCATATTAGGAAGTCACGGTACCATTGACGGTCTTGAAGAAGCACTTAAATATTTGAAGGTTGGAGATAAAGCCGTGTTGTTTATTCCATATCCTTTAGCCTATGGTGAAGATGGATCAGGTTATGTTCCTCCCAAAAGTGATATGGTAGTGTATGTAGAAATTCAAAAAATGATTCCTATAAAATTAGGTGATTTGAAATAAGATCTTGATTATTTAAAGTTTTATTTTATCATATTCAATTGTATAGGACTATTATTGTTAGCTGATAAAATACAATCATTATTTGCAACTTTAATTAATTTCATTTTTCTTAGGTCACGGTTTAGCTTAAGTCCTGTCAAACTTGAATGAACGGGTACAAAATTTAATTTTCCATCCCCAAGAAGAATCCCCCCAATTCCCGCATCACTTCGCGTTGTTTCCACTTCCCGATTAAAATAATTTCCTCCATAAGCTAAATCCATCTTACCGTCTTTATTAAAATCATAAACGACAAAGTCATAAATTGGTGCTATTTGAGCTTCCATAGGAAAAGGTTTAAATATAAATCCATTAATACCTTCATTAATAAAAAATCCATTTTTAAATTCAGTTACTTTTTTAACTACCGTATTTTCCATTTTTCCTTCAAGTATATTGTCTAAGGTTGCTTTTGCAAAACTTTCATAATTGGCAAATTTTTCTTTTATAAATGGCATTTGTTCTGAACTGCATTGTCGTCCACGAACAGGATAAATCTTACCATCAGCATCATACGCCCCTAAATAAGAATCCCATGTACCATTATGATCAAAATCATTTAAATAAATACTGAATGGCTTTACTAAAGACGCTTTGAATTTAGAATTTAAACCTAAATTACCAGCTAGCAAATCCAAATCACCATCGGCATCAATATCAGTAGCAACAATAGAATTCCACCAACCAAATGTGCTATCCGTTTTCCACTTGACACTTTGATCAGAAAAATTACCATGTCCATTATTTTCTAAAACTTTAATGTTCATCCATTCTCCACCTAGCACCAAGTCCTGATCTGCATCACCATCAATATCCAACCAACTTCCACAACTCACATTACCAAAATCACTACACATTAAAGGACATAATTCTTTGGTTTTATCTATAAAGGTTCCATCGTCATTTATCAAAATATAACTTTGAACTGATAATCCATATTTACCGGGTATTTGTCTACCGCCAAAAAACAAATCTAAATCCTTATCTCCATCCACGTCAAAAGCTTTTACCAAACCTTTACTTGTAGAAAGCTTAGGCAATTTCTTTGAGCCATCTGTAAATTGACCCTGTCCATTATTAATATATAATCGATCTTGGTATAAGGGTGAATTTACAGGAAATACATTACTTCCTGAACATACTATCAAATCTAAATCTCCATCTTGATCTGCATCAAAAAATAATGCATCACCATCTTCATTTGCTTTATAAGTACTCCATGGCCCTGAAGTTTGCAAAATAAAACTACCATCTGTATTTTGCAAATAAAGTTGTCCAGCAAAACCTGCTGCCCCTCCTAGATAAAAATCTTCCAATCCATCACTATTTATATCAGCAATTGCTAAACTTGGTCCTAAAGTAGACATTTTATGAGGTATTAATATTTCACGTTTGAAATCATCATAATTATTCTGGATATAGCTTATTTTATTCAGGTTTTCACTATTCAATTCTTGAGTATATTGTAATGTACTTGTTTCTAAAAACTGACTTCTTGATTCTATAGCATCAGCTTCATTAAGTTCTAATAATTGATTTGATTTAACTTTCAATTTTTTAATTAATTTGCCTGAAGGCCATCTTACAATTACAGAATCAATAATTTGAGAATTTCCTACACCAAAATGTAAATAAGGCTCTGATGTTGACATATACCCTCTTACATTAGTTAATTCCTGAACTTGTATGCTTCCATTAATATATATTACAGCCCGTGCTCCAAAACTTCTTGTATTCAATTTTTCTCCTTTCAATTTTAATCTAATATAATGACCATCTGTATTTGTATTTCGATAAATAAAAGCAGGATCATTCATATTATTTACAACAAGATCAATATTTCCATCATTATCTAAATCACCAAAAGCAGCACCATGAGAAAAAGAAGGATCATTTAATTTCCAGGCTGAAGTTTTATTTTCAAAATTCAAAGACCCTTTGTTTTGAAACATGTAATTGCTAATTTTTACAGACGGTGCTTTATTTAAAAGTTCAACTGCAGAATTAAAACGTTCACCTTGATAACTAGGATTATTTTTATTCATCAAAAATTCACTTCGTAAATGATCAAAATCCTTGTTTCTTACATCCCGCATTAACCCATTTGTAATATATAAATCCTTCCATCCATCATTATCAAAATCACTAAAAAATGCAGACCAACTCCAATCTGTTTTGGACATCCCTAACATCTGTGCTATCTCACTAAAATGGCCGTTACCTTGATTTAATTGCATGGTATTAAACATATATTGATACTGAAATCCCAAATTAACAAATTTCCAAAACTGTGCAGGGTTCATACCACTCATGTTCACTTTATTCCTATATCGATTTTCAGATACCATATCTGCAACAAAAATATCTAACCAACCGTCATTATTCATATCAGACATATCACATCCCATACTAAAATTACTCATGTGGTTTAATGCATTAGCTGTGATATTTTGAAATGTTCCATTTCGCAAATTTAAATAAACTGCATCTGGAACATTATAATCATTTGCTACATAAATATCAGGATATCCATCATTAGAAAAGTCACCAACTGAGGTACTTAAACAATACCCAACCTGAAATAATCCACTTTCATTTGTAACATCGGTAAACGTATTATTACCATTGTTTTTATAAAAATGGTTGCTATATATATATTCTGGTTTAAGAATTTCTTGTCTAGTTTTATTATTATTTGGTGGTTGATTCGCAACCAATAAATCAAGGTCTCCATCCAAATCATAATCAAAAAAATTAGCATGTATAGAATACCCCTTATCATCTATACCAAATTTTGAAGCTTGCTCTGTAAAAGTATTATTTTTATTATTTATATAAAGTTTGTTGCCTCTTTTTTCTTCGTTTTCCAATAAATGACAACAAACATAAATATCATCATACCCATCCCCATTAACATCAGCAACACAAACACCAGCAGTCCATTCATCAGCTCCTTGTATACCGGCGGATTCTGAAATGTCATCAAATTTAAAATCACCCTTATTTAAATAAAGTTTTTCCTTATCCTGATTAGATACAAAAAATAAATCTTGTAAACCATCATTGTTGACGTCTAATAAAGCAACACCAGCTCCATTATAAATGGCCTCATAATTTAAATAATTATATTGATTATCCTCAGTTAATGTATTAGAAAAATGAATATTAGTATGACTTGAATTCATCAATTCAAAACCAGAAGTTTTTTTTTCATTTGAAACTGTTTGTTCTTGTTTAGCTTGATTACAGGAAAAGTAAAAAATACAAGACCAAACATAAAAAAAAACATATGAAGACTTCAACATACAAAATAAATTTATGCAAAGGTAAACAATTAAATAACGCAATATTGAATCACCTAAATCCTTATTAAGTTAAATAAAAAACCTCTCCCCATTGTAATGAAGAGAGGTCATTCATATTCTATTTAAAACTTAAATAAAGTCTTATGCTTAACAAATTAATCTATTACGACCATCCGCTTGGTAGCTGTATGATCTGCAGCATCTAATTGGTAATACAAGACACCAGAAGTGTTTAATTCACTCTTCGTAATCTTATATGTATTCAAGCCTTTTTGTCCTGCCAATTCGTATACTCTTACTACTTTTCCTGTTACATCATACACCGTTAATTTAACTGATGATGCTTCCGGTAAGCGGTAGCTGATTACGCATTCTTTGCTGAACGGATTTGGCTCGTTTTGATACAATTCGAACACTCCTGTTTCTACAATTCCTTTATCTGTGCGTACGCCTAATTTAACCTCTTTAACTTGATCCAGGTTGTCATATGCTTCTGCTCTTGTTACATCGCTCGTGATGCTGATCATCTTACTGATATTGCCACTTCTTGTTGCTTTAAACACGATGCTGTACAATACTTCATTTGATTTATAGCTTTCTCCCACGTTTGAGTTCCAGCTTGTTGTGATTACTCCACTTCTGATGGTTCCAATATTGCTTTCATTGATGTTTAAGCTACCTCGTTCTACTCCTTCGTATACCAAACTTTCGTTGTCATACTTCATCGTAAATTGGTAGCCTGCGATGTTTGCAAAGTCACTTGATTTAACATTCATTCTGTACGTCTGACCTTCAACAACACTTCCTTCTTCGATTACAAAATTCAAGGTTCCTGTCGTACGGATTGCCGTTCCTACTAAGCCCGCCTTCGCATTGCCATTCACATCTCCCATCTTGATTGCCATGAAGTTCTCTTTGTACTCTATTGGTGATGTTGGTATAACTATGGATGAACGCGGTGCTGTCCATGGTTTTGTTGGATCAAAGAATGTATAACTACTTGGTACAAATGTCCATGATTGCACTTTTGCAAATGATGGGCTTACGCCTAAGATTAACTTTCTGATTTCAGATATATCTGATGCTGTTATACTTCCGCTCGCATTTACGTCCGCTGCTATCAATTTGTATGGGCTCGTTATAACGGTCTGACCCAAGATGTGTTTTTGGATCTTAACGATATCCGCTGTACTTACTCCATTCAAATGATCATCATTCCGTGTTGGTTTAATTGTGTACTCGTCATTTACCACTAAATTACCGAATGAATATGGACTTCCGGTCATCTCACGCATCATCCTTGCATTGCGGTCTAATTGTACATTGACCGGTCTCGCTTCTTCATTTCCTTCGGTCATTATATTTCCGGTAATCTTAGCAAACGATCCTACGTTCAAGCATATACTATCATTGTCTTGCACCACAATTATGGTCTTACAATAATCCTTATTGCCTTCTTCATCTTCCACCCACATTTCCACATTGATGATTAACTCATCATTCACCTTAGCATTCACAAAATCATCGCAACAGATGGTCAAACTTGGTTTGTTCGCATCACCATCAAAATAGATCTTCAATTTATCTTTTGGTGTACAGTTATCGTAACTTCCATGATCTAAATCTTTAGCCCATATATCCACACATCCTGATGATGGCATAGGGACAGTGATCACCCCTGTTAAGCAATATGGTGTTGGTGCTTTACAATCTTTGATTTCAAATAATGTCTCGCATACTCCCGTATTTCCGCAACCATCCTCTACATTCCATCGAATCTTATGTATTCCTATTGGATAAGTACCACTTGCATTGAATGGATTGTGTCTGTCATCTGCAAATGGATTATGGCTGTACTCTACTGTATCTCCTGCATTGTATTGACGTTGGGTCAACGTTCCTACTCTGTAGTCCCAACCTCCATGGATTCCTTTTCCATCATTGTATGCATCGATCTTATATTCCCAGAACAACCAATCAACTGGTGTACAATTATCAGTTGCTGTTGCTGTTAAGCTGATATGACCTACGCACACTTTTAATGTTGGATCTAATACTGCTGGTTCGCATGGTCCTACACTGCATGTTACTACTGGTTTATCTTGATCTCTTACTTTAATCACTTGTAATGCTTCCCATCTTCCGAAGTTTGGATCAATAAACGGATCATATTGACACCAGTCAATCACTACCCATTTACGTAATACTTTGAAGCATGCATCTGGTTCTATTGTGAAGATCTCATCAAATTTTTCAATCGAGATTAATGCACAATTGTCATCTGCATTATTCACCACTACTGGTTTACCCAATTGTGGATTCTCTGGGCTGATGTCTGCACCGCAACCATCGATTACGATTGGATTTTGGTTACATACACCATTTGGCCATTGGATATCGGAATATCTTGGATCATTACAATTCAATGGATCTATAAAGAATGGATCGCAATCCACCACCCAAATGGTTTGGATGGCATTCACACGGCTATTGTTCGGTCCTGTTGCTGTAATGATACGTTGGATTTGTCCTTGACCGCACTCTCTTAAGTCATTAACTACAATCGTTGCTGAGGTTCCACAGGCATTGATAGCATAACCATCAAATCCCCACACTAACTCATACTTACGATCCCAATGTGCGGTATCGAACAATTGGTTGTAATAGTTGCACGCCAAATTCGGTGCCGGTATTGGCAATTGATTTGTTTGTACATAGCCTGGATATCCTGTATATTGATTTCTTTCGCAGAACTTATGACATACGATATCTGATGTTTTCACTTTTGCTCTATTCGATAAGCTGGTTACTACTCGACCAAAGGTTGGATCATTTGGATCTGTTGCTTTGTTGATATCAAACCAATACCAACAGCTTACAACCATATTTGGTGGTGCTACTACTGTTGGTACACTCTTATCCTGTACTTCTACTTCAACCATACAATCACTGAACCTTCCAAACAATACACTATTTGGATTCGTCATCGATACCGGTGTCAGTGGACCTGCTCCTGGATCTACATCAAATACACGCAATACAACCATGATTTTCTGTCCTACATCTGCACAACAGAATTGGGTATAATCATCAAAGTATACTTGGTTTCCAGCTAATACTAAGTTATCATCGCCATTTAAACCTGCGCATGCTACCGTATTATTTGAATTACTTCCACTGTTGGTTCCCAACAATTCAGCCATTCTGATCGTCTTAAACCACACATGTGGTTGGCAGTTGTCGAATGACCCCTCATTAAGATCTTTTGCATATAATCTGGCGTAGTTGGTACCCGGTTCTTGATTTCCATTAAGACTCACCACAGTTCTGGTTCTACATACTGCTTGTGGTGGTGTTCTGTCCAATACGTTTAATACAACGCGTTTCTTCGTTATATTTCCACAGCAATCCACTGCGATAATGTAACCATATTGTATGCCTTCCGGTAAATCTATCACTACAAATCCTGCTATTTCATCGCCCAATACCGTTCCATTTTCTACCTCAACGCTATAGTGTAATTCTTCTGAGCAATTATCTAATAACCATGGTTTTGGTACTTCCCATCTTCCCGTACATGTCCATGTTTCCATATTCACACGGGTGCTATCCGGATACAATACCTGTGGACCTTCTTGATCCATTACCTTGATGATTTGGTTGTGTCCGCCTACTTGTGAAGTACACCAATCCAATACCGTCCATTGACGCAATACTTTATAGCAACCTATTGGGCCTGCATTACAGTTTGGTGTTGCTAAATCAAATATGATATCCTGGAAGGTTATAGCTAAGTTTGCACAGTTCGATCCACTTGGGCGACCTGTTCCATGCCACATCACTCTTGTATCAGGACCCCAACACAATGGATTGGTTTGTGACCACTGTCTGTGTGCAGGATAATACACCACATCAGGACTTGGATGTCCGTAATTTGGACTATTTGGGTTATCTATACAGTTCCAGCCCAATACTCTTGGGATTCTTCTGTTTGGATAGATGTTCGGTTGATTTGGATTAGCGCGCCAGTAGGCTGAGTCTAATAAATATCCGTCTACACATTCAGGGAAGTCTGACATATGTGGACCAACATTCTTATTCGGATCGATTTTTTCGTTACAATTCAATGCCGGTTCTTCGATATTATCATAATTTCTTGGTACCGATACCGTTGCTAAGGTTCCTAGGCTTACTGTGATTTTTTGAACACAGGTCGATTTATTCCCTGATGCATCCTCTGCTGTCCAGGTTCTAACAATAATCAATTCATAACCTGCAGCACAGCCTCCTTGGGTTTCATTATCTCTATAACTCACACTAGCTCCTCCACAATTCTCGATCACTGTTGGCACTCCTGTTATTGATGGTGTGGTTGCTGATGAACATGGCAAGCACGTATCTCTTGGACAAGTCAACAATGGCGCTAATTTATCTTCCACTGTAGCATGACCCCAACAGCTATTGCCTGTCTCAGGATCTATTATCGTTATTTTTAATTCCCTTCCTATTTCGTTTCCATTGATTTGAATTCCCGGCTTTGTCAGATTACGATCGATTAATCCACCGTTTCCAGTAGTTGTCCAGTATCTTACTTGAACTATATAATCATCATAACAGCCGTATGGACCTCCTTCCAAAACCATATCAGCACCAATGGTAGCTTCACAGTTTTGGTCCAATGAAATCTGTACTTCGTCATTACATACTAATTCTCGAATTGGGTTGGCGTATTCTAAGACCGTGATACAATATTGACAAGTTACCGAATTTCCTCCGGCATCTGTAGCTCTAAAGGTCAGACATGATACCCCTCTTGGAAAATCACTTCCACTCACCAATCCTCCTGTTTGAACTACTGTAGGTGGAGGTGTACAATTATCTGTTGCGTCAGGTAATGCGAAGTTTATGATTCTACTACATTCTCCTGGATCCAAATGTACCGTATAATCCTTAGAACAATTGATAACTGGTAATATGTTGTCTTGAACGGTAACCAAAGCAATACATGTAGACATTAATCCACATGCATCTGTAGCTCTAACTGTAATGGATTTAACACCTAAATCTGCACAGGTAAACGAAGTTTGGCTTGCACTAAGTGTAACTCCAGCTGCCCCACCACAATTATCACTAGCACTGACGATCATATCTGTTGGAGCCAATATTAATGTGCCACCGAGTGGAATACTGACGGTTATATTTTTACATGCGATAACTGGGGCTATTTGATCATTCACAGTTATTGTTTGAGCACAAGTACCAGAATTACCGCAAACATCTGTTGCTCTATAGGTTCTAGTGATGGTATATCGATTAGCGCATGTTTGGTTTGTAATCACATCACTAACGAATTCTTTAATAATACCAACATTACCGCATAAATCTGCAGCAATAACCAAATTAACATCTGGTGCCGGAACTAAAGAAGCGCAAGCCACAGAAGCTGCGGCTGGGCATATTATGGAAGGATGAGTTATATCATTTACAGTAATAATTTGAGTACATTCTGCAGTAGCTTGACAAGCATCAGTAACTCTATAAGTTCTGGTAACTGTATATCGGTTAGCACAAGTTTGATTTGTGATTACATCACCTCTGTGAGTAACAACTAATGGAGGGCAACCTCCAGATTTAGTTGGTGCGTTAATATCTGGTGCTGGTACACTTGTTGCACAACCTACTGTTACCGGAGCCGGGCAAGTTATAGTTAAAGGTGCGGCTGCAAACGAAATACAAATATTTCCATTACCAGTTCTTAGTCCTGGAGTTGTACTTCCAGATGTAACACCACCTATATAGGAAGAACCTCCACCAGCTGAACCATCTGTGGCACCTCCACCGCCACCATAATAACCACCACCGCCACCAGCAGCATGTTGTGTACCGGCTCCTTGCGGTGCGTTTCCTCCTAAGCCTAAAGATCCATTTCCACCAGATAATGCCGGGAATCCACAATTACCAAAAACACCTCCATTCCCACCAGCAGCTTGTGTTCCACCTTTTCCATCGCTTCCTGAAGGATTACAATCCCCGCCTAAAGCATCAGCTCCGGTTAAACCACCCCCAGCTCCACCACCTTGTCCGCCACAAGAGAATTCAGCACCTCCTCCTCCTCCTGCAACTATCCTTCTATTTGCTAAAGCACTTCCGCCTTGTCTAACGTCTGAAGCGCCTCCTCCACCTGAGCAGGTGTTGGGATCAGCACATGGAGCTCCACCACCATTAAAAGCACCAGCACCACTATTTTGTCCTGCTCCTCCGACAAAAATATTCAATGTCTCTCCAGGGGTTACCGTTAAAGTTCCTTTAGCATAACCTCCCAATCCACCTCTATCTGGACTTCCACCGCACACGTTTACACTATTTAGAGCAGTTGCTCCAGCAGCACCATAAGCATCTATAGTAATAGAAGTAATACCAGCAGGTACCACCCAAGTCTGCATTCCTCCTGTATAATCAAAACAAACCATCGTTGGTGGGGCCGCCTGACAAGCCACCGGAACATCAAATGCTTCAGTACCGTCAGTTACGCTATTAGTACTACCTTGAGTAGCACTTAATCCTAATCCACGTTTAGCAAATGCCCTCCAAATAGCGCATTGATTCGCTCCATTATATATATTTCTGTCTGCTAATAATATAGCATCCCTTCCGTCTACAAAACCTGGTGAACAAGGTTGTAATTTCATAGCTTCTGTAATTAATCGAAGCGCTCTATTATTACCTCCATTTCCAGTATAAAAATTGGCATCATAGCCATATGTATTGATCAGTTCCCAGGTAACTTCCCATAACATGGCACACCATACCGATCCAACACCATGAGGGATGGCAGATGTCTTAATGGTATTATAAGTTCTAGGATCTATAGCTAAACTTGTAGAGTAAGGGAATGCTCTAATTCCAGCACCCGTTGGTGGCTGTCCAAATAACCAGGTACCAATAGGTCTTCTATCTGGTCCCATATCACCTGGTTCAATAGTCATTACAATGGCATACCAGTCACTCCAACCTTCTCCCATTTGTTCAGCGTTATTCAAACAATTGACATTAGATGGGCCGCCCGTTAAACGATTAGATATTCCGTGGCCATATTCATGAAGTATAACCCCATTATCAATATCACCATCTCTCGTACCACAGATATACATTTGCATGGTTGGTCTACTTCCATCCGGAGGTGTTCCAAAATTAGCATTACAGGTACCTGAACCATCTTGTGCTTCAGCTCTGCAATCATCATTTCCTAGACCGCCTCTTCCGTAATTATTAACTTGAAAATTACCGGCTGCTTCAGTAAAACCATATTGGTAGGTTACATCATGTATAATATTTGTCCAATAAAATAAATTGGTAATAATAGCTGGTTCAGACTCATCAACTCCAACCATATATGTTGTATTTATTGGAAAATCAAAAACCAAAGCTGCCAATCCATCTGGGCTAAATCCAGGGTTGTTTCCATCTTCATAAGCATGGGTATTATTACCTCGAGTAATGGTGAACTCCGGACCTACGGCTCCATTGGTATCATGCCAACCATATGGTGAAGCAAGTGCATTATCTGGGTTATTAATTAAGCTTCTGGCTCCGTGACCCGGACTTTCAATTGGCATTGGATAAACTCTATATCCACCTACCATCATAGAAGAACCTGCCACATTAACATTGAATGCTCGGGAAGTTTCTGAACTTTCTTCATTCAATTGTGGATGATCATGATGTGCATGATTGGCTTCATCAAAACCACAGCTAACAACTAAATTGTTCTTGTATAAAATATTACCACTAAAAGCATCCACAATCAGGTACCAATAGTTGTTTTGATTAGCCTCGTAGATATACATTTCCCATGCAAGGTCTATAACATATGGACTTTTAGTTTCTTTACTATCGGTAGTAAATAAACTATTAGTTCTTGGAAAAAAGATCAATTTTACCGGGATATTTTCTAAGGAAATACCACCATCACTGATAACAGCTTTTTGCTCTTCATTTCCAATATTACTAATAATCTGAAGTGGAGATTTAATAGACAAGGATAAAGCTGATGCAACTTTTTCTATGGCTTCTATACTTGACAATTGGGGTGCTGGAATTTTATTAGTTATGCCATTTTCCAAATTTGGAATAAAAGCATTATTAATGTGAATGAATTCACCTTTGGAGTTATAGTGCTGAGAAGAATAAGTGCCATAAACACTAACCCCTTTGAATTTCTGGGTATAATAAATGTGCTTAATTCCTGAGGCACTACTTACATGGCTGGCAGAAACTTCAATGTCTGAAATATCATCGCCGTTTAAGCCAAATTTTAGGGAATTAGCTTTTAAATATGCTTGAGCATCTTCAAGAGGAGTCTGGGCAAATAAGCTAAAACTTGTAAATATCGAGAAACCGATACAAGTTAGAAAAATTTTAATTTTGGTCATTTTCAAGTTCATGAGAATCATTTTTGGTCTTGTTAACTGAAAACCGATCTAATCTCCTGAACCCATTTAAGCTTGAAAATATCAAAACATCCAAAAATTTACCCTTTGATATTATCAAAAAATAATTTCAGACATTCCAATTAATCCAAATATAATTTGGAATTAATTCTAATTAACACACTAAAATATGACTAATTTAAGGAATTTGCTTCGCCTTTAATTATGTCACGATTCAAGAAATCTTTAAAAAATCAGATTTCCAAATGCAAAGCTATAAAAAAGGCCGGAAATGTACTAATCTGTAGGCAGTATTTTTTAAATTATACATAATTCAAATATGTTTAATAAAAATGTGTAGTTCATTAATATTGAATTAATAATAAGTAAAACGATCGTTTATTTTACTTTAATTTTGTATCATTCGTCGGGTTTGTTCACCGTAGGAATTTACCAATTTATAAAACAAAACTCCAGGTTTAACCTCCTTAGGAATATTGATCATCCATTCGTTCATTCCCTTCTTACCAAAAGAGCTTTGTTGGCTAATGGTTTTGCCCATTAGGTCATAAATAATTAAATGGCAATTTGCGTCATCAGGGAGTTGAAAGCGAATACTCGTGATGCCCTTAAATGGATTGGGTTCATTCTGAAAAAGTATATAATCATACTTTATCTCATTTTGCTCTATTTCTGTAAAGTTCAAATGAATATCTTTGGTTGATTCATCTGATCCGTAAGCTTCAGAACTAATAATATCGTTGGATATATCTAGTAAAGCTTGTAGATTTCCATCCTTCGAAACATTGAAAATGAGATAGAACAATACTTCGTCAGCTTCATGATTCACAGCATAATCTGAATTCCAACTGGAGGTCAAAACACCTGGTTCCAGATCACCAAAATGGCTATCATTTATGGACAAAACACCTGGCTCAACGCCTTGATAAACCAAATTCTGTGCATCATACTTCAGGGTAAATTGGAATCCATCTACATCGTCAAAACGGTCTGCTCTGATGGGAATTTTGTAAGTTTGATTGGCTAAGAGAAATTGATTTTCTATTAATAGATTTATTTTACCTGTTGTTCTGTGATCCATTTTGGTTAAACCTGGTTTCACATTGCCTGTGACATCTCCAAATTTTATTCCAATAAAATCTGAATTATATTCTTTGGGTTCTATTATTTGTAGTAATTTTTTTCTAGGCGCTGAAAAGGGCTTGGTAGGATTTGGAAAGATATAATCGCCCGGAACAAAGGTCCATGAAGCTACTTTGGTAAAAGTAGGTTGTACACCAAGGATTAACTTTCTCAATTCAGAAATATCCGAAGCTGTTATTGACCCTGAATTATTAACATCTGCCGCAATCAAACTATATGGTCCAGAAATTAACGATTGACCTAAAATATGTTTCTGGATTTTTACTATATCAGCGGTACTAACGCCATTCAATGGTTCGTCATTTCGGGATGGTATAATGGTATATTCCTTTGGCCATGTCAGATCCCCAAATTCATATGGGCTTCCTACCGTTTCACGTAGCGTGTTATTCATTGATTCAATTTGAACTTTAACTTTCTTAAGTTCTTCATTATGCTGTGTAACAATTTTACCACTTATTTTAGATGATGCTGGTAAATTTTGGCAATAATCTAAATTATCCATAACATATATCGTCACATTACAATAATTAATATTTCCTACTTCATCTTCAACTGAAATTTCCTGCATAATTCTCAACTCATCAGATTGATTTGCAGCTTCAAAATCATTGCAACAAACAGTAATTTTTGATTTACTTCGGTCTCTTTCAAAATAGAATTTTAATCCCTCAGGAGTCGTGCAGTTGTCATAACTGCCTTGATCAAGATCTTTTGCAATTATATCTACACATTGTGATAATGGAATTGCCAATGAAAAGAAATTAGCCTTACATTTAGCTGTTGGCGCGACACAATCTTTGATTTCAAAAATCTTTTCGCATTCTCCAATATTTCCACTTTGATCTTTAACAATCCATCGGATGCGATCCAGACCTATTGGATAATTACCACTAGCCTTGAATGGGGTAATACTGTCGGAATAAGAATTGAATTGAAATTCGAGTAATTCACCATTTTTGATTTGGTTGGTACTTTTTGCTCCAACATAAATATCGAAACCGCCATAAGCCCCTTGACTATTATTAAATAGATCTATTTTATAGGACCACACCAAATCATCAGATAAAGTCTCGTTATCTGTTGCAGAAGCCGTTAGATCAATATGTGCAAAACACAACTTCTCCGCTGCTTTAAATATGGCTGCTTCACAAGAACCTATTTCACATTTGATTTCGGGGTTTAAAATATCTAAATCATATTCATTAATCAATGATTTATCTAAGAATAAATTAACATGATCATTTGCTTTCAAGTTAACACTTAGGATGAAAGCAATAAGTGTAAAATAGAATGGTAATGTAATATTCATCTCATTGAATTTAAGGGTTTAAAATCATACTTTTAGTGGCAATATATTTAAATGTTTGTAAATGGTAATAATAATGTCCGGCAAAATTTAATTCTTTCTTGGTGACAAGGAAAGTATTCATTCCTTGTGCTGCATTTCCTGAATATTGGTATATCGACCGCCCGGTAATGTCACAAATTTTCAATGTTACATAAGCTTCATTGTCTAAAAAATAACTAATTGTGGAATGGTCACTAAATGGATTGGGAACATTTTGAAATAATATTATTTCATCCTTTTTGGGTTTATCAAAGACATCTGCGAAGTGCAATTGAATAGTTCTTAATGATTCATCTGACGTATATGCTTCTGATGTTATAACATCGTTATTAATATTTAATGATGTACTTAATGCTCCATCTTCAACCACTTTAAAATTCAGATAAAATAAGACTTCATCGTTAGTATGTGTTTCTGCATGGTCTGAATTCCAACTAGACGTTAATTTGCCATTTTCTAAATCCCCAAAATGACTTTCATTAATTAGTATTACTCCAGCTTCGACACCTTGATAAACCAAGTGCTGGGGATCATAATTCAAAGTAAACTGGAATCCCTCAATATCTTGAAAATGTTCTGCTCTGATGGGTATTTTATAGATTTGATTGGCCTTGCAATATTCATTGTTGACAATGAAATTTAATGGCATTTGAGAACGAATTTGGGTGCTTGACACACTATCTAATGGACTCCACACTTTACCCATTTTTATAGCAATGAAATCGGAATTGTATGTATGCCAATGATCAATTTTAAATTCTGCAAATCGAGGTGCATTCCAAGGGTTAGATGGTTTAGGAAAAATATATGATGCTGGAACAAAAGTCCATGAATTTACTTTTCTGAAACTTGGAATAATGCCTAATATTAACTTTCTCATTTCTACAATATCAGCAGCTGTAATAGAATTAGAAGCATTAACATCTGCTGCAATCATTCGATATGGAGTGGAGATAAGTTTTTTACCAAGAACATGGTTTTGAATTCTTAATATATCTCTTGTGGATATTCCATTCAAAGGATCATCATTGCGAATTGGTAGTACTTTATAAGTAGAAGGAGTATATAAACAATTAAAACGAAAATTACTTTTTGTAACCTCTCGTATGGGCTGATTCTTTGTTTCCAATTGAATTGTGGAAATTACTCTGGTCGTTTTATTCTCTTCAGTCACAATTCCTGATATAGTTGCCCCATCCCCATTAATACATGCATCTAAACTATCCAAAACTATTATCAATGCTTTACAATAATCCCTGTTCTCTTCTTCATCTTCAACCCACATTTCTACTTCAAATCTTAGTTGATCGCATTGTCCACTCGCAATAAAATCATCGCAAGTAACCATTATACTTGTTTTGTTTATATCTCCATCAAAGTAGAATTTTAACTTATCTTTAGAGGAACAATTATCAAAACTTCCAAAATCAAGATCATTGGCAAGTATGGTTACTTTGCCGGTTGATGGTATTGCCCAGGTCAACAATCCAGTTTTACATTTTGGAATGGGAGCCAAGCAATCTTTAATTTCAAACAGCGTTTCACAAACACCAACATTCCCACTCGAGTCACAAACATTCCATCGGATTCTGTGAATACCTATAGGATAAGTTCCACTTGCCTTAAAAGGGTTATAATAGTCGTCAGCAAAAGGATTAGGTCCATACTCCACGGTATCCCCCGTATTATGTTGATGTTTTGACAATTTTCCAACTCGGAAGTCATAGCCTCCATGAACACCTCTGCCATCATTGTATAAATCAAACTTGTATTCAAACATTAAATCATCTTCTCGCGTAATATTATCAGTTGCAGAAGCGGTTAGCTGAATATGGCCAACACAAACCTTAATATTTGAATCTATTTTAGCCGGTTCACACGGCCCTACCAGGCAAGAAACCACTGGTTTGTCCAGATCATCGAATACATTTTGTCGCACATTATTATCTGTGAATTTTTGGTTTTCTTGGAGCTGTTGACCGATTATAGCATTTACTAAAAACCAAAATAAAACCACTGTAAATGGTTTCATATAATAAAAAATTCTCATATAGTATGTATTTAGGTAAAGTGAAGATAATATAATTCACTCCATTTATAACATAAAAAAATAAATTTATATAAATAAATCATCAATCAAGACATGTCAGGAATAACAAGAACAATACTTCACCGGTATAAATGTATCATATTCTACCCATCACCAAAAATACCATTTACACTATTTATTCCACAACTTTTGAAAATCATATATGGGATGTATTCGAATTAGCTAATCTATAACTAAATTTGAACCAAAATTAAATACTCTTGAAATTGCAAATTTTTGATATTTGGGCTTATGGACGGATTTTGAATATTCTTTTATTGGTTCATAATAAACTAACTACTTATAAATTATTTAATTCATTAAAATCAATGTTAATGGACTAATAAGCTTTAATAATAGCTTACATAGCGTAGAATATTGATTCATTAAAAGTGTTTTGATTTTTGACAAAACGAAATAAACGAAGAGATTGAAAAAAATATTAATCATAGATGACGAAGAAAAACTGAGAACCTTATTGACAAGGATAATCAGTCTAGAAGGATTTGAAGTGGTGCAAGCAGGTGATTGTAAAACTGCTTTGAAAAAATTAGAACAGAACGAAATCGATCTTGTCCTTTGTGATGTAAAATTACCTGATGGAAATGGTGTTGAGTTGTCAAAATTAATAAAAGAAAAATATTCCCACATAGAAATCATTTTATTAACTGCTTATGGAAATATTCCTGATAGCGTACAAGCTATTAAAAATGGAGCGTTTGACTATATTACTAAAGGTGATGATAACAACAAAATTATTCCATTATTATATCGCGCTCTTGAAAAAGTAAGCTTATCGAAACGTGTATTAGTATTAGAAAAACAACTAGGTGACAAACATTCATTTGACAGCATAATAGGCAAATCAAAACCTATCCAAAAAGCAATTGATTTAGCACAAAAAGTTGCAAGAACTGATACTACCGTTTTATTGACGGGAGAAACTGGAACCGGAAAAGAAGTATTTGCCCAAGCTATACATCAAGAAAGTCTAAGAAGTAAATATAATTTTGTAGCCATAAACTGTTCTGCTTTTAGTAAAGAATTATTAGAAAGTGAAATGTTTGGACATAAAGCCGGGGCATTTACTGGAGCTGTAAAAGATCAGAAAGGACTTTTTGAAGAGGCCAACAACGGCACCATTTTTTTAGATGAAATTGGAGAAATGGCCTTGGACTTACAAGCCAAATTATTACGTGTTTTGGAAACCGGAGAATTTATTCGTGTTGGTGATAATAAGTCTACCAAAGTAAATGTTCGCATTATAGCTGCAACGAATAGAGATCTTCAAAAAGAAATTGAGTCGGGACACTTTAGACAAGATTTATTTTATCGCATTTCTGTTTTCCAAATTCCATTACCACCTTTAAGAGAACGAGTCATTGATATTGAAATATTAGCCATTCACTTTTTAAACATCTATGCACTCAAAAGCAATAAAAAGATAAAATTGATTTCTAAGGAATTTATAGAAGCTTTAAAACAGCATCAATGGAATGGCAACATTCGTGAGCTTAAAAATGTCATTGAACGAAGTGTCATTCTTTGCGATTCAGAGGAATTGGTCATTGAAAACTTACCCATTGAAATGCAACACACAACAAATCTTTCAAAGAATGACAAAACCTTTTCAGCATTCGAGTTGGCCAGTGCTGAAAAAATTCACATCCAAAAAGTGCTGAATTACGCTAATGGAAATAAAACTAAAACTGCTGAATTGCTGAATATTGCATTAACTACCCTTTACAGAAAACTTTCCGAATACGGAATAGAATAAATGGATCCTTTCAAAACGCTAGTATCGACCCTTTCATTTTGAAAGGGTTTTTGATTTATTATTTTGTGTTCATTTTATTTAATAAACTACAGATCAATTAATTAGCATCAATTAATTACAACTGGACTAAAACTTGACTTGATATTGGCATGATCAATATCATATCAACAATGAATGTTAAAGCAATTCCGAGCATATATCAACAAGTCCAGCAATTGGCAAACCTTACAAAAGAACATATTTTGGCTGGTAATATTGCAATGGCAAAGTCCTGTTTGCAAAGAGCCGAAGGTATTTTTAAAATAGGCTCTACTGAAATGAAAAATGCAATTGTAAATGGTTATATATTTTCTGTGACGCTATTTATGGAAATGCATCAATACAATATTAAACAATTTCTACCAAAATCATTGCATTCAGAATATCAAAAACAGATTTATTCGTCAGGGTTATAATACCAATTATTAAACTCAAAGAAAGATATCAATGGAAAGATATGAACAATAAAATACATTCTCTAAATATTTAAATCATGATCACAGGAATTCTAACCATCGTTGGAGCATTAGGCTTCTTATTATTTTTTAAAACCATTAACTTCTTTGAAAAAATTTAAAAATTATGATAGCATTATTTATTATCGCACTAGGGGTCTTCGCATACATGTGTTATGTTTTGCTAAAGCCTGAAAAATTTTAAAACGAAATGGGACCAATTAAAACATTTTACAGTATTTATAATAGCAATGCTTGTTGCAATTTCTTTACTATACATCGTTTATTGGAAAATCAAAATTTTGTTTAATATCAATTAATTAAAGAAATGAACTCAGAAATTCTTGGAGTAATCCTTATGTTTTTACTGGTAGTATTGTTCGCAATACCCTTAGGAAGTTACATCGGTAAAGTTTTTAGTTATGAAAAAACATGGCTGGATAAAGTTTTCAATCCGCTTGACCATTTGTTTTTCAAGTTAAGCGGCATTGACCCTAAAATTGAAATGAATTGGAAGCAACATTTAGTAGCCTTGCTTACTATTAATTTTATTTGGTTTCTCATCTGCATGTTTGTATTGACCAATATGAGTTGGTTACCTCTCAATCCTGATGCCAATCCCTCAATGACTGGCGATCTGGCATTTAATACATCTGTAAGTTTTGTTACCAATACCAATTTGCAACATTATTCGGGAGAAAGTGGCTTATCTTATTTAGGGCAATTAATTTTAATGCTTTGGCAATTTATTAGTGCAGGAACAGGCATTGCAATTTGTGCCGTAGTTTTTAATGCGATGAGAGAACGAACCACGACAACACTAGGAAATTTTTATAGTTTGTTTGTTCGTAGTTGTACTAGAATTTTATTCCCTTTAGCATTTATTGTTGCCATAATTTTAGTATTTAATGGAACTCCAATGACCTTTGAAGGTAAAGACACTATTATAAGCTTACAAGGCGACACTGTACAAGTTAGCCGAGGTCCTGTTGCTGGTTTTGTTGCAATAAAACAATTAGGAACTAATGGTGGCGGTTTTTATGGCCCTAATTCAACTCACCCTCTAGAAAATCCAAATTATCTCACCAACATCGTAGAAACTATTTCCATTGTTCTAATTCCAATTGCAATGGTATTTGCAATGGGTTTTGTTTTGAAAAGAAGAAAGTTAGCCTGGATCATTTTTGCAGTAATGACTTTCGGATTTTTATGCTTCGTCTTTCCTGCAATTTATTATGAAATGCAAGGAAATCCTGCAATTCAGAAGATGGGTATTGCACAAAACATAGGAAGTATGGAAGGCAAAGAAGTACGCTTTGGTTCAGGAGCTTCAGCGTATTGGGCCATAAACACTACGGTTACAAGCAATGGTTCTGTAAATGCAATGCATGATAGTATGACACCTCTCACTGGAATGTTTACTTTACTTGGAATGATGGTCAATTGCTTTTATGGTGGAGTTGGTGTTGGTTTCTTAAACTTCTACATTTTCATCATTCTGGCGGTTTTTATAAGCGGCTTAATGGTGGGAAGAACACCTGAATTTTTAGGTAAAAAAATAGAAGCTAAAGAAATGAAAATTGCAATGATGATAGCATTACTTCATCCTTTTTTGATTTTAGTCAGCACTGCTATTTCCAGTTATTTGTTTGCACAAAATCCAACTGAATATGCTTCTTGGTTAGCTAACCCAGGTTATCATGGGTTTAGTGAAATGCTATATGAATTTACTTCTTCCAGTGCCAATAATGGTAGTGGTTTTGAAGGACTCGGTGACAATACACCATTTTGGAATATAGCCTGTGGTATAGTGATGCTATTGGCTCGATATCTTCCAATAATTGGTCCTGTGGCCATAGCAGGTATTTTAGCAAGTAAAAAGTACATACCTGAAAGTAATGGAACCCTAAAAACAGACACTGCCACTTTTGGCCTTATGGTATTTGCAGTTATAGTGATATTAGCTGCCTTAGCTTTTTTTCCAGCCCTAACACTTGGTCCTATTGCCGAATATTTCTCAATGCTTAAATAATAAACAAAATGACAAAAGATAAATCCTTATTTCAAAAAGACTTAATGTCAGAAGCATTAAAACAGTCTTTTGTGAAACTTAATCCAAAAATCATGTTCCGTAATCCTGTAATGTTTACGGTAGAAGTAGGAACGGCAGTTATGTTTTTTGTTTGCTTGTGGATATTAGCAGGTGAACAATCGCAAGGAAGTTTTATGTACAATTTTATTGTGTTTCTTGTTTTACTTCTCACATTACTCTTTGCCAACTTTGCAGAAGCAATAGCCGAAGCAAGAGGAAAAGCACAAGCCGACAGTCTTAGGAAAACAAGAGAAGAAACACCTGCAAAGAAAATTACTGCAATAGGTAAATTTCATTCTGGTGAAGTACAACTGATTCCTTCTTCCATGTTAAAAAAAGATGACTTGTTCTTTTGTGAAGCAGGAGACATTATTCCAATGGACGGTGAAATCGTAGAAGGGCTAGCAACTATTGACGAAAGTGCCATAACCGGTGAAAGTGCTCCAGTAATTCGTGAAGCAGGTGGTGATAAAAGTTCTGTTACGGGTGGAACCAAAGTGCTCAGTGACAGAATTCAAGTTAGAGTGACGACCGAAGCGGGTGAAAGTTTTTTGGATAAAATGATAGCGTTAGTAGAAGGTGCATCGCGACAAAAAACACCTAATGAAATTGCATTAACTATTTTGCTAGCAGGTTTTACTTTGGTGTTCATCATTGTAACCATAACACTAAAACCTTTTGCAGATTATGCCAATACTCCCATTACAATTTCAGCATTCATATCCTTGTTCGTTTGTTTAATTCCCACAACAATTGGTGGATTACTTTCTGCCATTGGTATAGCAGGTATGGATAGAGCTTTACGAGCTAATGTTATTACTAAAAGTGGTAAAGCGGTAGAAACTGCTGGTGATATTGATGTATTACTTCTAGACAAAACAGGAACGATTACTATTGGAAACAGAAAAGCAACAAACTTTTATCCTGCGAATGGAATTGACGAAAAGCATTTTATAAAGTGTGTGGTTTTAAGTTCAATGAGTGATGATACTCCTGAAGGTAAATCCATTATTGAATTAGCTAAAATAAATCCATCTAGTTTAAAAATGGAAAATCCTAGATTTATAAAATTCACTGCGGAAACACGAAGTAGTGGAATTGATTTTGAACATTTTAGAATTCGAAAAGGCGCATCAGATGCAATTAAAATCCTCTCAGAAGCCGCAGGAAATACGTTTCCTTCAGAAACAACTGAGAGGGTTAAAATAATATCTAGTAACGGTGGAACGCCATTAGTAGTTTCTGAAAATGAACATGTGATTGGAGTGATAGAATTACAAGACATTATCAAACCTGGAATCAAAGAACGTTTTGAAAGGTTACGAAAAATGGGAATAAAAACAGTTATGGTTACTGGTGATAATCCATTAACAGCAAAATTTATAGCTCAAAAAGCTGGTGTAGATGATTTTATTGCAGAAGCTAAACCAGAAGATAAAATGAATTACATCAAAAAAGAACAAGCTGAAGGAAGATTAGTAGCCATGATGGGTGATGGAACGAATGATGCTCCAGCTTTGGCACAGGCAGATGTTGGTGTGGCTATGAATAGCGGAACCCAAGCCGCAAAAGAAGCGGGCAACATGGTTGATTTAGATAATGATCCAACCAAATTAATTGAAATTGTCGAAATTGGAAAGCAATTATTAATGACCAGAGGAACGCTAACTACATTCAGTATTGCCAATGATGTAGCAAAATATTTTGCCATCATTCCGGCCTTATTCATTGTAGCCATTCCATCACTTCAAGGACTAAATATAATGAATTTGTACAGCCCAGAAAGTGCCATATTATCTGCTGTCATATTCAATGCTATTATCATTCCCATGCTCATTCCGTTAGCTCTAAAAGGAGTTGCTTACAAACCCATTGGTGCTAGTGCGTTACTTCGCAGAAACCTATTCATTTATGGTTTAGGCGGTGTGATTATTCCATTTATTGGCATCAAATTAATTGATCTACTTGTTTCAATATTTATATAAAAAAAAATCTAATGAAAACAAATATATTTCCAGCAATAAAACTAACACTAGTATGTCTGGTGTTCTTTATGGGTATCTATACACTTGCAGTTTATGGTATAGCACAATTTACAACAAATAAGGGTAAAGGTCAAATCATAACTCAGAATGGTAAAACCTATTATACCAATATTGGACAGTCTTTTACTGATGTCAAATATTTCTATTCGCGACCATCTGCTGTCGGGTACAATGCAGCAGGAAGTGGCGGAAGTAATAAAGGGCCAAGTAATCCAGATTATTTAGCTGAAGTTCAGGCACGAATTGATACTTTTTTGGTTCATAATCCAGAAGTTAAAAAATCAGAAATTCCTTCCGACTTAGTTACCGCAAGCGGCAGTGGATTAGATCCTAACATTTCTTTGGCTGCTGCCAATGTACAAGTGAAACGCTTAGCTAAAATCAGAAATATTACGGAACAAAACCTTATACAACTTATCGAACAAAATACCGAAAAGCCTATATTTGGTATATTTGGTCCTGAAAAAATAAATGTATTAAAACTGAATCTTGCATTAGATCAATTAAAATAAAATCATAAAAAATAATTAAAATGAAAAAAATACTTTTTGCCACTTTAGCTTTAGGTTTATTTAACATAAAAGCACAAGAATTAACTAAAACCAATCCTCTGACATTTTCAGGCTATGTAGAAACTTATTACAGTTATGATTTTAGCCAGCCCGAAAGTCATGAACGACCATCCTTCTTTTACTCTTTTAACAGACACAACGAAGTCAATTTAAATTTGGGGTTTGTTAAAGCAAATTACACAACAGAAAAAGTTAGAGGGAATTTTGCTCTTATGGGAGGAACCTATGCTCAATATAATTTAGCAGCAGAACAAGGTTTGTTGAAAAACATTTTTGAGGCCAATGTAGGTGTCAAAATTTCGAACAAGAAAAATATCTGGATAGATGCAGGGATAATGCCTTCACACATTGGTTTTGAAAGTGCTATTGGAAAGGATTGTTGGAACCTAACTCGAAGTATATTAGCAGAAAACTCACCTTACTATGAGTCAGGAATTAAACTTAGTTATACTTCAACAAATGAAAAACTATATCTAGCAGCAATGTACTTGAATGGTTGGCAACGAATACAACGTGTTATCGGAAATCAATCACCTGCTTTTGGAACACAGCTAATTTACAAGCCGAATTCAAAAATAACATGCAATTGGAGTACATTTGCTGGTAATGATTTACCTGATAGTTTATCTCAAAAGCGCTTCTTTAATAATTTTTATGGACAAATTCAATTAACCGAAAAATTTGGTATAACTGCGGGTTTTGATATTGGCATGCAACAAGTAACTAAAGATACAAGTGAATATAATACCTGGTATTCACCTGTTTTAATTCTGCAATATAAACCAACTTCAAAAATAAGAATTGCTGCACGGGGAGAGTATTATTCAGATAAAAATGGTGTAATAATAGCAACAAACACTGCCAATGGATTTCAAACATTTGGATATTCCATTAACTTTGATTATTTGCCGACGGATCATGTGATGTTTAGAATTGAAGGCAGAGGATTAAGCAGTAAAGATCAAATTTTCCTCTTGGACAGTAAATCAAACAAAGCCAACTATTTTCTAACATCGTCATTAGGCATTACGTTCTAAAAAAATAATAAAATTAATGAGCATTAACCATCTGGCTTTTTTTTGACTTAAATTAAAATTCTATGGAAGAAACCAGAAAATCAGCACAAGAATTTCTCGATTTAATTAAAAAGTCAAGAAAAGGTAAATTTAAAGTTTACATTGGTATGAGTGCTGGTGTAGGCAAGTCGTATCGGATGTTACAAGAAGCACACACGTTGCTCAAAAACGGTATTGACGTAAAAATTGGATATATCGAGACTCATCATCGAAAAGAAACTCATGATTTATTAACCGGATTGCCAGTTATTCCCAGACGGAAGCTGTTTTACAAAGGTAAGGAATTAGAAGAAATGGATGTTCAAGCAGTAATCAGTTTACGACCTGAAGTAGTTATTGTAGATGAACTAGCTCATACTAATATTGAAGGAAGTAAAAATGAAAAACGTTGGCAAGATGTTATTGAAATTCTAGACGCAGGGATAAATGTAATTTCCGCTGTTAATATTCAGCATATTGAAAGTTTAAACGAAGAAATAAAAAACATTACAGGAATTGATGTTAAAGAACGTATACCAGATAGTGTTTTAGCTTTAGCTGATGAAGTGGTCAATATTGATTTAACGGCAGATGAATTAATCTTGCGTTTAAAAGAAGGTAAAATTTATCAAGCTGAAAAAATCGAAACAGCACTAAACAACTTTTTTAAAAGTGATCATATCTTACAACTCAGAGAATTGGCACTAAAGGAAGTGGCTTCTCAAGTGGAACGCAAAGTAGAAAATGAAGTTACTAAAACAAATTCCATCAAACACGAACGATTTTTAGCTTGCATCAGCAGTAATGATAAAACAGCTAAAAATGTAATTCGTAAAACAGCTCGATTAGCTAATTACTATCATAGTAAATGGTATGTACTGTATGTACAAACGCCAAAAGAAAATTCAGATAAAATTGCATTGGACAAACAAAGACATCTTATTAATAATTTCAAATTAGCAACTGAATTAGGTGCAGAAATAATAAAAGTTGAAAGTACTTCTGTTTCAAAAGCAATAATAGACCAAGCTAGTGAACGAAAAATCACAACGATATGTGTCGGTAAACCTCACTTAAATTTATTCAAAATTATTTTAGCAACAAATGTGTTTAATGAACTTTTGAAAAAATTATCAACAAATAATATTGACCTTGTAATACTATCCTAAATGAAAATTAAAACTAAATTAACACTTGGAGTTGGTCTACTTTTCCTATTAATTATATTACTTAGTGTTGTAGGGGCAACGTATTCAAATAAATTAAAACAAGATACTGAAAATATCCTAGTGGCTAACTACAATACCTTAGAGTATAGTAGACTTATGTTGGTTTCACTAGAAGATAGATCAGAAAAAGCTTATCAAAAATTTGAAATTAACCTTCAATATCAAGAAAATAATATATCAGAAATTGGAGAAAAAGAAACTACAGAAGATTTAAGAAACAATTTTGAAGTCTTTAAACAAAAAAAATCGGACTCCTTGATACTGGGAGAAATTCGCAAAAATATTTTCACACTGATGGATTTAAATATGCAAGCCATCCAACGCAAAAGTGAAGTGGCAAAAGAAACAGCTGATAAAGCTGTTTTTTGGATTGCATTAAGTGGTACAATGTGTTTTTTAATAGCCTTTATTCTACTGGTTAATTTACCTTCTAATATTGCCAATCCTATTAAACAGCTGTCAGAAAGTATCAAGCAAATTGCCTCAAAAAACTATTCTGAAAGAGTACATTTAGAAAGCCATAGTGAATTTGGACAATTAGCAAAATCATTTAACACCATGGCTGAAAAACTTGAAGAATATAATAATAGTAATCTGGCCAAATTAATGATGGAGAAAAAACGAATTGAAACGTTAATAAACAACATGCATGACCCAGTAATTGGATTGGACGAAAACTTGAAAGTAATTTTTGCGAATGAAGAAGCTATTAAAATTATCGGTTTTAGTTTAGCAGAAATGATTGGGCATAATACACATGAATTAGCTCTCACAAATGACTTAGTCAGATCTCTTATCCAAGATTTAAAGATGGTAGATAATGGAAAAGAAACAAAACGTAAACCCATAAAAATTTATACCAATAACAAAGAAGGATATTTTGAAAAAGAGACCTTGCACATATCCATTACACCCACAGGAGAGCAATTATCTCAACTTATTGGTCACGTCATTATTTTGAGAAATATAACTGAATATAAAGAATTAGATTTTGCTAAAACCAATTTTATTGCTACGGTTTCACACGAATTTAAAACACCCATTTCATCCATTAAAATGAGCGCGCAATTATTGGAGAACGAGCAAATTGGTCCACTCAATGAGGAACAAACAAATCTATTAAACAGTATAAAAGAAGATGCAAACCGATTATTAAAAATTACGGGAGAATTGTTAAATATGACCCAAATAGAAAGCGGTAATATTCAACTCTCAATTTTGCCTTCTGACCCAAAAGAAATATTATTATTTGCTATTCATGCCACCCAAACTCAAGCAGATCAAAAACATATTCAATTTGAAATCAACTGCCCTGAAAATAATATTGCAGTTCTCGCTGATACCGAAAAAACCACCTGGGTATTAACCAATCTAATTTCCAATGCAATTCGATACTCTTATGAAAATTCTGTGATTTTTTTATCTGTAAAGCAAAACGATAATAAAGTTGAAATATCTGTTCGCGATACAGGACAAGGCATCGCCCCACAATACAAAAACAAAATATTTGACCGCTATTTTAAAGTTCCGGGAACAAAAATGGAAGGCACAGGATTGGGCTTAGCCATCAGTAAGGAATTCATAGAAGCACAAGGAGGAAATATTATGGTCGAGTCTGAATATGGGTTGGGAAGTACTTTTACAATATCTTTGAATAGCTAACAGAATGTATGTTTTTAGGAAGTTGAACTTACTCCATTGTTTATAAATTCAATTACTATTTGGCAAAATTTTGCAATTAATTAATACATAAATGTTTGAAATACAATTGGTTACTCAAATTGATTTTAAGCTATTGTAAATATTTTTTTACGATTTTATCAATCCCTTTTGCCAATTTATGGTCTTTTTCAGTAATGGTATTTCCAGCATCATGGGTACATAAGACAAAATCAACTTTATTCCATGAATTGGTCCATGTAGGATGGTGATCCATACGCTCTGCTAACAAACTTACTTCAAAAATAAAAGCCATTGCAGTTCCAAAATCCTGAAATTTAAATTGCCCATGAAGCTCATTATTTTTTTCAGTCCACATGTTAAAAGCTCCAATTGAACTGATGAATTGAATGAGCTAAAATTTTAATCAATTTTATGGTTTCCATTACATCTTTTTGGTGTACCATTTCAATTACTTGGTGGATATGTCGTGTAGGAATAGAAAGTGCTCCTGTGATAGCCCCATTTCCGGCTGTCTGAACTGATGCCGTATCCGTTCCACCTGCTGGCAATAATTCTGCTTGCCAGACGATATTAGCTAAAGCAGCTTGTTCTTTTATAAATTTCACCATTCTATAATCACAGATTACACTACTGTCCATAATTTTTATGGCTACGCCCTGGCCTAGTTTGGTTATCACTTCATGGGCTTGTGCTCCTGGTACATCGAAGGCTATCGTTGTATCTACATTGATAGCATAATCCGGGGCTATATAATGAGCGGCTGTTTTAGCACCTCTTAATCCAATTTCCTCTTGAACTGTAAATACTGCATAAACATCTACTTCAGGTCTGTGATCATGTATCAATTTAAAAGCTTCCAGCAAACTATAAACTGAAATTCGATTGTCCAATGATTTAGCATTTATACATTGCCCCATTTGAATTAACTCCCGTTCTCTTGTAATCGAATTACCAATTTCAATATGTTCAATGAGTTCACTTTTTGACAATCCTGTGTCAATAAAATAATCTTTTATGGTCGAATTTTTAGTGCGTTCCTCAGGACTCATTAAATGTATGGGTTTTGAGCCCATAACTCCAATAATATCTTTCTTTCCATGAATAATTACCCTTTGTGCGGTCAAGGTCTTAGGATCAAATCCTCCCAACGGCAAGAATCTTACAAAACCTTCTTCATCAATATGCGACACGATAAAGCTGATTTCATCCATATGTGCTGAGAACATAAGCTTTTTCTGGGATGATTTTCCTTTACAAAAAGCTATTATATTTCCCATAGAATCCAGTTCTATACGATCCGCAAAAGGCTCTAATTCATGTACCAGAAAGCTTCTGATAGCATGTTCAAAACCAGGAGCTCCCGGCGTTTTACAAATAGTGCTTAATAATTCAATATTAATCATATCTTAAAAATACGGACAAAGTTAATAGAAACATTGATTTAGCATCTATCAATTATAATTTTACCATCCATTCCCATGCAGAATGATACACTCCCAATTCCTGACAGTAATCTATAAATTGGCTATAAAATACATCTTGTCCTAAAGTGGCAGAATCTCCAATGACGACTAGCTTTAATTTTGCTCGGGTAATAGCTACATTCATACGTCTGTAATCATTGAGGAAACCTATATCACTCATTGGGTTACTTCGAACCAGTGAAATATAGATAATATCACCTTCTTGTCCTTGGAACCCATCAATAGTACTAACTTTAATGGGCATGACTTTAGATAATAATTCATCCTTAATTAATTCATTTCGAATATATTCAATTTGTTCCTTATACGGTGAAATAATGGATACTGATGGAATTGGATGATCACCAAAAGATTCAATCAATTGATAAATATGTTCCCTTAAAATAAAATACTCACCACTATTAAACCGGCTTGATGTACCATCCAAACTTTCTTCTTCAAATCCACAACCTGCCGTATCTATAAAAACGAGTGGTTCATCACCAAAAAAAGCCAATGTTCTATGAGCTACTTGAGGAGCAGCAATTAATTGATTATTATAAAAATATGCGTTACTAAATCCCATTATCATGGTATTCATCCGATATTGAATATTTAATAATTCAGAAATGGGTGATCTGCTCATATATTTTTCCAAAAGACTTATTCCAAGACCTTGCTGAGCTGCTTCTATACTCTTTACAGTTGGGGGGAGTTGTAAAGGATCACCTGACAAAACAACATGATGAGCCTTTCTTATAGCAATCCAAATGGCTCCTTCAAGTGCTTGTCCTGATTCATCAATAAAGACGTAATCGAAAAACCGATCCTGAATATAACTTGAAGTCGATCCCATCAAAGTACAACAAATGATTTGGGAAGAATCTAATATTTGGTTGACAAGCTTATCTTCCAATTCTTTTGCCCAATTGCCAAGAATTTTAGCTTCCTGTTTCATCATATTTCTTTCGGCTCTTTTAAATTGATCCATAGTTCTATGATGTTTTTGGGCTTCTCGTCTTGCTTGAGCGGCTTCTATTCGTACTTTTTTAATTTGTTTATGATCCGGGTGATTTGATATTTGTCCGTCCAAGGTATGATTCATTAAATCTTCATCAATTCTTGACAAATTACCGATACGCGTGACATGTAAATGATGCCTCGATAATCTTGTAGTAAGTAAATCCGTTGCTGTATTACTTGGCGCACAAACTAATATTTTGAGCAATCGATTTTGATCTAACAAATATTTAATAGCATGCACTAATGTTGTAGTTTTTCCGGTACCTGGAGGTCCATGTATTACTGTGACATCACTTGAACAATTGACTTTTTGGATAGCATTAATTTGAGCTTGATTCAGGCCCTGCAACTGACCAGGATGAAAAATAGTGTTTATATTCGATTGAGCTTCTTTGTACCCCATAAGAACATTTCTCAAATGGGCTAATCTGGATTTTGGATCGGCATTCATAACTTGCTTTGTACTGAATTCCATCTCTCGAAAAGTCCTTTCATCAATTAATAGATCAACTCCAATTCCTCCGTCTGAGATCCATTCAGGAAGGTCTTTGGAATATAAAATGATTTTCATTTTATTTTTATGAATATAATCTATAACCCCTTTGATTGTGTCTTTTTTGGAACCCATTTTCCAAATTCCAACTGAAACGACATTTCCGGCTTTGAATTGGTGTACCTTATCAATGTCCTTAGTACGTTCCACAATAAGATAGGCATAATCACCTATAGAAAATCCCTGATCCTTCACAACAACAGGATGCCAGCAAACCCCAAGATCTCTCTTTTCATTAAGGGATTTAGAAGCAATATTAATTTCAAAAAATTTAATTTCTGCTTCGTGTTCTAAATGTAATAAACGAATATGATCTAGTAATTCAGCTTGTATCTTATCTTCCACAAATGAAATAATTCAATTGTGATAAATTATTGAGCCTAAAAATCATATAGTAAGTGTTTTATTTATTGAAAAAATAGATTCAACTTAGTGTTGAACAATGCAAAGTCAATGTTGAATTAGAAATTCTTTAGAAATTTATTATTCAAAATTAATTAAGGAATCAAATCTAATAAATATACAAGACTTGCCATTGCAGAAGATCCCAATGCAAGTTCACGTGGATGTACAGCATTAATTCGATCAGCAGCAGTATGGTGATAATCAAAATATCTTTGAGAATCCGGTTTTAAACCGAATAAAATACCTTTTTGACTTCTTAATGGTCCAATGTCAGCTCCAGATCCTCCTTTATCAAAATGTATATCGTATGGTGACAATAATTCATCCCATGTTTTAAAAAAGGGCAAGTAATTCTTTAATGCGCTGGAATCACTATCAAAACTAAAACCCTGTGGAGTAAATCCTCCTGCATCACTTTCTATAGCAGCAAAATGGAACTCTTTGTTTTTATTGGAAACTTTAGCGTATTCTGTTCCACCTGCCAGACCATTTTCTTCATTTTGAAAAAGAACACATCGGATTGTTCTTCGTGGTTTATACCCAATTTTTTTTAATAAATAGATCACATCCATGGATTGAACACAACCTGCACCATCATCATGAGCTCCACCGCCTACATCCCAAGAATCCAAATGTCCCCCTACCAAAATGATCTCATTAGGCTTTTCAGTACCTTTTATTTCGCCAATAACACTATAACTTTGTTTTGGGCCTCTGTTTTCACAACTCGTTTTTACATATATTTGAACAGGCCCCTTTTGAGTTAGTTGACTAAGCATCTCTGCATCATTTGTACAAACAGCTATTGCAGGAATTGGTGTGATTCCATCTTCAAATATAGTAACACCGGTATGTGGAAAGTCATCTAATCGTCCAGTCATGGATCTTACAATACATGCTTTAGCGCCAAATTTAGAAGCTACATTTGGTCCAAACACCCTTTGATCAACCGCACCACCATATGCATTAAAAGTGCGAACATGTTTATTATCAAAAGCTCTTGAGAAATAAACAATTTTATCTTTTAATTTAAATCCTAATGCCTTTGCCTCATCTAATGATTTAACCTCAATAATTTCACCACTTATCCCTGTTGTAGGCGTTGCACCAGAACCTCCTAAAGCCAACACTTTGAGCTCCACAGTCCCAATTAATGGATGATTAATGATCCGGGCTACTTCCTCTTTCCCACGATACCAATAATTGACCTGGCATGGTTGATTCCAGACTGTATCAGTACCTATTGTATCTAAAATTTGATGCGTAAATTCAATAGCAGCATAATTCTGTGGCGAACCAGCAATTCGACCTCCTATTTTTTCTGATAAATAATAAAGCCATTTATAGGCCATTTGGTCTGTCAATGCTTTTTCATATATGCTTTTAATTAAATACGAATGTTCTTCAGTGGATTGTGCTTTTAAACCATTTAAATTCATAATAGATAAGGTAAATAAAAAAAAGCCAAATCTTATAAATTGAGAATTAGAAATGTATTTTTGCACTAAGTTTATATTATTCATGTTTTTGTATATTAATTAAATATTGAATTTGTTACTTTATTAAACTATTGTCTCCTTAAATAAACAACAAAGCTAACTATAAATTGACTTCAGCCCATCTATCCATAAAGAGTTTTGTAATAATAAATAGAATTGCCTGTTTAATGAAAATTAATAGTCAATAATCAAAATAATAAAATGGACAAATCTTCATTTTATTTATCTTTTTAATACCATTTACTAATTAACAAATCAAACAATTAAATTCACAATCACAAAATGTTATAAAAATTCAAATTATGAAAAAATTACTTGTATTTCTAGTATTGATATCATGGACCTGCTCACTATTTGGACAAACAGAAGCAGAAAAAAACAGAGCCGCTCAAGAAGCTGAACGCATGAAAAAAATGGAGGCTTCCTTGAAAATGGACATTAAAGATGGTTGGACCCGAAAAGCGGCAATTGGATTAGATTTAGGACAATTGATTAATATTAATCCCTATGTAGGGGCCGGCTCTAATAGAATTGGTTTGGGAGGGGCAATAGGATACACGGCTAATCTTAAAAAAGGTCAATTGGGATGGAAAAATGGATTATTAATTAATTTATCTACCCAACGTATTGGATCTGGCGTTTTAATTGCAGGCAATACTGAAAAACCACCTTTTGAAAAAGCTTTAGATGTATTAACTTTAGGATCTAATATAGCATACCAGTTTAAATCAGGATCTCCTTGGTCTTTTTCATTGGATTTTGTCTTAAATTCACAATTACTTGCTTCACATTTAGACAGTATCTCAAAGAAAACTTATTTAAGAAATACTCAAATAGCGCCTTACAAAACAGGCTTGGTTTCTAAATTTTTATCACCGGCTACTATAACACTAGCACCAGGTATAAAATATGAAAAAAGTAAACATTGGTATGCCTTTTTATCACCCGCAGCAATGAAAATGATCTATATAAATGATAAAAATATTGCTAACCTCGGGGTGCATGGAACTGATTTAAAAGATAAAAATAATGTTTCACTTGGTTATGAACAATCTAAAATTGGTTTAGGTGCTTTAGGTAAATTAGGATATAATAATACTTTTTTAAAGAAACTTAACGTGAATAGTGAATTGACTTTATTTACAGATTATTTGGATAATCCACAAAATATTGATGTGAATTGGTTAAATTCTATAGGCGTAGAAATTTTGAAAGGATTGAATCTTAACTTTAGAATTGATGGTTTTTATGATGATAATAAAAACAATAGTATTACGAATAATGATGCTGTAGGAGGTGTTTTGGGCACAGGAAAGCGCACTAATATCATAGAACAATTATTGATAACATATAATAGAAATTTCTAAATACGCTAGGGTTTGTATAAAATACTATGACCTGATTCTATAATCAGTCTCGTTTTTTTTATTTAAATATCTATACTTAGCTTATATTTCGGCTTTTAGAAGATAAGTCCATGAAAAAATTATTTCTTATAGATGGTCATGCCATATTATACCGTTCTCATTATGCTTTTATAGCAAGACCTTTAATTAATTCCAAAGGACTTAATACTTCTGCTATATCAGGATTTATTAGAACGCTTTGGGATATTATAAATAAAGAGAAACCCACGCATTTGGCAGTAGCATTTGACTTGAGTGGTCCAACCTTTAGACATATTGCTTTTCCAGAATATAAAGCAAACCGTGAAGCTCAGCCGGAAGATATTACTATTGCTTTACCTATAGTCAAAAAAATCATTCAAGCATTTAACATTCCCATTGTAACATTAGAAGGTTTTGAAGCAGATGATATCATTGGTACCTTGGCAAAACAAGCAGCAAAAGAAGGTTTCACAGTGTTTATGGTTACCCCTGACAAAGATTATGGACAATTGGTGGAAGAACATATCTTTATGTACAAGCCATCGAGACAAGGTAATGGAATTGATATTCTAGGACCAAAAGAAATAATTGCTAGTTGGGGAATTAATAGGGTTGACCAAGTTATTGATATGTTAGGCTTACAAGGTGATTCTGTTGATAATATTCCAGGTGTTCCTGGAGTTGGTGAAAAAACAGCAGCCAAATTATTATTAGAATTCGATAATATTGAAAATCTAATTCAAAATGCTGATCAAGTTGCGGGAAAAATCAAAGAAAAAATAATCACCTTCGCTGACCAAGCTATTCTTTCTAAAAAATTGGCAACAATTGATATTGAAGTCCCAGTCCAATTTGATGAAAAAGCATATCGACTCGAAGGATTTGATAAAGTCCAGATTGCAGAAATATTTAAAGATCTTGAATTTAAATCTTTAGCTCAATCCGTTTTAGGTGTTTCAGAAAAACCTAACAGTTTGTTTTCAGAATCAGAATACAATATTCCTCAGGAACAAGCTTCCGCTGAACCCAAACCTTATTCTGTGGCTGACCGAAATATTGATAATACTGAACATCATTATCAATTAGTTCAAACCAATACCGAAATTGAAGAGCTGTTAAACTTACTTAATCAACACGAATCCATTTCATTTGATACTGAAACAACCGGACTCAATGCTACTCAAGTTGAACTTGTAGGAATGTCATTTTGTTTGGCCGAATCAAAAGCCTACTATGTCCCAGTTCCTGATCAACAGATCGAAGCGCAAAATCTGGTAAATCGATTTAAAAATATTTTAGAAGATCCTTCAAAAAAATTCATAGGACAGAATATTAAATATGATATGTTGATGATGCGGCAATATGGTGTGCAAATACCAAAACCTGCATTTGATACTATGATTGCACACTATTTATTAGAACCTGATGCCAGACATAAATTGGATTATCTGGCACAAGCCTATTTGAATTATCGAATGGTGCCTATCGAAGAACTAATCGGGAAAAGAGGCAATGATCAAGGAAACATGAGACAGGTAAGTCTTGACAAAATAAAAGAATATGCTGGTGAAGATGCTGACATGACGCTTCAATTAAAACCAATACTTGAACAAGATTTAATTAAAAATAATTTAGATAAAATCAATGTTGAAATTGAATTACCATTGGTTAAAGTATTATGTGATGTAGAACATGAAGGGGTAAGAATTGATGCTGATTTTTTAAATAATTACAGTGTTGTTCTTGGAGCTCAAATATTGGATGCTGAAAAATTAATTTACCAAAAAGCAGGAACAAGATTTAATATTGCAAGTCCAAAACAAGTTGGTGATGTATTATTTGATAAATTAAAAATTCCCTATAAGTGGAAAAAAACGGCTACTAATCAATATTCTACAGATGAAGATAAATTATCTGAATTAAGTGAAGAACACGAAATTGTTAGAGATATTTTAGAACACAGAAAATTATCAAAATTAAAGTCAACTTATGTTGATACGCTTCCATTATTGATAAATCCAAAAACAGGTCGGGTTCATAGTTCCTTTAATCAAGCAAGGGCTGCAACAGGTAGGTTGTCTTCTGAAAATCCAAATCTTCAAAACATTCCTATAAAGGGAGAAGCCGGGAAAGAAATTAGAAAAGCATTTATTCCTCGTAATTCAGAATATATTTTGTTGTCGGCAGACTACAGTCAGATTGAACTCAGACTCATTGCTGAAATCAGCAAAGAGGAAGCCATGATGGATGCATTTATCAAAGAACAAGATATACATAGAGCAACAGCAGCAAAGGTGTATGGTGTGCCTTATGATGAGGTAACTTCAGACCAACGTAGAAATGCAAAAACTGTAAATTTTTCAATTCTTTATGGCGCTGGGTCAACTAATATTTCAAGACAATTGGGTATTCCAAGAAATGAGGCAAAAGAATTAATTGATCAGTATTTCAAAACTTATAATGGCTTGAAGACTTATATGGGTTCAGTAGTTGAGGCCGCTAGAAAAGATGGTTTTGTTCAGACCATGTTGGGTCGAAAAAGAGTACTTAGAGATATCAATTCCAAAAATGCATTAGCGAGATCAGTAGCTGAACGAGTTGCGATCAACACTCCCATTCAAGGAACAGCAGCTGACCTAATTAAACTAGCTATGATTCATATTCATCAAAAATTTGGTGAATTAAACTGTAAGTCAAAAATGATATTACAAGTACATGATGAATTGGTATTTGATGTACATCGTGATGAACTTATAATGGTAAAAGAAATCGTAGAATATGAAATGAAACATGCAATTCCAAATTTAACCGTACCTATTGAAGTAGGTATGGGTACAGGCGAAAATTGGCTCGAAGCCCATTAATCATTAATCTAGAACATATGAAATTTGACAATCCTAAAAGTGTTATTGAATTAGCTCAAAAATATCAACTGAAAGTAATCGGTAATAAGGAACAATTAGCTTTTGGAATTAATGAAATTCACAAAGTGACCTTGGGTGATATTACCTTTGTTGATGTTGAAAAATATTATAATAAATCGCTTCATTCATTAGCTTCAATTATTATCATTAACAACGAAGTCGATTGCCCACCAGGTAAAACTTTACTCATATGTGAAAAACCCTTTGACGTCTATAATGATATTGTAGCCACTGAACGTCCACTCATTCCATTAACTTCCCAAATTAGTTCTTCTGCATTAATTCACCCGGAAGCAATCATCGAACCCGGCGTTGTGATTGGTCATCATGTTGTAATTGGTGCAGGGTCTCATATTCAGGCTAATGTTTACATTGGCGAATATACTGTTATAGGTAATCAAGTTAATATTCAAGCCGGTACAATCATTGGAACTGATGCTTTTTATTATAAAAAAACAGATGGAGTTTATAATAAATGGAGATCTTGTGGACGTGTCATTATACATAATGATGTAGAGGTAGGGGCGGGTTGTACAATTAATAAAGGGGTTTCTGGAGATACAATAATAGGACAAGGAACTAAAATTGATTGTCAGGTCCATATTGGTCATGGTGTGGTAGTGGGAAAACATTGTTTGTTCGCGGCTCAGGTGGGCATTGCAGGAAAGACCATAATTGGAGATCATGTTACATTATATGGTCAGGTGGGTGTTGCACAAAATTTACATATTGGATCTAATGTTGTAGTATATGCTGCTTCAGGAATTGGAAAAGATTTGGAAACAGGCAAAACTTATTTTGGCAGTCCAGCAGATGAAGCGTTAATAAAATTTAAGGAAATTGCAGCGCTCAAGCAATTACCAGAAATGATTAAGCGAAAATTAGGAAATTAAAATAAAATTACACTTTTTTATTTAATGTGAAGAACCTACTTGTTTATCATAATCAATTCCTTGTCTTTTAAGAATAGATTTAACTATAAATGCAAAAATAGCCAAGTATAAAAAGCAAATTACTGTAATCCAATAGGATTGATGAATTCCAATCGATGGAATATCTGCCAGTTTTCCTTGTATTGGAGGAATAATACCGCCACCCAATATCATCATGACTAAAAAGGCTGAACCTTGTGTTTCATATTTACCAAGTCCGGCCAAAGAAAGAGAAAATATACACGGCCACATGATAGAACAAAATAATCCACCACTTAAAAAAGCATAAATGGAAATTTGTCCAACAGTAAAAAGACCAATCAACATAGCAACAACACTTAACAAACTAAATAACATTAAAGTGAGAACAGGTTTATCTTGTGTCATGAAAAATGCTACAATTAAAACAAAAACACAAAATACATAAAAGTATAATGGACTCATATCTTTTTGCGCTATGATGTTTAATAACAAAACAACACCAAATGCAATTAATGGTATAACAATTAATAATACATTTTTTATTCTCTTGGATGGATTAAATACCGGTATAGCTCCAGTCCATCTTCCAATCATTAAACTACCCCAATACATTGAAATGTATGGTGCAATATCAGAAGCTTGCATGGAACCAAATTCTTGAAGTTTTAACAATTGACCTAAATTACTTTGAATAGAAACTTCAACTCCTACATAAATGAAAATGGCGATCATTCCTAAAATAAGTTGTGGATACTGCAATGCCCCCCAACCTACTGCCGATTTTCGGGATGAGACATAAGCGAAACTCAAGCCACCAATAACAGAAAATAATGCCCCTAAAAGCCATAAAAATCGATAATGTTCCAAATTTAAAAGTGCCTCATTCGATAAATTTGAAATATCATTTTTATAACTATTGAATACTGGGATAAAACACGCAACTAATAAAATAGTAATCGTAATCAATGCCCACATTGCTTTATTTGCTGGTGCTAAAGTTGCATCAAAATAACCTGCAGGAACTTTTTTTGACAATCCAAATAATAATGCAGCCAGAAGAAATAACAAACCTACGCATAAATATAAAACAGTCACTTTATCAAGACTTAGAGATTGTAATAAATCATCACTAAATGAGGTGGTCCCAAACAACACTAACGCAACTACAATGGGACCAATTGTGGTACCAAAAGAATTAACTCCACCTCCTAAGTTAATTCGATGTGATCCTGTAGCTGGGTCACCTAATAACATTGCAAATGGATTTGCAGCTGTTTGTTGTAATGAAAATCCTAAAGCTAAAATAAAAAACGCAAACAAGAAAAAACTAAAACCATGTTCTCTTGATCCTGTTTGAACTGCAATGATCATAGCTATAGAACCGATTAAGGAAAACAACAAACCATAAACTATACTTCGTTTATATCCCCATGATGAAACAAGGTCTTTGGACCGTTTATTACTAATCACAAATAAAATCAAAGCACCAATGTAATAAGCACCATAAAAGGCGAAATCAACCAACTGACTTTGAAATTGGTCTAAATTAAAATAATGTTTGCAAAAAGGGATAAAAACACCATTACCAGCTGCAATAAAACCCCAAAAGAAAAATACAGTTATTAAAATTGATAAAGCACTGTAATTTGTTGTTGTTTTTTGTTCCATGTTCGATTTTATTTGATCGCAAGATAAACAATATTCAAATATGGTCTAATATTAGATTTTATTTAATTTGGTTTAAGGATTTAATTCAATCATTTAACAAATGAAATGCAAGTTTTTAATTAATTTTGAGGTCTAAACAGGATTTCATAAAGTCCTGTTCAATGAACTGTTTCAAAATAATTTTTGATAAAAAATTACAATAATTATTTACAAGGACTTTAAAAATAACTATTGTATTTAATTTAAATAAATCTAATATGAATTATTCTATTGCCATACATGGAGGAGCTGGCACTATATTAAAATCTGAAATGACAAACAAGCAGGAAGCAGATTACCAAGACGCTTTAAATGAAGCATTAACAGCTGGATACGAAATTTTGGATAAAGGTGGGTCAAGTCTTGATGCAGTTGAAATAGCAGTAACTTATCTTGAAAATTGTCCTTTATTTAATGCAGGTAAAGGTTCTGTATTTACAAATCAAGGAACTCACGAAATGGATGCCTCAATTATGAATGGGGCGGATCAAAGTGCTGGAGCTGTCGCTATGCTACATGCTGTCAAAAATCCTATAAACTTAGCCAGATTAGTTATGGAAAAAACTTCACATGTTTTATTAGCTGGTCAAGGGGCAATGGATTTTGCAAACCAAATGAAAGTAGAAATGAAAAATGATGATTATTTTTTTAATGAATATAGATATCAACAATGGCTAAGTGTTAAAGAAAGTCCAGACATGATTTTAGATCACACAAGTTCGAAAAATAAAAAATTAGGAACAGTAGGCGCAGTTGCTCTAGATCAATTTGGAAATATGGCTGCAGCAACTTCCACAGGAGGAATGACGAATAAAAAATTTGGAAGAATTGGTGATACTCCTATAATCGGATCAGGAACATATGCTAACAATAAAACTTGTGCCATTTCATGTACGGGTTCTGGTGAATATTTTATTCGTTGTAATGCAGCATTTCATGTTCATAGTTTAATGAAATATGCAAATTTTAATTTAACTGATGCTTGTGATGAGGTAGTACATAATATCTTAATGGAATTAGGTGGTGATGGCGGCCTCATTGGTATCGATTACCAAGGTAATGTATGTTTATCTTTTAATACCGAAGGAATGTATAGGGCATTCAAAAAATCTAATGGAGAACATTTTGTAGGAATTTACAAATGATTAGATGTTTTAAAGAATTCTACAATAGTTTGATTCTATTAGTTATTGAAAAAGAAATATCTTGCGGACTGAATATTTAATACTATTATGAGCCAGTATCTTGATGAACTTAATGACATTCAACGCCAAGCAGCAAGTCAAATAGAAGGACCTGTAATGGTTATAGCTGGTCCCGGGTCTGGAAAAACAAGAGTTTTGACCTATCGATTAGCTCATATGATTCACTCTGGGATCAAGCCTTGGAATATTTTGTCTCTAACATTTACAAATAAAGCTGCACGTGAGATGACAGAGCGCATTGAACATGTAGTTGGAAATGAAGCAAAAAAAGTATGGTGTGGAACATTTCATGCCATTTTTGCACGAATATTGCGGGTGGAAGCGCCTAAAATAGGCTATCCAGCTAATTTTTCAATCTATGATACGGATAATACTAAAAGTTTAATAACAGAGATCATCAAAGAACTTAATTTAAATCCTAAGGATTATAATGCTAATACCGTTCGCTCTAGAATTTCAAATGCAAAATCTAACTTAATTACTCCAACCTTATACGAAAGAGATGAAGAACTTTTGGCGCAGGACCAAATGAATAAAATGCCTCAAACAGTAACTATTTATAAGAGGTATTTTCAAAAATGCATTCAAGCCGGAGCCATGGATTTTGATGATTTATTGTTACAATTATTCCGATTATTTCAAGAAAATCCGGAAGATGTTCTTACTAAATATAGAAATCAATTTCAATATGTAATGGTAGATGAATTTCAAGATACTAATTACTTACAATATGCAATTCTAAAAAAATTGGTATTCTATCCAGGAAGTAAAAGAAATATTTGTATAGTTGGTGATGATGCACAAAGTATCTATTCATTTAGAGGTGCAACAATAAAAAATATTCTTGATTTTCAAAGTGATTTACCAGATGTAAAAGTTTTAAAATTAGAGCAGAATTACAGAAGTTCGGATCATATCGTTCAGGCAGCAAATGATGTCATTACAAATAATTCAAGACAAATAAAGAAGGAAATCTGGACTTCTAAAAAAGACGGATATAAAATTAAATTAGTTAAAGCAGCTTCTGATAATGAGGAAGGGCGCAAAATTGCAGATCATATTATTGAATTAAAAAATAGATATCATTTAAAAAATACCGAAATAGCCATTTTGTATAGAACGAATTCTCAATCAAGAATATTCGAAGAAAATTTAAGACGAGTAAATATTCCTTATAAAGTTTTTGGAGGAATGTCCTTTTATCAAAGAAAAGAAATAAAAGATTTGATTTCTTATATTCGCTTGGTTATTAATCCTAAGGATAACGAAGCTTTTAAAAGAATTATTAATTATCCTAAAAGAGGTATTGGAGATTCAACCATCGAAAAATTTTCTGCTTATTCTGATGCAAACAATACATCACTCCTTGAAAGCACTCAGCATGTAAATATAGGAGGAAAAGTTGGTCAAACTATACAAATGTTCAATTTGCAAATTAAAGAAATGCAAGACCAAGCTGCAAAAAATAATGCCTACGATGCAGCAATGTATATATATAAAATATCTGGATTATCAACAGAACTCAAACAAGATATTACAAATGAAGGTATCTCCAGATTAGAGAATGTAATGGCACTATTAGATGGGATAAAAGATTTTTCAGAACAAGATGAATATAATGAAGAATTAAGTAACGACCGATCTTTGGCAGCTTATTTGCAAACTATCGCATTGATAACCTCATTAGATGAAGAAAAAGAAGGATCTGATTATGTAACTTTAATGTCCATCCATTCTGCAAAGGGCTTAGAATTTGACGCAGTAATTGTTGGAGGGTTGGAGGAAAATTTATTTCCAAGTTATATGTCCATGTCATCGCCTGAACAATTAGATGAAGAACGACGATTATTTTATGTTGCGATAACCCGGGCGAAACAATTTTTAACCTTAAGTTACGCAAGGACTAGATACTTTTTTGGAAATCTAAAAACAAATGATCCCAGTCGTTTTATTGAAGAAATCAATTCAGATCGTTTTGAGGTTGATACGACAGCCAGAAATACTGTTTTTTCATTTACAGATGATGAGCCAAAATCAAAAAGTGTATTTGTGGAACGTAAACCGACTATGGTTCCTGCTGATTTGTATAAAAATTTTAATGCAAGCAATCCTAATAATATTCAAACAGGAATGATCGTTTTGCATCAAAAATTTGGAAAAGGTAAAGTGCTGAATATCGAAGGAAGTGCTGATAATAAATTAGCTACCATTTTTTTTCAAGAGGTGGAAAATCCATCAAGAAAAATAATGCTAAAATTTGCAAAATTAGAAATAGTACTTTAATGACATTGAAGCATTCAAATTTTTATCATACTTTATTTTTATTCTTATCCTTTTTACAAATTCTAAGTTCCCAAAATATAACTTGCATTCAAACCGAAATACTCCCAGAAGCATTAGATGAAACTTCTGGTATTATTAGTCTAAATCAAGGTCTTAGTTATTGGACTATTAATGACGGTGGTAATGATCCAATTCTATATGAAATAAATACCAAAAGTGAAATACTTCGGAGAGTCGTATTAAAAAATGCTTCTAACATAGATTGGGAGGATTTAACTACAGATTTTAAACAATATGTCTATATTGCCGATTGTGGCAATAATACAAATCGATCTGATAAACATGCTATTTATCAAATTCTTATTTCGGATCTTATTACAAAGGATAGTATTTCTGGTAGACGTATAGAAATTACTTTTGATCCAATAAAAGCCTTAAAAAAATACCATTTAGACATAGAGGCGATGTGTTGGGCAGATCATAAATTATATTTATTTACGAAAAATTGGTCCTCCTGGATCAAAAATAAATCAATTGTGTATTGTTATGATACTCAAATTGAATCGGATCATTTGAACGTACACTCAATAATAAACTTGGGTTGGCACTTTTTTGCAGAACAACAAATTACCGGCGCATGTTATGATAATGAATCAGAACATATATTTTTAATTTCTTCTACTTCAATATATAAACTTCCAAAAATTCAATTAAATAAAGAAAAAATCAAAATAAAGAAAAGATATGGAACGTTTAGCTTTTTAAGCCAAAAAGAAGCCATTTGTTCTATTGGGCAGGACCGTTTTGTGATAACCCAGGAAAAAAATAAACAATTAAGACAAAAAGCGACTATTTTTGAAGTTTTAGTTAATCAATAGTAAGTTACATTATTTATATTAATTAATCAAATGAAAGGCATCAAGTTAAATTCGAAATCTAAATAATGGATGTTTATACACGTACCGGTAGATTGAAATTATATTTGGCCATACTAGGCATTTTTTTTCTGATCATTCCCCTTTTTTATGCCAATTATTTAGCCCAAAATTTAGCCATCAGAGAGAAGACTCATGTTGAAATTTTAGTTAAAACATTGCAATTTATTTCAAATAATTCTAATAATGACGATGACTTAACCTACCAAAGTGAGATTTTGGAGAAATTAAATGATTCACGTGTAGTGACAATAAATCAATCTGACGAAATACAATTACACAATTATAGTGAACCCGCAGATACAGCCGCAATTTTAGCCAGAGTAAAACGATCCAATATTACTCCTTTAACAAGTCCCGATTACAAAGCCATTTATTTCGAATATCCTAAAATTTTAACCCTAATCTCTTACTTTCCGTTACTTCAATTATTACTATTATTATTTTACATTACTATAGCGTATGCAGTCTTTAATTTGTCTCGAAAGGAAGAGCAGAATAGAGTTTGGGTTGGTATGGCAAAAGAAACTGCACATCAATTGGGAACACCTATATCCGGTATCATGGGTTGGTTGGATAATTTACGAGAATCCGGTATCAGTGATGATGAGCAAAGGGAGATCATGAATCATATGGAAATGGATATCACAAAATTGCAACAAGTTTCGGATCGGTTTTCAAAGATTGGTTCAATTCCTGAATTGCAAAAAAAATCATTGCCAGAAGAACTTCAAAGATCGCTTATCTACATGAAAGCGCGCGCATCAAGTAAAATAGATTTTAAACTTATATTCAATGAAGATCAATTTTATTTTGCAATGATCAATTCTAATTTGTTTTCGTGGGTTATAGAAAATGTAATTAGAAATGCCTTGGACGCTATGGATGGTCAAGGGTTCATTACGATTCGCTTGTTTTCAATTCATAATGTTAATCATATTGAAATAGAAGACAATGGAAAAGGAATTCCAAGTTCAAAATTCAATACCATTTTTCGTCCAGGGTATTCTACAAAATCAAGAGGATGGGGACTAGGATTGTCCTTGGCAAAACGAATTATTGAAAATTATCATAATGGAAAAATATATGTTAAATCGTCTGTAGAAGGCGAAGGAACAACCATAACAATTCAATTGCCCACAGTATGATCATTAAATGAATGGTATGATAAATTGATTTCTAGCTATTCCATTGGAAATTTCCTAAAAAAGGAATAAATCTTGTAATTATTACTATTCTCGTCCTATTGCTAATCTTCAATTATTAAAGCTTGATTACATTTTATCTGTTGAAAATACACCTTCAGTAATTTGTAATTTCTTTCCATCCTTATCTTCCAAAACACCATCAAAAGTTCCCGATAGTAAGATCATGGTTGAGTCACCTTTAGTATTAGTAACATTAAAATTTAAAAAATTTTCTCCCTTTTCTCCTTTTGTAAAATAAGTATGTCCATTTACAGTGAAATGTACCGTCCCTTTATCATCACCATCTAGTTTATAGCTTCCCGCACCTGTCATATTTTTAATTTGCATGGAAACGAATAATCCATTTTTATTACTAGCTATAATAATTCCAATTGGGAATTGTGTTGTTGTCCATGATTTAACTTTGTCAGACTCAGCAGTAATCAGTTCTCCATTGGCTTTGAATGAAAAAACACCTGTAAATATAGTTGATCCGGATTTTGATCCAGCTAAACTCTTGGTTCCATTATTTAATGCATCTGATTTTTCATTTTGACTTTTAAATTTACAAGCAGTCAAAAGTGTTAGAATTAAAATTAGAATATTAAAATATTTCATATGAATGTTGTTTATGGACTAAGTTAAAATTAAATATGTAAATGAACTTTTATTTTATAAATATATTAAAGAATAAACTTTGATCATTCAGTCAATTGAACTTTTATTTGAAGTTCAGATAGCTGATCATCTGTTAAAAAAGAAGGTGCATCTATCATGACATCCCTTCCTTGATTGTTCTTTGGAAATGCTATAAAGTCTCTAATTGTCGAAGTCCCTTGCATGATAGAACACACTCGATCCAAACCAAATGCAATTCCCCCATGTGGTGGGGCTCCATATTCAAATGCTCCTAACAAAAACCCAAATTGTTCCTCTGCTTCTTCTGGTGTAAATCCCAACAATCCAAAATTAATGGATTGCAATTGTCGATTATGAATTCTTATTGAACCTCCGCCTAACTCAGCTCCGTTTACTACTAAATCATATGCATCTGCTCGGATACTTGAAAGCACATTTTTATCCTTGGAATGCATTTTTTCAATATCGTTTGGCAGCGGACTTGTGAATGGATGATGCATTGCAAAAAATCTGTTTTTATCTTCGTCCCATTCAAGTAAAGGAAAATCAAGAACCCATAATGGCTTAAAATCATTTGCTTTAATTAAATCCATTCTTCGACCAATCTCTAACCGAAGTTCTCCTAATTGTTTTAATGTTTTTTCGCGATTTCCGGACAATATGAACATTATATCTCCTGAGGCTAGATGAATGTTTTCTGCTATCGCTTTTATTTGGTCCTCTGTATAGAATTTTGCTATTGTTGATTTAATGGTTCCATCTGAATTCATTTTTATATAAGCAAGTCCTTTGGCTCCAATTTGTGGTCGCTTAACCCATTCCGTAAGTTCATTAAGCTCTTTGTTAGAAAATCTACTTTCTAATCCTTTTACAATAAATCCTGTGACCAATTCTGCTTCATCGAATACTGGAAACCCATAACCTTTAAGTAAGTTAAGATCAATAAATTTTAAATCAAAACGCAAATCTGGTTTATCCGAACCATAATATTTTATTGCATCGTCATAACTCATTCTTGGTAAAGCTTCCAATTCAAAATCTAAACACACTTTAAATAAATGTCTCATTAATCCTTCGAACATATTTAATATATCTTCCCGCTCAACAAACGACATTTCACAATCTATTTGAGTGAATTCAGGTTGACGATCTGCTCTCAAATCTTCATCTCTAAAGCAACGGACTATCTGAAAATATTTATCCATACCTGCTACCATCAACAATTGTTTAAATGTTTGGGGTGATTGAGGTAGAGCATAAAATTGACCACCATTCATTCTGCTTGGTACAACAAAATCACGGGCGCCCTCAGGCGTACTCTTTATTAAATACGGCGTTTCAATTTCTATAAATGCATTTTGACTTAGGTATTTTCTAGTTTCTAGTGCAATCTGATGCCGAAACATCAATTTCTCTTTTACAGCACTTCGCCTGATATCAAGATACCTGTACTTCATTCGAATATCATCGCCACCGTCGGTTTGATCTTCAATAGTAAATGGAGGAACTTGAGAGGTATTTAGAATTTTAAATTCGTTTACCTGAATTTCAATTTCACCAGTAGGCCGATTCAGATTCTTATTACTTCGTTCACGCACGATACCAGTGATCTGTATAACATATTCCCTTCCTGCTTTACGGGCTTGTTGGCACAACTCCTCATTCTCCTCCATATTAAAAGCTAATTGAGTAATTCCATAGCGATCCCTTAAATCAATAAAGGTCATCCCACCCAAATTTCGGGCTATCTGAACCCATCCGGCTAGACTTATTTGTTCGCCGATATGGGCAGCTCTTAGTTCTCCACAGTTATGACTTCTATACATATTTTCATTTTATTGGGCAAAATTACATTTTAAATAAGTCTTTTTGATTTGATATTGATTGATATCCGATACAATCTTTCATATTGTTAATTTCTGGAATGATAAAAATTTGCAACCTATTGAGGTCTATAATTCTAAAATCGAATAAAAAGTACCATTTAGATGACAAATAATCAGAATTAAGACTTGTAGTACTGCAAGCTCGAAAGATCTAAGATCCAAATGATTATATTATTGGCTTACAAACATTTATACGCCATGTTTCTTGGTTTTTATCACTTTTTTAATTTATAATCCTTATCTTTGCGTCCCTTTTGAGGAAAAGACCACTTGATTTTAGAATATGACTAAAAATAGAATTTTATACATTACCCAGGAAATAGATCCTTATTTAGATTTAGATGGCATTGGTAAATTAATTCAGAAATTACCGTCTTTTGCCCAAGATAATGGGATGGAAATCAGAATATTAATGCCTAGATTCGGGACCATTAATGAAAGAAGACACAGGTTGCACGAGGTGGTTAGGCTATCAGGTATGAATATCATCATTGATGATGATGATTATGCTTTAATCATCAAGGTAGCTTCTTTACCAGGTTCGAGAATTCAGGTTTATTTTTTAGATAATGATGAGTTTTTTAAACGCAAACAGGTTTTTGAAGACGAAGAAGGTGTAGCTTATCCTGATAATCAGGATCGTATGATTTTCTTTTGCAAAGGCGCTTTAGAGACCGTTAAAAAATTTGGTTGGCCACCAGATGTAGTTCATTGCCATGGCTGGATGACCAGTTTAATACCTTTTTATTTAAAAACGGTCTATAAAAATGATCCAGTTTTTAAAAACTCAAAAGTTATTTTTTCTATATATGATAAGGTTTTAGATAGTAGTTTTAGTGATGATTTTTTCAAAAAAGCAGCTATAAACAGTCTTAAATCCGATCAATTAAGTGCTTTTAAAAATGGTGATGGCATTTCTTTACATAAAGGTGCTATTCAATTTGCAGATGGGTTAATCCAAGGTAGTCCAACTATTGATCAAAATTTGATGTTAGCTATTGAAGCTTTGAAAAAACCATTTATTCAAACTCCGGAAGAAGACTTTCTTCAAACATACATTGATTTTTATAAGACTATTTTAGCTTAACTTGCGTTATCTATCGATGATTAATAGATATAATATGAAATTTCAATCCATAGGAGTGGTTAGCCTAATTTTGGCTGTCTTTTTTCTTAATTCTTGCAATACATTTGAAGATTTTGGCGCTGACCAGCTTTCTAATGAATGGATCAATGCCAAAGGGATAGATACTTTTAATTTTTCGGTTATTCCTTTTCAACAAGACAGTGTGGTTTCAGCCTATAGCGGAATACCCTCCACTTTTTTACTTGGTAATATCTCAGAGCCTATATTAGGTAAAATGGAAGCAGGATTTTGCACACAATTGCGATTTGTTCCAGAAAAGGAAAGACTTTTTCTAAAAAACACCATTGATTCGATTGTTTTGAGTCTAAGGTATGATACCTCAGAATTTTATGGAAACTATAAAACTCCAATGACCGTTGAAGTGTACCCTTTAACTACTCAGCTGTCAATCGGAACCAGATATTATTCCAAAGATAAATTTCAATATGGCACCACCAAATTAGGGTCTTTGGATCAATTTGTTCCAAATCTTGACTCGGTTAAAATTACTACAAATAAAATAGAATATAGCTTTGCCCCTCAAATGAGGATCCCAATAGATACTGGCCTTTTTATGAATATTCTTAGAACAGCGCCTGATACAGTTTTTACAGCAATTGATAGTTTTTTAAATTATTTTCCTGGTTTAGCTATAGTTGCAAAACAAGCCAATTCTATGGTTTCTGTTTTTCCAGCAAGCAGTGATAGCAGATTGACCATTTATTATAAGGGTGATACTTCACAACTGCAATTTACGTTTACCATGTCAAGTTCAGCGGCAAAGGCTCCTTTTATGTCAGTTGATCCTGTGGGTACTCCATGTCAAGATTTTATTTCTAAAACATTATCTGGAGATAGTCTAATATTTATACAAGGTCTTAATGGAACTGACGCAAGGATCACCATGCCCTATGACTCAAATTGGTCTAATCGATTAATTAATTATGCTGTTTTGGAGTTTTATGTAGCGAAATTACCAGGTGACCAATTAGACATTTATGCTCCATGTGATATTTTATTTCCTCAAGATCTAAGTTCTGGAAAACCGGTCAACACCAGAGACTTTGAAATTGCCAGAAATGCTTCACAAGATTTATTAGATTTAAACCGATACACCCAGGTGATTGGTGGTGATCCTGTTTTAGTACAGGTGAACGGCCAAGATGTTTATAGATATAAAATGAATATTACTGCTCATTTTAAACAACTCCAAAAAACAAAAAAATCTTTGGATTTATTACTTAGTCCTTTATTTAAAACAGAGTCAGCTAATCGAGTCGTTTTATATGGAAATAAACATTCTCAATATAGGGCGAAATTAAATGTGATTTACTCAGAATAATTAATAACATATTATATTTACACGTAATATGTGTGGAATAGTTGCTTATATCGGAAATAAAAATGCTTATCCTATCTTAATTGAAGGATTGCAGCGCCTTGAATATAGGGGTTATGATAGTGCAGGAATTGCACTCATGACCAATAAAATAGATGTATTCAAGAAAAAGGGTAAAGTTCAGGAACTGGTTGATTTTACAGAGCAAAAACATTTATCAGCTCATGTAGGAATGGGTCATACCCGTTGGGCAACCCATGGTAAACCAGATGACATTAATGCTCATCCTCACTATTCAGGATCTGAGCGGTTAGCCATTATACATAATGGTATTATTGAAAACTATGCCACCATTGCAGAAGCTCTAATTCGACTGGGACACCAATTTATTAGTGAAACAGACACTGAGATCTTAGTCCATCTGATTGAAGAAGTACAACAACGTGAGCAATTGACATTGGTCGAAGCCGTTCGCAAAGCTTTATCCAGAGTAATTGGAGCCTACGCGATAGTTGTTATGGATAGAGAACAGCCAGATGTAATCGTTGGGGCCCGAAAATCAAGCCCTTTAGTAGTAGGAATTGGTGATGATGAATATTTTATTGCTTCTGATGCCACACCAATTATACAATATACGAATAAAGTGATCTATCTAAATGATGAAGAAATCGTAGAAATATCACTCAAAAATGGCGTTGAAATAACCACAATCAGCAATGAAATTCAGGAGCCCATTATTCATGAATTGGATATGAGCCTTGATCAATTAGAAAAAAGTGGTTTTGCTCATTTCATGATGAAAGAAATCTATCAACAGCCCCAGACCATCTCAGATTGCATGAGAGGTCGCCTCAATGATGTAGAAGGTTGGGTAAGATTGGGAGGATTGGAAGAGCACAGCAACAGAATAGCAAATGCTAAAAGAATCATTATCGCTGCATGTGGAACCAGTTGGCATTCAGCTCTAATTGGTGAATATATTATCGAAGAACTCGCTAGAATTCCGGTAGAAGTTGAGTATGCTTCTGAGTTTAGATATCGAAATCCAATTCTTGGACCTCAAGATGTGGTCTTAGTTATCTCTCAGTCCGGTGAAACAGCAGACACGCGAGCGGCAGCAGAATTGGCTAAAGAACGAGGAGCTTTGGTTTATGGCATAGTCAATGTAGTCGGTTCATCCATAGCTAGATTAACGGATGCAGGATCATATATACATTGTGGTCCAGAAATAGGCGTTGCTTCTACCAAAGCCTTTACTGGTCAGGTTACCTTGTTATCTCTAATGGCTATGGTTCTTGGGCATAAAAATGGTTCATTGAGTAATTCCTATTATCATCAGCTCATTGCAGAATTAGCAAAGATCCCATCAAAAGTAGAACAAGTCCTTGCTACTAATGACCAAATTACTTTTTTAGCTGGAGAAATTAAACACACAAATAATGCCTTGTATTTAGGAAGAGGATATAACTTTCCAGTTGCACTTGAAGGGGCACTTAAACTAAAAGAAATATCCTATATTCATGCAGAAGGTTATCCGGCTGCTGAAATGAAACACGGCCCCATTGCCTTAATTGATGAAAATATGCCGGTCATTGTAATCGCAACTAATAAAAGCGCTTACGAAAAAATTGCTTCAAATGTCCAGGAAGTAAAAGCCCGTAAAGGAATGGTGATTGCCATAGTTGCGGAAGGCGATCAGGAAATTAAAAAAGTAGCGGATTATTGCATTGAGATCCCTAATACCATAGAACCTTTGACTCCTTTATTGTCTGTAATTCCATTACAATTGTTATCTTATCATATTGCAGTTATGCGCAATTGCGATGTAGATCAACCTAGAAATTTAGCCAAATCAGTAACAGTAGAATAAATTATTAAGCCATGCGAGACGTACAATTTGTTTATAATACACAATTGGAAGAACTTATCATTCCTGAATATGGAAGAAATGTTCAGGAATTGGTGCGTCATTGTAAGACTATTGAAGATAATGAATACAGACATGCTTTTGCTGAATCTATTTTAGATCTCATGCAAATCATGACCCCATACAATCGAAATCTTGAAGAACACCGTAAAAAATTATGGCACCATTTTTTTAGAATTGCCAAGTATGATATCAATATTACGCCACCACCTGGAGTAACCCCAAGTCCCGATTTAGATTTTGTTAAACCTGAAAAAATTCCATATCCTGGACGCGCAGAACGCTATCGTCATTATGGCAATTATGTCAATGCTATGATTTTAAAAGCGATCGAACTTGAAGATCCAGCAAAGAGAGAAGCTTTTTCAGTACTTATTGCTAGTTACATGAAAACGGCTTATAAAAACTGGAATAAAGAACATTATGTAAATGATGATATCATTAAAGAAGATTTACATAATATGTCCAAAGGAAAGTTGGTCTTACCTGATGATGTTACACTTGATTCTAATGTTTCGTTTACTAGACATCAACGAAAGCCAAATTTCAAACCTCGAAATCAAAGCAATAATAACAACAATAGAAATTTCAATAAAAATCGATTTAAATCAAATTCTAATAACAACAGAAGACCACAATAGCGAACAATAGCATTTTATAATATTAATTAAATATCATGTCTAATATCTCCGGTAAAATCGCATTGGTAACAGGTGGAAGCCGAGGAATCGGTGCTTCTATAGTGGAACATTTAGTTAAGGAAGGTGCAGATGTTGCATTCACTTATTTGTCCTCTCCTGATCGAGCAACAGCATTAGTAGATCAATTACAAAGCCATGGCGTTCGGGTCAAAGCATACCAATCCAATGCTTCTGATCATACCCAATGTAAAGACCTTATTGCTCAAGTTATTCAAGACTTTGGGAAAATAGATATTCTGGTTAATAATGCAGGAATCACTAGAGATAATTTGCTGGTGAGAATGACTGAAGAACAATGGGATGAAGTGTTAGATAGCAATCTCAAGTCTGCCTTCAATTTATGCAAATATGTCCTGACACCTATGATGCGTCAGCGCTCAGGATCCATCATTAATATAAGTTCAGTAGTCGGTGTATTTGGAAATGCAGGCCAAGCCAATTATGCTGCTTCTAAGGCAGGTATGATTGGATTCACTAAATCTATTGCTAAGGAAGTTGCTTCAAGAAATATCCGATGCAATGCTATTGCTCCGGGATTTATTGAAACAGAAATGACGCATGTATTGGATGAAAAAACCAAAGAAAATTTTCTGAAAAGTATTCCACTTGGTAGACTCGCTCAGGCATCTGAAGTGGCTAATGTAGTCTCTTTTCTCGCATCGGATCAATCGAGTTATGTCACAGGTCAAGTGATTAGTGTGTGTGGTGGGTTGAATATGTAGTAATTTTTAACAGAGTCATAGAGGTTTCATTTATTTTATTCTATATTTGGTGAATAATATCCAAGGTGTATTTGGATTTTCACTGACCCTATTAAATTCACTATGATAAAATTTAGAACTATGAAATATACATTCAATCTATTATTAATTCTAGTATTCAATCATTTACAAGCTCAAAATGAAGACTGCATCTCAGCTTTGCGTCTATGTAATAAAAATCAAATTGTTATCAATTCAATTATTGGTGTTGGCAATGATGACCAAGAAAGTGTTGGTAGTTGTTTGGATGTAGGTTTAGGAATATTTAAAGATGCACCAACCAATTGGTTCTACTGGCTTGCTGAAAATGATGGAACATTAACATTCACTATAACCCCTTATGATACAACTGATGATATTGACTTTGCATTATATGAGTTACCAAATGGGATTCATAACTGTAACGATAAGTTGGTTTTGCGCTGTAATGCAACTTCGCCACCTTGTGCCTGGAAAACAGGTTTGAATCTAATATCTCAAGACTCTATGGAAAATTTTAATTGTGATTTTGGTGAAGATGGATTTTGCAAATTCATAGAAATGCAAAAAGGGCATTTTTATGGCTTAATGATCACTGAATTTTCAAGTATTCAGGGTGGAATGACAATAGATTGGGGAGGAGATGGATTGTTTTCTAATTTTGGGTGTAATTCTTCAAGTGTAGAAAATCCCACATTAGATTTAAATTTTATTATGAATCCTAATCCTGTTGACGATCAATTATTAATTTCATTAATCAATAATTCAAACGATGATGAATTAACATTCTCTATTTCAAATCTGGATGGTAAATTGATCAGTTCGTATAAAGTAAATAATAGAAATGATTTCAAAATTGACGTGAGTCAGCTTAAACCTGGAATTTATATTGGTGAATGTTCTAATAAAAAAAATGCGGTATTAAAGAAATTGTTTATAAAAAATTGATGGTGGACTTTTTTTACATTGAATAACTTTTACAAAATAATATCATTCCAATTTTTAATCGTTAATCCCTAAGACTGCTAAAGTCTTTTTATTTAAAAATCCAATAGGAAGATTTCTTGATTCTTGAAAAGCTTTCAACGCCTTTTTTGTTGAAATATCAAATAACTCATTTCTTTCATCTAAAGGATAGCCTAAATTGATTAAAGCTAGTTTTAATTGTTTAATTATTGTAGAATTTACCTTGTTGTCACATACTACCTCTTCCCATTCAGTAAATCCTAATTTATATGGACAAGTTAACACTTCCATTTTTTCAATCCTAAAACTTTTTATAATATTGGTATCTAATACGATATCAATTTCAAAGGGATAATTAGGGATAAAAATAGCCGAATCCTTAAATCTTTTGTAAAAATTGAATTCTTTATCTGGTGAGATATTTAAGATAAATAAACTTTTATTGGATTTACCGAATAATAATGGAACTGGCATTTCAGAGAGAACACAATTATCCCCATAATCTATTATTTGTCGTTTGCATTTCTCATAGCAACATCCTGCCTTGGCGTCAGGTATGTCAAAACTTTGACTAAATAACATTAAACTCGAGCAAATGAAAAGCAAAAAGATTAATTTCAAAATAAACTATTTGTTGATCTAATAATAAACTAGCATATAAATTTTACCAAAGGTGATCAATTCTATTAATTTGCAACAAATAACTTAACGATAAAATTATATTGTAGATAATATACTTTCTCCCTTCCTAATCCTTACACACACTACTTTAAATTCAGGGCACTTCGCAATAGTATCACTAACATCTGAAGTAACTATATTCACAAACAATTCTGGAAAATGAAAGGTCGTGCTAATGACGCCTTGTTTCACTTCATCCGTTATGTGCGCTTTGATTTCTATTTGACCTCGTGCGGATTCAATGATCACTGGATCGCCTTCTTCGAGATGATAAGTTGCGGCATCTTCTGGATTGATAAGGACCAAATCTTCGGTAATGATTTCAACATTTCCTGTACGTCGTGTCATAGTCCCTGCATTGTAATGTTCAAGGACTCTATTAGTTGTTAATATTATTGGAAAATCTTCACTGTTTTCTAGGATTTCAGGTGATTCTGCAAAGGCGCTGAATTCAAATTTTCCTTTACCTCGTTTGAAGGTATCTATGTGCAAAATTTTAGTATCAGAACCATCCGGTAGTACAGGCCATTGTTTTCCATTTTCTCCAAGTTCATCCCATTTGACTCCGGCAAAAAATGGAACGATTTGAGAAATTTCTTCAAGCATGGTTTTAGCAGAATAATCGGCTTGTTTATAACCCATCCTATTCATGATATCTACCATGATCTGACCATCTATTTTGGAATCACCAATGGGTTTTACCACTTGATTGACTCTTTGAATTCGTCGTTCTCCATTGGTAAATGTCCCTTCTTTTTCCAGAAATGAAGCCCCAGGCAACACAACATGAGCTAGTTTAGCGGTTTCAGTTAGGAAAATTTCCTGGACGATTAACAAATCCAGAGATTTAATGGCTTTAATTACTTTATTCGTATTTGGATCTGATTGAACCAAGTCATCTCCCATGATCCAAAGTGCTTTAAACTGACCAGCTATGGCAGCATTGTACATTTCAGGGATTTTTAAGCCAACTTCAGAAGGCACTTCCACACCGTAAAAAGTACTGAATTTGGCCTTGATTTCCGGTAAAGTAACATCATAATACCCTGCAGCCTGGTAGGGTTGTGCACCCATATCAGCCATACCCTGAACATTATTTTGACCTCTTAATGGATTGACCCCACAACCAGGTTTTCCAATATTTCCGGTAATCATAGCAAGATCCGCAATCAGCATTACGGTATACGTCCCTTGAAAATGTTCTGTTACTCCCAGTCCATGGAAGGACATTGCTAATGGTGCAGAAGCATAAGCTAATGCTGCTGCTTTAGCTTGCTCACGAGGAACACCTGATACCGATTCCAATTCTTCGATATTCAGGCTTAATATATTGGCTTTAAAATCTTCAAATCCTTCCGTTCTATCCTGTATAAAGGATTGATCTAATTTATTCTCTGTGACGATGTAATACAACATCATACTTAATACGGCTACATTGGTACCGGGCCTCAATTGTAAATGGTGGGTTGCTAATTTAGCTATTTCGGTTCGTCGGGGGTCAATAACTATGGTGGTCTTGCCTTTCATAGCATGTTGACGCAATTTCGCACCTGTTACTGGGTGACCTTCAGTAGGATTCGCTCCAATGATTAATACAGCTGACGTTAATTTTAAATCTTCAATTGAATTTGTTGCAGCACCTGTGCCAAATGTTCGTTGCATTCCAAGGGCTGTAGGTGAATGACAGACTCTTGCACATCCATCTATATTGTTAGTTCCAATAACGGCTCTAATAAATTTCTGCATCAAGTAATTCTCCTCATTGGTACAACGCGAAGATGAAATTCCACCGATGGCATTTGGTCCAAATGTTTTTTTAATATCAGTCAATCTTTTCGCAATGTAATCATATACCTCATCCCAGGTAACACGTTCTAATACCCCTTCAGCATTGCGTATCATAGGATATTGTAATCGTTCCGGGTGATTGTAAAATCGAAACGCATATCGACCTTTTAAACAAGTATGTCCTTGGTTTACATCTGCATTATAAGGTGCTTGAATACTTAATATGTTGCCACTTTTAACACTTACTTCAAGATTACACCCAACACCACAATAGGTGCAAATTGTTCTAACTTTATCCTGTCCAACTAATGCCTTAGATTGAAATACATCTGAAATAGCTGAGGTAGGGCATGCCTGTGCACAAGCTCCACAACTTACACATTCAGACTCCATAAAAGATTGGTTCATGCCTTTAATAATACTTGCATCAAATCCACGGCCCATAACACTTAATACCAATTGGCCTTGAACTTCATCACAAGCACGTACACATCTGTAACACATAATGCACTTTGACATGTCTGAAGTCATATAAGGATGACTATTGTCTTTCTGACGATCCAAATGGTTTTTTCCTTCGGGGTATCTAACTTTCCGTATACCAACCCGAGCGGCTGTATCCTGTAATTCACAGTTCCCATTAACCTCACAGGTTAGACAATCCAAGGGGTGGTCTGTTAAGACGAGTTCCATGATATTTTTGCGCAACTTTTGAATGGATTCCGTCTCAGTAAAAACCATCATGTTCTCTTCAATTGGTGTATGACATGAAGCCACAGCTTTTAGACCACCATTTCCAGGACGGGTTACTTCCACACTACATACTCTACAAGCCCCAAATGGTTCTAAATTGGGTGCGTCGCAGAGCGTAGGAATATAATCTTTCCCAAAATGGCGTTTTACGAAAGCTAAAATGGTTTCTCCATCCTTTATTTCATAATCTTGACCATTTATTTGGGCCATTTTCAATTTATTGGCAGTCGAGGTGGTTTTTGAAAGTACCGAAACATCAGATTGCATATAGATAGTTTATAAGTTTGTACAATAGCGTTTAATCATTTGAAATAAGGTGCTAGTTCGTCTTTAAAATATTGAAGTGCATTATATACAGGTAATGGAATTCCACCACCTAAAGCACATAATGAACCTCTTTTCATCGTATCCAAAAGATCATTCATCAATTGGATATCAATTTTGTACTGAATGTCTTGTTGGGCTTTTTGTATCAATTCTTTACCTCGGGTAGAACCCAATCGACAAGGAAAACACTTACCACAACTTTCATGAGCTGTAAAAGCAAATAAATGTTCCAAATATTCTATCATGGGATAAGATTCTGGAATGCTTACAATGGATGCGTGACCTAACATAAATCCAGCCTGTGCAAAACCTTCAAAATCTAATGTCAATTCGTCTATTTGTGAAATCGGGACTAAGCCACCTAATGGACCACCAATATGAAGCGCTTTTGTTGGCCTTGAAAAACCACCGCCTAAAGTTTCAATGGCTTGTCTTAGCGGAGTTCCCATGTCAACTTCATAAATACCTGGATGTTTAAATCCACTATCCAAGGAAATCAATTTTGTTCCAGTTGATTTTGCAGTACCAATTTCTGAATATGCTTTGCCACCTTGAGTCATTATATAAAATAAATTAGCAAGCGTTTCTACATTATTAACTACCGTCGGCTTTCTAAAAAGGCCTTCATGAACTGGAAAAGGAGGTCGTACTCTAACCTCAGGTCTTTGGCCCTCAATAGAAGAAAGTAAAGCTGTTTCTTCACCACATATATAAGCACCCTGTGCTTTGATAACTTTGAATTCAAAATTGAATGGACTTCCAAAAATACCTTCTCCTAAGATGCCAGATTCTCTAAGTTCTAGAACGGCTTCATTAATTTTATCTATGGATTCAGGATATTCTGCTCTGATGTAGACTACACCTCGATCAGCGCCGGTCATATAACCCGCAATCCACATTCCAATGAGCACAAGCATTGGTTGGCTTTCAAGTAAGTATCGATCCGAATAGGATCCTGGATCCCCTTCGTCTGCATTACATACAATAAACTTTCGCGGTCCTTTTGATTTCGAACATGCATCTAGCTTAAAGGCCATGGGAAATCCAGCCCCACCGCGACCACGTAATCCAGAGGTTTTAAGTTCTACAAGTAATTCTTCCGGAGATTTAGACAATAAGACTCGTAAATCAGGTAAAATATCCTGAAGATTTTTAGGTGTTGCAGTTAACACCTGTTGACCCAAAGCTTTTACTTGATAATGGTCTACTCCATTTTTCTGTGTACCATTAAATATTGAATCCAATTGATCGGATTGATCCCCTGAATAATTAACGCCATCAAAATGAAATGCGCTATTCTCATGACACCGACCCAAACAACACATTTCTCCAATTTCGGAATCATTAAAATATTGACTTAAATTCTTTTTGACTTGATCTTGAGTGCCTGCAACTAAGCAAGCCGAACCATTGCAGGTATAGACTTTTTTGCCTTTGTTTTCTGGTCTTGTAAAATCATAAAAGGATGCTGTACCAAAAACATTGGCAGTGCCCATTAGAAATTCTTCTGCCACTTTTGCAGCATCTTCTGAAGATAGACTTCCATCTTTTTCAGCCAAAAGACCGATATATTCAAACAGATTATCTGTAAGTTCCTTCCGACCTGATAGGTGACTTAAGTTTTTTGACATAATTTAGATCAATGAATTATGGGTGAAAATACGCCGATTCAAAGACAGATGAATACAAAATCAATAATTTTTGATAATAAAATCTTTTTATTATAAAAATTATTATATAACATTTTTAGATGTCAACAACAAATTCGCTAATGTGAGGTGTGCCTCGAATGAAAAGAAATCTCTTTTAGAGTCTAAGTTGTAGTAACGTATTTTCTTAATTCAGACGGAGACAAGACAAGGACAAAACAAACAATTAGGATGACCCGAGGATAAGCCGTGGATAAGACGTGGATAAGTCCAGGATACTTGCTGGAGAGTTGTACTTTTGAAAAAGCATTCCTTTATTAAATCCAACACCTAAAAACACAGTAAAACCTATATTGCCAAATTTAGCAGTGATTGGTATGGGCCCAAATATCATTTTTCGATTCCTCCCGAGGGAAATGGTATGCACGAATCATTCCTATGACATTTTAATGAGAAATGGGTTTTAATTAAAATCTAGAGAAAACCACCTTCAGTACAATTTTTACAAATTTCGATTTGATCTCTTCCGGACAAAATTTGATTTCTAAACTTATTATAAGGCGCCCCATGCCAAATGCTTTGGAAGTTTTGCTCCGGCATTTTACCCAATTGATGCTCCGCGTCTTTATCAAAACAGCAAGGGACCACCCGACCATCCCAGGTTATAACACAGCCTTGCCACATACGCCAACATTCATTGAGAAACCTATTTTTTACTCTGTAAGACCCGTCAGTTTCTTTTTGATATCTGCTATATATAGATTGTTCTGGAATCAGATTTGATCCATTGGTATAGTCATAAATTTGTGCGGTTTTCAATACCAATTGATTTGCACCCAGTGATTTAGTCAAAGCTTGGATTTCTGGTATTTGATGTTCATTTGGTTTGACCACAAGAAATTGAATAACCACAAGTGGTCTTTTACTTTTTAACTTTTTCTTGGCCTCTACTATATTTTTGATTCCTGAAATCACTTTTTCAAGTTTGCCCTCAATTCGATATTTCTCATATGTTTCCTGGGTGGTTCCATCCAAAGATATGATTAAACGATCCAATCCACTTTCAACCGTTTTTATACAATTCTCGGGGGTAAGAAAATGACCATTTGTGGAAGTCATCGTGTATATATTACGATCATTGGCGTATCGAACCATGTCTAAAAATTCTGGGTGTATATAAGGCTCACCTTGAAAGTAGAATGTTAAGGCAGTAAGATGATGATAGACCTCATCAATATAATTTTTAAAAAATGACGACTTTAGATTTCCGGTTGGTCTGGTAAATGAACGAAGTCCAGATGGGCATTCGGGACATTTTAAATTACAAGCCGTAGTTGGCTCAATGGATACCGTGATGGGCATACCCCAATGATGTGATTTGCCTAATAATTTAGAATAATAATAAGAAAGGAAAACTTTAAGGGCATTCAAAATTCGAGTGTAACTTAATTTTTTAAGTATGAATTGAGTTTCTAATGATAGGAGTGCCATATAGATGCAAAGATGTAAATAGATTTGATTTTAGTTTGCCGCTTTTGCCATCTATATTTTAAATCAGAAACTTTGAATGTGAATATCTTTGTCCAAATTTCGTGAATGAAGTATTTAATCATTGGCTTGGGTAATATGGATAAAGAGTATTTTGGTACCAGGCATAATATGGGTTTTGAAGTAGTTGATGCCCTGGCTATGGAAAAAGGGGCTACATGGAGTTCAGATTCTTTGTGCCACAGAACCACTATTCGTCATAAAGGACATCAGTTGATTTTGATCAAACCCACCACATTTATGAATTTAAGCGGAAAGGCGGTAAAATATTGGATGCAGAAGGATCATGTAGATGTAGATCAAATATTGGTTGTGTTAGATGATCTCAATCTTAATTATGGTACGATCAGAATGAGGTCCGGAGGAAATGATGGTGGCCACAATGGTTTGAAAGATATTGACCTACAATTAAATACGAATCTATATCCTAGATTAAGAGTCGGAATTGGCAATCAATACGCCAAAGGTCATCAAATCAATTATGTTCTTGGAAAGTGGAACAAAGAAGAGATAGAAATTCTACCTAAGATAACTGCATTATGTGGCGAGGCCATACTTAGTTTTTGTGCATCTGGCTTAAATGTTACCATGAATCAATACAATTCAAAAAAAATAGAATAATGAGCTTAATTAATAGCCTTCCAGGACCCATCTGTTAATCCTATTTGGAATAAAATTAATGCGTTGATCATTGATTTTAGTTTTGAAAATATCAAAATTGCATCATTTTTATATCATGGGTCCAAATAAGTTCAAAATATTTAGTGAAATTTTATAAACAAAATACTTAACTCATTTTTACTAATTTTATATTATTTTATTAAAATACAATTATTTATATATATATAATATTGATAATATTACAAATAATGATGCATTATTATTTTTTTCAAAATTTTTTTGTGAAATAATATTACATATTAGTTAAAAAATATATATAATTTTGTTTTTATATAAAATACACTGTTATGCAAGGTTGGAAGAAAGTTATGACAATTCGTGACCATTACTTGGCAGAGCTTAAACGGCTCCAATTAACTAAAAATGGAATTGAGGCTATGGTCATGCCCAAAGAAAAAGGATCTATACAACTATCCATGAATGTCATTGACCTTTATGTAAAAGAAGGCCAATACGAAATTGCTTCTATTCTATTGTTTGAAAATGAAGAGGATTAGCTCTTAACTTAGCTCAATATGATGCTAATCTAACGGCTAAAAGGTAAGAACAGAATTCTTGCTGTATATCCATACCCATAAGGCAAGGAAAAGAAACAAGAAAACGAGGAAGAAAATGAAACATCTACCCTTACTGCCTTTTTTTAATTCTTTGACTTCCATGAAGTGATTTTATTCCGCAAAATAAACCTAAAAAGCTATTTTAACCAAAAATACTTGGGCTTTTCTTTAAAATAATATTTAATTGCCCTAAAATCTTAAATATTCTGTATAATTGAATTTGTATGATAATGTCATTTTTACTGATACATAGCCAGTAACTTTCTCTGAATTATTATAATTCCATACATTTTTTTTAAGCTAAGTAATGGTCAAGGTCTAATAAGTAGAACTAATTCGTATTTTTCTTTCATTATTTGGGGAATAAACTTATTAAAATTGTTTTTCTGGGGAGTAATCTATCCTAGTCACATAATTTTTTAATATATAGAGGAATAATTCAATATCAGTTACATCTCATAAATTAGCTCTATAGCCCTATATTTAAACGTTAATGTTTCAGCATTGGCATTTATATTACTTTTATCAAAGAAGTACAGTATATTATCATGGTGATATTCAAGAATATTTAGTACGGTATTAAATTTACCTAATTTCAAATCTAATCCTCTCCCCAGTGCCCTCACTTGGTTAAATTTCATGAAATATGGAATTGGATGTACTGCATTGTTCATCAAGACGAAGTTAATATCTATATATACATGTCCAATTGCATAGTTCTAGGCTAATTCATATATACTCCATGTTCTTCGCCAGGAGACTACTCCTTATTCTGGCATTGTGATGATTTTGTTGGTCACTTCCTTAAATGAGGTAAAGCTTTTTGAAATAATAGTACTTCAAGAAGATTTAAATTCCTCTTTCATGTCAAAATTTTAATATGGATTAGAATTTGAATTAAAGAGTGCCTCAATCCGCGAAGGAATAATAACCAGAATTGGGTATTATTATTAGATAGTCAAACATTGGAAATCCAACAACTTACAAGTGACTTGAAACCTTTTAGTAAGTTTAATATCAATTTAAATAGGTTTAAATTTTTCGGTTTGGTAAATATTGGCAAATATTAAAGCAAGAGCCTTTCCGATAAACAGCAGTAAAAGTATACTGATATCGATGTAGTTATATGTTACTCCACCCCTGTATAAATATAAGTATCAATTTACCCGATATTATCTGCTTAAAAATAGGGCAGTGAATTCTTCGAATAATTTCATATCAACACTCCAATGTTGACGTAGAATCAATTCTTCAACTTTCGAATTGTTGATTTTTGGATAATAAGTTGATTCGTATGGCAAAAGGTAAAATCTTGTGTTAGATTAATTGTTCCCTAGGTTAGTATGAAAGTCCTAACCAAATTCAAGCTAATCTTTGATCTTTGACATAATTTATTAAAAAACCTGAGATAAAAGAGAAAATCGATTCTTTGATGTTTATTAAATTTTAAATAGCTTAAAAATGAAATCCAAAAAAATGGCTAATAAACTAATAATGCGTTTAAAGTTAAAATATAAATTTACATACAAATTATTGAATTAATTTCAAGAAATAGATAGAATTTAAAAATTAGTTATCGGTATTCTCTGAATTCCATAGGTGTTTACTCTCAATTTTGTCAATAAATTTGAAAAATACAAATATATAATTTATATTTGTAAACTTAATTTAATGTTATCAAAATAACTAGCAAAATTTAATATTTTCAATCTTAATATAACTATTATGAGAACTTAATTATTTTTTCATCTATAACTTTAGAATTATGTTGTATTGAAAAATCAGAATGGTATTTAAAGCCTGAAATTAATTCAAATTATGAAACAAAAAAAATAAATTGGATGCTTAAAAATTATTTTGAAATTGAATGATTAGAAATACGATTATTTGAATAGTATCTTCTCACCGTTTATTTTTAGGATGATAAGTAAACTTCTTTTTTTAACTTATTTGCGAGCAAAAATTAAATAAGTATATTTTTTTATTAATCAAGATTCAAGAAAAAGCGTTATCTATTTTAAATATTAAATAATTTGTATGAAATTTAAAGGACTTATTTTAATTATTGGAATTTATAGTATTACGTATTTACTTGAAAATAAAAATTATCAAATAAGCTATGACAGTTTTGGTTATTATGCTTATTTACCTGCGTTTGTCCATTTAAAAGATATCAAATTAAAAAATACACAAATACTTGACTCATTAAACAAATTGGCTGATCCCAATTTAGCGCTATACCAAATCTATAAAGTAAAAAATTCTGATAACTCCGTTATTCGTTATCCAATTGGTTTGGCTGTAGCTTATTCTCCTGCTTATTTTATAGGTTATTTTATTAGTAGTTGTCTTGGAATAGATCACGAATTCGGTTTTAACTTAATTTTTAAGAAATCTGTATTTTATTGGTCATTTCTAATATCCTTAATTGGAATATTTTTTTTATTTAATTTTATCAGATTTTATTATAATGAATTGATTACATCATTATGTGTTGGACTGATAGTTTTTGGAACTAATTATTTCTTTCATTCCTTCATGCATGGTCATGGTTTAATGAGTCATAATTATCTATTTACTTTATATTCGATACTGCTTTATGTTACCCATCAATATTATATAAAGAATTCGTATAAATATCTTCTGTTTATAATTCTTGCGTGTGCTCTAATATTAATTGTTAGAAATTCGGAAATATTTTGTTTTCTAATACCATTATTGTATGGAGTTAATTCTTGGGAAAAGATTTGGAAGAACATAAATCGATTAATTGAAAAACCTATAAAATTGATTCTAGCAATATTACCTGGACTGGGTGTTGTCTTTATACAACTCTTGTATTGGAAAATTGTAACTGGTCAATGGATCTATTATTCCTACCAAGATAATCAAGGTCAAGTCCTTGAAATTACTAAGCCCTATATCCTGGAAGTATTTCTTAGCGCAAGAAAAGGATTATTTATATTTACCCCATTGTCAATATTAATGATAATTGGAATATTTTATTTAAAAAAAGTACATACAGAATGGCTATTTCCAATTTTAATTTTTTCCATAATAAATTTGTATCTCATTTCCAGTTGGACTTGTTGGTGGTATGCAGAGTCATTCGGGCAAAGAACTATAATTCCGATGTATTCAATATTTGCTCTTGGATTTGCTGCATTTTTATCGAACCTAATTCAAAGAAAAATTACCTATAAGGTAATAGCTTTTTTAGTGATCATTGCAATAGTTATTTTGAATTTATTTCAAACATGGCAAATTCGACAAGGTATTCTTACATCAAATTATATTAGTAAAGATTATTATCTAAGCGTTTTTGGTCAAACAACACCTGTTACAGAATCACAGAAAGAATTACTCCTCCAAAAACCGATAGATGGATTTATACCTAATGATAAAGGACCTAATCTTGAATTATTTAATAAGGAATTTACCTACTCCATTGGAATTACAGATAGTATTACGCTAAATTCTAATAAGATAAGTGGTGTATTGTTAAATTCAAATAACCCATATTCAGCGGGATTAAATATTCCAAATAAGTATTTAAATAATTCAGAGTTTAAGTATATGCATATCACTGGGTGTATTGGATTAACTAGAAGTAAAATTCCAAAATTTGGGATTGTTTCAAATATGGAACGAAAGGGTAATCAATATAATTGGTTTATGAGTCAACCTCTAGTAAAAGAGGAAGTTAATAGAGATACTCAGTTTTTATCCTATTGGCTGATGTGTCCGAAAATTGATCGTGATAAAGATTTATTTAAGGTATTTATATGGAATCCAAGCACTGATAGTTTATTATTCTATGGACTTAAGGTTGATGTTTATTCCCCAAAAATTAAGAAAAATATTTTTTTCTGGTAGGAATTAGTATTTTTATTGTACATTCGTAATAAAGTAAATAAATTTATGGCAAAAATTGTAAAAGCGTAATTTAATTTTTGACATTATTTTATAATTTATCTTGTTGGGAGTTAGTGAATATAATTATTGTATGAATGTAAGAAGTAATATGTTTATAGTTAAGTTTAATATAATATGTCATTCACTGATTAGTAACTTAGTTAAATTTGTTTTGTAACTATTTTTAATCATGTTAGGGATAGAATATTAAAATTGGATCATGATAGTTATATTGTGTTTGTTATTTGTACTTGTTGTTTTGAATATAATTCTAATTCAGCGCAATGATAAAATATTTATTAATATTAAAACTAAGTACAATATGATATTAACAGAACATGAATTGAATACTTACTTATTTGAGTTACGAAATTTTAAAAAAATTTGTTATTACTCATATTACTTATCAATTTTGTTTACAACTATTGTTGGTTTTATATCGTTAGTAAAAGTATTGTCACAGTTTAATTTTAATATGAATCTATTGAAATATATTTTATTAATTTTGGTAGGAATATATTTAACGTCTTCTTTAAAGGAATTATACAAAGTAGCTAGTCAGGAACTTGAAATAATTTATAATAGACTATCACAAGTTAAAAAATTAATGCAATTCAACCAAATTCAAAATAATATTACACAAAATCGTTTGGTATAATTAATAATGCCATAATCACACAGTACTTTTGATATTAAACTAAAATCAAATATTAAATTTGAGCTCAAATATAATAAATCTATTGATTGTTTAAAGTGCAATTTAAAATTTGCTGCTTTAGTTTGAAATTTGTTAATGCACTAAAAGATCAATTTAGCGTCCATCAATCATAAATTTTAAATAAATCTTGTAATTCGGAAGATTAATTAATTCTTGAACATCATATTTAGAAATATTTCTTTTGTCATATTCTTTGCATCTTCAGTCTCAATCCTGAAGGAAATAATTATCCCTATATTTCCAAGCACAGCTAGCCTAATATCATCATGCAGATGTTGTATGGATTAATATACTAGTACAAAACCTACTTTGAACTTAAGAAGTTCAGAAAACATATTAACCAAAGACAAAGTAGTAAAATTATGGATTTCATCCATGTAAACCATAAATGGATTTCTGTCTCCTTCATCAACATCAACACGACTAAATGCAACCGAAGTTATAGAAGTAATAAATATAGCACCGAGTATATGAGCAACATCAGCACCTACATGACCTTTGGATAAATTAACTAAAATAATCTTTTTTTCATCCATAGCTTTGCGGAGAGATGCTTCCTATATATTTTCAATCATTACTATTTTAATAACTGGATGAATTAATATATCACCTATCTTTTTCATCACTGTTAATAAGTCGTATTTTTGATATTCATAAAATTCTCTTTTCTAGAACTTCTTAACACGTTCACTTTTAACATACTTAAGTGCATTTCTTCTAAATTCCTTATCAAACAATAATACAAAACTACCTAAAATGGTAGCTTCTGGCTGTTCCAGTAAAGTTAGGATTGCATGTCTTATCCCCATCCCCAATTGTTCAGCCTCTATACTCATTTATTAATATTCAGCTCCACAAATTGGTTTACTTTAGTCTATTGTCTATAATTAGCTGATCGAATTGCACAAATTAATTGGCGTAATACTTTACTTTGTGCCCAGTAAGCTATTGTTAAATCACTTGAACTATATATGGAATGAAAAAGGTAATCCTCAGAAATAATAAGACGATATCCATAATTAGACAACACCCATGGATATTTTCAGGTGCAATACACAAAAAAGATGAAGGAATTCAAGAAGGTGATTTGGTTTATGTCTATGATAGTTCTGATGTACAACTAGGTTTTGGCCAATACCATAATGCCAGTATTGCTGTAAGAATATTATCGTTTGGACCTGGTGAATTTGTACCTACTTTTTGGCATTCAAAATTTGAAGCTGCGCTTCATTTGCGTAAATCCCTTGGATTAGGCCGGGAATCCGAAACAAATGCCTACCGTTTAATTCATGGTGAAGGGGATGGATTATCGGGACTAATCGTTGACATCTATGACGATGTTGCTGTAATTCAGACCCATACCGTTGGAATGAATCGCTGTATCAACCAAATATCAAATGCCATAACATCACTTTATGGAGAAGAAATCAAACACATATATAATAAAAGCAAAGAATCATTACCCAAAGCTTACAGCCAAAATATAAACAACAGTTTCCTTTTGGGTAATAAGGAAGAAGTAATCATTAAAGAAAATTATATACTATTTAACATTAATATAGTTACTGGACAAAAGACGGGTTTCTTTTTAGATCAAAGGGAAAATAGAGCCTTACTGACCCGTCTGGCCCGATCTAAAACTGTATTAAACACCTTTTGTTACACAGGAGGATTTAGTCTTTATGCACTTTTAGGTGGTGCTAAAAAAGTAGTTTCAGTTGATTCATCAAAAAAGGCTCTTGAAGAATTACAAAAAAATATTGCACTAAATGAATTGGAAAATGCCAACCACGAGGCTTTAGAAGCGGATGTTATCCCGTTTCTTAAAGACCTGACTTCAGATGAATTTGACATTATAATATTAGATCCACCCGCTTTTGCAAAAAGCTTAGAAAAGCGTCATAACGCCATACAAGCCTACAAACGCATTAATGTGTTGGCCATGCAAAAGATCAATTCAGGAGGATTTTTATTGACTTTTTCTTGTTCGCAGGTGGTGACCGAAGAATTGTTTTACCACACGATTGTTGCTGCCGGAATTGAAAGTCAACGAACTATACGTGTTATTAGAAAATTATCCCAAGGTCCGGATCATCCTGTTAGTTTATTTCATCCTGAAGGATCTTATTTAAAAGGATTGGTGTTGGAAGTTATATAACAAAGTCCTCAATGAATCAAGAGCTATTTCCATTTTTAACTTTACAGCAATTAGATCATACCGATCAAGGCGAGCAAGTTTATATAGATATGATTCAGGGAAGGGTTGAAGAACTATTATCTCAGGATCCAAATCTTTTATTTAGTTATTTATATCGGCTTGATATTGATGAAAGTATCCTTCAGCATATATTAAAAACCAGTGGTCCTGATTTTATAGCTTACAATCTTGCCCATGAAATTTGGCGTCGCCAGAAAACGAGGCTTCAACACAAAGCGAGCATTTCCATAAACAAAATCAAGGAACCGGGTTGGGAAAATTGGTAAAAAGTCTTTACTATAGTATTAACAATCAATATTTTATATCATTTTACTTGATTTTTTAATACAGTCTATTTGGTTATTTGAAAAGGAAAGTTTATCTTTGCATCCCTTTTTGAAAATAAATATTATATAAATAATGCGTCATTTAGAAGTAACCTTCATCGTGGATCCTGTTCTGTCGGGCGATGAAGTTAAATCGACAGCTCAGACGTACGTGGAAATGCTCCAAAATGAAGGAGCTACTATTGTCCATGTGAATGAGATTGGATTGCGTCCATTGGCCTATCCAATAAACAAACGCTCCACTGGAGTATACTACTGCATTGAGTTCGCTGCCGAAACTGGAACATTTATCGGTAAGCTTGAGCTTGCATTGAAACGTGATGAGCGCATCATGCGCTTTCTGACTGTAAAACTTGACAAATTTGGAGTTAAGTACAACGAGGACAAGAGAAATGGAAAGATTGGTAAAAAGGTACACAAAGCGCCAAAAGAGCCGGCACCTGTGTATACTCCTAAAGCAGCATATGTACCACCGGTAGATATTATTGCAGAAGATTTAGAAATCATTTAATTCATTAGTCACACAAATTAATTTAAAACAAAATGGCAACTAAAGACGAAATAAAGTTTTTAAGTAATCCAAATATCGGAAAACAGCAAAAGAAATATTGCCGTTTCAAAAAATTTGGACTCAAACATATAGATTATAAAGATGCAGATTTTTTGATCCAATTCATTAACGAACAAGGGAAATTACTACCTAGACGTTTGACTGGAAACTCATTAAAATATCAACGAAGAGTAGCATCTTCAGTTAAAAGAGCACGCCACTTAGCCATTCTTCCATTTGTTGCGGACTTACTTAAATAATTCACCTAAAAACTTAGTTTATGCAAGTAATTTTATTGAAAGATGTCGATAAATTAGGAGACAAACACCAAGTGGTGAATGTTCGTCCAGGCTACGGCCGTAATTTTTTAATTCCACAAGGATCTGCACTACTTGCTAATGATAGCAACATGCGCAGATTAAATGAGCTAACTCGACAAGATGAAGCTAAGGAAAATAAAAAAATAAATGTTTATAAAGAGATGGCTGATCAACTTAAAGATGCCACTCTGAAAGTAGGAGCAAAAACTGGAACCAGTGGTAAGATTTTTGGTAGTGTTACCAATGTTCAAATTGCTGCTGCACTCAAGGACCAATTTAATATTGAAATAGAACGTAAAAAAATCCACATTCTTGAAGAAGTAAAAGAATTGGGAACCTATGTAGCTCAACTTGATCTACACAAACAAGTTATCGTTAAAGTCAATTTTGAAGTGGTTTCTGAATAGAAATAATATTAAAAAATTTTAATATAAAAACCCGTTGTATGAACATATGACGGGTTTTTTTTTTTGAATAATTACTTAGTACTATTCATGAGTTGTCCTAACTTTGAATAAAATTGAATTTTAAAGATATGTTGAATCTTACCGAACTTAGAAAAGACTATAACAAAGAAACTATAGACGTAGATACTTTCAATGCAAATCCCATGTACCAATTTAATACATGGTTTCAACAAGCTATTGATGTCGAAATAGAAGAGCCGAACGCTATGGTATTATCCACTGTAAATTCCTTAGGAAAACCATCTTCCAGAGTGGTTCTCTTAAAGCATACTGAAGCTGAAGGATTTATATTTTTTACCAACTATTTAAGTCGAAAAGGTCAGGACATTGAAAAAAATACTTCAGCATCGCTTTTGTTTTTTTGGAAGGAACTAGAACGACAAGTTAGAATTGAAGGTCATGTTGAAAAAAAATCACCCGAATTAGCCTCAGAATATTTTAAAAGTCGCCCTTATAAAAGCCAGATAGCAGCTGTTATTTCGCCACAAAGTCAAGAAATTCCTAACAGGGCCTTTCTTGATCAAAAAATGAGTGAAATGGAAAACCAAACAGAACCCATTACCTGTCCTGAACATTGGGGAGGATATATCATTAAACCTGAGTATATGGAATTCTGGCAAGGTAGAGCCAATAGACTCCACGATCGTATCGCTTATATTAAAAATCCAGATTTGTCCTGGAGAATAACGAGATTGGCTCCCTAGTTTGTTTTATAACAATTTCAACAGCAACCACCTCCATCATAAAACCAGGTTGATTCTGAAATATAAATATTGTCTGGACTAAAGGTTTTTAATGCTTTTGCCGTTTTATCGCATACTGCCAAAGGTTGGTTTTGATATAACACATGCCCTTTTTGATCATCTATGAAATCATGCGCTCCATAATAAATAGCCGTTTTACCTGTAAATACACAAGGCCCATCAGGAGGCATGGGATCTTTAATGGCGCAAACTTCAACCGACTCTATTACAATTAACTCATCCGTATCATAATGTTTAGGATCTAACACTCTATATGCTCGCTTGGCTCTGATTTCGACCGTACCAAATCCTATTTCAGTTATCAAATCAATATAATCTTTGAGTGGAATCGCACCACTAAGGCAAAGTGCTCTTAACCGATTGTCTTGCTTTAGATTCTCAGGCATACTTTGTTCACAAATAGGGTCCGATAATATCAGTCTTCCATATGGTTTTAATACCCTATACATTTCTTGTAAAGCAGTTTTTAAATCTGCTTTAGTAAAAATATTGAACAAACAATTTTGTGCCGCAATATCTACCGTTTGGTTGTCAATTGGCAATTTTAATGCGGAACCCTTGCGAATATCAATGAAAGAAGAAGAAAACCACTCATTTTCTTTTTCAGCTTGGACCAAATTTTCTCTACAAGCAGTAATCATTTCATCAACGACGTCGATCCCAATAATGGCATTATTTTTTCTACTGAAATAAGCAAATTGAAGTAATTCCATTCCACCGCCAATGCCAACATATAGTACGGTTGGATTATTAGCTAAATCTCTCGGATTTACAGTACTTCCACAACCGTAATTCATTTCCAACATTTTTTTAGGAATACTAAGGTCTGGCAATTGCCATACCGGTGTGGTTGTGCAACATAATCCAACATCAGGCTTTAATGCAGCTTCTTTATAGACATCAACAGTAGTTTCTAAGTAAGACATTTGATCAAGGATTTAAAAATAATTGAATAAATTAAAGCTTATAAGTCATAATTAATTTCAACCTCGGCAGTTAAAGGTTTTGCTTGACATGTTAGAATATAGCCTGCTTCAATTTCTGATTGATCTAATGCCATACTAACATCCATGTGAACCTTTCCTGAAACAAGTTTTGCAATACATGTAGCACAAGCACCACTTGAACATGAATAAGGTGGATTTAATTTTTCTCTAAGAAGTCCATCTAGGATTTTTTCATTGGGTTTTAATAGAATATCAAATGCTTTACCTTGGTATGTTCCTGAAACTCTAGAGGCCAGGTTCGTTGAAATGGAATCTATTTGGACCGGTTCAATGCTAAAATATTCTTTGTGAATATCTTTAATGGGCACCATCAAATCCTTCAAAGTTGATTCAATGTTTTGAATAAATAAACCTGGACCACAGATGTAGTATTGAGCTGGCACATTTAATGTCGAGTACTTTTGTAGAAATATTTTTAGTTGTTGTTCATTTATTCTTCCAACCAACCCAGTCCATTTCTCCTTTGATGCGGTCAGGAAACCAAACATTGATTTCTTACCAGCTTTGGATAGAATGTGTTCTACAAAAAACTGCCCTTCAAACTTATTTTGTAATTCAGCTAATTTTTCTTTAAATATGATATCTTCTTCTGAACGATTTCCATATAATAAATAAATGGATGATTTAGGTTCATTTTCCAATAATGTTTGAATCATTGAATAGATGGGTGTAATACCACTACCTGCCGCGATAAAATAATGTGCACGTCGAACTTCATCATTTGGAGCTAATGCAAAATGACCTTGAGGACCAGAAACCTCCAAAACATCATTTACCTTGAGTTGATTAACAAGAAAATTAGATACAATTCCACCCTTAACCGCCTTCACTGTAATTTGCAAATTGGAGTTATTTGGAATGGATGAAATCGAATAACATCTTTGTAGAACCTCGTTCTTATGGTGTATTTGAATATTTAGAAATTGCCCTGCTTTAAATTGAAGTAGCGGATGATCTGCGGGTACATCCAAAATTATGCTTCTCGCATCTTCAGATTCCTTAATTATTTGTTTTACAATAAGTGAGTAAAATATCATTTACCTAACGTATTTTTGCCGAATTATGAACAATGAAATCTGCATTTAGTTTAATTAAAATTCTATTATGACTACTCAAAAATTATCTATCGTCATCCCAGTTTATAATGAGGAGAAAACGATACATCATATATTAAACAAAATACTAGCGGTTTCATTAATTAACCAAATTTCAAAGGAAATCATATTAGTCAATGACTGTTCTACCGATCAATCAGAATTTGTATTATTAAACTACATCAAAGAACATTCAGAAATTAATTTTATCTATCATAAACACGATTATAATCAAGGTAAAGGAGCTGCATTGCACAACGGAATTCGATTAGCGACTGGCGATTTTATCATTATCCAGGATGCAGATTTAGAATATGATCCTCGTGAATACAATGATTTATTAAAACCCATTATTGAAGGTTTTGCAGATGTTGTTTATGGTTCCAGGTTTATTGGCGGACATCCACACAGAATTTTATTTTTTTGGCATTCTATAGGAAATAAAATTCTCACATTTTTATCTAATATGTTTACTAATTTGAATTTAACAGATATGGAAACCTGTTATAAATTATTCAAATCAGAAGTAATTAAATCATTGGAATTAAATGAAAAAAGATTTGGTTTTGAACCAGAAGTAACTTCAAAAATTTCACGAATAAAAAATATACGAATTTATGAAATTGGTATATCCTACTATGGTCGCACCTATTTAGAAGGAAAAAAAATAAATTGGAAAGATGGTTTTAGAGCCATTTATTGTATCTTAAAATACAATTTATTTAAATGATGTTATTCATTAAATCTCGAAATCTGTGGACATTCTAATCCTCCAAAATAATATACCAGACTGATCCCAAAACTCATAAAGATATCTTTATCATTACCATCTCCACGTTGCGTTCCAGATCGATTTGCAGGAATATCACCACCTAAATTTAATGATGGATCAGACAATAATACAGCATTATTTCCACGAGTCGTTCTTAAGGTGCTAAAGTTCGGATAGACCGTACTTACATCATCTAAATAGTCTGTCCAAGTAATGCGTGAACTAAGGTCAACGTTGATACTCCAACGATAATTTATTTTAACTTTAGTACCTAATCCCAATAACCAACCGCCGCTGATTCGGCTATATTCTTGCCCAACAATTTGTCCCTCAGTTCCATTGGATTGTAGATGTTCAATATGTCCCAATCGTTTGGTTTTCGGATCATGATAAAAAAGACTTAGACCTGTAACAACATAAGGTGAAAAATTAGTGTCATCATTGCCATGAATATAGGGAATGAAATTGAAGGCTATTGCCGGAGTGATTTCAAAAACATCTGAATAGAATGATAAATTTCGATTTTGATCAAACAAATTGGAAGAGTTTGCATCATTGGCGCGCAATCTCGAATAATTAATTTGACATTGCGGGCTCAAACGACTGTTAACATTGTATCGAAACAATAAACCACCTGATATGCCAGGTTCAGTCAATCTGTATAAATTATTTAAGTCTCCAAAATAAAATGAATTTCCCACCCAGGCTCCAACTTCAGCACCTTTTTGGGCTTTTATATTTACAATTGAAATAAATAAAAACAGTAATAAAATAAACAATCGATTCATGGTACAAATTACAAAATTAGAAACGTAGGAAAAGCTACACTTATTATTTAATTAAAAATGTTTCCACCCTTGTGCTTTTAAGGGATGTATTTTTCCACCTGTTGTTTTTAACTTAATCCCTTCTTCTTGTGGTCGAATTTCTCCGATATAATAGAATCCTGGGAGGAACTTAATTAATTCCAAATCTTCTTTTTTAATTGAAAACAGCAATTCATAATCTTCACCACCATTGAGTGCACATGTAATAGGATCAAGTTTGAAATCAAGTGCCATCAATTGCGCTTCATGATGCATTGGAATCGATGCTTCTTCAATTAAAGCACCTACTTTGGATTGACTACATATGTGCATTAAATCAGAAGATAATCCATCGGATAAATCAATCATTGAGGTGGGTATTACATTTACTTGATTTAACAATAAAATGGCTTCTTTTTTTGCTTCTGGTTTGAGAAAACGACCAACAATTTCTTTCTTATTTTCTAAATCAGGTTGAATTTTGGGATCTGAAAGAAATATTTGTTTTTCTCTTTCTAATAATTGTAATCCCAAAAAAGCCCCTCCTAAATCACCCGTAACAAAAAGGTAATCACCGACCTGTGCACCGGACCTATAAACAATTTTTTCTTTTTGTTGGCGCCCCAAAGCAGTAACAGATAGGGTAAGTCCTTTAGGAGAAGAAGTGGTGTCTCCACCTACTAAATCTATCTTATATAATTCACATGCTAACTTAATGCCGGCATATAATTCTTCAATTGCTTCTACAGAAAATCTATTGGAAATGGCTAATGACACAGTTATTTGGTAAGGGATAGCATTCATGGCGTAGATATCTGATAAATTAACCACTACTGCTTTGTAACCCAGATGCTTTAAAGGACAATACATAAGATCAAAATGTATCTCTTCAACTAGTATATCTGTAGTTATCAATAAGGATTCTTTCCCAAAATCAATTACTGCTGCATCATCACCTATGCCTTTTACAGTTGATTTATAGAATTGTGGAAATGACTCTGTTAGTAGTTCAATTAATTTAAATTCACCAAGATCACTGATTTCAGTTCGGGCAATTTCCATAATTATTAAATTTATTATTCCTCAGTTAATTGAAAATGTGGCCAAATGTCATTTTCCGGTAAATCTGCAACAAAGTTGACGGCTCGATTAGAACTTGGATGATAGAACGATATTTTCCATGCATGTAAACCTATTGTTCGGTCTTTATTACTTCTTCTAGCTCCATATTTTACATCGCCTTTTATCGGCATGTTTTCATGTGCTAACTGCGCTCTAATTTGATGAAATCGACCTGTTTGTGTTTTAATTTCTAAAAGTCTATATTGATCAAGATCCTTCTTGATAACATAACTTAATGTTGCTTTTTTAGCTTGCTCATCGTCACCTGAAGGACTAATTCGGCCTTTATTATGTTTAGTATCGTGGATGATAAAATGTTCTAATATTCCTTGGTCTGGAATATCTATTTTAGGCACTATGGCCAGATATGTTTTTTCAAATTTCTGGCTTTGGATCTGATTTTGGATTATGATCTGATCCTTACTATTTTTGACCAACACGATAAGACCTGAAACGGGTCTATCTATTCTATGGACCAGGAATAAATCTCTTTTGCAATAGGCTTGAAGTAATCTCAGCAGACTAGGGTCTTTAGTTTTGTCTTCTTGCGCTGGTACACCACCTGGTTTATTGGCAATGATCAAATGGTGATCTTGAAATAGAATGTATGAAGATAATTTATTCAATGACAAATATTTAGATATTACAATTCTTCATAATCTGTGTAATCATTCGTCTTTTTTGGAGGCTTTTTATCCTGAATGCTGATGGTTTTGTTTTTGAAAAACAAGGTATAAACACCATACAGGGCTAAAGCATAAATAATTAATTTGAAATACATGATTATTGAGGCCTAGTTCTAATGAAACAAAGTAACAGCTTAAACACTTTATTGTTGAATTGATTCGTTAATTAAGGCTAAATAGCCTAAAATAAAGATGTTTTTGGTAAGCTACTTTCTTTTTTATATTTTTACACAAATTTTAATCAAATATAATATTTATTAATTTATAACAAATTGATATTCCAATGGATTTAATGAAGAACAAAGTCAATGTGACAGGTTGGTTGGTATTTTTAATAACCTTTATCGTTTACTACTTTTCAGTAGAACGAACGGGAAGCTTGTGGGATTGTGGTGAATTCGTCCTAGGCGCTTATAAACTTCAGGTAGTGCATCCACCTGGGGCACCATTATTTTTGCTGGTTGGTAGAATGTTTGCCTGGATTGCAACAGTTTTTTCTTCAGAACCTTCCAATATAGCCTTTGCAGTTAATTTAATGTCTGGTATCTGTTCTGCATTCGCAGCCATGTTCGTTTGTTGGATTACCATAATTTTTGGAAAAATAGCCATTTACGGAAGGGATAATGAAGAAGTTGCATCACATGATATTTCTATATTAGGAGCTGGTTTGGTTGCGGGATTGGCAACTGCATTTTGTTCTTCCATCTGGTTTTCAGCCGTAGAAGGTGAGGTTTATTCAATGTCCACTATGTTTACTTGTCTGACACTCTGGGCTGCGGTTAAGTGGCATTATCTACCAGATAAACCAAGCAATGACAGTTGGTTGATTTTTTCATTTTATGCTGCTGGGCTGTCTATTGGAGTCCATTTGTTAAGCTTATTGGCATTTCCTACTATGGCCGTGCTCTATTATCATAAGAAATATAAAAATCACACTTTCTTAGGTTTTTGTATTGCTGCACTTATTGGAGTAATAAGTATAGTTCTATTCCAGGGAATCGTCATTTCAGGTATTCCACAATTGTGGAGTATGTATGAAATGTTTTGTGTTAATACTTTGGGATTGCCATTCCATTCCGGCTTAATTCCTACTCTTATCACATTGTTTGCATTATTTTATTTTGGATTTAAATATACGCGAAACAGAGGCTTAGACCTTGCACATAAATTGGTTTTTACGTGTATGCTTTTAGCCATCTCATACTCCACTGTAGGTGTAGTAATTCTTAGAGCTATGGCAAATCCACCGATTAATATGAATGCACCTGATGATGTAGTTCGATTATTGCCTTATTTAAACAGGGAACAATATGGAGATCGATCCTTACTTAAAGGGCCACATTTTGATGCTAAACCCATTGATACCAAATCTACAGATCGATATGGTAGAGTTGGAAATGAGTATAAAATAGTGGATCGAAAGTTCGATTATGTATTTGCAAAAAAAGACCAAATATTATTGCCAAGGATTGGATCCAATGATCAGGGTCGTGTTCAATTACACCGTATGTGGATGGATTATTTAATTGGACGAAAAGAAGGGACTCCAACTGAAGAGTACAATCTTAAGTTTTTAATGACTTACCAATTTGGGTGGATGTATTGGCGCTATTTTTTCTGGAATTTTGTAGGAAAAGAAAATGGAGAACAAGGCTACTATCCTTGGGATAAAAAGGATGGTCATTGGTTATCCGGTATTTCCAGTATCGATAGTAAACGGCTGTACAATCAGGATCAGTTGCCTAGAGTAATTAAAACAGACCATTCGAGAAACAGGTACTTTTTCTTACCATTAATTTTTGGAATATTAGGTACCATTTTTCATTTGAGAAAGAGCAAACAAGATTTTATGGCCTTGGGCTTTCTGTGGCTTATTACCGGGTTAGGTCTTTGTTTTTTCACAAATTCGCCACCGAATGAACCCCGCGAAAGAGATTATATTTTAGCGGGATCCATGTTTACTTTTTGCATTTGGATCGGAATGGGTGTTTTGTTTCTGGTAGATCTGTTTAAAAGTAGATTGAAATTGTCAAGTTCTGTTTCTGGAATCATCGCTACATTAATAGTACTTTCTGCGCCAATAATTATGGGATTTCAAAATTTTGATGATCATTCCAGAAATGGGATTACTGCAGCCCGGGATTATGCCATCAATATTTTAGAATCATGTCAACCTAATGCCATTATTTTCACATATGGAGATAATGATACCTATCCGGTTTGGTATGCCCAGGAAGTAGAAAATATAAGAAGAGATGTGCGTGTAATCAATTTGAGCTTAATTGCTGTAGATTGGTACATAGATGCACAACGAAGAAAAATAAATGAATCCCCGGCAATTAAAATGTCCATTCCATCAGATAAATTACGTGGTTCTTTAAGAAATCAGGTGTTCTATTATAATCCTGCTGGGGATAATGCTGACGTTGATATGACGGCCTCACAATTTTTAAAATTTATAGGTGAAGACCACAAAATTTCAGCAGGTTCCGGACGTGATTTTGAAACCTATATGCCAACAAGGAAAGTTTCCATTGAATTTAATCAACATCGGGCTATTGAAATGGGATTGGTAAAACCTGATGACACTACTTTTGTTAGTCGTGTACCTGTGGTATTAAACGGAAATTATATTACGAAAGATGATATAGCGGTATTGGATATTATTAATTCAAATATAAACGATAGACCTGTATATTTTTCAGTAACCTGTCAGGGTGAAAAATTAATGGGTTTAGATGACTATGTAAGTGTCGAAGGACTTGCATTACGTATAGTTCCTACAAAAACCGCAAGTGAAAAAAATATGTATATCTATGGTTCAGGAAAAATGGATATAGAGAAATCATATGATGCTATAATGAATAAATATCGATGGGGAAATTTTGATAAAAAAGAGCTTTTTGTAGATCATTCCTATGCACCAAGTATTCAAGGTCTTAGAATGACCATGATGCGTCTTTGTGCAGGACTTGAAGCTCAAGGAGATAAAGAAAGAGCTGGAAATGTCGCGGCTAAATTTTTTGAAAGTTTTCCAAATATGAATTTTCAATATGATGTTCGAGTAATGCCTTTCATACAAACGTTAATGGCAGCAGGTAGAAAAGATGAAGCTAAAAAACATCTTAAAATTTTGGCCATTGAGACAGAAGACATGATGAATTTTTATAATTCACTTTCTCCTGAAGATTTAGCATCCAGTTTTGCTTCAGATAAAAACTATACTGCATCTGCAGTTCGGGAAATACTACAAAGATCTAAAGAATTACAGGATCCGGAATTTGAAAAAGAGATGCAAACATTACTCAGTAAATTTCAATCGACACCTGTAAATAATTAATGAATGCACTCGACACATAAAAAATTGAATGGAAGTATATCCATTGGATCAGATCATGCAGGATACGAATATAAAACGATTATTGTAAGCTACTTACGTGAACACGGTTATGATGTTGTAGATCATGGTTGTCATAATATTCATTCTGTAGATTATCCAGATTTTATTCATCCCGTTGGTAAGGATATTGATGACCAAAGATCCATGTTTGGTGTGGTTATTTGCGGAAGTGGAAATGGTGCAGCAATCGTTGCAAATAAACATTTAGGTGTTAGGTGTGCGTTGTGTTGGAATGTTGAATTGGCCCAATTATCAAGACAACATAATGATGCTAATGTAATTAGTATTCCGGCAAGATTTGTAACACCAGAAATGGCCATTGAAATGATTCATGCCTTTTTAACTAGTTCATTTGAAGGGGGTAGACATCAACGTCGTGTTGAAAAAATAAATTTGTAATGAAAGTTTATCTCTTTCTGAGTGGTCTATTTTTGAATCTATGCCTTTTTGGTCAGAACAAGTATATTAGTAGTGTTAGTATTCCCGATAGTACTAAAAAAATTAGCAAGGATTCAGCAACCCAGTTTGCTGAAATAATTCAAGCATCTGAAATGAAACGTATGGTGTATTATCTTGCTTCAGATTCTTGTGAAGGTCGTGAACTTGGAACAAAAGGTAATGATCGAGCAGCTGATTACATTGCTCATGAAATAGAACAAAACGGTATTCCAAAATTTGGATTGAATCAGAGTTATTTCCAACCTGTTAATTTTAAATGGATTTCATGGGATAATATTAAACTTTCCATCAATGATTTTGAGTATAAACACATGTGGGATTATTTAAGTATCCCGAGAGAAAATAAAAATTTAAATGTTAATACTGATGAAATCGTGTTTTTGGGCTATGGAATTGAAACTTCAAAATATAATGATTATAAAAATCTAAACTTAAAGGATAAAGTAATAATAATTTATAATGGTGAGCCCACCACCAAGGAAGGTAAAAGTTATCTAACTGGTTCTTCAATACCTTCTTCATGGTCACTTAATTTGGATTTAAAATTAGATGCTGCTAAACGACATGGTGTAAAATGTATTTTAATTATAGAAGATAAATTTAAAGAACTTGTTGACCTGAACAGATTAAAAGTTTTATCTCCAACAGTTGTTTTGGATATTGATGAAAAACCTGAAAATGAAATTGTCAATGTGATACACTTGTCACCATGGGTGACCACAAAATTATTGGGATCATCATTAAAAAAATTAATTAAAAATAGAGATAAAATTAAACGAACCGGACGTCCGCAATCTCTTGTAATAAAAACTAAATTAGGGATTGAACAACATAAATTAGAACAACAGGTAATTGGAAGAAATATTCTGGCTTACATTGAGGGTACTGACAAAAAAGATGAGGTATTAATCATCTCTGCACATTATGATCACATAGGAATGAGGGGTAAAGATGTGTTTAATGGTGCCGATGACAATGCATCCGGAACAACTACAGTAACACAGATCGCCAAAGCAATGCAATATGCGAAAAGCATTGGAAAAGGACCGCGAAGGTCTGTATTATGTCTTTTGGTAACGGGTGAAGAAAAAGGATTATTAGGTAGCATGTATTATGTCAATAATCCGGTATTGCCTTTGTCATCTACCATTGCTGATATTAATATTGATATGGTGGGGCGAATCGATGATAAGTACAAGCCAAATGGAAATTATGTTTACGTTATAGGTTCAGATCGATTAAGTAGTAAACTACATGAATATAATGAATCCATAAACGATCAGTATAGTCATATCATAATGGATTACACCTACAATGCTGAAAATGATATCAATAGATATTATTATCGGTCTGATCATTATAATTTTGCTGAAAAATTAATACCTGCAATATTTTTCTTTAACGGAACTCATGAAGATTATCATAGAATAGGTGATGATCCGGAAAAAATTGATTTTAATAAAATGGAAAAAATAGGTCGGCATATTTTTTTATTAGCCTGGAAATTGGCTAACTCAGAAAAACGGATTTCAGTAGATAGAAAATAACACATCTTAGAATCAGGGAACATCGTTTCAAATCATACAAAAGAATAATAATTAGGATTCCAATTTCATATCTTAAAAAAACATATTACCAAGCTCTAATGAGTACTATATCCTAATTTCAATTCTTCTAATTTTCATTTTTTTTCTAAAATTCATGGTAAAGCATCAACTCATTTATGGGTTATACAGATAAGATATTACTCAAACTTTATATTCTAATTATTCCAATGTATTTAAAAAATGGACTATTTTTTTCATAAAAGTTATATTAACTTTAGTTTGAATATTATTTTTTCCAGTATAATGATTACTAAAGATTAACATAATAAAAATTACAGAATAATGTAATGTGTTTTTTTTATTTTTTTTTTATTGAAAAGAATAATTTTATTGAAATAATTAAATACCTTCACACTCTAAGAAATGAGCTAATGATAAATTCCTTTATATTTATCATATTTTGTTTTTTGGTTATATCTTTAATGATCGGAACCCCAAGCTTTCTTTATATAATAACATATTACTCAAAACGACGTATTACTTGTGAATTTTACAAGAGCATATATTACGCTAAAACGTTAATACACCTTAACTCATTATTCGTTGGAATTTACTGCTACGACAATGTTAATTAAAATGTATATATAACATTTTAATATCATTAGAATAGATTTTAAAATAATTTAATTATTAAAATTTAAAACTCGAAAATAATTCATCTTGTATTTAGATGAATTATAAATTTTAGAATTAAAAACTATTTAATTTATTATTTTAATAATTTATATTATGATTTATTTTCCCTCCAAATTAAAACGATTTGCGCAAATTTTTTATCGTTTTTTTGAATTATTTCGTCCAAATTTATTTGTTGCTTTTAAGGTAATCGTGACTTTTTTTGTAGTATCTATTTCATTCGAAAAAGCTTACTCAGGAGCTATTATCAATTCAAAAAATAATTTAGATGTACGTTCATGTAAAACGGTTAATCCATTTTATGAATTTACATATTTTAATTGTGAACGAAATGAACTTAGTTCAAAACATTCAAACAACAAACATTTGGTTATGGGTACAGTACATAATCAAACACAAAATTTATTTTATGTCTTACTTCAGGATGCTATCAATGCTGCCAACAATAATGACTTTATTGAATTAACTGCTGATATAACAGAAGGATTGGTAATTGTGAATAAGAGCATTTCCGTTAATGGTAATGGCTTTATTCTGAATTCTACTTCTCCAACTTATGGGCTACAAATTGCTGTTCCAGGAATTTCTGTTTCAAATATCGAAATCAAGAATGCAGGATCATTTGGAATTCAAACTGATTGTGGTGCAGATAATTTAATACTAACCAATGTAATAGTGGATAATTGTACCGGTACAGGAATCTCAATTTATGGTATTAATAATGCAATTTTAACGAATATAACGAGTAAAGACAATGGAGGTAATGGAATCAATTTTACAAATTGTAATAATACGCTATTAACTGGTTTAACAACTTTAGGAAATAATTTTCCTGGTGGTTTTGAAGCCGGGATTGGCATTTTTACAAGTAATATTTATTGTCTTCCTGGGGGAATCAATGGTCTTACTATAAATGGTCCCGTTTCAATTGCAGAATCTACCAAAGCCTATTCACAAAAAGCCCTAACATCACATGCTATTCTAGGTCTTTCAAGTAATGTAAACTTATTTGATTGGGCCGTTGGAATTGGAGCCTTAGATAGAAATTATTGGACCACAAAAGCTATTGCATACACTGTTGTAGATGCTCTTTTTGAAGCTCCTTTTTTCTATCCAAATTCACTTATTTATGTTGTTAAAATTGCTACTGAAGATTATTATGTAGACGATAACCCAGCTGGAGACCCAACACCACCCATGCTCATTCAGACAGCAATAAATTTTCTTTCACCTGGAAGAATAATTAATATTGAAGATGGTACCTATGCTGAACGTTTAGTTATTGATAAATCTTTAACTTTAGATGGAACTTCAGAAATAGGTACAATCTTGGATGGCAGTAGTTTAGTTGGCCTTGGTAGTGGAATAATTATCAATTCAGCTATCACAAATGTGACAATACAAGATTTGACGATAAAAAACTTTGCAGGAAATTTACCAAATGCTTATGCTGGAATTTATGCTATGAATGGTAATAATAATCTCACTGTTAAAAATTGTACTATAAAAGACAATGTTGGTGGTTGTGGTTTTTATGCAAATGGAGCTGTGAATCTTGTTACATTAGACAATTTAGATGTATCAGGACATACTGCAGCATTTGGTGCTGCTCGCGGTATAGTAATATGGAATGGTTTCAAAGAAAAAATTAGCATTACCAACTGTGATGTTTATAATAATAATTGCTGTGGTATTGAATTGCAGGATGGAACGGCATCAGGAATTACGATGTCTAACAATAATGTTCACAATAATGGGGATAATGGATTCGGTCTATCTGGTCTTAAAGGAGGTGCAGGAGCTAATGTAATTTCTAATAATATTGTTGCCGATAATGGACGTTTTGGAATTGAAATTAAAAATCCAAATGGAAATGGTTTGACTAGTGGTGATGGTAGTATTTATTTGGATAATAATATGGTGACCTTCACACCTTCAGTAGGGATGAACATTAGAGACCATGCTGGTATCGCCATATTTAGACGTGCTTTTCAGCCTGGAAATACTGATGGATACCCAAACATTCCGTCAGGTGTAGTTGTAAAAAATAATACAATTGATGGATATAAGCATTTAAATCCTGTAAGAATTGAAAGTGAAGGATTTGGTATCGTTGTAGAAGGAATAAATAATGAAGTTAGTGCCAACATCATTAAAAACAGTGATATTGGAATTCAACAACAAGGTGGTGGTCATCCTAATCCGAATTATACTCCTAATAATTCAGGTGATGGGGATCAAAGTGATAATAAATCCGCTTCTTATTTTGGAAGAGGTAATTCTCCGGTGGCATGTGGAAATGATATTTCGGGTAATACTTTTATTACTAATGGCCTAAATCAAAGAACGGCCGCTCCAGGAAGCGGAGGGAGTGGATTTGTAACGAATACTTCAACCCTAGAGGTATTCTGTTCTATACAAGCTGCAATTGATGATCCAAATACATTGAACGGTCATACTTTAATTGTTAACCCAGGAACTTATGTTGAAAACTTACTGATAACTAAAGAATTAACGCTACTTGGGCCTAATGCTAACATTGATCCTTGTAATGACTTAAGAGCACCTGAAGCAGTAATTGTACCTGCTATTGCAGATTTTAATGGAATTTCTGCTTATTCTATTATTGATGTACAAGCATCCAACGTTACGATTAAGGGATTTACGATTAATGGTGATAATCCTGCTATTAATACTGGTTTTTCAAGTACGAATGGTGCAGATATTGATATTGCGGTTGGAATAACAAGATATGTAACCGGAGATAATATTAATATTTCAAATAATATCGTTCAGAATCTATCTTATTTCGGATTAGAGCTTTATGATTATCCAGCAGGAATACCATCTTCTAGTAATATTATTAGTAATAATAAGATCTCAGATTTGGGATCTTATGATAATACTCCAGGTGGACTAGCATTTTGGGGAGGCGGAGTACTACTTTACAACAACCAGTATGCATCAGTCTCTAACAATTGTATGACAAATGTTAGAATAGGTATACAAACTGGAAATTTCTTTCAAGCCAATCCAGGTGGTAGTACTTATCAATTATTGGATGGAAATACCATTCAAGCTAGGCGAAGAGGAATTTTCCATAATCTCCACTATGCTACTGCTTCACCATTTACATTAATTAATAATAATATTACTGGACTAAGTGATGCCAATGAAACAAATTGGGATGGTATTCTTTTAGCTTCATTATCAGTTGGATCCTTATCACAAGATAATATCATTGATGGAACAAATCTAAACCCAAGTGAAGGGTACGAAGTATGGAATGTAAAAAATACTACACCTACCGTCATAAATGGAGGAAGTGTAAGAGGTGTTAAGTATGGTTTATCAGTTAACAATTTTGCCGGGTATAACTCGGATGCTACTGATGGTGCACATGCTATCGTATCTAAACTAAGTGTAAATAATTGCCAAAATGGTATTTTAATTCAGGATGATCCAATGAGTTCACACGCTCTTGTTCATGCTTTGATTCAAGATGATTGTGAAATGATTAACGCTGGAACAGGAACTGGCCTTTTGATTACAGGAGCTAATTCATCAGTTAACCTTAATGAAAACGATGCTTCAATTCATGGATTTACTATTGGCGTAGATGTTGATGGAGGAACCGCAACAATAACAAATAATCACATTTATGAAAATGGTACAGGGATTCGGGTTTCCAATGGTGGAATACTTAATTCAACATTTGGAAATTTGATTAATTCAAATTCCACAGATGGAATTAGAATAGAAGGTAGTGCTGGGAGTATTGGCGTAATAAACAACAACGATCTTTCCGGTAATAGCGTTTACGCCATCAACAATCTTTCAAATCAATTAATAGATGGGACTTGTAATTGGTTCGGAACGACTAACAGTCTCCTGGTTGCAAATCAGATCAATGGAAATGTTGATTTCACACCTTTTTTAAAATTAGGAATTGATTTTGATCCATTAAGCCCCGGATTTCAACCCGTTCCAAATATTTGTGATGCAATAGCACCTGCTTTAACAACAACAATTAATACCGTAACTATAAATTCCAACAATGATGGAATTGATGATATTGGATCATTTTCAGTTTGTAATATTCCAAATAATATTGTTTTCAATTCATTTTCTGATCAAAATGGATTGTCTGATCCTTTACTCAAGGTTTTTCAAACTTATACTACAAGTAATGTAACAGTACCTTTTTGCAATAATTGTGCTGCACCAATGGCTGCATTTACAGGAGTTACAGGTACAGCAGCATTAATTAATCCAGCACTTTCGGGAACATTAACTTTAAATTTCAAATCCTGGATCGATACGAATAATGATCAACTAATAGATCCAACAGAAGTAGCCAGTGATTGGATTGTTTACACTATTACGATCAATGCCTCACCTATTTGCAATATATCTGGAACCAATAGTCCTGTATGTCCATCTTCAACGAATCAGTTTGATGCTCCAACAGGAATGGTTTCCTATTTATGGACCATTTCAGGAAATGGAATGATAAATGGTTTTGATAATACTGAAACAGTGGAAGTTATTTCTGGCGTTGGTTGTAACTCGAATTATACTTTGAATTTGGAAATTGTTGACGATAATGGTTGTGTATCATCTTGTGAAAAACTTGTAATTATCCAAGATATCACACCTCCTTCATTAACAGGTGCGGCATATCCTGGAATTTCGGGTATAAATTCTTGTATTACGAATGCTGTAGTCTCTGCACCATTCAATTCAACAAATGCAATCCAAGGTTATACAGATAATTGTAATGGAGCCGTAACAGCCGCATTAACAAATACATCGGTTACTGGTACTGATTGTAATTGGACAGTGACCTATACTTTCACAGTAATAGATTCTTGTAACAATCCCCTTGCCGGCCAAACCTATTCCAACACTGGTAGTAATCAAAATGTATTTGCAATATCATGCCCAACTAATCTAAATCTTCCTTGCGCAACTGATATTCCATCTGGTTTGCCATTCACTGGTACATTTTCAAACAATTGTGGTAGTATACCGACTTATAAATTTGTGGATAACATTTCCAACCAAACATGTAGAGATAGATTCACTTTAACAAGAACTTATACTGCAACAAATTTGTGCGGAAATACGACAACATGCAATCAGACCATTACTGTTAATGATATTATTCATCCAAGTATTCTTTGTCCAAATGGAGTTACTGTTTCTTGCGTTTCAGATATACCTGCTGTTGATATTTCTAAAGTAATTTCCGCAGATCATTGTGGTAATTCAGGTATTGTGGTTACACATGTTTCAGACCAAATAACGAATCAAATTTGTGCAAATAAATATCAAATTCATAGAACATATAGGTCCACAGATACATGTGGTAATTCAGGTACATGCGAACAATTAATCATTGTAAATGATGTCATTCCTCCAGTCGCAATTTGTAAAAATATTACAGTTGAATTAGGTGCTAATGGATCTTATGTAATGGCAAGTAAAGATATTGATAATGGAAGTAGTGATAATTGTAATAATGCCGGTTTAATTTTTATTGCCAGTGATTCGGTGTTTAATTGTGCAAAAATTGGAGTTAATCAAATTACTTTAACCGTAAAAGATATATGCGGTAATTCATCAACATGTTCCTCAAGTGTAACTGTTAGAGAAAACATCAATCCACGATTAGTTTGTCCTACGATTCCAGATATTCATTTGAATCCAGGAGAATGTGGACGAATTGTAAATTTTACAGAACCATTTGCAATTGATAATTGTACATCAAATCAAGTAGTTATTCAAACGGATACAACAAAATTGAATAGTGGATCTTATTTTCCTCGAGGATTAACTTGTTTAAGCTATAGTGCTACGGATCTTTCAGGCAACGTTAGTGTCTGTACTTTTTGTATAAATATCATTGAATTTGATCAACCTAGAAATGATATAGCTTGTAATGATCATGTACAAATCAGTCTGGATGATAGTTGCCGAGCAACTGTAGGTGCAGAACTTGTCTTAGTAGGTGGTCCATATTCATGCTATGATGATTATAAAGTTGAGGTAAGATGGTGGTCTGGTGGTGGTTTAATCGATCGTAATCCAAATTTACCTGGAACTCAAATTGATAGTAGAGATATAGGCAAAGAATTAAAAATTACAGTGATTGACCCAAGAACAGGGAATAGCTGTTGGGGCAAAGCCTTTGTAGAGGACAAATTGGCTCCAATCATGATTTGCGCAAGAGATACTGTACTGCCATGTTCTTCTAGCACTAGTCCATTGACAACTGGAACTCCTCAAGTTTACGAAAGTTGCAGTAGCTTTAGTTTGAGTTATTTAGACCAAATAACTAAGGGTGGATGTGCTATTGGATACGAAGTATTGATTTTCAGAACCTGGACTGCAATAGATGAAGCTGGAAATAAATCATCATGTGTTCAAAGGATCTTGGTTAATTTAGGTAATATCATTGATATTGTTCCACCACTTGACTATGATAACATACAAGCTCCAATGCTTAATTGCAATCAAAAAATAGATCCAAACCTTTTAGTTGGGCCACACATGTTGGATTATCCAGAATGTGTTGATGGTTATTTATTAGATTCCGTTTTTTGGAATGCCAATTCAGCTCAACCAAATATATATCCTGATAGAAGAATTCCTAAAATCCTAGGTTGGAATAGTATCGACAACCCAAATGACCCTAATTTCGGTCATCCTAATCCCGATCCTGTATATTATCCAGAACACAGAGCATGGTTAGCAACAAATCCACTGTGTTGGGGACCGAATACGCATATTATGTGGCAAGGTACAGGCAGACCAAGTGGATCAAATTGTGCCAATTTTGCAATGACTTATTCAGATCTTGTATTTGATTTAGCTACGCCTGGCTGCAACGCCGGTCCAATAGGTTGTTATAAAATATTGCGAAAATGGATCGTACTAGATTGGTGTACATCAACCATTGCAAATTATAATCAAATAATAAAAGTTATAGATCAGGAAGGTCCTCAAATATTATATCCGGATTTCATAGATTTAAATACCGAGGTATGGTCATGTTATGGAAAGTGGGAGGTCCCTAAACCATGGATATTGGATAACTGTTCTGAAGAAGTTCACTATTCCATTGAAGTAGAAGATGGAACAGTAATAGGTGATGAGATAACTGGATTTATTGTTTTGAATTTACCAGTTGGAACACAGAACGCTTATTTAGTTGCTTCAGATTGTTGTGGTAATATTTCCAAGAGAAGTATTATTCTCAATGTGTATGATAAAGTACCTCCTCAGGCTGTTTGCATTTCAAAAACTGTTGTTAGTCTTAGTGGAAATCAAGATCCAGTGAATAATTATACCAAAGTTTTTGCTGGTGATTTGGATGATGGTTCATTTGATAATTGCTCATCACATGTATGGTTTAAAGTGATTCGAATGACAGACTTATTAGGTACTAATGATGGTAGTGACGCTATTAATTTATTATCTTGCAATGGGTTAAACGGAGATGACAATTCAACAATTCAGGGTAACCAAGTTTATTTCGATGACGATGTTAAATTTTGTTGTGCTGACGTTGGACAACGAGTTATGGTTGTTTTAAGAGTTTTTGATGTATATCCTGGAGTTGGTCCTGTGGCACCCCATTTAATGTCAAATGGTCTAAATAATCCACTTTATGGTCATTTTAGTGATTGTATGGTAGAAATTGAAGTCCAAGATAAGAGTGTTCCTACGGTTGTTGCACCACCAAATATAGTTGTTAGTTGTTGGTATTGGTTTGATATCAATAACTTAACTGATCCTAACGATTCAACTTTTGGAAAAGTAGTTTCAAGTTTAAGTAATCGGTCTAAAGTAAAGACTAAGGATATCGTTTGCCAAAAATTTTGTGAAAAAAATCCTTATACTGGTTATCCTGGTTTTATCCAAACAAATCAATATCCGATTCCAGCTCCAAATCAAGCTTGCATCTATTATCAAGAATTGTTTGATACAGCGCATTGGGATCGCAAATATGATCTTGTTTGGGGCTTTGATGGCTATGCCACCAGTGCTTGTGGAATTAAACCAACTATTACTGTCAAAGACCTGCGTACATGTGGACAAGGTCAAATTCAAAGGATCATTTCAGCAGTTGGACCAAACAATATTTTAGTTAGTGCTGTACAAACCATTTGGGTTGTGGATTGTGATCCATTTTATATAGATCCTTTACATTGTAATGATCCAAGGTATTCTGATATTCAATGGCCAAATGGGGTGTGTGAGTTGACTCCTGTTAGTATTGAAGGTTGTGGCGCTGATCTGGATCCTAATAATCCATTATTAGGCAAACCAATAATTGTTAACAATGCAAACGACAATTGTGCACTCATTGCGATAGAAAAATTTGATCAGACCTATACTATTGGTGTGGATGCATGTTATAAAATATTAAGAACATGGGTTGTCATTGATTGGTGTCAATATGATCCTAAAATAGATCCTAATCATGGCCGTTGGGAAGGAATTCAATGGATAGATGTTAGGGATCTTGAAAAACCCGTTGTCACTTGTGAAGTAGGGTCTTGTGAACCTGCGGTGATTGATTCATCTTTACAAGTTTGTGTAGGTCACATTAAGTTAACTGCAGCTGCTACGGATCATTGTACTGAAATCAATTCATTATATTGGGAATACAAAATCGACGCTTATAATGATGGTAAGGGAATTCATGGAGGCTATGATTATCGAGTAGGATCTTTGACTCGAAATCAATATAAATCAGGAGACACAGTCCAATACAGTCATAACCCTTTTGCAGATGATAGGCACAATCCATTTAATGCAAGTGGAACTTACCCAATTGGAATTCACAGAATTATTTGGTTTGTAGAGGATGGATGTGGGAATATTGGATCTTGTGAGACTTTATTTGAAATTAAAGATTGTAAAGCTCCTACTCCGTATTGTTTGCCAGGTATTATTACTGTTCCAATGCCTTCAACAAAATGTGTTGATATATGGGCCAAGGATCTAAATTTTGGTAGCTATGACAATTGTACACCAAAAGATAAATTGAAATTTTATTTTAATGGTGATCAAAACAAACCAAGCATTCGAGTATGTTGTGATGATTTTGTGAAGGCCGGACAAAACGATGAATTAATTATTGACATCGAAATGTGGGTAGAAGATGAAGAAGGAAACAAAGATTATTGCAAATCAAAAATTATAGTTCAAGATAATTTGGATAGCTGTTTGAATAAGGGATCTTTAGCCAAAATTATGGGTAATCTAATGACTGAGGGTGGCGAAGAAACGAAATTAGCTAATGTTCAATTAGAACAAAATTCAATAATAATGCGAGAAGTAAGTGCCAGTCCTTATCGTTTTTCTGATCTTCCACTTAATGAATTTTTCACCATTAGGCCTCTTAGAAATGACAACCACTTAAATGGTATAAGTACTGCAGATATTGTTAAAATTCAAAAACACATACTTGGCCAATCGTATATAACAAGTCCATATAAACTAATTGCTGCTGATGTTAATGCAAGTAATAGTATAACCTCTTCTGATATTGTTGAATTACGAAAATTAATATTAGGTGTTATCCCAACATTCAATAAAGTTTCGTCCTGGACATTTGTACCCACAAATTATGAATTTACCGAACCTAGTTTTCCATGGAATGCTCCAAGAGTTGCACATGTAACCACTTCCTTAGCCAAAGAGTATAATGAACAATTTGTTGCTATTAAAATGGGAGATTTAACTGGTAATGCTCAGGCTGGATTAAAAGGAACAACTAGTAGGACCTCCGGTGTGATCAATTTTGAAATTGAAGCCAGCAATGTTCAAGTAGGTGAAATATATAGAATGGATATTCGGTCTAGTGATTTTGTAGATATTACAGGATTTCAGTTTACCATGAATTATGATTCCAAAAGTTTATCTTTCGAAGACGTAGAAGCTGGAATATTGAACTTAAATAAATCAAATATTGGTAATATAGAAGATGGTATACTTACTACCAGTTGGAATTCCAATATAGGTGAGCACCATGATGCCAATGATATTTTGTACACCCTTGTATTCAAAGTTCTTCAAAGTGGTCCTATATCGCATATGTTTGCCATAACAAGTGACGTAACAAAAGCAGAAGCTTACGATAATTTAGACCAAGTAAAAGAAGTTCGATTAGGTGTTCGAACCCAAAAGGAAATTGCTGAAACAGGCTTATTTGAGTTGTATCAGAATGAGCCCAATCCATTTCATAAAGATTGTATCATTAAATACAGATTACCAGAAACTTCTGTTGTCAAATTGACAATATATGATGTGACTGGCAAAGTCATTAGAATTTATGAATTACAAGGTCAAAAAGGAATGAATAGTATCAAATTGTTGCAACAAGAACTGAACACAACGGGTGTCTTGTACTACCAACTTGATGCATCTAATCATACGGCCACTAAACGTATGGTTGTGATAGAATAGAACAATTTAAGAAATCAAATAAGTTCGTCTCAGTAATGGGACGAACCTTTTTTTTGCGATATCGATAATATTAACTACAGGTTGATTGTCATCATAACAGAAGATTTTTGTTATCTTTAGAATCAATTCATCGAATATTATCGATACTTCAAAATCCAAATTGCATGAGCCCATTTTACAAAACAAATTATGGGTGCACAAAAAATATCCAGATATTGAATAGTTCAATTTTTCCAAATGATGTAGCATTAAATTTTGACACAAATAAATTTTAATGTTAACTTTACGAAAAAAACAAATGGACCAAGCTAAAAAAATCTTTATTGTTGATGATGATCTGGATCTTACGGATTCATTAAAGAATAGATTACTAAAAGAGGTTTCTTCTGATGTTCAAATATTTTATACAGGAGAAGAATGTATTACGCATTTAGAAGAATCACCTGATGTAATCATTCTAGCTTATTTTTTGAATTCAGTACATAAAGATGCAGCAAATGGAATGGACATATTACAAATCATAAAAAAGTTAAAGCCTGCAACCCATGTCATCATGCTATCCAGTCAGGAACATTACGGGATTGCTTTAAAAACCATTATCAATGGCGCGGATCAATATGTCATGAAAGGAGAAGATGCTTTTGATCAAATTATTGGAATGATAAATTCAATGGAATAGACAACAGATAGTTTACTGTTTTTTTATTAAGTAAACATCTCATGACTAATCCATTTCAATACTTATTACCTGCTCAATAAAATTAGCTCGTCATACCAAGGAATCATTATTAATAATCTTTTAATGAAACTAGCTATAGTTTAAAATATACATGATTTATATATTTCATGAATAAGAACCTTATTTTAAAATCACAATCAACACCAACCATTAAGGTTTACTTATATATTTTTATCTATTTCATGTTTGTTCGACTGATCTATGTTTTCATTCAAGGTTTTTTTAATAATTATGCTTTGTTGATGGATAGTGTTGGTCTGGTTCATTTCGCTGATCAAGCATTATTGGGTGATTTTAATTTTGATTGGGGGCGTTTTATTGCTTCGCCGTTGATGTCGCTTTTTATTGCCGGACACAAATTATTGTTTGGTTCGTATTGGAATGTTGTATTAATTATAAGCCAACTGATACTTTCAAGTCTAAGCGGTATTTATATATATAAAATAACAAGATTGCTTTTTGAAAAACAGGAAATTGCAATGATTGCGACAATAATCTATGGGCTTTTTCCTATGACTTTATATTGGGTGCATACTTTTAGTCAGGAAACTTTATTTCAATCCTTATTAATTTTTAGTATCTATCATTTAATACAATACTGCTCCAATGAAAAATTAACATCATTGATTTACAGTGCCGTTTTGTTTGCTTTGTCTTTTTTAACTAAATCGCATATACTTATATTTAGTTTATTTATTCCTGTTATTCTATTTTTGAATATCAATTCTAAGAAAAAAAGTTTATTTTCAATTCTAGGATTTACTTTAATCTGTATCCTATCTACTCTGCCTTATGGGCTTTATCATTTAAAATATAATCAGACCTATATCCTATCATCGAATGGATATGGGTATCAATTTTATTTTGGAAATTCGTGGCCAGGATATAGAAATATAGTAGAACCACTACCTCAAGATACGATACTTCAACATTATAAAAACGGTGTAGATAATACGCCGTATTATTATGGCAGTGAACAAGCAAACATTGACAGCATGTTTCAACTGCCACAACACACTAAACAATTTGCTTTTTTAAAATCGGGTTTAAATTGGATCATTACTCATCCATGGTTAACCTTAAAATTAAAATGTTTCGATTTTTTCTATTTTCTAATTCCTGGCGTTAATCCTAAATTATATACTTTTTGGAATTGGTTCATAAGCTTTATCATATCCATTCCAATATATATATTTGGATATTGGGGAATGTGGTTAGCTATAAAAAAAGATTATAAAAAACATTTCTTCATGGTGGCGCTTTTTTTAACCATGATACTTTTTAGTGTGGTATGGTATGTTCAGAATCGATTTAGAACAATAACTATTGAACCCTTTTATATTATTTATGCAAGTAGCATAATATACATGATAATTTCAAAAACGAGATGCTTGAATTTCATTATTCCAGACAATAACTTGCAAAATAATTCATGAATTGGATCGAATATCCAAAGATTTTACAAAGTTGTATTAAAAATTAGAATTCAGGCGGTATAAATTTCTATACCACTATTCATTGGATGATTCAAATGAGTAGTACAAAAACCTATTTAGAATGCTAGCTAATTCTAAAGTCAAAGGATCTAATAAGTGAGAGAAATCTGAAAAAATTCTTATGCCTCTACTTCCTGAATGAGATCATCTACTAAAACGCGACCACAATGTTCACAAGCTATTATTTTCTTATGCATTGCAATTTCTAGTTGCACTTGAGGGGGGATTTGATTAAAGCAACCACCGCAGGCAGAACGTTTAACCATGACAATTGCTAAACCATTGCGATACCTTTTGCGTATGGTATCATAAGCGTGTAATAGCCTAGTCTCAATTTTTTTACGACATTTATCGGACTTAATTGTCAATGTTGACTCATCCTTATCAGTTTTTTCAATAATTTTAGCCAATTCTAGTTTTTTCTCTTCCAATTCTGCTTGTTTTGCAACCTGACGTTCTTTAACAGAATCTAAAGTGACTTTTTTAGCTTTTACTTGATCTACAAATTCTCGCATTTTCTTTTCAGAAAGCTGAATTTCAAGGCGTTGAAGATTAATTTCTTTATTTAAGGCATCATACTCCCTATTGTTTTTAACACCATCAAGTTGTTTTTCATACTTCTTAATAGCATCTTCAGATTGCTTGATGTTGATTTTATGGACACTTGATTCCTTTTCCATCTCCGTGATGGTGTCTTGTAGTTTTGAAACACGAGTATTTAAACCCATAATTTCATCCTCTAAATCGCTAACAATCATGGGTAGTTCCCCCTTTACAACTTTGATCTGATCTATCTCAGAATCAATCATTTGTAACTCGTAAAGTTGTTTAAGTCGCACTCCAATTGGAATATCTGAAACGGTCGTAGTCTTTGCCATAATTAAAAGTATTGTACGGGGTTTGTAATAATTTTTGTACAATGGGACGCAAAATTAGTGAATTTTTTTGAAATCAAGTCAAAAATTAGTCCAATTGTGTGTTGTTCACTTTCAAAATGACCAATGTCTAGTATAATAGTTTGGTCATTTGCTTCAAAAAAGTCATGGTACTTAAAATCTGCACTTATAAATGCATCAGCGTTTTGAAGCATAGCTTCTGGCAATAAAAAAGAACCTGATCCTCCACATAGTGCTACTTTGTTTATTTCACCATTGAAGGATTTGGTATATTTAATGATATTTGTATTCAATGAATATTTTACGAGTGCAAGAAATTCATTCACATTTAGCTTGTTTGGTAAATAACCTACTAATCCAGAACCCAAATTAAGGTTTGTATTTGATTTAGGCTTCAGTATCTGAATATCAGACAAACCTAATCTGGAGGCTATTTTTTCATTAACTCCGTGAACCAGAACATTATCTAAATTGGTATGAATAGCATAAATAGCAATATCGTTTTTAATAGCTTTAATAAGTCCCCGGTCTAAATGATTCTGATCACTAATTCGTTTCAAACCCTTAAAAATTAATGGATGATGGCTAACTATAACGTTACAACCCAATTCTATGGCTTCATCAATTACAGCTTCTGTAACATCCAAAGCCACTAATACGTTTTTTATTATCCAATTGGTATTACCAATAATCAATCCTGAATTATCATAGGATTCCTGTAAGTCAAGGGGTGCAATTTGCTCCAAATAATCAGCTAAGTCTTGGATGATATTCATATGTGTTTAGGCTGATAGTTTTTGTTAAAAAAATACATGGAAATCAAGCCGATAATACCCAAAATTATATTGTTAGCAAATTGTGCTGTGAAAAATGAAATATTTGCAAATGAAAATGCATCACCAGGTGGAATATTATAATAAGCCAGAGCAAGAATAACAAGATAATGGTAACTTCCCATACCACCAGGTGTGGGAACAATCATGCCTAAAGAGCCAAAAACATAAATTACCAAACTAGAAGCTAAAGAAATATGGGATGTGGGTTCGAATGATTTAAGTGCGCAAACTAACATGACATAGAACCAAAACCAAATACTAATGGTGTAGAAAAAGAATGCCCGAGGTTGTTTTATTTTCTTTATGACCATAAGTCCCTCGTAAAATCCTTGAATTTTTGATTTTACAGTTCTTACAATGGGATATTTTCTCCATGTATTGCGAGTAAACCACAAGATCAATATTATAAGAATTAATAATCCTGGAATAATCAGTTTTTGAACAAGAGGCAATTGGGCTAATTGATCATTATAAAATTTACTAAACGTTGGCAATTGTAATAAAATGGTAAAACAAATAATTATAAACATCGAAATCATATCTACCAATCGATCGAGCACTACAGTCCCGAATGCCTTGTCTAATGGAATTTTTTCATACTTAGACAAAACGGCTGCACGTACAAATTCGCCACTTCGCGGTATTCCTAAATTAACTAAATAAGACACGAGCACCGCTCCTAAGCTATTAATCCAATGTGGTTTGTATCCCAATGGATCTAACAATAGATACCACCTCAATGATCTAAAATAGTTACTTAGAAAAAAAGCTATAAATATAAAAACGATGTAAATCCATTTTACACTTAAAAAATCTTTAAGCATTTTTTTCCATAATATACAATCCTCAGGGGCTATTTGATGGGTGGAGCAATAGGCTTGGTATGAAATATCTTGTGATCTAAATACCCAATACAAAAGGCCTACGCCTAAAAGCAGGAAAACAATAAACTTAATAATTGACTTTAAAAGACCTGGCACACTATAGTTCTTTGATCTGATTCTTTTCATCCACAAAGATGGAAATAGGATGAAATGATTTAGCTTCTTCTGGTGTCATTAAGGCATAAGATATGACTATAATAATATCTCCAATTTCTGCTTTTCGGGCAGCCGCACCATTCAGACAAACCATACCTGAGTTTTTCTCTCCTTTAATAACGTAAGTTTCGAATCGTTCACCGTTATTATTATTTACAATCTGAACTTTTTCTCCTTCATAAAGATTAGCAGCTTCCATTAGAACTTCATCAATGGTTATACTTCCTACATAATGGAGATTGGCTTGAGTAACAGTGGCCCGATGGATTTTTGATTTAAAAAATTGAAGTAACATATTTGCAAAATTAAGACTTTAAATCGATTACAGGATAAAGGACTTTTCAGTATATTTAGTTCATTTGTAACTCGCCTTTTAGTATTAAATTATCAATTAGGCGTACTTTTCCGGCCCAAGTTGCTACACACGCGACTATATAATCGTGGTTTGCAGGGTTTTCAATTGGTTTTAATGTATTTCCATCTACTATTTCCAAATACTCGGTTTGTAAGCCTAACTTATCTAATTCAACCTTACATGTTGTAACAATATGATCTATGGATTCCAATCCTACCATGGTTTTGGCCTTATTCAATGTCTTGTATATAGCTGGCGCTATATGTCTCATTTCTGGTGTAAGTCTTACATTCCTTGAACTCATTGCTAAGCCATCAATTTCTCTAAGGGTAGGACCAATTATTAATTTCAAGGGCAACTTAAGTACATTGATCATATGAGCCACTAAACTAAATTGTTGGAAGTCCTTCTGACCCATTATTAAGAAGTTAGGTTGTGTTATATCTAATAATCGTTTGACTACTTCTAACATCCCTTTGAAATGGCCGGGTCTAAACTCTCCCTCCATAACTTTGTCCTTATCTTCCAGATCAATATTTAATTCAGATTGCCATTGTTTAGGATAAATTTCATTTACTTCCGGAACAAATAGTAAATCACATCCTATACTTTGTAACATTTGCTTATCGGCACTCAGTGTTTTTGGATACTTTTTTAAATCTTCCAAATCGTTAAACTGACTGGGATTAACAAAAATGCTTACAATTACGGTATCCGCATAATTTTGAGCAACCTTAACTAAACTCAGATGCCCAGAATGCAATGCTCCCATAGTCGGAATAAAAGCTATTTTATGTCCTGATTTTTTTGCTTTATCTATTGACTTTTGGAGTCCTAGGATCGTTTTATAAGATTTCATTTGAGAGCTTAAATCTTCAAATAAATTATCTCATTCTAGGTGTTCTTCGCTTGCCTCCAGGTCGAAACATCATTCGTTGATCCATTTGGCCCATGGTTTTCATTTTTCCCTGTTGCTTAAGCACATCATCTATCATTTTTATTTGATCTTTAAACATATCACCGGTAAGTTTCAATTTTTTTAATTCCCGGTAAGCATTATTAGCTTGAGTCCACCGATTTTTTGAAACATGGATATTAATCATTTGAATAAAAATCATCGCCTTTTCGTTGTCGGTCGGTAATTTTAAAGCTTGAGCTTTATTAAACCATTCTTCCGCTTCATTATGTTTCCCTCTTTGTACGTCGATCGATCCCTTGATTAAAAAATAATAAGCTCTATTCGTAACATATAGCCAATTAGGTTTGAAGGTTAAATTTAAGCGTTTTTCACAAGCATCAAAATCCTGGGATTGCATAAATTGTGCAGCCGATTGAATGGTCCCAAGAAATATATAACTCGCTAAAAAAATCAATCCAACTAATAATAATGGAAATGCATACCAAAAACCAACGGTAAATGCCAAAAGAGTGCCCCCTATTAACAATACTGCGATAATCGCAAACTTTAAATATATATTAATAACAAACATAATGTATCGATTAATGTGCGGTCAAAGTTAATCAAATTTCTAAATTCCATTTTTTATAAGTTCCGAACCTTAAAACAATTTTCATCAATTTTCGTTTTACTTCACTTAAATCGCTGTACCTTAACCCATATTATACTACTTAATATATGATGAAAAATTTATTTGTATTTTGTTTAATTTGTAATGGCTTCATACTCTACAGTCAAAACAAAATGAATCACCAAATCATTCCAAATCCAGTTTCTGTTAAAAGCGCTGGTGGTCGATTGAATCTCAATGATGTTAAACAAATCATTATTCCAGAAAAAAATAAAGGTGTAAAAAAAATAGCTGAATTTTATATTCGCGCTTTGAACCAGTCGGATATAAAAATAATTGAAACTAAAAGTCCTCATACTTCATCCAAAAAATCAATTATTCTTCAATTGCTAAGTGGAGAAAATTCATCTGATTATTATACACTTAATTCTTCTAAAAATGGTATTAAAATAACTGCCTCTCAAGAAAGAGGTTTATTTTATGCATTACAAAGTTTGATACAAATTATCGAAAAATCTGAAGGGCAAAATAACATAACAAATCTTTCTATACCGTATATTAATATTGAAGATGATTCAAGATTTAAATATAGAGGGTTACATTTAGATGTAAGTCGTCATTTTTTTCCAGTATCTTTTATAAAAAATTATATTGATATGATGGCTAAATATAAATATAATTATTTCCATTGGCATCTTACTGATGATCAAGGTTGGCGTATTGAAATCAAACAATTTCCTGAATTAACACAAACTGGTGGCTATCGTAAATCTACATTAATCGGGCATCATAGTGACAGCCCAATAAAATATGATTCAACTGAATATGGAGGATATTACACACAAGATGAAATTAGAGAAGTGATTATTTATGCTGCAGACCGTTATATCGAAATTATTCCTGAAATAGAAATGCCTGGACATTCTTCAGCTGCACTTGCTGCATATCCGATTTTTGGTTGTACTGGAGGTCCTTATGAGGTAGCCAATACATGGGGCGTTTTTGATGATGTATTCTGTACTAAAGACACAACCATTTGGTTTTTGAAAGAAATTCTTAAAGAAGTTTGCGATTTGTTTCCTGGAGAATATATTCATATTGGTGGCGATGAATGTCCTAAGGAAAGATGGAAATCTTGTCCTAATTGTCAGGCTATAAAACGACGAAGAAATATTAAAACAGAAGAAGAATTACAGAGTTATTTTATTTCTCAAATAGGTATTTTTTTAACATCCAAAGGTAAAAAATTAATTGGCTGGGATGAAATTCTTGAAGGCGGTATTCCAACCAATGCTATCATCATGTCCTGGAGAGGAGAAGAAGGTGGAATTCTCGCTGCAAAAGCCAAACATCAGGTAATTATGACTCCGGGCTCGCATTGTTATTTTGATCATTATCAATCTACTTATGCTAAAGAACCCCTTGCAATAGGAAGTTATTTGCCTTTAGAACGCGTTTATTCTTATAACCCAATACCTCCAGTACTCACCAAACAACAAAGTTCATATATTCTAGGAGCTCAAGGCAATGTTTGGACTGAATACATGTCTGATGAAAATAAAGTATTTTATATGGCATACCCAAGAGCACTTGCATTGGCTGAAGTAAACTGGACTCAAGAAAAAAACAAATCATATTCTGATTTTATTAAACGATTACATCAACATTCCAAATGGTTTAAAGAAAATAATATTTCGTTTTCATTAAGTTATTTGGATTTAAATTATAAAACAAAAAATAATAATAATCATGTTGAACTTATCATTAATAAACCTGCACTGGACGGCAGTATTTTATTAGAAACTATTAAAGATGGAGATGCTAAACAAGAATATACTACAGCAGATACTTTTATTCTCGATAAAACACTTAACTGTAAAGCTTGGTATCAACTTAAAGATAAAACACTTAGTAGACCAATCACAATAGATTTCGTCTCACATTTAGGAGCAGGAAAAAATATCACTTTGATCAATAGCCCTGCTGAAAAATATTTTCAAGGAGGTTCATCATCATTATTGAATGGTATTCAAGCTCCACAAAATAAATATGGAGGTCAGGAATGGATTGGAATGGAAGGAAAAAATTTTGAAGCAATTATCGATTATAAAGATACTCATGCAATCAGCACAATAAATTTTCAATTTTTTAATGCCCCTGGATCTTGGATCCATTTACCAACTGAAGTGGTTATAAGTACTTCTTCTGATGGTAAGAATTTTGAAATAATTAAACAACAAAATATCGAATCCACTAATCTTAAATATATAGAACCCAAAATCCTATTGGATAAAAAAATAATTCCTCAATATTTAAAAATACTGGTGAAAAATCATGGTGAAATAGAAGAGCATTTACCTGGTGCTGGACACGGATCGTGGTTGTTTATAGGTGAAATAAAAATAGAATAAAAAAATCACCTTCAAGCTATTTTTTCATTAGAAATAATGTTCTCTTCTATCCTGAAAATTGACATGGTACAATTATAAATTCATCATTGATTACAAGTCATTATTTATTTCCAATTTATCTAACAAAAAGAAAGCATCGAATATTTATTCAACATTCAATGCTTTCCACTTATTCTGTAATATCCTTATTTCTTATTAATCGATGCAGTGGTTTTGTTTTGTAATTGATCTACATCTTGTTGCAATTTAACAATAGCTTCTTGCATATTTTCTAATATTGACACTCTGGCTTTTAATTGATCCATTTCTTTTTTCATAGATATTATTTGTTGATCTTTTTCTTTTATGGCGCCAATTAAATCTGGTATAAGACCCATATAACTTACGGACTTTATTCCCTCTTCATTGGTATTGACCAATTTAGGATAAACCAATTCGACTTCTTGGGCAATCAAGCCTGATTGATCTAACCGATCACTTTCATTTTTATCCATTCTTCCTTTGTAAAAAAATTCTTTTTTGAGATCATAAAGTACTGGATTCAATTGCGTCAAGCGATGCATTGATCCATTCAATGGTTTAATATTTTCTTTAAGTTTTTGATCAGAATACGCAAATATATTTGCTACGTTATTCAAAAATAAACTATTAGAATAAACAGCTTTAAAGGGTTTTCCTAAAGTTCCAACAAAACCAAATTCAAATTCTTCAGGTTCAAAAATGGGATCAAGAATTCCTCTTTCACTTCTAATTTTAAGACCCTTTACGGTTGATAAGGTACCACCTTGAAAGGTAATATCAATATCATCATTGTTCATCGTATTTAAATAGAAATCCACTTTGCCATTAGTCTGTAATGCAGTAGCATTAACACTCAATTGTGAAGCTGCAAAATATCCACCTGGTCCTTGATCAGAAGTTCCGAAAACTCCTGCTCCATTTCCTGCATTGTATCCTGATATTACATTTCCAGATGCATTAGCTCTCGCTAATATGGCGCTTTTAGTTGAGAAGTTAGTCCCCACTGTTAATAAAGTATTCACATCAGGAATTAAATTGCCAATACCAACACTTCCTTCAGGAAGGATGGTTAATCTTGGAATGGCTTTAGTCGTAAGGTGTAATTTACCGTTTAAATTGACATTAGATGTTCCCAAATCATAATCTTCGTTTTGACCACTCACAGATCCTATATAACCTCGATATTCATTATTTTCATAAATGCGTATGGTGGTATTTGATGGACTATTGAAATCTGCAACATTTGAACTTGTACTATTCACATCCATTGCTACATCTGGATTAAGTACACCAATTCCAACATGATCATCTAAAGCTGTTAACAATGCCGGTCCCGAACTACTTTCCAAAAAACAAGCAGCAGAGTTACCACTTTTAGCATGTAATCCATAATTATTCGAAGATTCAACCTGGATTCCTTTACCGGCAGTATTTGTGATATCAATCAATGTTTGACCCAAACCAAATGTGTTCAAATAAGGTATTGTTATTCCTGTTCCTCCAAGATCATTGCCAGGTGTCCAGGATAATCCGTTCCATTTTAATACCTGACCATTCACCGCGCCTTGAGGAGCTAAAGTCATAGGATTAGAAGGTAAACCATTTCCTGAGAGACTGGATTGGGTTTGTACAACTTGATTTCCCCAATTATCACCAACTCCTCCTCCTGTATTATCTGTAGCGGGAACCCAACTTGTTCCATTCCATTTAAGTACTTGACCATTTGTAGCGCCTTGTTGACTTATGCTCAACCGATTATTTGCTGTACCATCTCCAGCTATTGTTGAATTGGTCAAAGCTACCTGATTCCCCCAGTTATCACCTGTTCCACCTCCACCCATGTTATCAGTTCCAGGTTCCCAGGTGTTATCTATGGCATTCCATTTTAAAACCTGCCCACTGGAAGGTTGAGAAGAAGAAACCATCCTGCCTTGTAATCCAACAACCTTATTGGCATTATGTGGACCTGAAGCGTCTCCTCCTAATGGTAAATTGGGTATAATCCCGTTAGCGGTAGTAGCGTGATTAGCTTCCAATGCATAAGGAACACTTATTAATTGAGTTGGAGTACCCATCCTGACATAATTAGTTCCACCTGCTAGATCCATTTCTATAAGTAAATAATAGGTCCCTCCTGACCATAAAATAGCATTAAAAATACCGGATTGAACTAATCCTTTGCCTATTTTAATTGTAAATAATCCAAGGGAACTGGTTACTACATTGTGTATTTCAGAATACATTACCGGACCAATGGTATCATTTTGAAGGATAGACATTTTTAAACTAATCGATTGATTAGGATAAATTGCTCCTGATCCATTTCGAGCAACTCCTTGATAATTAAATGCTTGCGGTGCTTGTCCAAAAACTTCAGTGCTGAACATAAAGATACTGAACATTAAAATGATAAAATTCTTCATATGATTAAAGTTATTTGATGTTATAATAAAAACTTAAAATTGGAGCTTTATTCCTGAAATCAAAAAGGCTAAATCAGGCATTTATAAGCCTTAAAACCTCACTTTATAAACTGTAAAAAGTGCCTTAATTCTAATGTTGAAAGGCCTTTTGTCAAAATATACAGGAAAAGAAGCCCTAAATTATTTTAACAAATGTGGGTTTATCAGCTATAAAGTTACACATTATTATTGATTAGGAAAAAAAATTTTCAGTTACCAAAATTCTATTTAATATATAATAAATTAATAATGGATTCAAGACAATAATTTGTTAATAATTCCGTAGGAGTTTGATCAAATAAAATTATTTATGAAACGGTTGAATTGTATCCTTCTTTTTTTGAGTTTATCATTTTTTAGTTTAAACCTATTTTGCCAAAATAGTTATCAAGTCACATCCAACACAAGTAAGGACGGAAAGTATCATTGGACTGAAGTTACAAATGACCCTTCTCATACTCGATTTTATACTTTAGCAAACGGGTTTCAGGTAATCTTAACAGAAAATCATAATGAACCAAGAATTATGTGTCTCATAACTACAAAAGCTGGAAGTAAAAATGATCCTCCATCTCATACAGGATTGGCACATTACCTAGAGCACATGTTATTTAAAGGGACAGACCAATTTGGAACATTAGATTATACTCAAGAAAAAATGCTCTTGGATCAAATCGAAAATTTATATGAAGTTTATAATTCAACTCAAGACCAACAACAACGAAAATCAATTTACCATAAAATTGATTCCATTTCTGGAGTAGCTTCTAAATTTGCAATTGCAAATGAATATGATAAAATGCTAGGAAATATTGGTTCAAATATGACTAATGCGTTTACTTCATTTGAGAATACTACCTACATGGAAAACATTCCATCAAATAATCTAAATAAATTTTTAGAAATTCAAAAGGAACGTTTTAGAAATCCTGTTTTGCGTTTATTCCATACCGAGTTAGAGGCAGTTTATGAAGAAAAAAATATTTCTTTGGACAATGGTTCGAACAAAATATTTGAAACCATGTTCGCAAGTCTATTTAAACATCATCCTTATGGAACACAAACAACTATTGGAACCATAGAACATTTAAAAAATCCATCTCTAAAAGAAATACAAAAATATTTTTATAAATATTATATTCCAAATAATATGTCAATGATATTATCTGGCGATTTTCAAATGGATCAAGCCATAACATTAGTCGACCAATATTTTGGGGATTGGGCTAGTAAAGAAATTCCAGATTTTAGCTACATACCTGAAGTTCCGAGAACAACAATTGAAGAGTATAATGTCACAAGTCCTGATGAAGAAAGTATGGCGATAGGATTTTTAATGCCTAATCAAAATGACAAGGAAGCAATAGTAGCTGATTTGGTAAGTAGCATTTTATACAATGGCAAAAGCGGTTTAATAGATAAAAATTTAGTTAAAAATCAAAAAGTGTTATCGGCTTTTGGTTTTACTTATTTATTAAAAGATTATGGAATGATGTATTTTGGTGGAAATCCTCTAGAAAATCAATCATTAAAAGAAGTAAAGAATTTGGTCATTGAACAAATTGAACATATTAAAATGGGAAATTTTGATGAAGATTTAATCAAAGCAAGTATAAACAATCTAAAAGTTCAACGTATTAAGGAACAAGAAAGTGCTACAAATATGGCTTTCGTATTAAATGATCTTTTTACTGTAAACAGATCATGGGAGAACTATTTAAGTAGTATGGATGATATGAACAAAATTACTAAAAAAGATGTGATCCAATTTGCAAATAAATGGTTCAAAAATAATTATACCGTAGTCTACAAATTAACAGGAAACGATACTACGGTTCAAAAAGTTGACAAACCAACTATCACACCAGTATCTGTTAATAGAGAATCTCAATCACCATTTCTCAAAAAAATCATTGATAATCCTTCTCCCGCAATCAAACCTGTTTTTGTCGATTATAAAAAAGATATAAAATTTGGAGAAATTAAAAAAGACCTTCCAGTATGGATGGTTCCTAATACTAGAAATAAATTATTCGAATTATATTATGTATTAGATATGGGCTCCAATCATAATCAACTCTTACCATTAGCTATTGAATATTTAAAATTTATTGGCACTTCCAAAAAAACGAATGAACAAATAAACAAAGATTTTTACAATCTTGCAGTGAATTTCAATATGTACTCAAGTAAAGATCAGACCTATATCGGTCTTTCTGGTTTAGATGAAAATTTTGATGCAGCTGTTCAATTAATGGAGGAAATATTGAATGATCCAAAACCAGATCAAAAAGCACTTGATGAATTAATCAAATCGAAAATTAAATCTAGAAATGATGCTACGTTGAATAAGGATATTATTTTTTATGATGCTTTAGATGAATATTTAAGGTATGGTAAAAATAATTCCTACAATAATGTCATTAGCAATCAGAAACTAAAAACCATCAAAGCGAATGAATTAACTTCAATCATTAAATCTTTAAAATCATATAAACATCGAATATATTATTATGGACCTAGATCTTTAAACACGGTAGTTCGCGATTTTAAAAAATCACATAAGACTCCTGAAATTTTAAAAAATTATCCGGTGGAAAAAAAATATCAAATGCAAGTACCTAAAGAGAACACCATATATTTTGTCAATTACGATATGGTACAAGCAGAAATACAATTAAATCGAAGTGATAAAAAATTTGATTCGAAATTATTGCCTTATGTAAAGGCATTTAATGAATATTATGGAGGCGGTATGGCTTCAGTTGTATTTCAGGATATTAGAGAATCTAAAGCATTAGCCTACTCAACTTATGCATCATTTGTGAGTCCGGACAAAAAAGAAGATCCGTATGAAGCAACATTCTATGTAGGTACACAAGCTGATAAATTAGGTGATGCTTTAACCGCAGTAAATCACCTACTTAATGAAATGCCTGAATCAGAAAAAAATTGGGAAATCGGAAAAAAATCTATTAAACAAGGCATTGAAACCAAAAGAATTTCTAAAAGTCAAATCATGTTTAAGTATGAACAAGCATTGAGGTTGGGATTAAAAGAAGACAGTCGAATCGAAACCTATAATCAAATAGATCAAATAAGTTTGAATGATATCAAACAATTTCATAAGGAACATCTTAAGGACAAACCATGGAATATGAAATTACTTGGTTCTAAAGATAAAATCAACATGGAAGAATTAAAAAAATACGGAAAGGTAGTAGAATTAAGTCTCAAAGACATTTTTGGTTATGATGTCGAAAAAACTGACGGTGTAAAGCCTTAAAATATTGGTTTTCTAATTGATTTCTTTTGAGTATGTTAATGGCTAAAATTAATTCTAACGTATTAAATAGTTTGATAGCACAAGATTTAAAATAAGGTTTATTTAGAGTCACGATCATTTTCTGGGGAGCAATGTATATTAATTATATTATTTCAGAATCTAGAAAGGATACATTTAGTACCAATAAATTATGTGAAACTTAAAATGCGTTGTGTAAGCTTATTCAGACATTGTTTACTTATAGAACTTGACACTCGTTCGCATGATAGATAGAACCATGATGAGTGCTTAGTATTAACATCTATCTAAACCTCTGCTTCCATAGTATCTTAGTTGGTATCAAACCTACCCTAAAGGAGTACATACTTGTGGTATACTTGTGCCTAAGGTCATGGCAGGGTATGATTCAATTATAGGTTCTCCAAGACAACATCCTTAATAATATCTACCAAGACAATTAAAATAAGGTATCTCTGTAAACCTCCCTCCCTATTTACGCTTGACATATGCTAGTTTAGGAAAATTAAATAAGTCTTCTAATAATTAACGAAAAATCCGGAAATATTTTACGTCTGCGGCCTCTGTTGTTATGCTCTAAATGTCAAAATTAATCCACCTCAGTCCTTTTGCAACATTTTAAACAATTCCCTTCAATTCATGATTTTGAGTATTATTTCTACTTGCGTTAGTCCCCAACTTTTAAGGCTAACCCCCTTATTTATTTTAAAAAATTCTATTAAATGATTGCATCATCAATATAAATACACATGATGACTTCAAGAAAGTAGGATTGAGTTTTTTCTTGAAATTAACCTCCCAATGCCGCAGCACCACCAACGATTTCAGAAAGTTCTTTGGTAATGGCTTCCTGACGTGCTTTATTGTAGTTGATCTTTAACTCAGAAAGAATTTCTTCAGCATTTTCAGTGGCTTTATCCATTGCTGTCATACGGGAACCATGTTCTGAAGCTAAATTATCTAAAACACATTTATAAAGTTGCGACTTTAGAATGGATGGAATCAACTCTTTCAATAAATCAGCTTGAGTTGGTTCAAAAATAAAATCCGGCTTGGAAGAAGCACCAGATGTTGCTGGAATCTCAGCTTTTTGTACAGGTAAAAACTGCTCACCTTGTGGAAATTGAGTGGCAGCATTTTTAAATCTATTGTAAAAAACTTCTATTTGATCTGTATTTCCTATCGAAAATTCGTTCATGATAAAAATAGCAATATCAGATACCTTCTCGTAATTCATCTCGCTGAATAAATTAACATAGGTACTATTCATTGCACAATTAGGAAAACGTCTTCTAAAATATTCAAACCCTTTTTTACCAATACATAAAAATCCTAATGTTCCATTTTTTGCTTGTTCAAAATAATGGTCTGTAATGGTCTTATGAGCTAACTTAATAATATTAGAATTGAAACCGCCGCACAAACCCCTATCCGATGTAATGACAACCATTAGAGGTTTCTTTTTTTCGGTTGCTTTTCCAAAGTTTCCAGCTCCCTGGCCATCAGAAAACGACATAATATTGCTCATCATTGCATTAAGCTTATTTGCATAAGGTCGCATCTGAACAATACTTTGTTGAGCTCGGCGCAATTTAGCAGCAGAGACCATTTTCATAGCCTTAGTGATCTGCTGGGTTGAGATCGTTGACTTGATCCGATTACGTACTTCTTTTAAATTAGCTGCCACGTGATGGTACTTTTTTATTTACTTGACTTCGAACTTAAATCAGCTGCAAGGTCTCTTAATACTTTTAAATCTGCTTCGTCCAATTTACCATTTCTTAGATTTTCTAAGACAGATGGGTGAAGTTGAGTTAAACTTGTAAAAAACACGGATTCAAAATCTTTTACTTTTTCAACCGGAATATCTTTAAGCAAGTTATTTGTACCCAAGTAGATAATAGCAACTTGTTTTTCAACTGTTACCGGACTGTATTGTGGTTGTTTAAGGACTTCAACATTTCTTTTCCCTTTATCCAATACAGCTTTTGTAGTAGCATCTAGGTCAGAACCAAACTTGGAGAATGCCTCTAATTCACGATACTGTGCTTGATCTAATTTTAAGGTACCAGATACTTTTTTCATGGATTTAATCTGAGCATTTCCACCGACACGGGATACTGAAATACCCACGTTAATCGCTGGTCTAATACCAGAGTTGAATAAGTTGGATTCCAAGAAAATCTGTCCGTCTGTAATTGAAATTACGTTAGTTGGAATATAAGCTGAAACGTCTCCTGCTTGAGTTTCAATGATGGGAAGCGCGGTTAATGAACCACCACCCTTAACGATTCCTGCTTTTTTCAAAGATTCAGGAAGATCGTTCATATTACGTGCTATTTCATCATTGTTGATCACTTTTGCTGCACGTTCAAGAAGTCTTGAGTGAAGATAAAACACATCTCCAGGATATGCCTCACGTCCTGGTGGTCGTCTTAACAATAATGACACCTCTCGATAAGCCACAGCTTGTTTACTCAAATCATCATAAATTACAAGTGCCGGACGACCTGTATCTCTAAAATATTCTCCAATACAAGCACCTGCAAAAGGAGCAAAAAACTGCAATGGAGCTGGATCTGCAGCTGAGGCAGAAACTATAGTAGTATAGGGCATGGCACCATATTCTTCCAATGTACGAGCTACTTTAGCAACTGTAGATGACTTCTGACCTGAAGCAACATATATGCAATAAACAGGTTCTCCGCGATCATAAAATTCTCTTTGATTAATAATCGTATCTATAGCAATCGCAGTTTTACCCGTCTGACGGTCACCGATAATCAATTCTCGTTGTCCACGACCGATAGGAATCATAGAATCTATAGCTTTGATTCCAGTTTGAAGCGGTTCTGTAACTGGCTGACGAAATATTACACCTGGAGCTTTACGTTCAAGCGGCATTTCATAGGTAACTCCTGTAATTGGACCTTTACCATCTATGGGTTGTCCCAAGGTATTAACGACCCGACCTGCGAATCCTTCACCTACTTCTATGGAAGCGATTTTTCTTGTTCTTTTTACTTTAGATCCTTCACGAATTCCATTCCATGGACCCATCAAAACGACTCCGACATTATCTTCTTCTAAGTTAAGTACAATGGCTTGTACGCCAGTCTCAAATTCTACCAATTCTCCCGATTGAGCATTGGTCAAACCATATACCCTTGCGATACCATCCCCTACCTGGAGTACTGTTCCTACTTCTTCCAATTCAGCAGCTGTGTTAACACCTGAGATTTGTTGTTTAAGTATTGCTGATATTTCCTCTGGTCTTATATTTACCATGATCTATTCTATTTAAGATTTAACAACTAAATTAATATATGATTTATCGTATAGATTCTTTTTCATTAAGTCAACCTGGCGTTTGGCGCTGGAATCGTATTGTTGATCCCCCATTTCAAATATAAACCCACCCACTAATTCAGGCTTTATCTTTTGCGTTACTTCCATAGTTTCCCCCGCACTCAGCCACGATTTAAATTGATCCTGAATAGCTGATAATTGCGTTTGATCCATTTGAGTAGCAGTAGTTAAAATAGCAGTTCTAACCTTATTTTTTACTTTATACTGTTCAATAAAAGCGACACATATTTCAGCTAAGATGGACTCTCTGCCTTTGTTGATTAAGAGTTCTACAAAGGATTGGGTTAAAGCATTTATTTTACCGCTTAATAAAGACCTAACTATTTGAATTTTGGTATCTGCCTTAATAACAGGACTTTTTAACATCAAGGCAAAATCCCTGTTCTCACTTACATTAGCAAAGGTCAACATGTCTTGATAAACCGCTTCAAGCTGGTTATTATCCTGAGCTAGGTCCAAAATTGATTTTGCGTATCTACCTGATATTTTGTGGCTTGACATAGAATTTCTATTAATTCATTTTTATTTCATCCATCAATCGGTTGACATACTCTTGTTGAGTTTGATCTGAGGCTAAATTCTTACGAATTACTTTTTCAGCGATTTCAATTGCCATTGCCCCAACTTGATTTTTAACATCTACAAGTGCTGATTTTTTAGCGATTTCTATATCATTTTTTGCATTTACAACGATACGCTGTGCCTCTTCTTTAGCTTTATCACGACCTTCAGCTATTAGTAAATTAGCTGCATCCTTAGCTTCTTTTATAATACGCATTTTCTCTTCGCGCGCTTCTGCTAGGATAGTCTCATTCTCAGCTTTAAGTTGAGACATTTCTAATTTTGCATTCTTAGCACTATCCAATGATTTTTGAATATCATCTGCTCTATCATTAAGTGCTTTAACTATAGGTTTAAAAGCAAATTTTCCAATGATTAACCAGAAAATTAAAAAAATGATCGTTGACCAAAACAACAAACCAAACGTTGGTTTGATGGGACTAAAATCGAGCCAAGGAGCTATAAATAAAAAATCCATATTCATACTTTTAATAAAAAAGACAGGTACACAGACCAACCGTCCTGTACACTGTCAAATGATTTTTAAGCTACTAGGTAAGCCAATAAGATCGCAATCAATGCAGCACCTTCTACAAGGGCAGCAGTTAAGATCATATTAGAACGAATATCACCAATGGCTTCTGGTTGGCGAGCAATAGCTTCCAATGCTTTACCTCCGATAGTACCCACTCCGATTCCTGCGCCGATTGCCGCAAGACCCATACCGATAGCTACAATTGAACCTGTCATTTTATAAAAATTTATTGATTAATTAATGATGTTCTGCTTTATGGTCTGCATGATGTGCTTCCTCAGTTGCAGCACCTATATAAGATGCTGTTAACAAAGTAAATACATAAGCCTGAATAAATGCAACAAGCAATTCAATGGCCATCATAAACAAACTCAGCAAGACAGATCCTATAGAAGCACCCCAAGCTGCTCCAGGATTTTCTCCTGCTTTTCCAAAAATAAATATTAAACTTACAAATATAATAATCACGATGTGACCAGCTGTGATGTTGGCAAAAAGCCGCAACATCAATGTTACTGGTTTGATAAAAATACCTAAAATTTCAATAGGAGTTATTATAGTTTTTACCGCGGCTGGAATTCCTGGCATCCATAATATATGTTCCCAATAATGTCTGTTACCTTTAAGATTTACAACAATAAATACGATTATAGCCAAAACTAAGGTTACGGCCAGGTTTCCTGTCACATTGGCACCTCCAAAAAATGGTATTTGCCCAAACAAATTCAATCCTAGAATAAAAAAGAAAATAGCCAATAGCAAGGGCATATAAGGCAAATACTTAGCGCCAAGAAATGGTTTAGCTACTTCATCCTGGATAAAAAGAATGATGGGTTCGAATAATTTTTGAGCACCAGTTGGAGCTGTTCCGGGATTCTTTTTATAGCGCCTTGCCATAGAAATAAATAACCAGGATAGGAATCCAATGACTAAAAGCATAGCAAATACATTTTTACTAATTGAAAAGTCATAAAAAGAACTAATGCCTCCTCCAAAAATTCCACCATCAGCTGTACTCGCTTTATCTAATGGATAGGTTTTTCCCTGATAATTTACAAAGCAAAAATCTTTCTTTTTTCCATTAAAATCCCTTTCTTCAACTGAATATTCTCCAATTTCAACCTCACCCATAGGAAATGTAGGGTCTGTTACTCTCATAACTTTACCTTCATTCAGAACATATCTATCTATTGCTACATGCCCTGATCCATGATGTTCATCATTAATATGAAAACGGCCAGAAGAAAATATAGACCATCCTTGTTCACTGCTGTATAAAATACATGGTAACGGAAAGTTCCATGGACCAATGCTATATACATTCAAATCTGATATATGATGAAAAGCGACTTCTTTGGCATTAAACTCTTTATGACCATGGTCTGCAGCATGGGCGTCTATTAGACCAACATCATTTCCGGTTTGTTGGGGCGCCGATGCTGGAGTTTGACTGCGATCATTTGGTTGACTATGGTCGTGACCACTATGATCATGACCACTATGATCTTCTTGGGTAATAGTATTTTGATGAGTTTCTGTGCTAGATTCCTCATGCTGAGCCAAAATTCTACCTGTGGCTACAAAAAAAAGTATTACTAATCGATAAATATAACTCATACTGGCAAAGGCCTTTTTGAAAAACGCTGCAAAGTTAAAGCACTAAATTCAATTTAACTAATCCTATTCAGGCTTATTTGTTAAGAGTTTGTTTATGAAATTAAAATTGATGAAGTCAATTTAGATCAAGTTCAAATTGAACAAAAGACAATAAATATTAAAATATCAAGCAGCGTTTTCCAAATTTTAGGATATTTAAGTAAATTGTTTTAAAATTCCATAAAATGGCAAAACGAATCATTTTACTAATATTGCTTATTACCTCATGTTATAAAGATAATTTCCACGAAGAAACAACCATATCTCCAAATAACCCTAAGATCAATTTATGGAAAAAGATTTATGGTCAAATTCTTAATACTAATAATGAACCCATCAGATTTGCAAACATCAAATTCAAATCGAAGACATTCCAAACTGATGAAAATGGAAACTTTTCTTTTACCGATTATATCTCTGAAGATCGTTCAATTTTAATTGCAACTCATCCAGACTATATAGATGGTATCATTAGTGTGAAAGCATATAAAGATGGAGATCAACGAATAATAACCAAATTAAATTTTAAAAACAATTTCTACACCTATTTTTCAGAAGATAAGATAACAATACATCCGAATAATGGATCTCTAATACATTTTGATGAAAATAGTTTTGCAAATGAAGACAGTTCCATTTATTCAGGTGCAGTAAACATTCATTTTAAATTATGTGATCAAACTAATGACATACTTAACAATTTACCGAACGATAAAACATCATTAAAAGATAAAAAAGATAAACTTATCTTAGGTGATATGCCCTATTTATTTCTAGAAGTAACTAATAAAAATGGTGTACCCTTAAAATTGGTAAAGCCAGCTCACATTGAAATTCAAATTCCGAATAATCTTCAAAACCTAAGTCCCTATATTTTAGATACTTGGCACTTGGACATATTGGATGGTATTTGGAAAAACGGATCAAAGGCTGTTAAAAAAATAAATAGCTATCAAGCTGAAATAAATCAACTTGGATACATAAAAATAGATAATGCTAGACCTTACGCTATAATAAATGGTCAATTTAGTGGCATTACAAATTTGCCTTATTTAATTTTATATTTAACTACATCAAATTCTTCATACCAACTTCAATTGAACGATGCTGGATATTATTCAATGAAAATTCCAATAAATGAACCTTTTCATTTATTTTTAGAAAATAAATTTAAAGAAACGCTTTTCTCCAAGTCATTCTCAAGTCTGAACGAAGATGTTACACTTCCAGAATTTAATTTATCCTTATCTCATTCAGTACCAATTAAAGCTAAAATCGCAGATTGCAATGGAGCATTTTCAGAAAATAATTGGATTATTCTAAGAGAATTAGGTAAAGTAAATGACTATATAATGCGTCCAGAAAGTTCAGGAGATATAAATGAAATTGTCAAATCTGAATTTACTGGTGATTATGTTTTATTCAGTTCTAGCATCATGCAAACTGCAATTAACAAAGCTAATCCCATATTTTTTAAAGTAGCTGAAACCATTAATTTGACAAAAATTATGACATGTCAAACCAAGGATGGCCAAACCGAAATGAAACTATCAAATAACCAAGGATATTCTCAAGGTTCACATTTTTTTCCAAATAATGCATACTATTATATAGGTCCAGATAAAAACAATGGATTGATAGATGTTGATTGGATTGATACTTATAGTCCTTTTGATGAAGTAACTTACTCATTAACTATACAATTAAAAAATGGAGAAGGAAGTATCATGAATAATGAAATCAGAGCAAATTCAAAAGGTAACCCACCCATTTATTTTAAATTTGGAGCCATAGAAAAGGCTCAAATCAAAATTTATGATAGACCTCAATTTTTGAATTCAATAATTATAGATATCAATAATATAAATGCAACAGACCAGAATGGTAAATATTACAATATTAATGTAACTGGAATATATCTTAAATAAATATTTCATAAAAATTAATTGTGGCCAAACCTAATTCTATACTTTTCGATCTATATGTGAATAAAGTGTATGCTTTATGTAGAAAATATACTTCAGATATAGACATTGCTAAAGACATGATGCAAGAATGCTTTTTACACTTGTATGAAAATGTAGATAAATATGATTCGAACCAGGGGAATATGGACGCTTGGATATATAGAGTATCAACAAATGTAATACTCAAGCAACTTGCAAAAGTAAAAAAAATCAAAGTAAATGAAGCAAAACAAATTGTAAGTAGTTCAGAGGATTTAGAAAATGATATAGAACCAATAGATACAAAAATGCTTTTTGCAACGCTTGATGATTTACCCAATGGATACAAGGAAGTCTTATGTCTATATGTCCTTGAAAACAAATCACATAAAGAAATTGCATTAAAATTAAATATCTCTGAATCTACATCAAGATCTCAATTATATAGAGCCAAAATATATTTTAAAAATAAATTCAAAAATTCTTCAAATGAAAAATAATGATTCAATTGAATGGGGAGATATCAACCTTTCATTAAAAGAGATAGATAAGTTAGAAGAATGGACCAAACTAAGTGCCAAACTAAGTAAAAGAAAAAGAAAAAAAAGATTTCTCCTCATTATTTGGAGCGGAATTGGTCTATTTGGACTGATGATAATTGCCAATCTTAATAAATCACATAATTACCAAATTTCCGAAATCACATTTCAAAATGAAAATATAAAAGTTAATCAATCAAATATCAAAAGTGATCAATCTATAAATTTACAAAAAAAGAAAATTGATCATTTAGATTCTAAAATTACTAATTTACAAAAAGAAAATATTATAGATACTAAATTGAATCGAAAACGCAACAATTCAAATTTTAACAAGCAAAGATATTTAATAAATTTGATGCCAGTTTGTGATGATAATCTCACCCAAAAACTTGAAACTTCTCTAATGAATTATTCTATTATAAGTAATAGTAATTCCCAAACAACATACATCAATTTAAATATAAATCAATCTCTTACTAACAATCAAGAAATTCTTGAAACCAATTTAATTGAGTTAAAACCAAATATAAGTACAATTATATTGTCTCATAACAATGAAAATAAAGATCTGAATTTTCAAAATACAAATAGCATAATGATTAATAAATCAAATTCAAAATGGATTGATCAGATGGAATTAAATATAGGATATGGAGTAAGTTCGTATCAACAACAAAATAAAAATCTTAACAGTAATGACTACTTTAATCGCAGGAAAATGATTGAGAAGGGTTTTGATGCAATAGAAGCTGAAATTTCATTTTCTAAAAAAATAAAATTTAATTCTAAATTGGCTTTGGGTTTTTCAGCTAGAATGAATCACTTCAAAACTATAGAAGAAGGCTATTTAGAATCTAACGAATTACTTAGAGATCAAGTCACTGAAATAAATAAAAATGGCGACATTATTAATGAGGAAGTTCATGGAGAAATAGAAGGAAAAGTCATTAGAAGTTATAATACACAATTTTATAATAGATATTTATCTCTTTGCATTCCAATTTCCATTTCCAAACAATTTAGAATTAAATATCTAGGTAATTATCATATTGAAACTGGACTTTTGCTGGGATTATATAGCGATATTAAAGGTTATCTGCCTTCTGATGTAAAACGCTACAAATTTGAGAATATAAATAAAAGTATTAACCGAAGAAGAGTATTTGATGCATATAGATTCAAATTATCTAAAACCATCTGGTTAAAAAATTCCATTCATCTTAATCCCTATATTTCATATACACATGATATACAAGATCGATTGGATCATCCCAGTATTTCGCAATTCAATTACCAATTAAATTTTGGTATTTCTATTAAATTGAACAAATAATGATATTTGATCAATACCCCAAACAATTTTTGTAAATCATCAGATTAATTTTAAATATTCAATAAATGATTTCAATATATAGACTAATTATAAATACAATAAATAAAATGAAGACACTTATAAAACTTTCTACTTTACTTTTAAATTGCTCTTTTCTTCTTGCTCAGGATCCTATATTGGTCGCCCCACCAGATATTGTTTTGAGTTGCTCCTTCAATTTTGATATATCAAAATTAGAAGATTATTCAAATATAGAATTTGGTAACATAGTTCTTGATCAAAATAATCGTCAAAAAATAATAACTAATGATATCGTTTGTCATAAATTATGCCTAGAAAATATGATCTCAGGATATCCAGGATATATAAAAACAAATCAAATTCCACCAAGCAGTCCCAATCAAGCTTGTGAATTTTACCAACATCTATTTGATACTACACAACCCAGTCAAAAATACGAACTACTTTGGGGAATTTCAGGTTATGCTCTTGGAAGTTCTCAACTAACTATAAGTATTCAAATTATTGATTTGAGAAAATGCGGAGTTGGCAAAATAAATAGAATCTTCAAAGCAACAGATGGAACAAAATCTTCAACAGCAATTCAAAGCATTTGGATTGTGAATTGTTATCCATTTGATATTAACAAAAATAATCCAAAAGATCCAAAGGACGCCATAAAATGGCCGGATAGCCTTGTAACCATAAATGGTTGTGGCGCAGATCTTAGTCCTGATAATCCACAATTAGGGAAGTGTACTATTGAAAATAATGCTGAGAACAATTGTTCCCTTCTCTCGATTGAAAAATTTGATGAAATATCAACTTCAGAGCCTCTAGTTTGCTTTAAAATAACAAGAAAATGGGTAGTCATTGATTGGTTCCAATATGATCCATTTGTAAGCCAAAACTTTGGAAAATGGGAGTTTATTCAAACCATTTATATAATTGATAATGAACCTCCATCTATTGCGATAAATGTTCCACAATGTATAGAAGTCAATATAGGTAATTCAGCATTCGTTGATTTCAAATTATCAGGAAAAGACAATTGCACTCCAGAAGATTGGATATTCTATGAATACCTAATTGATATTAATAATGATAATATGGGCCCTATTAATGGCTATGATTGTAGTGTTGGTAGACTAAGCAAGCGTCAAGTTCAAGCAAAAGACACGCCTAACATATCCATAAATCCATATGCCATAAATCAAAAAGACCCAACCAATCCCAATGGAAATTATCCAATTGGAAAGCATAGGATAATATTAAGAGTTGAGGATGGTTGTGGAAATAAATTCACTAAAAGTCAATTATTTGCAATAAGTGAATCTCAAAAACCCATTTTAACCTGTCTCGCTTCGCCTGTAATAAAAAGTCTAACAAATTTAGGTAAATTGCAAATCTACATTGATGATTTAGTCATAAGTAAATCTGACAATTGTTCGAACAAACTCACTTTATCATTTGATGAAAATTTATACATTCCATTTGTTACTTTTAATTGCAGTGACTTTGAAAAGGAAGGATTTCCAACTTCAATTTCTAGAACTCTTGACATTTGGGTAAAAGATGAAGCAGGTAATACAACATCATGCCAGACTAAAGTTGAAATTCAGGATAATCAAAGAATTTGTAATTCAGAAACTAAATCTGTAAGTGGCAATATTTATACCCTGTCAAATAAACCATTGGAGCAAGTTGATTATAAAATAACTTCAAACAACAAATTATTGAACCAAGGCAACACTCAATGTACAAATCAGTTTGAATATTTAATTAAGAAAAATGATACACCCTATGGATTAAATTTGTTCAAAAAAGAAGCGGCAAAATTTGGAATAGATGTATGGGACATTGCACTAATAACAAAGCATATCTTATTAGGTAGTCCATTTACTTGTTTAGAATCATTTGCAGCTGATGTAAATAATTCAAACTCAATTACTGCAAGCGATATCTCAGAAATCAATAAACTTATATTAAATGAGTCGACCAATTATACTAAACGGAAGTATGATGAATGGAATTTTTTTGATGACCATTGTAGTGTTGAAATAAAAAATGCACAAATTGATAGTTCATTAATTAACATAATTGGCTTTAGGTTTGGTGATGTAAATGGTAATTCCTTCAGTCAGTGTTCGGATACCATAAAACCTATTTTACCAAAGATTAATATCAATTATTCAAACCATTCGATTAGTCAGTCAAATTTATATAATCTTGCTTTCAAAAGTCCAAATTTTACAAATATGTGCTGTCTTCAATTAGATTTAAAATTTGATCCAACCCAAATGAAAATTAATCAAATAATTCCAAATAAAAATATTGACTTTCGCTATGCTATTTATTCAGATCACATTACTATGATTATAAGTCAAAAAAATCCATTAATTCCAATTACCCTTTCTGGTAATGATTCGCTTTTTATCATAGAATTAGAAGCCTTGGTAAATTCAAATTCAATCGACTTCTCTGCCTCAAATTTATTTACAGAAGGTATTGCTTATGATTACTTGGGAAAACCGTATGATATATTGATTAATAATCGCATGACCCAATCTTCAAATGAAATTAAAAACATTAATTTTGTTTGTTATCCAAATCCAGTAGATCGCGATATCATTCTTCAGTGGAACGAATCGGTTGATAACTCAATTGTTGAATTAATAAATGCTGATGGAAGAGTCTATTTCAAAAATAAATTTAATTCTAATTTAACAATTCAGGATCAGCTATTTCCCAACAATGGAATTTATTTCATTAAATTAACTAAAAACAATAAAATAGTTACTAAAAAAATTATTAAGATTTAATTTTATTCCATGGAATACAAAATGAATAATTTAAAACAGTCTAAATATTATTAGATTTATTAAATAAATTAGATGAATTCGACAAATATGGTAATCATTATCTAAACTTTGTTCGATTGTACAGAAAAAATATTCATAATGAATAATTGGGTATTTTGTACAAAAAAATTTGTAAAATGAAATTGATATTTATTTGATAATTATTATTTCCAAAAAGAATTTTATGTATTCCTTAAAGGTCAATCGTTGTGACTATTTCAATATTTTGGTATTAAATATGAAAAAAATTGAAAACATATTACTAGGAAGTATTAAGCTTAACATAATAAAATATAGCTCTATGTATATTTAAAAATGACCTATATGTTAAAACAAGAATAAACTGGTTTAATATAAAATTAAAATTGGGCATTAATCATAAATTACATTCATAAAAATTGTAGATTTACCATCAGATAAAATATATTATATGAAAAATAACACCTTTATACTAGCTTTCTTCATCTATAATTCAATACTTTTCTCACAAAGCATGCTTGCTCCACCTGATTTAGTACTTACTTGTAATCACGAAATCAACATTGATAAATTAAAAGATTACACTGATCTAACATATGGTAATGTTGTTTTAGATAAAACACTTCAAACTAAAATTATCACATTAGATAAAGTATGTCGTGGATTTTGCAATGTCGACTCCTTAACTGGATATCCAGGTATAAAAAAAGCTTGTTTTTATTATAACCAATTATTTGATACTTTTCATCAAGATCAAAAGTATGGAATGGTTTGGGGTTTTTCAGGTTATGCATTGGGAAGTTCAAATCTCAAAATTAAAATTCAAATTGATGATTATCGCAAATGTGGAAAAGGAAAAATCAATAGAATTTTCCTCGCTGAAGATAATGGTGTCACACTTTCGGATACGCAGATTATATGGATCGTACAATGCCATACTTTATATATAAATGCCAACGACCCATATGATCCTAATGATGATGTTGTTTGGCCTGATAGTTTGGTAACAATATTCGGTTGTGGTGCGGATATAAATAATGATACCCTGATTCCAAGAATGTTACTTGATTCAATATGCCAATTAATTACGATTGAAAAATTTGATGAAATTTCGACTAATGATCCAAGCGTTTGTTTTAAAGTTTTGCGAAAGTGGGTGGTTATAGATTGGTGTCAATATGATCCTTTCAAAAATCCAAACATTGGAAGATGGGAATACGAACAAACCATTTTGGTGCATGACACTTCGGCTCCCAGAATAAAATTATTTGTGAAGTCATGTAATGAATCTTCAAGTACGAATCCAAATGAAGTCCATTTTGAAATACTGAGTGACGATCAATGTACTCCTCCAGATTGGTTGTTCTATTCTTATAGGATTGATATAGATAACGATGGTTTAGGAAAATATAATGGCTTTGATTGTAGAGTAGGAACATTAAACAAAAGACAATATCAAGCTAAGGACACCGTTCAATTTTCTGATAATCCGTATGCCCTAAATCACAAAGATCCATTTATTCCTGATGGCAATTATCCTATTGGGACTCATAAAATAGTTGTGGAAACTGAAGATGGGTGTGGCAATATCTCAACAAACACCCAATTATTTACTGTTAGTGCAGGTGAAAATCCTAAAATAGAATGTAAAGTTGGAATTAATATCATTCAATTATCAACTATTGGGAAAGCAAGTGTGCTTGCAGAGGATCTCATTCTGAATATAAGTGATAATTGCGATCAAAATTTAAAACCCTCCTTTTCAAAAAATAATTATGTTCCTAGTATTACTTTTAGTTGTGATGATTTTGAAAAGGAGGGATTTCCAAATACTATTCTAAGAAATTTGGAAATATGGGTTAAAGATGGGGCTGGTAATACAGACATATGCTTTGTAGATGTGCAAGTACAAGATCTCCAAAAAATTTGTAATATAGATTCAACATTCATAAACGCTGAATTTTTTACATACGCCAACAAGTCCTTAGAGCAGGTAGATTTCAATGTTGTTCCAGGCGATATTCCTACTTGTAATAACGAGTTTAATCAAAAGGTAAAAAAAGGAAATACACTGACTTTAAATCCGGATAAAATAGATCAACTACTCAATGGTCAAGACGTTTGGGATGTTCACTGCATGAATAAATATCTTTCAGGCAAATTCAATTTTAACGCTATTCAAAAAAAAGTTGCAGATTTAAATTCAAGTGGAACAATTTCGAGCTCTGATATTTCTGACTACATTAAAGTGATATTAAATACAAAATCAGACTTTCTGAACAATGGATCAAAACAATGGCAATTTACAAATGAAGATTCTATTCCAAAATCTTCATTTGAATTAAGCAATTCCATTCATAAATTATATGGATTTAAAATTGGAGATGTCAATTTCGATGCTCTCAGTCAATGTAAAGATACCACGAAACAAAAATTACCCACACTGAAATTCGAAACAAAAGGTGTCCCGCTTTTAAAAGATAAAAATTATATCATAGAATTCAGATCTTCCAATTTCAAAGATTTATGTTGTCTTCAATTGGACATTCAAGTAGACACACAATTGATAAAAATTATTAATACACAAATTAACCCTCGTTTTAATTCCAAACATCTAGCTATCCATAGTGGTCATGTCTCTCAGATTTTCTTAGATGCAAATCTTATAGGCTTGCCAAACTTACTTGCTGATGAAGTCGTTTTTTCAATAGAAGTAGAAGCTTTAAAAGTTACCTCTAATTCCAATCTTGCTTTTTCAATTTCTGATCTTAAAACGAAAAGTATAGCTTACGATATTCATGGAAATCCATTGGATATTAGTTTAAACAACAAAGTTAATGCTCAGATAAATATCAAGCCATCTGAAAATCTTATCCTCTATCCTAATCCAATGAACGACCAATTGACCATTCAATGGAAAGAGGCATTAGATGATTCATTCATTGAAATATACAATAGTAATGGAAAGTTATGCTTTAAAAGTAAATTCAAATCCGATATCATACTTTCTGAAAATAACTTTACTGGTCCAGGAATGTATTTTTTGAAATGTACCAAGGGGAATAAAATGATTACTAAAAAAATAATTAAATTGTAGTTTATAATTCTTGTACAGTTTATTTGAATTGATAATACTACTTTGATATTAACCAGCCATTACTTATATTTATTTACTTGATTAATAATTTAAGTTTATTTCTACTTTGATACCAATTCCAATATCTTTTTATCCCCAATATAATTTTATTTTTTTTTCGACATTAAATCAATATCATTTTTATTAAACATTTTTCTATATTAACTCAACACTAAATTTATTCCTCATAGAAAAGGACCCAAATGGACTCTTAATTTTTTAAGCCTTTTCATTTATACCCTATAAAATACCTTTCTGTATTGACCATTTGAATTATTTCTTAGCTTCTTTTTATTAGAATTGGCTAATTATTACACATAAAAACTGAAATATTGTTAAATTCATAATTTTTATTCGTATATTGAACAATATTTCACAATAAAATTTTAATTTATGAAAACTTTAATCGCTTCGAAGTATTCCCTCATTTCATGGATTCTCATAAATTGTATTGTTTTATTGCTTTTGTCAGGGAATGGGTATACTCAAACCTTCCAGCGAATTTATGGAACATCTCTTGACAACTCATTTTCAAAAGTTATTCCAGATGGCACTGAATATTATGTGCTTGGTCAAGATCAACCCAGTATAAGCGCTTTACCAAGGGCGACTGTCACTCGCCTTGCTGCAGATGGATCGATCCTTTGGACCAAAAGTCTGGATATTCCTTCTCAATGGAATGATGCCATTCGAGTTAAGAAGGGTGATCTGATACTTGTTGGTAATTCTTTGCCTGGTGATGCTACCGCAAAAAGTATTATGGGTAGAATCACAGCCACGGGAACATATACTTGGCTGAAATCTTATGATGATCTGGGTGGAAGAGATATTTTTCTACGCATTATTGAAAATCCAGTACCACAAAATACTAATTATCCCTACTATATATTAGGTGCACAATTGGAAATTCTCGGTCTATCGCAAACTTGGGATGATGTTGTCATGATGAATATTAATGATAATGGAAATTTCAATTGGAAAAAAATATATACAAGTAATTCAGATGATGAATTTTTTAGAGACTTCCTTGTATTGCCAAATGGGGAAATGCTTATTTCAGGTAGTAGATTAAATCGCCAGAGCGATCACTCGGGAATATTTTTTGCAACCAGTAATGATGGAAGCATCCTGTCCGGAAAAATCGCAACTTGGATGAACTATCCTGATATTGCATTAGCTCAAAGTGGTGGTTTTTATATGGCTTCAAACAGTGAAGTCGGACAATCTCCATTTATTTCAAAATTCGATCAAAATTATACCCAAATATGGCAAGTTCAAATTCCCAAATTAACAACAATAAGTCAAATTTGGGAAGCATCACCTGGAATCATTTATACAACCGGTGTAGGTTCTTTTGGAAGTTTAACACGCACTGTAATATTAAAACTTCAAGATAATACGCCAAACATTCCCACATTATTATGGACAAAATATTATAATTCTGGTATTAACTTTATTGGTGGTTCTTTGGGGTTAATGCCAACAAATCAATTAGCTTTTACCGATGGAAGAATGACTAACTCAGGATTTGGTGCTAAAGATGCATTTATTTCAATAAGTGATTTGGAATTGAATACCTGTGATGTAAGCAATGAAACTGTTTCATTAACACCAACAAATCTTGCTCCAATTAATCAAATAATATTTCCAATAAATACTACTGATACTGTTGCAGGTGTAAATATTTCAAATAGTTTTATTACATGGGGAGAGAAGGATCCATGCCAAACCTGTTGTGCAGATTCTACCACATTTTCAAATCTTGTTAATCAAGGATTTACAGTGGTAATTACTAATTGTAAAGTTACTGTAACTGCACCGCAATTTGATACCTGTCATTTATTTAGTACCCCTCCTTCACTTGATGGAGCAAATGTTTCACAGGTGATCACCAATCCTAATGGATCGTGGACCTATAATTTTACTCAAAATGGTACACATCAGATTTGTGTCAATGTATTTGATGAATGCAATAGTAAAAAAATGTGCACCTTATTCAATATTACTGCTTGCGATACCTGCATTTGTGGTCCATTTGATTTAAAGTACAATATTGGTCGCGGTCCACTTTTACCATATGATTGTGGTGATACTTTATTAGTACCTGCTTCTACCGCAATTCTACCCATTCACTTTTTGTCTTCCTTTACTTGTTTGGATACGAATTGTCCACAAACAACAGTTGATTTGATTCTTACAGGCCCACCTGGATTTATTCCTATCACAATTTCTAGTGTGCAGGCTACTCCCAATTTTAATATACCATTTACAAATTCAACTTTTTCAATAACAGGAATATACACGCTTACAATAAATGGACATTGCGGAAGTAATATTTGCCCATGTATCATTTACTTTAATGCAGATGGACATGATTGTTGTTCCAATCCATTTGATTTTGAATTGGGAATAGCGAATGCTGTAACTTTAACTGTAGATAATAATAAATGCAAAGCCACACTCAACATTGGTAACTTACCTAATTGTGATTCGATAGGACCTATATTTTGGGGAGATGGAACATCAACTTCTGGTCATTTTGGTGCTGGAACTATGACCATGCATAGTTATGTCAACAGTGGAACTTATTATATTTCGTGGACTGCACTTGAATATGATTATTCAGTAGTTCCACCTAAGCCTTGTTTTGATAAAGTGTTTAGAGATTCGATAAAATTAATATGCGACACCTGTCAATGCAAATCATTTTCTCTTCTTTCTTTTGTTAACCCGAACTGGCCAACGGCAATTATACCAGTATCTTGTAATACCTTGCCTATGCAATTACCTTGTTCAAAATCAGGTCAAAATTTCTTTTTTCAAGGAAACCTAAATTGTAATGCTTCCAATTGCATTCGAGATTCTATTCATTGGAATATTATGTCAACAATTGGTGGACAAATCATCACTAGTGGAACCACCGATATCAATTCTACGACTGGACAGTTTAATATAAATTTGAATTCGACATGGTTTAGTTCAGGGGTTCAATATATGTTGAATATTTCTGGTCAATGCGGTTCTAATATTTGTGTTTGCAAAATAAATTTTTCATTTGCCAATTGTCCATGTCCATGTGATTCACTAAATCAAGATGTGCTTCATGGATTTTTTGTAAGTGGAAATTCTTCAAATTGTAATAGAACAATAAAGCCCAAAGATCTATGTTCAAATGATAAAATCACCTGGTCAGTTTCCCCATCTATTACTCCAATTCCTGGAAATTCCATAGGCAATAATAGTCAAATTTTCCAATTTTCTATACCAGGTATTTATACTGTGTGTATGTCTGTAACAAGAATAGATCCGGTAAAATTGGATACATGTAGAGCTTTTTATTGTAGAAAAGTAACTGTAAATTGTTTTCCAAATCCACATTTCAGATTATGTGAATCTAGCACTATAAAAAATGGAGATTTCACTGAAGGTCTCGTCAAAGGTGTATTAAGTAAAAGTCAATTAGCTAAAAGTCGAGGCAAAATTGCTAATTGGACATTATTTCCAAATGATGGAGATGGACTAGTCATTGTTGAAGACAGTTCTGGAGCATCCGATGATGGAAGTGTTCTTCTGATCGGAAATAAAAATAATTTTGCAGGTATTTGGCAACAAGTTGATTTGCCGGTGGACAAATATATAAATATCGGCTTTGATTATATTAATTATAAGAGAAATAGACTTCTTGATCATCTGTTAGCTGTAGACATTGTTATGCGTTTGCAAAGCGATTCTACATTAAATCCTGCAAGCTCTGCAGAAATATTAAGAAAAGCTATGAAAGATAAACTAGATGATAAAGAAAATAGTTATCAAAGATTTGACACGTCAATAAATGATCAGCATGATCCAATATTAAAATATCTGGTAATTTGTCTTCAAAATCAAAATGATTCTGTTATGTCTGTTATCGGTATTGATAATATTGAGATGTGCAGCTCTAGAGTACCTATCTGGGTTTCTACTCACAATGAACAGCAAAAACGAATAAGAATTTATCCTAATCCTAATAATGGACATTTTTCAATTGAAATGCAACATTCTGTCACTTCCGAAATGATATTTCAAATAATAGATGTAACAGGTCGAAATATTTTGGAAAAGCGATGTGATCCACTTATTCAAACTCAAAATATCGATGCAAGTATTCTGGATTCAGGTTTATACTTTCTTCAAGTTATTTCGAAGGGTAAAATCATAGCAGTTGAAAAATTAATAAAACAATAGCATTATCCAAATAAAACTGAAATCCAAAAATCTAAATTGGTAGTTTGGAATTTATTATCATAATTTTACTTAATTAGTAGTAGACCTACCAATCTAAACTTTATATTTGTCTAATTTTAATAATTTATGCTTTCTGAAGATTCAAGATGGAGATTGGTACTTGGCAAAACAGAAGATGAAGATGATGCCATTGAATTGAGTTCGGATGATGAAGCAATAGATGATCTATTGTCATCTTTATATACTCATGGTAAAACGGGAGGATTAGGAAAATCTTCTCATAAAATTCGCAAATGGATGGATGGTCTAAGAAGCTATTTTCCTCCTGGCATTGTACGTATTATGCAACAAGATGCATTAGAACGTCAAGGTATCAAAGAAATGTTACTCGAACCAGAGTTATTGGAACAGATAGAGCCTGATATTAATATGGTTGCAACCATATTGCAGTTGCAACAATTATTGCCTGATAAAACCAAATCTGTAGCCAGAACATTGGTACAAAAATTAGTTAAGGAGCTTGAAAAAAAATTAAAACCCAAACTTCAATTTGCTGTCCAAAGCGGACTATTCTCAAGAAGCAAACCAGTTCACCCAACCGGATCCATTATTGATTGGAAAAAAACGATTCATAGGAATATAAAAAATTATCAACCCGATCAACTATTCATTATTCCAGAGGTCTGGTATGGATATAAACAAGGTTATAAAATAAATGAAATCATTCTACTTATTGATAAAAGTGAATCTATGATTTCTAGTGCAATATATGCTTCAATCATAGGATCTATTCTTGCTTCTCTTAAATCCGTACAAACACATATTATCTTTTTTGACACAGCCATTTCCGACGTGACCAATCAATATCATGACCCAGTGGATATTTTATTCAGTGTTCCAATGGGAGGTGGTACGGATATAGCTTATGCTATGAATTATGTCCATCAAAAAATCAAAATACCATCTAAAGCAATACTTTTTCTAATTAGTGATTTAGATGAAGGAGGATCTATAAAAGATCTGCTGAGTATGACCCAATTATTATTAAATCAAGGATTACAAATTCAATGCCTTTTAGGGTTAAATGATTCAGGAATGGCTGAATATAATCACAAGGTAGCATCAGAAATGGCGAATTTAAAAATTCCTGTGTTTACCTGTTCTCCTGAAGAATTTCCAAATCTAATTGCTAAGGAACTTCAACGAAATTAATCAATAGGAACAGCTCATCCAAAAATAGGTATTACATAAATTTCTTATAATACATTAATTGGAGATGCTCATTTTAATTTATTGGAACTATATGAATTGAACAATTAAACCACAATTACTTTTTATTCCCTTGAACCATTGTTTTTAATTGTTGATACATTCCATCAGCCGATGGTGTTTCATTGGATTCACCACGTATATAATTGGTGATGACGCCTTTTTCATCAACATATAAAATAAATGGATATCCATACATATGCTCAAAAGTAAAATCCATTAATGGTCCACAATTTACCAGTACTGGAAAATTAAATGGTACACTTTTGATGACTTCAGATAATTCATCTTTTGTATCTCTGGCGAATGAAAGAACTTCAATATTTTGATTTCTAAATTCATCATAAAATTTAATTAATCCTGGCAATTCTGTCATACAATTTGGACAAGTTCTATACCAAAAATGGAGAATAGCTTTTTTTCCATATATAGAATTATTATTAAAGATGGTGCTGTCTAAAGATGCTATTTCAAATATTGGAATTTTAGCACCTATTAATAAGGCAGGGTCATAAAAATTGGTCGTGTCGGTTCCCTTAATGACTTTTTTGACACTGGTCCTTATTTCAGAAGTTCTTTCTGAAAAAGATAATATTTTATTATTTTTTTTACATGCTATAACAGCAATAATCACCATAAATACAATAGCTATTTTTTTCATTTTACAATTGTTATAATTTTAATTTTTATATAATCCTTTCAATATTTTATTTAACCTTAAATTATCAATCAACTTTTATTCTAACATCAATTCATTTCCGACTTTATTTTGTTATATCACTTTGATTATAAATATCGATCCTCTATTACATTTTTATGATGTACAGCGTGTCCTATCATGGCATAACCAATTGCTTGTGGAGAAAACCATGCTTCCGTTCCATGCGCAATAAAGGAAGATTGAACTTCATTCAAAGATTCAAAAAGAAATTTAGAACTTAATCTGATAGCTGAAAATTCTTCAACTAGTTTTGACATATCCATGTGATCTACATTGATATGATCTGCGTACCAATTTTCATCCATATAATTATATTTCGTCTTTTCGTCCTGTCTACCTCCAATCAAGGCACGATATGCAAAGACTCTTTCAGTATCATTAATATGCATCAATACTTGTTTGACAGTCCATTTATCAGGACCATATTTATAGTTGTGTTTTGATTCGGGAATGGCGCCAAAAAACTGTAAAATTTGATTTGTGTTTTCATCAAATAATTCAAAAAAATTTCCGTCTTCAACCAGATCAATATACTTTTTGAAATAAGGAACGTACTCCTTTGAATTTGGTTTTTTCATGGGCAATCTTTCTATATAAAATGTTTCAACATAATGACTTCTTGAGTTGTAAGATGTCTAAATTTTCCTCGTGGAAGATTTTTCTTAGTCAACCCGGCGTAATAGACACGATCCAATTTCTGAACTTCATAGCCTAAATGTTCAAAAATACGTCTAACAATTCTATTTTTACCAATATGAATTTCTATACCTACTTCATCTTTTTTACCATCCACAAAATCTATGCTATCTACTGTTGCAACACCATCATCAAGTAACACGCCTTTTTGAATTTTTTGAAAATCTGCAGCAGTTAAATTCTTATCTAGGCTAGCATGATAAATTTTCTTGACTTTATGAGAAGGATGTGCTAATTTTTGAGATAGATCTCCATCATTTGTCATAACCAATAATCCTGTAGTATTTCGATCTAAACGTCCCACTGGATATACCCTTTCTTCTATTTTACCTTCCAGAATTTGGGCTACGGTATTCCTGTCGCGTTCATCCTTGAGTGTGGTTATTGTATCTTTCGGTTTGTTAATCAGGATGTAAACTTTATTTTCTTCCGGCTTGATATTTTTGTCTAAATAAGCAATTTTGTCTTTTGGTTTTACTTCATAGGATGGATTCAATTCAACTTGATCATTAACTTTGATCTTGCCGGATTTGACTAAATCTGCCGCTTGACGTCTTGAACATATACCACAATGTGCCACATACTTGTTTAATCGCATGGGTCCTATTGAAGTTCTGGTCAAGGGTTTTTTAGAATGGGATGGTGTCTTCTTCATTGATTCTTGATGGTATTATTCTAACATTTGGTGTTGTACTTCCTCCAAACATGGTATGCTCATCAGTATATGGTATAAATTTGGCATATTGTTCTTTAAACATCATTTTGACTGTATCCGTTGCACCATTTCGATGTTTTGCAATTATTAGTTCAGTCATTCCTCTTACTGTTTCGGCTTGCTCTTCCAGATCATAATAATCTGGTCTATAAATAAACATAACCATGTCCGCATCTTGTTCAATGGCTCCTGATTCACGTAAATGGGAAAGCTGCGGTCGTTTATTTCCAGTATTGGTTTCGGCAGCACGGTTAAGCTGTGATAAAGCTATAACAGGAATATTCAACTCTTTAGCCAATCCCTTTAAAGCACGCGATATCGAAGAAATTTCTTGTTCCCTGCTTGATCGTTTATCATTGGAACCTATTGTCATTAATTGCAAATAGTCGATGATCACCATACTAACACCATGATTTTGATGTAGCCTTCTGCACTTAGCTCTTAATTCAAAAACATTTAGCGAAGGTGTATCATCAATATAAAGCGGTGCATCACTTAATTTTTCAATTGCAAAATTGAGTTGAGTCCATTCGTATTCCTCCAACTTGGCATTTCTCATTTTACCACCCTCAATTTCAGCCTCCATAGAGATAAGTCTATTAACTAATTCCAAATTATTCATCTCCAAAGAAAATAATGCGACCGGTCTTTTATAATCCATTGCAGCATTTCGAGCCAAAGCTAAAGTAAATGACGTTTTTCCCATACCTGGTCGGGCAGCAATAATGATCAAGTTGGATTTTTGCCATCCGGATGTTAATTTGTCCAAATCCGGGAAACCCGATGGGATTCCTGTAATACCTTCTGTTGAACCAGCTAAGGTTTCGAGTTGTTTTTGGGCTTTTCGGGCTAAAGAACCTACTGATTCATAGCCTCTACGCAAGTTTTTATCAGTAATTTCATATAAGTTTTGTTCAGCTTGATCCAACATATCCAACACATCCTTGGTATCTTCAAAGGAGTCTTTAATAATCAAAGTAGAGACTCTGATCAATTCCCTTTGTATATATTTTTGAGCAACTATTCTGGCGTAATATTCGACATTAGCAGATGATGTTACTTTATTAGATAATTCAAGAATATAAGGAAGTCCGCCTACATTTTCTAGCTCTTCAGCTTTGCGAAGTTGCTCTGAAACCGTTAATAGATCAACGGGTTGTGATAAATCAAATAACTTAATCATCACTTTAAAAATGGTAGCATGAGCGGATTTATAAAAAGATTCAGGACGTAATATTTCCATTGCAATAGAAATGGCGTCTTTATCTAACATTACGGCTCCTAATACTGCTTCTTCAAGGTTTATTGCTTGGGGTTGGAGCCGTTCATAAGCAAGATTTGAAAAGTCGACTGGTAGTTTCCCACTCACGACAGACATTGATTTATTGCTAGGTTTTGTTTGATTTTCCATAATTCTTAAAGCGTCACAAAGCTACATAGTAACAAATTAATATAATATTATATATAAATTAGTGATAATGTTAGTAACCTCAATTAATCTGTGCAAAACCTGTGTATAACTATACTGTAAAATTAATACAAGTAATCTATATATTAGAATAAATCTTAATATAAATAAATGGTGTCAAAAGCTGATTCATTTTCAAACACTTATTAAATAAATATATAATATTATAAAAAAATGTAATATAATATTATGATTTAAAAACGAGCTTGGGGCTAAATTAAAGACTGCTTTTTGATAAAAACTGTTGTTAGTAAATATTTATATATTTTTATTATATATATGTATTACTTTGATTTTCCGATCATGTTCAGTTTATTTTTTACTTGATCCACAATTTTAGATTGAGATTCTATTTCAGATACTGTTTTCTTTTGGTCTTGTCCATTAGTAATTATATTGGCTTCAGCCTTTCTAATCTTTTCTTTAGCGTCTTCGATATCTTTATTATAGGATATGTTATCCTTCTTTAACTTATCCAAATTCTTTTCAAACTGCTTCAATTTGTCTTGTTCATCTTCGAGTTCGTTTCGCACTTGCTCTCTTTGAACTTCATACCCAAATTCTGTTATAAACCTTTGTGCTTCCGCAAATTCCTTAGGGTGGTCCTTGGATCCTAAAAATCCTGATTTAATATCAAAAAATACTATAATGGATTGATCCTCTATTACAGCATATAAATCCATAGGTAATTCCCCAAAAATAGATTTAATCTTAGCACCCTCAATAAAAACTTCTTTTGCCTTCTTGTTTTTATTCAATTTACCATAATCATCCGTATATTTTTTCCAAATTTTATTTATTAATTTATCATCTGCATTCGGTATACTTACAGAAATACCATTTTGAATTCCTAAGCTCATTTGTCTATTTACTTCCTGAGATTGAGAAGTTAACAAATTAATACTGGAATTAAATAAAACGAAAGCTAATAAAAAAATTTTCATATACAGCGGATTGTTGATGTAATTAAATAAAAAATCAATTCACCCTTTGAACAATTAAATCGTCGAAATAGTTCCATACCACAATCTATGAAATTTTCTGTTCAGTCGAAAAAGCATATTCAATTAACTTATTGGACTTATATTAGCGTCTGAATAAGTAAGATATGAATGATCTATTACAACTCACAAAAATTAATAAAGAATACTCATCTGTAAAAGCAGTGGATAATGTTAGCTTTTCAGTTGCGGGTGGATCAATATTTGGTTTATTAGGTCCAAATGGTGCTGGAAAAACTTCGCTCATCAGAATTATTACAGGCATCACCCATGCAGACTCAGGGCAAGTATTATTAAATGGCTTAGATACTTCTGTAATAAAAAATCCTTCGATTGGATATATGCCTGAAGAACGTGGTCTATATAAAAAAATGAAAGTAGGTGAACAACTGGTTTATTTATGCAGACTCAAAGGATTTTCAAAAATAGATGCTGAGGCTGCTGTCGTTTATTGGATGAGAAAATTTGAAATTGAATCCTGGTGGAACAAAAAAATAGAAGAACTATCCAAGGGTATGTCTCAAAAAATTCAATTCATCGCTACGGTTGTACATAAACCTTCATTAATTATTCTTGATGAACCTTTTTCCGGATTAGATCCCATTAATTCAAACTTAATAAAAGATGAAATCATTAGACTTAAAAATGAAGGATCCAGCATATTATTTTCTACTCACCGAATGGAACAAGTTGAAGAAATGTGTGAAGAAATCGTGTTAATGAATAAAGGAAAAGTGGTATTAAATGGCCACGTTAACGATATCCGGAATCGATTTAAAGAGAATATTTATGAAATTATGACTTATGAAGAAATTCCAGAATCAATTTATACATCACTGAAATTAAATAATCATAAAGCCAGATCTATAATAATTCAATTAGAAGAAAATCAAAAATTGAATGATATTTTAAAATACCTAATAGATCAAAATATACAAATCAAGTCACTACGGGAATTACTTCCCACTTTCAACGATATCTTTATTCGTACAGTAAATGAAGTGAATTATGAATAAAATTAATCTTATTATTAACCGAGAATATTTGACTAGAGTTAAAAATAAAAAATTTATTTTAACAACGCTACTAACTCCTCTTGGTTTTTTATTGTTCTTTGTAGTAGTTGGTGTAATTTTTAGTTACGAAAGTAAAAAAAATTACCGTGTTGTGGTATCAGATCAAAGTACGGTTGAATTAACACTTCCTACAAATACTAAACGATTTGAGTTTAGTACTTCCAATGAACCTCTTGATTCATTAAAAGCAAAATTTCAAAGAAACGAATTGGATGCCATACTTGTATTGCCCAGATTCGCAGGTGCTGACGTTAAAAACTATACTGCATATTACTATTCAGATAAACCTTTAGATATTGAGATGGAATCTCGCCTAAATAAATATCTTGCGACAGGCATGAGAAATCATAAAATTAAAATTCTTAATTTAAATAATTCTGAACTTGACAAATTAGAAACGGAGATTACCATAGATCCTGAACCTATATCACCTGATGTCAGTGATAAATCATCATATACAAGTAAAATTGCAACTGTAATTGGCGGTGCAATGGGTTATATCATTTTTTTTATTATCTTTTTATATGGTGCAATGGTAATGCGCTCAGTTACTGAAGAAAAAATAAACCGTATCGTTGAAGTCATTATTTCATCTGTTAAACCTACAGAATTAATGCTTGGAAAAATCATTGGTGTAGGACTAGTTGGTCTTACTCAATTGGCGATATGGACGATTATGATACCCATCATATTTATTGTCGGTATTCATATAGCAGGATTTAATCCTGAGGAAATCAAGGCTGCTGCAGATACCTTACCAAACAACAATCTAAATCAGGCTGAAGAAATGTCAATGATAATACATGAAATTGGTAACCTAAATTGGTTAAAAATAATTTTCATTTTTGTTCTCTATTTCTTAGGTGGCTATTTTGTTTATGCAGCATTATTTGCAGCAATTGGTGCGGCTGTTGGGGATGATATAAATGATTCTCAGTCCTTAACCATACTCATAACCATTCCAATCATTCTTGCTATTTACATTATGTTTCAAGCCATTAGAGAACCAGATAGTGCATTGGCTTTATTCGCAAGTATTTTTCCATTGTTTTCACCCATTGTTATGCCAGCATTAATTCCTTTTGATCCACCTTTATGGCAAATTGGATTATCACTTTTAACACTGATTTTATTTGCCTATTTTGTTGTATTTATAGCAGGTAGAATATTCAGAACCGGAATTCTTATGTACGGTAAAAAAGCAACTATAAAAGAAATTATGAAGTGGATGTTCGCGAAACAATAACAGCAAAGCATCTCATAAAATGAAACTCAGTGGATTCACGTTCATGAAAAATACGGATAAATTATATTATCCGGTTAAAGAATCAATTCTATCGGTATTAGAAATTGTAGATGAATTTGTTATAGCCTTAGGGGATTGTGATCCGGATGATCAGACCTTAAATTTAATTCAATCTATAGAAAGTCCTAAAATCAAGGTTATTCATACGATTTGGAATCCCATTATGTATCCCAGTGGCAGTGAATATGCGCACCAAACTGATTTGGCTAAATCGCAGTGTTCAGGTGATTGGCTGCTCTATCTACAATCGGATGAAGTGATCCATGAAAAATATTTGGAAATCATAATTAAATATTGCAAATTCTATTTATTAGATCTACGAATCGATGGATTTTTGTTTAGATATAAACACTTTTTTGGAGATTATAATCATTACTTAAATAATAAAGGTTGGTATGACAAAGAAATCAGAATCGTGCGAAATCATTCTGATATTCATTCATGGGGTGATGCCCAGTCTTTTAAACGAATCACACCATTCATTGGTAATAATTATTTAATTAAAGATAACACTAAAAAATTAAATGTCATTGAAATTCCAGCAGATATCTATCATTATGGTTGGGTAAGACCTCCGAAACATATGCAAATCAAATCTAAGGTAATGGACAAAATGTATCATGATCCATTATCTATTGATAAAATATATGAACAAAAGTCAGCGCACTTTAATTATGGAGATTTATCAAAACTAGATATTTTTCAAGAAACACACCCTAAAGTAATGTTTTCGTTTATTGGAAAAATGAACTGGAATTCAGAATTACACTACAATAATAAATTCAAACTTAACCGCGAATTAATGAAACATGAAAAATGGAAATATAAATTGATTGCAAAAATAGAAAAATTACTGTTAAAAAATAAAAGACTTTTTGCTTACAAAAATTGGAATATAGTGAATTCCAATTCTATACCTTTTCCAAAAGACTAGCGCTTACATTTTTTTTAAAATTGGTATACAATGACTTATGAAGAATTCAAACTCTTTGCAACTGGAATAACAACTGAACCTGGTGTTTATAGATTTCTGGATTCTAAAGGTGTGATATTATACGTTGGAAAAGCAAAGAATTTAAAAAACAGGTTAAACTCTTATTTTGGAGATAAAAAATACATAACCGGCAAAACAAAAGCCTTAACAAAATCAGCACATAAAATTGAATTTACAATAGTCGAAACAGAACATGATGCACTACTTCTCGAGGCCACATTAATAAAAAAGAACCAACCTCGATACAATGTTATGTTGAAGGATGGTAAGACATACAGTTACATTTGTATAAAAAATGAACCATTTCCTAGAGTCCTATTCACAAGAAAAATAATTAAAGATGGTAGTGTCTATTTTGGGCCTTACACATCTAAATTTAGAACTGAAGTTATTTTGGAATTGATTAAAGGTTTATTTCCATTAAGATCATGCGCATTAAATTTAAATCCCAATCTAATTGCAAAAAATAAATATAAAGTATGTTTAGAATATCATATTAAAAACTGCATGGGACCATGTGAACATTTCGAATCTGAAATTCAATATAATGAGCGCATTTTTCAAATAAAAAATATTTTAAAAGGGCATTTTAAACCCGTAAAGGAATTCATCAAATTTCAGATGAATAAATATGCTGAGACTCTTGATTTTGAAAAGGCTCAATTATGGAAATTAAAATTATCAGCTTTTGAAGATTATCAGAGTAAATCTACAGTAGTAAGTCATACCATACAGGACGTAGATGTCTTTTCGGTTGCAAGTGATGATGAAACCGTTTATATAAACTTTATGAAAGTTATTCAAGGCGCCATTAATCAAACCATTACCATTGAAGCAACAAAAAATCTTGATGATGATCTTGCCAAAATTTTAACTCTAGCCATTCAAAAAATACGGGAACAATTCAATAGTATAGCTCCCGAAATTATTGTTCCAATGCAAGTTGAAACCATAGAAAATCAGGTAAGCATTACAGTACCATTACGTGGAGACAAGAAAAAACTATTAGATCTTTCACAAAAAAATGCACAGTATTTTTTAATGCAGAAAAAACGTGAGGCAATGAATAAAACTGCAAAACAATCTCCTGCAGAACGAATTCTTACAACACTTAAAACAGAATTAAGTATGACTAGCATTCCATTGCATATTGAGTGTTTTGATAATTCTAATATACAAGGTACAAATCCAGTTTCTGCTTGTGTAGTATTCAAAAATGCCAAACCATCCAAGAAGGATTATCGGCATTATAATATTAAAACGGTTGTTGGACCAAACGACTTTGCGTCTATGGAAGAAGTTATTTACAGAAGATATAAAAGATTAAAAGATGAAGGACAAACCTTTCCACAGTTAATCATTATCGATGGCGGCAAAGGTCAATTATCTTCAGCCATGAAAGCCATAGATGAACTCCAATTAAGAAATCAATTTACAGTTATAGGAATAGCAAAAAAACTTGAAGAAATTTATTTTCCTGATGATCCAGTTCCCTTACATATAAATAAAAAATCCGAATCTCTAAAACTTATTCAACAACTTAGAAATGAAGCCCATAGATTTGGAATTACATTTCATCGCTTAAAAAGATCGAAATCAATGATTACTTCTGAACTTGATCAAATAAAGGGAATTGGTACTAAATCAACTAAAAAATTACTAAGCCATTTTGGTAGCGTATCAAATATCAAAACAAGTACAATGGAAGATATAACTGCGATTGTTGGTGCAAGTATGGCACAAAAATTAATTGAATTTTTCAATCACAAATCAGATTAATAAGTATTCAATTATTCTGTTTTTCCAATCGACTCAAACTTTTTTTGGCTTCAGTATAATTTTGATCTAATTCAATAGCTTTCCTATAGTCCACTAAAGCTTCAGTTTTTTTCAATAATTTTTCATAACACCTACCCCTATGATAATAGGAACTGGCTTCTTGATCATTTAATTTAATCGCATCGGTAAAGTATGTAATTGCGAGGTCATTAGAATCAGATTTTGAATATAATAATGCCAAATTATAATAGCTTAATTCATAATTCGGAAAATGGCTAATATTTGATTTATATTCAAATATCGCTTCGTTTAATTTTCCAAATTTCTGCAACGCATATGCCCGGTTATGCAAGGTTTCAATATCCGAAGTATCCAATCGAATTGCATTTTCATAATATCTTAAGGCAAGTGGATTATTTAAAGAAGTCATAACATCTCCCAATTGAATCCATGCTTCTCTTAAATCCGGATTCAAATCTACCGCTTTTTGGTAACTATTTATAGCACGACCAGTATCTCCCATTTCAGATAATATATGACCTGCTAAGTAGTACCCGTCAGCATTCTGTGGATCTAAAATAAAAACTCTGTCCAAAGTTGCAATAGCATTCATATGCGATTTCAAAATAAGCTGAAGTTTGGCTTTCTTTAAAAAAACTGGAATATATTCTGGAAATTCAACGATGGCTGTATCTAAAATAGCCAATGCTTTTTTAGAATCATATGCCATCAAATAGGCATCTGATAAATAGAAGTAATAATTCGCTTGTTTTGGGTTTAAATATATTGCCTGTTTAATATCGACAATGGCAGAATCAAATTTTTCGTTTTCAAAATAAAATTTTGCTCTATCTATATAAAGTGAATCCGAATTTGAATGCTCAAAAATACGATGATTCAAAACTTCCAGCGTGTCATAATCATTGGAAAAATGAGTACTCAGAATTTTTTGTTGATCAGATTTGCATGCTATTAAACAAAAGTAAAAAAAAAGAAGTACTCCAAGTCGAATCTGCATAAGAATCATGAGATTAAGTTAAGTTGCTGACTTGTCCATTGAGTTATTTTAGCCAATCCACTAATAACGTTGGCATGGTCCCGAATGCAATTGTCAAAACTGATAAGATTACAAACAAAAATTGATACATCCATCCTATATTCCAATTAATAGCATTGATTTTGTTGGTAAACATCATATTGATCAATCTAAAATAATAATACATGGATACCACCGCTAAAACTAATGCTATTACCACTAACGTAATGGAATTGTTATATGCTGCGTTGTTCAATATAAAAAATTTCGCCATAAAACCTGCTGTTAATGGAATACCCCCAAGGGAAATTAAAGCTATACTAAAAACAATGGCCAAAAAAGGATTTTCCGAATATAAATTCTCTGCAGCACTTATTTGATCAGTTCCTTTTTGCTCTTCAATAAAATGAATTGAAAAGAAACAGACCAAGGATGCTAAAGTATAAGCCACTAAATAATAAATTACTTGCCATGCATTTTGAGGCGTAATATTAATAAATCCAATAACAATAAATCCGGCTTGAACAATACTGGAATATGCGAGTAGTCGTTTCATGCTTGTTTGACCAAGGGCCATAATATTTCCTAATAACATCGAAGCCAAGGCAATTAAGCTAATTAACCAAAACATCCATGATGGTATAAATCCACTTCCCAAAGTTATAAATTGATACAAAGCTCCAAAGGCGCCAATTTTAACAATAGTAGCCATAATTCCTGTGTAGATGGTTGGGGTACCTTCATAAACATCTGGAGCCCAAAAATGAAACGGAACTAAAGCAACTTTAAATGCCAATCCACAAAAAATAATGAGAACACTCAATTGGGATAAAGATGAAAAGTTAATATTGGTGAGTTTATCTAAATTCATCGTTCCTGTCGATACATAAAACAAAGCAATACCAAACAATAAAATAGCACTACCAAAAGCTCCCATTATAAAATATTTAAGAGAAGCTTCATTTGAACTCAATTTTCGTCTATCTGCACCTGCCAATATATACATTGCAATTGATACTATTTCCACACCCAGGAACAGTATAATCATATCTCTATAGGATACCATCATGATGATTCCCACCAATGAAAAAAGAAACAATCCCGTAACATCTCCAACTTCTTCATTTCCTCTTTTATTAAATAAATTAAAAAAGGGCAAAATAAAAATCGCTGCAACTAAAATAATAATTGATAGGGTCTTTGAAATGGAATCCACACTCATCAACCCTTGCATCCATTCATTCCATAATTGTACATTATTAACTAAACAAAATACAGAGAATATTAAACCTAATAAACCAAATGGAATGATCAGCCCACGCTGCTTTTGAAATCCAAGATATAACGTAATGGTTGCGACTATGGTTAAAATGACGATCGATAGCATGAATTATTGATTACTTTTTACGTTAATAAATTGGCTTACTGCAAACTTTGATAGATCAATCCAGGTTTTAGGAAAAACACCCAATGAAATAACAAGTATTACAACTATAATAAAAACATATTCTTCATTCAATCTCAATGGTAAACTAATCTTATTATTTCCAATAGCTTCACCAAACATTGATTTTTGATAAAACCTCAGCATGTATATAGCACTTAATATTATGGTCAATCCACCAAGTACGCCATACCAAATATTAACTTTTGTCATCCCCCACAACATATAAAATTCACCTACAAACCCACTCGTCATAGGAAGTCCTATTGATGCTAAAACAATAATGAAAAAATAAACTGCAATTCTTGGGTTATCTTTAGCTAATCCTGAACTTGCCATTATTGATTGTTCGTCTGTTCTTTGTATTAAAACATCGGCAACAAAAAATAATGCTGCAGCAACCAATCCATGAGAAAACATTTGGAATAAACTTCCTTGTTGAGCTGTAATATCATTACTTAATATAGCTGCTGTAATTAGACCAAGATGCGATAATGATGAGTATGCTAGCAATTTGGTTATATCTGTTTGTCTCCATGCAATCAATGCCCCATAAATTACTCCAAAAATACATAACGGGATTAGATATGGACTTAATTGTTGAAGCGCATCAGGAAAAACAAAATTAAATCTCAATAAACCATATACACCCATTTTTGACAAAATACCTGCAATAACCATCATTGTTTGGCGATCTGCTTGTGAATAGAGTTTTACTTGCCAACTATGAAACGGAAAAAGTGGTGATTTAATGGCAAATGCAATAAACAGCGCGGCAAAAATCCAATATTGAGTGTTTAAATCAAATGTGAAATAATATAAATTAGACCAATCCAAAATCTGATTTGCTCCTAATTTATAATGCATAAAAATTAGACCTCCTAACATGATCAAACTACCAAAAACGGTATAAATAAAAAACTCAAATACCGCCTTCTTTCTTTCTACACCTCCATACATTAAAACAATGAAATAAATAGGAATCAAGGTAATTTCAAAAAACAAATAAAACGTCAATGGATTCTGCGCACTAAAAAAGCCTAAAAGCGCTGACAATGTCAATAACATCAATCCATAATAGGATGATTTTTTTTCCTCCTTCTTTGTAAATGTTGCAATTAAACTTAGTGGTATTACCAATAAAGTTAATAAACTCATTATAATGCTTGATGCATCCATTCCCACATGGAAAGTAATACTTGTTCCCGGTATCCATTTAAAGCTATCATTATTAGTCATCTCGTGCATAGCATTGAAACCACTAATAAGAATCAAAAAATAAAATAGACTGATTAAACTTGCACCAACTGCAATAATCCCAGCCCATTTTTTACTTGAAACAAATGCTAGAATTGAACTGATCAGAGGAATTAAAATTAGAATTAATACGGAATACATAGTTCAATAATTTATTTCAAAAAAAGAAGAAAAAATGCGATCAATCCAATAATCATACTTATTATATACCAACTGATATTACCGGATTGAAACGACTTTAAACCTACACTACCTTGATTGAGAATGAAACCTGGTGAATACACAACCCTTCGTACAAACTTGAACTCAAATACATCTTTAAACCAAGTACCGATAAATTTCAATGGTCGTACAATAATGAAATCATAAATTTCATCTAAATAATATTTCTTACTCAAAAACAAACCTATACTATTAGGAATTTTATTAAAAGTCTGTTCTGTAGCATTCCCGTATCGTTTATAAGTAATCCATGAAATTATTGCTAACACTAATATTGTTGTTGCCCAAAGACTATATTCAAAAAAATGTGAAATTTCATGCTTAGGTTCTTTGATTACGGTCGATAAATATGAACCTATGAAATGTGTTTGATGCATAATTTCTGGCATACCGAAAAAGCCCCCTATTATAGAAAATAATGCCAATACAAAAAGCGGAACTAACATAATTGCAGGTGATTCATGCACCTTTTCCCATTTTTGCTCACTTCCTCTGAATGACCCAAAAAAGGTTGCAAAATAAATTCTAAACATATACCACGCTGTACATACTGATGCGCAGGCTAAACCAAAAAATAACCAAAAATTAGAACTATAAGCTTTCGCCAATATTTCATCTTTTGAAAAGAATCCAGCTAATGGTGGACATCCTACAATAGCCAAAGTTCCAATTAAAAAAACAAGGTGCGTCCATTTCATTTTAGACCGTAGCCCCCCCATATTTTGAATATCTTGTTCACCATGTAATCCATGAATTACACTTCCTGCACTTAAGAACAGCAATGCTTTGAAAAATGCATGTGTCATTACATGAAAGATGGCTGTAATATATGCACCACATCCTAATGCAACAACCATATAACCCAATTGACTTACTGTAGAATAAGCCAATACTTTCTTGATATCATTCTGTTTTAACGCTATAGTTGCTGCAACTAAAGCTGTAGCTAATCCAATGCTTGAAATGATTGTATTAGTTAAAGGAACCAACTCAAATAAACCATGCATTCTACTGATTAAATAAATTCCGGCAGTAACCATAGTTGCGGCATGAATTAATGCCGACACAGGTGTTGGACCCGCCATGGCATCGGGCAACCACGTAAATAAAGGAATCTGAGCTGATTTTCCTACTGCACCAATGAACAAACAAATAGTAATCAAAATAATGTTTGGGTCATTAATTTTAGTCTCTGCTAATTTAAAAAGTATAGATTGTATATCTAAAGTATCAAAAGTAAATGCAATTAAAAATACCCCAATTAAAAATCCTAAATCACCAATCCTATTCATAACAAAAGCTTTTCGAGCAGCTTTGTTATAATCCACATTTTTAAACCAAAAACCTATCAATAAAAAGGAACATAAACCAACACCTTCCCAACCCACAAATAATATCATGATATTAGATGCAGTAACTAATAAAATCATTGCAAATAAAAATAAATTCATATAAGACATGAACCTTGCAAAACCTTTATCATCATGCATATATCCTCCAGAATAAACATGGATTAAAGTTCCAACACCTGTTATTATAAATAACATGATAATGGTCAAATGATCTATATAAAACCCAAAATTGACATAGAGTTCTTTTTCTATATCAAACCACTGATACAATTTATAATTATATGGATTATCAAAATAAGTGTAAGCTAAAAAAGTTCCAACTAAACTCAATAATGGCATTACTATAGCAATAAACGTTACTATGCGCTTATTGATTAGCGTACCGAATATACCATTTATTAAAAATCCAATAAGTGGTGGCCATATAATCAGCGGTATGATAAAATTTGGATCCATTTCTATTTTATTCTAATTGTATAATATTGTTTATTTAACCTTTTAAACGGTTAAACATGTCAATATTAGTTGTTTTTAAATTTTTATATACCATTACAATTATAGCTAATCCAACAGATACTTCAGCTGCTGCAACTGCCATAGTAAAAAATACCATAATTTGACCTGCTGTATTACTATAATATATCGATGCAGCTACAAACATTAAGTTGACTGCATTTAGCATAATCTCAATACACATAAATACAATAATTATATTTTTACGGACCATCACACCAACCAGACCAACTACAAATAACATGGTACTTAAAATAATATAATGTGTTAATGGTATTGTTTGTATAATTGAAGGTATATGATTCATTATTTTATTTTTTTGAATACTTATTCTTGAATTTCCTTTCTATTTAATAATACTACACCAACCATTGCTATAAAAAATAATACAGCACTTAATTCCATTGGCAATAAATAATCGCGATACAATACTTCACCTAAATTTTCAACCAATCCCAAATTAAAATTCCCATTGAGATCAACTTCTTTCAGTTGTGTTTTTTCAAGTGCTGAAATGACCACTAAAAATAAACATCCACCAGATATTAGTGCAGCAAACCAAGGAACATAGTTCTTATAAATTTCAATCTCTTTATTCAAATTAAGAAACATGATCACAAATAAAAACAACACCATAATTGCTCCGGCATAAACAACAATATTGACCAATGCTAAAAATTGGGCATTCAATAAAATGTAATGCGCTGAAATTAAAAAAAATGTAGCTACTAAAAAAAGTACACTTTTTATTGGATGCCTTGATACCACAACCAAGGTTGCACAGATTATAGTCAAAGCTGATAAAATATAAAAAATCTTGTCTATCATGATTTAGATTGAAGAAATGGTTCAACTAATCGATCTTTACCAAAAATAAAATCGCTTCTTTCATAACTCGCCTGAGCCATTTTGTCGTTTTGTAAAAAAATTGCAGCCTTTGGACATGCTTCTTCACATAATCCACAAAATATACACCTCAACATATTTATCTCATATACTGCAGCATATTTCTCTTCTCTATACAAGTGTAATTCACTAGAAGTACGTTCTGCGGCAGTCATGGTTATTGCTTCAGCAGGACATGCAAGTGCACACAATCCACAAGCTGTACACCGTTCCTTACCTTCATCGTCGCGTTTCAAGATGTGTAATCCTCTAAATACATCACTCATTGGACGTTTTTGTTCAGGATATTGGTAGGTCACTTTTCTTTTAAAAAGATGACTTATTGTAATTGTCATACCTTTTATAATAGCAGGCAAATAGATCCGTTCCCAAAAATTCATTGGAATACGTTGCATTACCTTTCGTCTATTTGTCAATTGATATACTCCCATAATTACATACTTTTAAATAATATTACACCTCCCGTAAGTAATATATTAATTACGGCTAAAGGGATTAATACTTTCCAACCCAAATTCATTAATTGATCATATCTAAATCTTGGTAATGTCCACCTTACCCACATAAAGAAAAAGATAAAGAAAAAGATTTTACCAAAAAGGACAATTACACTTAAAATAACCTTTAGCATTCCGGGTTCCATTTGACTTACAAATGGAAAATGATACCCGCCAAAATACAAAGTAGCTAAAATAGCACTACTAATAAACATATTAATGTATTCGGCGAACAAGAAAAAGCCTAACTTCATTGAAGAATATTCAGTATGATATCCACCTACTAATTCTGTCTCACATTCAGGTAAATCAAAAGGCGCTCGGTTCGTTTCAGCAAATGCACATATGAGGAAAATTAAAAAACCAAGCGGTTGATACAATACATTCCAATTTCCTCCTTGTTGTTGATTAACAATTTCTCTTAATGACAAGGAAGAAGTCATCATTACCAAAGCTATAATGGAAAGGCCCATTGCCAATTCATAACTTATATTTTGTGATGCCGCTCTAATTGCGCCCAACAAAGAGAATTTATTATTTGATGCCCAACCTCCAACCAACACACCGTATACGCCTAACGAAACGACACCAAAAATATATAATAGACCTACATTCAAATCTGTAGCTTGTAATGATACCATTTCATTATTGTACATAAAATCAGGACCAAATGGTATCACAGCACTAGTCATTAAAGCCGTTACCATAAAAAATCCAGGACCCATTAAAAATAACCATCGGTCTGATTTTAGAGGAATAAATTCTTCTTTAAAAAATAATTTACCTCCATCAGCTAATGGTTGCAGAAGACCAAATGGACCTGCGCGATTGGGACCAATTCGATCTTGTAAAAAAGCAGCAACTTTACGTTCCATATAGGTCGCATACATTGCAATAAAAAGTGAAACACCGAATATCACTAAAATAAAAATTAATTTAAACAAGATGATACTACTCATTCTGAAACAAATTTTGCGTCCACTAAAACAGCGGGCGAAACCACTGGTAATTCATACTTATTTGCTGAGATTACAGAATCATCCCCCATATTACGAGGTCCTTCAATAACCCAATCTTTCACTGATTTATGTTCGAATCGACAACTATTACAAATAAATTCTTCTACTTCTCCAAATTTATTTTTTCTCGCAGTAACCCTAATGACATCTTCTCCCTTCTTCCATACAACTGTCTTTCCACTACATGTAGGACATTCCCTGTGGGCATCATAAGGTTTAGAAAACCAAACTCTTTGTTTAAAACGATAAGACTTATCTGTCAAAGCTCCAACAGGACAAACATCTATAATATTTCCAGAAAAATCATTTTCTATAGATTGTTGTATATAGGTACTTATTTCTGAGACATCGCCTCTATTAATTACACCATGTACTCTTTGATTAGTTAGTTGCTCAGCTGCATAAACACAACGATAGCACAATATGCATCGGGTCATATGCAATTGGACATTGGGTCCAATGTCTATTTTTTCAAATTTCCTTCTCTCTTCTTCATATCTTGTTTCACCTTTCCCATTTTCAAAAGATAAATTCTGAAGATCACATTCTCCGGCCTGATCACAAATAGGACAATCCAAAGGATGATTTATCAATAAAAATTCAACAATACCATTTCTGGCGTCAATGACTTCTTTTGAAGCTTCATTCTCGACAACCATTCCATGCTCTACTTTTGTTAAACATGAGGCAACTAGTTTCGGCATGGGTCGGGGATTGGCTTCTGATCCTTGGGTAACTTTAACCAAACAAACTCGGCACTTTCCTCCAGTGTTTTTTATACTCGAATAATAACACATGGCCGGAGGATATTTATCCCCAATTAATCGGGCTGCTTGAAGAATCGTAGTTCCTTGTGGAACTTCGATACTTTTGCCATCTATGGTTACCTTTAATAAATCACTCATCTTTTATCTATTTGCTTGTTAGCTATTTACTTGCAAAAATTTCACATTTGTCAAATAATATATTTAATTTATTCTGTCATTTTAATGATTTCCAATCATTTCGTAATGTAAATGCATCTTACAACAGGACTCGGGATGTTTAACATGTTCTTCAAATTCTGCTCTAAAATGTCGAATTGCTGAAGCAACTGGCCATGCAGCAGCTTCACCCAATGGGCATATCGTTTTTCCCTCGATCTTACCAGCAATATCAACTAATAAATCCATATCAGTCAATTTACCATGACCATATTCTACTTTGTGAAGTACCTTTTCAAGCCAACCAGTACCTTCTCTACAAGGGCTACATTGACCACAACTTTCATGATGATAAAATCTTGAAAAATTCCAGGTATTCCGTACGATGCATTGATCTTCATCATAAACAATAAACCCTCCTGAGCCAAGCATAGTGCCAGTTATAAATCCACCTTCTGACAACGACTCGTAAGTCATTAATCTAGGTTCCCCTTGAGCCGTTTTTAAAATTAACGCTGCTGGTAATATTGGAACAGAGCTTCCTCCTGCGACAACTGCTTTTAATTTTTTACCATTTGCAATTCCTCCACAATATTGATCACTATAAATAAATTCTTCAACTGGAATGCCCAATTCTAATTCATAGACTCCTGGTTTATTTATATTACCACAAGCAGAAATTAATTTAGTTCCAGTACTTTTTCCAATGCCTATAGCAGCGTAAGCATCTCCGCCATGATTAACGATCCAAGGTATATTTGCAATAGTTTCTACATTGTTAACAACTGTTGGGCATCCATATAATCCCCATACTGCTGGAAAAGGAGGCTTGTTACGCGGATTGCCCCTTTCCCCTTCCAAGGATTCTAATAGTGCAGTCTCTTCACCACAGATATATGCTCCACCTCCCGGGTGCACATATAAATCCAATGAATAGTCCGACCCCAAAATATTTTTACCTAAAAATCCAGCAGAATAAGCTTCTGAAATTGCTTTTTCAAGAATTCTAATGACTTCCATCATTTCTCCGCGTACATATATATAAGAAGTCTTTGCACCTAATGCGTAGGAAGAAGTTATCATTCCTTCAATCAGTGAATGAGGAATGTGCTGCATCAAATACCTGTCTTTAAACGTACCAGGTTCAGATTCGTCAGCATTGCAAACTAAATAGCGAGGTTTATCTGATTTTTTATCTAAAAAAGACCATTTCATACCTGTTGGAAATCCTGCCCCACCACGACCACGTAGCCCTGATTTCTTGACTTCCTCAACAATTGCATCGGGAGTCATTTCCTTCAATGCTTTTCGTACGGATTCATATCCTCCTTTTTGACGATATACCTCCAAGGTATTGATTCCAGGTACATCAATATGTTCAAGTAATATTTTCTTACCCATGTTTATCCTTTTGCTTTTAATTCGGCAATCATTAGATCAATCTTTTCCTTGGTCAAATGTTCCCGATAATGATAATCTGGTCCAATTTGAAGAACCGGCCCTGAACCGCAAGCTGCTAAACATTCCACAGGTTTAATTGTGAATAATCCATCTGCAGTGGTTTCTCCACATGCAACTCCAAGTTTTTCTTCCATATAGTGAATTAATTCTTCAGCACCGACATTACAACATGGACCTGTTCTACATACTTCAAGTACGTATTTGCCCATTTTTTTTAAATGATACATACTATAAAAACTCGCAACTTCATACACTTCTATAGGTAATATCTCCAGTTCAGCCGCTACTTTATCCATAGCAGAAACGGACAACCACCCACCATTTTCTTCTTGTGCTAAATGCAATAATGGTAAAAGTGCTGATTTTTGCCGCCCCTCAGGATATCGCTTTATGATTTCAGCAATATTTGATTTCGCCTTTATAGAAAATTCAAATTCTTCGCTCATTTCTAAATTTCTGCTTTACAATTTATTAATTCTTTCATTTTTTTAGGCATCAAGTTCTCCGGCTATAACATTTAAACTACTCATTACAACAATAGCATCTGACAAATATTGACCTTGAACCATTTCAGGATAGGCCTGATAATAAATAAAACAAGGTCGTCTAAAATGCAATCTGTAAGGGCTTCTACCTCCATCACTGATTAAATAATAACCCAATTCTCCATTTGCGCCTTCTACAGCTTGATACACTTCTCCATCTGGAGCATCAATTTCGCCCATAACTATCTTGAAATGATAGATTAGAGCTTCCATATTTTTATAAACTTCTTGTTTTGGCGGCAAATAATAGTGATCGTTGTCAGCATGATAAACTCCCGGCCCCAATTCTTCAATCTTCTTCATCGCTTGCTCAATGATGCTGAGACTTTGCCATATTTCTTCATTCCTAACTACAAATCGATCATATGTGTCACCTGTAGTACCTACAGGAACATCAAATTTAAAATCTTCATAAGAACAATACGGTTCTGCAGTTCTGATATCATAATCAATTCCAGTTGCCCTTAAATTAGGACCTGTAAAACCATAATTTAATGCTCTATCGACAGAAATCGCACCTGTATTTATGGTTCTATCCATGAATATTCTGTTTCTTGACAATAGAGATTCGAACTCTCTCCAGACTGGTGGAAAATCTATCAATAATTGCTTAGTTAAAGCAAATACTTTAGGGCTAAAATCTCTTTCGAAACCACCAATTCGGCCCATAAAGGTGGTAAGTCTAGCGCCACATATCTCCTCGTATATTTCATATATTTTTTCCCGGTATTGATATACATAGGTAAATCCTGTCAATGCTCCTGTATCAACACCTAAAATACTATTACAAATTATGTGGTCAGCTATTCGGGCTAATTCCATGACCATTACCCTCATATAGTCTACTCTTTTTGGCACTTTGAGGCCAAGCAGTTTTTCTGTTGTAAGATACCAACCTGTATTATTTATAGGTGCGGAACAATAGTTTAGACGATCGGTAAGTGGTGTGATTTGATACAAGGGTCTCCTTTCCGCTATTTTTTCAAAAGCCCTATGTATATATCCTATGGTTTGTTCGCCACTAATGATTTTTTCGCCATCCATTTTAAGCACATTTTGAAAGATGCCATGAGTAGCTGGGTGGGTGGGGCCTAAGTTTAACGTACTATATGGAATGTTAGAAGTCTCAGGATTATGTATGTCTGCTAAAAATTCAAGATTAGTCTTCATCGTTTATATCTATCTTCCAAATTGAAAATCTGCTTTGTCATCTCTTGTAGGATCCTCTAGAGGAAATTCTTTTCTCATTGGAAAATCCACCATTTCGTCCATATTTAAAATACGTTTCAAATTTGGGTGACCAAGAAATCTAATTCCAAAAAAATCAAAGGTCTCTCGCTCCATCCAGTTCGCTGATCCATAAATACCCGTCAAAGTAGGCACTTCAGGTTTTTCAACTGGAACAAACACTTTAAGCTTAAGTCGCTTATTTAGGGTCATACTCTGCAGGTGGTAAACTACCCCAAGCTCTCGATTCGTTGAATCAGGATAATGGACGCCACATAAATCTGTTAAAAATTGAAACTTCATGGTTTCATCTTTATATAAATAGCTAACAACCTTATAGATATGATTGATATGGACTTCTATGGCCAACAGACCAAAAGATTCTTCCATAGATAGGATACTCTCGCCAAAATTTTTTTGCAGGAATTCCTGAATTTCAAGATTCGATATTCCTTCCATCTATTTAATCATATATTGTTCCATCAAATGTTTGTATTCGTCAGAATTGCGCCTACGAACACTCTCTTTACCTATTAAATCTTGAATCCGCATAACCCCATCAATAATTTGTTCAGGTCTTGGTGGACATCCAGGAACATAAACATCTACAGGAATAATCCGGTCAATACCTTGCAAAACACTATAAGTATCAAATATTCCACCACTAGAAGCACACGCACCTACAGCAATAACCCATCTTGGTTCTGCCATTTGTTCATAAACCTGACGTAAAACTGGACCCATTTTTTTTGCAATGGTACCCATAACCATCAATAGATCTGCTTGACGAGGCGTAAAACTCATACGCTCAGAGCCAAATCGAGCTAAATCGTAATGAGACGCCATAGTAGACATAAACTCAATACCACAGCAAGAAGTGGCAAAAGGTAAGGGCCAAATACTGTTCTTTCTTGCCAATCCAACTACATGATCCAAAGATGTAGCAAAAAATCCTGGTCCTTCTTCTCCTGGTGGCGCTTCAGTTATGGTTATTTTAGTACTCATTGATGGAAATTGATGGTTTAAAAAGGTTTATCAGCTACTCTTGAGTTTCTCGTTGTTGCCAATTAAGTACCCCTTTTCTGATTACATAATAAAATCCAGCCATTAAAAAACTTAAAAAAATAATGATCTCAATATACCCAAACATGCCTAATTTCTTAAAATTAACTGCCCATGGATACAAAAAAATAACTTCAACATCAAATAGGACAAATAAGATAGCTGTCATGAAATACTTTACCGAAAAGGGATTTCTTGCATTACCGATGCTATCCAGGCCACATTCAAAAGATGCATCATGCCTTTTTCCACTGGCCTTAGGACCCAATAAATGGGTTCCAACTAATACAAGTACTACAAAACCAAGAGCTACTAGAAACTGTATGATTATAGGCAAATAATCGTAAGGGATTGAACTTGAATTCATTTTTGTGCTTTAAGCAGCGCAAATATAAGGATTGTTCCATAAGATTTGCCCTAGAAAAGAGGCTCTATTTTTGTAAAACTTTGTAAAAACCTTAAATAAGTATATGTACCTCAATAATAGCTTTAAGAGAATTGTTTCAAACACTCTCTAAACTATAGAATTTATATACATTATGATGAAAGAATAAAAGATTTTAATTCTCATTGGCCAAAAAATCAAAAATTACTTCTATCCACAAATGAATTGTTTGGGGCTATTTATTGAATAAACTTTGCAGGGTCGAGTACTTTTTTCCCTTTCCATATTTCAAAATGAAGCTCATGTGAACCATTCGCTACCTGTTTACATTCTCCGAGGTTATTTCCTGATTCTAACCATTCTCCTTGTTTTACTAAAACTTTATCTAAATTGGAATACACTAGATAGTGGTTATCATTTCTGGTTAATACCATATAGCTTCCATTTGGAAGTTGACGAATTTGAATGACTTCGGCGGGTTGGACTACAGAAACAAATGAATTTTGGGATTGAATATCAATACCGTTATTTTGAATCAAAATACCCTTATTTATTTTATCCTTTTGGGTACCAAAGCGGGAAGTAATAACACCATTTTTTAATGGAAATCTCCATTTTTGATCACCAATTGGATGGTTAACATAAGATGGCGTTTTAGTAGAAAGGTCAATAGCATTCGAGACGGCTATATCCAATTGTGCCTTTTCTTTTTTATAAACGTTTAGCTCTGTTATCCATTGAGCTTGTTTTTTTTGAATTTCTAAGACCAGCATTTTCTGATGTTCTAGATCTTCATCTAGTTTTGTAAATTCTTTGGTCTGATTTTCTATAAGTAATTTGTGCTCATTAATTTTAGAAGCATACTCATTTTGTTTTTCAATCAATGCCTTTTGGGATTGGTATAAGACTTCATATTGAAGTTTTTTTTGTCGTTCCAATTGATTAATCCAAATCCATTTAAGATTACTAGGATCCAAATTACCCGTTGAAAATAAATCTATTTGAGAAGGATTACTTAACTTAAATTTCCATTTATCTCTTAGCGTTTTAAAATAAGCTTCTTTATAGGATTTAAGTTGATTAATTTGCAAAGCATTTGAATTTTGAAGGTTCAATAAATTCTTTGTATAATTAGCCAACTCTGTACTCATTTCCTTAACCAATTCATTCCTATTTTGAATTTGTGTTTGTATGAGCTGTGCGGTTTTAATGAATTCCTTTTTTTCTTGGTTTGATTGTTCTAATATAGATTCAACTTGTTGAATTTGTTTTTTTAATACTTCAATACGTTCATTTTTTTGAATAGGTACTATGAGTCCGGTTAAACCAATAAACAAAAATAAAAAGCCACAGCTTTTTAACAGCATTGGTAAATAAAAACAGATTCTATTCATATACAACTTCGCTATAATGACTTGGAATTTCAAATTTTAGCTTTTCAATTGGCTTCAATGATAATTCTTTCCATTGAATGTCAATTTTAATATCTCCGGATTTTGGATCGGTCACATCAAATGAAAGATGACTTGGAATATTTTTTTGTTCTAACAACAATGTTTGGATAATACTTATATTGACTTTTCTATCTTCAAGAATCATTTTCGTTTTTCTAGGTATATACGTTTTACGCTCCAATTCATTATTAATACTAAATAATTCAGAAGTTCCATGTAATAAGTATTCATTAGGATTCACCACTAAATTATAATGTAAATAATCTGATAAATAAATTCCACTAATTAAAAGATCTTGTATAAAATAATAATCCACCGGTAAATGATACTTATCTAACCATGTCTGAAGGGCTTGGCAACTCCAGGTTTGATTAAATCTATCAATCCATGTGACACTGTCTTTTTTTAACAAAATTCTCGCTATTTCAAAACCCAATTTCCTTACACCAATTACTATGCCCCGATCACTTTGACATTGAAGGGTAAGTTGAACTTCCTGATGATTTTCTGCATCTGAATAATTGAGTCTTCCCTTAGCTGTAAAGTCATTAAAAATTTGATTCTTTTGAATAATAGAAATCATTGAATCCAATGTTAACATAGGGATATGTTCCTTGGTCACCAAACTTTTTTGTCTATGACACCCAAAAAGTAATAAGAGAGAACAAAATCCAAAAACGGTATAAAAGTTAAAACTCCCTATCATCCTTCCAATTTTTGAATCAACTTTTTGTAATAATCTTTTTGTTCACTTAATGATTCAGCTTCCTGCAAATATTTTAAGGCTTGATCTTTTTGATTTAAGTTCAAATCAATTTGTGCGGCTAATTCTAATATTTCTGGGATATGTGCTAAAGTATTCCCTAAAGATAGTAATATGTTATCTTTAGCCATCAAATAGTCCTTCATATTATAATTAATCTGAGCTAACTTATAATGTTTAATGTATTCAGGCATTTGCTTGGTCTCAAAGGCTTTTTGTAAAATTTCTTTGGATACCAATTCTTTATTCGTTTTGGAAGAAGTGCAGTATTCAATGATACTTAAATCGTTAGGAATGATCTCCATGGCTTGAGTCCATTTTAGGTTACTGTTTTTTAAATCTCCAAGAGCTTCATAAATTTGAGCTTGTAGTATTATTGCCGCTCTCCTCATATTGGTATTGTTTTTATTCATTACCAATACTTGATTTACATTGGATATTGCATCATCGTATTGTTGTAGATGTAGATTAGATGTGGCTAATGCATAATATGGATAACTTTGGTTTGGAAATTGATCTAATGCTAGATTAGCATATTTGAATAAAGATATCCATTGATTGTTGTGGGTTAGGCAAAAAAGCAAATTATCCCAAACGCCAAATGGAACATTTCCTATTTCAACAGCTGTTTTATAATTTGATATAGCCTCCGAAATTTGATTTCCATGAAAGCAAACATCTGCAGCTAAGGTCCAACTTTTAACTTCATGTGGGTAGGCTAAAATTAAATTCTGGGAGATTGATTTCAAAGAATTGAACAGATTAGCATTTTTTGAAATGGCTAGTTCATTTAGGAAAGGTATAATCTTTTTAATTTTTTGATCAATTCCGATATTTGGATTGGCAACTAATCCATCTAATGATGATAAATCCATTTGAGAAGGCTCATCTTCATGATTCACATTAAAATAAGGACTATAAGGGTTTATTTTTTTTAATTTTTGTTCAACCGCTTTTATTTCGTCTACACTTTTTTCTTCTTTATAAAATTCAAGTAAGGTTATATATAATTCTTCATGGGTTGGGTAATCTTTTATCGAGGCTTCTAAAACTTCAATAGCCTTTTTATTCTTTTTCTTCAGTCTAAATAATTCTGCTTTTTTTAAAGCTATTGATGGCAATATCCCAAACTTGGATTGTGCCAATTCCATTATACGTAAAGCTTGATCTATATTATCAGCCTTTAAAAAATTCAGTGATGCATTTTCATAGAAAGCGTAATTATTTGATTCAAGATCAATTAATTGTTCATAGGCACTGGCCACTTGATCATATCTACCCAATTTTTCCAATAAATTGACTTGATAAATCCTAAACCATTTATTGGAACCATCGGCCCTGATGCATTCGTTAATTGCAAAAAGTGCATCTTCATGTCTTCCTTTGAATTGGTATAACCTTGATAAATAATAATTAGAAATTGCTTTAACTTCTGGTTCAAATTTTAATTTTTCTAATATGGCAATAGCTTTTTCAGGATTTCCAATTTTTTCTTCTTTCAATGCATCAATAAGCGAGGATTGAAATTGTAATTCTTTATCCGTTGTCTGTGCTAAAATAATTACCCAAGTGCTTGAAAATAAGCAACATAGTAAAAAAAAAGTAAAACGGTATTTTTGTTTCAATTTTATCAAATTATAAACTTACAATAATAAATCAAAAATGTTACTTGTTCTCAAATATTTGGATTACCATTTAACTTAAGATCTTATATCCAATTTTCTATACATAGGAACGCTTAAACCTTGAATTCATTTTATTCCACCTCAGTAACTTTTAACATGTTCGTTCTGAGCTTCTTATCAATTGGCATACTACCGGTATTAACGACCAGATCTCCAGGAAAAAGTTTTCCATAGAATTTAAGTATTTGAACCAAATCTTCTACTGTTTCATCCGTAGAGCTCATTTTATCATAAAAATAACAATGAACACCCCATACTAAATTTAATGTTCCAAGCATATGAGCTGCGCTTGAAAACATGTATATTGGACAATTAGGTCTATAAGATGAAGTTTTAAATGCTGTATAACCGGATATGGTTAGTCCAATGATCGCTTTTGCACCAATATCCTCAGCAGTTTTGGCGGCATTAAAACAAACTACATCATTGATAAAGGTTGATGATTTATCTGAGGAATTAGGCCTCCTGGTTTGGAAACTATAGTGATCTTCAGCTTCGGCTATGATCTTGTTCATAGCTTTCACTACGATTACAGGATGTTTTCCAACCGAAGTTTCAGCACTGAGCATTACTGCATCAGTCCCGTCTAATACCGCATTAGCCACATCCGTTACTTCTGCTCTGGTCGGACTGGGATTGTTAATCATACTGTCCATTAACTGGGTAGCCACAATGACAGGTCTAGCTCTTTGGATGCATTTATTTATGATCATTTTCTGGATCGTAGGCAATTTTTCAATAGGCATTTCAACTCCTAAGTCCCCTCTGGCAACCATAATGGCATTACTAACCTTAATAATTTTGTCAATATTTTTAATGGCCTCAGGTTTTTCAATCTTTGCTATAACTTTAGCATAATGGCCTGCTTTTTCAATCCTACTTTGTAAATCTTCAACATCTTCTGGTTTTCTGACAAAAGATAATGCGATCCAATTCACTGGTTTGGTTAAAATAAAATCTAAGTCCATTAAGTCCTTTTCTGTTAGACAGGGAAGGCTAACTTCAGTGTCGGGTAAATTAACTCCTTTATTTGAAGATAAAATTCCTCCATATAAGCATTTGAGGTGAACGGTATCTGTATTATTGGTATCTACCACCTCAAAGACCAGTTTTCCGTCATCAATCAGGATTTTTTCACCGGGTCTTACATCTCTGGCAAAATAATCATAACTCATATAGATCTGCTCCTTAGTCCCTATACATTTTTCATCTTTAAAGGTTAAAATGTCTCCTGGGGCGACCAAAAGTCCATTATCATGCATTTGACCGATCCTTAATTTAGGCCCTTGAAGGTCAGCCATAATCCCAATATGGACTTCATATTGATTATTTATTTGACATATATGATCTATAATTTTAGCATGATCTTCGTGTGTTCCATGGGAAAAATTAAGCCTAAAGACCGAAACACCCTCCAAAGCAAGGTCTCTTAAAGCCTCAAAACTTGAACAAGAAGGCCCTACAGTAGCCACTATTTTGGTATTTAGATGCATCATAATAAAAAAATTAAAAATATACTTAAAAGAAGGAACATTTGAACCTCTGTCAATTGTTTAGACAATGCGTAAAAATAATCCAAATAAAAAAACTAAAAATCTGTTTGGTATTCCGTTATTTTGCGCAACTATTTAAATTAAAAAGTTAAAAATGTCAACAATCGCAGAAAGAGTTAAAAAAATTATCATCGATAAGCTTGGGGTAGAAGAAGCTGAAGTCACTAATGAAGCTAGCTTTGTTAACGACCTTGGAGCTGATTCTTTGGATACGGTAGAACTCATTATGGAATTTGAAAAAGAATTCGATACTTCTATTCCAGATGATCAAGCTGAAAAGATCCAGACTGTGGGAAATGCCATAGAATATCTGGAAGCTAATTGCAAATAGGCTCTGTTTTTACAAAAAAGGAGTATCTTTATCAAAATTTGACTATTGAATTACATTCAATGGTATTTTTTGTTATATAAATTAGGTTCATGAGACGTGTAGTTGTTACAGGTATTGGTGTTTTATCACCGATTGGCAATAATCAGCAAGATTTCTTAAATGGCTTGCAGCATGGTATTTCAGGTGCAGGACTCATTACTAGATTCGATGCTTCTTTATTTAAAACCCGATTTGCTTGTGAACTTAAAAACTTTAATCCTGAAGATTTCTTAGATCGTAAAGAAGCCAGAAAGCTAGATCCTTTTGCTCAATACGCTTTAGTTGTAGCCGAAGAAGCGATGAAAGATTCCGGAATTGAGTTAGAAAAAGTGAATCGCATGAAATTTGGGGTTATTTGGGGAAGTGGGATTGGTGGTTTTTATACCTTAGAAACTGATATTTCAGAGGCTGCATTACTAACTGGTCCTCCCAGATATAGTCCGTTTCTAATTCCAAAGTTAATATCCGATATTGCTCCTGGCCATATTTCTATAAAATACGGTTTGATGGGCATTAATTATGGCACCGTTTCAGCCTGTGCTTCGTCTAGTCATGCCATTTCTAATGCTTATGACTATATTAAGTACGGCAAAGCAAATCTTATATTAACGGGGGGATCAGAGGCCGCTATAACCCGTGCTGGTGTAGGTGGATTTAGTTCTATGAAAGCACTTTCTGAAAGGAATGATGATTTTTCTACTGCTTCAAGACCATATGATCGAGATCGGGACGGTTTTGTATTAGGAGAAGGTGCCGGAGCTCTAATTTTAGAAGAATATGAACATGCTAAAGCAAGGGGTGCTAAAATCTATGCAGAAATTGTTGGAACCGGCCTTTCTGCAGACGCATACCATATTACTGCTCCTCACCCTGATGGCATTGGAGCAAAAGCTGCAATGGAATTAGCACTTGAGGAAGCTAATATGAATCCGGATCAAATAGACTATATCAATACACATGGTACATCTACTCCTTTGGGAGATATTGCAGAAGTAAAGGCCATTCAGCATGTTTTTGGTGAAGATGTTTATAAATTAAATATTAGCTCAACCAAATCCATGACTGGTCACTTATTAGGAGCAGCAGGAGCTATTGAGAGTATTGCAGGAATATTGGGAATGAATCATCATTTTGTCCCTCCTACAATTAATCATGTTACTGATGATCCGGCACTTGACCCAAAACTTAATTTTACTTTCAATGAGGCTCAAGAAAAAGTGATTAATGCTTTTATCAGTAACACTTTTGGATTTGGTGGTCATAATAGTTCAGTGATATTTAAAAGATGTTAGGACCCATTTTTAGACTATTTAAAAAAGCAAACCATAAATTTTTTTCGAAAGATAAATTTTTTGTTCAGCGTTTACATCATGTTCTAGGCTTTACTCCTTCCAATTTACATCTCTTTAAAGTTGCTTTCTATCACAAATCTACCATCAATAATCAGGGAAATGAAAAAACCAGTATTTTTCAATCCAATGAAAGACTTGAATACTTAGGTGATGCCCTGCTCAGTTTTGTAATCGCTGAATATCTGTTTAAAAAATATCCAAGTGCCAATGAAGGATTTTTGACTAAAATGAGGTCTAAAATAGTAAAGCGTAAAATGCTTAACTATTTAGCTGAAAAAATGGGACTTGACCACCTAATGATGGAATTTAATCAAACAGCTATTTCCCAATCCATGCTTGGAAATGCATTGGAGGCTTTAATTGGTGCAATTTATTTAGAAAAAGGTTTTGACTTTACCAGAAATTATCTCTTAAAAGAAATAGTTCGCAAATATGTTGATATGAATCATCTGGAATTGTATGATGATAATTTTAAAAGCCAACTATTAGAGTGGTGTCAAAAAAATACCAAAGAAATTGATTTTAGAGTTATTTCTAAATTCAAAACAGATAAAAGAGACCGATTTAAAATTGGTGTTTTTATTAATGGAATTGAAATAGCAACAGCAGAAGATTTTAATAAAAAAAACGCAGAACAGGTTGCATCAGAAATTGCTATAACTCAATTAGGTATTACCCCACCAGAGTAGTTTCTTATGAATCTGCAGGATAAACCATCAAATCAAACTAGATACAATCCACAGAGAATTAAAAAAATTAATGAGGGAATGCTCATTATAGAAGAATGGATTATCCAATTATTTAAACAAGGGTTTGATGTTTTACAAAAGGATCAACATCGTTTAATTGAAATTTCTACGCGTATGGTTGATTACGGATTACCCGCCATAGCGCGTAAAATTCGCATTCTTCCGGAAAAAATAATACATGAAAGTGATTGGATAGATGTTGTAGCGCAAGAAATGGGTGAACTATATTTGTTATGTCAATCTTTTAAAAAATTTGAGATCTGGGATGCTAATAAGCAAGAAGACCTATTGAGTTTTGTTGGCGTACCTATTAAAAAAACGGATATTAAAAGTCACTCGATTCCAATAACTGATCAATGGGTTTATTTAGGTACAATAAATGAAAAGGAAGAACATATCCAGATTGCAAGAAATTGGTTTTATGGCATCCAATATAAAAAGTTTGCTTTACTATTAGATTTTCAAGTTAATAAATTTACTAAACTCCGTTCATTCATAATGGGAAAAATGTATCTTGGTGATGTACATTTCTATCCTGGAACTGTTCCTTTAAGAGTTACAGAAATTCCAGAAACCTTTCATACAATAACCGAAAATTTACCTTATCCTCGGTATACGATCTCTACTTTCTTGACTCAGTACAATTATGCAATTTCACTAAATCCATGGTTAAAAATGGTACCCTGTATATTAAGTCATTGTTCAATTATTGAATTGAATCATGTTTGGTATTTAATGGACGATAACAAGGATCTATTACCATTAAAAACACATGGAGATTCTCTTTGGTCTTTGTTGGCATGGTCATCCAATCCAAATACGCTTTTTCTAGGAGAATTCAATAACAACCAATTCCATATATTGAGTGTTTATAGCGATAATTTAATGATTAAAATTTAATTGTGGATTCAATTACTCAAATGGTTTTAGGGGCTGCCTGTGGAGAAGCAGTTCTTGGAAAAAAAATTGGAAATAAGGCCCTTGTTTGGGGTGCTGTTGCTGGAACTATTCCAGATTTAGATGTGATGGCCAATTTTTTTATGGGAGAATTGGATTCACTAGCCTTCCACAGAGGACCAATGCATTCCTTACTGTTTGCTGGTTTAATGCCTTTTCTTTTATCCTGGTTGGTACTAAAATTTTATAAATCTGGAATTTATAACAATCCCTATTACAAGAAAATTAGTTTTGTATTAGCTTCTCTTTTGTTTATTGCTATTGCTGGGATTCTTTCATTTTTGGTCATTTATCTGGTTCAATGGAATGGAATTTTTGTTCCTATATTATTGATTATTGGATTATTCTTTCTAATAAAGACGATATACAATAATTATGTATGTAAAAATCAAGATGCTCCATCGGCAAGTTATTTTGAATGGACGGGACTGTTTTTTTTATCTATTGTAACACATCCACTATTAGATGCATTAACCACCTTTGGAACTCAACTTTTTTGGCCCTTCTCAAATTATAGAGTTGCTATTTCCAACATCGCCATTCTGGATCCAATCTATACACTTCCTTTTTTGGGAACAGTAATTGCTTGTGGACTTTTTGATAAATCCGATCGAAGACGTTCTCAAATTAACTGGATTGGAATTTGTGTTAGCTCAGCATATATGATGGGTACATTAATTACTAAAAATCATGTAGACCAAGTTATGAAAATGAGCCTGGAAAAACAACAGATCCAAGTTGACAAATCAATGTCTTGTCCAACCATTTTAAATAACATCTTATGGTTTGCGATTGCTAAAAAAGATACTAGTTATTATTGCGGTTATTATTCTATTTTTGACAAAGAAGCTAAAATAGATTCGATATACAGAATAGATCAGAATAAAAAATTATTAGCTCCTTATATTCAACAAAAAAGCCTTCAAATACTAACTTGGTTCAGTGCTGATTATTATAATGCTATGGATATGGGTAATGATAAAATACAGTATAATGACTTGCGTTATGGTACATTTTCATTTCGTTTTGATCGACCAAAAGATTATATTTTTCACTTTAATTTAGTCAAAAAAGGTAATGAAATACAAGTAAGTTCAGAACGAGATAGACCGGTTCAATCCAGAGCCGAATTAATACAATTTTGGAACAGAATCAAAGGATATTAAAAATTAAATCAAGAAATAATTTGTAAAAATAATATTAGGTTTATTTTAATACCCAATTATTAATTTGTTGAAAATAATTCATTGGAGTTCATTGTTTTTTTTAGGCTATTTTTTCAATTAATAATCTTAAAATATTTCTTTAATTATCAACTATTGTCAAATACTTATTCAATCTGCATATAGGAACAATTCTAAAATCTTCAATTAAATCTTAAAATATCACTTTTAATATTTAATAAGGTTTCATGTTGTAATGCTCCTAAAAAATTTCAAAATTTTTTAACATTAATCTAGTTGAACATTCATTGAATTGTAAACGAAATCTATAAATGACCGTCTACTTTAATTAAGCTTTTTTGGGGTTATTAATTATTGTTCACTAATTACTAAAACCATTATTCATATTACTTGTTCTTCTTTAATCCTTTAATGATTACTCTGTATGCCATTAAATATTCCTGAAAGTTCTGATCCAAGAATCGTTATTGTTGGAGCTGGTTTTGCTGGATTTTGTTTGGCAAAAAAACTATCAGGAAAAGGATTTCAAATTGTTTTGTTAGATAGGAATAATTATCATCAATTTCAACCGCTTTATTATCAAGTTGCCATGTCTGGTTTAGAGCCCAGTTCTATCTGTTTTCCGTTGCGGAGAAGTTTTCAAAATGAAAAAGATTTTTTTGTTAGAGTTGCTGAGGTGAGCAGAATTATCCCGGCGCAAAAACAAATTGAATCGAGTATGGGAGTTATTCGATATGATATTTTAGTATTAGCGATGGGGGCTAAAACAAATTATTATGATAACAAAAATTTTGAAAAAAATACAATTCCACTTAAGTCAGTAGCTGAATCATTATTTTTAAGAAACTGTATACTTCGAGATTTAGAGACGGCTGTAATGTCATTTGCTGGCACTGACATATCTCCACTTTTAGATATTGTTATTGTGGGCGGTGGACCTACTGGAGTAGAATTGGCTGGTGCCTTAGCAGAAATGAAATTACATATTTTACCTAAAGATTACCCAGATTTGGATTCATCACAGATGAATATTCATTTAGTGAGTAGTCCTGATCGATTGCTTGCAAATATGTCTGCTCCTTCTTCTGAAAAAGCAAAGCAATATTTAATTCATCTAGGTGTTCATTTACATTTATCCCAACGTGTTCAAAAAATAGATGATGGCTTAGTGTATTTACAAAATGGTGAAATTCTCAAAGCAAATAAAGTAATTTGGGCAGCTGGTGTTGTGGCTGCGACTATTCCTGGAATTCCATCTGAAAGCATAACAATTGGTGGAAGAATTGAGGTCAATCAATTTTGTCAGGTCGTTGGAGATACAAATATTTACGCCATTGGCGATATTGCTTGCATGAAAACTGAAGATTATCCTGAAGGTCATCCTCAAGTAGCTCCTGGTGCACTTCAACAAGCAAATTGGTTAGCAGCACATTTAATATCAAAAGGTTCTAAAGCAATTGGTTTTAAATATTTCGATAAAGGTAACATGGCAACAGTAGGAAGGCATAAAGCCGTTGTCGATTTTAGAAAATATCACTTTAGTGGATTTGTAGCCTGGATCATGTGGCTTTTTGTACATATATATTATTTAATAGGTGTTAAAAACAAATTGATTGTCATGCTGAATTGGATATGGGGATATTTATTTTATGACCAAGCTTTACGTTTACTGATAACACCTAAAAAGGAAACCCATAATTTAGATTAAGCTCAATTCTCAGATTAATTTCTAATTTTGCAAAATTAAAAGGTTCATAGAATCAAACAATATTTGGATCTAAACCCGGTTAACTAATATTACAAAGATGAAAGGAATTATTTTAGCGGGAGGCCAGGGAACAAGACTCTATCCTTTGACTTTAGCGATGAGTAAACAACTCATGCCTATATATGACAAACCAATGATCTACTATCCATTATCGACCCTTATGTTGGCTGGTATTAAGGATATATTGATTATTTCTACACCACGAGATTTACCCATGTTTGAAGCATTATTAGGTGATGGTTCTCAAATTGGTATATCGATTGTTTACAAAGAACAAGCTGTAGCAAATGGATTAGCCCAAGCTTTTGTGATTGGAAAAGAATTTATTGGAGATGATTCCGTTTGTCTAATTTTAGGAGATAATTTATTCTACGGACACAAGGTGCCGGATCTGCTTCGAGAAAGTACTAATCCGGATGGAGGTATAGTTTTTGCTTACCCAGTTGCTGATCCGGAAAGATATGGTGTGGTCGAGTTTGATGGAGACCTAAATGCCAAATCAATTGAAGAAAAACCTTCAAATCCTAAATCAAACTTTGCAGTTCCGGGAATTTACTTTTATGACAATCAAGTCATTTCTATAGCTGAGCAATTAAAACCTTCACCTAGAGGTGAATATGAAATTACTGATGTCAATTTACATTATTTGAAATTAGGAAAACTTAAGGTTGGAGTTTTGGGAAGAGGCGTTGCTTGGTTGGATACGGGAACTCATGAATCGTTAATGCAGGCATCCCAATTCATCCAAGTTATTGAGGAACGTCAAGGACTTAAAATTGGTTGTATTGAAGAGGTGGCCTATCTAATGAACTATATAGATCGTGAAGGTCTTAGTCGTGAAGCCGAAAAACTTAAAAAAAGTATTTATGGTGAATATTTAATGAAGCTCTTGAGAATGACATAATCCTGAGTTGCTTTGAACCTATTATAAAAGAAAACTTAACTAATTATTGCAACAAAATTTGACCCTTAAACGTTTATTTGAGCAATCAAACTATAAATTATGTACCCGATAGAATTAGTCCGACCAATGTCTCAAGAACTTGAGCAAATTGGATTTGAGAGTTTACAATCTGCCGAAAAAGTTACTGAAAAGATGAATGATAAAACAGGCACTACACTGCTTGTCGTTAATTCTGTTTGTGGATGTGCTGCTGCTTATGCGAGACCTGGCGTCCGTATTTCATTGGAAAATGAAGCTAAGCCAGACAAATTGGTTACTGTTTTTGCAGGAGTTGATACGGTCGCAACAGCAAAAGCACGAGAATTTCTATTGCCTTATCCACCATCATCTCCTTGTATTGCTTTATTTAAAGATGGTAGGCTCGTACATATGTTAGAAAGACATCACATTGAAGGCAGATCCGCTCAAATGATTGCTGACAATTTGAAAACCGCATTTTCCATGTATTGTAATTAAAATTAATGAAAGCCTTACTCAGTTTTACTTTTATCTTTTTATTTTCTATTGATTATAATTATTCCCGCTCATTCTTAAATGATTCTTTAATTCAATATAAACCTATATATACAAATAAGGAGTATAAAAAAGAAAAAAAAGATATTAAGGCTTTTGAAAAAACTATCAAGGCCTATGAAAAATCTATTTCATCTCATAATATTGATTTGATTAACGTGCACTTGGCAAATCTCAAATCAGTTATGATGAAAGAATCAAATGAACTTAATGGTAGAATTACAGCAAGAACAAAACGCACCAGGCCTGCAAAACAGATAGTTGACACACTAAATAATCCAGAGCTTCCGAAAGGTTATAACCCATCCATAGAGGGTCAAATTATCAATACACCAAAATCTGAAATATTAGAAAAACGATCTGAAACTGAAATATTAATCAAATACAGTAAAGTACTTAATAAGGAAAATCAAATCATACGTAAACTTGGTAATATTGCTGAAGTTAATACAGATACTCCATCCAGTTCTTTTGAAGAAATATTAAAAGATGCTAACGAATTCAAAGAATTAATGAAAAGTGAATTATATAACATGAGTTTTGAAAAAGGAAAAAAGAAATCAAAATAAAGCACGCAGTCCTTTTTTATTAATTACCTATTTAAATATACGCACCTATCTATATTGAACTATTTTTTATTAAAACCAATCCATAGTTTCTCATTATTTTAGATATTTGATAAAATACATACAAATCTATATTTTGTATTAACAACAAATATTAATAAAACAAAATAATTGATTACTTTAGTCGCTGAAATCAATGTACGAATCATGCGAAAGAAACAATTAACCAATAATATAGAGTGGAATAAAGTTTGGAATATTCCGAATCAATTTCAAATCATACTAGGAATTATTTTTGCTGTCTTAGCCATGAAGGGATTTCTTATTCCGAATCGGTTTTTAGATGGGGGAATTACAGGGATTTCGATCTTGTTACATGAGTTGTTTCATATTAATATTAGTTTTTTAGTAATCTGCTTAAATGGTATCTTCATATATCTGGGATACAGATGGATTGGCAAAACCTTTGCTGTCCATACAGCAATCGCAGTCATTCTATTATCAATAGGTTTACTTTTTGTTGAGATAAATCCCATTACAAGTGACAAATTATTGATAGCCATTTTTGGAGGTATATTAATGGGAACTGGCGTAGGTTTAGTTATCAGGGGTGGCGGTGTTATTGATGGTGCAGAGGTTATAGCAGTATTTACAAAAAGAAAAATTGGATTTTCCAATAGTGAAATAATTATGCTATTCAATATCATGATATTCTCTGTAGCTGCTATTGAATTTGGTATAGAAACTGCGATGTATTCGATTATCACATATTTCACGGCATCTAAAGCAACGCATTATGTAGTGTATGGTATTGAAGAATATACATCCATTAATATTGTTTCAACTAAGCACGAGGAAGTAAAAAATCTCCTTGCTAATGTAATGGGTAAAGGAATTACTGTTTACAAAGGAGAGCGTGGATATTTACCAGGTAGTTATAGTATTAAAGCTGATTGCGAAATCATTGTTACCATAGTTACCCGATTAGAAATAAAACAAATTGAAGATGCTGTGATCTTATTAGATCCTAAAGCTTTCATCTACATTCAAAGTATCAAAGAAGCAACTGGTGGTATTTTAAAAGTAAGATACCATGCAAAATAATCTTACCATGAATGAATTTGTTAAACAATTATTATTGGACAAATTACCTGTTAATTTTTACTATCACAATTTCGCTCATGCACAATATGTTTTAAAAAAAGTCACTGAAATTGGCAGACAAGAAAACTGCTCGAAAAAAGATTTATCTCTATTAAAGACAGCGGCTCTTTGGCATGATGTAGGATTTATTAATAAAAATATTGGTCACGAAGAAGAAGGATGTTTGTTTGTCAAAAAATATTTGCCAGATTTCGGCTACTCAAATTCTGAAATTGAAATAATATGTGGTTTAATTATGGCAACTAAAATTCCCCAATCTCCTAAAACAAAATTAGAGCAAATTATTGCAGATGCAGATTTAGCTTATTTAGGTGTCAGAGGTGCTCATTCAAAAGCAAAGCTCCTTTTTAAAGAGATGCAATGTTTAAATCCAACATTATCTGAAGAGGAATTTATTGATATTCAAATTTCTTTTCTTCAAAATCACAACTACTTCACAGCGTATTGTCAAAATAAAACGACCATAGGTAAATTAGAGTACCTTAAGTCATTAATGAATAAAATACCATCATATAAATTGGCCTTAAAATAAATATTTCATACTTTCACTTATACCAAATTATATTTTTTTCTGCTAACTATAATTCTCGATTTCATATTTAAGTATTTATTTTTATCACTATCAATGTTAATACTATTACTTAATTGCTTGTTAAAAATAAAAACAATTCTAAAGTAAAATACTTAATGTTTTTCATAATATTCAATCTAAATAAAAAAGTCAACAAAAGTTATATAGAAATTATTCCGAACTATAACTTTGAATCTTTCTTCTAAGATATGAGAGCCAATTTTTTCATAAAGAAATATAATTAATACTTAAAACTTTGTCCAAAATGATCATCCTGGAATAGGGCTTTTAAAATTAGAAAAATCAAATATTCATTTATTACTCTTTTTTTGATTTAAAATAAAATATGTTAATATTATGTTAATACAATATTAAATAGCAATGTGGTTTATATTTATATCGTAATATTGCGATATTATAATAATATATGGGCGCTAGTAAATCTGATATATTCTCACGACATCATAATCAAATCGCTGATATGGCTAAGGCGATGGCACATCCAGCACGAGTTGCTATCTTAGAACAAATTCTGCATTCCGGAAGCTGCATTTGTAATGATTTAGTTATCAATCTACCGCTCGCACAAGCCACAATATCCCAGCACCTTAAAGAATTGAAAATAGCTGGAATAATAAAAGGACAAACCGAAGGAAAAGCAGTATGCTATTGTATAGATGAAGATAACTGGAATCAAATGGCAGCCGTCTTTTCAATATTATTTAAAAGTTTAAAAAATAAAAATTGTTGTTAATCAAAAATACTAAAACATGAAAAATTCAGAAGAAATTAAACAAGTAGTCAGAGAAAAATACAGTGAAATAGCCCTACAAAGTAAAACCCAAAATGCCAGTTCATGCTGTGGTGTTGGTGGCTGTAATTCCGTAGATTATACTATTTTCAGTGATGATTATTCGCAATTATCAGGATACCATGAGGGTGCTGACTTGGGATTAGGATGTGGACTGCCAACAGAATTTGCTCAAATCAAAACCAATGATACCGTTGTTGATTTAGGTTCTGGAGCTGGCAATGATTGTTTTGTTGCTAGATCATTAACCGGACCTGCAGGAACTGTTATAGGCATTGATATGACACAAGCAATGATTGTTAAAGCAAGAGAAAATGCAAGTAAATTAGGATTTGATAATGTTCAATTTAGATTGGGTGATATTGAAGATCTTCCTCTGCAGAATAATATCGCTGATGTTGTCGTAAGCAATTGTGTGATGAATTTAGTACCTGATAAATCAAAAGCTTTTGCTGAAACCTATAGAATTTTAAAGCCAGGAGGACACTTCTCCATTTCAGATGTGGTCTTAGAAGGAGCATTGCCATTAGGATTGCAACAAGCTGCAGAAATGTATGCTGGTTGCGTGTCCGGTGCACTTCAAAAAACCGATTATCTTGACATTATTAAACAAGCAGGATTTACGAATATTTCCATCCAAAAACAAAAATCGGTCATAGTTCCAGATGAAATTCTGCTTGAGTACATTACTACTGATCAACTCCACGAATTTAAAAATGCACAGACTGGAATTTTTAGTATCACCGTTTTCGCTGAAAAACCAAAAGCTAATTGTTGTGCACCTAATTCTGGTTGTTGCTAATGGAATAAACCATTCTAATAATCCTAGATTATCCAATAATTAGAGATTGTATAGAAAGCTTGATTTAGTTAGATTTAATGAATGAAATAATACAGATCAGCATGTTATTGCTTGGGGAGTCATGATACTAATTAAAGGTAAGCTGGATAGTATAGGAATTAAAGAAATGATGAAGGATTTAGAACTGCCATAAAGCAGATCCAATAAATTTAAAGTGCTTTATAAATAATTGAATGTTTAGGGGGTAAGAATTTGGGTAGGAATAGGAAGACACTGTCCTTAATCAAATTTATGAAATAATAAAATGCCTTTGGAAATATTTGAATGAAAACAAGCTACTTACCTACTAAAAGTTCATTGAGAGAGGATTGCAATTATCATGGTACACCAGCCCTGAATAAGACCTGAATAAGACGTGGAAAAGACGTGGATACTTGCTGGTGAGTTGTGCTTTAGTTTTATGGAGATGTTGTTGTAAAGAAGAATTCACACTAGCAGGGTCGACTAAACCATCATCTAATGAAGTGTCGAACATTATATTGATAATAATAACAATTCATTCATTCATCTCTTATAACGTAATTTTAAGGTATAAAATTGGATAATCATGTGCAATCCCTTTAAATTCAAGGCAAATTGCAATGAGTTATTATTATATAATGCAATAAAATTCTACTTTACAAGTAATATCCCATCCTTCTCAATATCAAGTTGATTGGCATTTAGCCATTGTACTAAACTTGTGCTATCATGCTTTTCCCAAAATGGACCAAACTCACCTTGACACGTAGAAGAATAACCATTGACACTTGGAATTCTTAATTGTTGTGCTGCAAGTGCTCCTTCAATTTGAATTTCAACAGGATTTCCTTCAGCAAAAGGGATATAAGCTATAGCCTTTATTGGCCTAGTATTTTCATTGGATTGAATTACAATCTTGTTGATAATTTCATTGATTCTATGCTGTGACAAACTTTTACTATAACGTAGTAGTGAACTTGTAGTAGTACCATGATCCAAAATAATTAAACAAGCAAAAGCACCATAAATCCATTTATACTGATGATGCTTAATCATGAATGCTCTAAATATGTATAACATGACCCAGATCATTAAAAAAATTTGAGGTAAAATAATTCGGCCAACAGGCTTCATTGAAGAATATCCAGGTAAATGACGAACTAGTTTAAAAAAACTAATTCCAGCACCCCAGTTTATAAATATTAAAGCTGATATGATTAAACTTGATATCAAAATAAAATGAATTCCATGACTAAACCATTTCCCTGAATATCGCTTCAACATATAAAAAATAAAAAAACCAAATAATATTCCGCCACACCATAATTGCTTTTCCCAAAATAAGGGTACATCATTATTCAATACCATTAATTTCTTCCAAATCCAAGGTTCTCCAGCAGGCATTAAAAAATTTCTAAAGCTTAATAATAATGGTATAACATCTTTATAGTCCCTATAACCAGATAAAGATGCACGATGAATATAAGGAATAATTAAAGGTAATATTACAAGTGCTGGAATTATTAAACTTAAACAAAGGTCCCGGATAAATATGGAATTTTTAAATTGCGTACTAAATGTTTTAAATTTTAAAATACCATTCATTATAATAATAATAATAACTAACAAAGCAGTTAAAAATCCCATATACATTCCGCAATAAAATAACCAAACTAAAAACAAAAGTGAATATCCCAAATGCTTAGCTTGCCAGGAACTAAAAAATTGAATTAAATAATAGAAAATCCAGGGAATACAAAATTGCGCGATTAACTGGGCATGTCCGATTCGCCCTATAAATGTTAGTGAGAAAGCAAATAGATAAGCTCCAATAGCACTTAAATAAATATTGAATTTTAATTTTTTGAAACACACAAATGCAGAAATAAAATTAATGGCACACAAGAAAAGGAACCATAACTGAAAGGACGTTTCCCTATCAAAAGAAATAAGTCGAAAAAATATGTACAGGGGAAGCGTTCCTAATAAATTATCAGAATAAGTTAGGGTCTGTTGATCAGGATACATAAAAGGTGCATTCCAATATGTTGGCGTCTTACCCGTTACATATTGATATCCATGTTCCAGAAAAAAATTATTGAGTCTCGCATCTCCAAAATTACCCGGAACACCATCAAAATCAGTTCCAATAACACGACCTGGTAATAAGTACATGCCTATTCCAAATAAAATTAGAACAAATAGCGATGGAGTCCAATTAATCTTCATGATTTTTAATAATGTATTAGGCAAATCTAGATAATTAAAAGTATTTGCCAATAAATAATTATTGAACTTAAACTCAACTGAAATTTAAAAAGACCATTTAAGTGCTAACTTGACATTAATACCTTCCTCATTTGCAAAATACCTCAATCTATTTAAATAATCTCTATACATATTGTTAAGTATGTTATCTGCTTGTGCCGAAATATTAAAAAATTCATGTCTCACTTTAAAATCAAATGCAATTCTTGCATTCATTAAAAAATAAGCATCTGGACTTGCTAAAAAATCCTGGCTTTCGAGTAAATCACTTCTTCGAAAAACGTATTTACCTCCAAGCTCAATAGTCATATTTCGTGCAATGGAAATTCTATCGATTCCATAATTTATTGATGTGGTCAATTGATGCGATGGAATATAAGGAATGCCAACTTGGTTAATAAGATCTCTACTTTTAATATATGAAAACCTATTCACCCAGTTTAATTGATCACTCAATTCTACTTTTGCCAACACGTCCAAACCATAAATGAGAGCATCAGTCTGTTTGTAAATAAACAATGGAAATGCTCCCCGAATGGTAAGTCGAAATTCCTTCTGTGGCTCTAGATAAATATATCGATTAATTTTTTGGCAATAAATATTGGTTTCAAAAATAAGTCGATGTGATATACTCACGGAACTTGTAAACATTCCTTTATATGAATGCTCGGGCATTAAATTAATATTCCCTTCTTCAATTCCAGCAACAGCTTGATGTAAGCCAGAACTATATAATTCATTAACTTCCGGAGATCTTTGTGCCAGACCAACGTTTAAACGCAATATCCATGGTTCTAAAACTTTATATTTTATACCTCCTGCCAAATTAAAATTTTGAAAGTTGTGCTTTCCTTTTTGAAAAACCTGAGGTGTTTCTTTACTCTGATAAGTAACATTGAAAGAATTCATATCATATCTCAAGCCTCCTTCATAAGTTACGCTGGATCGAACTCGTTTCCATTGAAGATAAGCTGCCAGGTTGTACAAATTATAATTTGGAATTAATGGCAATATGCCGGTTCCAGATTGATTGGTGTTCACATTCAGTTTAGATTGTACACCATAATTAAAATGATGATTTCTAAGCTCTAATCGATCCTTAAAATCTAAGTTATACGATTGCATTAATAGATTTAATGCTGGTGTAGAGCTTCGTCCATTTCTGCGGACGTCAAATTCTCGTCGGTGGTTTATTTGAGCAGCCGCAATCATTTCATATAGATGAATTTTTGTTTGACGTTGATGAGAAAATTTAATCAAATAATGCCCAACCTTTTGTTTTGGTGATTCAATTTGGTAAGAAAACTGCTCTTGAGTGAAAAGTGGAATTTCTTTAGTAATAGCTTGTTGTAAATCGGTTACATTTCCAATATGTGATCCTCGTAATATGCCTAACTCTGTATTAAAGATACTTGCATAAATTCTAGTGCTATTTTTTATTCGATCCCTAATAAAAAAAATAGAACTACTCAATTCTTTTAAACCCGTATTTGTCAGATAGTAATCAGGTGTACTTCGATCGCCACCATATTTTCCACCAAGTGTCCATCGACAATCAAATTTCTTTTTTGATACTTCAACTTTAGAGGCATATGCTAATAAATTTCCATTTGTCTGAAATGAAATCAATTGGATACCATGCAAATGTGGATCTTTAGGAATACTGGCCGGTTCCATTAATACCACACCACCCAAACTATTCCCACCATAAGCAATTACATCTACACCTTTTATTACTTTAATTTGTTCTACAGAGAATGGATCGATCTCAGGTGCATGATCAGAACCCCACTGTTGCCCAGCTTGAACAATTCCATTATTCAATATACTAATCCTATTTCCACTCATCCCATTGATAATAGGTTTAGCAATTCCTGAACCATTCTTATATGAACTTACACCTGTAACTTGCTCTAACAAAACAGCAAGGGGTTCCCCACTATGCTTCTCTATTTCATTATAACGTATCGTATTCTGACTGGCACCCTCTGATCCAACTCTTGAGCCTTCAATGGTTATACTTTGAAGAAAATGTCCATGATGTTCTAATTCAATAAATAAAAAAGTGTCCCGTAATAAATCAATAAATAATTTTTGTGATTCACATGCCGAATGATCAATTGTAATATGATACGTTCCTTTACACAAATTACTGAATTTAAAAAAACCAATCGAATCAGTAAATAATTGCTGATTCGATTCTTCTATATAAATTCTAGCACCCGATAATCCTTCACTTTCATGAGGATCAATAACTGTACCCGCTAATGTAAGTTCACATTGTTGAGCATTAACTCTTATTACAATTAGGCAATAAATAAAAGTGATGAATAGAAATTTATTTTTCATTTCACTTCTACATTAAATTCCACTTCAATATCTGTTTCACCTCCTGCATTTGTTATATCCCCCTGACTAACATTCTGTGCATCCTTATTTGGTTCATGTCTTAATACTATTTTAATTGTTCCTGAACTTGGATCTCCTGTATTCATCGAAGATTTAACACCAAGAGGTTTCCCATTTTTGTCAAAATCTGCATAATGAATTGAAGCATTTAGAAAATTACTCTTCAAATAAAAAAACTGGTGTGCAAAATCTTCCGATACAATTTCATGAGTTATCGTATCAACAGGATTAACTGATTCATTTAATAATTCTAAACTTCCAGCATAAGTTGTATTAGCCTTTAATGATCCTGAAACATAATATATAGGATTTAAGCCGCCACTTCCATCTACATCCTTGAATGAAAGAATGACTTGATTCCCGTTCGAATCCGATAGTGTATAAATAAATGTTGTAATAAGTTCCTCTTGATTTACAGGCTCATCATTCGGTTGACATGATCCGAAAATAATTAAAGTTAAAAAAATATAAATACTATAGTGCCCAATATTTTTGAATGTTTGCATGATAATAAATTTAAAAATGTTAATAAATAGTTCAATGTTCAAATTAAATTATTAAAATTAATTATAATAAATTTGAAACTCTATGCCTAAATGAATAAGTCATTTAGATCAATCACTCTTATAATTTGTTAAATGCAAATAGGTGGGCCTCGAATATTAAAAACGCTTAAGTCATTTAAAACATCATATTCTGCATTAGAAATGAATTCCTCTAAATAATAAACTAAATAATGAGGTTTTTCAAAATCAGGTAATTCAATATGGAAGACATAAAACAGGTCTTCTAAACCACATTTATTAAATCCCTTGGAAATATGTTGCGGATGCTTACATCCATGATGATTGTCTCCATGATAAATTGCCCTATGACATGGATCTGCTTCTTCAGCGTTACCATGAAGGATTGGATCTGCCGAATGGAGTTCACAATGATGAACATAATTAGGTATAGTGATTTTAACAAAACCAAATAGTACAATTCCTAGGATCAGATACTTAATACCAGATAAAATTTGAAATATTACTTTCATCATGTACATCAATAGCAAATATACGTATTAAGACCAAACAATTATTAGGAGTTCAAGGTATTTAAATAAATAATAACTTAAAATTTGTTTTTCCACATCATACTCTCCACGGGCTTGATGGAACGTTCGTTATATTTTGCATTTGGCTTTTTATTATAAAAATGATGGATTTCACCTTCAACCAAAAAATAGATCAATTGACCGATGGGCATACCTGAATAAACCCTGACCGGATGAACGCACGAAATTTCCAATGTCCAATGGTTACAAAAACCAACATCTCCCTTTCCTGCTGTGGCATGTATATCAATTCCCAATCTTCCTACACTTGATTTCCCTTCAAGAAAAGGAACGCTATGATGCGTTTCAGTATATTCTTCTGTTACACCTAAATAAAGGGTTCCTGGTTTGATCACAAATCCCTCTTCTGGAATTTCGAAATATTTAATTTGGTTGTGTTTTTTGGCATCCAATTCTTCATCAACATATATGGCCAATGTGCTTCCTAAATGAACATCATATGAATTGGTTCCCAAACAATCTCTTCGAAATGGTTCTATAACTATTTGTTTCGATTCAATGGCTTCCAATATCTTTTTATCTGTTAAGATCATATTTTATTAATTATCCAAGATTTGACCGTTTTGTCATCTGAGGCCGAAAGTAATACTTTTTCTTTTTCCATCCATAATAAATAATTAACTGAATGTGTATGGGCCTTATATTTTGTCATTGAAATTTCCTTTATTAATTCTAATGTGATATCATCCCAAATTCGAATACTTCGATCTCTGCTTCCCGTTATAATTAATTTATAAGAATCCACATTAACTATACTATTAATAGTATACCAATGAGCATCAATTGAATGTTGAATGATTGGATCTTGATTCAATAGAAAATAATGAAGTTGTGCATCCATACCTCCAAGAATTAATCGATTTTTGCTGGTACTAAAATTTAAACTAAAAATAGTTTTCCTAGACTCAATTTGAACCAATCTATTTACTATTCCACTCTTGAAATGATAACTAAAAATATTCCCCTGTCGATCTCCAACAAATAATTGTTCATTCACTTTATCCATAAAAAAAGACCTTAACCCAACGGATCCTACTTTAATTGAATTGATGTACTTTAAGTCTTCTTTGTTGAATTGTGTTATCAAGCCATCACCACTGATTCCAAATAAGCTTTCTTGGTAAGCACAAATACCAAATAATGGACCTGTATGAAATTGAATTTGTCTGGGTATAAGTTTATTTTCTGTGTTAATTACAAACAGATAACCTTTTTGAGTTCCAACATAAATGATAGGTCGTTTTTCATCTACACAAATGCTAAATATAACATCAGGTATTTTAGCTATTACTTTACCATTTAAATGTTCATGGACATTCCATTCAACCAACAATCCATCACTTCCCCCACTAAAAAATGAAGCTTCTTTCCAACTTTCTGCCAACGCATAAACTGATCCTGTGTGTCCATTAAATTGTTGCCCTTGTAAAATATCTATCATCCTTTTCAATAATAGAATAAAACCTCATCCAAATTCTTTCTGTGAATATTTGGAACCATAACGTTTGGTGCTGGAAAAGCTACTGGAATTAATAAAAAAGGTTTTTCATGATCAGGTCTTCCTAGGATTTCCTGCAAAAAATTCATCGGGCTAGGAGTATGAGTTAATGTAACTAAACCTACATGATGTATTGCTGCTAATAAAAATCCACATGCTATGCCTACAGATTCCTGAACATAATAATTTTTTTTCTTTTTCCCATCAACCACATCATATGCCTTTCTAAAAACAACAATCAATGCCGGAGCAATTTCAAGAAATGGTTTTTTCCAATCTGTTCCCAGATGAGTCAAATCATCCAACCATTCTTCCGACATTCTTCCATGATAATTTTCATATTCCTCAGCTTCCGCAGCCATTCGAATTTTCTGTTTTATTAAAGGATCTGTAACTAAACAAAAAGTCCAAGGTTGTTTATTGGCACCTGAAGGTGCTGTATTCGCAATTCGTATAATCTGTTCCAATATTTCGCCGGGAATTGGCCTATCTGAAAAATCTCGCACAGTCCTTCGATGATCCATAAATTCAAACAAAGCATGAGCTCGTTTTTTCATTTCTTCTTCTGAAAATGAATAAGCTTCGTATGGAATAAATGCCAGATCAGTCATTATAAATCTCCCAATTGAGGTCTCAAAATAATTTCTTCAACAACCGCAGAAGGACTCATTTTTAATACTGCAAGTATCGCTTGAGCAATATCATCACCTTGCATCAAACGATCTTCAGGTAATTCAGCACCAGCCCAGGAATTCGACCAGGTCGCCCCAGGGTAAATGGTACACACTTTGACCCCATCATTTTTAAGTTCTTCCCTCAAACATTTACTAAATCCACTCAAGGCAAATTTTGAAATACAATAAGAACTTCCACCGGGATAGGCTTGCAATCCTGCAATGGAACACATATTAAAAATGGCTCCGGATTGCTTTTGAATAAAATGATGCAATAATCCACGAGTCAAATGATATACACTATAAAAATTAGTATTCATCAATAACTCCATTTGATGATCCGGTTCGGTTTTTATGGTTCCTTGAAGAAAGGTCCCAGCATTATTCACTAAAATATCTAAGCTAATCTTTTCTTTTTTAATAAATTGAATTAGGGAATCAATTCCTGCACGTTGACTCAAATCACTGGCATGAACCCAAATTCTTAATTGACTATTAAAAGATTTTAATTCAAGCTGTAATGCCAATAATTCTTCTCTGTTTCTTCCGGTTAAAATGACTTCAATCCCTTCCTTAATAAAAACTTTTGCAATGGCCAATCCAATACCCTTACTGGATCCTGTAATTAATGCGATCATATTACGAAGGTAAAGATTAATTTTTATCCAGAACCTTTTTATTAATGGTTTAGAGTAAGACAAACTACCCAATAAAATCATATATTCTCCTAAAAAGATATGATATTATAGTATTATAAATTAATGCCAAGACCTATTTTAAAACACAATGGCTATTCTTTTTGTTTTTATCATGCTGTTGGTTTAGCTTTGCGGCAATGTTAAGAAACTATATATGAAGTGGCTCATTAATTTTTTATTCAAATCATCTATTGGCCAAAAGGTGGTCATGAGCCTTTCCGGGCTTTTTCTGATTCTTTTTTTAGTTATTCATCTATTAGGAAACCTTCAGTTATTAAAACATGATGAAGGTGAGGCGTTCAATAGATATACCTACTTTATGACTCATAATCCTCTTATTATGATCATTTCCTATACCCTATACATTACTATTTTAATACATTCTGTACAAGGGCTTTCACTTTGGTCTAAAAACAGAGCTGCAAAAGGAAAATCTTATGCAGTAAGTTCCAATTCCGGAACTCATATGTCCGCTAGATATATGGCACATCTGGGTATTATTATCTTTGTATTTCTTGCCATTCACATGTGGCAATTCTGGTTTCAAATGAAATTTGGAAGTTTGCCGATGTTAAACTATAACGGAGCAGACCATTCCTTCAAAGACTTATATACTCCGGTTAAAGAAGCCTTCAGCAACATTTGGTTTGTGATTTTTTATACCATAAGTATGGTGGTACTTTCTTTTCATTTAATCCATGGGTTTCAGTCTGCCTTTCAATCTCTGGGAATCAACCACAAGAAATATAATACCTTGATTTCTTCGATTGGATGGGTCTATTCCCTAATAGTACCCATTGGATTCGCTATTATCCCAATTTATATCTACTTTACCCAACAAGTCTAATATTCCTATATGTCAATTCTTAATGCTCATATACCTGAAGGTCCTTTAAGTGATAAGTGGACTAAGTATAAATCAAAAGTTCCATTAGTTTCTCCTGCAAATAAACGGAAAATAGATATTATTGTAGTTGGCTCAGGTTTAGCAGGGGCTTCTGCTGCTGCCAGCTTGGGTGAATTAGGATATAATGTACATTGTTTTACGTTTCATGATAGTCCCAGAAGAGCTCATAGTATAGCGGCCCAGGGTGGGATCAATGCAGCAAAAAATTATACTAACGATGGCGATAGTGTTTATAGATTGTTCTATGATACCATTAAAGGCGGGGATTACAGAGCAAGAGAAGCTAATGTGTACCGTCTGGCTGAAGTCAGTGCCAGCATTATTGACCAAGCTGTAGCCCAAGGCGTGCCTTTCGCACGTGAATATGGGGGGTTATTGGAGAACAGATCATTTGGAGGTGTACAAGTAAGTCGAACTTTTTATGCGAGAGGTCAGACTGGTCAGCAATTATTAATAGGAGCATACCAGTCTTTAAGCCGCCAAATAGCTTTAGGTAATGTCAAGATGTACAATAGACATGAAATGCTGGATCTAGTTGTTGTGGAAGGTAAGGCGCGTGGTATCATTGCAAGAAATTTATTAACAGGTAAATTGGAGCGTTTTGGAGCTCATAGTGTTGTTCTTGGAACGGGAGGCTATGGTAATGTGTTCTACCTGTCCACGAATGCAATGGGATGTAATGTCACAGCCGTTTGGAAGGCCGTGAAACGCGGAGCTTTAATGGCCAATCCATGTTTTACACAAATTCACCCAACTTGTATTCCGGTATCTGGCGATTATCAGTCAAAATTGACATTGATGTCTGAATCCTTGCGTAATGATGGTCGGGTATGGGTTCCGGCAAAAAAAGAAGATGCCATTGCCATTCAAAAAGGACAAAAAAAAGGAAGTGATATTCCTGAATCTGATAGAGATTATTTCTTAGAACGTCGATACCCGGCGTTTGGGAATTTAGTTCCTCGTGATGTAGCATCGAGAGCAGCTAAAGTAGAATGTGATAAAGGTCATGGGGTGAGTCCAACGGGATTAGCCGTCTTTCTTGATTTCAATGCTGCCATAGAGCGTTATGGTAAATCAAAAGCGAATGTAAAAAACATTCATAACCCGGACCAAGCCACAATTATTAAACTTGGAACTGAAGAGGTATCCGAAAAATATGGCAATCTTTTCGAAATGTATGAAAAGATTACAGGAGAAAATCCTTATAAATTGCCAATGAAAATTTATCCTGCTGTCCATTATACCATGGGTGGTTTATGGGTGGATTACAATCTTCAAACCAATATTGAAGGTTTGTTTGCCTTAGGTGAAGCGAACTTTTCAGATCATGGAGCCAACCGTCTTGGCGCGTCTGCATTAATGCAAGGATTAGCAGATGGATATTTTGTGCTTCCCTATACCATAGGTGCTTTCCTTTCTAATGAAATCCGTACACCAAAAATAAATACCTCAAGCCCTGAGTTTGATACTGCAGAAAAAAATACCAAAGACACACTTAATAAACTCATCAACATCAAAGGAAATCAATCCGTAGAATCTTTTCACAAACGCCTTGGTACCATCATGTGGGATCGATGTGGAATGGCTCGAAATGCTGAAGGACTCATGCAAGCCAGAAAAGAAATACAAGCCCTACGTGAAGAATTTTGGAAAGATGTATTTGTCCCAGGAACTGTTGATGAATTCAATCCTGAATTGGAAAAAGCAAGCCGTGTAGCAGACTTTATAGAACTTGGAGAACTCATGGTCATCGATGCGCTCAATCGCAAAGAATCCTGCGGTGGTCACTTCAGAGAAGAATACCAAACCGAAGAAGGCGAAACCCTTCGTGACGACGAACAATTCAAATATGTTGCTACCTGGTTATGGCCCGACTTAAATCAAGAACCACAATTAATTAAGGAAGACTTGATTTATGAAGAAGTGAAGATCGCTGCGAGGAGTTATAAATAAATGTAAAGTTATTTAAGACTTATGCTAGCCCAAGTTTGCAACTTGTGCAGGTTCCCCTTATGCAAGTGCAAGTTTGCAACTTGTGCAGGTTCAGATTAATTATAATAATGTAAATACAAGTACCATGGTAGCTCAAGTTTGCAACTTGTGTTGAGGCAATTTATACTTTATAAAGAATATAACTTGTACTATATTTATAAATATTTAACACGGCACAAGTTGCAAACTTGCGCCAGCAAGGGGTGAACTTGCATCAGCAAGGGTAAGTTAATTTATATACGTTTACATAATTTTATGCTAGCGCAAGTTTCCAACTTGTGCTTGGTTACTTTCTCTAAACTTAACACCTTATTTTTTGCTAGCGCAAGTTTCCAACTTGTGCTGGGTTACTTTCTCTAAACTTAATACCCAATTTATTAATAAAGAAAATAATTAAGCTCAATAAAATAACAACTCAAATTAATTATTTTTATATCAAGAAATATTTATTTTTGTTCTATGAGCACCAAATATAAATTTTTAGATCCTGAAGGTATTTATTTTGTCAGTTTTGCTACAGTACAATGGATAGATATTTTTACTAGATTGGAGTATAAAGAAATATTTTGCGATAGTATCAGATATTGTCAATTAAACAAAGGACTAATTATACATGCTTGGTGTTTGATGTCAAATCATGTTCATCTCATTTTCTCTGCTAAAGAAAAAGGAACACACTCCGATATCCTAAGAGATCTTAAAAAATTCACAGTTAAAAAAATAGTTGAAGCAATTAAAAATAATCCTTCAGAAAGCCGAAAAGAATGGGTACTAGAAAAACTGTATTTTGCAGGTAGTCAAAACTCAAACAATAAATATGTTCAACTTTGGCAACAAGACAATCACCCAATTGAAATATTTAGTCCAAAGGTAATTTCTCAGAAAATTGAATATGTCCATAATAATCCGATTGTAGCTGGTATCGTCTGTGAAGCACATCACTATTTATATAGTAGTGCATGTGATTACATTGGGATTAAGGGTTTGATAGATGTTGAAATTTTAGATATTCCTTCAAGCTTAGTAGGGTATGTACTAAGTACTTAAAATTAAATTTAAAAAGGCACAAGTTGCAAACTTGCGCCAGCAAGGGGAAAAGTACAAATTGTATTTGACGCTAAACTAAAGTGTCAAAATATTCTAACAGCATTTGAAAACTTAATCAATCAACATAAAATAAACTATCTTGCTGTCCGTTATTTTTCTATGAAGGTAAACTGGAATTTCGTATCATTTATGTTAGCAGTGCTAGCAGTCTTTCAATTGTATTTCACCACTTCAGATTTTAAAAAATCTAATTCAGAACTCATCAAATTAATGAACATATTTGAACTAAAAATATATGATGCGGTTGAAAATCATCTAAGTAAGATAAAGACAATGTATGAAAATGACACTTCTTTAAATATTTTAAACTTTTTACAGGAAGATAAAAATATTAAATTACTTCAAAATAAAAACAATATTAAATTTGAAAATAAAAACATTCTCTCTTCTTCATTCCGAACTTTGCAAAACTTACCAAAAAGCATAGCTTTAAGTAACGAAAATATTAATCAATTAAATTTAATTTCTAGTCAAATAGAACTTACTTCAAGATTAAAACAATTTCTTAAATTAAACTCAATTGCGAAAGATACTAATACAATTTTTCTATTTAAAAATTCAATATGTGAATACTATCCATTGGCTAAACTCAATGTTCAATCTCTATTCCAATTTACTATAAATTCAGATTCCTTAGCTCCTGCATCAAATAATTTTATGCTGTATGAAAATAAACTACTTAAAAAATATAATAATGTTTTAAAATGCAAAATTCTCAATCCGCTTACAAAAATTGATGACTCTTTTTCAAGAAATTTTGATCTTTGATTATGAAATTACATAGTGTTGTATTCGTAGTAATTAATGTAGTAATATTTTGTTATTGGCCTCTTAAAAATAGTGTAATCAATTCCTATGTTAAGCAATATGAGTCCTGGGATATTGATTCGGAATTAACTACATATAAAACGAAATTACACAATCAATATTTAGAATCATACAATAATGCATCAAAACTAATTTTAAAATATGACCTTATAGAATTACTTTTTATGTTGAACCAAGAGATTCATTCTACAACATTTACAACTTTAGACTCACTCATTAAAATATACAATGAAAATAATGCACCACCATATTTTGCCAATCATAATATTTCGGAAATTATTACTTCAAATCAATATCCTTCAGAATTCGAATCTATATTGAAGAAGCTTGCTATTATTGACTTCGCAGAACATGTTTACTTAAGTTCATTAGGTTGTAATTTCATTTTAGATAGATTTTGTGTTATAAAAATACCAAATAATGCACCAGTAAGCAAGTATTGTGTGTTTGGTTTAGCAAGTTCATTTGATTCTGAAAATACCTTTGGAAACTATCTCGTAATTGGTAATAACACCATACTAGACCCTTTAGAGGTACCCTATAAATTAACTTCCCCCTTTGATTCTACAACTCTAATACATAAATACGTTAAACTATACAATCAAAAAGATTCTCTTATTACTCCCTACAAGACCAAAATAATTGATTTAGACTAATCAAGAACTTAGTATCATTCAAATCTAATGCTGTCCTGGATCAATATGGGTCAGTGAACCACTAAATCCATAACATAACAGTTTCATGAAATTTGCAACTTCATATGAAAATATATTAACTTGCTGTCCGTTATATTTTTTATGAAGGTGACTTGGTCTTTAATTTCATTTATATTAGCACTGATCCTAATCATTCAATTGTACATTACTGTTACGGATTATAAGGAAACTAATGCAAAATTAACAAATTTTATAACGGTCTTCCAAAAATATTTAAGCTCAAATCCTTACCATCATTTTACTATTGATGAGTTGGAAATTAAAAATTTCAATATTAATAAGCCCAAGAGTTTGTTTCAATCATTGTCAGATTCTATTAAATATTTATCTCAATCGATTTGCATAAGTTCAACAAATATAGACCAATTAAATTTAATATCTGATAAAATAAATGCTATAGTAAATTTAGAAAATTATAACAAATTAAATTCTGTTAACAGAAATTCAGAAAATATGATTCATTTAGTTAAATATTCTGAAAATAAATATTTTTATATTCCACATCTTCCAGATATTCAAACCCAATTTATTATAAATTCAGATACCTTGGCTATTAATAATAATAACTATATTCTATTCGAAAATAAATTTTTCAAAAAAAATAAAAATTCTATTCAATGCATTTATCAAGATACCATTACAAAAATTTCTAAGACTTATTCAAAAATATTTAATTAATGTTGATGAAAAGATTTAACTTAATTCTATTTACACTTAATTTCATTTTAATTTTGTATTGGTCTATTAAAAATAATACGCTAGAAAATTACGCGGAGCAATATTCAAAATGGGAAATAGGTTCAGAATTAAGTTCGCATAAATTTTATTTATCAAGAGACTTAGTTATATTTCCTGAAGTCTTACCAAAATTATTCAATTTAAATTATTTAAAATTGCTTTCCGATTTAAATGAAAATATTAATACTACTAATTTAACTACTACCGATTCACTGGTTAATAAAATTGTGGAACAAAATGAATCTTTAACTTCTTTTCCATATGAAAAGCCCAATTTTAATAAAAATGATTATCCACCTGAATTCGAATCAATTTTAAATAAATTACTTATTCGTTCCATTGCGAATTATATTTCCGATAGATCTCAAAAATCTGGTTATTGTTGTTGGGGTGGATATAATTTAATCAAAATACCAAATGGTCATTCTATTAGAAAATATAGCTTAATTTATTTAAATTATCCATGTAATGATCGTTATTTTAATGGAACCTATTTCGTGATAGGAAATGATAGAATCCTCGACCCTAGTGTGAATCCATACATTGTTTCCTCCCCATTAGATTCTACAACTATAATATACAAATTCGTCAAACAATACGGTGAAAAAGATTCTCTAATTTCTACCTTCAAGACCAAAATTATTGAATTAGATTAGTTAAGTTGTTGGCATATTTAAGGCAAGACAAAGTCTTACATATAATTAAGATTAGCTACAATATGTTACATAGTAGATCTCAGTTAAGTAAAATTTACACTTTCATAAGAAAATATTCTATCTTGCTGACCATTATTTTTATATGAAGGTATATTGGTATATTGGTTCTTCTATTTTAGCATTGCTATCTTTCGTTCAATTGTACATAATTGCTAAAGATTATAAAGAAACTAATAAAGAGCTCACTAATTTTATTATTTTTTTTCAAGATAAATTAGATTATGATAGTAGAATTGGATATAGTATTCAACAAGCGATTGACCTTGATACTTCGAAAAATATTTCTATTTTGGAACAAAAAGAGAATCTTATAAAGCTGCAATTAATTCTTGTTAACGATTTAAAAAATATTAAAGACAAAAATATAGCATATTCTCCATTTCAGTTCATTAAATATTTCCCTAAAAGTTTGTGTTTTAATTTTATTAATCTTAATCAACTAAATTTGATTTCTGAAAATATTAATTTGATTTCATATTTTAATAACTACAAAGACAAGATTACTAAGTCAAATGATTCAATATACACAATGTATCTTGCTAGAATTTCAAAAAATGAATATCAACCAATATTTAATTGTCACACGGAATATTCAACTCAATTTATTATTAATTCGGATACTATAGAAGCCAGTCCACTAGGATTTCTTAAATACGAAAATAAATTGCTTAAAAAAAATAAAAACAATGTTAAGCTCAAAATTTATAATCCAATAAATAATGAAGATATAAAAATATTTTCTACTATTTTTTAACAATAATTATGAAAACAATTTGTCTCACTTTTTTAACTTTAAATGTAATTTTATTCTCTTACTTGCCAATTAAGAGATACACACTAGCTTATTATGCTGAACAATATTCAAAATGGGACATTTATTCAAAATTAAATGATAACAAATTTATATTAGAGAAATTATTTGTTAGCTCGTACTTCAAACCATCACCAACAAATATAGTAAATTTGAATTTTATTAAATCAATTGGGAATTTAGAAGTTAATTCTATGCAATTCAATACTGTAGATTCTATTATTAATGAATATTTGCAACAATTAGCAGTTCTTTACCCAGATCATATTTTGAATATCAGAATGCCAAATTTCGATTTCAATCAATACCTTTCTGAATTCATACCGATTTTAAATAAATTGAGCATCCTTTCCATCAGTGATTATGCCTTCGGCAGTTCATATGGCACAGGATTTTGTGGATTAGATAGAATTCAAATTATAAAAATTCCAAATGGGCGTACAACTAAAAAATATAGTATATTTTGTTTGGAAAGTACATCATATGAATACGAAAGCACCTATTTGCTCATTGGAAAAGACACCATATCAGACCAATTAACAAATATCTATAAACTATCTTCTCCTATTGATTCTACAACTTTAATATACAAATATGTTAAACTCTATGGTGAAAAAGATTCTCTTATTTCTACCTACAAGACCAAAATAATTGAATTAGACTAGTTAAGCATTTAGTATATTTCAAATGCTATAAAGTACTGGATTGATATGTGTCAATGAACCATATTAGTCCACACCATCTATAGATTCATGAAAATTTGCCCTAAAATTAAAAAATAAACTATATTGCTGTCCGTTATTTTTCTATGAAGGTAAATTGGAATTTCATTTCGTTTATATTAGCAGTTCTGGCCATCGTTCAAGTGTATATAATTGTTAAAGATTATAGGGAAACTAATAAAGAGCTCGCTAATTTTATAAATGTTTTTAAAGAGAAATTAAATAAAGATAGTAATATTGATAATTATAGACTAGCAAAATATATATATGATACATCCAAAATTAATTCTATTTTGGAACAAGGTAAGAATATTTCATCCTTGGAAGGAAATTTTTATGAAGAGCTAAGTAATTTTAATGAAAAAAATGCTCCATATTCTCCGTCTCAGTTTATTAGGTTATTCCCAAAAAGTCTGTGTTTAAATTATAGTAATATCATTCAACTTAATCTTCTTTCAAGCAAAGTTGAACTATTTATTAAAATGAAAAATTTCGATAACGAATATATAAATAATACTAGATCATCTAAAGTGTTTTCTTTGATTAAAATGCCTGAACATGATTATTTTCCACTGCCTGAAATAAGAGGTGCTAATTTATTTCAATTTATTATTAATTCAGATACGCTACCCGCAAGCTCATTGCCCTATTTTATTTATGAAAATAAATTTTTAAATAAAAATAAGAATGTAGTTCGCTGCATATATAGAAATTCAAATACTTATAATTTTGATACATTATCTAATATATTTTAATAATTTTAATGAAACTACATAGCCTAATATTCATAATTTTAAATTTATTTCTTTTATCTTATTGGGCTATCAAAAGAAATACCTTAATTTCTTATGCAAATCAATATTCTAAGTGGGAAGTTGGTACTAAAATAAAACAATACAAATTTAGATCAGCACAAGAACTTTTTAGCCTTCAATTATATTCACCAGAAGTATCAGATTTTTATCTATTAAATCTTAATTACTTAAAATTACTTTATAATATTAATGAAGAAATTGATTATGTTAATTTTAAAGCAATTAATACAATTAAAAATCAATATATCATTCAGCACAAAGTTATTAAACCTGAAAATAATTTTTCTCTCCCAAATTTTAATTTAGAATATTATCCACATGAATTTGAACCAATGTTGAATAAACTAATTGTTAGCTGCCTAGCTGAAGTTGTATTTGAATGTTTATTAATTTTTGATAGAATGTGTATGTGTAATGATCGCTATAGTATTAATACACTATATGTTAATCCACAAAATAAGTATAAGTTATTTTACTTAGGATTAAGAACATGCGATTTTTATGAAGGATCATATCTGGTCATTAATAAGGACACCATACCAGATCCATTAGAGGTACCATATAAACTATCTGCCCATATTGATTCTACAACAAAAATTCATAAATACTTCCATCTCTACGGCGAAAAAGATTCTCTTATTTCGACCTACAAAACCAAAATAATTGAATTAGATTAACTGCATACTTGAGTTATTTGACGAAGCAAGTTAATATTGAGATGATCATTCTAAAATATATAGCTAACGCACGATCAATAAAATACTTGATCCAAAAATAATTAAAATATAAAAATTAAATTATCCCCTTCCTTTAAACTTACTTCTTTGAACTGGAGATGTTTTACTTTCTTCATATTCTGATGCAAGTTGTATTCGCAATGGTCTGCTGTTGTAGCTTACATTCTTCATATTAACCATGGCATCTGCACTAGATGCATCTGTCATAAAGAAGGAATACACGCCCTTCATATCGATGTCCTTAACTGCTCGTCCACTGATTTTGGTATTCTTAAATATGAGCTCGCGGATTTGATCGTACTTGAGATTGTCTTTCTTACCTACGTTAATAAACAATCTTACATCTGTTCCTGATGAATTACTATCTCGATTCGAAAATGAAGAAGTCCTTCTACGATCACCACCTCCGGATCTTTCGTTCCTGTCATCTCTTCTGCCTGAGAAACTTCTTGAAGAATCTCTGGAAGAATCTCTTGAATTCGAATCACGAGTAGGTCGTTCTTCTATATTAATGTCTGGTGACTGGGTATATTGGGAACCGAAACGTTTTAATTCTGTGGCTAATATTCGCTGAATGAGGTCTTCTTTTTCAAGATTCATCAATGGCTGAATCCATTCATTTTGAATCTTGGTTTTGTCAAAAGAAGATTCTTGTTCTACTAGGAATTCTGCAACAAAATTTTGAATCCTGGCTTTGATAACATCTTCACCTTTAGGAATTAGATATTTTTCAAACTTAAGTCCTGCCAGCTTTTCAATTTGATGAAGTTTATAAGCTTCACGTATATGTAACAGTGCAATTGAAATTCCCTTTTGTCCTGCTCGTGCAGTACGACCACTTCGGTGTGTATAATTTTCGATATCGTCCGGTAAGTGGTAATGTATAATGTGGGTAATATTTTTAACGTCAATTCCTCTTGCTGCAACATCTGTAGCTAAAAGTGCTTTAATGTTCTTGTGACGGAATCGGTGCATTACTTTATCGCGTTGGGCTTGGGCCAAATCTCCATGCAAACAATCAGCAGAATAACCATCACGAACTAAGTGATCGCTAAGCTCCTGCGTTTCAATTTTCGTAGTACAAAAGATGATACCATAAAAGTCATCATGAAAATCCATGATTCTTTTTAATGCGGTGTATTTATCTCTTGCCTGTACTACTGAATATTGGTGACTGATATTTGATTGAGCGGCATTCTTACGACCTACCGTAATTTCAGTAGGGTTGTTTAGATATGTGCTTGCTATCTTTCGAATATCTCCAGACATGGTCGCTGAAAATAATCCGGTTATCTTTTCTTTTGGCGTATCTGCAAGTATGGTCTCCATGTCTTCACGGAATCCCATATTCAACATTTCATCAGCCTCATCAAGAACAACCGTTCTAACATTCTGAAGTTTGATGACTTTACGATCCATGAGATCAATAAGACGACCTGGTGTTGCTACAATAATTTGAGCGGAACGTTTGATATCTTTAATTTGCATGGTAATGCTGCTACCACCGTATACGGCTACTACACTTACATTTCGCAAATTTTTTGAAAATTTCTTGAGGTCATTTGCTATCTGTAGGCAAAGCTCTCTGGTAGGAGAAATGATCAATGCCTGAGTGAAATGATCATCTACATTAATATTTTGTAATATGGGAAGCCCGAATGCTGCCGTTTTACCGGTACCGGTCTGAGCTAAGGCAATAAGGTCTCCGGTTTGACCAAGAAAGAAAGGAATAGCTTTTTCTTGAATGTCGGTGGGTTGTTCAAAACCCATTTCTTCTAGAGCGCTACATAGTGATAGGTTTAAACCTAATGATTCAAATGGTTTCATTTAATTTGATTGTTTGTTAATAAAAGAATTCCCGCAACATGCGATAGCAGAAATTCAATATCAGCCAAACATGGCATTAGACACCTAGAATCCCGGCAATTAGCGCATTAGTTAATTAAAACAAATAACAGGTAAATATTGAGTTTTGTGAAAAAGTACCTACCATCCACGGATAGTAGGTACTATAAATAAATCTTTTTAAATAATTTCGAGATTTTTGTGTGAGTCAGGGTAAACCTCTGGATCCAATTAAAATTCTAATCTTAAGGATAAAAGACTTATTGAATCCGATCTTTAGAAACTTCTAAAGCGGTTGTTGCCTCCACCATTTCCACCACCGCCTCCGCGATTGTTTGGATTAAATGGTTTACGCTCCCTTTGCTCAGGAGGTCTAGCTTCAGATACAGAGATGTTACGCTCTTTAACTGATTTTTGGTCTAGGTTACGGATAGCCTCTCTTGCTTCATCATCATTTGCCATTTCAACAAAGGCAAATCCTTTAGAACGGCCTGTCATTTTGTCAGTGATGATTTTAACAGAGGTAACTTCTCCGAATTCTGTAAACATAGCAGTAAGCTGCTGCTCCTTAACTGTATAGTCAAGGTTTCCTACATAAAGATTCATTATAAAAAATATTAGAGATAAAAAAAAATTTCGTTGGTGAGATAAACTGTTTAATTTAGGCTGTACATTTCAGATAGAACTTATCAAACTTTGCTTTAGTTCCTCAAAGATAAGAATTGTTTTAAATATTCAACTATTTTTTTTATTGGGGACCATTGTTGAATATAATCGAAACACCAAATTGGTCTATTTTTTCTTGGGTATTTGAAGGCAGTATAGCAATATTCAAATGATCTGCCAAAGGTTTTATATCAAAAAACCGCCATTGAGTTGCATAATATAGTTGAAAGCAGATTCCTAGATTACCATTGGTAGGCATGTTAAAATTAAGCATAAAATGACTCCCCAAGGAATGATCATTTAACACCCTAATCTTAGAATTATCCCCGGATGTCCTATCTTTCATACCCAACAAGGTATAATCAATACTTGCTCCAACACCTAGCCAATAATTTCGAGTCTCTATTCCGAACATGAAGCTTTGGAGCTTATAAAAGAGTTCTTTACTGGTCGATGTATTTGAAATAGGATCTATTCCTTCACCTTTTATTCTAGCTAATTTATTCCGCCAAGTTCCTAAAACAGCTAAATCCCCTTTCTGATAACGTATTCCGGCTTGAATTCCATTCAACACTTTGGCCCTCCCAATTGGGTCAGTCATCCATGTTTTCTGGTCTTGATATTGCTGCAAAACATTGTTTAAATGAGCACATTGGATGCCCGCCAAATCATACCCTACTTGAAAATTAAATTGCCCAAATAGCTCAAAGTTCACAATCATACACAAGAATGCTATAAGACTAGAGTAATTTCTATTGGACATGGTGTGATAAAAATTTCAACAACAAATGTATTGAAACCATGAATAATATATTTTTATTTTTAATATTAATTCTTTCATAATATGTGAGTTAAAGGAATCTAGTCTAAATTTGCTGGTGAAAAATGATTTATGGCTTGGTCTATTCAAGGAATTTTAAAATTAAGTTGGGTTCATGGCTTGTTGATTTTGCTGTTAAGCTTTTTGATTTATGGCCAATCCCTTCATTATGGATATGTTCTAGATGATACCATTGTAGTCGATGAAAATAAATTTGTAGCCAAGGGAGTAAATGGCATTTGGGACATATTATCAAAAGAAACATTTACGGGTTATTTCGGAGAACAGAAGAATTTAGTTGCCGGTGCCAGATATAGACCACTTTCTTTAGTCAGTTTCGCCATTGAACATTCCATATTTGGTAAAAAACCAGGAATCAGTCATTTTATTAATATTCTATTATATGCTTTGTGCGGATGGTTTTTTTATCGACTCATTATAAATCTAAAAATCATAGCCAATAAGGATGCGGGTATATATCTGGCATTAATAGCCAGTCTATTATTTATTGCCCATCCCATTCATTCAGAAGCTGTCGCCAATATTAAGGGTAGAGATGAAATCATGTGTCTTTTGTTTTCACTCATTGCGCTCTTTCAATTTATTCAATACTACGACTCAAAACAATTATCGAACATTTGGAAAGCTAGTATTTCTTTTTTCTTTGCCTTATTATCAAAAGAAAATGCCATTACTTATTTGGCTATAGTGCCCTTGACGCTAGTAGTTTTTAGAAATGTTACATTATTCTCCGCCATTCGAAAAACATGGCCACTCCTAGTTGTTGCCCTAATTTTTTTGATCATCCGAACAGAAGTCATTGGATATTTTTTTAACAGTGGTGTAAAAATTACTGACTTAATGAATGATCCTTTTATTGGAATGAAGTCCAGTGAAAAATTTGCTACAATTATTTTTACCATAGGTTGGTATATTAAATTACTGATTTTTCCACATCCTCTGACTCATGATTATTATCCCTACCATGTTCAAAAAATGGGACTTACGAGTATCCCTTTTATAATATCCATAATCCTGATTTTGACCATTCTCTTTTTAGCTTTCAAAAAAAGAAAATCACAACCCATCTTTTTCTATTGTGTCAGTTATTTTATTATTACCATTTCGATTGTTTCCAATTTTATTTTTCCAGTAGGAACATTCATGAATGAGCGCTTTTTATTTATGCCTTCTATAGGTTTTATTTTATTAATTTCTCATTATGGTTACCAATCGATAATGAATCAAAATCGATTGTATCAATATTCCAGCATTCTTTTATTTAGTTTACTTTTTATCGGGTATACTTTCAAGACGGTTACTCGAGTGCCTGATTGGAAGGATGGATTTAGCTTAAATATTTCCGGTGCAAATATTTCTCAAAACAGTGCCCGTATTAATATGTTCGCCGGGGTATCTTATTTTCAATTATATCAAAACGAAAAAGATCAAACTAAAAAGTATGAATATCTTACCATAGCAGATCAATACATGGATAAGTCGCTTAAAATATTTCCTGATTATGGTCAGGGCCTAAATATGAAAGCAGGTATTCTCGCTGAATGGCATAAAAAAGATAATAATACTGCAGCATTTTTAAAAGGCATCATACCGGTCGTAGAACGAAGACCCGATTTAACATTTGTAAATGATTATCTCGCATATTTAAATAAAAATCCATCCAATGCATCTGTCTTATTACCTTTCTACAGACAAATAGGTTATGATGTTTTGTATAAGAAAAAGAGGAGATATGATTTTGCAATCCAATATTTAACGTCTGCAAAAGAACTGAACCCAAACAATCCCGAAATATTAAAACAACTTTCAGAAATATATACGACCTATGCAGGAAGTGCCGGTGTTTCTGCTAAAGATGCATCAGATTACAGAACTATGGCACAAAATCTATTAAACCAAATAAACCTGATCCCTAAATAACACAATGAAACCCTCTGAACTCCTTTACAATATTGCTATCACTAAAATTGATTCCGTAGGCCCAATCCTAGGTAAATCTCTTATTAGTTATTGCGGTAGCTCCGAAGCTGTTTTTCTAGAAAAAAAACATCGATTAATGAAAATTCCTGGTGTTGGAGAACATGTCGCAAATCAAATTATCAAATCTGATGCTCTTGTAAAAGCTGAAGAAGAAATGAAATTTATAGATGCACAGCGAATCGAAGTTTTGTTTTTTTTAAATGAAAAATATCCATCCAGATTGAAACACTATCCGGATGCTCCAATACTTCTTTATTTCAGAGGAAATATCAATCTTAATGCTGAACGGGTCGTATCTATAGTTGGAACCAGACGCATTACGGAATATGGGAAACAATTAACCCAACAATTAATTAAATCACTACAACCCTATGGTGTACTCATTGTAAGTGGTTTGGCACATGGAGTAGATACTACTGCTCACAAAAACTCTCTGCAAGAGCACATGAATACTGTAGGTGTTTTAGCGCATGGTCTCGATAGAATATATCCACAAGAGAACTATCATTTGGCAGAAAAAATGACTTTATCAGGAGGCTTACTTACAGAATTTCCAAGTAATACAAATCCTGATCGTGAGAATTTTCCTATGCGAAACAGAATCGTTGCTGGTATGGCAGATGCTGTTGTAATCGTAGAAACGAAGCGAGATGGCGGTAGTATGATAACTGCTGAGTATGCGAATGAATACAATAAAGATGTATTTGCTTATCCAGGCAGAGTGGGTGATACGTATTCAAGTGGATGTTTACATTTGTTAAAAAATAATAAAGCGAGTTTAATCGAAACCGGTGAAGACCTAATCCAACTATTGCGTTGGGATCAAGATTTGCAAAATGCAACTCGAAAAATGCAAAAAGAATTATTTATTGATTTTACAGAAGATGAAGAAATCATCATCAATTTAATCAAACAATATTCTGAACCACACATAGATCAATTTCATCAGCATTTAAATTTTACACCCGGTGAATTGGCATCGCATCTTTTAAATTTAGAATTCAAAAATGCTATCAGAAGTTTACCCGGAAAAAAATATACTTTAACTATTTAATCATCTCATGAAAAAAATAAATCTCTTCATCATCATTTGTTTTTTGATGAGTTGCGCTGCTCCTAAAAAACAGATCAATGCGAATCAGGTAATACCAAAAAGTGAATATGCCAATTTAAAAATTGATAGACCAAAAAATATCATCCTAATGATAGGTGATGGTATGGGATTGGGCCAAATCACTGCGGGAATGTATATGAATAATAATTGTTTAGAATTGGAACGATGCACCAATATTGGGATTCATAAATCCTATTCAGCAGATGATTTAATTACTGATTCAGCAGCAGGAGCCACCGCTTTTGCATCAGGTATCAAAACAAAAAATGGGTATCTAGGTCTGGATACTTTTGGAAGATATGTAGGGACCATTATGGATAAAGCTACCTCCAAAGATATGGCAACTGGACTGGTAGTAACCTCCACGATAGTTCATGCTACACCGGCAGCATTTTATGCACATCAAAAGGATCGGGATAATTATGAAGATATCGCTAAAGACATGTTGAAATCGAATAGTAATTTATTAATTGGTGGTGGTCAAAAATATTTTACAAGACGTAAAACAGATTCTATTGATTTGATACAAACGATGATTGATAGTGGTTATACGGTTACTGATTATTTTCAAAATGATTTAGAACAATTTACATTTCCTGAAGTAGACAAATTATGTTATTTCACTGCTGATGGTGATCCACTGCCTGTATCGAAAGGAAGAACTTATTTACCCCTTGCAACCAAAAAAGCGATCCAATTTCTAAAAAATAAACGCAAGAAAGGATTTTTTCTAATGATCGAAGGATCTCAAATCGATTGGGGTGGACATGCCAATGAAGCTGATTACATCATTACTGAAATGTTGGATTTCAATCAAACCATTGGAGACGTTTTAGATTTCGCTAGACAAGACAAAAACACTTTAGTGATTATTACTGCAGATCATGAGACAGGAGGATTTGCGATAAATCCGGGATCGATAATGGGTCAATTAAAAACAGCATTTACAACTAAAAAACATACTGCTGCAATGATTCCTGTATTTGCTTTTGGTCCGGGGGCTCAACTGTTTAATGGAATCTATGAGAATACAGAAATATATTCAAAAATGAATGCCTTGTTGTTTAATCCAAACTAGACAAAACCTTATTTCGTTTTATTAATGACTAACTCTAATGAATGAATTCCAGAAATAGGATTGATTCTTGAATAAGGAATGATTTGAATCTGATAGGAACCCATTTGTGGATATTTAAAATTCATAATTAAAGGAATTTCTGCGAGACAAGTATTTCCTGAAATTTCACCATTTGGTTTACCGTAATGATCTAATAAATCAAATGAAACTACTTGTTCTTTTAATGAACTATCGGGATACTGTGTGATGCATTTTACATAGATATTTTCAAAAGGCAAATCTACATCATGACTAAATTGTAATACCATATTATAACTAGCCAAGGTATCTTCTACCCTCCAATCAAAAATCGCCGGTTGGTTAATATACCATAATCCTCGATCAACGACATGTTTACTGGATTGTACTAAATTGTCCCGACAACTAAATAGAAACAAGTTTAGAAATAAAACAAACGCAATGATCTTATTCATGGATTAATTATGAAAAAACTCCTTCATCCGGTCAAAAAATCCCTTTTCTTCTGACGAAGGATGCGGTTGAAAATTAGTCATGGTTTTCATTTTTTCCATGATGGCTTTTTCTTCATTAGTTAAAGTTTTTGGTGTCCAAATATTGATGTGGACCAATTGATCACCTTTCTCATAACTTTGAACTGCCGGCAATCCAATCCCTTTGAGTCTAAAAATTTTTCCACTTTGAGTGCCTGGTGGTATTTTTATTTTGACGGCTGAATTAAGGGTTGGAACTTCTATCTGATGCCCTAAAGCTGCATCTGCAAAATTGATATACAAATCATAATGGATGTTCATACCGTCTCTGGAGAACGATTCATGTTCCTTTTGTTCAATGCTGATCAACAAATCACCATTTGGGCCCCCATTGGATCCCGCGTTACCTTTCCCACGCATTGAAAGTTGCATATTATCTTCTATGCCTGCCGGAATTTGGATCTCTATGGTTTCTTCACCCATTTCTGAACCACTTCCTCTACAATTTCCGCAATTGGCAGAAATTTGTTGGCCCGTACCGTTACAAGTCGGACAAGCAGTAGTAGTCTGCATTTGACCTAAAAAAGTGTTTTTTATCTGGCGGACATATCCTGAACCATTACAAGTACCGCATGTTTTGACGGACTTAGCATCCTTGGCACCACTTCCGTGGCAGGTTTTACAAGTTACTTGCTTTTTAACTTTAATTTTTTTGCTAATCCCTGTTGCTATTTCTTCTAAAGTCAAACTTACTTTGATCCTTAGATTAGAACCTTTTTGACCGGTAGATCTTCCGCCTCCACTACTTCTTCCTCCAAAAAATGATTCAAAGGGACTGCCACTATCTCCAAAAATGTCTCCGAAATTTTCGAAAATATCATCCATGGTCATTCCACCACTTCTGCCACTGTAACCAGCCTGAGGATCAACTCCAGCATGACCATAACGATCATATCTGGCTTTTTTGTCCGGATTGCTCAATATCTCATAGGCTTCTGCTGCCTCCTTAAAACGTTCTTCCGCCTTCTTGTCTCCCGGATTACGATCGGGATGTGTATCCATTGCTATCTTCCGATAAGCCTTTTTTATGACGTCATTGTCGGCACCTTTAGGAACACCTAAAACATCATAAAAATCTTTCTTTGCCATATTATCTTCTTCTAAAGGCTAAATAATTTATTTACCTACCACAACTTTTGCGAAACGAATGATCTTGTCATTCAAGGTGTACGCCCGTTCTATGGAATCAACAACTTTTCCTTTCATATCATCACCAGCCGCTATCTCTGTAATGGCTTCATGATAATTGGGGTCAAAGGTTTGTCCAATGGATTCAATGGGTTCCAAGCCTTTAGATTTAAGAATGGTCTGTAATTTATGCTGTAATAATCGCATTCCTTCCGGAAACAAACTTTCATCTTTCTGTTGTTCTGCCCATTTCTGAGCTCTTTCGAAATCATCTAAAACGGGTAATATTTCCTGGATTAATTCCTGAGATGCGTTTCGGATGGTATCCATTTTTTCTTTAAAAGTCCGCTTTTTATAATTGTCAAACTCAGCGAACAGTCGTAGATATTTGTCTTTTTGCTCATTCAATGCTTCCTTAAGTGCTTCGGTTTCCGACAATTTTGAGGAACCATCTGCACCTTGCAAAGATTCATTCTCATCTAACTGAAGATCCATCGCATCATTTTCAGGATTTACAGGTTCAGTTTTCATTATATTTTCATCTGTTAACATAGTCCACCATTTGTTTAGATAATTTTTCATCTCAATATACTTGCCATTCCTATAATTGTAGCCAATTTGTCAGTTTTTTTGGGTGTCTTTTGCCAAATAATCATCCAACTCCTTGATATCTGGATCTGAAAGTAATATTTTACCTTGCGGACTAATTAGAAATTTTGTTGGTATTCTTTTGATATCAAAAAGGATTGCCATTGGGCTTTTTAGCATGTCAGTCTGAATAACATGATAGGGCCAGGCAAGACCATCTTCCTTAATCGCTTTGATAGCCCGCAATGAGTCTTGTTCAAAGGCAACACTCATAAACTTAATGCCTGTAGCTTGTTTAAATGCTTTGTCTTTATATTTAGCATACATCATAGCAAGTATTGGATTCTCGGCTCTACAAGGTCCACACCAACTTCCCCAAAAATCAATCAACAAATAGTGATCTTTAAAATCCTCTAATTTTATCGGTTGTCCTGCGAGATCAATGACCTCAAAACGAGGAGCATCCTGTCCGTAGACCAACATGGGTTTAAAATAAAAATATTTCACTAAAATGGCAAGTAATATAAGTCCACCAATGAGTAAAACTGACTTCATAGACACTGGATTTAGATGATTTGATTGGTAGAATAATAAAAAAAAAGCCATTAGGTTCTAATGAACCCTGAAGATATTCATTTTATAAGGCGGGGAGAATGATTTACTTTTGTTCGAAAGTTAATTGAAAAGAATATGAAACGTAAAATAATTCCAGGTACAATACCAACAGCAGATCTGCATCAATATCTGCTTGGCTCAGTGGCTCCCAGGCCTATTGCTTTTGTGAGTACTATGGATGCTCAGGGTCGTACAAATCTAGCTCCCTACAGCTTCTTTAATGCTTTTAGCAGTAATCCACCCATCTTGGTCTTTTCATCAAATCGTCGCGTAGAAGGCAATACCACTAAGGATACCCTGCACAATATTATGGAGTCTAAAGAATGTGTAGTTAATGTGGTCAATTATGAAATCGTCAGACAGATGATGATCTGCAGTGTGGATTTTCCAACAGAAATCAGTGAATTCGAACAGTCGGGATTAACTCCTGTCCCTGCAGAACTTGTAAAGTGTCCTTTAGTCAAAGAATCCCCGGTTAATATGGAATGTGTCGTTCAGGAGATCATTCCACTAGGTGACCAAGGTGGAGCGGGACATTTAATTATCTGTAAAGTGGTGTGTATGCATGTGAGTGAATCTATATTAGATGAAAATAGTCGGATTGATCCACAAAAAATAGATTTAATGGGTAGAATGGGTCGTGCTTTTTATGTAAGGGCGAGTGGCAAATCAGTTTTAGCAATGCCACAATCCCAACATTTACCAATTGTTGGGTATCCAAATCTTCCGGAACATATTAGAATGAGTAATATTCTATCAGCAAATCATATTGCCTATATGAGTGGATTGAAAGCATTGCCCAATCAACTCACTGCACTTGAAGTTTTAAAAGATTTTCCTGATTGCCAAAATATAATTAAGTCCATAGACAAAATAAATTCAGGTCATCATTTAGCTGTCAAATTATTTGAAGAAGGTAACATGGACTTAGCTGTGAACTTATTATGTGCTTTATAAAAAGTATTTCTGAAAATGGACTCTTATAAAACGCTTTAAAAAACCAATTAAAATAGGTTGATACGCATTTCAATCACCTTATTCCAATCAATTAATTCCCTTTTCCTTCATAACTCCATTCAACCATCGTAACATAGATAGCATCAAGACACTTGCAAATATCAGCAACACAAAATTCAACCAAAAATAATTGGTTTTGTCTTCATAAGTATCCCAAAGCGTAGCAAGTACTCCTGATAGTTTATTTCCAATACTTGTAGATACAAACCATCCTCCCATCATTAACGAAGTGATTCGGGTAGGGCTCAATTTAGACACTAAAGATAAACCCATTGGACTTAAGAATAATTCGCCAATAGTAATTACTCCATATCCCATAATTAACCACATTACACTTGCTTTATTCATTCCATTATTGGTCATCGCAACAGCCGCCACCATAAATAATACTGATATTGCAGAAATGAATAAACCCATGGCAATTTTTGTTGGGGTGCTAGGTTCTTTTCCCCGACGTCTTAATCTGGTAAAAAGTGCAACGACTAATGGTGTCAAGATGATAACCCATGCCGGATTGATGGATTGACTAAGGTTGGTACTCCATACAGCAATTGTAGCGCCTTCTGCTGGCTTTTTTTCTTCTGTAACATTTCTAAAATAAATGGGATAGGCAAATTCTTTCATGACTTTTCCATTTTCTTTTTGCAATCGAAATTGTTGATCGTAGACCGGCACGGAATCTTTTACATAAGTTATAGATTTAGATAATTTGAATGTTTCGAATACCTCTTTAGTACCTCCTGTTATCTCTCGTTGCGTATATCGGTCTGCCCAGGTATTCAATGCAGAACCATTCTGCTTAAACACTGCCCAAAATAAAATGACTACAACAAAAATGGCTAATAATGCTAATATCGGACGTTTTTCATCAACTGCTGCTCCAAAGTAAAGTGAAGCATAAAAATAAAGTACCGGGATACAAGCAAAAATAAAGGCATCAGTACTATCCGATCCCACCAAAGATCCCGGAATCATCCATCCAATAATTCCAAAAATAACAGAAGGAAATAAGATCAGCATACAAATTTTCATAAAAGACATATCGCCTTCTTGAACACCTTTCTTAATATCAAATTCGATGTAATGTTTAGTACCAATTATAAAGACAGCAACTCCTATAAACATTCCAATTCCAGCTGCCAGAAATGCATAGCCCCATCCTAACATAATCTGTAATGCTGCCCCAAAAAAATTACAAATAAACGCTCCAATGTTTATCCCCATATAGAAAATATTATAACCTTCATCTTTTTGAGCATTGTGTTGTGGAGTAGAATAGACATTACCCAACAATGTGGATATATTAGGTTTGAAAAGACCATTTCCGAAAATCACCAATGTCATGGCCACATATAATACTTTCAGATCATGGACCATCATCAAACAATAACCTAGTCCCATCAATATCCCTCCAATGATGATTGTTTTCCTGTAAGCCCAATATCGATCAGCTATTAACCCACCTACAAAAGGTAATAAAAATACCAAAGCAATAAATGTCCCATACAGATCTGCTGATTCTGCTTCAGTCATGCCATATCCTGTTTCTACATCTTTGAGATACAGGGTAAATATTCCTATCATCAGGTAATAGCCAAAACGTTCCCACATTTCTGAAAAGAATAAATAAGGCAAGGCACGAGGATGAGTCTTCCACATAAATTAAAAATTTGGACAAGATATTGAATTATGCGCAATAAATCTTTTAAAATTTAATGAATGTAAATGCATATATCATTTAAAAGATAATGAATAATAATGTTCATAATAAATTTAAATAGATACTGATTTTCACTAAAGAATGTTATAAATTATTCCATTTTAATGAATTTGTTAACTAGAATATTTCCATGCTTTAAAGTAGTTTTTAGAATATAAATTCCTGGTATAAGATAACTCACATCAATAGCACTTTTATCATTATAAATACTATTTATAGGATTCAACATTAGAGTACCATTCATGGAAAAAATCTGAGAATAATTAATGTAATTCTCATCAATGAATAAATTTAATTGATTACTAACAATCGTTGGATAAATAATCAGCTTGGGTTCTTCTGCTATCTCATGGACTTCTGTTCTTATGGAATCACAAGGAATGGAATCAAATTTTATTAGACCAACTTGATCATCTTGATAACATCGCAAGTGATAAGTTATGTTATAATCAATTCCACAAAATTCACCCATATAAAATAAGCAATTCTCTATCATACCAAATTTTTCAAACTGTATTATATTAACCCAACTTCCTAATCTGCCACCACAAAACATGTCTTGCTCTATTTTTCGAACTGAAAACCCAAAACGTGTATCAATTATATTGCTCTTAATTTTAGTAGAATAACCTGGAACTAAACCTTCGGTGGGGAACCTTTCGCCTTGTAATTCTATTGAATCTCCAGATTTCATACTCCAATCATATAGCAGATAGAAGCTATCTTGAATTAAATGAAATATTTTATATTTATCTTGAAGAATTATTGCTGGTTTATAAAAATAAGTCATATTCGGGTTGCCAACTTTACCTTTCACAATTTCATATCGTTTCAACAATCGACATTTTTTTTGATTTACTACAGTGTCTTGTAGACTTTCAAAAATAGTAATCGAATTTGATTTTTCTCCAGTAAATGAATAAGAAATAGTTTCATAAGTCCATTGAGCACCAATTGGAGCAAATTCCAATTGGCCATATATATCACTTGAAAAAATGAACAATAAAAAAAGTATAAGGTATTTCATAATAGAAGATTTTTATATGCCAAAAAATTAAAGCGGAATGAATTGGTTTATTTTTTTGAATGAATACTTTCTTTTCTAAATCCTAACTACTTTATTCATTGAATACCCATAATCTAACTTGATTTTTAAAATAAAAACACCACTGAATGGTATACTAATTTCGCGATTAATGGTTATACCACTGGAGATTTTTTTTCCTTGAAGATCATACAAAATAAAAGCTAAGTCTTTTTCGGTTCCACTAATGTGAATCAAGTCTGATGTAGGATTAGGATTTATAGTTATTTGATTTTGTTCCGTTCCAAATGTATTAATTGATCCTCTAGAATACCAAATACTATCGCAAGGATAGTATTGGAAATTATAGGATATGCTATTTGATTTGAAACATCTCAATTTATCAACACTATATGGGGAATCCCACAAAACATCACTTAACTCTAATTTTATTGCTTCATTCGAAGATCCAATGTTTTTATACACTGGAATTAAGAAATCATCGGTAGCATTGTCCGTTTTTGAAATTCTCAATAATTGTGTTGGAATTGTATCCAAAAATAAAATCGTATTGTAAATAGAATCTACTTCTATTTTGGCTATTTTAATACTTCTTGAAGCTTCATCCCAATATTTAATTTCATATTTTGAAGTGGAATTAAAGTCATAATACATTTCATAAGATTTTAACCCTTTATCCCAAAAGTACATTTTATCATTTTCAAGATACATAGAATCCATATATCCCCAATAATAGATCCTTTTACCATTCGTATTAACTGTATCTAATATTTTTTTAGTAAAATAATTTATGTAAGCATGACCGCCCCCAATAGTAGCGTCAATTGTCTCGAAAGTCCATTCACTTCCAATAGTCGGATACTCCTCTTGACTATAAATATAATTTGTTATTAAAGCAAAAAATAAAATGGGAAGATATTTCATAATAAAAGGAATTTACGTCATTTAAAACATTGGTTCATTGATACGAGGCTCTAATTAAGCATAACTTCCCTCATAGTAACGTAATCAAATTCAATGTGTCAGTATAAAGATATCCATTAATTTGGCAATATGCTCACCTAAACTATAATGCAGTTCAATTTAATAAAAAATAACTTCTCCAAATCACCCAGCCCAACCTTCACGATCCAAACTTCTAAAGTGGATTGCTTCAGCCAAATGCTCTATTTTTATATCATCAGAAGCGGATAAATCTGCGATGGTTCGGGCGACTTTCAAGATTCGGTCATAAGCTCTTGCCGATAATTGTAATCGCTCCATGGCCGTTTTTAAAAGAACAGCACCGGCTTGATTGATGTAACATAAATCCCGGACCATACTCGATGATATCTGAGCATTGGAATGCACGTCCTTCATATCCTTATACCTTATTTCCTGACGTTCACGCGCGATTTGAACGCGTTCTCTGATATGTTGTGAGTTTTCAGAAGATTTGCTAGTTTCCATAAGTTCATCGGAAGATACCGGCGTCACTTCTACATGAAGATCGATGCGATCTAGTAATGGACCACTGATTTTAGCTAAATATTTTTTTACAATTCCGGGACCACAAACACAATCTTTGTCTGGATGATTATAAAATCCACATGGGCAAGGATTCATGGATGCAATCAACATAAAATTAGCTGGATAATCCAATGAAATTTTAGCTCTGGATATCGTGACTTTTCGATCCTCCATAGGTTGTCTGAGTACCTCCAAAACGGTTCGTTTGAATTCCGGTAATTCGTCCAAAAACAATACGCCATTATGGGCCAAAGAAATCTCTCCTGGTGCCGGATTACTACCACCTCCCACTAAGGCAACATCACTAATCGTATGATGTGGTGATCTGAATGGTCTAATGGACACTAAGCCCGAATTTCCAGGCAAAATACCAGCAACAGAATGAATTTTAGTCGTTTCTAATGATTCATGAAGCGTTAGAGGAGGAAGTATGGTAGGAAGTCTTTGGGCTAACATCGTTTTTCCAGCCCCCGGTGGACCTATTAATATGACATTATGACCTCCTGCTGCAGCGATTTCAAGGGCGCGTTTGATATTCTGTTGTCCTCGAACATCTGAAAAATCTCGATCATAAAGGGTTTGTTGGTAAGCAAATTCCTCGCGCGTATCAAAAAACAAAGGCTCAATCTGGCGGGTACCATTGATGAATTCTACAGCTTCTTGCAAATTATCGACTCCAATAACATCCATTTGATTCACTATAGCGGCTTCTTTAGCATTAACTGAAGGAATAATGATGCCCTTGAATTTTTCCTTACGGGCTTGAATCCCTATTGGTAAAGCTCCCTTGATAGGCCTTAGGCTTCCATCAAGTGAAAGTTCACCCATAATCATGTACTGATCCAATATCGCACCATTGATTTGTTTGGTTGCAGCCAAAATTGCTAAAGCAATAGGTAGATCATATGCAGATCCTTCCTTTCTTAGATCTGCGGGTGCCAGATTAACGACCAGTTTAAGTCGCGGAAATTGATAACCTATATTTTTAATGGCAGCCTCAATTCTTTGATAACCTTCCTTCACAGCATTATCTGGTAGACCGACCAAAAAATAATTTATTTTTCCGGCAGCCACAGTGCCACCGGCATTTACTTCTACGGTAATTGTTTTAGCATCCACCCCGTAGACGGCAGCAGAATAGGATTTAATAAGCATTCTCAAAATTTGAATAAAAATAGATAATTCTTAAATAATAGCTAAGAAATTATTGATTTAATCTAACAATAATTAAAATTTAAGCACACAATTAATTAGGCTTGTAGATATTCAAGAGCGGAGAATCAAAATTCTGATAGTTCTTAATAGGATATTTTGGGCTTGATTTTTCTGTTACAATTAATAAAATAATAATTACAACGGTTTTAGTTCAATTTAATCGAAATGAATACTTTTGAATTCAAGGCCTAACTCTTTAAAAATTGCAATTAGAGTAAGGTGCTAATAGACAAAAAAAATAACCAACTTTTCAAATTCTAACTATATTTGGCTTTAATAGCTACTATATTTAACTAAATTATACTACCTTATGAACACAGAATTATTTACAAAAAATTTATTTAATAAACTGGAAGTACTTTTAGGGGAAAAAAATTGGAAGTCTAAAACTGCTCAACTTCTAAATATTAGTTCGGATGCGTTCTATAAAAAAATCCGGAATGAATCCCAACTCAATCTTCATGAACTTTTGTTAATAAAAGACACTTTTAAAATATCAATAGACGCTTTACTTGATGAAAGTAATTTAACCGCTATTTTTGACTGTTCAGAAGTTATGGTGCCTAAAACTTCATATGTACACTATTTGGAAAATATTCTTTTGAACTTTGTAAAAACCAGCAATCTTAAAGATATTTATGTCTATTATACTTCAAATGAAATTTCATTATTTCAATATTTTCAATTTCCATATTTATCTGCATTTAAACTGTTCATCTGGGCAAAAACGAATTGGGACATACCTACCAATGTTGATTTAAAAACCGAGATTAATACGCTTGTAAAAAATGAAAAAGTTCAAGACTTACTAAAAAATATTACTTCTTATTATAATAGTTTTCCAAGTACTGAAATATGGAGTATTAATATATTAGATAACACCTTGAATCAACTCAAATGGTTTATAGAAAGTGGTGAATTGACAAATAAAGAATTATTAAATCTAATTATAAATGATCTTGAAGACCTTATACAAAGGAATAAAACAATAATGAAAAATGGAATTAAATTACCAAACCCAATTACTCAAAAGGACACTCCATTTAAAGTTTATTTTAATGAAATGACGCATACGAATAACACGATACTTTTAAAACACTCCACTGGTTTGATTACATTTATTACTCATGATAATCCCAATTTCCTTAGTACAACAAGCGAGCGCTTCGGGGACTTTACAAATCATTGGATCCAAAAATTAATAAATAAATCAGAAAATATTAGTGGTGAATCAGAAAAATCAAGAAATAAATACTTTTCTATCTTAGAAAAGAAATTGGAAAAGTTTAAAAATAATTTTGCTATAAGTTAAAAATGTGGCTGAGTGTAAAAAATACTCAGCCACAAATCGATTATATTTGAATTTTGGTTTAAATTGATTGACTATATGTAAATCAGCTTTTACAATGAAAACTAATTTACTAACTCCTTCACTTTACACATTAATTTCCTAATTTTGATGTTTTGCCTTTTTGAGGTAGTACATATTTTATGCTTGCAGTGTCTATGTCTGACGGAATACCTTGAGGATATCTTGCAAACATCTTTAACTTGTCATAGCTAATGTTCTTGTTGCAGTATTTAAAAGCACTTTCGCCACTTACTGTTACAATTACTGTCACAATGAGATTAAAAGGTGCAGTGAAAATTAGAAAAAACCCGTGACCAATTGTTGCAAAAGTATAACCAGGAATTGTCCAGCCATAATGTTTAGGTCTAGCGTATTGCAATTTAAATCGTTTTATACCAGCTATTGGAATTGTTAAACATTTGTTTTCTGATTCAGATAATACAACAAGTTTAGTGCTATCGATGGCTATTAACTCGCCAGTAATATTTGTACTTGTCTTTCTGAATATTTTAATATAAGAGCCGTTTGGATTGATGTCTACTTTATCAGAAGAAGGTAAGTAACGCGGATACGCACAACTACTCATGATAACTGCAAGTAAACCCAATAAGATAATTTTAGTTTGCATAGTATGAAAATGTTTTAGTGTCGATTTTTGAATTCCAAAACTCTTGTTCCATGGTGGTTTCATATTGCTTATAAGCATTGGCTTCTACTTTTAAATATTTTTTTGGGTAATAAACCATCTCTCTTAGTTTCAGTAAATCTTTATCCTTTATCCAATGCTCACGCATCCATTCCAAATAGTATCCTTTGGAATAAAGGAATAATTCATAATCTGTATGTAAATTTGGGAGAACAAAGTTGAATTTATATTCACTTCCTGGCATAGAAATCAAATATTTTTCGGGGCTTTTAATTAATGTCAATGCTGTTTTATCGACTTTACCTTTATTCAAAATTTCGTTTGGTGATATCTCAATTGGTTTTACTTTTTCCTTAATATTTGTTAGTGCTACATAATCAATACGCCAAAGCCCTTTATTCATTACAAGTTTTAATTTGACTTTTGAGCTTGATACAACATTTGTAAGTGGAAGGATTTGCCTATTAATTGCAATTGGTCCCGTTTCATAAAATCCGTTTTGTAGCTCCCAATCATTTATTTTTTCATTCCACAAATAAATATCAATATTTCCCAATTCTTTTTTAATGCCGTTTTCCAGTTTATCTTTTGTGTCACCCTCGGTTTCAATTTTTGCAAAAATGTCGCCTACTTCATCGCCCATAAAACCCATAGCACTGTAAATAAAATAAGTTGTCATCAGCGTTTGACGAAAATTTACGATAAGTCCCAAATTTTCAGAATTTTTTACATGCTCAAAGTTCAAATATATTTCTTCTTTACTGCTTAAATTATATGAATCAGCAAGACTAAATCGTTCTTGTCTATCTTCCTTTTGAAGTAAATCCGTTATATCACCTTCATCTCCACTTGCTTTTATTATGGAATAATTATTTTCACATAAATAAAAATCATTTATGGAAGATTGATACACCCGTTCATTTATACTTCTTGGATAAGCTAAAAGTTTTACATCATTTATGCAATGAGTTTCTAATGCCTCATTTTTCATCGTCATGGAAAATACACTATCTGAAATTGGTTTGTTATTTAACGCATCAATGTCAAAGTATTCCATTGAAGGAGCAATTGCGTTTGAAAACCCTTCGGCGTCAGCAAAATGAAAATTGTCATTTTCATTCAAATAAAATGTAGGACACGATCCAAAACATGCCTTTGGATTTGCTAAACAAATACATTCTACAACAACATTTATTGCTGTTAAAATGCTCAACGCAGCAATTCTTCCAGCTTCGGGATTTTTTATTTTTTTGTTTGTTTCAAAAATTGACACACTGTCAATTGGTATTGACATAAGACCATCAATAGTTTGCTTTCGGTTAAAGTCATATCGTGTTCCGTCTCCAGAAACAACATTTTGAATGGTGTCAACCTGCCATGTGTCTTTCAAAATACATACGTCTCCGTTTTTAAGATGCGCCTTCAAAAATGGCTTAGTCACAATAGTTTTGGTGTCATGCAAAAGTTTATTGGTGTCATTATAATTGGAACGGAAATAAAATGTTTTACATGCTTGTATTGCGACAATACTGATAATAAGTGCTGCAATGTAGAAAATCATTTTTTTATTTTTCATTGTTATTTGTTTTAAAAATTATGCTAACGTTATTTTTGATAATTGTTTGTTATTGTTTGCTCATCACATAAATTTTATATTAATTCAATATAATATTTCCACATTTATAGTGTCGTGCCCTTTAATATAAATGCTATCAGATTTTTCTGAAATCATTTGATTCTTATGTACTCTATAAAAAATCTTAATTTTTTGATTTCCACTTGTTTTAAAAATATCAACTATATCTAAATTTTTTCCTTTAAATCCATCTCCATCTCCTCCCGCAAAAACAAAAATATAATCCTCATCATCAAATGGATTCACATTCTTAATATGAGCCTTGATGAATGAATAAGGCTCAACGATGAGCTCCTTATTTTTGTACTGATATCCGGACTCCATTCCATATTCACCTGGATAATATAAATAGGGTTGTGTTCTTACCTGATAATCCCATTTAAGCTTATCACTATTAGGTATATGTATAAAATCATAAACAAACTTTCCTTCTGCATCTGTAAATGTGGTATCGATAGGATAATATGTTCCTCCTCCTGAAAAAGGTGCTGAATGGGATTCATCTAAAAATACCATCACATTTGCTAATGGTTTTCTAGTGCCGTATTCTATAACTACTCCTTCTATTTTTGTTTTGGTCTTATCGCCATAGGGAAGCTTGTTTCCGGTGTACCCTTCACTTTCATCTTTAATGCAAGCATTTATAAGGAGTAGAATAAATAAGAATAAGAAAAAGTTATAAGTTCTCATTTTAATAAATTTTGTTAAGGCAAAAATAGAGCTTGAGTAACCCTAATATAATTATTTTACTAGAAGAATCGGATTGTTGTTTTAAATAATTTAGAGCATTTGGATTATTTTTCTTTTACATCACTGAAAATAAGAGCTATTCTATTATTCTGCTACTTTATAGCTTTAACTAGCATAGAAATGTTGATTACGACTAAGAAATAATTTCTGACAAGTCCTTTTAAATTGGTTTTTCGAAAATGTGAAATTCACGGTTCTAATGAATTTTAAAAATCATAAATCAATTCAAATTTTAATATGACACTTTTTTAAATAATCCATACTACAATCAAATTGTTAGATATTTCCGTAATTCTTTTGTATCAAAAGTCTAAGTTAGCATTGGTTAAATTAAAAAAATATCATTTACATCAACTCAAAAAGTTATACATTGCATACCATTATTCACCATTGAAAATGATGTATTGAAAGTCATTACTCGCACAGTCTGGATTTTATCTTTAGTCAGTCTTTTCACTGATATGGCCAGTGAAATGTTGTATCCGATTATGCCCATCTATCTTAAAAGTATTGGGTTTTCTATTGTTCTTATTGGCTTGTTGGAAGGGCTTGCTGAAGCGACTGCCGGATTAAGTAAATCTTATTTTGGCAAACATTCAGATCGACTTGGTCGTCGTGTTCCTTTCGTACAAGTTGGATATGCGTTAAGTGCATTTTCTAAACCAATGCTGGCCGTTTTTACTTTTCCCATATGGATTTTTTTTGTTAGAACATTAGATCGCTTGGGTAAGGGAATTAGAACGGGGGCCCGCGATGCCATTTTAGCTGAAGAATCAACCCCTGAAACCAAAGCCACTGTCTTTGGATTTCATCGTTCTATGGATACTTTCGGTGCTATGTTAGGTCCAGCAATGGCGCTTGTTTATTTGTATTTCTATCCGCAACAATACAAGATGTTGTTTATTCTGGCATTATTTCCTGGCATCATCGCACTGATTGCTTCTCTGCTTTTAAAAGAAAAAGTTAAAACCAAACCCAATCTAACACAGCCTATTTCTTTTTTTTCAATTTTCAGTTATTGGAAAACAAGTTCTATAGAATATCGCAAGTGGAGTATTGGATTTTTAGCATTTACTGTATTCAATAGTTCGGATATTTTCTTACTTTTAAAAGCAAAGCAATCAGGTCTTGAAGATAGTTGGATTATTGGAATATATATTTTCTATAATTTTATTTACGCTCTATTTAGCTATCCTATTGGGATATTAGCAGATAAAATTGGACTACGAAATACCTATTTGTTTGGTCTGAGCCTTTTTGTTATGGTATATCTTGGAATGGCTTTCGAAGGAAATTATTTATGGTATGTTTTTTTATTTGTACTATATGGTATTTATGCAGCAGCAACAGAAGGAATTTCTAAAGCACTTTTAAGTCTTCAAGCATCTAAAGCAGACATGGCCAATGCGCTTGGAAGTTTTTCCGGATTGCAAAGTATTGCTGCATTGATATCAAGTAGTTTCGCAGGACTCATCTGGTACTCTTGCAATGCTTCTGTTTCTTTTATTATTTCAGCTATAGGTGCATTTTGCGTTATCATATATTTCATAAGCATGCATCCAAAAATAGATCATGATCCCATAAATCAATAAAAGGAATTCATACCATGAATAAAAAACAATTACAATTCATTCGGATTATGAATCATCGGTTGCTTTTCTGGTGGGCAATGCTGTTTAAATTACCTACACTAATCTTTTGGGGTATTAAAATAAAATCATTGACACTCGATTCATGTTCCACTACTATTCCTTATCATTGGAGAACTCAAAATCCGTTTAAATCCATATATTTCGCAGCATTAGCTGGCGCAGCCGAACTATCCACAGGGGCTCTTTGTATGTTGGCCATTCAAGGAAATCATTCAGTGTCCATGTTGGTAATTGATTTAAAGGCAGAGTATTACAAAAAAGCGAATCAAAAAATTACTTTTATCTGTGATCAAGGCGAAGTCATTCAGCAAATGATTGCAAGTCTTAATGATGTCAATCCGTCCAAAATCGTTACTCTTGTATCCAAAGGTTATAATGAACAACAAGAGTTTGTAGCACAATTTAATATATCCTGGTCCTTCAAATTAAAATCCAAACTGAATCCTGTTAATTCATGAATCTCACTATTTGATCCAGTTCCATCCGGGTAGAATCCGGAATTTCAACTTCAGATTTCCATCCCATATAAAATAATCCCAGACAATGTTCGTTTGAGGCTAAATCCAAAAAAGTATCCAAATGATGTATCACATTTGGGGTACTCCAATATGCACCCAATCCAGCTGCTGATGCGGCCAACCACATATTTTGAACCGAACATCCGAGTGCGGCAGTTTCCTCCCATTCAGGTAAAAGGGTATCCGGACTTCTGTGTATACAAATGGCTATAACGGTATCACTTTGTAATGGTTTTTCACCAGCTTTTTGATATTTAATATCCGTGTATAATTCACTAGTTGTCGTATTCTTATAATGCTCAGACATCAAATGACTTAAGGTGTTCCGTGCATCATTTCTTATGACCACAAATCTCCAAGGTTGTGTTTTCTTATGTGTAGGCGCCCACCTCGCACTTTCCAAAATACTCATGAGTAATTCATCTGGAATTTTACCAGCCTTATAAAATTGTGGAGATATAGATCTTCTGTTTCTTATGATTTCAGAAATTATTTTAAATGTATTATTCATTATTGTTGTGGTTTTATAAATATTAATCTTAAGGATCCAAAGCGTCCATGATAGGTTAATAATCAATGGTCCAGTATGGATTTCGTTGTGCCTTAATACTTTCTTGAATATATGCTTTAACTAAGTCTAAAAAATATGGAGAAGTCACTTTTTTACCTTTTAATTTAGGCAACTTAACAACTTGATTCGGGATATTGAATTCAATATTTGTTGCTACAATAACAACATCTCCATCATTCTTATTAATTTCCAAAATCATCCCCGGTAAACCGTAAAACTGTTCGGGGCCAGAAGAAACGGGTATTGCATCTGTGAACCATGCAACAATCTTTTGAGATTTAATGGTATCAACACTTTCGGCTTTCATACAAACAAATCCGGCAACTTCTTTAATCTCATTAAGGATTTTCCATTTGGGTCGAACATAATCCTCTTCGATGAGATAAGTCTTTCCTAATAATTCAATCCAATCCACTTTTTTGGAATCCTTAAAATTTCTATAAATTAAATAATCTTCTTCCCTCCAGCTATAACCAAAAGCACTTTCAGAACCACTTTTGACTTGTTTTTTTAAAATACTGGCGGTAGAATCAAAATTCAAAATATAATTACTCTTCCAACCCTCTTTACTTCCATTTGTCAATAAACTTCTATCTTTTTCCTCTTGGGATAAATAGGGTAATCGCTGAGCTATCTTAGACCAATAGCTGGTTCTTTCATAAATAATTTTACCCTGACTAAATTGGGCCAAAATCATCTGAGGTAGGAATAACAAGGTCAACAAAAAAATAAATGTTTTCATTCTAATATGTTTATCCACCATAATAACCTCGATTGTTTTTTGCAAAATTTGTTTTTATACCGCGCATATTATAGGTAAAACTCAATAAAAAATATCTTGATAAATTGATGGTTTCCGTTTGGACTATGCTATTGGTTGTCGCATACTGACTAATTCCTTTACTGCGATCTAAGAGATCATAAGCGCTAATCCGTAATTCACCTTTATTATTTTTGAGAAATATTTTATATATCGAAAGGTTTAATATTGGGATATTGGAATTAAAATCATTATAAGAATTCTGATAGTGATTGTAAGTAAAAGACGAATTAAAAAACAAATTCCAAATAAATTTATAATTCAATTCAGATCCAAATGTAACAGTTTGAAGTTTTTGATTTTGAGATTCATTGATTTCATAAGTAGTGTATGACTTATTTAATGAACCATTTAAAAACCAAGAAAATCTATCTTCAGGTGTTACATTTATTCTCAGCGAACCATTTACACTATTGGTATTGGTATGGTCCAACAAGGTATTGATAACTGCAAAACTCTTTGAATAGTTATAACTACCCGACATGTTGATCGTGAATTTATTTTTTACAATCGGAAAGCCATATCCCAAATTCCCATTAAATCGCTGAGCGCCGGAATGATTAATGGGCATGGATGTAGAGATATAATAATCATCTATGGTCCTGGATTGTATTATGGCATTATCTACATAATTGTAACTTAATCCTCCATAAAAATTGATAAACGTTCCTGGATTAAACTTCCGATAATTAATATTAATGTCATGTCTGTTTTCTGGAAGTAAATCTGGATTTCCAATTCGAATAGAAGTAGGATTTGAATTATCAATGACATTAAGTAATTCATTAGATGTTGGTTCTCTGGTATTTACCGTGTAGGAAAAATTAATACTTTTATTTCCCTTCATATCCTTACCAAAACTAAAATTCGGTATTAGGCTAATAAATTTATTGTCAATTATATAAGTCGTATCTTCGTTTACAAAAGTCGTATAGTTACCACTTAAGTTATAATTCTGAATGGCACATCCTAAAGACATATTTAATCCTTGGAAAGAATATTTGATAGACGTTCCAAGGCGATTTAAAAGAACTTTGTTGTCATAAGCTTTACTGTAATAATCATTATAATTGGAGTTACCATTTTCTATATCAAACACATTTCGAGTATAATCAGCATTTCGTTGACTAAAATTGTAAAAGGTCTGACTATAAAACCGTTTGCTCAATGGTTCCGTATATAAAGCACTGCCTTTGAATTGGTTCTTAATATTTTTTGTTGAATTGTTTTGATTTAATAATGCCGTTGAATCTACTAAAGGAAATTGTATACCATAAAAATTATTCACAGATATCTGATTGGCATTTCTATTGCTGGTATTTAATATATAAGCACCACTGAGTGCAAAACTCCTACCGGCCTTCCGGAATTTTTTCCTAAATATTAATGTGTTTTGCCATGTAGTAATTTTATTGGTATAATCAGAATTTAAATCCAAATCATTAGATAATAAATGATCTACATTGAAATTCTGATACAAACCATCAAGTTCATTTTTTACTTGGCCCGTGTTGATGGTACTTTTAATAATTATTTTTTGCAAGGAATCGATCTCTTGTTCAATTCTAATCTCAGCAGTATGATAAGCTTTTTTATTTTCATTGACTGAAGTGTCTAAGGTATTATAAGAATCCATGGGGTAGAGAAATTGTACATTTCGATATACTTCAGACAATAATTGATTATTATTGTAAAAATACATGCTGCTAATTTTAGTCTTTTTCTTTTCGTAATTATAATTCAATCCTGAAGAAATTTTCTTAGGAAAGCCATTATCATAATTACTAAAAAAATTAGTTTCTAAGTTGTCTTCATCATCACCTGAATTCGAATAATAATACCTCATACCATTAGAGCCAAATCCAAAATCATCATTGTCATCCCAATTAAAAGAATTGCTTCCTTTGAAGTCCTGATAATCATTCCAGGATAGTCCATTCCTTCCGGTATTTGTTCCTGATGCTACAATGGCTAATTGCGTTTTAGAATCAAACTTATTATAATTCCCCTTCAGTTCTGCAGTTGATTCAGTGCCCAGTCCACCTGATATTTTTCCAAATCCTCCTTTTTTAAATTCATCTTTCAAAGCAATATTCATTGCCTTTTCATTTGAATTTGATTTGAGTCCTGTAAGCTTTTCTTCTTCTGTGACATTATTAAACACCTGAACTTTGGAAATACCTTCGGCTGGTAAATTTTTAGTAGCTGATTTAGGATCTCCATCAAAAAATCGCTTTCCTTCAACTGTTACTTTTGTAATGTTTTTTCCTTCTGAAGTTAAGGCTCCATCCTGACCCACTTCAATTCCGGGTAATTTTCGTAATAAATCTTCAAGAGTAGAACCAGTAGGCACTTTGAATGTGGAAGCATCATACTCTATAGTGTCTCCCCGTATACTCATTGGAGCTTTTGCAGCTCTGATGACTACCTCAAATAATTCCTTAGAAATGGGTTTTAAAATAATGCGATCTAAATTAATATTTGCATCTTGAATTAATATCTTTTTTTCATAGGGTAAATATCCAACATAAGTAATTTTTAAAAGATAGGATCTAGGTGCAATTTTCTTCAAATTGAAAAAACCCTTATCATCAGCTCTGGTAAATTCTATGAGACTGCTATCTTGAGGATCAAGTAATAATACCGAGGCCAGACTTAAATTTTGGTTGGTACTATCGATAATATGACCCTGAATAGAATAGGATTGACCAAATGATACATCCACGCATATAAATAAAAAAAATAGCAAGGAATATTTATAAATATAAGCAAATGGTTTCTGATTTCGTACCAACAATTTCATAGTTGTTATTTTATATTCAATAATTTATTAGCTGCCTGAATTAATGTTTCATCCTTCTTTGCAAAACAAAAACGCAATATTTTAGGATCAAATCCATCATGGTAAAAAGCTGATATGGGAATCACAGCAACACCATAATCCTTAACCATTTGATGAGCCATTTCCATATCCGAAAGTTCAGAAATTTTATGATACTTGGCTAAGGCAAAATAACTTCCTTTACAAGGTAAAAAATCAAACAATGATGTCTTCAACAACTGAATAAACAAATCCCTCTTGGCTTCATAAAATGTATGAAGTGTATTAAAAAATGATTCATGGTTTTCTAAGAATCGGGCGATAGCGTATTGTGCAGGGGTATTTACAGAGAAAACTGTAAATTGGTGAAGTTTTCTAATTTCTTTCGAAATACTTTCTTTTGCAACAGTATATCCTACTTTCCAACCTGTATTATGTAAGGTTTTTCCCAATGAATATACCACTACACTGTGTTCCATTAGAGAGGCTATTTCCAAAGCACTATTATGCTTTGCACCATCGAAAACTAACATATCATAAACCTCATCCCAAATAATTAAACAATCATATGCCTTTGTCAGTTTGTCCATTCTTTCTAGGTCATCTTTTGTTAAGGTCGTTCCTGCTGGATTATGAGGGTTGTTGACAATCATCAACTTGATCTGTTGTTCTTTCAGTGTCCGTTCAAGATCTGTCCATGGAATTTCAAAATGGGGAAGGCTCAATTTTAGATAAATGGGAATCCCTCCATTGACAATTACAGCTGGACCATAAGAATCATATGCTGGTTCAAATAGGAGCACCTTGTCACCAACTCCAACAAAAGTACTTATAATTGTGTAAATCGCTTGAGTTGCACCGGCAGTTACTGTAATTTCGCTATCCGGGTTTGCCTGAAAACCGTAATCCCGCTTGAGCCTTTTTGACAATTCATGCCGAAGTGGGACGTATCCCGGCATAGGGGCATACTGATTCATGCCCAATTGTACACCCTCAGATAAATAATCGAGCAATTCATCAGGAGGATTAAAATCCGGAAAACCTTGTGCTAAATTTATAGCATGAAATTCATTAGCTAAAAGCGACATCTTTGCGAAAATAGATGTTCCTACGTCTGGTAATTTGGAATTTATATTCAAAACAAAAAAGCTTCAGGAATTAATAATTTAGAACAGTACTATATAACGTATAAATTATTGATTTGTTTTCTTGATCAGCTCTAACCATAAAGTATCAATTCCATCTTCTAAACCAACTTGCTTAAAATGAAAATTTCTATATTTCTCAATAAATGAAATCAGCATAGACGGTTCCTGATTTTCAAGCTTATAATGCAGTGTGTGTTCCTCATTTCCTAAATAATTTATGGCTGGATCATCTGATCCAATATAAAAATTAATAATAGGTAATCCTGACTGTTTATACTCATCCAATTTACTCGGAAGACCCGGGTAATTGATATTGGCAAAATTTAATAATATATTTGTTTTTTGATAAATTGTTAAAAGTTCTGATTCAGAATCACAGTAAACAATTTTAACCCATTTCATCTGTTGAACAAACGCAATTAATGTTTCACATTGCTTACCCACTAACCAAATTTCAATTTTTTCCAAATCCATTCCACTCATGGATAATGCTTGTAATAATAAACCCAATTCTCTCACTCCATTGCGAACAGGTTCATAGGTATTTCCGATATAACTAAGGATTAAATGATCGGAATGTAACTTATAAAAATGTGCAAAATCTATAGCAGATCCATTCGGGATGATATTAATTTTGTTTGAATCTAACAAGTATTTGGAAAGATAATAGGCCTTTATAAACTCTGAGTTAAAAACAATAAAATCAGATTTTGTTAAAATGCGCTTTTCATAATATTTCATCAATGGTTTAAATAAAGGATATAAAGAATTTGTAGGATTCTCTGAATAATTATCACCAATATCTGCAATCCAACATATTTTTGGATTTTTAAGTTTTAATAATAATCCAATTAAATGGGTTGAAAAGGGTTGTGAAATGGTTATAACAACATCTAATGGTTTAGAATATCTTAGCCAATATGAATTGGCTATAGATAAATTATGAAAAACATATGAATCAGGCCAAATAAATTTTTTTAAAACCCTTACTATTCTAGATAATATTGGAGAATTACTTAAATTTTGTTGAACAAATATTTTAATGCCAACCCGTGAAACCAATGATTCTGTTTGATCCTTTGAAGAACAATTTTTTGAGCAAAATAATATTATGGAATAATTCGCCTTTAAAGATTGAATTATTCTGCGAATCCTTAAAGTACGTGGATTGCGAATAGGTAAATAAAATGGATTAAATAAAACGATTCGCATCTAATAATCGATTATAAATATCTATAAGTTTGTTTCCAGTTAAATTTATATTCAATTTGCAAGTTACGCTTTCCTTGGCATGATATGAGTATTGTAGATATTCATTTATGGATAAATGCGCAATCAATTCCAATTTAGAAACAGCTTCTTGGACATCACCTTCTCTAATCAACCAACCATTATAATCATTAACTCCAATGTCAGGAATATCACAATGATAAGTAGTAAAAATAGGCTTCCCTAATACCAATGCATCCTTTAAAAAAACAGGGCATCCTCCTTCCGTATCCATCACTGAGCTTCTCATACTTAAATTGACAGCAATATGCGCTTGACCTAAGGTAATCAAATAATCATCAACCGTTAATTTTTTATTTAATTTCACATTATGTAAAGCATGGGTGTTAATAAAATTCACTAACTCATTATAGTATCTCAGATTCCCAATTTCTCCATAAAATTCCAGAATAAATTGATTTCTATTTTTACACAAAAGCAAGGCTTGAAGTAATATTAGCTGGCCCTTCTTCTCAGTATAAGTTGCAACCTGAATAAGTCGGATTGGTCGTCCAAAATGATTCGAAGAATCTACTCCAGTTCTATTAAAAATCATTTGAAGGATATGGATCTTTCCCTTAGGGATTTGATAAGATAATAATAATTGCTGACTAAAATGTCCTTCGACAATATAATGAGCACCATACTCAGCAAATTTGCTATATAGATTTTTTGTTTCTGGTTTGCGATACACTAAATATTCATAATCGTAACCATATAAAGAAATAATGGACGGTTTAATTTTTGACAAAATTATTGATTCAAATTCAACAGCTACATTTCCAAAATGAAAATGCAATAAATCAATATCATTATTTTGAATATATTGAACAATCTTATTTGAAAAAATCAGGATTTGAACTTTACTCAACAATTTATTACCAAATGTCAAGGGAGTTTCTGCTTTAATACCAATAAAGGGAATTCGTTCAAAAGATACATTTATTTTAGGATCAAAATATTTAAAACAAAGTATATGCTGACATTGATCTGCACTGGATTGCAATAATTTTTCCAACCAATTCATGGTCTCAGGTAGAAAATAATCCAAAAAATGCAATACTTTAAACTGGGTCATGTGACTTCAACTTTTCTCTTGACAACCATAAATAAACCGACAACAAATTAAATTTTTCGTTTAAATTTTTAGGTTTATAACCAACTAATAATGATATGTATTGAACGGCATATTTATCTATTAATAAATCAACTGTATGTTCAAGTTTTGTGTAATTATAAAATTGTCTACTCCTTCCTAGTTTTTGATAGACCCAATTGAGTACTTCTGGGATTTTTATTTTTAAAAAAAATGAATTCAGTCTTTGGTAATAAGGTGCAATTCCCGTTTTTTGCCATTTAAGCATTCTTAAAGGCCTACTTAGGAATTGATTTATGGTGCTCAAATAAAATTGATGATTAGCTTGTTGTGTTTCATCAATACTATAATTATACTTTAACCAATCTAAATTATAAAAGGGAATCCCCACTTTAAAACAATGACTTAGATTATATACATGCAATCCGGCTAGGTTTCTGATTTTTTGATCAATTATATAAGGATCTATTGAATTGAAATTATAAAATGAATCACCTGTGTGGTGTCTATCATTATAACTATAAAAAAATTGACTTGAAATATTCTTGTTTATCCTTGTATTGACCTGATCAGTATTCGCATAAATCCCACCACCAAAAAATCCGGTCATAATAATATCAAACTTCTCTTTAAGTTCCTTGTATATATTCCCTTCATGAAAATGGTTGATTGGTACCATACCATTACATTGCAGGAATGCAAATAGTCTATCTTCTAACCAATTATCATATTCCAATTCAAAATGTATAAGCTGACAATTCAATTCCTTAGAAACTTTTTTTGCTATAGTTAAATCAATACTTTCATTGGTAGAAAATGTAAACGTATGAAAATCAAAATATTTCTTTGAAATGAAAGCAATAATTCTACTATCAAGTCCACCACTTAAACTAAGGCCAATGTTTTGTGATTGGATGGACAAATTAGTAATGCTTTTTTCAAGTAAAGAAAAATAGGTCTCTCTAGATTCGTTAATCAACGCGTTAGTCTTCGTCCATTCATTCCATGACCAATAACGATTTATATTAATTTGTTTAGTAATGAAATCTAAAGTACAAATACTTGCAGCTGGTAATCTACCAATATGATGATACCAAGTTTCGTTATCTAAGAAATGGCCATTATGTACATAATTAAAAATAGCAACTTCATTATACTTAATATCTACTTCTGGAATTGCAATAATATTTTGAAGATTAGATGACCAGCACCATAATTCTTCGTATTGATATAGATAAAATGGAAAAAATCCCAATGGGTCTGTAATGATACAAACTTTTTGTGCTGATACTGTCAACACGGCAGAAATGCCATTGAGATGTCGAAATAACTCATACCAAGATTTAGAACCATTAGAAAGATCGGCCGGTATGATTGTATCCCAAATAGTATCAAAATCCGTATAAAGTATTGGGTTACCAAGTAAATAAAACTGAGTTCCCTCTATACTTTTGGATCTTAAAAAAGGACTATCAGAAAAACCTGTTTTAAAATGCTTGGAGTAATTGTTGTCACTTTTCAATTCATCAACATGTTGCTGGTATTGCAAAAATTCTGTTGAAAATGCAAAATGACACTTATTAATTCCAAAAATGTGTGCCATCATACTATTTTTAAATTCAGCAAATTAAACAAACGCTTGCGATCCAAAATTAAAAATAATAAAACATAAACTAATATACTTAATATGAGTAAAATTATTGGATTGTGCAAAAGCATTTGAAGTCCTAATAAACTTAAGACCAAAAATAACAACATCAAAAAAGCCATGAACCCATTTGATTTTACTTCATCAAAAAATAACGGAAAGTGATAGGATGTTTGAATCATAAGAAACAATAAAACAACAAAACTATATGCAACACTAAAATAGAGAAAATGATCCATAGACCATTGATTCCAATATAATATAAAACAAATGGAATAATTAATCAACAATATTCCAGTATTCCAATAAAAAATTGATTTCGTAGCTCCGGATGCCAATAGATAGGTAAATAAAATATTATTAAAAGCTTTAATTAGTGCTACAAATAAAATAAATGAAGAATAATAATATATTTCAGAACCCTTTTCTAAATATGCCCAAGTTAAAATTGAATTGGAATTCACATAAAGTATTACATACAAGGGAATGATTACACAAATAAAATTAATAAATTGTCTGGCCATCATTGAATCAGGTACTTGATGCTCCTTCTTTGCCTTAGCAATTACAGGAAAGATAGATTTATTAAAAAGTGGGTTCACTTTTGAAAATAAAATAAAACTAAATTCAATGGCGAGATTATATGGACCTAAAATGGATAATCCAAACATCAATATAATAAAAGCTGTATCATAATGACCTTGAATAAAACTCAAAACTTGGTTGTATAAATTAAATCGACTTGAATGAATATGACTATCAAAATCTATTTGATTGCCATTTGTGCTATCCGGTAATGTTATTCCATATAAATAATTGATGAGGTACATGACAAAAAAACGAATAATAATCGAAAATGAAAAACAATAAACTGGGCTATAATACCTAAGTAGAATAAGGAGAACGACTAATTCTATAGAATAAGCTAGCATTTGAATAATAGCTATATCTTTTTGTTTATCCTTTAAAATAAGCACCTGTTGAGTATAAGAGCCAATACCTATGAGGAATAATATTAGAAACGAGAAAGCAATTAGAATGATATTACTAATATAATTTATTTTAAAAATAATAATAGAAAAACACAATATTATGATACAAATAAATAAATATAAGAGCTGATGTCTGGTCAACAACTTCAATAATTTTGAAGTTACTTCGTGTTTTTGAACAACGGAAAAAAACATCCCGGGGTCGAAAATAGCAAGTGCCATTCTAAAGATCATTTGAAAAACAGCAAATGATCCTAAAGCAGTGTTATCCAGATATCTTCCTAATAAAATTAATGTTACTACTTGTAAAATAGTAATGTATATAGTTGCAAAAAATTGCCATTTAAAAGTATTATTGATAAGATTAAAATACCGATTCATTTGATCTGGAATACAAAGATTTTACATTATAATATTATTTCTGGTCACGATGTATAAAATAAACTGTAAAATTCGAAATAACTATCAAAAGTATTCTATTTTTGAAGAAATATTAATTATTTGTTTTAATGATTAATCAGCATACTGAGGTTTTTTTAAATCAAGATTGGTTTAATTTGGTTTCAAAACCAAATTCATCTCTTTTCATTGAATTAAGTTATAAGGGAAGTAAACTCATAGCTGGATTTGAACAAAAGCAATTTGGCTTTTTAAGTTATTTAAAATGTCCCAAGTTCACGCCTTATAATATTTCCATAAATCATATCGATGATAATTCAAATGAATATTCTGTTTATGCGAAAGAAGTCCATTTAATAAATGAATTGAAGCAACAATTAAAAAAATATAATCGATTCCAAATCAAATGTTTACCTACACTTAATATTGTTAGCCCATTTCTAGACAAACATACAAAAGCTTATTATTACACTACCTGCTTTATTAATCAATCCATTCCAATTGAACAATGTTGGAACAATATGGAATCTGCAACAAGAAACCATATACTTTATGGTGAAAAAAATTTAGCTATTGAGCTTAATGGAACCCTAGAAGAAGTAAAATCTTTCATAACCGTAAATTCCTATTATCATAGAGAAGGTTTAAGCTATGAATTATTAGAACTTGTATTTGATGCTTTAAAACCTTTAGGGTTAATAAAACTATTTATTGCTAAAAAAGAAAATGAACTCGTATCTATTGCCTTCTTAATTAAGAGTGGGGATGTTTGGTATTATTGGTTGAATATCAATAATCAAGATATTAAATCAAGGGGTTCAAATGCTGTATTAATTTGGGAGGGCATTAAATTAGCCAAACTCCAAAACTGCCATTTTAATTTTGATGGATCTATAGTTCCACATTTAGAGCAAGTATTTAAATCTTTTGGAAGTAAGAATTTAGCTTATTGCAATATTATTAGTAACCAACATTTGTTTTTTAAACTCATTTCAAAATATTAATTTGAAACGTTTAATCATCAATGAACATTCCATTCAACTTGCTGAAGATCTAGCTAAGTCTTGGTTAATTCATGCATTTAATAAATGCCATGAAACTGGATTTTCGCATAGCAGATGGATGTTCTTACCAAGGATGATAGCGTGGAATAAGCCCTATCCGGAAACAAGTGGATACATCATTGAAAATTTTCTAGAATTCAATTTCAAAAATGAACACATAGATGGCACTATTGGTATTAAAACTGGAAATGCTTTACTTACCAATCAATCTCATGAAGGCTATTTTTACTCAGGAGTGAATCAAATAAAACCTAGTGTATTTAATACCGCTCAAATACTTTTTGGTTTAATGCAATGTTACCAAAAAACGAAGGAAGAAAAATACATGACTGGCTTTAATCTGGCTAGAAATTGGCTGATTAAAATGATGGATAAAAATGGCATATGGCAACATGGCCTTTATGTTGATTCCTTCCTCCCAAGCTATTATACAAGAGCACTTTGGCCTATGTTATTAATCCCTTCAAACGATAATGATGTCATAAAATTAGAAAAATCATTAGATCATTTTTGGAAAAACAAAACTTCAAATTATAGTTTTATCCATTCTGGCTTCCAACCGAATGATAACTTTTATCTAACTCATACCATTGCATATACAATTGAAGGTTTTATGGAATGTGCCCTACTCATGAAACGCCAAGATATTCTAGAGTACTGTTTGCAATCCCTTGAAGTTTTAGCTCAAATCATTGAACATGAAAATGGCCTGGCTGGGAAATATAATGCTGAATGGCAATCATCTCATTCCTTTAAATGTGTAACAGGTCAGGCACAATTCTGTAGCATTTATGCTAAAGCATTTCAAATTAATCAAAATGGTGTCTTTAAAAAAACAGCGCTCTTCCTTTTTGAAGAATTAATGTCCTGGCAAATCAAATCAAAAAATATTGAATTAAATGGTGCATTTCCTGCTTCACTTCCCATTTATGGAAGCTATTTTCCATTCAGATATGTCAACTGGACTAATAAATTTTTTCTTGATGCTTGCTACCAAATAAAAAAAATAATTGAATAGACTACATTTTACCTTAATGATTTCAATCATCTATCTAATGATAACCATTTTCCCTAAATTATTTTTAAAGAATTTATCGGTATCCGTATCATACTTACTGACTTCTTCTCCTGATTTGTTCTTAAATACCATTCGATATAAATAAACACCATTCGCAAGTTTTGCACCAAATTCATCTGTCCCATCATATTCGAATTCGGTCATGTGTGTTCCAATCTTTAATGGACCGATTTCATCTTGAGTTAATTCACGGACCACTCTTCCGGACACAGATAATATTTGGATCTTATAATAATCGGGTACATTTCTACCTGTTAGCGTATAAACAAATTTTGTTTTGGTCGTAAATGGATTCGGGTAATTGAATACATTTGACGCACCACTTTTAGAAATGACCTGGAAAGAAATATTATAGTCATCATCACTGATTGAATTATTTGTGGCATCTTTAGCTCTAACAATCAATCTGTAAGTTCCGTCCATAGTAAAATCATTACTAATAATTACTTTTGCTTCATTTTTGGTTCCATTTACATTCGCAGGAATAAAGCTCACATTTGATGCACCTAAATACACCGGGTGAACGGATCTATCCGGATATTCAAATTTAATCGTAAACAATCCAGTATCAACTAAAGGCTGACCAATATTTTCATCTCGCAATGCTATTTCTATATTGGATTCAGGTGAAATAATTTCTCCATCTGTTATTTGTACTCCATTAAATACGACGGTTAATTTTGGTCTTCTAATATCTTTCCGTACATAATAATCGATAACACCAATATTATTAAAAGAATATAATTCTGCTTGATCTTGATCTGGATTTAATTCAACAAATAATTTATAAGCTCCAACTTGGCGGGTAGTGCTAATATCAAAAGGTATTTTAATAGATGCCAAGGCTTTAACAGGAATAAAACGTCTATATGTATTTACCGTTGCATTTTTTGAATCGACTACACTAAATTTTACTAACAAACTATCCATGTCGTATTCGCTAACATTCTGCGCGAGAATCTCAACTCTCAATATATTTCCTTGATTCAAAGTATCTTTACTTTTAGTAAACCATTGAGCCGGATTCAATGCTACATCCGGAAGTCCCTTATAATGTACCCGCCAAAAATCATTACTTGGAGATGTTCTGCTGATTTCATCCTCCGTCTTCCACTCTAATTTCAACTGGGGATATAATTTCGCATCAACACCCCTCAAATCTTTTTCTAAATCAACAAAAGGTCCGAATAACTTGGTTTCTATACCTTTAGAGTCTATTCCATAAATATTGATTTCTTGCTTGTCTTCATTTCCATTAAACCCTTTATAATTCCATAGAAATTTGTCATAAGAAATTGCAGGGCCAATAATTCTGGATTGAACGTAACCAGACGTTTGACTTATATTTAAATGATGACCTATTTCAATTTCTGTAAATTTATTTCCCAAACTTTCTTTGACTTCAAACTGAGCATCTTCCTTTTTAAATACCATCAAATAAGGAATAGAACCAAAAGTTTTCAATGCTTCAATTTCTTTAGCACCAAAACCTTTTAATACAGTATATAAATTATTGGGTCCATCGCTTTCCCAAAGTTCAGGATAAAAAGAATAATCCAATTGCACTAATGTACTTATAGTTACAACTGAATTCGTTGGAACGACGTTTGTCAAAAAATTTATTAATTGTTGTCTTTGGTCTTTGGTCTCAGTTCTAAATAAAAAATATTTTTGCCCCACAAAGGTTCCATTACCAGAACTGTTGAAATCACTACCTGTTTGGTTAATCCATAAGTGTCCATCCAAAGCATCAAATACAGAAACAAGAATTCCTGATACATCTGTCATTCGGTTCCAATAATCATAATCAACTTCTACTTGAGAATTGATAAAAATTTTAGGCCTAATGAATATACCAGGTATTTCTATATACCCATTATATACTCTAAAGTCTACAACCTCATCATTGTATTTAAACTTACGATCTGGTTCACTTATATTCATTTTAGTAAAGTCATTCTGCGTGTGTTGAAAAAAATGAGATTGATTCCAACCTGTTGAAGAAGAAGGAATATATATGAACGAACTGTTTTTCCATGCAATGATTCCTGAACCACTACTATCAGGTCTAATTCTCCAATAATAAACGGTATTAGGTAATAAGGACTGGTCAATATTCCAACTAATAACGCCTCCAACCTGATTTACTGATTTAGTTCTTTTTAATGAACTATTAAAATATGCTGTTGTGTCGATTTCAAAATAATAATTTGAAGATTTTGCAAAGGTGTTACCGTTACTTGCAATCAATTGTATTTTATCCTTGGTTATGATAGCAAATTCAGTTGGGTAGACGGGAATGGCATCATTTCCAATTACATAGTATTTAAAGCCATTTTCTCCATTTGCAAAAACTAAATCATTATTTTTCTCTGCTTGAGGGCTTGGCAATTCATCAATTTTATCATCTGAATCTACGGTAACAAATAAGGTATTAAATCCAACCGAACTTTGACCAAATAACGGAATTGTAAAGGTATAATTTGATCTAAGTGTTGGTGTCAATATCGAACCATTAAAAACGGTAGTTAATTTACCATCAGGTCCTTGATTTCTAACTAGAACCCGCACACTATCTTTATAGCTCACTCCTAAATTAAGGATATCTACACTAAATTTAAATTCTTTCTGCGATGAGAATAATGGATTAGGACTTGCTTTTGCGGTCAATGGATCCGCTACAATATCTTGACCAGGATTGTTATTTAGTCTTATAGAAGGATCTCCATCAAAACTAGTTGACAATGATTGATGTAAAATGGCTTCATTGGTTAAATTAGCCAAATTTTTATTAGCATCTGATATTAAATTTCTGTTTGATTCCCTTACTGCTTCTCCTACACTTAATCCATAATATTTACCCCCTAATTGTCTATATAGTTCTCCACCAAATGTAGATAGTATGGTAGGAAGACCCGCTGTAGAATTAGATAAATAAATAATAGATCCTCTATCTGGTGTTAGATTATGAACTTCGCTGATACTCCTTATTGAATTATACATTTGTCCGGCATAACATCCCATGGCAACAAACATATGATATCTGCCTTTATTGTTGTAGGAATATATACTTTCAAGATTGAAGTCTAGTTTGAAAGCAACTGAATGGCCCATAAAAGTAATAATCGAAACTCCATTATTTATTAAATTAATGAGTTGTTCTGATTTAGATTCTTCTACAGCACCTGATGTTTGTTTGTAAAAAGTTTCTACTTTGGATCCATACAAATTATTCTCTATTACATCCTCCATATTAAACAACTGAGAATTGATAATAGAATATAATGCTGGATCTCCTCCAGCCAAATGGAGTACTCGCTTCATCCATTCTTTATTCTCAATAGTATGTTCTTTAGTTGCCAAATAAGCTTCATGTTCCTTAACCTTATTGACATAATCAAGAATTTCCTGACCATTAATTACAGGCAATCTTCCGATAGCGTAAAATGGAATTCTCAAAGAATCAGAAATGAGCATGGCATCGGATGCAGGTGCACCATAGGTAGGAACAAAATTTAATTCTGTTAAATTACTATTTTGTCTGTAAACTGGATATTCTAATCCCTTACCAATTATAAAGGCATATTTTACATTGGGCCATATTGTTCTTGTGTATTGGAAAAAATTCCTTAAAGAAATAGCATGTCCCTGTATACCAAATCCAAATGCATTATAAATATTTTCGACTTCAACAATTTTAACTTTATGGTTTCCTCCTGCTGAACTAGATCTATAGCTCGCATAATCTTGCACCTGATTATTTCCCAAGGTTCCATTCAATAATTGACTCGATGTTAAGATAATAAAATCAATGGTTCCATCACTTACATAATTTTCAATGAAGGACTTTTTGATATTATTTACTGACTTGACTTCACTAGGATTTAATAAGATTAGTGTTCGATCTGATGTTGATTCCGGAATTGAGATTCGATAAATGCCGTTATTTTCTCTAGAACTTTTAATAAACAATTTATTGGTTAAATCATAGATTAAAAGTTCAGGTCCTCCATCAAAATTTTCTATTTCAAGATATTTACGAATGATGGATGACGGAATTTTAATCTGGGCATATTTACTTTGATTGAATTTAAATTCAGACGGATAACTATATTTAATTACAGAGACACTCAATTTATCTTCTATATTTCCTTCAGCCTTTATTTTTAAATTCATTTGAGAACTTAAGTCTGCTGCTGCAATTGTCAACGCATTTCTTCTTACTTTATATCCACTAAAAGGATCTGTTTTCAGCAAATTATTATTCAAATAAAATGCAGCCTTATGTGCTGAGGCATCTTCACCATAACCTGTAATGGCAACATTAATATTGGCATCAATATCATTTTTATATACATTTTCAAGCATTAAATCCCAGGCTCTTTCAACAAAATAATCCGTTCCATAACCCTGCCCTTCATCAAAATCTGGTAATTTTTGACTATGCCCATAACCAAAAGAACGCTTAATGGTGACTTCTTTGAATGAAGTTGTTATTTCTCGAATAAAATAATTGTCCTTAGGAATTGGATTGGTAAGATCATTTTGAATTTCTTGATATTTAAATGTACTTGGTGTAGCATTCCAAGTTATAAAATAGGCTGAAGTGTCTGAATAAATACTGTAATCCTCATTAAACACAAAACTTGCTTTCTTAAATAATGGAGCGTCCAGTTCTCCTCTGTTTCTCACTGCAAAAAATTCTATGAAATCATCTTTCCCCATCAAGCCGTTGGTTGAAGTTCTAATTTCAACCTCTTGGCCTAGGTGATACAGGCGTATTTTGTCTAAAGTTATATTTTGAATGGGTAAATCGGCTTTTCTTAAATCATCTAAAGTGATTTTATAGATCCCGTCTGTACCAATGTTAAATTTATAATATTCTTGCGTTGGAATTAACCATTCATTACCATAAATGAACTTTCCTTCAAAATTCATTTGAGCATGGACCGTAAAATACAATAAACAAAGGCTAAGGGTTATAATCCGAGTCATAAATTAATCGTTTTACCTGAAATAATACACATAATCAGCTGCAAACATATAAAGATATTTCGTAATATTTAATATTTAGGGTATATTTTTATTTCTTTGTACTATGATTTTAACTATAATCACTTGGATTGCGTTTCTAACTTTTGCTATCCAATTGGGCTTTTGGATCTTTATTTTCTCAAAAATAGGCTTTTTATCACCAATTCAGCCAATTTTAACACATTTTAAAGAGGTTTCCGTTATTATTTGTGTAAAAAATGAAGCAGAGAATATTTCAAGACTAATTCAATTGATCTTAGACCAAAACTATCCAGAATTTGAGCTTATCATTATTGATGATCATTCTCAAGATCAAACCTGGGAGATCATATCAAATTATGCCAATAAAGATTCAAAGATTAGGGTTTTTAAAAATCCTAAAGCAGGTAAAAAACCAGGAATTATTTATGGAGTAAGCCAGGCTACACACTCTTGGTTATTATTTACGGATGGAGATTGTACACCATCCAGCAAATTATGGATTCAAAGTATGATTGAGCATACATCCGAATCAAAAATAATTGTGTTAGGGTACGCTCCATATTTCAACACGAATAGCTGGCTCAATAAAATGATCCGTTTTGAATGTGTTTTCAATACCATTCAATCCTTTTCTAGTGTATTAATTGGAATCCCTTACATGGGTGTCGGCAGAAACTTAATGTATCATAAGTCCATTTCAGACCCGTTGAAAATGCGGCTTGAATTGGCATTTGGAGATGATGATCTATTGGTCAACCGGCAAGCAACTTCTGAAAATACTACTATTGCTACTCATGTGAATAGCTTTGTTTATACCCATGCAAAGAAAACCTGGTCTTCGTATTTTAATCAAAAAAGGCGACATTTCTCGAGTTCTCTTTATTATAACTTAAAATCAAAAATACTTATCAGTAGCTTTTTTATGAGTCTGTTTGTCTTTTATTTCACCTTGACAATTTTATTTATAAATGGATATTATGGGCTCACTTTTTCATTATATTTCATTAATATTATCATATCCTGGACACTCTATTCTAAATGCTGTAATAAATGGAACGAAAAAGATTTAATCCCTTTATATCCGATCTTAGAATTGCAATATGTATTGTTTTTATTAGTTCAAATTCCTTTTTTATTTATTCCTAAAAAAACGTGGTAATATGGAATCTATTGTCAAATATTTCAATGGTCTGAGTGACCATCAGATACAACAACTATCCCAATTAAAATCTCTATATGAAGAATGGAATGAAAAAATAAATGTTATTTCGAGAAAGGATATGGATGATTTCTATCTTCATCATGTCCTGCATTCCTTAACCTTAACTTCATTTATTAAATTCGCTTCTGGTACCACGATATTAGATTTAGGTTGTGGTGGTGGATTTCCGGGTATTCCTTTAGCCATATTTTACCCGGATGTACATTTTACATTAATCGATGGAACTGGAAAAAAAATAAAAGTAGTTCAAGCCGTTAGTGATGCATTAGAGTTAAAAAATATTACTGCCATTCACACCAGGGCAGAAAGTCATAAGGAACAATATCATTTCGTTATTAGCCGCGCAGTTGCTACTCTTCATGAATTATTAAATTGGTCCTATGGGAAGTGGAAAAAAGAACAAATCAATGCATTACCCAATGGACTTATAGCATATAAAGGTGGCGATCTCAATCTTGAAATCAAAGAAATTAAAAAAGGAAATTATATTGAAAAATGGGACATATTCGACAAATTCCCGGAGCCTTATTTTACAGAAAAGTATTTGATTTATGTACAAAAAAAGTGATATTCTATTTACATTATCCTAAACAATTTGTTGATTTTATTCTGATAAAGACAAATTACAAAGACTTACTCGACAAGTACAAAACCCGCCCATTGATAAGGATCCAGACCAAGATCACGTAATTCTTTCTGTGCAGCATGGAATGCATCCGGAATGTTCAACTTTTCTTCTAACCATTTTTTATAAAACGTGGTCATCAATATGGAAGTTTGTTTATCTGGAACTTGCCATAAAGACATAATAAGATATTTTGCTCCTGCAATTTTGAAAGCTCGTTGCAACCCGTATACCCCTTCATTGCCTTGTATGTCTCCTAGGCCTGTTTCACAGGCAGAAAGGACAACTAGTTCCGTATTTGAGAGATTCATTAGTGATATTTCATAAGCTGTAAGAATTCCGTCTTCTCTTCCTTCCAACGTCTGTTTACCTTGCCAAGAAGCATTTCCTCCAGCCATGATTAATCCGGACCTAAGCATTGGGTGTTCAGACATTTTAAATACAGGTTCATCATGATTTCCGCCAACTAATGACTGACGACTTCCTTTTGGATCCGGAAAAAAATAACCATGAGTGGCAATGTGTAAAATTCTGGGTGAAGATGCATTATTTACTCCGATATTTTTAAATGATTCTTCTGTGGCCTCATATCCTGTTTTCAAAATCACTTTTAAACCTGAAGTTTCCATTATTTTTTCAATCGAATTCACTTCGCGCTCTGTTCCCGCAAGGTAATTCCATGAACCTCCTCTTAAAGTGGAATCTATGGACGAGAAGGATAATTCTCCTCTTGACCGAGAGACAATTAAAGGTTCATTATTTTGAAATGTACTGTCTTGTTCAAATTGTATTCCTCCATACAAAACCGCATCGTTGTTTCCGTTTTTGATTTGTCTGGGAATTACCAATTGACGGGTGCTGTTTAATTCAACTAATTTATATTTGTCCGCCAGAGTTTCCGTTTCTGAGATAGCTATTGCGTCTAAATTGATACGATGCAACAATCCACTGGGTGAAAAATAAATCGTTTTGATTCCTGTTAACTCTTTCTCAAGTGGTTTCCAAAGAATTTCATATAGAGATTTTTTAGGACCTGGTTCTGCAACTATTCCACGTTCAGCAAGTGTGTATAATGAATTTACATAATCTGCTTTACGTTCGGATTTGGAATGTAAAAGTGAGTCCAAAGATTTTGATTCGAAAAGTGGAATAAACTTTGGTTGCTTGTCACCAGGTTTAACCAATAAAGCAGCATAAAGATTACTGTCTGTTGTAAGCGGAAAATTTACTTTAAAGGAAATAAACTCCATTGCAGCGTCTGTTTGTTTCAAAGTAGCTTGAACTTCTTTCCATTTTATTTGTCGAATGGCATCTGCATAACCAGCTACTGATCTGGCAAGTTCCTTTTCAGCAATATTGGCTTTCTCTTCCAATTCGTTAATATCGTTTCTTTCGGCGATGGGCTTTGCATATTCAGTAGCAAGTTGCCGTTGGTAAACTTTAAGACGAACATTAATTTCCTTTGATTCAGTTGAGGCAGCAGATAGTGTATTTTGTCTGGAGGCAGCAGTAAGGAGAAATCCTTTGTAAAAGAGAACATGGTCATAAACCAAAGCGGATAGATTTCCAGTCTGTGATTTCTCAGCTTGACGTGCTAGCAGGTATGCACTTAATTCGGCAGTACTATTTTGAAAGTTTGTAATGTATTTGGAAAGTTCTTTTTCGGAAAGAAATGACATGGAATTTATAAGTCTGGTTTGTGATAGAATAAATGCTTCTTCATTTAAAGGATCCGAGTCTAAATATCTGTTTTGTCTTTCATACAAACGCACTAGATTAGTCAGGCTTGAAGTATAATCAGGATGCTCCTTACCCAGCACCTTCTGTCGTAGGGCTTTGGCTTCAAGATGGAGGGACTCGACTCTTTCATATTTGCCCATTTCATAATAAAGGTTTGCAAGGTTATTCGGGCTTGAGGCATAATCGGGATGATCCTTACCTAGCACTTTTTCCATTATGACTTTGGATTCGAGATAGAGGGGCTCTGCTTTTTCATAGTTACCCATGTCATCATAGAAAACAGCTAAATTGTTTAGGCTATTGGCATAATCAGGATGCTCCTTACCCAGCACTTTCCCCAAAATTGCATTGGCTTCTAAGTAGAGTGACTCAGCTTTTTCATAGTTACCCATGTCATGATAAAGTACCGCTAGGTTGGATAGACTATTGGCATAATCGGGATGTTCCTTGCCCAACACTTTTTCGCGGATGGCTTTGGATTCGAGGTAAAGGGGCTCAGCTTTCTCATAGTTACCCATTTCATAAAAAAAGATTGCTAGGTTGGATAAGCTTTTGGCATACTCGGGATGATCTTTACCCAGCACTTTTTCGCGGATGGCTTTAGATTCGAGGTAGAGGGGCTCTGCTTTTTCATAATTACCCACAGCAATGTATAAGTTTGCTAGGTTGGCCATACTTGATGCATAATCGGGATGTTCCTTCCCCAACACTTTTTCTCGAATGGCCATGGCTTCAAGGTAAAAAGGTTCAGCCACTTCATAATTTCCAATAGTCTTATAAAGGAGTCCAAGATTATGAAGGCTCCAGGCATATTTGGGATGCTCCTTTCCAACGGCTTTTTCTAGGATAGCTTTGGATTCAAGAAACCATTTTTCGGCTTCAGTGTAATCAAATTTATAATAAAATAGCCTACCCTTATTGTAGGCACAATTTCCATATGCGGCTGATATCTTACCAAAATTCACAATAGCAAGTCTTTCAGCAGCTGCATTGACTTCGAGGCCTTTATCGAAGTCGTGTTTATCTACGAGGGCGCGGGAGACCTTTAAAAGACTATCCACCTGTTTCTTTATAGCCACTGAATCGATTGTTTGCGCCTGCAAAAGTCCTAAACATGGCATTAATAGTGTAAGGATCATGAATCTCATTTTAGTTTATTTTTTATCAATTTAAATTAAAAAACTGTTAACTCTCAACTGAGTATCACAAAATCACAACCAATGATGACGAATCCAAAATGCTTATCAACATACCAACTTCAAGTGTCTGCTCAAACCAAGAAAGAAAATATGAGAATGAAAGCAAACACGCAATTTACTATTTATTCTACCAAAACAAATCCCGCCCATTGATAAGGATCCAGACCAAGATCACGTAATTCTTTCTGTGCAGCATGGAATGCATCCGGAATATTCATTTTTTCTTCTAACCATTTTTTATAAAATGTAGTCATCAATATGGAAGTTTGTTTGTCTGGAACTTGCCATAAAGACATGATAAGATATTTCGCTCCTGCAATTTTGAATGCTCGTTGCAACCCGTAAACCCCTTCATTGCCTTGTATGTCTCCTAGGCCTGTTTCACATGCTGATAATACAACTAATTCTGTATTGGATAAATTCATTTGAGATATTTCGTAAGCGGTTAATATTCCATCTTCTTTACCTTCGAGTGTTTGATTTCCCTGCCATGCTGCATTACCTCCGGCCATAATGAGTCCTGAACGAAGCATTGGATGTTCGGATGTTTTAAACACAGGTTCGGTTGTTTCAAATTCAACTTTTAGCTTTGATGATGCAGCTTTCAAAGTTCCCTCACTTGCCGTCCCGCCAGAATAGGCGGGATCATTTGTCATTCTGACTTTGGCAGAAATTGTTCGGTCAGAATCCGGAAAAAAGTATCCATGGGTTGCTATGTGCACAATTCTTGGTGAACCATTTAATGTCCTTCCGATTTCTTTAAATGACTCTTCTGTGCCTTCATATCCTTTTTTAATTTCAACTTTTATCCCTGATGAAGTTAAAATTTTCTCTAGGGAATTTACTTCCCTTTCTGTTCCTAATAGATAATTCCAGCTCCCAGATCTATTTACTGAGACAATTTGACTATCAGCATTATCACTTCGATCGTTGGATGCCATGAGTATACCATGATTTAATTGAGTACTATCATAATCAAAACGAAGCCCTCCAAACAAAACGGCTTCATTGTTTTTTATATCTACCGAATTCGATATCACTAATTGACGAGTACTGTTTAATCCAATCAAAGTATATTTATCTGAAAGGATAATTTCTTGATTAATGGGAATTGCATCTAAATTAATTCTATGAATTAAGCCACTTGGAGAATAATAAATTTTATTTATTCCCAATAATTCAGTTTCCATTGGCTTCCATAATAATTCATACAATGACTTATTTAGACTCTTATCTTCCATAATGCCTCGGTCTGTGGTGTTATATAAACCATTTACATAATCAGATTTTTTAGTAGAATGAGCTTGTAATAAATTGTTTAATTCCTTTTCTTCAAAAAGCAAAATAAATTTAGGTTTTAAATCTCCTTTCCTCAAAATCATTGCTGCATATATGATGCTATCTATTAATTCTGGTGAGTATAATTGATAATGAACAAATTCAACTGCAGCTTCTCCGGTTTTTAATTGATTGCAAATCTGATTCCATTTCACTTGATTTATTGCTGAAGAATATAGTTTATTATTTGTAATGAGTAACTTTTCAAGTGAATTTGCTTTTTCTTCCAAATCCGATACATTCCTTTGAGAAGCTATTGGTTTACTGTATTCTATAGAAAGTAATCTGTGTGCAGCTTTTAATTGGTTAAAATAATCTTCTGAAATAGAATCAGAATTTGCATAATTTTTTAATTGGGATCTAGAATTTAATAAAAAGCCTTTAAAAAATAATATATCATTATAGCATTCCTCAACCAACTCGTTTTTGTGTGGAATAAAAGAAAAACTATAACTCAACCTTTTAGAAAAATCGACAATAAAAGATCTTAACTCCTTTTCTGAGAGATGGGTACTTGCCGTTTGAAGTGAACTTATATCATTGTGCAAGACTTGAATTAAATATTGTGATGCTAAATTAAAATCTTGTTTTTCCCAATATAGAAAAAATAGTGCATTCAAACTATTGGTATAAAATTCATTTTTCTGTCCAAGACTTAATTCAAGAATATTTTTAGTCTCAAGTAAATACTTTTCAGCTTCTACAAAATGATGGTTTATTGTTTCAATATAACCCAAATAGGACAAGACACTGGCATAATCTTGATGACTTTTTCCAACAATTTTATCATATTTATTTAAAGCTATCTTAAATAAAGAATCTGCTACTGGGTAATTTTTTTTAGTCATGTGATATACTCCTAAATTTTTTACAACGGTGGCATAATAGGAGGTTTCCATTGCTGATAATTCTTCCCATATCGATTTAGCTTCTAGAAAATATTTTTCCAAGTTCTCATCCTTACCCATATTCTTATACAAAAGGGCCAAATTATTTAATTCAATTGCAACCGGCTCGCTCCTTCTTCCATATACCTGTTCTCTAATATGTAATGACTGAAGCATCAAATTTTCAGCTTTATCATAATTACGCATGAAAGCATAAAGTGTGCCTAGATTAGATAAACTAGCCGCATAATCCTGATGGTTTGTGCCAACCGTTTTTTTTCTAACATCAATGGCTTGTATATATAATAATTCAGCTTTCTTATATTCACCCATTGTCGTGTACAAAACTGCGAGCGAATTAATACTTACTGCGAAATTGGGATGCTCTGGAGCTTTAGTTTCCCAGATCGATTTACTCTTTATGAAATATGATTCAGCTTTCTCATAATACCCGAATTCCGTATAAATTCCGGCCAAATTATTCATACATTTAGCATAATCGAGATGTTCCGTTCCAATTGTTTTTTCATAATTCAATTTTGCTTCAAGAAAATAGGGCTCAGCTTGAATAAAATTTTTTTGTACATAAAAAAGTACCCCCAGAGCCATAATACATTTTGTATAAACAGGATGAATTTTACTATTCAACTGTTTATAAATTGCTATTGATTCATTATAATAAATTTCTGCCTGATGATAATCTTTTTTGAAATACGAAACCCTTCCTTGCAAAAAACGTAATTCCCCAAATTGAAATGAACTTGATTCTCCTACTTCTTGAATTCCCTTTTCAGCTTCAGTTAATTTAATTAATGCATTAGGAAAATCCTTTTTGTCTATATAAACTTGCGCCTTTAACACCATACTGTCAAAGTTTTTAATCCATACTGAGTCTAAAACTTGAGTAGAGGCACTTATTGGGAAAAAAATAATAAATAAGAATAATATTCGATTCATAGCCACAAAAATAATGGTTAATTATTTAATATGGGTTTAAATTATCAATTAGACTTATAATTGTACTCAACGTTGTAAATACCAACTTACATCTTAAAAGGTTCGTTGTGAATAACTTTAAAAAAACAAAGATCCATTTATGACCCTAAACACTAAATTGAGTTCACTGGGTTATGAAAGATTCGTTGTGAATTCGATTCAATCAATTTTTTTCCAAACATTGAATGAAATATTGAACATTAAAAATGAATATAGTTAACCATTTAAATAGAAATATGCGACGGAATTCTATTCATACCATCAGAACAAATTCTGGCAAAGCCTAAAATTTTATCAGCATGCCGACCGTTTGCGTCAGCACCAAATCTAATTATTTATTTACTCTTACTCCACCAACACAAATCCCGCCCATAAATATGGATTGCTGTATTTCTCCCGCATCTCTTTTTGAGCTATTCTAAATGCTTCTGGAATGCTTAACTTTTCATTTAACCAATTTCTATAAAAGCTAATCATAAATTCTTTGGTTTCTTCATCTGGTACTTGCCATAGACTCATCATGAGATATTTGGCGCCAGCTATTTTAAAAGCTCGCTGCAGGCCGTACACACCTTCATTGCCTTGAATATCTCCAAGTCCTGTTTCACATGCAGACAGAACGACAAGTTCAGTATTGGATAAATTCATTTGTGAAATCTCGTAAGCTGTAAGAATTCCGTCTTCCATGCCTTCTTTAAAAGGTTTACCTTCTTTCCATGCGTAATTTCCTCCAGCCAATATTAATCCAGAACGAATCATCGGATGATCTGACATTTTAAACACAGGTTCTTCCTGTGGATTGACCACTGACGATTGTTGACTTTCCTTTGGATCCGGAAAGAAAAATCCATGCGTGGCTATATGTAATATTTTTGGTGATAATTCATTTGTTCCAATAAGTTTAAATGTTTCCTCTGTTGCCATTGATCCATTCAAAAAATTTGTAACAAACTTAGATCTATTTAAAATACCTGATACTGCATTACACTCCTTTTCAGTACCTGGCAAATAATTCCAATTGTTTCCTTGAAGTTGAATACCACGTCTAAAAGATATTAATGAATTTTGGTAGTCACTTAAGTTTTTCAATTTTTCATTATTTTCGTTAGATTGTACTGAATTAATAACTAATAATTCCTGTGTGTCTTTTGGATCGAAATTTATACCACCATATAATATCGCATTGTAATTTAATTCATTATTTGATAAATCTGGTATAGCAATGGTACGCAAACTACTTAATCTGACTAATTCATACTTATCTGATAGATGAAGGGCTTCATTTAAAGGAATAGCGTCAAAGTTAATACGATGCAAAAGACCGGTTGGAGAATAAAATATTTTCTTCACACCTAAGAGCATAGAATCCAAAGGTTGCCAAATCAATTGATATGTATTTTTTAATGAAACAATTGAGTTTTGTTTAATACCACGACTTGCATATAATTGATCCACCTGTTTCGTATCCTTATTTTTAGATAACAAATTGACAAGTTGGCTTTTATCAAATAAAGGAATTAATTGTGGGTAATCATTTCCAGCTTTAAGTAATAACACAGAATAAATAATGGTATCTGATATTTTCTTTGGATGTTTTTTATATTGCACAAAGTCTAGAACTATTTCTCCTGGTTCAAGCTGTTTTTGAACTTCCTGCCACGTCACTTGCTTCATAGTCTGACCATATTCTTTATTGATTCGCGCTATTTCTTTTTCAAGAATCTTACTTTTTTCTTCTAATTCTTTTACTCCATTTCTTTTGTCAATAGGTTTAGCATATTCTTTTGCCAAAAGGTGACTAAAAGATTTTAGTTGGTCCAATTGCTCTTGACTTGACGGATTAGATAATTGTACATGTTTTTTTTGATTATATGCATTGAGTAAAAATCCTTTAAAAAAAAGTGAATTATCAAAACAAATTTGAGCAATGGCTGTATCATTTGTGGTACTTTGTGCAAAGTTTAAAATTGATGCTTGCATTGTAGCAAATGTTTGAATATACTGATTCATCTCTTGTTCCGTTAGATGATGCAATCCTTTTAGAATATTATTACAAGTAGCTTTTGAAGAATTTGCAAATAATGCTGCAGATTTTGCAGTCTGTCCTAATTTCTCATAAATCAATGCCAAATCAAATTCTCCTGAAGCATAAGAAATATTTTCCTTTCCGAAAACATGGTCGGTAATCTGATTAGATTCCAATTGTAATGATTTAGCCATTTCATAATCCCCTTTTTCCATATACAATGCAGCTAAATAGCTCAAATTTGTAGCGTAAGAAAAATGATTTTTTCCGAATTTTTTTTCTTCTATTGAAGCTGCTTCCTTGAAATAATTTTCAGCAACTTCTAAATTTCCAATATTTAAATTATAGCTAGCAAGTAATGTAAGCGCTGTTGAATATTTAAGACTTTTTGAGCCCGCTATTTTTTCCCAAATTTTATTGAGTTCCATTTGCATTTCAATAGCTTTTAGATAATTTCCTTTACGTGCTTGAATTGTGATGATATTTTGTTGTATGGAACAATACCAATCACTTTCTTTACCCAAAGTTTTCTCTAATATTTCGTTTGCTTCTGATAAATACGAGGCTGCTTCGTCATATTTACCCATTTGTCTAAATAAAGTAGCGCAATTGTTTAAGCTAATAGCATAATCAGGGTGACTCAAACCGATAGTCGTTTTACGAATATTTAATGCTTCCAAAAATTTACTTTCAGCCATTTCATAATTACCCATGATTTGGTACATTTTTGCAATATTATCCATTACTATAGCATATCCTGGACTGTTTTTACTAAATAATTTTTCTCTGATTGTTGCAGCTTGCAGATATGATGCCTCAGATTTTTCAAATTTACCAATTTCAGTATAAAGCCCTCCTAAATTATTCATCACACTAGCATATGTATCAAACTCTTTTCCTAGAATTTTTTCATATAATTCTTTTGATTCCAAAAGTACCTTCTCGGCCTTTTCGTAATTCGCTATATACTGATAAAAACTACCAATATTATTAAGTACTACAGCATAGCCTTCATTTTCTTTACCTTGATATTTTTCTTTAAGTTGTTTTGCTTCCAATAACTTTTCTTCAGCTTTTATAAAGTCACCCTTTTCAACATACAAAGCTCCCAATGTATTGATGGTGGCTGAATAATATGGATGCCCTTCCCCAAGTACTTTAATTTGTACTGCTTTGGCTTCATAAAACCATTTTTCAGCTTTATCAAATTCATTTTTACTTTTATAGACTATTCCACGAAAAAAACAAACATCTCCATAATATGCTGATTCTTTACTAAATATTTCAATTGTAGTCTTTTCCGCTTTATCTAGAATAATAAAAGCATCACTGAATGCACCCGATTGTGAACTTGCTTGAGCAACTTCAAAAAGACTATCCAATTGAGCCATTACAGCATTTGTATCAATTTGTGAATATCCTATTTGTAAAAAATAAGTTAAAAAAATAATCATCTGTAATTTCATTTCAAATATATTTTTTATATGCTTCTGAATTATTTTAATTTTATTATTACAAATCAAATATGATAATGGTTTATGTTATATTAGCAATAAAACCAGAATGCATTCTTGAATGTTCCTGTATAAGTCTTTATTATAATGGCCAAAGGTAGAATTAAATATAGTATATAATTTGCTTGTATTTAATTTATTTAGCTTTAAAATCATTTACTGTTTTCAGCTTAGATTGAATTATATCTTACTCCACCAAAACAAATCCTGCCCATTGATAAGGATCCAGACCAAGATCACGTAATTCTTTTTGCGCCGCATGAAATGCATCAGGTATTGTCATTTTATCTGTCAACCATTTTTTATAAAATGTAGTCATCAGTAACGATGTTTGCTTATCAGGAACTTGCCACAAACTCATGATGAGATATTTCGCTCCTGCAATTTTGAATGCGCGTTGTAAGCCATATACACCTTCGTTCCCTTGAATATCTCCCAGACCTGTTTCGCAAGCTGATAATACTACTAATTCTGTATTAGATAGATTCATTTGCGATATTTCATACGCCGTGAGTATTCCATCTTCTTTTCCTTCCATTGTTTGTTTTCCTTGCCATGCTGCATTGCCTCCAGCCAGTATCAATCCGGAACGCAACATAGGGTGGTCGGAGATTTTGAACACGGTTTCCTCCTGACGGCTGATGACTGATGACTGATGACTTTCCTTTGGATCAGTAAAAAAATATCCATGCGTTGCTATGTGTAATATTCTATGAGATGGATTATTATTTGTACCGATATTTTTAAAGGATTCTTCTGATGCGCTATATCCTTTTTTTAAAGTGGTTTTGACTCCTGCCACTTGCATGATCTTTTCAATGGAATTCACTTCGCGTTCTGTTCCTGCTAGATAATTCCAGCTGCCACCTCTAAGCGTACTATCAATGTAATTAAATGATAATTCTCCTCTTGATTTTGAAGCAAAAATTGGTTCATTGATAGCAGTCAAAGAATCTTGTTCAAATTGTATTCCACCAAATAGCATTGCTTCATTATTCGCAATTTTGATTTGATTGGTGATGACCAACTGTCGAGTGCTGTTTAGTTCTATCAATTGGTATTTGTCGGCCAGGGTTTCTGTTTCGGATATTGGCATAGCATCAAGGTTTATTCGAAGCAATAAACCTGTTGGAGAAAAATATATTTTTTTGATTCCGGTTAATTCTTTCTCCAATGGTTTCCAAAGAATTTCATAAAGGGATTTTTTGGGAGCTTCGATAGCAACTGCACCACGATCAGCAATGGTGTATAAATTATTTACATAATCTGCCTTGCGTTCTAATTTGCTATGCAATAATGAATCCAGCGATTTTTCTTCGAAGAGCGGGATGAATTCGGGTTGTTTTGTTCCCGGTTTTAAAAGCATAGCGGCATAAATGATGCTATCTGTCTTACGAGGAAAATTCACTTTAAAAGAAACAAACTCTATGGCTGCTTCCTCCTTTTTTAAAGTAGCCATGACCTCTTTCCATTTTACCTGCCGCTTTGTTTCTGCATAGCCAACAACAGCTTGTGCTAGTTCTTTTTCAGAGGTATTGGCTTTTTCTTCAAGTTCGGTTACATTTTTTCGCTCGGCAATGGGTTTGGCATATTCGGCTGCAAGGCGGCGGCGGTAACTTTTGAGGTTAAGGCTGATTTCTTTTGTTTCTGGTGATTGCTTCGTCAATGTATTTATCTGAGTGGCGGCTGTAAGCAGGAAGCCTTTGTAAAAAAGGGCATGGTCAAAAGCCAGAGCTGGCAGGATTCCATGTTCACCAACTTCCGCACCGGTTGCTCTTTGCCCAAGACGAACGAGGATATAGGCTCCCAAATTGTTTCCCTGGGTTTGAAAAGTGGCCATATAACTCGCCAGTTCCCGTTCCGAAAGGAATGTGATTGCTTTCGACAGTCTAGCTTGATCCAGTGCGAACTTTTCTGCAAGTAATGGCGCAGATACAGAAAATCGACTTTGTCTTTCATATAAATCCACCAGGTCTTCCAAGCTACTGGTATAATCGGGATGCTCTTTTCCAAGCACATTTTCACGGATAGCTTTGGATTCAAGATACAGCGGTTCGGTTTTTTCATATTTGCCTAGATAGAAATATATGTTTGCCAGATTATTCAGGGCTTGGGCATATCCCGGATGTTCAAGGCCCATAGTCTTTTCATATATCCCTTTGGTCTCTAGAAAGAGTGGTTCAGCTTTTTCGTAGTTGCCCATATTCTTGTAAAGTATTGCAAGGTTGCTAAGGCTTGCTGCATAATCGAGATGCTCCTTTCCCAGCACTTTTTCCGAGATAGCTTTTGATTCGAGGTAGAGCGGTTCAGCTTTTTCGTTGTTACCTAAGACATTGTAAGTGGCTGCGAGGTTGTTCAGACTTGCTGCATAATCGGGATGCTCCTTTCCCAGCACTTTTTCACGAATAGCTTTGGATTCAAGGAATAGGGGCTCGGCTTTTCCGTAGTTGCCCATAGACCAGTAAAGTCCTGCGAGGTTGTTCAGGCATAGAGCATAACCGGGATGCTCCATTCCCAGCACTTTTTCCCAGATGGCTTTGCATTCAAGATACTGCGGTTCAGCTTTTTCATATTTGCCCATATGCCAGTAAAGGGCTGCGAGGTTGTTCAGACTTTGGGCATAATCGGGATGCTCCTTTCCCAGCACTTTTTCACGGATGGCACTGGATTCAAGGTACAGCTGTTCGGCTTTTTCATATTTGCCCATATACCGAAAAAGGTTTGCGAGGTTGTTCAGACTTGCTGCATAATCGGGATGCTCCTTTCCCAGCACTTTTTCACGGATAGCTTTGGATTCAAGGAATAGTGGCTCGGCTTTTCCGTAGTTGCCCATATCCATATAAAGGATTGCAAGGTTGTTCAGACTCCAGGCATAATCAATATGCTCCTTTCCCAGCACTTTTTCCCGAATGGCTTTGGATTCCTGGTACCATTTCTCAGCTTCCTGCATATCCCCTTTATAATAATTGACTCTACCCCGATTGAAACAATAACTGCCATATGGAGCTGACACCCACCCAAATTTTTCCAACGCTAGCTTTTCAGTCACAGCACTGACCTCAAGTGCTTTTTCGAAGTCTCTCTGTGCAGTTAGTTCTCGGGAAACTTTAATGAGGCTGTCCACTTGTTTTATAGAAAGGGAATCAACCGATTGGGCAGCAACGCTAGTTAGGGTTGATGCAATAAAAAATAGATATCCGTATTTCATCAAGGAAGGTATTTTGCCCTTAAAAATAAACTTTTATTTTAAAAATGCAATGCTAAAATATTACCGGCATGTCTACCCATCAACAAACAAGGATTTAAATTTCTGTGACAAAGTGCAATAATATAATTTAACATTGATTATTTTTTCATTATCCAATATTCAACAAACATTTTTCAATATTCAATTTTACTCAACCAGAAAAATGCTGACGAAGCCATAGTTTGTCAGCATGCCGACCTTCAGCGTCGGCATCCCGCCAAAAATCAGAGTGAGAATGATAGCGAAGAATGAGGTAATTTACACCACCAATATAAAACCCGCCCATTGATACGGATCCAATCCCTGATCTCTTAATTCTTTTTGTGCCGAATGAAATGCCTCAGGAATAATCATTTTTTCTTCCAACCATTTTTTATAAAAAGTAGTCATCAATAAGGAAGTTTGTTTGTTGGGAATTTGCCTCAAACTCATAATCAGATTTATGGCTCCAGCGATTTTGAATTTTCCCTAATAATTCATACTATCTACTGACCATGATAACTTCAACCTTGTCTATAGTAAAAATTTGACTAAAGTCTTTTTTACTAAAATGGAAGTACCATTGCCTATTCCATTTAATGACAACAGTTTTAACTTCATTAATTTTTTTCACTTTATTGTAAATATTAAAGTTGACAAAACTCTTTTACATGATATATTGGGTATTAATATTATCATAAAAATGTTTTTTAACCACTTCTTTTCTTGACATGAATTTTTCCCGAAACTTTTAAATATATTTCCATCCTTACTATTGCCAAGCTCAAACAATTTTTTACTCCTGTTTTGATTTGAAATTAAATTAATTAATTGGTCTGAAAGTACCCAAAAAATGATGGTTTACTTATGAAAAAACGCATACTCGTCTGACCTAAAAGACCTGATATATTTGACAACAAAAACGATTTACCCCACTAATGGTTCCAATTACGACAAGATATTCTCAACAGATTTGACCGTTTGAAATTAAAAGAAAAGAATGTCCAATTGCTTTCTGATATCAATACTTCCAATTATATTTTGAAACCAATGTATGGCCATCCATTGGTTTTTTTCATCGGCAAAAAAATACAAAAAATACATGCATATCTTATTTCACTATTCATCTCACTCGTTTTCACTATTTCTGAAAATTTCCACTACATAATGTAGATGGTAACTTTTGCAAATTGTATTGCAAACTGAAAATTGACTGATCTGGACGCTAAAAATAACTTATTCTTCAAATACATTTTGACTTTTACTCGAATTGGAATTTCCTATTATCTTTTTCGTATTTTTTTGAATTCAGTAATAATTATATATATTTGATTGTCCGTTATTCAAAAAGATAAATAAGTTAAAATGAAAACAGCATCATATCATTTATTTATTACATTGAGCATGTTTTGTATTTTCTTGTCATGTATTGTTAGAAAGCCGTTAGAAGATGAATGCAACTCCTTCAAAGTAACAATTACCCAGGAAGGTTCAGATCAGTTGGTTGCAAATCCGGAAAATGGTTTGGGACCATACGAGTTTAAATGGTCAAATGGCATTGGCAATTTACCAAGAATAAGTGTACTTGAATCTGGCGTTTATTCTGTAACGGTTACCGACCTTACCAACTCATGCACTGCCAATGAAAGCTACTCATTCACCAAGGCTTCTGGCAATGGTTGCGGTAGTTTTACTGCTGTGAACGACGCAGAAAACAATCTTTATGATATAGTAACCATCGGTACCCAATGCTGGTTAATGTCCAACCTAAATATTGAAACAGGTATTCCAAAAATTACTGATCCAATGGAATGGGCTTCCGCTACAACTCCCGCATGGTGTTATTACAACAATGATCCTGCCAATGGACCCAGATACAGAAAACTCTATAATTGGTATGCTGTAAATTCAGGCAATCTTTGTCCTCAAGGATGGCATATACCAAGTATGGCAGAATGGGAAACGCTTTTTAAACATTTGAAAAATGATTCACTTGCATCCATTGCGCTTAGAAAAATTGATCCATTATGGAGTGGAACCATACATGCAAGCAATGAAAGTGGCTTCAGTGCATTGCCTGCTGGCAGAAGACAAGCCAACGGATCATTTATTTTTGAGGGTACTGAAACAGATTTTTGGTCTTCGGATGAGAGCTCCCTCGCTGGAAGTGCAAAAGCAATAACGCTTAAGGGGAGCTTTGACGGTATCAGTAGAATCGATTGGGGAAAAAATCATGGATTTAGTTGCAGATGTATTAAAAATTGAAAACTCCATTGACGGAGAAGGAGTATTTTTACTCCACCAACACAAATGCTGACGAAGCTCTGCTTGTCAGCATACCGACCGTCAGCGTCGGCACCTCGCTACAATGAAGAGTACGAATGAAAACATAAGTTAAGTTTATTCCACAAGAACAAACCCCGCCCAATTATAAGGATCCAAACCATTGTCGCGCAATTCTTTCTGCGCCGCATGAAAGGCATCCTGAATATTCATCTTTTCTTCCAACCATTTTTTATAAAATGTCGTCATCAATAATGATGTTTGTTTATCTGGAACCTGCCACAAACTCATAATCAAATATTTTGCTCCAGCGATCTTAAAAGCACGCTGTAATCCGTAAATACCTTCATTACCTTGTATTTCTCCAAGACCTGTTTCACAGGCTGACAATACAACCAATTCTGTATTGGATAAATTCATCTGCGAGATTTCATATGCTGTCAATATTCCATCTTCTCTACCTTCTAATATTTGCTTCCCCTGCCATGCTACATTGCCTCCTGCCATGATCAGCCCACTTCGCAACATAGGATGATCGGAAATTTTGAATACAGGTTCTGAATTGGATAAAGATTCCTTATTTATTTTTGGATCGGGAAAGAAGTAACCATGGGTAGCGATGTGTAATATTTTAGGAGAAGCTGAATTATTTGCACCTATATTTTTGAATGATTCTTCTGTGGCTTGATATCCTTTTTTCAAAGTGGTTTGAACTCCCGATGTTTGCATGATTATTTCGATTGCATTCACTTCGCGTTCTGTGCCAGCAAGGTAAGTCCAGCTACCTCCTCTCAATGTTGTATCCACATTATTAAAAGACAATTCTCCTCTGGATAATGTAACCATCATGTGTTCATTGTTTTGAAACATACTGTCTTGTTCATATTGAATACCACCATACAAAACAGCATCGTTGTTGACATTTTTCATTTGAATGGGAATGACCAATTGGCGAGTACTATTTAGTTCAATGAGTTTATATCTATCCGCTAATGTTTCCGTTTCATTTATCGGAATGGCATCCAGATTAATTCTATGCAATAATCCGCTTGGTGAAAAATAAATCGTATTTATATTAGTCAATTCTTTTTCAAAAGGTTTCCACAATATTTCATACAATGATTTCTTGGGCATTTCAATTGCTACTGCACCTCGATCAGCAAGTGTATATATAGAGTTGACATAATCTGCTTTGCGTTCTGATTTTGAATTCAATAAAGAGTCAAGAGACTTTTCTTCAAAAAGCGGGATAAATTTTGGTTGCAGATCTCCGGATTTAAGAATCAATGCTGCATACAAAATACTATCTGTATTCTTGGGAAAATCAAGCTTACAATGAACAAATTCGATTACAATTTCGGATGGTTTTAATCCTGCTTGCACATTCTTCCATTTAACTTGTCGGATGGCGTCAGCATAACCTGCATCAGATCGGGCAAGTTCCTTTTCTGACGCGTTGGCCTTCTCTTCCAGTTCGGCGATTCCTTTGCGCTCGGCAATAGGCTTGGTGTATTCAGCAGAGAGTCTGCGACGATAGCCTTTTAGTCGAAAATTGATTTCCATGGTTTCAGCTGAAGTCATAGAAGGTGCATTCAGTCTGGAAGCGGCGGTCAAGAGGAAACCTTTGTGAAACAGGGCATGGTCATAAGCCAGGTTGGGTAGAATACCAAGTTCTGCTTCAATAGAATGGCGTGCAATGATGTATGCAATCAATTCATTTCCACTGTTTTGAAATGCATGTGTATATTTAGTAAGTTCTGCTTCGGAAAGAAAGGTCGTGGCATTGACCATTGTGACCTGAGATCGGGTTAGTAATTCTAAAAGCAGGAGTTCGGCTTCTAAAAATCTGGTTTGTCTTTCATACAAATCAGCCAAGTTGTTCAGACTACTGGCATACGCGTGATGTTCCTTCCCCAGGACTTTTTCGCGGATGTTTTTCGCTTCGAGGTAAAGCGGTTCTGCTTTTTCGTAGTTGCCGATATCCTTGTAACCATCCGCCAGATTGTTTAGACACAATGCATATAGGGGATGTTCCTTACCAAGGGTTTTTCCCCAAATGTCTTTCGCTTCGAGGTAAAGCGGTTCCGCTTTTTCATGGGCGCCCAAACCAAAGTAAAGGGAAGCTAGGTTGTTAAGGCTCATTGCATAATCAGGATATTTCTTGCCTAGGGTTTTTTCGCGGATATCTTTCGCTTCGAGGTAAAGGGATTCTGCTTTTTCGTTGTTCCCCATGTTCTTGTAAAGGACTGCAAGGTTGTTCAGGTTTGAGGCATAAGTACGGTCTTCCTTGCCCAAGACTTTTTCGTTTATGCTTTTGGCTTCAAGATACAGCGGTTCCGCTTTTTCGTAGTTGCCCAATTCAAAGTAAAGGGAAGCCAGGTTGTTAAGACAATTGGCATATGCGGGATGTTCCTTACCAAGGGTTTTTTCTCGGATGTCTTTCGCTTCGAGGTAAAGGGGTTCTGCTTTTCCGTAATTGCCTTTATCAGTGTAAAGATTTGCGAGGTTATGTAAAGTTAAGGCATATTTAGGATTTTCTTTGCCCAATAACTTTTCCTTAATGTCTTTTGATTCTAGGAATAAGGGTTCTGCTTTTTCGTAGTTGGCCATATCAAAGTACAAAATTGCTAGGCTTTCCAGGTTCCATACATAAATGGGATGTTCCTTGCTCAAAACTTTTTTGCAGATGTTATTGGCTTCCAAATAAAAGGTCTCGGCTTTTTCATAGTTGCCCATATCTGAGTAAAGAATACCCAAATTGGTGAGGCTCTCAGCATAATCGGGATGTTCCTTGCCCAAAACTTTTTCACAGATGTTTTTGGCTTCCAAATAAAAGGTCTCGGCTTTTTCATAGTTGCCCCTTCTCCTGTAAAACAGAGCCAGGTTATTCATGATCATTGCATAATGGGGATGTTCCTTACCAAGGGTTTTTTCCCAGATATCTTTCGCTTCGAGGTAAAGTGGTTCCGCTTTTTCGTAGTACCCCATGTCCCAGTAAAGAACTGCTAGGTTGTTCAGGCACCAAGCAAAATCGGGATGCTCCTTGCCGAGCACTTTTTCACGGATGGATTGGGATTGGAGATACCAGGTTTCTGCTTCCTGATTGTTTCCTTTAAAGTAATTGACCCTGCCCCGATTGAAAGCGCAACTTCCATATGCAGCTGACGCTCTACCCAATTTGTCGAGGGCCAGTTTCTCGGCGGCTTCATTCACTTCTAGTGCCTTGTTAAAATCTTTTTTGGCAGTGAGGTCACGGGATACCTGGATGAGACTGTCCACTTGTTTAATTACAAGGGAATCAACCTGCTGGGCTGAGGTAGTGCTTAAACAAAAGATATTTAAAATAAACAAAAAATATTTCATTAAACCTTATTTCAATTTTTGTAATTGTATTACTCCACCAACACAAAACCCGCCCACTGATAAGGATCCAATCCAATCTCCCGCAATTCTTTTTGTGCCGCATGAAATGCATCCGGTATCGTCATTTTATCTTCCAGCCACTTCTTATAAAAAGTTGTCATCAGCAATGAAGTTTGTTTATCAGGTACCTGCCACAAAGACATGATCAAATATTTTGCGCCAGCAATTTTAAATGCACGTTGTAAACCATACACACCTTCATTGCCTTGGATGTCTCCCAATCCGGTTTCGCAGGCCGACAGCACCACTAATTCTGTATTCAATAAATTCATTTGCGATATTTCGTAAGCCGTAAGAATGCCGTCTTCTCTTCCTTCCAATGTTTGTTTTCCTTGCCATGCTGCATTTCCTCCAGCCATAATTAATCCCGATCTCAGCATCGGATGTTCTGACATTTTGAACACGATTTCCTCCTGACGGCTGATGACTGATGACTGATGACTTTCCTTCGGATCTGCAAAAAAATATCCATGCGTTGCTATATGTAATATTCTAGGGGATGGATTATTATTTGCACCTATATTTTTAAATGAATCTTCTGAGGCATCATATCCTTTCTTTAATTTGGTTTGTATTCCGCTTGTCAGCATCATTTTTTCAATGGTATTCACTTCACGTTCTGTGCCTGCCAAATAATTCCAAGTGCCACCTCTTAAAGTAGAATCAACATAATTAAATGACAATAATCCTCTCGATCGCGAAGCGACTAAGGGTTCATTGTTAGGAATAATACTGTCTTGTTCAAATTGAATGCCACCATATAAAATGGCATCGTTATTTCCATTTTTTATTTGTGTTGGAACGACTAATTGACGAGTACTGTTTAATTCGATCAATTGATATTTATCGGCTAGCGTTTCGGTCTCAGAAATGGGAATCGCATCTAAATTAATTCTAAGCAATAACCCGCTTGGAGAAAAATAAATGGTTTTGATTCCGGCCAGTTCTTTTTCAAGGGGTTTCCAAAGAATCTCGTACAAAGATTTTTTGGGCGTTTCTAAAGTGACTGCACCGCGATCAGCAAGTGTGTATAAACTATTTACATAATCAGCTTTGCGTTCTGATTTAGAATTCAATAAAGAGTCAAGAGATTTTTCTTCGAATAATGGGATAAAAAGTGGCTGATTATCTCCATGTTTAATTATTAAGGCAGCATAAAAAGTACTGTCTGTTGATTCTGGAAAATTTATTTTAAAAGAAACAAATTCTAAAGCAAGTTCTCCTGGCTTTAATGCTGCCTGAACTTCATTCCAAGTAACCAATTGCTTCGTTTCTGTGTAACCTGCAATTGTTCGTGAAAGTTCTTTCTCTAAGGTATTAGCTTCTTCTTCTAAACTGTTGACTTTGTTTCTTTCCAATATGGGTTTGGAATATTCTTTTGCTAGAAGTCGTTGCTTACTTTTTAATAAATCACTAATTTCATTCGCCTCTAATGTCATTTTTGAAAGCTTTTTTAATCGAGCAACTGATGATAATACAAAACCCTTATAGAAAAGTGTTTGATCATATATCAATGCTGCCATCACGCTAGGATGATTTTGATGGATATCTGAATTCCTTCTAAACATCATAGAACTAACCTTATTATCTTTATCTTTTAGTATTGCTAAATAACTTGTGAGTTCATTTTCAGAAAGATAAGAAATTCCGTTTAATAGCTGCTTTTGTTGCAATGAAAAATGTTCTTTAAGTAATTGTTCTGATTCAGAATACCGCATTAACTTTTCATACAATTCTGCAAGATTAATTATATTTAATCCATAAGACAAATGTTCTTTGCCAATAACTTTTTCAAATATTATTTTTGCTTCTTTGTATAAATTTTCTGCGTTATCAAATTGTGCAATAGCTAAATGTAAATCTGCTAAGTTGAGAATTCCTGTAGCATACGTTGGATGTTGATTGCCCAATTTTTCTTTCCATATTCTTGTACATTCAAATATTAGTGCCATAGCTTTCTCAAAATTTCCATTTGATTTATATAAATCACCCAGATTAAATAGACTGATTGCATAATCAGGATGGTCTGTACCTAAAACTTTTTTTCGAATTTCAATAGTCTCTAACAACAGACTTTCTGATTGTTCATATTTCCTTATACTTTTATAAAGACTTGCTAGATTTGTCAAAACATTAGCGTACTCAGGATGCAATTTTCCTTCATATTGTTCTCTTAAAGATTTACATTCAAGAAATTGTTCTTCTGCTTTAGTAAATCTACCCATTGAAATATACAATATTCCTAGGTTATTTAAGCTTGCTGCAAAATCAGAGTGTTGTTTTCCTAATACTTTTTCTCTAATTTTTTTACATTCAATCATTAATATTTCAGCTCGATCATATTCACACAATGCTACATACAAATTTGCAAGATTGTTGAGACTCCAAGCATATTCAGCATTCTCTTTTCCAACTGTTTTTTCTCGAATTTCTAAGGATGCTTTATAAAGTGGTTCAGCCCTTTCATACTTTCCCATCAAATAATATAGAAGTGCTAAACCATTTATTGCTGCTGCATATGAAGGATGGATTTTTCCCACATTCTTTTCTTGAATTGCAATACATTGTAAAGTAAGCGATTCCGCTGGTATGTAATTTCCTTGATCACGAAATAAAACAGCTAAATTAAAAAGACTCCATGCATAGTCAGGATGGTCTTTTCCTAAAGTTTGTTCTCTAATGATTTTGCATTCCGTCCAAACTTGTTCAGCTTTACTGTATTGCCCTGTTTGCCAATATAAAATTCCTAAATTATTAAGACTGTTTACATAATCCGGATGTTGATTTCCAAAATAATTTTCTCTTATTGTTTTAGATTCAATATAATATTTTTCTGCGTCTATAAATTTGCCTTGATCTTTATATAAACTGCCTAAATTAATCAAACTCCAGGCATAATCCGGATGGTTTTTGCCTATAGTACTTGCTCTGATATCTTTAGCTTCTATATACCATTTCTCCGCTTCTGACAAATTACTTTGCAAATAGTAAATTCTACCTTTATTAAAACAACAAGATCCATATGTCGCTGATAATTTTCCGAATCGTTCTATACTTAATTTCTCAGCAACTCCAATTATTTCCATTGCCTTTTCAAAGGCATTCTTTGAGGCTAATTCACGACAAACGCTAATCAAACTATCAATTTGTTGTATTGATATTGAATCTCCATTTTGTCCATTTAGTGTCATTGTTAAAGAAACAAAAAATAAAATGTAAATAACCTTCATAAAAGTCTAGTTAACATCTTTTAGGTGTTAAAATTACCAAAAATCTATTATTTTATCTATCAGAAAAAGAAAATTTATATTTAAATACCAAATATAAAAATAAATAACATATATTATGGTAGTTAATATAGTTTATTCCACCAACACAAACCCCGCCCAATTGTAAGGATCCAATCCATTGTCACGCAACTGCTTCTGGGCAGCATGAAAAGCATCCGGTATCGTCATTTTATCTTCCAGCCACTTCTTATAAAAAGTTGTCATCAGCAGGGAAGTCTGTTTATCCGGTACCTGCCACAAACTCATGATCAAATATTTCGCACCGGCAATTTTGAACGCACGTTGCAATCCATAAACTCCTTCATTGCCTTGGATATCACCAAGTCCAGTTTCACATGCTGAAAGCACAACTAATTCAGTATTGAATAAATTCATTTGTGAAATTTCATATGCCGTAAGAATTCCATCTTCTCGTCCTTCCAGAGTTTGTTTACCCTGCCATGCCGCATTTCCTCCAGCCATAATAAGACCAGAGCGAAGCATTGGATGTTCTGACATTTTGAATACCGATTCCTCCTGACGACTGATGACTGATGACTGATGACCCTCCTTTGGATCAACAAAGAAATATCCATGCGTTGCTATATGTAATATTCTAGGGGATGGATTATTATTTGCACCTATATTTTTAAATGAATCTTCTGAGGCATCATATCCTTTCTTTAATTTGGTTTGTATTCCGCTTGTCAGCATCATTTTTTCAATGGTATTCACTTCACGTTCTGTGCCTGCCAAATAATTCCAAGTGCCACCTCTTAAAGTAGAATCAACATAATTAAATGACAATAATCCTCTCGATCGCGAAGCGACTAAGGGTTCATTGTTAGGAATAATACTGTCTTGTTCAAATTGAATGCCACCATATAAAATGGCATCGTTATTTCCATTTTTTATTTGTGTTGGAACGACTAATTGACGAGTACTGTTTAATTCGATCAATTGATATTTATCGGCTAGCGTTTCGGTCTCAGAAATGGGAATCGCATCTAAATTAATTCTATGCAATAACCCGCTTGGAGAAAAATAAATGGTTTTGACTCCGGCCAGTTCTTTTCCAAGGGGTTTCCAAAGAATCTCGTACAAAGATTTTTTGGGAGTTTCTAAAGCGACTGCACCGCGATCAGTTAGTGTGTATAAACTATTTACATAATCAGCTTTGCGATCTGATTTGGATTTCAATAAAGAGTCAAGAGACTTTTCTTCAAAAAGGGGAATAAATTTTGGTTGTTTTAACCCTGACCTTAATAGCATAGCAGCATAATTTGTTGTCTCAACTGTATCTTTCCTGTAATATTGAAAAAATTCAATGGCAACTTCATTGTCTTTCAATTTTTCCTGAATTTCCTGCCACTTCAATTGCTTCTTTAATTCTCTATATTTTCTAGCTGACTTGGCCATTAGTTTTTCCAAACTATTGCATCTTTCTTCTAATTCGTCAACTTCCTTTTGTTCCTTAATCGGTTTTGAATATTCTATTCCTAACCTTCTTTGAAAAGATTTATACTGTAAAAAACTTTCCTTAAGATTACTATCCACTTTTGTTAATCGTTTAATTTCATTAATCGATTGCAACATATATCCTTTATAGAAAAGTATATTGTCATAACAAAATCCACCAAATTCAGGATCATTTTCTGCGATCAAATAGTTCAAGTTAAGTTTCTGGTTAAATTCATTTATATATAGGTTTAACTCTTGTTCAGAAAGGTAATTAGATGTCTTAATAAACATTTCCCTTTGTAATAAACCAAATTCCTGTGCATATTTTTTAGCTTCATTAAACTTTCCTGTTTTGAGAAATAAATCCGTTAGCCCAAATGTGGCATTCAGATAATCCATATGATTTTTTCCAAATGATTTTAGAAATATTTCTTTAGCTTGTAAATAATACAATTCAGCCTTAACATAGTCTCCCATTTCGACATACAAATTTGCTAGATAAGCCAAAGCTTCTCCATTGGAAGGATATTCCTTTTCTAAAATCTTTTCAAGAATTATTTTAGATTCTAAATAAATTGTTTCTGCTTTTTTAAAGTTTCCCACTTGCTGATACAATAATCCAAGATTATTATTATACACCGTAAAATCCAAGTTTTCCTTTCCATATACCTTTACTCTTATCTCAATTGCTTTTAAAAACAAAACTTCAGCAGTGTCAAAGATTCCCTGATCCAAATAAATGGTTCCTAAACTTTCAAGGCCTGAAATGTAGTCGGGGTGATTTTCTCCTAGCGTTTTTTCTCTAATCTGGTTAGCTTCACGAATCAGGATTTCTGCTCTTTTAAAGTTTCCCATTTGCTGATAAAGATTAGACAAATTACTTATACACCAGGCATAATCAGGATGATTCATCCCTTTCGAACCTGCGAATATCTCTTTGGCTTGAAGATACATCATTTCTGCTTTTTCTAAATCCCCTATTCGTTTATATAAATTCGCTAAGTGATTCAAACTATAGGCATAATCTGGATGACTTTTTCCCAATACCTTCTCTCTTATTTCTTTGGCTTTTAAATATAGTGGTTCTGCTTTCTCATAATAACCCATATCAACATAAAGTATGGCTAAATTATGTAGTGTCCAAGCATAGTCAGGATGTTCACTTCCAAGTACCTTTTCCCTAATAGAACAGGCTTCTAAATAATAATTTTCAGAGCGTTTATACCTACCAGTTTGCCAATATAAACCTGCTAGATTATTAACGGTCCAGGCATAATCTGAGTTGTTTTTACCTAAGATCAATTCTCTTATTGATTTAGCCTCCAAATACAGCTGTTCTGCCTCGTTTAGATGACCATTAAAATACATAGTTCTCCCATGAAAAAACAAACAAGTAGCATACAAAGTATTTTTTTTACCAAGTGTACTCAATACTAATTTTTGTGCTTTCTCAATTACAATAATCGCATCATCAAACTTAGCTTTTGAAACAAGTAATCTATTCAACTTAATAAGACTGTCCACTTGTTTAATTATTAATGAATCAACTTGCTGAGCATTCAAGGAAAATGAAATAAATATTAAAAAAATGAAGGAACGAATTTTCATAAATTAAGGTCTAATCAATGTAAAAACACAATTTAAAAGCAAATTTGAGGTCTTCTCACCAATGAAGTAACTTTACTATATGAAGAACACCTCTTATAGTCAATTAAGTAAATATGAAACAGTAAATATACCATTTTGAACATTTATGACAAAATAAAAATGGTCAAGCACTTGGATTAATAGAATTACTTCATGATTATCTAATTAATATTGTAAAAATTTTAAGATAACCTGACCTGAAATAACTAGACACAAATAAATGTTTATTGGATGAGAGAATTTGGAATTTATTCTACAAATCATTCAAAAGCAAAGTTGATATAACAAAAGTTTAATCCTAAAGATCTTTTGTGATTGTTGTATTCGGACACGAATGGTAGGGACTATTTGAGTTATTTAAAATTTGGATTGCGTTCATTTTTATTACCAATGCTTAATATTATTATGGATTGTATTGGCGATGAATAAGCCAAACCGAATCTTTTGTTTTTATGAGTCTTGCTTAGATTACTATACCAAAACAAATATTGAAAAAACCTAGCTGTTTATCAACTTGCCGGATGTAAGCTTCGGCAGCTAATCTACATGTTTATTGATTCCAATAAAACAAATGTTGACGAAGCTCTGCTTGTCAGCATGCAGACCGAAAGCGTCTGCTACCCGCCAAAGAAGAAGAAGAGCGAAAATAAATTCGAGAGCGCAATATAGTAACTATTCCACCAATACAAACCCAGCCCAATTGTAAGGATCCAATCCATTTTCCCTCATTTGTTTCTGGGCAGCATGAAATGCATCCGGTATGCTCATCTTGTCCTCCAACCATTTTTTATAAAAGGTCGTCATCAACAAAGAAGTTTGTTTATCCGGAACCTGCCACAAACTCATGATTAAATATTTCGCCCCTGCAATTTTGAATGCGCGTTGTAATCCATACACGCCCTCATTGCCTTGAATATCTCCTAATCCTGTTTCACATGCAGATAGAACTACTAATTCTGTATTAGATAAATTCATTTGACTGATTTCATAAGCTGTCAATATTCCATCTTCTTTTCCTTCCAATGTTTGTTTCCCTTGCCAGGCTGCATTACCTCCAGCCATAATTAATCCAGATCTGAGCATTGGATGGTCTGACGTTTTGAACACGATTTCATTCTGAGGACTGGTGACAGACGCTAGAAGACTTTCCTTGAGATCTGGGAAAAAATATCCGTGTGTTGCTATATGTAATATTCTGGGTGAAGATTTATTATTAGTTCCAATATTCTTAAATGATTCTTCTGTTGCCTCATATCCCTTTTTAAGGTTGACATTAATTCTTGCGGATTGCATTATTTTTTGAAGAGAATTGACCTCTCGTTCCGTTCCGGGTAAAAAATCCCAAATTGTTAATTTCATATCATTATTACTAATCAACAAATGCTCTTTTTTATCTGAATTTATTTCAGTCGGCATTCTATTTTTATTGTTGCTAATAGTATCTTCCTCAAAATTAATTCCTCCAAATAATACAGCATCATTGTTTTTAATTTCAAATGGTATTTGTTGTACCAATTGCCTTGTGCTTCCTAATCCAATAAGGTGATAAGAATCGGCTATTGTTTCCTGATCATTAATGGCTATAGCATCAAAATTAATCCGATGGAGTAGACCCGTTGAAGCATAATATACTGTATTAATACCTGCCAAAAAGGGTTCTAATGGCGTCCATAGAATATCAGCCAAATTCCTCCTTGAATTAGTCTGATCCTTAATACCCCGATCAGTTAATGTATATAAAGTATTTACATATTCAGATCGTCTGGAATTCTCAAATTTCAAAAGGCTATCCAGTGACTTTTGTTCAAATAGCTTTATGTAAACAGGTTCTAATAAATCCTTTCTTATCAGCAAAGCAGCATAAATTATACTATCTGTAAATTCTGCTTTTATAAAATTAAAATGTACAAATTCTATTACCGCCTCATTTGGTTTTAAAGAATGGATTAAGTCTTGAAATCCAATTTCCTTCTGTGTTTCTTCCAGACTCCTTCCTTTTCTAGCCAAATCCTTTTCAATAATATTAATATTTTCTTCAAGTGATTCTATTTTGTCTTTTGATCTATTTTCCAAAGGTAAAGTTAGTTCCCTACTCAAATTTTGATTGCAAAGCTTTAATTCATTAAATGTCTCGATTAAATTGCTATCAAGATGAGCTATCCTACTTATTTGTGCAGCTGCATTTAACAAATACCCCTTATAAAAAAGTACATTATTATAACATTCTCCTTGTAAAGAATGACTTACATCACAGTAAGAAAATACTCTATCAAGACTCGAAGAAAATGCTTTTATATAACTAGACAATTCAAATTCTGAAAGGTGTCTGGAAGCTCCTGTAACTAGTTTTTTTTCAATTCGATTTGATTCAATTAAACTTTCCTTAAGTTCCTTATTTTGATTCGTTAACCAATAATGACAAATTAAATTATTTAATGCCAAAACATAATCTGGATGATCCTTTCCAAAAATCTTTTCCCATATTTCTTTGGCTTGTGACAAATAGGGTCTTGCTTGCAAAGGCATATTGCGATTTGTATAAAAACTTCCAAGATTACTTAAGCTATTGGCAACTTCAGGGTGAACTAAACCAAAAATATTTTTTCTAATTTCAAATGCTTCCAAATATAATTTTTCTGCTTGTTTAAAATCTTGTTTATTAAAATACATATTAGCCATGTTGTCAATCGTCATAGCATAATCAGGGCTTTCCTTTCCCAGTGTTTTTTCAAATATTGCTTTAGCTTTTATATAATAATCTTCAGCTTGATCAAATTGCATTCTTTGACTAAATATTTCTGCTATGTTATTTAAACATCCAGCCAAATAAAAATTGTTTTCACCAACTGTTGACCTATATATTTCCAAAGCTTCTTGAAATAGATTTAAGGCTTTATCTGATAATCCCATGGCAGAATATAAATTACCAAGACAGTTTATACTCGCAGCACATTGTGGGTCGTTCCTTCCATTGAGCTTTTCACGAATGGATAACGAATTGGTATAATATAATTCTGCCTGATTATAATTACCTATTTCAAAATACACATTTGCTAAATTATGCAAACAAAATGCATATTCTATACTGTCTATTCCATTTATTGAACCAAATATTTTTTTTACCTCATTAAATAATGAAATAGCTTTATCATATTCTCCTGTAAATTGATAAACGCCTGCGAGATTGTTTAAAATTCTAGCATAATCTGGATGACTTTTACCTAATTTTTGTTCTCTAATATCTAATGCAATTTTATAATAATTTTCTGCTGGTCCGATCTGACCTTGATCAGCATATATATTCGCGAGTGCATTTAAGGTCTTTGCATACTCAAGACTTTGATTCGCCTTGCCTTGTATTTCAATCGCATTTTTAAACCACTTTTCTGCATTTACAAAATCTCCTATGGTTTCATAATGATCACCATATTCATAGCATATAGATGCATAAGTTTGTGAACTAATACCAAAGGTCTTTTTACAAAGTTTATCTGCTGATTTAAGTATAACTAATGATTTTTCTCCATTGTTTTCTTCAAGCCATTTGTGTGATACCCGAATTAAACTATCTATTGTTTGTGTTATAGTTAAGGTATCAAATGTTTGTGTTATAGTTAAGGTATCAAATGTTTGTGCAAAACAAAATTTAGGTACATAAATCAAAATTATAAAGTAAATCCCCTTCTTCATACCATAAATATTAAATACAACGCAGAAATTATAATATTACTCACACTTTAAAAATTTACTTTATTTAATCTCAAATCTTGTATAAAATAAAATGATTTATCTCTCAATTTATTTGATAAATTGTAACTTAATAATAACATAAAACTTTTTCTAAATGAGTATATCCATTTATAAAATAAATTTTTAAGAAATAAATTCCTTGCGATAGGTGAAGATCTAGGTTGATTTTATTCTCTTTTTGAAATAAACTTTTATGTGGCCTTCCATCCACACTTAATATTTCAATGTGCTCTATCATTTGGTCAGATTCCACGGTTAAATGATCATTGAATGGATTTGGAAAAATAGATAAATTTATATTAGAATTGATTCCAGTACCGGATGAACTACAAATCTCTTTATTGAGTAATTTCACTTCATTACTATTACAATCAAGTTTAGTCATGGTCAATTCTAATGGGGTGGCAACCATATCCATATCTTTAATGTCAATGGGATCTTTAGCAACAGAGGATGATAAGTCTTCACTACATTCATGATCTATGACTGCTTGATTTTCTAATAAAATCAGATCATTTTCATTACCTCCATTTGGCTTTATCATAGTCCATATTTTGTCTGAACCTCTGTCGTATAAGGATGCAGAACTCGTTGCAATACTTGAATTTTTTAATTCTTTTTTAAAATTTTTAAATTGTTCTACGATGGCATTTGCTGAATTTACTTTCAATAAGGCAAATCCCTCGCCTCCCGATTCCACAGGTACTTGACCTCCAAATAAAAAAAAGTTTCCATCAATATTGGCAGATTCCACACGAATAGGCGCTGTGTAATTCCTCCAGGTTCGAAGTGCTAATGAGGTATCGAACATCGTTACCAAAACAGGCCCTTCGCCATCTCTTCCTACCACTGACTGAGAAAATAAATGAATATTTGGTGCTTTGGATTTAACATAGGTCCACCCGTAACGATGACTATAACTCCTATCTGAACTTTTTAATTCAACGCTCTTCAGATTCATTGCTTGACCATCTAGATCTATTTGTGCAAGCATCATTCTGTAAAAAACATCCGTTTCTGATTTAAATGAACCTCCAATTATTAAATTTCCACTAGGTGATAAAGTTATTGAACTTGGAGATTCAGAATGAATAGGATTATTATCATTATATATTTTAGACCATTGCACATTTACACCATCATATTTAATCAAAACGATTTTATTGTTTAGGGCAGATTTGATATTGACATAAGTTTCAGCGAGAATATAATAGCTTCTATTGCTATAAATAACATCTATAGGGTTCAAAATAAAATTGGGGTCCTTATCTAATTTAAGCCAATTCACATTGTGGAAAAAATGAGTTTTAATATTGTAAAACCCAAAAAACATAGATCCAATAGATCCAGCCTCGGAATAGGCTCCCAATAGAAATAGTTCATCAGTAGTTATATGGATTACTTTTTTTAAAGAAAGATTTCCTGTGCTATTAGAGAGGATTAGACCAAACTTTATATCTGTTGGATTGGAATAATTAATCAACAAAATTTCTCCTCGGCTTCTATCTTCATTGGTACAATTCATAGCTCCAAGTTTTAGTCCTTGAGTACTTCCCAGTGAACTGTAACTACTCATATTCACTATTTGATTGATACTTATTCCACCTTGTTCAATGGATATTCTGGTTATGGATTGGCTATATGCATTTGTAACCATGAATATTAATAGTAAAAAAATGACATGTTTCATAATCAATAATTTTTAGATGATAAAGATAATTCTATAAATGAAAATTTTTGCGTTTAATTTTACGAAAACCTAATGATATAAATGGTTGTTTTATCAAATATGCCAATTCAATTTTTACTCTTCCTTTTTTGTGTCTTCAAATTACAACTGACTGTTTCTCAAAATATTAGCAGAGAAAATATTCCTATTGTAGATACAAAAACCCTGTTTTCGTTGATTGATAAACAAGATGATACCCTACGTGTATTTAACTTTTGGGCCACTTGGTGTAAGCCTTGTGTTCAGGAATTACCTTATTTTGAAGAACTTAATCAGGACCAAAAAAATAAAAAATTTATACTCTATCTGGTTAGCCTTGACTTCAAGACAAGCATAGACAAAAAGTTAAAACCCTTCATTCTCAAGAAAAAACTTTCATCAAAGGTCTTGTTATTTGATGGCGGTAATCCTAATGATTGGATAGATCGTATTGATCCCAATTGGTCTGGCTCCATTCCTGCAAGTTTAGTTTCATTGAATGGGAAAAAAATATTTGAAGAAGGTGAATTTGAAAATCTTCAAAGTTTAAATGCTTTTATAAAAAAAATTTACAAATAAATATTTACCATGAAAAAATTAATGTGTGCTTTTTTAATGTTTACGATATCACTTTTTTCAATAAAGGCTCAGGGATATCAAATTGGACAAACCGTTGAGGATTTTAATTTGAAAAATGTCGACGGCAAAATGATTGGCTTGAAGGATTATAAGGATGCGAATGGCTATATCGTGATTTTTACATGTAATCATTGCCCATATGCAATCATGTATGAGCAAAGGATCATTGATTTACATAAAAAATATGCAAAACTGGGTTATCCTGTCATTGCTATCAATCCAAATGATCCAAATGTTGTGCCGGATGATAGTTTTGAAGCTATGCAAAAATTATCAAAGAAGAAAAAATATCCGTTTGCCTATGTTATTGATGAAGGACAACAAGTATATCCTAAATTTGGAGCTACAAAGACACCTCATGTTTATTTATTAGATAAAAACAAAGTAGTACGGTACATTGGCGCTATTGATGATAACGCTCAAGACATCAAAGCAGTTAAAATTAAATATGTTGAAAATGCGATCGCTTCAATATCTGCAGGAACCACTCCAGATCCAGCAGTAACTAAAGCCATTGGTTGCAGCATTAAAAAGAAAAGTTAGACTAAATTATTAAGCTTCTTCAATCCGTTTTTATTCTATATTACTTATGCGTAATAATAATTTTAGCATTGCTTTTTTATTTATGCTCATTCAATTTTCGTCTTCTGAAATCTTGAATGGCCAAAATTTACAATTCAGAACCGTTTGTAAACTACCCCCTGAATTGAAAGAATCTTCTGGTCTAATCAGTAATAATCATGGAGCTACATTTTGGAGTCATAATGATAGTGATGGAAAAAAAATAATTTATGAAATTGATAGCACATGCAAATTATTAAGACAAGTTTTTATTAAAAATGCAAATAGTATAGATTGGGAAGATATCACTCAGGATCCATCAGGCAATATGTATATTGGAGATTTTGGAAATAATAATATAAATCGAAAGGACTTAACCATTTATAAAATTCCAAATCCATCCCTAATTGTTGAAGATACCATAATTGCTGAATCCATACATTTCACCTATTTAAATCAATTTGATTTTCCGCCTGCAAATGATCAAAAGAATTTTGATATGGAAGCGATGATTTGGTATCGAGATAGTCTGCATTTGTTTTCAAAAAACAGAACTACACCATTTTCAGGTTACACCTATCATCATGTTTTACCTGACAAACCTGGTCAATATCAAACAATTTTAAGAGATAGCGTAGTCACAGGATTAGGATCTATGTTTCAGAATTGGGTTACCGGGGCCGCCTTAAGTCCAAATGATGACAAATTAATGTTCCTTTCTTATGATCGGGGTTGGCTATTTGCTCCTTTTGATCCTGAACATATGATTCAGAACCCTCGTTTGGTTACTTTTTCCAATTTCTCTCAGACCGAAGGTATTTGTTTTACCAGTAATAACGACCTTTGGATTACGGATGAATTACAATCTGGAATTGGGGGCAAATTATATCATGCTAATCTAAGTCAAATAATAGCTACAAATAATTTAAATTTTACTTCCTTTCAAATCTATCCAAATCCAAGTTCAAATTATATTTACATCAATGAAAATAATATTCAACAAATTAAATTATTCAGCTATAATGGTCTTGAAATAAATCTTCCTTTTGAATCTATTGATCATCGAATGGATATTTCAACTTTAATCAACGGTTTTTATATCCTAAAACTTCAGAAAAATAATACCTGGTATTCTTTTAAACTAATAAAAACCTAAGCTAAATATGTTCCTTTAATTTTTCTTTTTCACATCAATTTGTGACATGGCTAACATTTGTTTTAAAGTACGTTCCATGTTTTCAGTACTCCCATCTAAGAAAATAACATTTCCCTGACCGTGTTCTGCAAAATTTTTGACTGCTTCTGTCCACATACTAAACATAATTAAAGATGCATCAAGATTCGAATCTGCCATTAGTTTTGCAGCAGAAGACATCCCCTTAGCTACTTCTTCTCTAAAAGAAGCAATACCCATTCCGCGTAATTGTGCAGCAAGTCGCTCTGCTTCTGCAGAAATTTTAATAAAATTACCTTCTGCTTCTGCTGCTTTTGTTTTAGTAATTAATAATGCCTGGCCTTCATTTTCTGCTGCTGCTTTAAGATTATTCGAAGCAACAACTTTAGCCATTGATCGCATAACTTCATCATCAAAGGTAATATCGTTAATTTGCAAATCAATTAAATGATAGCCCCAACCTTCCAAAGTGTGATCCAGCTGTTCTTTCACATTTTCAACGATTTCTTTACGTAATACCAAAACTTCACTTTGTTTTTTTGTAGCTACAAAAGCACGAACAGATCCTTCAATGGAACGAATTAATGCTTGCATAAAGTTTTTCTCATCAAAAAATTTAAAAGCTACATTTTTAATGGTTTCATCATGATTATCCAATACTGAATAAAGTAACATGGATGTAAAATTAACATTAGCTTGATCTATAGTTACTGCTTGAAAACCCAATTCAACACTTCTATTTTGGATCGAAATTCTTTTAAAAATTTGTTCTATGAGTGGAATTTTGAAATTAAGACCGGGACCAATGACTCTTCTGTATTTTCCAAAGACCGTAATAACTGCAACCGTTCCTTGACGTACAGTTACTATCGAACTTACAATTAATATTAAAAATAATAATGGTGGAATAATTGAATAAAAATTCATGTCTTTTTATTTTTATTAGTTTAAAAATTTATTTTTATGTTGTTTAAGTTTATATGACTTAAGAAAATTGTACCGAAGTCATGGTAATAGATCCTGCTAAAGCAACATCATTAAAAAAGGAAATCTTATCTTGCTTATTTTGTAAACCAAGCGTATATATTAATGGTAAATAATGGTCTGGTGAAGGTATTGCAAGTTTTGATGCAGCATTCAAAGATTCGTATTTGATAAGCGCATTATGATCTTGATCCAAAATTTTCTGTTTGAAAATCTGATTCATTTCAATGGCCCAATCATACCCATACTCATTTATAAAACCCTTGTCAAATGATAACATACCAAGATTATGAACCATATTTCCGCTACCTATAATAAGTATTCCTTTTTTCCTTAATGCACTTAGTTCTTTAGCTAATTCATAATGATATTGTGCTGGTTGGTAATAATCAATACTCAATTGTAATACAGGAATATTAGCCTGAGGATACATATGCCGGACTACAGTCCAAGTCCCATGATCTAGTCCCCAATCATGGTCTAATTTAACTTGCGTTTTTTTGATTAAAGCACTTGTTTCTTTGGCTAGTTCAAGATCACCTGGCGCGTTATATTCTACTTTATATAATTCATCGGGAAAGCCTCCAAAATCATGAATGGTTTTGGGATGATCCATTGCTGTTATAAATGTACCTCGAGTCAACCAATGTGCAGAAATACAAATAATAGCTTTCGGAATAGGCATCGATTCTGCTTTCTTTTTCCACTCCTGACTAAATGCATTATTCTCAATACCATTCATAGGTGAACCATGGCCAATAAAAAACAGAGGCATTAAATGATCTTCTTCATTTAAGCCGTTCGTGAATTGGCTAAGTCCTGCTAATGTTATCATACCTGTTGTTCCTGCTATTATTTTAATAAAATGTTTGCGATTCATGATATTTATAAACTGGCCATCAAAAAACAATACCTAATGATTAAAAGTTTCAACACAAATATTTTGCCTCTATCGGAAGCCTTCTGCCTAAACCAAAAGACTTGGATGATATACGAATTACAGGTGGCGATTGATATCTTTTGAATTCTGAACGGTTGACTAGTTTTAAAGCTCTAAGTACAATTGCAGAATCAAATCCCATCTTAATGATCTCGTCAGGTCCTTTTCTCAATTCTATGTATTGGTATAATACTTGGTCCAAAATATCATAATCTGGCAATGAATCTGAATCCTTTTGACCAGGACGTAATTCTGCAGATGGCGGTTTAGTAATTGAATTTATTGGAATACGAATGGACTTTCGATTGATATAATGAGCTAGTTGATAAACCTCTGTTTTGTATACATCCGCCAGAACAGCTAATCCACCACATAAATCACCATAAAGGGTTCCATATCCTACCGACATTTCACTTTTGTTTGTCGTATTTAAAAGTATGGAATTGAATTTATTCGAAAAAGCCATTAACAACATACCCCTAATTCTGGCTTGAATGTTTTCTTCAGTTACGTTAGGTGTTAATCCTTCAAAATAGGGCTGTAATACTTTTTCATAACTTTTATAGACATCTTGTATTGGGATAATTTCATATTGAATTCCTAGATTAATAGCTAATTCTTTAGCATCCTGTATGGATCCTTCAGAAGAAAATTGAGACGGCATCAACAGAACCATTACATTTTCGGCCCCTAGAGCGTCTACAGCTAAAGTGGTCGTTATTGCTGAATCTATTCCTCCTGATAAGCCCAAAATAGCCTTTTTAAATCCCAATTTATTAAAATAGTCTTTTATCCCGATCACCAGAGCTCTGTAAATTAAATCTATTTTTTCTTTTACTTGCTCGCGCGATTTCTGACCTAATATGACATCGTGAAGTTGATAGGTTCTGACACACTCTTCAAAATAAGGCATTTCATCATAAACATTGCCATTTGCAGACATCACAACAGATCCGCCATCAAATACAATATCCGTTTGGGATCCATAATGATTAACATAAAACATAGGTATTTGATATTTCAATACATTTGATCTTATGAGTTCTATTCGTTCCCTGGAATGTTCGTAACTAAATGGAGATGCAGATAAGTTTATAATAAAATCTGGCTTTTGTGCCATCATTTCATCCATTGGACAAGCCGTATATAATGGATTTTCATATCCTATATTCCATATATCTTCACATACTGTAATTGCAATGGTTTTTCCCTTAAATTGAACGGCATTAAAAACTTTGGATGGCTCAAAATACCGATATTCATCAAATATATCATATGTGGGCAAAAGTCCTTTATTAGCTATATGAATGAGCTCTTTATTATAAAGGAAGAAAGCGGAGTTAAAGAGGTCTTTGCCTTCAATTTCTGGATTTATAGAAGGAGCTCCAACGATAATTCCAATATCTTGAGAATATTCACATAATTCCTGAATCACACCCATAGATTTTTGTATAAAATCTCTGAATTCTAGGAAATCTCTCGGTGGGTATCCACATGTTGCCAATTCTCCAAAACAAATTAAATCTGCACCATCATTTAGGGCTTGATCAATGGCTCTTTTCATTAAGGCTAAATTTCCTTCAAAATTGCCGATGTGATAATTTAATTGGGCCATAGTGATTTTCATACGCTGCAGAATTTCTTGCAAAATAAGCTAAATAATTCACCAAATTCCTGTTTATTGATCTACTTTTGAGCTTTAAATATTGTGATTTGGAAGGTTTTCTAGTTTCAGCTCGTAAGTATAGACCGCTACGGTGGACTGATGTCATTGGTCAAGAGCATATAGCCAATACACTTAAAAATGCCCTTAAGCAGGGACATGTAGCTCACGCATTCTTGTTTTGTGGACCTAGAGGTGTTGGAAAAACGACTTGTGCTCGTATTTTGGCCCGTGTTCTAAATTGTGAAAATCCAAGTTCTGAATGGGAACCGTGCAATGAATGTAATACCTGTAAAGCCTTTCAAGAAAACAATTCATTTAACATTATTGAACTTGATGCGGCTTCAAATAATGGTGTAGATGATATGCGGGCGTTGGTTGAACAAGTCCGTTACCAACCCCAGTATGGAAAGTACAAAATCTATATCATTGATGAGGTTCACATGCTAACTTCTGCAGCTTTTAATGCTTTTCTTAAAACGCTGGAAGAACCTCCTCCATATGCAAAATTTATTCTTGCAACTACAGAGAAACATAAAATCATTCCTACTATTTTAAGTCGATGTCAGGTATATGATTTTAGACGTATCCAAGTCAAAGACATTATCATTCAATTACAAAAAATCTGTGATCAAGAAAAAATAACTGCTGATCCAGAAGCACTCTTCGTTATAGCACAAAAAGCTGATGGTGCTATGAGGGACGCACTCTCCATTTTTGATCGTATTACCAGTTTTTCAGGAAAAACAATCAGTTATGAGGATGTATTAGAGAATTTAAATGTTCTTGATCAGGACTATTATTTTAAGTTTTATAATGCTTTTATCTCAGAAGATATAAAGCAGGTTTTTTTACTCTACGACCAAGTCTTAAGATTGGGTTTTGATTCAGAAGTCCTATTGGAGGGCCTCGCTTCGCATGCACGTAATCTTTTGGTTTGTAAAGACCCCGATATGATGAGTCTTTTTGAAGGGAGCAATGTTTCAAAAGACAAATTTATTAACCAGGCAGACACCATTAATTATTCATTTCTGATGCAATGTTTGGATATGATTAATGAGGCAGATGTCAATATAGTGAGATCGAGAAATAAACGCCTGCATTTGGAAGTTTTATTAGCCAAATTATGCCAAAGCCAACACAGAAATATAAACATTTCAGGAGTTGCCCCTGAAAAAAAAACCCTTGACCTGAACGATGATGGAAAACAAGATCAATTAGTTCCAAAAAAAATTCAAGAAAAATCTATTGAAATTGAAAAAACAGCCACTGATATTATTTTACCTTCTATAGAAAATAATGTACTTGCATCTGGCCTTGAAATTAAAACCCCCACACCCAATATTCCTAAATTCAATTCCATCAGTAGTTCAATTCCTAAACTGGGTAACTTGGACTCCATTAAGAAAAAATTAGCGTCCGAAGAAAAAAAAATATCAGAAAATCTGCTCGACTTCAATGAAGATACGGTTAAACAATTTTGGGAAAAAACCATATCCGAACAAACTTCCAATTCACTTATTTCTTATATGCGTTTAGCTAAACTTAGTATTACGGATCAAAGTATTTTGGTTTCTGTGGGCTCCATTCTTGCCAAAGAAGCCATTCGATCCGAACTGGATATTATTGACAAATTAAAAAATAGTTTTAAAGACAATCAAATAAAACTAATTGTCGAAATAGATCCAGAGTTGTCTACCAGAGAGGAAATTTCTAAACCTAAGCAACTCTATTCTGCAAAAGAAAAATGGGATTTATTGATCGCCGTTAACCCATTGTTAGAGGAATTAAAAACAAAACTTGAATTAAAAATTGACGAAGATTAATTGGACTACTATGCTCCAGCTGTAATTACAGTCATATCATCTTCACACAAATACTTTTCAGATAATTCCATAATTTCTTGTTGATCTATAGTTTTAATTTTATGTACGAGAGATTGAAATGCTTCTACAGTATTAAATTCCGTAATCAATATTTTTAAAAATTGCATGGCAGGAAAAGATCCATCCACAAGTCTTAGCACATGACCATTCAGATAGTTCCTAACCATATTCAATTCAAAATCCGGTATAGCTTCTTCCTTTAATTTTTTAATCTCCTTATTAATTTGTGCTATCGTTTCGTCCAAAAATTCCGCATTGAGTTCTGCACTTATATAAAAGCAACCATCGTGCAATTGTGCATCGATAGTAGAATGAATATCATAAGTAAATCCATGATCCTCCCGAATGTTTTTCATCAATCTGGATCCGAAATAATCTCCCAGTATCGTGTTGACCATATACATTCCAAAATAATCTGGATGCGTTTTTGGAAATAATTTTTTGCCATATTTCAAACTGATCTGCATACAAGATGCCATTGGAAAATGTGCTTTCTCTTTTTGATATTCTGGAATGATGAATGGGGGCTTTATTAATTGCATTTGCTTTGGGATCGTTCGCAATGTTTCTTCCCAAAAATTCAATCCATGTTCTATGGGATCTCCGCAATAAAAGACTTTTAGTCGCTCTGCAGTAAAATGATCTCGATGATATTGTAGCAAGTCATTTCTATTCAGTGCTTCGAAAGTTTCCCTCTCTGAATTATACCCATATATCGAATCTGGTCCATATACTTGGGCCGTAAATTCTCTGTATGAAACAAAATCAGGTTCACTTAATTGATGTTGTAACTGTGAAATATAAAACACTTTAGCTTTCTGTAAATTTTCTTCCGGAAATATAGGTTCCGTTAATAATTCAATGACAAAAAGTATCACTTTTTCAACATGTCTTTGCAAACAACTCACCGCAATAACCGTAAAATCTAAATCAGCATGAATACTATACGAACATCCATAAAAATCAAAAAAATCAGCTATTTCTTTGGATGTATGATGTAATGTCCCTTCTTGAATTTGATTCACTGTTACCCTAGAAGCAAGTTTTTTGTGTTCTGTTACCCTGCCATTCTCGAACACAAATTCAAAATAACAAAGTTTTGGTTTATTGGATGTCATCGTATAAACCGATGATCCATTTGATATGGCCAAATGTTGAAACTCAGGAAACCTAATATCCCAATCAGGAGGCCCAATAATTAGAGATGGCTTGGTTTTTGACGATTTTGTTGACAAACGATGGCCTATTTAGCGGAAAAGTGCAAAATTGGTCATAATCTTGATAAAATGGGTAATGTCAGCCATATTTATCTGTAGGATCTAATAAGCCTTGGGGCCAATGAGATTGAATTAGAAGGATTGCAAAGCCTCTGTTTTTCTATAAAATCTATTTGAAATTGATAATTAATGAAAGATTATCTGCTATTTATGGTGCATATCGCTCCTTTGGGCTTATTTTTACGTCGCTTTTCAAATTAAAAATCTTATGAAATTCGTAGCTTCTACTTCTGCTTTACTTCGTCAACTCCAAATTGCTGCTGGTGCGCTGAGTGCCAATCCTGTTATTCCGGTTCTTGAAGATTTTATGATGACCCTCCAAGGTAATAAATTATCAATCGCCGCTTCGAATCTGGAAATGACTATAACTACAGACTTAGAAGTCACAGGTCAGGAGAATGGTAAAATTGCCATTCCCGGAAAGACTTTGCTGGAGACATTAAAGTCCCTACCAGAACAACCACTTTCCTTTGTCATCAATTCTGAGACCAGAGGAATTGAAATTACCTCAGCATCAGGTAAATACAAGTTGGTTGGAGAGAAATCTGAGGATTTTCCGGAAATTGAAACACCTACCGATGAGGATTCTATAGAAATGGATTCCATCCAAATTCAAAAAGGTATCGACAAGACCTTTTTTGCAGCCAGCAATGATGAAATGCGCCAAAGTATGCGTGGAATCAACATCAATATCGATTTTAATCATGTTACTTTTGCTGCCACAGATGCTCATAAATTAGTAAAATATAGTTTTCTGGATGTAGAGTCCAATGTAGCTTCAAGCCTATTATTAACCAAAAAATCCATGCTTGCCCTCAAGGGAATACTTCCTCGTGATGGTAAAGTAAAAATTTATTTTGGCAAGACTAAAGCTTTCTTTTCATTTGACAACTGCCTTTTTGCCACTCGTTTAATTGAAGCTAAATTCCCTGATTTCAACGCTGTGATTCCAACCAACAATCAAAATAAAATGATTGTAAATCGGGAAGAATTAATTTCTGCCTTGCGCCGACTATCCATTTTTGCCAATAAAACCACGAATCAAATAGTCCTTAATATTCAGGATAAGAGCCTAACCATTACCGCTCAGGATCTCGACTTCAACAACGAAGCAACAGAACAATTGAGCTGTTCATTTGAAGGTGAGGCCGTAAACCTAGGTTTAAATGCTAAGTTTATGCTTGAAATGCTGAATGTTATCGAAAGCGAACAAGTCATATTCGAAATCAGTCTGTCTACCAAACCCGCTATCATTCTGCCTTCAGAACAGAATGCAGGAGAAGATCTTCTGATGCTTATGGTGACGAATTATTAATCATGCGCATCGGGCTATTTTTCGGCTCATTCAATCCTGTCCATATTGGACACATGATTATCGCCCAACACATGCTCAACCACACGGATTTGGAGCAAATCTGGATGGTCGTAAGTCCGCATAATCCATTAAAGGAAAAATCAACTTTGGCAAAAGACTATGACCGACTTCACCTTGTCCAATTAGCGGCTGAAGACAATCCGAAAATTAAAGTTTCCAACATCGAATTTGGTCTTCCGAAACCGTCTTATACGATAGACACATTGACCCACCTCAAAGAAAAATTTCCCAATCATCAGTTTTCATTGATCATGGGTGGCGACAATTTAATAAGCCTCCCCAAATGGAAAAATTATGAACTTCTCATCGCTCAATATTCCATTTATATTTACAAGCGTCCCCAATACACAGATCATACGGATCTCGCTAAGCACCCCAATATTATCTTCTGCGAAGCACCCTTACTAGACATTTCTTCAACTTCCATTCGCCAACAAATCCGCCAAGGGAAATCCGTTCGTTATCTGGTCCCAGATAAAGTATTAGAAGAATTAGAAGGAACGAACTTGTATAAAACCTAATATAAAACAATCCTAAATTTACTTTGCTGAAATTATTTGTTTATCACAATGTGATTGCATTAGCTCGGTATAAAATATCATCTAGTGTCTCTTTTACTGCTTTGAAAGGAAAATACTATTGGGGAAAGATGGTGAAGAATTAATAATTGTCTGAACCCTGTCCTTCATCTGAGGGATGGGATTTTTGGGATAGACTGGATTAATTAAAGGCTTTAATCTGAAATATTTATCTTTGAGATATGAAGTTCGAAGAATTAACGGGCAGTATAATTAATTGTGCAATGGAAGTACACAATGTATTAGGAAGTGCCTGCCCGACTGCGTAATTCAGGCGGGGCTTTCAAGAAGTCATTTATCAGAGAGCATTAGAAGAAGAATTTAGAATTAGAAATATTCATTTTAGTCGTGAGTTCGAAATGGGAATATATTATAAGTCCGTTCCTATAGGAACTAGAAGAGTAAACTTTTTAATTGATGGACAGATAAGTGTTGAATTAAAAGCAATAACTCTAATAGAAAAGATACATCTTGCACAGGCTATAAATTATCTTGAAGCATATAATCTTGAAATCGGTTCACATCTGTCCAAAATAAAATATAACTTGGAATAATGTTACAATAAAAATGGGAATATCGTCTTTAGAAAGTCATATTTTGAAATTCGACCCTACCGCTGGGTAAATAAGTCAATAATTGAAGGAGAATATTTTTTTTAATATGGGATTATTCAGCCAAAACCATTGATCAATCTTTACGAATAAATTGAGTCTTAAAAATGAGATCAAATTAGATAAATGCCATTTGTGATTAGCCCTTGATTTGAGATAATTTAAAAGTAAAATGGCAATCATTGAGCACCACTTTTGAATCTTGACTGCATTTTCTGAAGTTCCAATAAAGGACTTCACTCTGAAAAGTTGTTTGAGATATTTGAAAAAGACTTCAACGGCCAATCTAGCCTTATAAAGTTCCGAAACTGTTTGTGCTGTCCAAGAAAAATGATTTGTCAATAAAATAAGGGTTATGTTATTTTTATCGTCGTATACTTTAACAATTCTTAGCTTTTTAGGATGGTTTTGTAAGGTGTAAAAGCCTGTTAATTTGATATCTTCATCAGATAGGATGTGTTCTTGCTTTCCGTTTGTAAGAAAAGATTCTAGTATTTCAAAATCATCATTTGATTTAAGTCTAGTTACAAAAAAAATATAAATCCTATTATTCCGTTGTTTGTATTGTAAAGCAACTTACTAAAACTATATAATATATGTTAAACAATCGCCCTAATGAGATTCCTCGACTATTATTGATACCATGTAATCTAAATTTTGAATCAAGTATTCACAAAATTATATTTTTTTATACATTTCTAATATATAGCCATTTACTTCCTGCTCAAGACGGAACTCTAGATAAATCATTTGGAAAGGATGGTTTTGTCTCAACCAACCTAAGTTATTGGACATCGAGTAGTTGTAGTGCGAAACAACTGGATGGTAAAATATTAATTGGAGGCCAAAGTTTGCAAGTAAATAATCATTGCGCCTCATTATTAAGAATAAATATTGATGGATCTCTTGATTCTAGTTTTAATCAAGTTGGGGGACATTATTTAAACTCCATTTGGAACTCATTCACCGATATATGTATACAAAATGACGGCAAAATATTAGCAGTCACATCTCAAAATAATAATAGAAATCCTGGTTGTGATGATCCTTTTGAATATACAATTCATGTTTGCAGATTTGATTCTAATGGAACTATTGATAATGCTTTTGGGAATGAGGGCATTCGCACAATTCGATTTGGATATCATTTCAAATGTGTTTCAAACACCAAAATTGCAATTCGACCAGATTCCAAAATCTTAATAATGCATAAAGAATCTGAATTAATAAGTAAAGTTTTTAGCCTTTCCGCAGATGGCGAAATAGACAGTACATTTGGCATAAATGGCTCTATAAATATCAAAACGCTTAGCGACGAATGTGCCCCAATTGAAATTGCAGTTCAAAATGAAAAGTATTTTGTGATACTAACAAATCAATATTTAAATACAGAACTAAAACCCTTTCTATCAAGGTATGATATGGATGGCAATATCGACACGAGTTTTGGAATTCAAGGCAAACAATATCTGAGCATTGATGATTACAATAACTTTGGAACACACCTAACGATACAATCAAATAATAAAATTGTATTATGCGGAACTACACTCAACACAAGAAAAGTAATTTTTATTGCAAGATATACTTTTGAAGGAATCCTAGACTCCAGTTGGAATAATACAGGCATTTTAAGTAATATTTCTGAAGACACTGACAGTATAAAATATAAATTAGTTGATGATTATAGTATAGTATCAGATGAACAAGATAGAATTATATTGAGTGGCACTTTTCAAAAGGGGGCTGAAAATTATTTATTTATTGAAAAATATCTTTCAAATGGCGAACATAATATACAATTTGGATTGAATGGAAGAACAACTACACAAATATCAAAAAATATCAACCAATATGAACTTGTAATCGATAAAGATAACGATTTTATAATTCTTGGCAATTCTATCGAAAATTCAAGCAAAATTACTTTTTTTAGATTGAATCAATTAGGCCAAATTATATCAAAACCTAACTTGGTTTACCAACTGGGAAATCAAAAAATTTATCCCATCGGTGCAAAATGCACGAATGATAACAAAATTATAGTTTGTGGTAATTCTCAAATTGGAAATTTCGTGGCCAGATACCTTGGCGACGGGAGCTTAGACCCTAGTTTTGGGCACCTTGGCGTAGTGTTTGATATATTGGAAACCCGAGTCAAAATAATTTCTTTTGATGTTCAGAAAGATTCAAAAATAATCATTACAGGTTTGTATGGGTATGAAATGAAAAACGTTACACTCAGATTAAATACAAATGGCCAATTGGATAGCACATTTGGAACAAATGGGACTTTCATTGAAACCTACACTGTGTCAACTACTCCTATTTCTGTACTAACAGTAAGTGATAATTCAGTAATCGTTGGCGCTGAAATATATTATTATCCAGGTGCTATTGACAGGTACAAACAACTGAGTCTAAGTAAATATGATGGGGCAAAAAAACTTTCAACAAAAATAATAAGCCTAGAAGGATTGGAATATATCAATGAAATACGAATAACAAAAGAGAATAAAATAATCGTTGAATTTGAATCAAACATAAATCAATTTGGAAACCCTGTAAGAACATTAGCCTTTGTTCGTTTTAATGCAGATTTTACTCGAGACGAAGAATTCAATAATGGCAATATTTTAACAACTTCATTATCTCCTTATAATTCAGATGAGTCAACATTAATTCAAAATGATGGAAAATTAATTTGTGTTACAGAATTTACAGAATTCAATGGGCCTCCTTTGGCGAGATATAATTATGATGGATCTCGGGATTGGACATATGGTCCAATAGTTTATAAGAAAATATTTCCAAGCGCTGATGCGTTTAAATATCAATTGATCCAAAAACAACAAGATGATAAAATATTAGTATCATTAATTATCAACAATAAGTACAACGAAAATAATATAATTAGATTTACCAAAGACGGCCATCTTGATCTAACATTTAATTTGACAGGATTTTCACAAATTAATTACCCTGAGGCCTATTCGTCACCAAGAAATATAAGCATTGATACTTACAATAGACCCGTTGTGTGCAGCTCCATAAGTTCAAGCAATATTAGTAAATTTAGCTTATTTAGATTAAACAATACGGTTAATGTTGGTGTCAAAAATATAAGAAAACAAGCTTTAAGCGTGGAATTGATTAATCCGCTAAATAATGGCCATGTCATTTTAAAAAAGAATATAGATCAAATCGTTGAAATTAAATTATTCGACATAAAAGGTAAAGAAATTGCAAAATGCAGTCTAAATAAGGAGCTAACTGAATTGAATTGGAGCAATATTCATCCAGGATTATATATAATAAATACACCCACCCAATACCTAAAATTTGTAAAGCAATAACGGATTTTAACCTGCTTCATTGAATTTATTGTATAATTTACCTCAAAAACAAAGAAGGAGAGAACGCAAAACGTTATTCGGATGCATTGAACCTAAAACTGGAATGATGATAACAAGTATAAAGGAAAGAGGTAATACTATTTCATTTTTTCGCTTTCTTTTGAAGACTACAGAGGTCTATTCAAATCAAAAAGTAATTATGGTAGTTGATAATGTAAGATACCATCATGCTAAGAGGCTCAAACCAATTTTAGAAAAATATAAGCATCGCATTGAGTTGATTTATTTGCCTGCGTATTCACCTGACTTGAATCCAATGGAAAGAATATGGTGGTATATGGAAAAGAAAATAACTCACAATCGGTATGTAGAGAAAATGGCAGAAAGAATATGCCACTTCAACCTTCTGATGAATGATTTCAAAATTGAAAATCAAATCGGTAAAAATCTTTCTAATTTAATTGTAAATATTTAATAGACTTAATATAAGCTGTATAGCTATTTTAGGACAAGACAGGCTTTTTACTTCAGCCGTACCTCGAGGGTAGAGCGACCGTAGATACTTGTCTCGTCCACGACGAGATGAGTTGTACTTTAAATATAGGCTTACTCATCTTGAAATTACTCAAAAAAATCCCATCGTTTTCAAAATTCATTTCCCTTACACTTGCTTCTTAATCACATAAAATCTATCTTTGCCGAATAATTCGTCCATTAATGTCGATAAAATAAACATTGCCATGTTTAGTCGCGCCATACTGCATATGGATCTTGACTCTTTCTTTGTGTCCGTAGAGTGCCTGAAGAATACCAGTCTGCTCGGTAAACCCCTCATCGTGGGGGGTACGAGCAGTCGGGGAGTCGTAGCCGCATGCAGCTATGAAGCGCGGGCCTTTGGAGTACATTCAGCCATGCCCATCAAAATGGCTAAGCGACTATGTCCACAAGCCATTATATTACGCGGCGACATGGATAGTTACAGCAATTATTCTAATCTCGTCACCGATGTCATTACGGAAGAAGCACCCATCTTCGAAAAAGCCTCCATCGATGAATTCTATCTAGACATTTCGGGGATGGATCGATACTTCGGGTGCATGAAGTGGTCCCGGGAATTACGCCAACGCATTACTAAAGAAACCGGTCTTCCAATTTCATTTGGACTGTCAATCAATAAATTAGTGTCTAAGGTGGGCACCGGTGAAGCCAAACCCAACGGCGTTAGGGAAATTCCCTCTGGAACCGAAAAAAATTTCTTAGCTCCACTCTCGACTTCCAAAATCCCCGGAATCGGTAAGGAAACCTACAAGAAACTCAGCTTCATGGGCGTGCGAACCATTAAAGTACTGAGTGAAATTCCGGTCAAATTACTCCACCGACAATTTGGTGAAAGCGGAATACACCTCTGGGAACACGCTAATGCTATAGACAATCGACCCGTGGTTCCCTATCATGAAGCCAAGTCGATCTCTAAAGAGAGGACTTTCGAACAAGACACCCTGGACATGCAACGGATTCGTTTGATCCTCCTCGATATGACGGAAAAATTAGCGTTCGAACTCCGAGAATCAGGCAAATTATGTTCTTGCATAACCGTAAAAATACGATACGCAGATTTCAATACCTTCAATAAGCAAATCAAAATAAATTATACCGCTCTCGACAAACACCTGTGGCCGGTGGTCCAACATCTGTTCAACAAACTCTATGAACGTCGACAACTCATTCGCCTAATTGGTGTCAAATTCAGCGGCCTCGTCCACGGCAGTCCTCAGTTCGATCTCTTCGAAGACACGGGGGAACAAATTTCCTTGATGCGACAAATGGATCACATCAGAAACCGTTTCGGATACGAAGCCATCGGAAGAGCCGCAGCGATAAAAACACCCAAAAAATGAGAATAAAAAACATAAGATTCCTTACTAAGACCACACGATCCATTTGTGTTTTTGCATAAAAAACTGAAGAACAAATAAAACTCAGCCTTTAATAACTAAACAATCTTTAATGATTAATTTAAATCACCATCATTTTAGAAGAGCACAACTTACTATGTTCAGAACTCCTTGCTTTGTTCAATAATAATGGGACATCTGTTGGGCTTGTTCGCAAATTAAATTCAAGTAATTATTATTTTAATGAGTTGTCATAGAAATTTGGAACGGCATTAAGGGATAAGCCGTTAAAAAATGATGGAATGAAACCGTTAAAAATTCAAAACTGTTTGAGCACAATATAAAGATAAAAAAAGAACAGGAATGCGAGCTGAGCAAGTGTTATACTATGCAAAAAAAAGAAGGCCCAAGGCGAGTTTTTTGAATTTAGGTTTCATGAAATCATTTTAGGCTTAGACCTTACAGCCTAGAATTTTTGGTTCTTTTTTTTCATGAAAAAAGAACAAAAAGTTGGTCATAGGCACGTATATTTAAAACATTAAGAGAATGTCAAACAACCAAAATGACTTTTTTATCGCACATTTAGTTTGTGTAGAGCAAGGAGTTCTGATGTTTCTATAAATAATGATTAATAAAGCTATTGATTTAACAATCAACTCATTGTATAAATTCAATATCTGCTTTCAGGGATCCGTATTCATATTTTTATTCCCAAATTTGAGCTATTTAGACTACTTTTGCCAGAAGATTCTAACGCCTAATGACCCACACGCATCTCAAAATGATCAAGTGCTGTTCTATAAAAAACAATACCATTTATATAGATCATCAGACTGTGTATCATACTACAGAAGAATCTTTCGATTCCTTCATTGAATTAGCTTATCGGAACTTTAAATTCAACTACCCTAAGTTTTTTAAAATGGATCGACTCGCCAAACTGGGTTTTATAGCGGCTGAATTTCTATTGCAGGGTCAATCCCTTTTATCCCGATATGCCCCGGATAAAATCGGCCTCATTCTCGCTAACCAAAGTTCAAGCTTAGATACAGATCTAAAATATGCTGACTTAATGCATCAAGGAATTCCAAGTCCTGCTACTTTTGTCTATACACTTCCCAATATCGTCAATGGTGAAATCTGTATCAGACATGGTATCAAAGGTGAAAATACTTTTTTCATTTCTGATGATTTCGAAATCAATACTCAGGTAGACTATATAATGAGTTTATTCCATCAACATCATATTGATGCTTGTATTGGTGGATGGGTTGAACTATTGGATAATCAATATGAATGCTTTATGTATTTAGTTGAAGCCAATCAAGATCTAACTGTTCCGGAATTTTCGATAAATAACATTCAAAATAATTATTATAAAAGTCAATCATATGCATGAGTTAATGTCAAAATTAAAACAACAAATTGTAGAACAATTAAATCTAAAAGATGTCAAGCCAGAAGAAATAGGTGATGATCAACCTTTATTTATGGAAGGACTAGGCTTGGATTCGATTGATGCACTTGAACTCATCGTTTTGTTACAACAACAATATGGTATTAAGTTAACTCGTGCTGAAGACGGACCATCCGTTTTTAAATCTGTGTCTACAATGGCTCATTATATTATGGAGCATAAAAAATAATTATCACTTTTTCTTTTTATCTGTTTTTTTGAACCCTTTCTAAAAGAAATAAATAATCTCCAATTGACTTCAGATAATCATGTTTATATAGGTGGCCTTGGTATTATTTCCGCAATTGGAAATAATATTTCGGAAACGATACAAAGTTTTAAGGAACACAGATCTGGAATTCATTCAACCACATATTTAGAAACACGACATAATCATACATTCCCTCTAGGAGAAGTCAAATTAAGCAATTCAGAATTAGCTCAGCAGCTCAATCTATCACCGAAATTAAGCAGGACTATACTATTAAGTTATCATGCAGTTCTAGAAACCTTATCTCATATTTCAATGGATAAATTACACGAGCTAAATGTTGGTTTTATTTCTGCAAGTACTGTAGGGGGAATGGATAAAACAGAAACTTTTTTTGAGTCTTATAATCAGGATCCTGAATCCGGTGACCTTAGTCAGGTGATTCACCATGATAATGGAAAAGCAACAGATTACGTAGCTTCAAAATTTGGTATCCATGATTTTGTGACTACATTAAGTACTGCTTGTTCTTCTTCTGCAAATGCCATCATGCTTGGTACCCGTTTAATTAAAGCTAATCAACTTGATGTGGTTATTGCTGGTGGAGTAGATGCATTGACCCGGTTTACTTTAAATGGATTTAATTCCCTTATGATTCTTGATAAAAATCAATGTAAACCGTTGGATCAGGATCGTCAAGGACTTAATTTAGGTGAAGGCGCTGCCTATGTTTTACTTTTAAACGAAAAAGCAGTGACTTTCCTAGGCTTATCAAGTTCTGTTGTTGTTTCTGGTTATAGTAATTCAAATGATTCGTATCACCAAACGGCTCTTTCAGATGATGGCCAAGGTCCTTTTTTAGCTATGCAAGGCGCTATAAAAAAAGCCAATATCCAGCCTGGTCAAATAGATTACATTAATATGCACGGCACAGGTACTCAAAATAATGATCAGGCAGAAAGTCAGGCAGTAAAAAATTTATTTCAAGATAACATTCCACCTGTAAGTTCTACGAAATCTTTTACTGGACACACGCTCGGTGCGAGCGGCGCAGTAGAAGCTGTCATTTCTGTTTTAGCAATTCAACATCATTTTATTCCACCAAATTATAATTTTAATTCCAGCATTGAACCCTTTCACATATCACCTGTAACGAAAATTCAAGAAAATGTTAAACTAACTCATGTTCTTTCCAATTCGTTTGGCTTTGGTGGTAATTGTTCTTCACTCATCTTTTCAAGCTTATAACATGGATATTTATATCAATGGGATAGGAAATATTTCTTCAGATTCATCCGTTCATGATGCCTCCAATAAGTTATTAGCCATTGAACCCAATTATAGTGTTTATATCGATGCCAAACTTATTCGTAGAATGAGCAAAATGGTTAAGATGGGTGTTACTGCTTCCTTAATGGCTCTTAAGACTGCAAAACAAAATAAACCTGAAGCCATTATCGTTGGTACTGGGTTTGGTTGTCTGGATGATACCAATTCCTTTTTAAATCAAATGATAGAAAATAAAGAAGAAGCTCTAAGTCCAACACCTTTTATTTTCTCAACTCATAATTCCTTAGCTGGACAAATTGCATTATTGCATAAATGTCAAGGTTATAATGCAACCTATGTTCATCGAAATATTTCTTTTGAATCAGCTTTAATGGATGCTCAACTCTTATTGCAGGAACAATCATATAATACTGTACTTGTTGGTGGTGCTGATGAAACGACAGAGGCCAGTTACAAAATTTTAAGTCGTTTAGGTCATTTCTGTTCGCTTCCTGTTGAATCTAATTCCACAACAAACAGTAGTAAACCATACGCTGGAGAAGGTTCGTCTTTTTTTGTACTTTCGAATCAAAAAACTGAAACCAGCTACGCAAAAATATTATCTATTAAAACACTTTCCTTTAAAACGATTGATCAAATCTATACCGCACTAAAATCAATATTTACTGCAAACCAAGTTAGTAATGTTGATCTTGTTTTAAGTGCTCACAATGGTGATCCTAATGATGACAGGATAAGTCAACATCTATTATCTTCGTTTGATTTCGAATCTAAATATTTTGCTTTCAAATCTGTCTGCGGAGAATATAATACTGCAAGTGCCTTTGCTTTATATATTGCATCTTCCATATTAACTAACACATCCATCCTTGGTATAGAATATTCAAAAATTACAGATAATAAATCCATTAAATCAATACTTATTCATAATCATTATAGAAACACCCACCACTCATTTATACTTTTAAGTGCATGTTAAATTTCAAAAACACAATACTGGCTTATTTAGTAATAATGACTTTCTTATTATCAATCCATTTTTTTGTATCGATACCACTTATAATATTTTTAATCACCAATATTGCCTTTATAATACTTATTGTATATGGCTCCGCATATATCGGTTCGAATTTTTTTATACCTATTTTAACTCAAGGAAATAATCAAAAAAAATGTATTGCTATCAGTTTTGATGACGGTCCGTCCCCTTTATATACTAATAACATCTTAGATATTCTGAAAAACCATAATACACCAGCTACTTTTTTTTGTATTGGAAAAAATATTGAGCAAAATAAAAATTTGCTATTGAAAATGGATCAAGAAGGTCACATAATAGGAAATCATACTTATAATCATCCATTTCACTTTGGTTTATTAAGTAAAAAGAAAGTTAAAGTAGAACTTTTATCCAATTCAGTATTAATTGAACAAATCATTCATAAAAAAATAAAATTATTCAGACCTCCCTTTGGAGTAACAAATCCCAATATTGCCGCAGCCATCAAAGAATTAAATTTTATTCCTATTGGTTGGAGTGCCAGATCTTTGGATACCATTTCTAAAGATCCACAAAAGTTATTAAATAAAATTAAAAAGCAATTAGAGCCAGGAGCCGTTTTTTTATTTCATGATACCCAATTTGTAATCACTCAAGTCTTAAGCCCATTTATTGAATATTGCTATAATGAAGGCTACCAAATTATTCCAATTTCGAAATTATTAAATTGCAACCCATATGAGTAAATTTAGCTTATCGTTTTTATTCATTGCTTGTTTTTCCTTGGTCAATGCTCAACCCTCGGGATATAAAATAGTCAAAGATCTCAACCCATTTAAAACTAAATTTAATCAAGAATCACAGTCGATTTTTAGCATAACTTCAGATTTTACACAAACGAAAAATTTAAAAATGCTTGCTGAAAAAATTGTCAGCAAAGGCCAATTCTCATTTAAGAAAAACAATAAAGTTCGTATGGAATATCTCACACCATATAAATACTTACTTGTTATTAATAATAATACAATTTATATTAAAAAGGATAATAAATTAAACACCTATTCTGCAAAAAGCAACAAAGCATTTAATCAAATTAATAAATTAATACTGGAATGCGTTCAAGGAACTGTTATTAATAATAAGGATTTTAATACATCATTGTTTGAAAATGAAACCATTTTTTTGCTTCAATTAATTCCAAATAAAAAAGAAATGAAGAGTCTCTTTCAAACAATTCAAATTTATATTGATAAAAAAAATTATACAGTTAATAAACTAAATTTAATAGAAATATCTGGTGATAATACAGAACTCCAATTCACCAATAAAGTCTTAAATCCATCTTTATCCGATGATATTTATATTTTAAAATAATTCTATAATGGCGTTTAACCAATTAAATATTAATTTGAATCAACTGTTTTTAATGAATAAGATCCATCTATATTTAATTTTTACATTACTTTTTTCTTGCTCTTCTACTAAATTTCCATATTCAGATTATAATCAAATGATTCCCAATAATACTTGTCAGAATAATATATTTCCTAATTTTGATTTTATTGTTTTTAACACCAATATTGAAATACTCAATAAAAATTTAAGTGGTTTGTTACTTTTAAAAAAGATGCCGGATAGCACGACAAGAATTGTTTTTACAAATGAATTTGGAAACAGTTATTTTGATTTCCAATTCACACAAAATCAATTTAAAATTATCTCTATAATTGATTTCTTAGATAAAAAACCAGTCATTAATCAGTTAAAGACTGACCTTGGATTACTTGTAGGATATCAAAACAGTAATCCGGCAAAAATTTTTAACAACAATAGTAAACTTTATCACACCTATGAATATAATCATTTTAAAAATGTTTACATCACGGATACACTTTGCGATCAACTTTTATCATTAGAATGCTTTAATAAAAATAAAAAACAAACTGAAATTAAATGTTTTGGAACAAAAAATAATTTTCCTGATTCTCTTTTTATAACACATATGAATTATCATTTTAATTTATCATTAAAACAAATCGTTCAATAAATGCTCAAAGATGATTTCTTCTTCATTAGTCATTTTTCACAAAAGGAATCTAATATACTCCTATTTGAAATAAAATTAAATAAGGATCACGAAATATTTGATGGACACTTTCCTGATTTTCCTATTGTTCCTGGTGTATTTACATTGCAAATGATTAAAGAATTAACTGAATATCATTTAAATTTATCGATGAATGTTATTTCAATTAACAAGCTAAAGTTTTTAACTCCAATAAATCCAAACGAACATATCAATCTGCAGGTTGAAATTAATTATACTTTTTCTGAGTCTGAAGTATATATTAATACTGCTTCTATATTTTCAGGTCAAATCACTTTTTTTAAGCTTATTAAAGCTGTTTATAAATATTAATTATGACCGAAATAATAGATTATAAATCACTCTTCAATTCAAGAAAAGTATGTGTTCTCATTCCAACATATAATAATGCAGAAACTTTAAAAAATACGATTGATCAAATCCTATCTTATACTTCAAATATTATTATTATTAATGATGGATCTACTGATGATTCTAAAACCATTTTGTCTGCATACCCTCATTTAATTACATTAAATTATTCTCAGAATGTTGGAAAAGGATGGGCTCTTAGGAAAGGATTTGAATTGGCAATTAAACATAATTACGATTATGCAATCACTATAGATTCTGATGGTCAACATTTTCCATCTGATTTACCCCTTTTCTTGGATAAATTAAATTCAAAAAGCCCTTGCTTAATTATTGGCTCAAGAAATATGAATCAATCTACTGTTCCCGGTAAAAGTAATTTTGGCAATAAATTTTCTAATTTTTGGTTTCTGGTTGAAACGGGCATTAATCTTTCTGATACTCAGTCGGGTTTTCGTCTTTATCCTGTTAAAGAATTAAGCTCAATGAAATTCTTTACTAAAAAATATGAATTTGAAATAGAGGTCATTGTTCGTGCAGCATGGAAAGGTATTCATATAACTTCCGTTCCCATAAGTGTCTATTATGCTCCTAAAGAAATAAGAATTTCTCATTTTAGACCATTTAAAGATTTCACTAGAATCAGCTTGTTAAATACAGTACTTGTTTTAATTGCTATACTCTATGTTTACCCTAAAAAAGCCATTCAATCCCTTTTTTTAAAAAAAACGTATCTGAATATTAAAGATTCATTATTCAATAATTCAGATTCCGCTTTAATAAAATCGTTATCCGTTGGTTTTGGCGTCTTTATGGGAATCGTTCCCATATGGGGTTTCCAATTAATTGTAGGTATATTCCTTGCAGTGTTGTTCAAATTAAATAAAGGTTTGTTTATCCTTAGTGCTAATATTAGCCTTCCTCCTATGATTCCACTAATTATTTTTTTAAGCTATAAATGTGGTTCCGTTTGGATGGGCGATAAGGCTGTTCATCTTCATTTTGATCGTAATATTTCCATTGAAACAATCCATTTGAATATTATTCAATATCTTTATGGTAGTATGATTTTAGCTATTATTGCAGGATTTGTTTTTGGGCTATTGACTTATTTATATTTATCCATTAAAATATCTAAATAATTCCATGAGAAATTATTTTGTAGATATATTCCACTTTTTTGAACATAGAAAAACTATATTTTATTTTACGCTATTCAGTCTTTGCATTTGTTGTATCTATTATGCATCCAAAATAGAAATCAAACAAAATGTCATGCATATGCTTCCTCAAGATAAGAATATTGAAGCATTTGCCAATTTTTTTGAAAATTCAAAATATGCAGATAAGGTTATTGTCGGACTCTCAATGAAGGGAGAAAATGACCTGGATCAACTCATAAATATTACCGATAGCTTATCCTACACATTGCAATCCACTATGGGGGCCTTGGTTGAATCCATTGAACATAAATCTAATGATAGTTTAACTTCAGTCCTATTAGATGTGATCAATGATCACTTACCCATTTTCTTAGATTCCATCGACTATTCAATCATTGATTCATTAATTTCTGATGCTTCGATAAAGAAAAAACTTAACGAGAATCTTACAACGCTTTCCTCCTTTGAAGCCTTAGCATTAAAAGATTATATTTATAGAGATCCTTTGGGTATCTATTATTTAGCCTATAATAAATTAAAAGGCTTGCAATTTACAGAGGATTTTTCACTATACGACGAACATTTTTTAAGTAAAGATGAACGATATGTCGTAATGTTTATTAATCCTTCTTTCCCTTCAGCCAACTCTAAAAAAACAGTTGAATTTACGAATAAACTGGAACAAATTGTTTCTGAATTTAAAAGCAATCATAATCAAACTAATATTATTTATTTTGGAGCTCCCATTGTATCTGCTGGTAATGCAAAACAAATAAATAAAGACACAAGATTGACTTTAGGCATGTCTGTAATTCTTATTGTCTTGTTAATTAGTCTATTTTTTAAAAAACGATTTTCTTCGATTATCATTTTAATTCCTGTAGTATTTGGCGCTCTATTTTCACTGGCGCTTATATATTTAATACAAGGCGATATTTCAGTTATGGCCTTAGCTGGAGGTTCTTTAATACTTGGTATTGCAATCAACTATTCGCTTCATTTTTTAACCCATTTAACTGAACAACCCAATCGTCAACAAACTATTGTTGATCTAACATTCCCGATGACAATCGGAAGCCTTACTACGATTTTGGGGTTCCTTAGTTTACAATTTGTAAATGCACCTGTACTAAAAGATTTAGGCTTATTTGCTGCGTTCAGTCTGATTGGTGCAGCATTAGCAACTTTAATTATTTTGCCACAACTTGTTTCAACATACGACAACATTAATACTGATTCACAAATTTCTAATAAGTATTCAAATTTTATTTATAAATTTCAAACAAGCAAATACACCTTTTGGATTATCATTATTTTAACTCCTATACTTTTGTATTATGCCAAAAATGTAACTTTTGAAAACGATTTAAATAAAATTAATTTCATGAGCCGTGAAACGCAAACAGCTCAAGATACATTTAACAAAATGAGTTCCCAATTTCAAAAATCAGTATTCTTACTCTCCTCTGGAAATTCCCTGGAAGAAGCACAAATAAATAATGAAAAACTACATTCAACTTTAGATTATGCTAAAACATCCAAATTTGTAAATGCATTTATATGTCCAACGCAAATTCTTCCATCATTAAATGAACAACAAAAAAGAATTTCAAAATGGAATTTATATTGGAATCCGTCAAAAAAAGAATCTTTATTTCGAAGACTTCAAGTTGAAGGTATACAACTGGGATATCATTCTAGTTTCACGACTTCCTTTCAAGAATCATTAAATTCCAAATTTACTACCCTAACCGACTCTGAGATTTCAATTTTTAAAAATACTATAATTAAGAATTTTATTGAATCTAAAGATACTACATTCACTATTATTAATATTCTAAAAGCAAACACTCCGCAATTAAATAACCTATATGATTTGTTTAATTCAAATAAAGAAGTCAAAATTTTCGACAGACAATTTGTTACTGACCATTTAATTAAAATTGTAAGTGATAATTTTACATTTATTTCTCTTTTTACTTCATTAATTGTTTTATTTGCCCTTTTTCTAATTTATGGTAGAATTGAATTGACTTTAATCAGCTTTTTACCTATGGTCATTTCCTGGATATGGATACTTGGCATCATGTCCATATTTAATATTAAATTCAATATCATCAATATAATACTGTCTACATTCATTTTTGCTCTTGGTGATGATTATTGCATATTTACTATGGATGGCTTGATTCAAAAATATGCCAAAGGAGTTCACCATTTAAAGTCCATTTCAATTTCCATTTTTCTATCAGTATTAACCACATTAATTGGATTAGGTATCTTGATTTTTTCTAAACACCCTGCTATGTTCTCGATTGCATTGATCTCTATTATTGGAATCTTGTGTGTATGGATCATATCACAGACCCTTCAACCTTTACTTTTTAAAATCCTGATAACAAATCGTACAAAAAACAAATTACACCCATTAAGTTTCTTCAAATTAATTAAAACCATTATTGCCTTTTCTTATTTTGTCTTTGGTGCTTTATTGCTCGTAATAATTGGGTTTGTATTAACCAAACTCATCCCCTTTCAAAAAAAGAAATTAAAATATCTTTACCATTATATACTGTGCAACTTTACCAAATCCCTAATGTATTTAATGGCCAATGTAAAGAAAAAAATAATTAATCCTCATAATGAAAATCATAAAACACCATCAATCATTATCGCAAACCATCAATCCTTTTTAGATATTTTAAGTTTGGTGATGCTTCATCCAAAATTTATACTGCTGACCAATCACTGGGTTTGGAGTTCGCCAATATTTGGACTTGTTGTACAAATGGCAGATTATCTTAAAGCACAAGATGCTGAAATAAATTTACCTTTTCTAAAAGAAAAAATAAAAGAAGGTTACTCCATTGTTATTTTTCCGGAAGGAACTCGGTCTTTTGATGGCCACATGAAAAGATTTCATAAAGGAGCATTTCTTTTAGCTGAACAACTGAATGTCGACATTCTACCGATTGTGTTACATGGGACTGGATATTGCATGTCAAAAGGTGACTTCTTATTAAAAAACGGTCAAATTACCATTGAATATTTACCAAGAATTTTAAATACCAATATTGATTTTGGTGTTTCGTACCAAGAAAAAACTAAAAACATATCAAAATATTTTAAACAAAAATATACAGACCTTGCAGTTCAAATTGAAGATGTGAATTATTTTCATGATCAACTCATCGGAAACTATATTTTAAAGGGACCTATTTTAGAATGGTATATGCGTATAAAACTCAACCTGGAAAATAATTATAAATTCATGGATGAAATTATTCCGTTAGAAAATAAAATTCTTGATATTGGTTGTGGATATGGTTTTTTAGATTATATTCTAGCATTCAGATCTTCCCAAAGATCAATTTCTGCGCTTGACTTTGATGCCGAAAAAATTTCAATTGCTTCAAATGGCTATTTACGACCCAATAACTTAACATTTGAAACAGCAAATATTTTAGAATATCCAATGAAATGTTACGATACCATAATTATTTCTGATGTACTTCATTATTTAAATGATCAACAACAAAATGAAATTTTAGACTCCTGCATAAAAGCCTTAAATCCAAAGGGTCTATTAATTATCCGTGATGGAATTAAAGAAAAAAAGAATAGACATAAAGGAACCCAATTATCTGAATTCCTTTCAACCAAAGTATTTAATTTTAATAAAGTCTCTGAAAGTGGTTTGTCCTTTATTTCATCTAATTTAATTTATAACTTTGTAAAAATTAATCACTTAAGTATCCAAGAAGTGGATTCCACAAAATTAACATCTAATATAACATTTATTTTAAAAAAATCTTAGATCTTAAATGAATCAAAAAGTAGTTATTATAGGTAGTGGGATAGGCGGTTTAATGTGTGGGGCAATACTCGCCAAAGCAGGATATTCTGTTACTATTTTAGAAATGAATAAACAAATTGGCGGTACATTACAAACATACGTCAGAGAAAGACATATTTTTGACTCCGGTGTGCATTATGTTGGTGGATTAGATAAAGGACAAACCTTATATAAAATATTTGATTATTTAGGAATCATGCAAGATCTTAAAATTGTAAAAATGGATGTTGCAGCCTTTGATAAAATTTGCTTTCATTCTGATAATATGGAGTACAGTTTTGGACAAGGTTATGATCTATTTAAAAAGAATTTAATAGACTCGTTTCCATCTGAAGAAAAAGCAATTGTTGAATATTGTAACACCATACAAAAGATTTGTGCAAGCGTACCTTTATATAATTTAAAATTAACAGATAATTTTAAAATTTCAAGTTACTACGAACTAGATACTAAGCATTTTATTGCATCATTAACTTCAAATATTAGATTACAAAATGTATTAGCTGGTAATAATCCCTTATATGCTGGAGTAGGCGATAAAACGCCATTATATGTTCATGCGTTAGTCATCAATAGCTATATTGAAAGTGCCTGGAGGTTTGTAAACGGAGGTTCTCAAATAGCCAGGTCGCTTTGTAAAATAATCAGATCTCATGGTGGCGCGATAAAAACAAGAACCAAAGTAAATAAAATTCATGTCGAACAAGAATTAGTACATCATCTCGAATCAGACGACGGTAACAAATTTTTTGGGGATTATTTTATTTCAACCATTCACCCTTCCCAAACATTAAAAATGATTGATTCAAATATCATTAAATTAAGTTATCGCAAGAGAATTAATTCTCTAGAAAATTCTACCAGTTCTTTTATGATCAACATCAATCTTATTCCGAATACTTTTAAATATTCCAATTCCAACTATTATTGCTACCTCACTGACGATGTTTGGAATGGCATGGAACATGATGACCATTCTTGGCCTAAATTTTATGCTGTTTTTCATTCAGAATTTGCAAAAAGAAATGAATTTGCAGAAGGAATAACAATTATGGCTTATATGAAATATGAAGAAGTTTCACGATGGAGTCATACTCACAATACTGCCACTCATCCTGGTGATAGAGGAGACGACTATGCCCTTTTTAAAAAAATAAAAGCAGAAAAACTTATTGATTGTGTTGAACAGAAATTTCCAGGTTTTAGAAAATGCATAAAATCTTATACCACTTCCACTCCTTTAACTTTCAGAGATTATATGGGAACTACAGATGGTTCCATTTATGGAATCAAAAAGGATTATAAAGATGCGATCAAGTCATTTATCTCTCCAAGAACTAAAATAAATAACCTTTTTTTATCTGGACAAAATATAAATTTACATGGTATCTTGGGTGTGTCAATAAGTTCCCTTGTTAGTTGCTCCTCTTTAATTAATTTGACCGACCTATTAAATAAAATTAATAATGAAGCTTCTTAGAAAAATAAGACGAATATTAGTTTATTTTCTTCTTGGAATAATAGTTTTACTGTTATCTATATTCGTTTATCTATATTTCATCACCAAGATAAATTTCCCTAAAGTTGACCCTCAATTAATTTCACAACTTCACCGAACTAATATTGACTCTACTTCCTTTCAACTTGGAAATAATTGGTTGCGTAAAAGTAACACAGGACTATGGGAAATGTACACAGAAGGGAAGCCTTATGAAAGAGGTTTAATAAACGGCATTTTATCCAAAGAACTAATCTATTCCCAAGAAATGGCATTTCACAATCAAATTTGTAAAATTGTTCCATCAGCTTTCTATCGTCATTTTTTAAAATATTTTATTGGTTGGTTTAATCGAGATTTAATCAATTGCTTGACACTTGAACAAAAAGAAGAAATTTATGGTATATCACAATCTGCCTCAAGTGAATTTAATTATATTGGCAATCCTTATCAACGTTTACTCAATTATCATGCAGCTCATGATATTGGTCATGCATTACAAAATTTAGCACTTGTAGGTTGCTCTTCATTCGCAACTTGGGGGACTGCATCTTTAAATAATGATTTAATCATTGGGAGAAATTTTGATTTTTTTGTAGGTGAAGATTTTGCAAAAAATAAAATCATAGCATTTTGTAATCCAGATTCCGGTTATAAATTTATGACTATTACCTGGGGTGGGATGACTGGGGTTTTATCAGGAATGAATATAAAAGGTATTACCGTAACAATAAATGCTGCTAAGTCAACAATTCCCGAAGGATCTGCCACTCCCATTTCTTTATTATCAAGAGAAATTCTACAATACGCTTCCAACATTAATGAAGCTATCTCTATTGCTAAAAGTAGAAAAACATTTGTTTCTGAATCTATAATGATTGGATCTGCTCCAGATAGTACTACCATAATAATTGAAAAGACCCCTGATAAAATGGATGTTGTCTACCCTCATACAAACAAAATTATTTGTACAAATCACTATCAATCTTCATTATTAAATAATGAATCTAGCAATATTGACCAAAAACAAAATAGTGCTTCCCTATATAGATCTGATAGAATTAATGAATTATTAGCTAAGGTTGAAAAAAATACTGTTACACAAACAGCTCAAATTCTTAGGAACCAATTAGGTTTAAATGAAAAAAATATTGGTTTGGGAAATGAAAAAGCAATAAATCAGTTAATCTGCCATCACTCCATTATTTTCAAACCATACGAAAAATTAGTTTGGATTTCTACAGCTCCTTGGCAACTGGGATCATATATTTCATATGATCTAAATAAAATTTTTGATTCCACTTTTACTTTCAAAAATCATGAAATCTATGTAAGTAATCTAACCATTGAACCAGATACCTTCTTAAATTCAAAAACTTACCTTGATTTTAAATATTTTCAAAAATGTAAAGAACACATTTTGGCTAATGTTGCTGTGGACAGTTCTCAATTTATTAACTCCAATCCAGAATTTTACCAAACCTACCTTCTTTTAGGTGATGCTTTTTTCAAAAAGAAGAATTATCAAAAAGCTGAATGGTACTATAAATTAAGTCTTACTAAAGAGGTTGCAACAAAAAATGAATATCTTTATATTCAAGAGCAATTAACCAAATGTAATAATAAAGATTAAAAAATGATTGTTGGCCTGGGAATAGATATTGTTGATATTGATCGAATTCAGTCAAAACTAGAAAATAATGAAATACTTAAAGAACATATTTTTTCCAAATCAGAAATTAATTATTGCGAAAAACAAAGGAATAAAATGGAACATTACGCTGCTCGGTTTGCTGCAAAAGAAGCCTTATTAAAAGCCTTAGGTAGTGGTTTGAATTCAGAAATAAAATTAAATGAATCGGAAATTATTAATGAAAAATCAGGAAAACCACTTTTCAATTTTATAAACGAAAGTAAAAAAATTATTGAATCTGGCAATTATAAAATCCTTGTCTCATTGTCTCACACAAAAAATACTGCTTGCGCAGTCGTTATTCTTACAAATTAATTGACTATAATGATTCCATTAGATCATCTATCCAAACAACAAATTCTCCAATATCAGGAAGTCGAAATGATTAAGCTATTAAACTATTTAAATACTTACTCTCCTTACTATATAAAATTATTTAATAAACATAATTATGATATTAATTCTTTTAAACATTTAACTGACATTACTCAAATTCCAACTACTTCAAAATATAATTTACAAGCTTCAAATTGGGATTTTTTATGTGTTGATAAAAGTAAAATAATTGAATATTGTACAACGTCTGGCACCTTAGGTGCTCCGGTTATCATAGGACTCACCGAGAATGATTTGAAAAGATTGGCCTATAATGAATGTCAATCATTTAAACAAATAGGTGCAACTGAGTATGATTTATTTCAACTTATGGTTTCTTTAGATCGTCAATTTATGGCGGGCATAGCCTATTATTCTGGTGTTAGACAATTAGGTGCTGGTATAGTCCGCGTTGGGCCAGGAAATATAGCTCTACAATTTGAAATGATTAAGCAACTTAATCCAACGATTTTAATTTCAGTTCCAACATTTATTATTAATTTAATACATTTTGCCAAAGAAAATAATATTAATTTAAATGATTTAAACGTTCGTAAAATTTTATGCATTGGTGAAAATATTAGAGACATAGATTTTCAGAATAACCCCATTGCATCCAAAATAATTGAGAACTGGAATGTTAGTCTATTTTCAACCTATGCTTCAACTGAAAAACAGACGGCATTCACCGAATGTGCTTTTCAACAAGGAGGTCACCATTTACCAGAATTGATTTATTTTGAAATTTTAGATGAAAATGAAAATCAACTACCCGAAAAAGAAATTGGCGAACTAACAATCACTACATTTGGAGTAGAAGGCATGCCTCTTTTGCGCTATAAAACAGGTGATATTTGTTCATTCCATACAGATCCTTGTCCATGCGGTAAATCTACTTTTAGATTAAGTCCTATCATAGGACGAAAACACCAAATGATAAAATACAATGGCACGACTCTTTTTCCACAAACTATGTTTAATATTTTAAATGGATTAGACGATGTACAAGATTATTTTATTGAATTAAGAAAAAGTACTTTTAATACAGATGATATATCAATACATATTGCTACTTATTCCTTGAATGATACAATTGAGAAAAAAATTAAATCTGCATTACAATCAAACTTGAAGGTATTACCTAAAATTGAATTTAAACCTATTAGTATAATTAATAAAATGCAAAGTATACCTGGTCAAAGAAAATTAACTAAATTTATTGACTTGAGATAATTTGTAAACAAATACCTCCAATGAAAAAATACACTTCAGAATATTCAAAACATAAATATGATGCCATAATCATCGGTTCTGGCCTTGGTGGGTTGACTACTGCAGCAATCCTGGCTAAAGAAGGAAAAAAAGTATTAGTACTTGAACGACATTTCAAAGGAGGAGGTTTTACTCATGTTTTTAAAAGAAAAAAATACGAATGGGACATAGGATTACATTATTTGGGTGATCTAAATCAAAATGAGTTTGTTACCAAGATTTTTAATTACATTTCTTCTGATCCATTACATTGGGAATCAATGGGTGAAATTTATGATGTTGCCATAATTGAAGGTGATAAATATGAATTTTCAAGTGGTAAGGAAAATTTAATATCTAAATTAATTGGATATTTTCCAGATGAGACCATTGCAATAAATAAATATTTTGAATTAATTCAAAAATTAAATAATTCTAGTGCCTGGTTTTTTAGCGAAAAGACACTGCCTCCGTTTTTAAGTTACTTCTTTAGCTCTTCAATGAGAAAGACTTTTTTAAAGTATGCCAATCAAACAACTTATGATGTCATTAGTAATTTAACATCAAATAAAAGACTATTAGCAGTACTGTGCGCACAATGTGGAAATTATGGTATGACACCAAAGAAAAGTAGCTTTGCCATTCATGCATTAATTGTTGAACATTACCTTAATGGCGGTTGCTATCCACAAGGCGGTTCCTCTAGTATTTATAAAACTATTTTACCAACTATAGAATCACATGGAGGTACCGTTCTTGTTAATGCTGAAGTGAAATCTATAGTCATTGAAAACAATGTTGCTATTGGCGTAAAAATGATAAATGATGATATTATATCTGCAACCTCAGTAATCAGTGATATTGGTGTTAAAAATACCTTTGAAAAACTAATTTTATCTCCTGTCTCATATTTAGATAAAATTACTTCTGAGGCAAATGAATTAAAATCCTCGGTATCACATGTTGCACTTTATATTGGGCTCAATGCTAGTGATGAATTTTTAAATTTACCAAAGCACAATTTCTGGATTTATAGTAACTACAATCTTGATGATAGCTTTAATAATTATATTGATGATAATTCCTTAGAACTTCCACTTGCATACATTTCATTTCCTTCAGCAAAAGATCCAAGTTGGAAAATAAACCATCCTAATACTGCTACAATACAAGTCTTAACACTTTCATCTTTTGAACATTATAAAGAATGGAGTGATAGTTCCTGGCTGAAAAGAAATATTGAATATACTAATTTTAAGGATGAATTAAAAAATAAACTATTGGATAAAGTACTTTCTGTTGTACCACAAATTAAAAATTATATTGATGTCTGCGAATTGTCGACACCTCTTACAACAAAACATTTTACAAATTATCAAAAAGGTGAAATATATGGATTGGAACATTCAGCAGACCGATTTAACAAATTATGGCTGCGTCCTCGCACTCCCATAAAAAATTTATTTCTTACTGGTCAGGATATTTTAACCGTTGGTATTTGTAGCACATTATTTTCTGGAGTAATAACGAGTATTGCTATTTTAAAAAAGAATTTATATTTTAGAATAAAAAAATCGAGCTAGGAAAATTTATACACTTGCCTCTATTTGTATAACCTTTGCAAGAGCTTTTAAAGCTGACTCATGCTTTTTAACATATGGATTATCTAAATCCCAAACATACCCCGCCAAGACCGAGCAGATATAATTTTTTATAGTTGGATTTTGATTGGGCGCAAAAAATATTCTTGGAAGGGTACCATCATACCAAGCGGTGACGTATGATCTAAAAGTATTAACACCTTCCATTGTTGGTTGTTGAAATTCTGTTTCCCAATTTATATGTTCTCCATTTAATTGCCTACATACTAATAATGCAGCTTTATGACCAGAAACCGTTGCAAGGGTTACTCCTGAAGAAAAAATTGGATCCAAAAATTCAGTGACATTACCAGTTAAAACAAAGCCATCTCCATAAAATTGATCTGTGGTTACAGACCATCCCTCAATAGTTCTCGGTTCAAAAATAAACTCACTTTGATCAAATCGATCCTTTATATGTGGCTCACTTTGTATTAAAGTTCTGAACATTTGCTCTGGACTGCCTTCAAATTGTTGAAAAAAACTTGGTAGCCCCACAAAACCAACAGAGGTATTTCCATTTGAAAAAGGTATCACCCAGATCCAAACACCCTCCTTATGGGATACTATCGTAATCCTGTTTGGTTCATCATAATCCATTCTTCTTGTATCTCTTATATGCGTAAACAAGGTCTTCCTAGCTGGTAAATCTGATGGCCGATCTAAATTAAATAATTTGGGGATTACCCGACCATAACCACTGGCATCAATTATAAATCGAGCGTGAATTTTACTTGAACTTCCATTTTCTTGTTCAACTGTAGTAATTGAATTAGTACCATCAAATAAAATATCTTTTACAGTAGTTTCAAACTGTACCTCCACACCACTTTTCATTAAATCATCTGTCAATATCTGATCAAAATCAGCCCGTGGAACTTGCCATGTCCAATTCCATCCTTTTGAAAATTGATCTGAAAAATTAAAATCACAAACAGTCCCGTGTTCAACAAACTTAGCTCCAAACTTTTCCTGAAAACCAAATTTCTTTAAACTCTCCAAAAAACCTGCTGCTTCAAGTGCCTCCATACATCTTGGAAGTAGACTCTCTCCAATAACAAATCTTGGAAATTTTAATTTTTCCACTAATTTAACTTTATATCCAGCTTTATTAACTATTGCTGCTGCAACAGATCCAGACGGACCTCCTCCAATAACCAAAACATCTACCTTTTCCATCTTATCAAATAATTCAATTTTAACATTGCACAAATATAATATTTAGAGATAACTAGAATTGAATTTAAAACAACAATTTTAATGAATCAGTTAGATTTGTTTCAAAAGATATTAATTTTATCTTAAATTAATACTAGTTTTGATTGATCTAATACTATAAGCATATTTGATTAAATTCATGCCCAACTTCAATAACTTGAATCAGATACTACTGAGCATATGCTTTTTTATGTTACAGTCTTGTTCATCACTTTTTTCACAATCAATTTCAATTATTGGTCAAATTTTGGATGGTAAAACCAAAGAACCTCTTCCGTTTGTAAGTATTTATATTGATCATTCAAATCAGATTACAACTTCTGACTTTAATGGCAATTTTTATTTACATAATATTTCACTTAATGACAAAATTAAAACAATATATCTCGGATATAAATCATTTGAATTTAAAGTTACTAAAGACTCCAACTTTACAATTCTCTTAGTTCAAGATCTGAATTATTTGAACGAAGTAACAGTAACAAGTAAAAAAACAAAATATAAAAGAAAACAAAACCCAGCACTAGAAATTATTAACAAAACAATTGAAAACAAATCAATAAATGAATTTTCAATCAATAATTTGTATGGATTCAAAACTTATGAAAAAATTAATTTCAATATAGTACCATTATCTGAAAAAATTTTAAAAAGAAAAGAAATAAGGCCTTTCAAACAACTTATAAGTTATACAGATTCCTCAAAAAATGAACTTAGTCTACCTATTTACATAAAAGAAACTTTCAAAACAAAATCAATTAACACATTTAATGACTCCATTTTAGAGATTACTGACTCAATAAGATTAGCTACTATAGACAATCTAAATAAATCATTTGATTTAACGATCTATATGAATCAGTTATATCAACAAATAAATTTATATAAAGTCAATATCCACTTATTTGATCATGAATATACAAGTCCCTTGTCTTCAATTGGAACATTATTATACAAATATTACATCATGGATACTTTATATATTAATAATATTAAATCGGTTAAAATAGGTTTTGTGCCTGTTCTTAGTTCAGATTTTTTATTCCAAGGATATTTATATATTGCTCTTGATAGTACTTATGCTTTAATTAAAAATTATTTAACTTTCAATAAAAATATAAACTTAAATTGGATAACACATTTTGATTTAGAACAGACTTTTGTAAAATTATATAATCAAAAATATATAATGAATTCAGAAATTATGAATTTGAAATTTAAAACAACAATGATTGACCTTCCAATAACTGCCAAAAAACTTACTCAACGCTATCAATATATAAATAGATCACCCTCGACAAATATAGATTCAAGTCAGAATATAAGTAAATCAATTTTAGATGTACAGGACAGTATAAACATATCGAAATTATCGTCTGAAAATTCCAAAATATTTACAACTTTTGACTCAATAAAAAATTCAACTTCCTATCGTAATTTAATGAAAATTATTCAATTATCAATTACTGGTTTCTATCCACTAAATTACATTGAAATAGGTTCTATCTTTTCATCAATTAGTTTCAATCCCATCGAAAAAATAAAATTTAATTTGGGATTTAGAACAACATATAAATTCTATAAGTTATTGAGAATTGAAGGATCATTGGCTTATGGCTTAAAAGATAATAAATTAAAATATAATCTCAATTCTACTTTATCCTTAAATCATAAAAATGTTCTCCTATTTCCTAAGAAGTCACTTTCCTTAATATATATAAATGACTTGTTTATATTTGGTCAATCTGTTCTGACTCCATCAAAGTCTAATGTTCTGTTATCATTCGAAAGAACAAAGAATGATTTTTGGATATACAATAAATTAATTAAATTTGAATATAATCAAGAATTTAAAAACCATTTTTCATATAAAGTAGGGCTTACAAATTCTATTATTATTCCCCTGTCTTCTTTACATTTTAATACTAAAAATTATAATAATATTATTGAAGACTTTCCAAATATTAATTCAACTGACGCATTAATAGAATTAAAATTCAGCCCCAATGAAAAATTCTATCAAGGCCCTAACACCAGGTACAGACTTAAATCCTATGCACCGGTATTCACAATTCAATGTACTTATAATTTAATTAATAATATTAATTTGCAATCTAATTATGTGAAGTTAAATTTAAATGTTATTAAAAGATTTAATCTATTTAAATTTGGAAAATTAGACTTTAATTCAGAATTTGGAAAATCTTTTGGCAGAATAAATTTTCCATATCTCTATATTCCTCCTGCAAATCAAACTTACTTTAATGATATTTCTGGTTTTAATTTAATGAACTATTTAGAATTTGTAAATGATCAATATCTTCAAATATTAATCGACCATCAACTTGAGGGTTTCTCATTAAATAAAATACCATATGTTAGAAAATTAAAGCTTCGGGAATTTATTAATTTTAAAATTTTATTCGGTTCATTATCCTCAACAAATAATCCTAGCTCAAATTCTAACCTATTTAAATTTCCTACAAACAATAGTGATGTACCTATTACTTATTCTTTAAATAAATCTCCGTATATTGAAGGAAGTATTGGGATTGGAAATATTTTCCGTGTCTTAAGAATTGATCTTGTCAAACGTTTTACTTATCTAGATCATAAAAATATTGCATCAATAGGATTAAGGGCTAAAATAAATTTTCAGTTCTAGCTTTTGAAGCTTTGAATTATTTAGTTGAAGCCAGAGTAAATAAGAGCTGAATTACATCCCCCAAAACCAGAAGCAATTTTTAAACAATGATGTATTGGTTGCTTAACGTTGTTATTACTTATATTTATTTCAAAACTACATATTTGATCTTCATATCCATTTGTAGATAAAATTATTTTATTTAATAACGATTGTACACATATGATACTTTCTATAATCCCTGCCGCTCCCAAGGTATGACCAAAATATCCCTTCAAACTATTTACTTTACTGTGTTGCAAATTTGATAATTTAATTGCTTTCGCCTCCATTTCATCATTATAAATAGTTGCTGTTCCATGTGCTGAAATAAAATCAATTTGTTGTGGTTTTAATTTTGACTCAAGAAGGGTCTTGTTAATCACTTGACTTAATTCAAATCCAGTTCTTGAAGGGCCTGAAATATGATTAGCATCATTCCCTGTTGCTCCTCCCATAACCATCACCTTCGTTTTTTCACTTATTTGATTTGTTAAACAAATAGTTCCGAAAGCTTCACCTAAATTGATTCCATCTCTATCCTTGCTAAAGGGTGCGCACTTCCTCTTACTTAAAGCTTGAAAAGATTTAAAACCGGAATACACAAATTTTGAAAAGGTATCTCCGCCAACAACAATTGCATGATTATATTTACCTTGTTCAATAAGTCTTTTTCCTAAAATAATAGCATTAACTCCCGAAATACATGCATTTGAAACAAGAATTGGTTTATTAGGATTCTTAAAATATTGAGCAATTTTATTAGCTGAATAAGAAAGTCTTAGTAGATTCACATCAAAAGTTGGATCTTTCCTCAGTTCCAACAGTTCTATATTCCCCTTGGTTGTAGAAATTATGATGATTACATCCTGGTCAGTTGGATTGATGTTTGACGATTTTAATGCTGTTTGAATAGAACAAATGAGTAATTGTTCAAATTTTGAAAAATGACCAATCTGTTGATCTTTCTCTTCAATTTTGAACTGGGTTGTTTCTTTGAAAATTGAAGCCCAGAATTTTTCATCATCGTATAAAATATTATTGTGTTCATTTATACTTGATTTCCCATTCTCCAGATTAGTAAAATTGACTTCGCTAGTCTGACCTAACGGAGATATTATGTTATGTGCTTCTACATAAACTTTGCACTTCATTTAATATATTCCATTTTTTTTCTTCCAATCCATAAAAAAATCTGGATGCGTTAATTGCAACGCTCTTGATTCTTTGTTTAAAAAAACCTGAATAGACTCTCCTTCAGTAAATACGGTATCATAATTTTCCGACAAAATTCGATATTTAAAATATAATTTTGCTGCCTCAACATTAATGAAACTCGTTTCAACCAAAATTTTGTCTTGGTAATTTAAAGGTTTAAGGTATTTGCAATTAATACTTATTAATGGCGTAACATATCCATTATTGTAAATATCTAAATATGAAATTCCATATTTTTCACCGAAGGCTTCTCTTCCATCTTCAAAATATTTTAAATAATGTCCATGCCACATTATTCCTAGTGGGTCCACTTCATAGAACCTTACCTTTAAATGTATTACTTCCTTTAATATATTGCTTTGTTGATTCAATTTGATTTATTACGCCATTTATTATATAAACTGGATTTTATATCTTTAAGAATGCTGTTGATACTTCCAGCCCAATGATTTCGAAAACCAAATCCAGAAGCCTTCCCTTCAACTCGTTCAGAAAATATAAGTGTGTGCTTATCTAAATTGATAAATGCAATCCAAACACTGGCTGACTCTTTATTTTTATTCAATGACTCCACTATAAATAACAATCCTACACCTTTTCCCGCTGAACTGTATGAATCAGAATTGATTATTTTTTTTATGATTTGTTCGTTAATTCTTTTTTCATCCTTATCATTATAGGATAATATATTTCCAGCATTCATATTTTCATTTACCTTTTGGGTAACAGAAATATCATTTGAAATATTGGATTTTTGAAAAGCAGCTCCAATTTTAAATTTGTTTGGTTCCTGAATGATTAAATCATTTATTTTTACAAACAATTTTTTCATTTCTATTGCATCAACGGTTCCTGGATCACCAATATATCTCACTTCAGAAAAATCTAAACCTAACCAGGTTATAGGTAATTCAGAATTTGAAAAAAGATCCTTTGTGTTCTGGGCTGCTAGGTCCATATTTATTATAGCAATACAACAAATCGAAAAAACAAACATTCGCATTTTTTTCATATTATTTAATTTTGAATTATTATTTGCATTTCACAACTTAAAATTTCTAATCCATTTAACGTTACAAAACCATGAATAACACTAATATTCATAATTTGATTGATAACTTTAACCTCGGTTAAAATCTCATCTTCAACCTTAGGCAAAGATACTATTTTAATATCTTTAATGGATGCTATAAAACCAATAGGTATACTGATTTTTTTAATTTTACATTGATAACCTATGCCGGCGGCAGCAGTTTGGGCTACATTTTCAAGTAAACCACTTTCAGAAAATACTTCATTTTTACATAAAATACTTTGCTTGTCTATTTTATATCGACTTCTTGTTATTTTTTCATCAGCTTGTTCCAACATATCTACCAATACAATTGGATATCTTTGAGGAATTAAATCAATAATTCTTTCTTGATCAATCATAAGTAAGCCCATTTAATTCCAAAATTTATAATAATTAAACCATTGTTCCGGGTATACTCTAAGCTTTTCCTCCAAGTCATATAAATAATCATTCAATACGGTTTCTATTGAATGTCCATCCCTCTTAGAATAATATTTTATGTTACTTGAATAAAAATGATACTTTAGTAGATCAGCTTTAAATGCATAAACAAAGGCAACAGGAACCCCAAATTTGAGTGCAAGTTGAAATGGCCCTTCTGGAAAAAATGTTTTTTTTCCTAAAAATTTTGCAGAAATCGTTTTGTTCTTTGTTAAAAATCGATCAGCATGTATACATACTAATTCATTTGACGCTAATGCTTCTGAAATTTTATAAATATGACTTAAATCCTCTTTTACTAATATGATATTGAACGATCTAGCTGATTTCATGGACTCAATATATGATTTTATTTTTGGATCTTCTCCATCAAACATTAGGATATGAATTCGTGTTTCTAATCTTTTGAGTAGATGCCCAGCTGCCTCCCAATTACCAATATGTGCACTTAACAAGATACCTCCTTTTCCTTTTTGAACGATTTCTCTTAAATAGTTTTCTCCAGTAAATTGGAAACTATAATTACCTATTAAGTTTGCTATCACTGCAGTTTTATCTATTAGGGTTTGACCAAAAACATAATAATTTTTATAAAGCATTTTTAAGGATTTAAAAAAATTAAATCCCATCCTATACCTATAAAAATAATAAATATTCTTAGAACTATTTATAGAAAAAAAATAATAGTAAAATGCCACAAAATATAATACAAAATATGCAGTTCTCAATCCAAACACTTTGATTAAAAACACAAAAATCCTGTATCCTGTTGGTGTTCCTTTAGACTTACCTTCCCATTGGGACATTAAACATTTTTTAGGCTAAGTTTTTTATTTATATAATCATAAAAATCTTTGAATGTTATTATCTCTCCAAACTCCTCTGCTTTTACCTTTACGCCAAAGTTACTTTCAATAACAACAACAAGATCAATATAATCTAAACTGTCCAATTCTAAGGTCTCTCTTAAATTAGCTTGTGGTGTGATTTTACTACCATCAACCTCAAATTCATCGACCAAAAATTCATTACTTTTGGCTATTATTTCTTCGTATGTCATAACGTTATCTTATCACTTTTTTTATTATCAATGTCGAATTAGTTCCTCCAAACCCAAAGGAATTAGACAAAAATACATCAATATTTTTATCTACAGTTTTCCCAACGATATTTAGTTTAGCAGAATCTTCATCTGGAGTCTCAAAATTTATATTAGGCGCAATAAATCCTTCTTGCAACATTAACATAGAATACACTATTTCACTTGCTCCTGCCATCCAACATTCATGTCCTGTCATTGATTTTGTTGAACTAACTGGAACTTTGTAATCTCCAAAAACACTGTGTATCGCTTTAGCTTCACTAGCATCACCTACAGGCGTAGAAGTTGCGTGAGCATTGATATAATCTATTTCCTGAACCCTGATTTTAGCATCATTAATCGCCATCATTAATGCTTTTGCTGGGCCGTTTACGGTCGGATTTGAAATATGCCCACCATTTGAAGAAAATCCATACCCGATGATTTCTCCTAAAATTTCTACACCCCTTTCTTTTGCAGATTCTAAACTTTCTAAAATAATGGTTGCTGCTCCTCCACTTGGGACTAAACCATCTCTATCCTTATCAAAAGGTCTTGAAGCTGCAGATGGACAATTTTCTCTGATAGAAAAAGCCCCTAAAGCATCAAAATTTCCCATAGAATAAATATTCACTTCTTGAGCACCACCACATATTATTCTATCTTGCTGACCATATTTTATCATTTGATATGCAAGACCAATAGCATGTGAACCGCTAGCACATGCTGCACTTACTGTAAAATTGATTCCAGTCAATTTAAAAATAGTACTCAAATTCATTGTTACTGTAGAATTCATTGTCTGAAAAACTGAACCAGAACCTACAAACATAGTATCTTTTTTCTCTCGAATAGTGTCAATTGCTTCCATGACTGGCTTCGCTGAACTATCATTACCATAAATAATCCCAACTTCATGCTGCTCTAAATACTGCTCATCAAATCCAGCCTGTTTTAAGGCTTCTAATGTTGAAATATAAGCAAATTCAGCTTGCTCAGGCATCATTATTCTAGCTCTTCTATCTAAAAGTCCTTTTAAATCAGGGCGATCAACCATTCCCATGAGTCCTGATCTGTATCCAAAGGATTTTCTTTCTTGATCTAATATAATACCTGATTTTCCTGTATATAGTGATTTTGATACTTCATTTTGGTTTTTTCCTATACAAGAGTAAATGCCCATTCCTGTAATTACAACTCGTCTCATAAACGCAAAATTAAAATAATTAATCCAAAGAAATCATGAATAGAGCGCTCCATTTACAGAAATGACTTCTCCACTGATATATGATGCTCCCGGTGAGGCTAAAAAACCAACCACTTCAGCTACTTCTTCAGGTGTCCCAAACCTTCGCATTGGAATAATATCAGATAATTGTTTTTCATTTAAATCTTGAGTCATGTCAGTTCGAATAAATCCTGGAGCAACAACATTAACGGTAACACCACGACGGGCTACTTCCTGGGCCAAGGCTTTCGTTGCTCCTATTAAACCCGCCTTTGCCGCTGAATAATTGGTTTGCCCGGCATTGCCTTTCAATCCAGATAGCGATGCCATATTTATAATTCTACCATACCGCTGATGGACCATTTTATTTAATACTAAACGTGTTACATAAAAAAAGGAATCAAGGCTCGTTGAAATTACCTCTTTCCATTGCAAATCAGTCATCCATACAAATAAATTATCTTGCCGCTTACCTGCATTATTTACTAATACTTCTATAGTACTTTCTTTATTGTTCTCAATCCAGGTACCTAATATCTGCTCACATGCTTCCTTATCTGATACGTCAAACTTAATTAATTCACATTTCACTCCTTTTAACATTATTTGTTCTTTTGTGATTTGTGCTTCATCATCATTGTTAATGTAGTTCAACAAAATATGGTATTTCATTTCAGCCAATTTATAACACACAGCCCTGCCAATTCCTCTTGAACCTCCGGTTATTAATGCATATTTCATATTGTGTTCTTTGTGATAATATTCTTATTAATGAATAATAAAAATTTATATATCTGATAAATTACTTTCCTTTAAAAAAATAATAGCAGTACCAATTGATGAAGACAGCGGTTTATCCTCTATTGTTTTTGAACAAACTTTCCTAAAAGATTTATAAATACTGAATCCTTTTGGAGATAACTTTTTACTACAATCAATGACATCAATAGCCTGCATAACTGCAATAGTGTGAATTGCTAAAACTTCAAATGCATTATCAATAACTTTTCTGGTTAGTAATGATCCATTTGTGCCCATGCTTACAATATCCTGATTGTCATTATTATTAGGAATACTGTGTATATAATTTGGCATACTTAATGTCTGTGATTCCGCTACTGTTGATGTTGCAGTAAATTGCATTCCTTGAAGCCCATAATTTAACCCTAATGTACCAAGATTTAGAAATGGGGTCAATTTTTGATTTAATTTATCGTTCAATAAATAATTAAGCTGTCGTTCAGATAACATAGATAATTTTGTAATTGCAATTTTCAATTTATCCATTTCTAGTGCAACATAATCACCATGAAAATTTCCTCCATGATATACATCTTTATTTTTTTTATCTATAATTGGGTTGTCATTTACTGAATTAATTTCGTTTATTACTACTTCTTCTGCCTTAATAATGGTTTCATATATAGGGCCTAGAATTTGAGGAACACATCGAAGCGAATAATATTCTTGAACTTTATCAATTAAAATATGCTCGTCAATTTGTTTATTATATAATACATCTGAACGTCTTTTTATTAATTGACTTCCTTGAGACATTAATCGCATTTTATTGGCAACATAATTCTGCCCCTCATGCTTTTTAACTTGATTTAATTCTTTTGAAAAATGGTCATCATATGCTTCTGCTATCTCATTAATTAATGTTGACAGGATAATTGCCCAGTTTAACAATTTTTTCGAATAAATTAAATTAATACACCCGATTCCTGTCATAGCTGATGTACCATTTAATACTGCTATTCCTTCTCGTTTATAAATAGATAATGCTTTAAGTTTTTCTTTCTTAAATAACAGATCTGTAATGATTATACTTCCTTTATGTTTAACTTGGCCTTCTCCAATCAAAGCTAATGCTAAATGAGCCAATTGTACTAGGTCTCCACTAGCGCCAACTCCACCATGTTGATAAACAAGAGGAAAAATATTCTTATTGATGAGTTGCATTAATAAGTAAACTAAATCTGTGTGTACACCAGAATAACCCAACATTAAGGAATTTAATCTGGCAATCATTAGGGCCTTGGTATCAAGTTCCGTCAATAGATCTCCGGTACCAGCACAATGACTCCGAATTAAATTATATTGTAGTTTTTTTAGATTCTCTTCTCCAATTTTGTATTGAGCCATTGGACCAAAACCTGTATTAATTCCATAAATCAATTTCCCTTTTGAAAAATTAATTAAAAATTGATAAGAATCAGATACCGTCTTTAAAGCCTTGTCAGACAAACTTATTTTATACTTACTAAAAAGTATACTTTCAATTTCCTTTAATGTCAATGGATTTGACCCTATTATTACTTCTTTGCTTATCATGAATTGACCTTGATTTACTATTCCTCTTCCCTTTTTTCCTCTTCCGTCAAGGGATTAGAAATATCCGTTTTGTTTTCTTGTTGATCATCCAAAGTTTTTTGTGCTTCTGAATTCTGAATATCGGATTGATCTTTATTTTCTAATACTATTTTTTTATTCCTCCTACCTTCCTTTATTTTGGCTGCTGCTTGGAGTAATTTTTCCTCTTCAACCTGAATGGCATCTTGGGCTGTTTGAATTTCATTAGTAATTTTGGCTTTAATTTTATTTTCTTCCTCTTTTAAACGGGCATTATCTAAATTTTTTTGTTCTTGTCTTTCAGCTCTTTTTTTAATATTTTCAGTTACTTTTTCAAGATTCACTTTAGTTTTTAATAATTCTTCCAGTTTTTCTTGCTTAGATCGAATCCTGTCTTCAATCATTCTAATTTTAGCAACTCTGATTTGAGATTCCAATTGTTCTGTAGTCGTTTGAATTCGTTTCGTTTCATATTCTATATCTTTCCGATCTCGAGATATTGAACCTTCCATTGTCCGAATAACTTGAATTAATCCTTTATATCTTTTATTAATTCGTTCTTCTGTATTCGATTCTTGGTTAGTAGCGCTTTTTGTTTTATGTTCTCTCTTTTCTCTAATTAAATTGAATAATTGATCAATTCGTACAAATATTAAATCTCGATCTTCTTTAGTCAATGTAAGAGCTTTATACTCACTTTGTATATCTTTTAATTCATTAAATAAAGGCTGTAATGCAGATCCATTATTAATTCGTTCCTCTATTTTTTCCAGTTTTTTAATAATTCCAGAGGCCGTTTCTTTAGATTTTTGAGAAAATTCATTCGCATAAATCTTCCGAAGTTTTTTGAGTTCTTCAAATAACGAATTTGACTTTTCCCTTAATGAATCAGAATGATCTCTTAATAAATTTTTATCATAAATATGCTTTTGTACATGTTCCCAAAATTGTTTCAAATCATTCCATAAATCATTGTCATATACTTCTAATCTTTTTATTTTATTAGAAAGTTCTTCTAAATCATTTTTAAAATTTCTGTATAATTTTGACGACAAAACCACAAAATGCCATTCCATTTGCGCTCTTTGTATTACATCCGTTCTTTCAACACGTAAGTCTTCTGGAAGAATACTTTCTGACATTGTTAATTCTATTGTGCGTTGGACCGTTTCCACTGGCATTTCAAGATTTGCTCCTTCTCGCCATTGACTCATCATTTGATTATAAAAATGTTCTGTACATAATTTCTCAGGTATGATATTAATTTCAATCTTATTATCATCTACATTCAAAGAAATTCCTAAAAGTACTTTTTCATCCTCTGCGTTTGTTCCCCAAATAACCAATCTTGTTCTCATCTTACTCGCTTATATTATTATTTCAATAATTTTAAATATTTGATTTTTTTATACTTTTTAATTTAATAAATGTAACTTAATATTAGCAAAAATCTATCCAAATCAGGAATAAACAAAGGATATTGACTCCTTTTTAATTAAAATTTCCTTTCAATTTTAATTTATAAAAAAATAAAATTATATATAATGTTGATTAACAATATATTGAGCTATTTGGACAGCATTTGTTGCAGCTCCCTTTCTAAGGTTATCCGCACAAATCCATAGATTTATAGTATTGTCTTGTGATTCATCCACTCTAATCCTACCAACTAAAACTTCATTTTTTTCCTTAGCTTGCAATGGTGTCGGATATATGGATTGCTTTGGATTATCCATTAAAATGACCCCTTTGGTGTTATTTAAAATTTTTTTTATTTCATTAATCTCAACTTGATTATAAAATTCAATATTAACAGATTCTGAATGGCCTCCATGAACTGGAACGCGAACAGCAGTTGCTGTTATTCTAATTTGATCATCATTTAGTATCTTTCGCGTTTCGTTAACCATTTTCATTTCTTCCTTTGTATAGTCATTATCTATAAAAACATCACATTGTGGAATGCAATTTTCAAATATAGGATGCGCATAAACTCTATTTTCTAGGCTATCCTTACCATCTCTTTCAGTTTCATATTGATGAACTGCCTTCATTCCTGTTCCCGTAAAGGATTGATAGGTCGAAATAACTAATCTTTTTAATTTATATTTTGAATGGAGTGGGTTCAAAACCATAACTAATTGTATCGTTGAACAATTTGGGTTTGCTATTAACTTAGTTTCTTGATTTATCACATTTGAATTAATTTCTGGAACAACCAAAGGAATATCTGTTTCCATTCTAAAAGCTGAAGAATTATCAATTACAAAACAACCAACCTCTACAAATTTTGGTGCCCATTCTAAAGATGTGCTTCCACCTGCTGAAAATAAGGCAATTTGTGGTTTCATATTAATCGCCTTTTCCATACTATAGATCGTATATTCCTGTCCCTTCCAATGGAGGGTTTTTCCTACGGAACGATCAGAAGCAACCGGAATTAATTGAGAAATTGGAAAATTAACTTCCTCAAGTACATTGAGAATCTTTCTTCCCACCATTCCTGTGACTCCAACTATAGCTACTCGCATTATCTACTTTAAAATTTTCTATTTAAACTGTAAAAATAAGACTGTTTCTGCCATTCTTACAACTTTAATTTATGCCATTTATAAATTAATTGTTAAACCTATTAATTGAATTGAAAATAAGAGGTAGATACTTTCTTTCCTTTAATAATATAAAATATTATAACAAGATCGTTTTAAATATAAAAGAATCATTAAATAAAATACTCATCTTAATAATGTAATTTCCCCAAATAATTCAACAATATCCTTTTCTGTTTTCACCTGTGCATAATACACATACACACCAGGTGTTAATTCTTGTGAATGGAATGTTCCATCCCATCTTGAATTCGGTGAATTAATTGGTTCGTTAATCGCTTCAAATATCTTCTCGCCCCATCGATCATATATGACTAATGTTTTTACTATAGATCCCTCTTCGCCTTGGATGAAAAAATAATCATTTATTTGATCTCCATTTGGAGAGATTACATTTGGTGCATATACTTTTTTAGATTTCTTTATTCGTATATATATAGAATCTAAACTTATACATCCATGTTCATCAATTCCTTGACTATATATCCATGTGTCTTGATCTATCAATATTTCTATTTCATTACAATTTATACAATTGCTGATATTTTTTGGTGTCCAATAAATATTAACCAAAGTCTTGTTCGTTTGCAAATTAACTTTTACTCGCGTACCGCTTTCTATTTCCTTGTCCTGTCCTAATTCTGTTTTTAATTCTTCTGGATTTACAAATTCTATTTTCACTGAATCACTATAACATGATCTTTGATCCTTTATATATATTTCATACCTTCCACTAGCTAGGTTTGTAATTTCATTTTCATTGTTATAGTTTGTTCCATTAACATAAAGTTCATACGGTTCTTTAAAATCGCTACTATTTAGAATTCTAATTTTGCCGTTTTTTTCATTATAACATCCTATAGAATCTATTGCATATTCCAGTTTTAATGGACGATATTGTATATCGCTGTAAATAATGCTATCACATCCAATTCTGTTTTTTAACCACGTTGTATCTTTTCTTGTTTTTGATAAATCACAAGTATATTGACTTATTTCAACCATGTCTCCTGCTTTAAATCGGTAATCAGTAATAATTAAACTATCGCATAATTTTGTAATATATCGAGCAGTGTCGATTCCAATTTTCAATACATCACAAGTGTACTGAATAATATGATTTGTGTCTGAAGGAATAAATGTTGTTACGGTTTCTATTATACTATCACACCCATAACTATTTATGAGTACCTCTGTTTCTTTACCTGCCTCTGATAATTTGCATGTCGTTTTTACAATATTTATATAATTCGTTTTTGCCAATTGTTTGGTTTCAATAACGATACTGTCACAACCCAATCGATTGATTAATTTCTTTATAAATACACCAACTTCATTGGAATCGCAGGTTAATCCATCAATCCTCGTACTATCTAATGGAATTCCAATATGATCTGTGATTATCAGACTGTCACAATTAGCTGTTACTATTTTGTTCGTGTCTATATAAGATTGCAATAAACCACACTCTTGCTTAACTAATCTTGTAATCTGTTGGGCTCGATAAATGGTATTTATTACTACTATACTATCACAACCCAAATTATTTATAAAATGATTCGTTGTAGTTCCTTCCATTGATTTATCACAACTTATTCTTTCAATTTTTACACTGTCTCTTCTCAACGGTATTTGTTCTGTGATGATTAATGAATCACAAAATTGACCTTGTAATATAATGGTATCCGTTTTATATTGAGTTAATTGACAATCATATTTTTTGATTATATTTTGATGTTTTGCTTCTATTTTATACTGCAAAAAAATAATTGAATCACATCCATATACATTTGTTAATCGTAGGGTATCCAATATTTTTTGACTCGAGTCACAAGTCATTCTTATTAATACTACACTATCTGAATTTCTTTTTATCCTTTCTGTGATTACAACACTATCACATTCACTAGTATGATAAATAATGGTATCTTTTGAATTTCTAATATAACTACATGAATAATCTGTAATTTGAAATGTATCATTTCCTGCTCTATAGCTAAAACTTGCCATACTGCTATCTATGTTTCCACATCTATCTGATGTATAAAACATTACATGAATTGGGTTTTTTGTTATATCCCCATCATATTGATAGCTCATAATCACAGTATCACAATCTTTACCAATTGTTGAATTGCCATAACTTTGTAACCACACATTTAATGAGTCTAATTTATTGGGCTTACATACAATATTCTTGTCTTGTGGTCTGATAACAAATTTTGGAATAATTGTATCTCTTACAATAAAATAAGCACTCTCTTGATTTTCTTGTCCACACTGATCTGTTGCTATAAAATCAACCTTAACACTATCACAACTTTTATTTAGAGTATGATTAATTACTTGTCTCCAACTCACTTTATCACATTCATCTATCGCAATTGCATTCCCATTTAATTTAATCCAATCATTAAATTCTTTTGTGACATCTTCTTCACAATATACCATTTTACTCTCAGGCAATTTTATATATTGGGGTGGATTTTTATCTATAATGTCAATGATTTGTTCTTCGTTATTAATGTTGCCACACGCATCTTCCATTCGCCATGTTCTGGTAAGTTTTTTATAGCATGGATTTATAATTTCAATCTTTTCTGTAAAACTAACTTTTGGATTTACATCACAATTATCACTAAACATTAATGTTGGTGTCGCTGGTACATCTTTTTCACATGATACCTCAATATCCTCTGGTGGATTAATGACCATTGGTTTTTCTAAATCACCTGGACATTCAAATATTTTAATATCATCAATTAATACTCCAATTCCGCCTGAAGTGGTTATTCCACTTATATCTTTAAATTGTAGATTAGTACTAGAGGCTTGAGCCGTAAAATTATAAGAAGCTTTAAGCCAAATACTATTTCCGGGATTCCCTGCTGTCCAATTAACGTTTAACCATGTGCCGTTTCCTATACTCAAATTGGCTATAAATCTTCCTGGTAAATTGAATTTTGCATAATAAAATTCAATTGTGTAAAGGAAGCCCGGTGTTAAACCCGTTAATGGATAAATCATAGTACCTGAAGAACCTGGGGAACCAAATAAATCTACATAATTTGAAGGTCCATTTGGATTACCAGAACTAGTATTAAAATAATGTTCTTTATCAACATGGTCAATTGCTCCTGAAATGATCAACCAATCACCCAATGTACTTCCTACTTGATAATTATTAAACCATCCTAAAGGTGGTAGTGGACTTAATTCAAAATCTAATCCTGGAAAATCTAATTCTTTTGGACTGCCACAACAACATTTAACTTGAGCTGACAATATTTGAGCAAAAACAGCAAATAATAAAAATAAACTAATAATAATTATATCATTTTTAATTTTGTAAGAATTAATTTTAATTTTTTTCAAAATTCTTTTTGTTTTCTATTTTTATTAGTGAATTGAATTATTATATTCTTTATTCATTGATCTATTATTTTAATAGTGTTATTTCACCGAATATTTCATTATTCTTTCCCTCAGTCAGAACTAGAGCATAATACACATAAACACCAGGTGTTAATTCTTTTGAATGGAATGTTCCATCCCATCCAGAATTTGGTGAATTAATTGGCCTGTTAATCGCCTCAAATATCTTCTCTCCCCATCGATCATATATGACTAATGTTTTTACTATAGATCCCTCTTCGCCTTGGATGAAAAAATAATCATTTATTTGATCTCCATTTGGAGAGATTACATTTGGTGCATATACTTTTTTAGATTTCTTTATTCGTATATATATAGAATCTAAACTTATACATCCATGTTCATCAATTCCTTGACTATATATCCATGTGTCTTGATCTATCAATATTTCTATTTCATTACAATTTATACAATTGCTGATATTTTTTGGTGTCCAATAAATATTAACCAAAGTCTTGTTCGTTTGCAAATTAACTTTTACTCGCGTACCGCTTTCTATTTCCTTGTCCTGTCCTAATTCTGTTTTTAATTCTTCTGGATTTACAAATTCTATTTTCACTGAATCTCTATAACATGATCTTTGATCCTTTATATATATTTCATACCTTCCACTAGCCAGGTTTGTAATTTCATTTTCATTGTTATAGTTTGTTCCATTAACATAAAGTTCATACGGTTCTTTAAAATCGATACTATTTAGAATTCTAATTTTGCCGTTTTTTTCATTATAACATCCTATAGAATCTATTGCATATTCCAGTTTTAATGGACGGTATTGTATATCGCTGTAAATAATGCTATCACATCCAATTCTGTTTTTTAACCACGTTGTATCTTTTCTTGTTTTTGATAAATCACAAGTATATTGACTTATTTCAACCGTGTCTCCTGCTTTAAATCGGTAATCAGTAATAATTAAACTATCGCATAATTTTGTAATATATCGAGCAGTGTCGATTCCAATTTTCAATACATCACAAGTGTACTGAATAATATGATTTGTGTCTGAAGGAATAAATGTTGTTACGGTTTCTATTATACTATCACACCCATAACTATTTATGAGTAACTCTGTTTCTTTACCTGCCTCTGATAATTTGCATGTCGTTTTTGCAATATTTATATAATTCGTTTTTGCCAATTGTTTGGTTTCAATAACGATACTGTCACAACCCAATCGATTGATTAATTTCTTTATAAATACACCAACTTTATTGGTATCGCACGTTAATCCATCAATCCTCGTACTATCTAATGGAATTCCAATATGATCTGTGATTATCAGACTGTCACAATTAGCTGTTACTATTTTGTTCGTGTCTATATAAGATTGCAATAAACCACACTCTTGCTTAACTAATCTCGTAATCTGTTGGGCTCGATAAATGGTATTTATTACTACTATACTATCACAACCCAAATTATTTATAAAATGATTCGTTGTAGTTCCTTCCATTGATTTATCACAACTTATTCTTTCAATTTTTACACTGTCTCTTCTCAACGGTATTTGTTCTGTGATGCTTAATGAATCACAAAATTGACCTTGTAATATAATGGTATCCGTTTTATATTGAGTTAATTCACAATCATATTTTTTGATTATATTTTGATGTTTTGCTTCTATTTTATACTGCAAAAAAATAATTGAATCACATCCATATACATTTGTTAATCGTAGGGTATCCAATATTTTTTGACTCGAGTCACAAGTCATTCTTATTAATACTACACTATCTGAATTTCTTTTTATCCTATCTATGATTACAATGCTATCGCACTCATTAGTACTATAAATAATAGTATCTTTTGAATTTTTAATATAACTACAAGAATAATCTGTAATTTGAAATGTATCATTTCCTGCTCTATAGCTAAAACTTGCTATACTACTATCTATGTTTCCACATCTGTCTGATGTATAAAACATTACTTGAATTGGGTTTTTTGTTATATCCCCATCATATTGATATCTCATAATTACAGTATCACAATCTTTTCCCGTTCTTGAATTGCCATAACTTTGTAACCACACATTTAATGAGTCTAATTTATTGGGCTTACATACAATATTCTTGTCTTGTGGTCTGATAACAAATTTTGGAATAATTGTATCTCTTACAATAAAATAAGCACTCTCTTGATTTTCTTGTCCACACTGATCTGTTGCTATAAAATCAACCTTAACACTATCACAACTTTTATTTAGAGTATGATTAATTACTTGTCTCCAACTCACTTTATCACATTCATCTATCGCAATTGCATTCCCATTTAATTTAATCCAATCATTAAATTCTTTTGTGACATCTTCTTCACAATATACCATTTTACTCTCAGGCAATTTTATATATTGGGGTGGATTTTTATCTATAATGTCAATGATTTGTTCTTCGTTATTAATGTTGCCACACGCATCTTCCATGCGCCATGTTCTGGTAAGTTTTTTATAGCATGGATTTATAATTTCAATCTTTTCTGTAAAACTAACTTTTGGATTTATATCACAATTATCTGAAAACGTTAATATTGGAATTATAGGTATCTCTTTGTCACATGAAACTTCAGTATCCTCTGGTGGATTATTGACCATTGGTCCTTCTTGATCTCCTGGACAAGAAAAAATTTTAATGTCATCTAGCAACATTCCAATTTGAATTATAGAAGAACTAGATCCTGTATCAGTAAAAGATAATACCGAAGTTGTTGCTTTTGCTATAAATGAATACGTTTTCTTCAGCCACACAACATTTCCTGGATTATTTGCTGTCCAGCTAACATTTAACCAGGATCCATTTTCTATTTTTAAATTTGCTGAAAAATTTCCATTTGCGGTAAACGTTGCATACCAAAATTCAATATAATATGTGTTGCCTGGAATAAGCCCTGTTAATGGGTATATTACCGTTCCGGCAGCTCCACCTGTTGGTGGAGAACCATATAGATCCATAAAAGTCGAAGGACCATTCGGATTACCAGAACTAAGTCCTCCACAGTAATCCTTGTCTCCATGATCGACTGCTCCTTGGGTTACAATCCAAGGCCCAAAAGAACTAACCGCTGTATATGGAATAAAACCTAAGGGAAGCGGATACGGGTCAAATTCAAAATCCAAACCGGGTAAATCAATTTCCATTGCTGCTCCACAACAACATTTGAGTTGGGCTAATACGCTTTTGCTGCTAAAAAATTGAAAGATGATAGTTCCTAAAATCAATCGAAGAAAATATCTATTACTAATTTTCATTTTTAGAAATTACATATTTTTTATATTGAAAATAACCAAATATTAATTTAAATATGGTATGAATTGTAAAATTAAAATATTTTATATGAATGGTCTAATCTGACTATTCAAATCCTAATAATATATAATCAATTTCATTGATGTCATGTATAAAGCTATTGCTAGAAGTAAAAATAACTTGTTTTAAACAACATTTTAAATAAAAATTGAAATCTAGATAACAAAAACAGATATTTTAGGATAAGCTCAATAAATAGTCACACTTTTTTTAAGGAATATTCATGATAAATTTAAAATTAATTATATTGACTCTAAATATCTTCTGTATATCCAATCAATTTTATTCAAATAGATCTAATTCATTTCCTTTTTGTAAATCTTTCCTTTTATCCGTATTTTTTAATAATTCTCTTAGAAATAAAAGCCTTCATATCGAAAATTATCTTTTTAATCCCATTTGATATCGATATTAAAATTTATTGAAAGAAAACCCATGCCGCCATTAAAAAATTTAAATAGATAATATAAATTGAACTCATTTAGCAAGGTATATAATGATAATTTAAATTGTACTTAGATAGTTATAAAAGCAGGAATTCGATTTTGCTATTGACTGATAGAGAATTTTGTAATGGTATTCAAATTAAGAATAATTTTGTCCTTCCATAACATTCATGTATTTTTACTAAATTTATTTGGGTATGTATAAAATATTACGATTCTCCCTGATAATATTTGAATTGTTACCTTGCTTTGGCTTTAGCCAGTGGAATGAAACCTTCGATAAAGATAATTTACTTGAATGGTCCGGTGATACTTCGAATTTTATAATAAATAATTTGCACCAGTTAAATTTACAAGCCCCTTCAGCCGGGAAATCATTTATCTCTAGACCATACCAAAATAAGGATGAATTGATAACATGGGAGTTTTTTGTCAATTTACAATTTGCTCCATCTTCTTCAAATCTAGTCAGAATTTATTTCTTAATGGATCAATCTCAACCTTTATTTAATTCTACTTACTTCATAGAAATAGGAGAAACAGGAAATTTGGATAAATGGAATTTCTTTCTCAAAAATAATTCTAATACTATTTTACTTGGTTCAGGCACTATAGGCAAATTATCTACTGATCCATCAATCTGCCGTTTCAAAATAAATAAAGCTACGGATACAACTTGGCGCATAGAAACAGATTATTCAGGAGGCTCTAACTTTAATTTTGAACAACTAATACTAGATACCTTTTCTGTGCAAATTTCTAATGCCCTTTTTGGTTTAGAGTGTAACTATACTGAAACAAGAAAAGATAAATTTACTTTTGATGATATCTTAATTTATCATTCCGGGATTGATACCTCTGCCCCTGAAATTATTTCTGCAAAAGCAATTTCTGAAAATAAGATACTCATTCAATTCAATGAACCCATTGATTTGTTATCTTCATTATTAGTTTCAAATTATACTGTACCCACCATTGGAAATCCGGATTCAATCATTTTTCTCAGTGGTTCAAATTCTATTTATGAACTTGCATTCTCGAAATTTTTTGTTTCAAATCAAATATATCATCTTGAATATCATAATATAGAAGATTTAAAAGGCAATACCAATTTTAATATAAAAGAGATACCATTTACTTATGAAAAAATAGAAGAGCCCATTAAAGGCGATCTGTTAATTAATGAATTTTTAGCTGACCCTTCGCCATCTATAGGTTTACCAGAAGTAGAATTTATTGAATTAATAAATACAACACATAAAAAATTAAACTTACAGGGTCTCTCCGTTTCAGATGGTGGTTCTTCAAAAGCTCAATTTTCAAATAATATCATCAATCCGAATGAAATTATTATCTGTTGTCCGATTAAAGATACAAGTAGTTATAAATTGTTTGGTTCTGTCGTTGGTTTAAATAATTTTCCAAGCCTAAATAACTCAGGAGATTATATTATCCTAAAAAATTCAAAAGATGAAATTCTTGATGAAATTTATTATTCCGATTCTTGGTTTGAAACATCAGCTCAAAAAGAAGGAGGTTATAGTTTAGAATTAACCAATACCCTTCAATCTTGTAAAGGACAATTTGTTTGGAGGCCATCAAGCAGTTTAATTGGCGGAACTCCAGGTATGCCTAATTCATATACAACTCTTGTTAAAGATTCAACTGGTCCAATATTAATAGATGCTATTCCATTAAGTCAATGGGAAATTAAATTAAAATTTAATGAAGTCTTGGATATAAATAGCGCCACCAATCCATTGAATTATAATATTTTTCCATCACGATCTGTTGCCTCAATTGACTTAATATCATTTTCTGAAAATGAAGTAGTTATTTTATTAGATGAACCTTTAATAAATAGTATTTCCTATACCATTACATTAAAAGATATTTTAGATTGTATTGGAAATAAAATGATTACCATAAATACATTAATAGAATTACCATCCACTCCTGAATATAATGATTTATTGTGGAACGAAGTTTTATTCAATCCAAAGAGTGGTGGATCAGATTATGTTGAAATATACAATAATAGTAATAAATTATTATCGTTAGATCAATTATATATTTCTAACCCTTCATGGCAAAACAATTGGATTAAAATTAATAATGATAAATTAATTTATCCTCATACGTATTTAGCACTGGCCACAAATAAAAAAAACACAATAGAATCATATCCCCATTCTGATTCTTCATTAATCCTAGAATCATCTTTGCCCTTGTTGGATGATGACAAAGGATCTCTTGTCTTGTCCTATTTTAATAAAACTACATTCAAGTTAATTGATTCCTTTTCATATGACAAAAATTGGCACAATCCACTGTTAACTTTAACTGAAGGGATTTCTTTAGAAAAAATAAATCCTTCATTTGTTTCTGATAAAGCTCAAAATTGGCAATCAGCATCAAAACAAATTTATTATGGCAGTCCAGGATTAAAAAATAGTCAGTTTATAGATACTTTTTTAAATGATAAGCACAAGCTATATCAGTTATTAAATACTACTATTAGTCCAAATCAAGATGGATTTCAAGATGTGCTGTCAATTCAATTTAATTTGGATTTGGCCGGATACAAAATAAATGCAGAAATTTACAATCTATCTGGATTTCTTATAAAAACAATATCTCAAGATTTAATTGCTACAAAAGATTTTATGAATTGGTTTGGAGAAGACAATAATAATAAACCCGTTTTTTCTGGCAATTATATTTTAAATTTGATTTTGATTCATCCCAATGGATCAAAAAAACATTTTAAAGAAAATATTAAAGTAGATAATAACTAAAATAAAATATTTATCATTTTTAATGAATACTTTTTTCAATTCAATTAATAAATCTTCAATACAATGGACTGCAATAATTCTCATTTGTTTGATTACATTATTATTTGTACTTCCATTTGATTTTATATTAATAAAAAAAATATCTCCCTTTGCTATTTACTGGATGTATTTTTGTTTGTTTTTAGGGATATGTTGTTTGATGTTCAATCTGACTGATTTACTTTATGTTTCTTTTTCATGTTGTGGCTTAATTGCCTTGTTTTTATTAACCTCATTTAATTCTTCAATTCGGTTTTCGAATGAAGAATCTTTCAATTCCGTTAGCATTGTTTTTATTAACCCTACACTTGGAAATGAAGATTTAACATCAAATGTTTTTCTTTTTCAACAACTAAATCCAGATATAATTTGTATTGAGGAATTAACACCAGATTGGGTTGACTTTGGATTAAAAAATAAAACAAAATATCCTTTCCAAACCACACTACTCAGAGTTGATCCATTAGGTAAAGGCATTTATTCGAAATTGCCCTTTATTCATGTTGACACATTAAATTACCAAAACAAACCAATACTATTATGCACGATTCAAAATGAAAATAATGATAGTGTATGCATTGGTGTTTGTAATACGCCTCCTCCACTAACATTACGAGATTTTCAACGCCTAACTATTTACTTAGATTCATTTGCATTATATTTAAAGAAAAGCCCTAAACTACAATTAATCGCAACCAATTTAAATATCGTACCATGGTCGTCAGAATTTAGAACATTTAAAACAACATCAAATCTTTTCTCCAGTCGTCGAGATAATAATGAAGGCATCAATTCATCTTTTTTTAGTATCCCAAATAACGAAATATTATTTTCTAATTTAGTCGAATGTACTTCTTTTTCTGTTATACAAGATTCTAAAAATAAAACTATCGGAATATTTGGTAAATATCAATTTAAAAAATCAAATTGACTTTTTTAATTTCATTGATATACACATAAATTGAAAAAAACACTATACATATTATTGAAATACAAGAAGAAAAAATAAAGCTAAGTTGAAGTAGATGATAAATTTCTTTTAATAGAAACACCATTACAATTACACTGATCAAATACAGGCTCATACGAATTAATGGATAAGGAATGGGAAATTTTTTCTGCCCTTGAACATATGAACAAATGGTAATGAATAAATATGTTAAACAGGCAATCCATGCTGCTGCATCAATACCAAAACGGGGTATCAATAAGATATATAAAATTATATTTAATAATAACCCGAACAGGCTAATTATTGAAGCCGTTAATGTTTTATCAGTTAATTTATACCAAGAAGAAAAATTGGTGTATATACCAGAAAAAATATTTGCGATTAATAATATGGATACTAAATGTATGGATCCCCTATAATTGGGACCTAATAATTGAGCAAAAACATCAATATATAAGCAAGTAAATAAATAAATAAAACAACATGTAATCACAAAATATAACGAGACCTTAGCATAGAGTTCTGGTGCCTGTTTGTTTTTTGCATGTCTAAAAAAAAATGGCTCTGCAGCATAATTAAAAGCAGTAACGAATAAATTCATAATAACCGCTAAACGCACAGCTGCAGCATATCCATCACTATTCGATAAATTATCAATTGTTGTCCCAGGTAATAAATATTTAAGAAAACTTGTATATCCATTTAAAATAATCGAATACGAAGTAGTGACAATAATCAAAGGCCATGAATACTTCAAAACCAACCCTGCCATAGTCCAATCTACTTTTAAAAAGCTTTCATATAATTCATGTCTTAATTGAAATATTGTCAGCAGACTGGAACATAAATTTGCAAGTAAAATATAATATAGTTTATCTGATGATAATTGGTCAGACGGTCTAAATTCAGGTTGAATGATACTTATTCCTTCGAAAACGAATAGAATTAAAAGGATATTGCAAATCACAGATGCAAGTTTTATCCAAGCATATTTTCGTGCTTGTTGCTTAAATCTTAATTTTGAAAAGGGTAATGAAGCAATTACGTCTAATACAATTATAAATAATCCAATAATAATATGTTTTTCTAAATGAGGATATTTTAAAAAACCTTTAATTGAATCAAAAAATAAAAAACAAATTATTAAAAATATTAAACTTGCAGACCAAACCATTTGAGAAGCAAGAGGATATATCTTTTTTTCATATTTCTCATCAGAAACAAACCTAAAAAAGGTAGTCTCCATTCTAAGTGTCAATATTCCTAGAAAAAGTCCAATATAAAAATATATGTCTTGATATATTGCAAAATAACCATCTTGATTAATAAAAACGCGATGTGTTAAGTATGTTGTAATCAATAAAAAATTGATGACTCGACTTAAGGAATAACTCAACCCATAAATAGCTGTTTCCTTAACTAAGGACTTTATAATTGACAATTTAAATTAATTTTTAGTAAAGATAAAGGACTTTTTTATATCCCCTTGAATAGTCCATCTTTTATAAAATAAAACTAATTAGCTTGTTTCTTTGACCGTATCATTTCGGAATAATTCTGCTTTTTTGATAATGCAATAATTGTTTCACTTATCCGATTAGCTTTAGTTATTGGGCTTTTAGCAGAAGAAATCCATTTTGAAAAGTAATTTTGGTGAGATCTGGTTAACGTATTAAAAAATTTAAAAGCAATTTTTTCTGTTTCCAAATACTCTATAAAGTCTTTATCTAATTCAAAACTTGTCAAATCCAAATTAATTTCAATTTCAACAGTATCGCTTTCTTTCTTTTTTATCCTTCTACGGACCGTTTGATTTATTGGCATTATAAATATACCACTTCCCATTGGAAGTAAATTCAGACCATTAAATTCATAAGCATCAATTTTACCCTTAACTCGAAATGTTTTTCTTATTCCCGGATTTAGGCTTTGAATGAATACTTCAGAAAATTCAATGTAAGTCCATCCAGTTTTTTCACCTTGTTTTCCAAATTTCTTTAGAGTAAACCGCATTTTGTCTATATTTAACGGTGTTTTTAAATTTACATTTCTGTTTGTTCCACGTGGAACAATTGTTTCAATAATTATATCTTTAATCTAGCACTCTTGATCTTCCTTGATTTAATTAGACCAAATAAGCATTTTATTCTTAAACGTCAAATATTAATCTTAACCGCTTTATACCTTTGTCCTAGATTGTAAAAAGGAACATAAAATAATCAATTACTAGGATTATTAATTAAATTCATTAAAAAAAGTAGTTATTAGATGAATTGTTCCACGTGAAACAAAACTTAGCCAAGCCAAATAAAATCATATAACGTTCAAAAAAATTCAAATCTTTTTGATTCAAAAAACGGATTTAAAACAAAAAAAAACCCACAATAAAATTGCGGGTTATTTTAAAAGAAAAGACTTCTTGTTATTTAATTCTATATCTAATTCCTGCTATTAACCCGACTTGCATATACTTATGAGTTAATGCATAAGATGATGATGCAATTGAACCCACATAATACCTAATTGAAGGTTCTGCTAAAATCATAAATCGGTCATTTATCTTATAGTTAAGCCCAAAACTACCAATAATGCTTAATCCTACATTCTTTTTATATATTGAAGCAACAGCTTCATTTTCTTCCTTCAGAGAAAGTAGCTTCATAATGTCAGAAGCATATACACTTCCAGCATGATTAGTCGTAACATTAATTCCAACACCACCATTTACAGCAAATTTAAAATCTGCTAAATTAATTTCGTAGCCAATTGTAATTGGAATGTCAACAAACCTATATTTATTATAAATATGTCCAGGAATAATGATTTCTTCCGTAATTGTATCAATTGGTTCATTCTGGGGATTTTTAATGATTACACTTTTTGTTTGTCTTTCCTTGACAAATTCAAAACGCTCTTTAATAGTCGAAAAATTAACCCCTGTCCTTAATGAAAGTCCAATTGGAAAAACAATAGAACCGCCAAAGCCAAATGAATAAGCATTTACATACCTTTCTGATCCATTTCGTTCATTAGCATATTTTATACCTGTTTCACTTTTTGAATTTATCCTTTTTTGAGATATTTCTGGAGCATAATACACATCAAGATAATATCTTTTATGTGTCTCTCTTTTAACAAAACATGGATTCTCTTCTGTCACTTTCATCTTTTTTGGAGAATTAACCATATACTTAATTAAGCTCTGCTTTTCCTCTACCTTCTCAACCTGACCCATTATTCCAGGATATAAATCCTGGCTACCAATAATCAAATTAGCTTCCTCATCTATAGATTCATTTAATCCTTTTGATGACTCTAAACCGGAAAAACCTTTAACCGTCATTTGTTCTTTATTCCTCTTAACCGCCTTATAGTCACTAATTTTTTTATTGCTTACTTTTTTATTACTGCTAATTTGACTATAATTCTCTTTTTGTTCTACCTTATTATCACTTATTACATTATAGTTGTCTGACTTTAAACTATTTTTAGACTCGTTAATATTATACGTATTTGACTCAAAAGTCAAATTTTTATCTTGAATGAAACTTGCCTCTTTAAATTGTTCCTTCTTATTTTGCTCGTCCTTAGAACTATTCTTATTGATAAAATAATACAAAGCCAAAGCTCCAAGACTCAAAATCATTAAACTAACCAAAAATTTATATATCCAACCGAAATTAAATATTCTATTCTTTTTCTGTTCTTGATTAAGTGCGGTCACTATTCCCTCCCAAAGATGATCTTGAGCAGGCTCAACAGCATCTACCAACTTCTCTCTAAATAATTGGTCTGTAAAATGTTCAAGACCATTTATATCATTCATACTCTAGTTTTTTGACTTTTTAATAATTTTTCTTGTAAAGATTTTCTAGCTTTAACTAATTGGGATCTGGAAGTGCTCTCTTCAATATGTAATAATGTTGAAATTTCTCCATGATTATACCCTTCAATAGCATACAAATTAAATACTAACCTATATCCATCTGGTAAAGAATTAACCATTGTTACTAATTCACCATATTCCAAATCGTTAACAGCATTTATCGTATCACCCTGCTCAACCATTGAATCTAATCCAGTATTCTCAAATTGATTACTTTTTTTATGGTACTTTTTAATGGCATTATTTATCATTATCCTACGAACCCACTGTTCAAAAGGCCCTTCAAATTTATACTGATCTAAATTTAAAAACACTTTTATAAAACCATCTTGTAACAAGTCTTCTGCCTCCATTCGGTGCTTAGAATACCTCATACAGACTGCCATCATCTTCCCTGAAAGTAGATCGTATAATGCCTTTTGGCAGATTCGATCTCCCCTAAGACAGCCCTTTATGATATTATCCATTTCCATAAGTAGCAGCAGCCCTATATAGTAAGATTCACTTTTCTTTTAAAACGCTGCCTAAGGTAAAAAATAATTATGTATTCTTTTCCAGAAATGATTTTAATATTTCATTGAACTCATCTGGCTTTTCCATCATAGGAGCATGACCACATTTATCAATTAAATATAATTTGGCATCAGGTAACAATTCTTCGAACTTTTCTCCAACAAAAGGTGGTGTTACAGAATCTTCCTTGCCCCAAATAAGCAATACCGGGATTTTTATTAAATGTAATTTATCTCCCAAATTGTGCCGAATTGCAGATTTTGCAGTTGCAACAATTCTTATTGCTTTATTTCTGTCATTTACAACATTATACAATTCATCTATCAATTCTTTGGTTGCAATAGCTGGATCATAAAATGTATCTTCAGCTTTCTTTTTAATAAATTCATAGTCCCCACGTTTTGGAAAAGTATTACCCATTCCACTCTCAAATAATCCCGAACTGCCAGTTAAAATTAAACTTGACACCTTCTCTTGGTGCGCTAATGTGTACAATAAACCAATATGTCCACCTAATGAATTTCCTAATACATTAACTGCATTATAATTCTTATACTTAACAAACTCAGCAACATAATCTACAAGTCCCGTTACAGAAACTTGGAATAAAGGCATTTCATATATAGGTAGAATAGGAACAACTACCTTATAATCATCTTTAAAAGCTTCAATAATACCTTTGAAATTACTAAGTGCTCCTAAAAGTCCATGTAGCAACATTAAAACCGGTCCAGTTCCTTCTGACTCAATATATTTAAATTTTCCTTCTTCAACGATTGTATATTCCATTCACTTATATTTCCTTTACTACAAAATTAAAAAAAATTACATCAAACTCTTAAAAAATAACTATTTCCAATATTAAACTTAAGCTAACCATCTATTTTTAGAGAAATACAATATATACAAACTATAACAAAATAACAAAATCCCAAACATTTGATGCATAACACCATAAAACAAAGGGATTTCACCAACACAATTAATTAATGTCATAACACCTAAAATAACCTGCACTAGAACCAAGCTTAAATATCCTAAATTAGCCTTAAAGTAATTTCTATTCTTATTATAAAAAATGTTTAAACAAATGACAAAACCCAAAATAAAATAAGCGCAACTTCTATGAATAAATTGAATAACTATAGGTAAGGTAGAACTTTCATCATAATTGAGTATCATTTCTTTATCATAAGTAAATATAGCTTTTACTTCCATTGGAACTAATAATGAATTAATCCTGGGCCAAGTTGGAGCAACTAACCCAGCTTTCATACCACTCATTATACCTCCAAAAAACAATTGAATAAATATGATACAAGAAATGATTAAATAAAACAAATTGATCTTATTATTAACAACTTTTATATAACAATAATTTAAATAAGTCCAAAAAAGGTAACCCAGTAAAATCGTTGCGGCAACTAGATGAAAACTCAATTTATATGCACTAACCCATGGTCTATTGACAAAACCGCTTGCCACCATTATCCAACCTAAAGAAGCAACAAATAATGCCAAGAGAAAAGTAATACTTAATTTAATCCCTAAGGTCTTATCTATTTTATTTTTAAATAAAAAATAAATTAAAGGTATTACAAAAACTAAACCCATAATTCTTGCCCATAAACGATGTAAATATTCCCAAAAAAAAATAAATTTAAAATCATCCAAACTCATTCCAGTATTAATTTTGCTATACTGAGGTGTCTTTTTATATAATTCAAAATGATAATTCCAAGACTCATCAGAAACTGGAAATAAAATACCAGTAACTATGTCCCACTTTGTAATTGATAAACCACTACCAGTTAATCTTGTGATTCCACCTAGCAAAATTTGAAAAAGAATCATTATTAAACCAACGAATAACCAAATTTTTACAGATTTAAACTTCATGAGCCCTAAAATATTTCTCAAAGATCAACCATTTTAAATGAAAAAAAAAATTCACATCATTAGACATCTACATTATATTAAAAGAAAATATATAAATAAATATTGAATATATAATGATAGTGTTAGTATGTTTATAAACTCATTATGTTTAAAAAATTAACAAGTAATACACAAAAAAAAAAATTACAAATTATTATTTTACAACAGATTAACTATTTTTTAAACATAGTGTTAATAAAAAAATGTGAGTAAAAATTAATTATATTTATGTTAGTAAAGAATCTTTTATTAACAAGTTTAAATCAATATTATGAATAAATTATATATAAACAAATATCTTATAAATCAAAAAATAGAAAATGTTTAAAACGTATAAAATATTTAGAGTCAATGTCCAAAAATAAAAAATTCAATATCTAATAGTTAACTCTTTAAATATATCAAAAACAATAAATGTGAATAAAATAATTTTCATATTATAAAGATTTTTAATTTAAATTTGTTGAAACTTTATGAATGAGGGTTATTATACAGAGAGTGGATTATACTGAAATTAGTATAAATAATATGGTACATTCGTCTATTCGTAAAGGTTTATTATTGCTTTTAGGAATTGAAGAAGCAGATACCCAAGATGATATTGATTGGTTAATTAATAAAATTCTCCACTTGAGAATTTTTTCAGATGGGGACGGTCTTATGAATTTGTCTATTTTAGATGTACAAGGGGACATCATGGTAGTAAGTCAATTTACATTATTTGCATCTACTAAAAAGGGAACAAGACCTGGTTTTATAAGAGCAGCAAAGCCAGATTTTGCAAAAACAATTTATCAAGATTTTTTAGATAATATAAGAAGTAAGTGCAAATTAAATATTGAATGCGGAGTCTTTGGTATGGATATGCAGCTGAAGTTATTAAATAATGGACCAGTAACTATAATTATTGATACAAAAAATAAGGAATAAATGAATGATTTACAATTAGAAGTAGATACTTGGATTAAAACTTATGGAATTAGGTACTTTAGTGAGTTAACCAATTTGGGAATTTTAATGGAAGAAGTTGGAGAATTATCCCGATATATGACAAGAATTTATGGAGACCAATCTTTTAAAATTAATGAAAATGAGGAAAACGCAAAAGCTAATATAGCTGAAGAACTTGCAGATATTTTATTTGTAACTTTATGTCTATCCAATCAAATGAATATTGATATAGAAAAAGTTTTTAAAAGTAAAATGGAATTAAGAACAATCAGGGATAAAGAGAGACATTTGAATAATCCAAAATTAAATTGCTAGTGGTTAATTATTCTAGAAATGTAATTTACATTTTTTCAATATGCTTTTTATTTTTATGTACTTGCTGTTTGCTTTTCGGATATCTGATTTGTACCGATAAAACAATTTATGCAAATACTCAGGTGCCAGAAATATCTGTTATGAATCCTGGTTTTGTTTCATGTTTTGAATGGAATACCAATATAAATGTTTCAAAGCAATCGCTAATCTCAATCATGTTTTATGGAGATCAATCGATACAAAAACCACAAATTAATAATAATAAAGATAACACGAATTGTATTAGATATTATTTAGGAACAGATAGGTATGGCAGAGATGTATATAGTAGATTAATAATTGGTATTAGATATACATTAATAGTTGGTTCAATCGCTGTTTTATTTTCCTTAATTATTGGAATAATTTTAGGTTTGCTTGCAGGATATTTTGGTGGAAAGACGGATCAACTCATTTCATTAATAATAAGTTTATTTTGGTCATTACCAACTATTTTATTAGCTTTTGTTATTTTAATGGCTTTTGGTAGAAATATGATTTCTATCTTTATTTCTATAGGCTTGACTATGTGGGGCGATGTAGCCCGATTAGTAAGAGGTTTGGTTTTACATTATAAGGAACAGCATTTTGTTCAAGCTTGTAAAGCAATGGGTTTTTCACATTTTAGGGTAATGGTTTTTCATATTTTACCTAATATATCTGGACCCATCTGGATACAAGCTTCTTCAAATTTTGCTTTAGCTATTCTTTTAGAATCAGGTCTGTCTTTTTTGGGTATGGGTTTGCAGCCACCTATTCCAACACTAGGTAACATTTTACAGGAGCAATATAGTTTGGCTTTTAGTGGTAAGATTATTCAAGCTATAATACCATCAATTGTAGTAGTTTTGCTAATATTGTCTTTTCAGATAATAACTAACCATTTTAGGGATAGAACAGATATAAAATTAAAGAGTAATTAGTTTATGAGTAGGGAGCAGAGCATACTTTCCAAAATGGAAAATGAATTAAGTCTAAAACAACTTCAGATTACGTCTCTGTTGAATATTACTCAAGCAATAAATGAGAATCTTCCTCAAGAAGATTTACTTAGTATGTATAAAAATTTTCTTACTTGGGAATTAAGTATTGAAAAAATAGCACTTTTTATAAGAGAAGATAACGGTTGGTCATTAGTAGTTTCATCAAATCTCAATGCAACAAAAAATTTATTAGAACTTCCAAAAGAATTTATTAAGTTTTCAAGATTACATACCGTAAAAAAGGAAGACCACCCTATTTTACAAGATTTCGAATTTATAATTCCAGTTTATCATAAAAAGGACCCAATTGCATACTCTTTAATTAATGGAGTAAAAAGAGGAGATGATATTTTTAACAACATACAATTTATAACTTCAATAACAAATATCATTGCTGTAGCATTAGAAAATAAAAGATTAGTAAGAAAACAAATAACACAAGAAAAGGAGTTGGAATTTGCAACCGAAGTAACAAAAATGTTGATTCCTGAAGAAATGCCTTCAGGAAAACAATATCAATTAGCTAACGTATACAGGCCTCACTTTAAGGTTGGTGGAGATTATATTGATTTTATAAAGTTTTCAGAAGAAAAAATATGTTTTTGTATTGCAGATGTTTCGGGAAAAGGGATTGGGGCAGCAATGATTATGGCAAATTTTCAAGCGCTTTTACAAAATTTGGGCCAACAATATAGAGATTTGGAGACTTTAGTTATCGCATTAAATGAAACGGTTTTAAGAATTACTAAAGGTGAGAAATATTTAACTTTTTTTATTGCTGTAGCCGATATTAAACAAAAAAAATTATATTATGTAAATGCAGGGCACATACCTCCGATTCTTATAAAAAACAATCAATGTTATGAACTTAAAGCCACGTGTACAATAATTGGTCATTTTGAAAATTTACCGGAAATAAATGAAGGTGTAGTAGATTTGGATTCTGATACTATTTTGGTTGCATTTACAGATGGTTTGGTCGATATTAAAAACCACTTAGCCGAAAATTATACAACAGAAATGTTGCAAGAATTAATTTTGCAAAATAAGAAAAAGTCAGTTCAAGAATTGTCTTCTTTGGTCATGGAGACTTTGATGGATTATAAAGGAAACGAAGAAGTTCCGGATGATATAGCCATTTTAAGTTTTAAATTTATTTCAGATGAAAAATAAATGGATTGCCACTTTGATGGCTGTTTTTTTAGGTACTTTTGGAGTACATAGATTCTATTTAAGACAAACCGAAATGGGTTTATTTTTTATAGGTATTTATATTTGGGTAAAATTTATTAATATTTTAGGCTTCCCCTTTTCAACGCTTTGGGGATGGTATGATGCATATCGTTATTTAATGATGGATCAAAATGAATTTGATAGAAAATATAATAGTAAAAATTTTAGAGACAGATATGGAAATAGAAGGGAAAACGCTAAAAATGATACGTATAAACAAGGTCGATATATTATCTTAGAACAAGATCAAAAAAATGAAAAAGAACGTTCAGGATCAGTTTTTGAAAAATATAGGCAGCGTAAAGAAATAGAAACATTTAAGCAAGCAGGAATAAAACATTTTAATAATTATGAACTGAAGGAAGCTATTGAGTCATTTCAGAAGGCTATATTAAAAGAGCCTAAAGATAATTCTTGTCATTTCTATTTGGCTTGCGCATATTCATTAAGTGAAAACGTAAAAAAATCATTTGAGCATTTGAATCAAGCTATAATTAATGGTTTTAAAGATTGGAATAAAATATTAACTCACGAGTCTTTAGCCTTTATAAGAGTTCTACCGGAATTTGAGTTATTTAAACAAAATCAATATAAATTAACAAATGAAATAATTGAAAAATTGGATCTTCGTGAGAATAGAATTCTTGAAGATTTAAAATTAGAGAGAGAAAACTTATTGCAAAATCCTAAAAACGCATATGGTTCCTATTTTCAACAAATAGTAAATAATGAATTCAAATGAAGGCAAATACTTTAATTTCAAAACATATATTACCATTATCTCTAAGTGATCATATTGACACCGCATTAGATAAAATGATTGAATTTAAAGTATTACAATTATATGTATTATTGGATCAAAAGATCATTGGAATGGTTACATGGCAAAAGTTGAGTAAACACAATGGAAAAGAATCTATACAGCAATTTTTAGAAACCGATTTTCAACATGTTTCATCTGATGACTATATTTTTGATATATGGTCGAAAATGTTACAATTCAAATTAAACAATATACCGGTAATATCAGATGTAGATCAGTTTATAGGATGTATATCAGAAAATGAATTAGTCAAATTCTACCTATCATGTTTAATCGAAATAGAACATGGATGTATTATATTGCTTTCAATGAGGAAAATGGATTATTCATTGGAAAAAATAGCTCAAATTGTCGAAGAACATAAGGCAGTTATTTTATCCAGTTTTGTTTCAGAAAAGGCAGAGAAGAATGAAATTTACCTTTCCTTGCAAATAAATCTTAATGATCCAACATCAATTCTTAATGATTTTGTAAGATATGATATAGAAATTGTGAAAGTTTTTTCAAAACAATCTGTCCAAAATGTTCATGAGGAAAGATATAATGAGTTGATGCACTATTTGAATGTATAGAAATCAATGGTATGTTTTACTTGGTTTGCAATTATTAATTTTAATTCAAATTCATTCCCAAAATATAACTTGCCCTATATTACTTGTAGATAAAATAAATATTATTGGAAATGAAAAAACCAGATCTTGGTTAATTGAAAAGGAGTGTGACCTTCATATAGGTGATACAATATCAATAAACAGAATTGGAATTAAATTAGAAGATATAAAATTTAAACTAAGTAGATTGGTTAATTTTTCAAATGTAACTGTAAAGTATAAAATTTACTTTGAGGATAAATGTTTTGTGATAATTGATATTATAGTAGATGAAAATTGGTTATTATTTCCTTCAATTATTGGCGAAATTGCAGATCCTAATTTTAATATTTGGTGGGTGGAACAAAGACATTCACTTAAACGTGTTAATTATGGAATAAAACTATTGCATTATAATCTTACAGGCCGAAGTGATAAACTTAGAATAAAGTTCCATACAGGGTATACTGATAAGTATGAAATTTCTTATGATTTCCCATATTTTTTTAATAATAAAAATTATAATCTTTCAATTGGTTTATTATATAGTTCGTACAAAGAAATTGATGTACAGACTTTAGCAAATAAATTTGTCTTTATTCAAAATGATCATGATGACTTACTACTTAGAAGAGAATTCAATTTAAAATATTATTATAGGAATGAAACAAATTGGACACATAGTTTGAATTTTAGATTATATCATAATAGAATTAATGAAAGTATTGCACTTTTATACCCTGAATATTTTTTAGCATCAAAATATAAATTTGATAAATTAAAAATTGATTTAAATACTACTTATTCAAGTTTTGATATTGGAATACGACCACAAAAGGGAATTAAATTTAAAGCCACTATTGAGACAATAAATGAGCCTTTTGTAGAGAGAAATAATTATATTTTTTTTTCCCAAGAGTTTATTCATGCTAAAGCATTTAATAAAAGAATAAGTTTATTATCTAGAATAAATTGTCAGGAATCATTAAATCGAATTAAACCTGCTTATTATATATATAGAACTTTAGATAATAGTCGTCAAGTCGTACCAGGATATGAATACTATATAATAAATGGAACAGATTATGTTTTAGTAGATCAAGCCGTCAGACTTTTTATATTAGACTATAAAAAGTCTTTTTTCAAACTATTAGCAAAAGAACCAAGAATTAAAATTAAATCTGAATTGGATTTAAGATTTAACTTTACAGGTGCATATTTTAATGAGCCCTATTATTATCAGACAAATTCATTAACAAATAAACTTATATATAGTGTAACTTGTGGACTCGATTTAACAATTAACAATGGCATTATGCTACAAATGAATTATTCTTTGAATCATTTGGCTAAAGGCGGTTTCTTTGTTCACCTTAATTCAGCATTATGATTAAAGTGTTTATTTTTGGTCAAAAAGCTAAGGGAGAGGACATAACACATATTAAAAGCCTTTTATACCATTTAAAATTAAATCAATTTGAAGTTTGCATATATAAAGAATATCTAGATCAACTACCTATCGAAATTAGTAAAACGCATCAACATTCTTGGTCTACATATCAAGATATAGTCGACGCTAAGCCAACATTTGTAATAACTTTGGGAGGAGATGGTACTATTTTACAAGCCATTACATTCATACGTAACAGTAACATACCTATCCTTGGAATAAATTTAGGCAGATTAGGTTTTTTGGCCAGTATAGATAAAACGATTATCCCTGATGCAGTATATCAATTAGTGAACGGTAGCTATACAATTGAGGAAAGAAGTTTAATAAGCTTAGAGAGTAATTTTTCTCTTTTTGGAGAAATCAATTTTGCATTGAATGATTTTACAATCCTCAAGAGAGATAATTCTTCAATGATAACAATTCATACTTATGTAAATGGGGATTTTCTAAATTCTTATTGGGCCGATGGCATAATAGTTTCTACTCCTACCGGGTCAACAGGTTATTCCTTATCATGTGGTGGACCAATTATTTTTCCTGATGTGGCCAGTTTAGTAATTACTCCTGTTGCGCCTCATAATCTAAATGTCAGACCCATTGTTATACCCGATCATTCTATTTTATCTTTTGAAGTGGAAGGAAGAACAGAAAATTTTTTATGCACATTGGATTCAAGAAAAGAAACTATTAGTTCTGAACATCAATTGGCAATAAAAAAGGCAGATTTTAAAATTAGATTAGCACAATTGCATCCAGTAAGTTTTTTACGTACTATACATGAAAAATTAAATTGGGGTTTAGATCAGAGAAATTAATGTTCGTTTATGAATATCGAAGTAGAAATTCTAAAGCAGAAATATAAGGTAAATTTAAAAGCAGGAATAGATATTTCTATTCCATTAAGTGATTCCTTGGACCAAGTAAATTGCTTTTATGCACCTCTTTTTAAATCAGAACCAGTTAGAATGGGAACATTTGTAGGTTCAGTATTAGAGGGAGGACCTGTAAATTTTAATAATATACTTTTGAATGTTCATGGTAACGGAACACATACCGAATGTATCGGCCATCTAACAAAGGAACTAATTTCAGTAAATAGTATTTTAAAAGAATATGTTTTTATTAATCATTTGATTAGTGTTACTCCTGAAAAAAAAATTAATGGAGACTTGGTAATTGAAAAACAAACTCTTGAACCAATACTAATTGATTTGAACATACAGACGTTAACCATTCGGACGTTGTCTAATGATATACTGAAAAGATCAAAAAAATATTCTGGTACCAACCCGATATATTTTTCAAAAGACGCTATGGACTATATAGTTTCAAAAAATGTGAAACATTTACTTGTAGATATACCCTCGGTAGATCGGGAGGAAGACAACGGACTATTATTAGCTCATCGATCTTTTTGGAAAGATGAAAGAGCGCTTAATTGCACGATAACAGAATTAATTTATGTGCCAAATGAAGTCCCTGATGGGGTTTATTTACTTCTTTTGCAAGCAGCACCAATGGAATTAGATGCCGTTCCTTCAAGACCAATACTGTATCCATTAACTTATGAATAAGTTCTTTCATCAAAATATTAATAGCTCATTATTGCTTAACAAATTTAAACATAGGTCTATTCAAAGACACAATGATTTTATACATTTTTATATTCAATATTTTAATGAAATAGGGCAATTAGAATTTAAAGAATATTTAGAAATCAAGTTAATATATTTAGAGGCACTACTATTTTTAGGGAGATCAAATCTTTTTCACGATACGGTTGATCAAATACTAGAGGATATCATATTTCATCCAATTATTAATCCCTATTTAAAAAATTTGTATATTGAAGCGCTTCTTTTGAAAGCTAAAATGTATCGTGAAGAAAAATTATTAGAAAAAGCGCTGAACATTTATTTAGAAGTCAACCGTATAAAACCTAAAAGTAGAAAAATTAGAATTGAATTATTTCTATTACAATTTAAAATGGAACAAATAAAGAATATCTTATGGATTAAAATAACACTTTTGACTCTTATTTTAACGCTTATCATGTCTGTTCTTATTGTTTTAAATATAAATTTTTCATATCCATTTTGGCAGAATAATTTATATGTTTTTAGAAATTCCTTTTTTTATTGCGCACTTATTATTATAATTTCCACTAATTTAATTTCATTAAAAAGAATCATTCCAATAATTAATAAATCATGAATAAGTAATTTCTACTTATTTTTGAAATATATCTAAAGTAATATCAATTCCGAAGTATCAATTTCAATATTAGAATTGGTGGAATTTATAATGTTGATTAATTCAGATGAATCTATTACTATTTCATTTTGACTGGAAAGAACTGAGATTAAGACAGTATCAATTTTATTTTTATTATCAGAAATAATGATGGAATCAGATTTAAAAATTGGGTTTTTTTTGGATGTAAGTAAAGTTTTTGACTCCTTACTATGATTTGCCTTCTTCTTAACAACCGATTCTTTAGAGGTAATAAGTTTTGTTGATTTTGAAACAGATTTAATATTACGATTATCGTAACAAGAGATTAGAAATAAAACAATAAATAGGGTAAATAAATTATTAATGGAAAAGAGTCGATATTTACATAATAAGAGGTTCATAACAATTTTTTTTAATTTGACTGTTCATAGCATAAAGAGTTGTATTCGTCAAAGTTAAAAGATTGTTAAAAGGAGAAGTTAATTTATTGATATGTAATATTCTTTATTATTCAATATATAAAGATCTGAGGAGTAGCGTGAGGGAGACTTGAACTCCCGACCTTGCGATTATGAATCGCACGCTCTAACCAGCTGAGCTACCACGCCTAATACTAATTCTAAGAGTAATTTTACTATTAGAGTGCAAAAATATACTTTTTTACTAAAAATTCAAATAAGTTTATTTAAAATGACGGTACAATTGGATTGAAGCGTCTAAATTAAGTTCAATTAAAAGAATTGATGTCTAATTATAATAGAATTTTCAATTTTCTTATTTTTAGAGGTGTATTAATTTTCCTTAAGTATTTTTTCGCCAATACATCAATTTTGGTATGCCTTTATTATAGGATATAGCCAGCTGTCTAATTAAAGAATGGATTATTAGTATAAAAATTAATTTGCTCATTATCTTGGAATTTTTCATTTCTAATGGATATGAAAGAGATTCCTTGTAAATTTTTATTATATACACACAACACTATTTAGTAAGATTAATTTATTACAGGTAGAGTTAAGATTTCTATTTATATGATTAAATTTGAAAATTAAAATAGTTTATAAGTCTAAATAAATTATAAATTTTAGTCCATTCAAATTAAATGTTAGAGTTATTTATTTTTAAAGAAATTAAATTAAATTAAATTATAATTACCTTCAATTGGGCAATGGTCAGAAAAGCGAATATCGTAGTGATGTTTATAATTTACGACACAAGCTGAAAAGGGTTTAGAAATAGATTGATAATCTATTCTCCAGCCTTTGTTTTTTTGATAAGATCCTGCGCGGTAACTCCACCAACTGAATTCTTGTTTATCAGGATATAAAATTCGAAAACTATCATCAAACAATTCAGAAAACCATGCATTTAGCCAAGCACGTTCTTCAGGTCTATACCCACTAGGATTATCTTTTCTTTCGGGATTGTGAATATCAATAGCTTGATGTACAATATTATAATCTCCAACTAATATTATTTTTTTTCTTATATATAATAGTTCTTGAATCCAGGGATAAAAATCTTGAATGAATTTCATTTTAAAATCATGTCTTTCTTCACCGGAAGAACCTGAAGGAAAATAGGCATTTATTATACTCCAGTCTCCGATATCAGCTCTAATTACCCGTCCTTCCTGGTCATATTCAGGATTTCCTGTACCGATGAAAATATTATTTATTTTTTCTTTAGATAAGATCATTACTCCACTATAGCCTTTTTTTGTTGCACAATGCCAATACGAATAATAACCCTGATTTATAAAAAAATCAGGATCTGCGTAAGAACTATCCATTTTTATTTCTTGTAAACAAATAATATCAAAATCGTTCTCCTTTATCCAGGCTGTAAAACCTTTTAATATTGCTGATCGCAAGCCATTTACATTTAAGCTGATAATTTTTTTCATAAGTTAAAGTTAATAATAGTTTTTTATAAATTTAAAAATAGAGCCAATGTCCTTTTAAAACGCCTTTCGAATTAAGTTCTAAGGTTGGTGATGGAAATTTAATAATATTTAGAATTCTAAGACTTGTTTTTAAAAAATGATTTTTCACATGAATTTTTCTTAAGTCCAAATCAAAAGAAAAATAATACTGATGTAATCTTGGATTTGACTGAGCGTCTAGATTTATATTAAGGCCTTGATTATCTATCCATGCATTTTCATAAGCACCATATAGTCCGGAAGAACCATATCCAATTGAAAAATTTAGAAATGGAGGCCAAGGTAACTTTGCAGCAAATAGATTGGGGTTAAAGGACAGCCAATATGTTTGGGCATTATAGTCCTTAAGTAATTTTTCCAATAAATGGGTGCCATAGATTTCTTTAACTCTTTCTTTGATGACTGGATTCAGTGAGTATTTTGTAGGGAAAGTTGAAAACTTTAAGAGTAATTTTTGTTTATGCCAAAGGAGATCTTGACCTAAAAAAAATGTTGAACCTACTAAATTTGCAGCTATGTCAGGCCAGGAAAAGCCCCAGTCCTTAGAATGCCCATCAAAAAGTTCAATTGTGGTTTGAAATAATTGACTGATTCCAATTCCTATCCACAGACTTTTTTTCCTGTTGACTCCAGTCCACAAAGCCCCGTTGTAGCAGAAGTCACTTTGAAAATAACCATTAAATAAATGGCCCAATTTATCCATTTGTTGCCACTCTCCAAAATCGTTAAAATAATGAAATTTAGTTAAGTTGTGTTTTTTATACCACGCATGATAAAGACCTATCGAAAAAGTTGAATAAGTACAAAAAGTAAAAGCGCCAGCTAATAAAATTCTGGTGTGATTTAACGAATCTGATGGTTTAAAAAAAATACGTGGGTTTAATTGGGCATTTATATAAACTGTCTTAAATAAGCAAAAGTAAAGGAACAAATAAAGGGTTTTATTACTTTGCATAAAATACAAATTAAAAAAAGCCGCATTGAATTTTAATCAAAGCGGCTTTATTCCTTGGAAACAATATGTTGATTTTAGTATCGATAATAATCAGGTTTAAAGGGACCAGATTTATTGACTCCAATATATTTAGCTTGATGGTCTTTAAGTTCTTCAAGTTCAACTCCAATTTTACTTAAATGAAGTCTAGCAACCTGTTCATCGAGATGTTTTGGTAAGGTATAGACTTTATTTTCATATGCATCGGAATTATTCCACAATTCTAATTGTGCAATAACTTGGTTTGTGAATGAATTTGACATAACAAATGATGGATGACCTGTGGCACAACCTAAATTAACAAGACGTCCTTCTGCAAGAAGTAAAATATCATTACCATCAATAGTATATTTGTCTACTTGAGGTTTAATTTCAACTTTTGTTGCTCCATAATTTGTATTTAACCAGGCAACATCAATTTCATTATCAAAATGTCCAATGTTACATACAATAGTTTTATCTTTCATTAATCTGAAATATTTTTCAGTAATGATGTCACAATTTCCTGTTGCAGTAACTATGATATTTGCCAATTTGACAGCATTTTCCATTTTTAATACTTGGAAACCATCCATAGCAGCTTGAAGCGCACAGATAGGATCAATTTCAGTAATTATAACTCTACAACCAGCTCCTTTAAGCGAAGCTGCGGAACCTTTACCAACATCACCATATCCAGCAACAACCGCAACTTTGCCAGCCATCATAATGTCTGTAGCACGACGAATAGCGTCAACACATGATTCTTTACAGCCATATTTATTATCAAATTTCGATTTTGTCACTGAATCATTAATATTGATTGCTGGGATAGGAAGCGTTCCGTTCTTTACTCGTTCATATAATCTATGTACACCAGTCGTTGTTTCTTCCGAAATACCTTTAATTGAACTCGTAAGTTCTGGATATTTATCAAGCACTAAATTTGTTAAATCACCACCATCATCAAGGATCATATTTAAAGGAAGCCCTCCTTTAAAAGCAAATAAAGTTTGCTCGATACACCAATTAAATTCAATTTCGTTCATTCCTTTCCAGGCAAAAACGGGAATTCCAACAGCTGCGATTGCAGCTGCTGCATGATCTTGGGTTGAAAAAATATTACAAGAAGACCAACTAACTTCAGCTCCAAGAGCAGTTAGAGTTTCAATTAAAACAGCTGTTTGGATGGTCATATGCAGACAACCGGCAATCCGAGCACCCATTAAAGGTTTGGATTTACTATATTCTTCTCTTAATGACATTAGCCCTGGCATTTCGGCTTCTGCAAGTTCAATTTCCTTGCGTCCCCATTCTGCTAACTTTATGTCTTTAACTTTAAATTCTAAATGAGTGGCAGTTTGATTCATATTATTTTTTTGCAAATATATAAAAAATATTAATTGACAATGTATTAATAACTAATACAAGGACAAAAAATATTTATAGAAGTTCAAATTGAAGCTATAATAATGTACAATATCTCGATTAATTTAATGTTCTTTTAATTTCAAACCCAAAATAGAAACAGATCAAACAACAGCTAATACTTAGGATAATATATATAAAAAAATGCCAAAATTGATGGTTCCAAATATATTCCATTAATTCTCCGGAAAAAGTAGAAAATGTACTTAAGCCACCACAAAAACCTAACATAATGAAATATTTAATCCATGCTTCATTAGGATTTGTTTTAAAGTTATAAAAATAGATTCCTAAAACAAATGATGCAAGTCCGTTGGCAATTAATGTTGCTATAGGAATCGTTTTTATTATATTAGGGTTCAAATAAACAATTAGAAAACGTACGCAACTTCCTAAACCACCGCCAAGAAAAATTAGAATAAGCTTGATTAGCATGTTTAAATTTTTTGTTTACCTACATTTTTCTTAATTCTTAAATATTCTAAAAACAGGGCAAAAAACAAACTGAAAGACAGAATAATTATGACTAAATTTAAATTCCCAAGAAACTGCAAGGAAACAATAATTCCAAGAATAATAACATTAATAATTAATAAAAGCGCAGTTGTTTGAAGATGATTTAAGCCTGAATCCAATATGATATGATGGACATGTTGACGATCTGCTTTAAATGGTGATCTTTGATGTATTAAACGTACGATAAATACGCGCAAAGTATCAAAAAGAGGCAAAAAAAGTAAAGCAACACCGATGGCTGGAGAAGCATTGATTTCAAAATTAAACTCGTTGTATATATTTGGGTGTTCAATAAATCGAATAACTAAAATGGAGCAAATAATGCCAATTAACATAGATCCAGTATCACCCATAAATATTTGAGCTGGAGTTAGGTTAAATTTTAAAAAAGCCATTAATGACCCTAATAATGCCGAAGCAATAATGCAAAGCACTATTTGATCTGTCATTTTGAACCAAAATCCTAAGGTTATACATATTAGAATGCCGACGCTAGCACAAAAGCCATCAATACCATCCAATAAATTGAATGCATTAATAATAACTAAAATGGTAAATAATGAAAGAAATATGCTGATCCATTCGGGTAAAAGATTAATTCCAAAAATTCCATATAAACTAGTAATTCGAATATTTGCTTTAAAAACTAAAATAAAAGCAGCAAACGTTTGACCGATCATTTTTTTATAGGGTGTTAAAGGAAGTAAATCATCTTTTGCGCCGATTAAAAAAATGATTACGAAAGCACATAAAATATATTGTAAATTTCCAAAAACTTCAAAGGGAGTCCATAAAATAATACTAAATATTACACCGGCAAAAAGTCCAATTCCACCTAAAGTTGGAACACTTTTATTATGAGATCCGCGCTCCCCTGGATCATCAGTTAGTTTTTTAACTTTTGCGATTCTAATTATCGAGGGAATAGCAATAAAAGTTACCATGAAAGAAGTTAAAAAACAAAGTATGATATGATACATCGTATAATTCAGAATTACCAATACAAAGAAACGAATAAATCATATCAAATCTTAGAAGTTTATTTGATACAAAATTAGTCCTAGACTAACAATTAACCAGTGAAATGAATGATTTGGTTTTAATTAAATCTTAAAAAGCAGTCAAAGTTTATGCTTTAATTCAAGTTATGTATCTTTACTTAATGATTTCAATAAATGAAGGATAAAATAGATTTAAAAAGATTGCCAGACCATATCGCGATAATAATGGATGGAAATGGGCGTTGGGCAAAAAAAACCGGTCAGCCAAGATTGTTCGGTCATAAGAATGGAGTAAAAGCCGTACATCGAGTAACGGAAGCATGTGCAGAAATGGGAATCAAATATCTAAGTTTGTACGCCTTTTCTACTGAAAACTGGAATAGACCTATTGCAGAAGTAACAGGATTGATGTCCTTATTAGTCGAAACATTAAAGGTGGAATTAAAAACTTTAACAAAAAATAACATTAAATTATCAACAATAGGTGATTTGAGCAAACTTCCGACTAAAACGCAAGAAGTTTTGAAACAAGCCATTTTAGATACAAAAATGAATGATGGATTACATTTAATTTTAGCATTAAATTATAGTTCTAGATGGGAAATTGTTTCTGCGATAAATACTATGTTATTAGATTTTGACTCACAGCAGAAAAAAGGGCCAATAGATGAAATGCAATTTGTTCAATATTTAAATACTGCAAATATTCCAGATCCAGAACTTTTAATAAGAACTAGTGGAGAGCATCGAATTTCAAATTTTTTATTGTGGCAGTTGGCGTATTCTGAACTCTATTTTACTGAAACGCTTTGGCCTGATTTTAGTAAGGAAAACCTATACGATGCAATTATTGATTATCAATCCCGAGAAAGGAGATTTGGTTTAACTTCTGAACAACTAGAAATTAAAAAGGCCAAATAGAGTAATAATTAATGGAAAAAAATATTTTTTATAAAGTCTTTTAAAAAGTCACCATAATTTAATCTTTTCTTGGTTGTACTTATTGTTCTAATAAAGCTTTATTAAACTAACATCAATAATTACGTAAATATAATAAAATCAATTCATTATACATCTTGATTAAAATTTATATAAACTTAGCTTTAAATAAGTAACACATAAGTTTTGAGATTTAAATTATTTTAGTGAAATTTGCATTGGAAAACAAATTACCCAATATAATAATTTTATTAGTTATATATATATTTTTTTAATTTGTTTATTAGAATATTTCACATATATAATTCTATTTAATGTGTTTAATATTGAATTTTATAAACAAATTAAATTTAAATATTAAACTTTAATAATAATCCAACTTTTTCATATGCAAACACAACAATTGTACAAAGTTATAATTCAAGGGAAACTGGAGTTTGGAAATGATAGAAGTTTTCAAAAAGTTGTACAATTATACAATCAGAGGTTAGAGACAATTCATAAGAGAGAGTTGGTATTCAAAATTTCAGATGAAATCTTTTTTGAAAAGGACTTTACCATGAACCTTGGACGTTTTATTGGTAATATTTCGGAAAAAATGTGGAAAAACACAATATTATCATTAGAGTATTGCGCTCAATTTTCTTTTTCTGGTGTCATAAATGCTTGGATGACTGATAATGGTAAAATTCTTCAATATGCTCACATTGAACCTCTTGGTGAAAAAAGTACAATAGCATTATATCAAGAAGGTAAAAGAAAATCAGAAGAAATCGGTTCGGAAGTAGAAGCTATAAAAATGTTGACCGAGGCCATTGAAAAATATGAAAGGCATTCCCAAGCATATGAAAAGCGAGGCTATATGAATTACCATCTTAAAAACTTTGAAGATGCGATTTATGATTTTAATAAGAGTATTGCCTTTGATCAAATGAATGCCTCTTCACATTATGGTTTAGGAAGGACCTATATGGTAAAGAAAAATTTTAAGGAAGCTCTTATTTGTTTAGAAGAAGCAACAAAACAATCAATTGCTCTACAACCCATTTATTGGGCAGCAAGACGAGTTAAAGCAATATGCTATATTGAATTAAAAGACTTCGAAAAAGCGGCATTTGAATATAAATTATTTACATCAAGGACCTTCACAGAATCAGATCCTAATTTTAAACATTTGGCTATGGCTTGGTTTAATTATGGAAAAGTTTTCTTTGCATTGGGTCAAATTGATGAATCTCTGGCAGCTTTTGATAAAAGTCTTGCTTTAGAACCAACAGCTAAAAAGGGGACTCATCCAGAATTATTTATGCAACGAGGATTAGCAAGAAAGGCAGCAGGAAAGTCAGATTATATATTGGATTTTAAAAAAGCATCTGAACTGGGTTATGAACCAGCAACCAAACTATTAGCAGAAATCAAATTATCATAATATTTATTTTGTGATAATATATGACAATGAAATATGTTTTGATTATAATTTTTTTTTACAACTCAATTCATGTTTCCTTTAGTCAGAATTACAAAACAATAAATACAATATCAGCTAAGATCCTAAAAGTTTATAAAAAGGGAGATCAAGCATACAAGGAAAATCAACTTAAATTAGCTGAAGAATATTTTAAAAAAACTATTCAAAAAGAAAATCATTTTATTGACTCTTATATCAAATTAGCCTCAATTAATTATGATTTGGCAAAATATGATCAAGGAATAAGATATTTTCAAAGTGCTTTGCAATTAGATTCTTTTTATAATAATAAAATTTATTATACACTTGCTTTATCTTATTATCAGATAAAAAAATACGATAGTGCAAAAGTAAATATGGAAATTTATTTATTAAGTGAAAAAGAAAATTCAGATCTCATAAATAAGGCGAAACGATTTTTACCAATTTATTCATTTGCGGATTCTGCAATTCAACATCAAGTAGATTTTAAACCATTATTGGTAAATAACTTGAACAGTTCATATTCTGAATTTTTACCAAGCTTTACAGGAGATGGCAAAACAATAGTTTTTACACGTAGGATTCGCGATAATGAAGATTTATATATTTCATATAAAGCAGATACCAATTGGACTTTTCCTCAACCAATAAAAGAACTTAATTCAATTTACAACGAAGGAGCGCCGGCAATTTCACCAGATGGTAATATACTGATATTTACATCGTGTGACAGAAGAGATAGTTACGGAGGGTGTGATTTATATATTAGTAAGAAAATAAATGGTAAATGGACAACAGCGATAAACTTAGGTGAGAAAATAAATTCCGCATCTTTTGAGTCTCAAGCATGTTTAACAAATAATGGTAATGAGTTATACTTTACAAGTAATCGAAAAGGTAGTATTGGAGGAAAAGATATTTGGTTTAGTAAAAAGTTGCAAAACAATTCATGGTCAACACCTCAAAATTTAGGGGCAAAAATTAATACCATATGGGATGAAGAATGCCCATTTATGCATATGGATGGAAGGACATTATATTTTAGTTCTGATGGTCACATCGGGATGGGCTCAAAAGATATTTTTTATTCTAAACTTATTGGGATACATCAATGGAGTAAACCACAAAATTTAGGTTATCCAATAAATACACCAAACGATGAATCATCTTTGAGGGTTGATTTTAATGGAGCCACAGCATATTTTGTAAGCGATAATGAATCTATTCTTAATAACCAAACAAAGAATTTGGATATTTATCAATTTGATTTACCAAAAGTATTAAGACCTAATCACAGTATATATTTTGAAATTACTGTAAAAGATAAATTGACCTTGCTACCCATTGAGAAAGCATTCGTAAAAATTGTTAACTTACAAACAAATCAAGTATTCTTTCAAGATCATACGGATATTAATGGTCAATTATTTATCTCCATTCCTTTGGGTAATATATTAGGAATACACATAACAAAAGCAAAGTATGTATTATTATCTGACCAATTCAACAGTCTGGAATTAAATCTAGAATATTATCCTAGAAAAATTTCCTGGTTTTTAACTAAAGAGGATGAAGAGGAACAATCCATTGTTTTAAAAAATATATTATTTGAATCAAACTCGGTCAAATTGAGAGATGAATCTATTTTTGAACTCAATGAATTATATCTTATGATCAAACAGAAATCGAATTTTAATATAGTAATTATAGGCCATACAGACAATATAGGAAGCGAAGAAGATAATTTATTGTTATCTCTAAATCGAGCACAAGTTGTCGGTGATTTTTTGGTAAATAAAGGGATATTAAGAGAGCGAATAAGCTGTTTTGGCAAAGGGGAATCAAATCCTATTGACGATAATTTGAATGAGGAGGGGAGGCGAAATAATAGGAGAACAGAATTTATATTAAGTAAAAATAAATGAGAAAAAAGACTTATAAAAAAGTTGAAGTAGACTTTACTGGAATTGCACATAAAGGATTAGCAGTAGGAAGAACGGAAGAAGGAATAGTTATTTTTGCAAAAGGAGCAGTTCCTGGGGATCTTGCAGTAGTATCCCTTAATAGGAAAAGGAAAGGAGTCTGGACAGGTCAAACAGAAAGTATAATTAAATATTCAAGACATAGAGTAAATCCAAAATGTGAACATTTTGGCGTATGTGGTGGCTGCAGTTGGCAACAACTAGAATATACTGAACAGATCCAACAAAAAGAGCAATTAGTAGGAGATGCAATGTTGAAAATTGGAAAATTGGATCCTTTGATTATAGAAAGTATTCTTCCATGTGAAAATATTTACAATTATAGAAACAAATTGGAGTTCACCTTTTCTACCTTTAAATGGTTGACAAATGAAGAGATAAAGAGTGAAAAAAGGTTTGAATTAATTGGGGCATTAGGATTTCATAGACCAGAGACATTTGATAGAATTGTCGATATTAATCAGTGTCATTTACAAATTGAGATATCAGATCTAATTAGAAATTTCATACGATCATATGCTCTTGAACATTTTATTTCATTTTATAATATCAAACAACATACAGGAATTTTAAGAAATTTGATTATTCGCACAAATCAAATAGAGGAAGTTATGGTTGTATTATCTATATCAGAACCTATATCTGACCAAATTACAGAATTATTTCTTGAATTAAAAAATAGATTTTCTAATATAGTATCAGCATATTATACCATTAATAAGAAAAAAAATGATTCCTGGTTTGATTTAGAATGTTGTAAAGTATTTGGGAATGACCATTTGTTAGAAAAAATGGAACATGTTACATTTCAAATAGGTCCAAAATCATTTTTTCAAACAAATACTTTACAATCAATAAAATTGTATCAGTTAATTAGGTCATTCGCTGAATTATCTGGTCAGGAAATAGTGTATGATTTATATTGCGGAGTGGGAAGCATAGGAATCTTTTTAGCAAAAGACGCTAAATTAATTATTGGAATTGAAGAAATTCCTGAAGCTGTATTAGATGCTGAATGTAATGCTAGATTAAATAATATTAACAATATTCGATTTTATTCAGGAGATGTAAAAATGATTTTGAATGAAGAATTAGTGTTAAACCATGGCAACCCAGATGTAGTTATAATCGATCCTCCAAGGGCAGGATTACATCAGGATGTCATTCAAAATTTAATTCTATTTGGACCGCAAAAAATCGTTTATGTTAGTTGTAATCCAGCTACTCAAGCAAGAGATATTGCCTTGTTTAGTGGATATTATAAAGTAACTCGAATTAAACCTGTCGATATGTTTCCTCAAACAAATCATACTGAGAGCATAGCATTATTAATAAAATTGTGATGAAAAACTTGATTCTTTAATATTAATTATTCCATTTATATTATTTAGAGATGTTAAATCCGAGTATTGAAAAATTTTTGCAACTTGAAGATGATTTACGAAGATATCGAAAAGCATTAAATGCAGCTCTTGATATAATGTTAGAAGAAGATGTTTCATTGTATCCGATTTTTATTTTACATCAACAAGAATTATCAATGGGTGTACCGGTAATAGATGGCAATGGAAATAATGGTATTTGGTCAGTACACGCTTCTAGTCTGGAAGAATTCGTGATGAAAAATATTATACAAAATGATAAAGTTTTGGATTTTCAAAAAGTTTATAAAGATCATAACCATCACTTTTGTTTGTTTGTATTATCAGAATTGGGAGCACAGTTTATATTTTATCCTAGAATAGAAGAAATCTATCAAGAATATGGAGCCCTCAATTGATTTAACATATATAAGGCGAATGGCCTATATGGATGATTTACTTATGGTAGAATTATTACAAAATTGGGTATTTGATGTAAATGAACGAATAATCTTTATGGAACAGGCCATTCAAAATAATAAATCACATCATTTTTTTAAGATTATTCATGAAATAAAAACTAGTTTTTTAATTATTGGCTCAGGTCATGGTCTAAAGTATTGTGAATTTTTAATGTTAAATTTATCAAATGGAGAGACCCTAACGCATCAGGATATTTTAAAATTGAAGGATATTTATACAGAAATTGTTCAAACTATAGCGATTCAAAAATTAAATCTGAAATTAATATGAAAGGATTTTTGTTACTATTTATTTATTTTTCATTACTTATTGAAAATTATTGTCAGACGAATGATACAAGGAAGGGCCAACTTTATTTAAGTTGGGGATATAATAAGGAATGGTATTCAAAGAGTGATATTAAAGTTATACAGCCTGAATTAGGTAATCATTTTATTTTTACTCAAGTACAAGGAAAAGATAAGCCTGGATGGAACACTGGGATCTTTAATAAACCATTAACCATCCCACAATATAATTACAGGTTGGGCTATTTTCTTTCAGATCATTGGCTATTTGAGTTAAATTTTGATCATACAAAATTTATTGTACCGAGTCAAAAACTACATCTTACAGGATTGATAAATAATTTGACTGTTGATACCTTAATTGAGAGAAATGATCAAGTATTAGCATATCAGCTAAATAATGGTGCAAATTTCTTTTTATTTAACCTTGGTTATAGATGGACTGTTAAAAAGCTTACAAATAAATATTTTAATAATTCTATCTTATTAAAAGGTGGAGCTGGTTTTTTATATCCACATGTACAAAACACAATATTAGGAAATGATAATGTCCCCGACTTTCAATTTGGTGGTCTTGATATAGGCATAGAAGGAGTCTGGAGGATAACTTTATACAAATATCTATATATTGAATATGCTTTAAAAGCCCTTTACGCAGATTATAATCAATTGAAAATATATAAAGGACGAGCTAGCCAAAATTTTTCATGTTTTGAAATGATATTAAACCTAGGCATTGAAATTCCTACTAATCGTAATTAAAAATGTTTATAATGAGTGAAATTCATAAATAATTTAAAATAATGATAATACTGGATTTTTAAATATTCTTAATGGAATTATTTTAGAAAATATATTTATATAGGCTATTTAATTCCATTTATTTTAAGACATAATAATTAAAATATCTCCATATGGGAAATAAACAGTTAATTTCTTTTTATAATTTAATCAAATAATAAATTGATAGAAAAAATTATTGGATGACAATAATATTTAAAAATGGTGTTAAAAAATGAGAAATTAACTAATAAAGTGTTAAAATGAAATTCAAAGACTTCTTAGAATTTACAAATCATATCTTTGTTAAATGATACAGAAAATTGTTTTATATAATAGCCTTACCAGAGAAAAGGAAATATTTGTTCCACTTATTGAGGGTCGAGTAGGAATGTATGTTTGTGGCCCAACAGTTTATAATGATGTTCATTTGGGAAATTGTAGAACATTCGTTTCATTTGATATCATATACAGGTATTTAATGGTATCAGGATATAAAGTAAGGTATGTTCGAAATATAACGGATGTCGGACATTTACTAGACGATGGTGAAGATAGAATGGCAAAAGGGGCCAGACTAGAACAATTAGAGCCAATGGAAATAGCCCATAAATATACTAATGGATTTGAAGAAATGATGAGGATATTCAATACACTATCCCCAAGTATTGAACCAAGGGCAACTGGTCATATAATTGAACAAATATCAATGATAGAAGACATTTTGAAAAGAGGATATGCCTATCAGCAAAATGGTTCTGTATATTTTGATACATTAAAATTTATAAATGATAAGCATTCATATGGACAATTAAGTGGCAGAATAATTGACGAACTTTTAACAGAAACAAGAGATAACTTAAAAAATCAAGAGGAGAAAAGACATAATTCTGATTTTGCACTTTGGATCAAAGCGTCAGAAGAACATATAATGAGATGGCCATCTCCATGGTCTATAGGATTTCCGGGATGGCATCTTGAGTGTTCAGCGATGAGTACAAAATATTTAGGAAAAACATTTGATTTGCATGGAGGAGGAAATGATTTGAAGTTTCCACATCATGAAAATGAAATAGCACAAAGTATTGGTGCCTGTGGTCAAGCTCCTTCGAAATATTGGTTACATACCAATATGTTGTTGTTAAATGGTAGAAAAATGTCAAAAAGTGAAGGAAATACGATTTCTCCTGAAGAATTATTCACGGGGAATAGTGTTCATATTACAAAGGCATATACACCAATGGCCCTCAAGTTTTTCATGCTTCAAGCTCATTACAGAAGTCCATTGGATATAACGGATGAAGCACTGCAAGGTGCAGAAAAAGGATATAAAAGGCTAATGGAAGCTTACAGGTCGGTTGATAAAGTTACCGCAGGAATGTTAGAAAACAATGGTCCAAAAGATAATGAAATATTAATGTTAATTTCAGAATCATATCAACATATGAATGATGATTTTAATGTTCCTAATGCTTTAGCATCGATATTTGAATTGGCTAGTGTAATAAATTCTGTTAAAGATGGTCATATAAATCCGGCATTATATAGTGTTGAAACATGGAAGGAATTAGTATCACATCTTAAGATTTTTATTGAGGGGATTTTTGGGTTAAAAGATGAATCAAGTGCAGATCAGGATGGAACCATAGATGGATTGATGAGTCTAGTAATTGATCTTAGGAAGGATATCAGGGAGCGAAAGGACTGGATCTTTGCTGATAAAATACGAAATACCCTTCAAGAACTTGGTATTCAACTTAAAGACGGGAAAGAAGGAACCCAATGGAGTAAACTATAAATTAAGTTTTTTGGTTGATTTCAATTTGTAGTGTATTACTATAAAAAGAAACAAGTAAATTAATTTTAATCACAAATCTTACTAGTTAATTTACGACCAAAAAATTATGATTTCTAAATGATCTGGGATAAATATTTATTTTAAATCCATAATATATTAATCTATAATTTAGTTGTCGTTCCTTAGAAGATGCTAAATGTATAATAAAAATGGTAATGCATCACACCAGTTTAAAGTTATTCTATGATAAAAACCCTAATAATTATATAGGGTAATAATTTTGGTTTGCAGTTGGTTTTGTTATAAAATTTGATAAAACATTATGAGTCCAAATATTTTTAATGTAATTAGTAACAAATTTGTCAAAGCCACTATTGTAACACAGATTACGCATAAAGATTCATACCAGATGAAGATTGAAAATGATTTTAGATCTTATGTTAATTTTTTTTATTGATCAATTAATAATTTAAGAAAATTCATATTAATATTTTTATCTTTGAAAAATTATGTCAAATTACTTAGTTAATTCCTTAGCAAAAAAAAGATCCATTGGGATTAAAAGTTTAGCAATTCTTATTGATCCGGATCATTTAAAGGTGAAAAACTTAGAAATTATTTTACTAGAAGCTCAAAAATGTCAAGTCGATTATTTTTTTGTTGGCGGTAGTTTAATTTTGCAAGATAGATTAGAAGAGTCCATAAAATTAATAAGGGAGCTTACAAAAACACCCATTATATTATTTCCCGGAAGTGGTTTTCAAATTAGTCAACAAGCTGATGCCCTTCTTTTTTTATCATTAGTTTCAGGGCGTAATGCAGATTTTTTAATTGGAAAACAGGTTGAAATAGCCCCTAAACTTTATCATACCAAGTTGGAGATTATACCAACAGCCTATTTATTAATAGATGGAAAAAAGAGTAATACTGCTGCCTATATAAGTCAAACTCAACCCATTCCGAGAGATAAGCCAGAAATAGCTGTTGCAACTGTATTGGCTGCCCAGTTTTTAGGTATGAAGTTGGTTTATCTAGATGCAGGAAGTGGTGCTTTGAAATTGGTTTCTGAAGAAATGATTTCAAAAGTATCAAATGTAATAGATGTGCCTCTTATTGTAGGCGGAGGAATTAAAGATGGATTAAGTGCCACAAGGGTATTAAATGCAGGAGCTGACTTGATTGTAGTTGGAAATGCTATAGAAGAAAATCCCAAATTGATTCAAGAAATGTCTCATGCGGTTCATGGCGGAAATCCTGTTGAATTAATGACGAATTGATGAAAGGTATTGTTCAAAGATCTACAGGGAGTTGGTATGAAATTCGTGAATTGAATTCGCAACAAATATATAGTTGCAGATTGGTTGGAAAAATGAAACTTGATAAACATGATTTAACAAATCCAATTGCTGTTGGAGATCATATCCTTTTTACAATAGATTCAAATCAAGTTGGAATTATTTCAGAAATATTGCCAAGAAGGAATTACATAATTAGACAATCTCCAAAAAACAAACATCAGTTACATTTAATTGCAGCGAATATAGATCAAGCTATTTTAGTAACAACAATTATTGAACCACAATTAAAACCTGGATTTATGGATCGATTTCTTTTATCCACAGAACCTCAAAACATTCCTGTTACAATAGTTTTTAATAAGGCTGATATCTATGGGAAAGAGGAATTGGAAATATTCCACGCACATAAAACTATTTATGAAAAAATTGGATATAATGTTTTGTTAACTTCAAATATTGATAAAATTGGAATTAAGGAATTACACGAACAATTAAGAAATAAGATAACACTATGTAGTGGACAGTCAGGAGTTGGAAAGAGTAGTTTATTAAATGAAATGCATGAAGGGCGTGCACAAAAAACTGGCGAAATATCGGGTTTTAGTGGGAAAGGAACACACACGACTACTTTTTCGGAAATGATACCATTGATAAATGGAGGGTATATCATTGACACTCCCGGTATAAAGTTAATGTCGTTTAATAATCTTCAATTAATGGATGTATCCCATAATTTTAGAGAACTATTTGAAGCATCTTTATTGTGTCGTTTCGGAGCTCAATGTTTACATAGAAATGAACCTGACTGTGAGGTCAAGTTAAGAGTTTCTAAAGGCATTATTTCAGGAATAAGATATGATAACTATCTAACGTTAATAGAAGAAATAGAAGCACAAAATCATTGGGAACGAAAGAAAAGGTATTAAAAGCCTAACATTGAATTTTAATATTAGGCTTTTTACCAAGTTACTTTATTTATATAAAGATTGCTTATTAAATTTAATGGTTAAGAGGTAATAAACCAAAGCCCTGTGTTTGTTTTTATTTGAGGTCCCCATTATTTTTAGCACTTCATGGATAGCATCATTTAATTCAGGACCATCTTTTAAACCTAGTTTTTTGATTAAAAAATTATTTTTTAGTCGGTCTAATTCAGATTGATCAGTACCAGCTACGGTAGAAGCATCTTTACTGTAGATAGATGGTCCTAGCCCTTTGGTTACCAATTTTAGTAAATTTTCATCAATTGCAATACCAATTTTCTTTGCATCTTCAACATATTGAGCTAATTTTTCATCAAATTTATTCATTTTATTAAAGTTTAGTTTAATTAATTAAAGTATAAAATAATATCACCATTTAAGTTATTCAACCTAATAATATTTAATTTAATATCTTACCATAAATATAACAATAAATAATTATTATTACTAAAAGGAATGGATAAAATACTTAAACTATTTATAGTTAAAGTAAACAGTTAGGCAATGATACACAAATTTGTTATAATTTTGACGAAATCTTAAAAAATGAATAAAATATTTTTGTATTTATTTTTATTAATCTGGGGAAATGGTCTTTCAGCGCAAAAGAGTTATTTTCAACAAGAAGTAAATAATATTATAAAAGTTAGATTAGATGATATTTCTAATACCTTAACTGCAGAAATACAGATTGAATATATTAATCATAGTCCTGACGTATTGGATAAAATAGGAATTCACTTATGGCCTAATGCATACTCATCAAAACAAACTGCTTTTTGCAAACAAAAGATATTACAACGGGACTTAGAATTTTATGATGCTCCTAATGAGCAATTGGGAAAAATATCAGGTTTGGATTTTGAAATTAATGGTATTAAAGCAAAATTAGAATCAGATTCAAAAAACCCAGATATGGCTTGGTTAATATTACCATTTCCTTTACTACCGGGAGAAAGAATTTCTATTGTCACACCATTTAATGTTAAAATTCCAAAAACTTTTTCACGTTTAGGCCACGTTAATCAGACATATCAAATTACACAATGGTATCCGAAACCTGCGGTATATGATCGAAAAGGATGGCATTTAATGCCATATCTGGATCAAGGCGAGTTTTTTTCAGAATTTGGAAGATTTGAAGTACAAATAAGTTTACCAAGGAATTATGTAGTTGGTGCTACCGGAGTCCTTCAGAATAATGAAGAAAAGGCATTCTTAAATGATAGAATTGAGGAAAGTTCTTTAGCAATCAAGCAAAAAGTTAATTTATTTTCAAACGAGATCCCAAGTTCAAAAGAATATAAAACGATTACATATATAGCGGAACAAGTTCATGATTTTGCTTGGTTTGCAGATAAATCATTTTATGTTCAAAAAGGAGAAGCGATTTTAAACTCAGGTAAAAAAATTGAAACCTGGGCTATGTTTAATTACAATGAATATTGGTTTAATGCAATTCATTTCATAAACCGTGCAATTAAATTTTATTCTGATCATGTTGGGGAATATCCTTGGCCTCAAGCTACAGCAGTAGAAAGTGCTTTAAGTGCTGGCGCAGGAATGGAATACCCTATGATTACTGTAATTGGAAATGAAGCATCTTTTCGATCCTTAGATAATGTGATAACCCATGAAGTTGGTCACAATTGGTTTTATGGAATATTAGCTTCAAATGAAAGAGAACATCCATTTATGGATGAAGGGATAAATACATACTATGAAAATAGATATATGAATAATTTTTATAGAGATGTTAATCATTTTTTACCTCCGGTTTTAGAAAAGTGGTTAGGAAAAATAGATGAAAAGGAATTAAGTTATTTGATTTTTGCAAGAAAATATATTGACCAATATCCAAACCAAAATGCAGAAAATTTTAATTTGTTAAATTATGGAACGGATGTTTATATGAAGACGGGTGGATTGTTTTTATATTTGGAGAAATATATTGGAATAGAGAAATATGATGAGTTGATGCAATTATATTATAATACATGGAAATTCAAACATCCGTATCCTGAAGATTTAAAATCTATTTTTGTTAAAAGTGATACGAACAATCTAGATTGGCTTTTTGATAACGCATTAAATAATAATACTAAGGCGGATTATAAAATTTGCAAAATCAAATCGAGACCAAACGAGAGAATTATTACTATTAAAAATAAGGGAGCTTTAAAAATGCCTTTTATATTATCAGAAATAAAGAATAATAAGGTCGTTGACCAAAGATGGGTAACAGGTTTTATCGGGAAAAATAAAATAAAAATATCGAAGAAAGATATTGATATGATAATGATTGATCCAAAATATGAGTCCTATGATTTGTATTCTAATAATAATATAATTAAAACTCAAGGATTGTTTAAAAAAACGGAACCCATAAAATTAAGCTTACTACCAATTATAGATAATAAAGCTAGGACTGAAATCGGAATAACACCCATTATAGGATTCAATAGTTATAATGGTTTTATGACAGGACTTTATTTTTCAAAACCATTATTACCAACTAGATATTGGGACTTTAATATAATGCCAATGTATGCTTTTAAAAGTAAAAGTATAGCAGGTCGAGTTCATGCATCCATTAGGAAGCATTTTTTAAATGGTCCAATTCACAATATTAACATTGGTGTTAGGGCTAAAAGGTACGGGTATGATGATGATAGAATACATTTGTCAACATTACATTATAATAAAATTATGCCATATATTGAATTTAATTTTAGGACAGATTTAAAGAAGTCAATTGACTCAAGATTTGGTTATTACATAAACTATATTAAAGATGAAGTTCTATCTTTTAAATTAGACTCAGGATATGTGACATATCAGGATTATTTTATTCACCAAATGAGTTATAAATATAAAAATGATAGAATTTTGAGTCCGTATGAATTTAATTTGGCAATGGAGTTTCAAAAATTTGAATCAGCGACTTCTTTGGAAAATAAATATTTGAGAATAGATCTGGATTTAACCAAGAAATTAAGAATTGCTAAAAAGCGCTATTTCGAAATACGTTTTGCAAGTTCTTTTTATCCTCTAAACACTCAAATAAAATCTACAGCGATATCATCTAGAAATGTATTAAATACTACAAGAGGATCCGCTGGCTTGGCATTTCAAGGATATCATGATAATACAAATGATGAACTATTTTTAGGGAGGAGTGAAGTTTCTGGTATTTGGTCTCAACAAGTTCAAATAAAACAAGGAGGATTTAAATTTGCTCATGGATTAACTCAGCGCGATAATCTTGGAAATAGTAATTCCTTTATCCTTGCAGTAAATTTAAGTTCAGATTTACCAATTAAGAAAATTGGCAAATGGGTTAGACCATATTTTGATATCGGCTATTCAAAAATAAATTTAGCAGGAAACCCACAATACCTATTTAGTGGGGGTATAAATATTTCAATATTTCAAGATTATTTGGATTTATATTTGCCAATTATCCAATCTAAAGCAATTAAAGAATTATACCTTTCATTAGATCATCCTTCATATTTAAAGCAAATTACCTTTTCTTTGAAATTAAAAATGTTATCAATGAAAGAATTAACGCAAATGATAAATTAACAAGTAACTTTACTAAATATGAACAAAACAGTTTTTTTTGAGATTCAAAATAACATTGCATTTATCACTTTAAATAGACCTGAAGTTTTTAACAGTTTTAATAGGACGATGGCGTTAGCCTTACAAGAGATAATTAAAGAATTAAATGATAATGATGATGTAAGAGCTATCACTATAACGGGGGCAGGAAAGGCATTTTCTGCTGGGCAAGATCTTGCTGAAGCGGTGGAGAAAGATGGTCCTTCCTTTGAAACTATATTAGTGGAACATTATAATCCCGTAATTAGACTTTTGCGTTCTAGCAGAAAACCAATTATTGCGGCAGTTAATGGAGTTGCTGCTGGGGCCGGAGCTAATATTGCATTAGCATGTGATATTGTAGTTGCAAGCAAAAAAGCAAGTTTTATTCAAGCCTTTAGCAAGATAGGTTTGATTCCGGATAGTGGAGGAACATATTTTTTACCAAGGCTAGTTGGAATCCAAAAAGCTATAGGAATAATGATGACTGGAGATAAAATATCAGCAGTTGAAGCAGAACAAATGGGACTGATTTATAAAGTATTTGAAGAAGAGGATTTCAAGAATGAAGTTGAACGCTTTGTTTTGCAAATTGCTGAAATGCCAACTAAAGCACTTGGATATATAAAATTGTTAATTAATGAATCATTGAATAATAATTTGGAGCAGCAATTATTGTTAGAAGTTGAATATCAAAAGAAAGCAGGTTTAACATATGATTTTCAAGAAGGTGTAAATGCATTTTTAGAAAAAAGGAAAGCTATTTTCAAAGGAAAATAAATCAAACTTGTAGGTCCTTAAACTTACAAGTTTGATTTTCTTTGTTTTAATTATTCACCATAAGATTATGTCCTGGAAGTGCGCCACCAGTTCCTCCAATAAGCCCTTTTGTATAAATGGTATATTTTTTGCCAGCAGGTACTTTAAATGAATTGATACTAGCAATTAAACTGTTAGTTTGAGAATCCTTTATTTCGATTTTTTGTCCTGCAGGATTTACGGGAAAAAAGTCAATAACAGATTTATAATTTATGTTGGATGCAATGACAACACCATCCACGAGTAAATTAACTCCTGTTGAATTTGAAATCAAATTGATAAAACGAACATAAGCCTTAGAACTGTCAGAGACTGATAGGTTATCTTCTAATTTCAGTAATTCAATTTTTGCTTTAGTATTAGCTGCAATTAAGGTATAATTTTTATTGTTATCAAAAGTTATATTTGAATTAAAAAAAGCGGTACTTGAATCTCTTATAGAAATACTAAAAGGATGAGTTCCGGCAGGTAATGATGCGTATGGAATAGAATTTGGGTGTGATACATTATTATTTACAAAGACTGAAGAGTCTTTAAGGAAAATTCTCAGGAATGTGACATCGGTACCTGAACAGGTATGGATAAAGGCAACTTTGGGGTTGACAAGAGGACCTTCTTCTTCCTTTTTACAAGATGCTATAAGTCCAAAAACGAATAAAGCAGCAAAAGTCCAAAAAAATAAATTTTTAGTTTTCATAAAATAAATTTTAGGTAAAAAAAATGCGTGAACTTGAAATAAAGAAAGGGTATAAGGTGTAACGTTCAAAAAAGCATTATTATTGTTGTTTAAATTCTAATAATAAAATTAAAAAATTGGGTGTATTATGGATGTAATGATTAAAGAACCAATTACAAAGCAAGCTGGATTCAAATTAAGCGGTCCACTCATTATTGCTTTGATTGTTGCAGGAGTATCAACTTTAAAATATTGTACTTCAAAGACTTATAATGAGTATTTAGGAATTTATCAACATGTAAGTATTTCACCTGAACAAGAAATTTCGATCGGTTTACAAACAAAACCTGCAATGATTCAAGAATATGGAGGGATTGATCCGGATCAAAGAAGTCAGCAATTAGTTAATGAAGTAGGACAACAACTTGTTAACCAAAGTATCGCCAGAAATACTCCGTATCAATATGAATTTACGGTATTAAATGACCAAAATACGATTAATGCTTTTGCATTGCCGGGAGGACAGGTTTTTATTACAAGGGCTCTTTTTGATCAATTAAAATCCAAAGACCAATTAGCAGGTGTTTTGGGGCATGAAATTGGTCATGTAGTAGGAAGGCATGCTGGAGAAAGAATGCAAAAAGATGGATTACTTCAAGGCTTGGCTGGAGCAGCTGGAGTTGCGTTTGGAGATTACGGGTCCAATCAAGCGGCACAGCAAGTTGCAGCATTAATTGGCCTAAGTTATGGAAGAGACCAAGAATTACAATCTGATAATTTGGGGGTAAGATTTATGATAGACGCAGGATTTAATCCTGAAGAAATGATTGGCGTTATGGAAATATTGAAAGCAGCATCTGGAGGTCAACGACAGGATGAATTTAGATCATCCCACCCAGATCCGGAAAATAGAATTGACAAAATTCGAGAGGCAATACAGCAATATAAAAAAGGGTAATTTTAAAACTGAGGAGAGAGATAACTCAGGAGAAATTGAGAGGTATAAAAATTAAGAATTTTGAAGTAAAAGGGATAATTTCGTTTTGTCAACATCTCATGTATATCGAGAAAACCTGCAGTCTAGCAAAGCTAAAAATTGTTTTTCCGGTGATAATTCTGGAAAAAAGATAAAAATTAAATTAAAAGTTCTATAAATAAAAAAAGCGTTCAATTGAACGCTTTTTTAACAAGTACCGAAAGTGGGACTCGAACCCACACGACTTTGAGGTCACTGGATTTTGAGTCCAGCGCGTCTACCAGTTCCGCCATTTCGGTGGTTGGCTGTTATAATTGCAAAAGTATATAAAATTATATTAATAAATTATTGTTTCTCTCAAATTTGTAAATAATTCAAAATTTATAAATAAAAAAGTAAAAAGTACACTAAAGGGAATTCAATAATTTTGAAACACATCAAAATTTAAGACGATCCCAGGAACGTAAATTAGAATGCTTTATATAAAAATATCATTTATAAAATATCATTTTAAAATGTTAAAAAACGATCACTTATAACAAGTATATAAAATAAAATTTTAAACAAATGATAATCTAATAATAGGAACTGTAGATTTAAAAGAGGCATTCAATATTTTAAACTAACATCATAATATAAAACAACTATTCAAATGAATCATGTTATTTTATCTCACATGAAAAAAGTTGTTTCTTTTCAATAAATCCTTCGAAAATTTCGCCTTTATGAATAGGTCCTACTCCAGAAGGCGTTCCAGTAAAAATCAAATCACCTTGACTTAATCTAAAAAATCTAGATAGATAATGAATTATTTGTTCAAAACTGAATAACATTTCATTGGATTTTCCATATTGGACTTGTAATTTGTTTTTATGCAATTCAAATTCAATATTATTTAAATTGAGATCGTTTTTGTCAAGCCAATTGCCAATAATTGCTGAGTGATCGAAACCTTTAGAAATTTCCCAAGGAAGACCTTTTTCTTTACATTCTTGTTGCAAATCTCTAGCAGTTAAATCAAGTCCAACTGTTATGTGGCTATAATAATCACTACATTTAGCTAGTGGTATGCTTTTGCCACTTCTACAAATTTTAAGTACAAGTTCAATTTCGTATTGAATATCGGTGCTAAAATCAGGATAAAAAAACGGTTTGTTTTCTCGTAGTAATGCACCTGAAGGTTTACAAAAAACCACGGGTTTTGTTGGAATTGGGTTATTTAATTCTTTAGCATGTTCAGAATAATTTCTACCGATGCAAAATATGGTCATAAATTATTATTTTAAAAATTAACCCAATCCTGATAAAGATTTTACTTCTTTTATAGTAGTCTGAGCATGCTCACGAATCTTAGCTGAGGCTATTTTTATTTGATCTTTAATGTTTTTTTTATTTTCATTCAGTCTTACTTTTTCTTCCTGAATAGGGGTAACGACTGAAATTACAGCATCCGAAACAGCTTCCTTTAATAAACTATATTTAATGGTTCCTAATTCAAATTCGTGATAAAGTTCTTGGTATTGAGTTTCTGAACCACAAGCTTTCAAAATGGCAAATAAATTCTCAACACCGGGGCTAAGTTTGTTGTCAGACCCTGCATCAGTTACTGCAGAACGAATTTGTTTTTTTATTTGATCAATGGGCGCAAAAATATTAATATTATGCTTATCACCTAAACTAGCACTCATTTTTTTGAAAGGGTCAGCAGTAGACATTATTTTAGGAGTTTCAGTATATAATGCTTCTGGTGTATTAAAGTATTCTTTACCAGTTGTATGATTAAACCGTAAAGCAATATTTCGAGTTAATTCTAAATGTTGGTCCTGGTCTTTTCCAACAGGAACATAATCTGCTTTATATATTAGAATATCTGCTGCCTGTAAAACAGGATAGGTAAATAAACCGGACGAAATGAATACATCTTTGTTTTTATCCTTGATTTGTTCTGATTTATCTTTAAATTGAGTCATTCTATTAAGCTCTCCATAACTGCACATGCAACCAAGTATCCAGGATAATTCAATATGTTCTGGGATCAAAGATTGAATAAATAGATTTTCTGTTTTTATTCCACAAGCTAATAGGTTAACAGCAAGGTCCCAAACATTTTCGCGTAATTTATTGGGATCGTAAGGCATGGTAATGGCATGGTAATCAACAATACCATAAAAACAGTCAAATTCTTTTTGTAATCTGATCCAATTTTCCACAGCACCAAAGTACCGTCCAATATGCAAATTACCGGTGGGTTGAATACAAGAAAGGATACGTTTTTGCATAATAAATTATTTGTAGGCTATACAAGAGATCTCAATATTTACGCCTTTCGGAAGTTGAGATACTTCCACTAATTCTCGGGCTGGAGCACCGACTTTTGGGAAATATGTGGAATAAACAGCATTGATATTAGTAAATTGGCTTATGTTTTTTACAAAAACGGTACATTTTACAATATCCTTAAATTCCATTTCTGCTTCATGAAGTATTGCTTCAATATTGTCCAAAACTCTATGTGTCTCCTCCTCAATATTGGACATAAGTAATTCACCACTTTTAGGATCTAAGGCAATTTGTCCAGAAACATACAAAGTGTGACCAACTTTAATGGCTTGACTATAGGGACCAATTGGAGGTGGGGCATTTGGAGTAAAGATAATTTTTCGCATAAAAGGTGAGTTTAAATTTTAAAAAAAAAGCTCCAATAATTGGAGCTTTCTAGTTATTATTTGATTATATTATATAACAACGGAAACGAAAGTCTCCAATTGAAAAACTAAAGGACAATATAATATAATATAAAATGATTCTTATGCTTCAGATGCAGTAGCCTCTTCAGCAGCTTTTATAACAACATGTCCTCTGTAATACATACTTCCTTCATGCCAATGTGCATGATGCATAACATGAAGCGCTCCAGTTGACTTACATGTAGCTAATTGAGGAGTTTCAGCTTTGTAATGAGTTCTTCTTTTTCTTTTTCGCGTTTTCGAATGTCGCCACTTCGGATTAGGCATAATTAATTTTTTTTAATTCGTTTTCAAATTTTTGAGTATATCCCAAGTAGAGTTATCCTCTTTATTATTTACAGTATTCTCATAATATTTTAGAAGTTCAAAATTGCATGGTGGATTTTCTATATTGTCACAATCAATTAAATTACTAATAGGAACCGACACACATGCAAATTCGTAAAGCAGATCAGCAATATTATATTCATGTACATCAGGAGATATAAAAATAAGATCAGGATCATCAGAAACCTCATCTTTTTGCTTAACTACCATATTATACTCACCAAAAATTGGCAACTCTATGCTAGCCAAACAACGATCACAATCAACATTCACAAAACCTGTTATATTAAAACAAAATGAATATATATGGTCTTCTTTATTAAGATCAACTGTGACAGAAATAACTCCATTATTTATTGGGCTTAATTCAAAATGATTGAAAAATTGACTATCCAATCTAAAGTTATAAGAGTGGAACCCATTTTTTAAACCCTCAATAGGTAAAATAAACTGCTTCAAATAATCCATAAAATGAACGTTTCCAAATTTAGGACTGCAAAGGTACTGTAATTTCTATTATTTTTTTAATAATTATTGAAAAAAAACATACCTTCGTGAATAATTTTAAATTTATGGGCAGAGGTGATAAAAGAACAGCTAAAGGAAAAAGAACTAGATCTTCATATGGAAATAGCCGTCCAAAAAAGATTGCTGTTATAAAAAAGGCTAAATCCGCTTAATTTAGGAAGATTTTAGATATTATCAATGATAAGACCTAATTGGTTAAGTCAAAGAATCTTAATTTTTCTACCTTTGATTTTTAATCAAGGGTTATTGTGATTTGATGAAAATAGGGATATTATTTGGTGGTGTTTCTAGAGAACGTGAAATTTCTTTTGCGGGTGGTCGTACCGTTTATGATAATTTAGATAAATCTTTGTTTGAGGCTATTCCTATATTTATTGATAGTTGTGGCCATTTTATTAAACTTGATTGGAAATATATTTATAAAGGGACGATAAGAGATTTTTTTCCTCCGTTAAAATATATACCTAATACTAAGAATTCATTTCAAATTTACTGTGAAAGTTTAGAGAATAATCCTAATCTGGATTGGGATCATTTAATTGATGAAGTCGGTCAGCGAATTCCAATTGAAGAATTAAAATTACATATTGATTTTGCATTTTTAACTTTACATGGAAACCTTGGGGAGGATGGACAAATTCAAGGCTTACTGGAATTTATTGATATACCATACACCGGAAGTGGTATATTACCATCAGCCATTGGAATTGACAAATCTTTTCAAAAGAAGATCATGGACCTTGCAAAATTTCCAACTCCAAAGGTAATGGTCATTTCAAAAAAGCAATGGTTAAATAAAAACGTTCATACAATCTATTCAAATATCGAAAAACAAATTGGTTTTCCTTGTGTGGTCCGCCCTTCCAATCAAGGATCTTCAATTGGTGTATCCATTTTGTCCTCAGATGCTTTAATGAGTGATGTTTCAACCGCAATTGACAAAGCTTTTTTTAGATATAATTTAGAAATGGCAGAATGGAAAAATCTAAATGAAGCTAAAAAATTAGATTTTATAAATAAAATTCTAGATATTAGAGATGGAATTGGATTACCACTATTAATTAATAATGAATGGACATATCATCCAGAAGATTTATTAATGAAATTGAATTCAATTGAAGGTGGAATTGCAACTTTAGAGAGTAAATTTACAGAACAAAAAGTAATTGTTGAGTCATTTATAAATGGGCGTGAATTTTCATGTATTGTAATTCGAAATGAAGATGGTACAGCAGTAGCCTTGCCGCCAACTGAAATCATAAAAGGCCACCATATCTATGATTACCGATCAAAATATTTGCCAGGACTTTCCAGAAAGCAAACACCGATTGAAATTGATGACAAGCAATTAAACTTAATTTGTAGCGAGTGTATCAGGCTTTTCGAATTATTTGAATTTAATACATACGCAAGAATAGATGGTTTTATAAATAGTTCTGGAGTTATTTACCTTAATGATCCAAATACAACATCAGGTATGTTGCCCTCGTCATTCTTTTTTCATCAAGCCGCTGAGATTGGATTAAATCCATCTCAATTTTTAACGTACATAATTAGAACGTCAATTTGGGAAAGAAATAGAAAGCAGTTGGTTATTTCACAAAAGTTTAATTTATTAGAACGAATAGATAACGACATTTTACAATTGCAAACAACTAATAAAAATAAAATAAGAGTAGGAGTAATAATGGGTGGCTATTCATTTGAAAGACATATATCATTGGAAAGCGGTCGAAATATATTTGAAAAATTGTCTAGCTCTGATAAATATTCTCCTATACCTATTTTTCTTTTGGGAGATGAGAATGGGTTTGACTTATACAAGATTCCAATAAATCTGATGTTAAAGGATAATGCTGATGACATCAAAAAACAAATATTAAATGGATCACAACATAAAATAATATCTGTTATCAGAGATCAATGCAAAGAAATTATTGCAAAATATAGCTCAATTGATTATCAATTTCATCCGAAATTAATTTCAATTGAAGAATTAAAGGATGAGGTCGACGAAGTGTTTATTGCATTGCATGGCCGACCAGGAGAAGATGGTACCTTACAGCAGGTATTAGACAATAACAAAATACCATATAATGGAAGTGGACCAAACTCATCATCATTAACCATAAATAAATATAATACACTTCAAAAATTAAAAAGTAATGGTTTCACAGTAACCGATCAATGGATAGGTTATTCACAAGATTATTATGCATCCAAAGAGCAATTTGTTTCTCAAATTGAATCGAAATTTGATTACCCATTTATAATTAAACCTGTTGATGATGGCTGTAGTAGTGCTGTCCTGCGTATTAAATCTCAAGAACAATTAATTAATTACTTAGATGCTTTATTTAGATTAGAATCAGAAATTAACAAAGATTCTAGGGATAAATTAAATTTAGCATGGAATGAAGAATTTCCAAAAAAATCTGAAGTTTTGATTGAAGCATTGATTGAATCAAATGGTGCTAAACAATTTATGGAAATCACAGGAGGTTTATTAACCAAAAAAACAGAAGATAAAATTATTTATGAAATTTTTGAGCCATCTGAAGTATTAGTAAGTGGAGAAATATTAAGTTTAGAAGAAAAATTTTTAGCTGGAGAAGGTCAAAATATAACACCACCTAGATTTGGTAATAGTGTAGAGGAATATAATATAATATTTCAACAAGTAAAAGCACAGTTTTTAAATGCAGCAAAAATTTTAGATATTAAAGGATATGCTAGAATTGATGCGTTTGTGAGAGTATATGAGCGTTTAAAAGTTGAAACGATTATTATAGAAGTTAATTCATTACCAGGAATGACCCCAGCAACTTGTATTTTTCATCAAGCTGCTTTAAATGGTTACAAACCTTATGATTTTATTGATAAAATTTTAGAATTTGGTATGAATGAAAATTGAAAAGAATCAATTTAAGTGGACTGAAATTGTTCCTTTTTTACGAAGTAAATTATTTTTATATACTCTAATTCGTATTGGAATTTTATTGATCATTTTATGGATTTTACACTCCTTTATTTTAAATTTTTACACCAACCATGGTCAAAGATTAAAATTAGCTAAGTATATTGGAGTGTCCGTAACTAATGTTATTAAGCACGCAGAACCGCGAGGATATGAAATCATTATTACGGATTCAGTACATGTTATTGGACGTTCAGGTGGTATCATATTATCACAATTGCCAAAACCAGGAAGTTATGTAAAACGAGGAAGAAAAATTTATGTAAGTATTACTAGATATAAAGCAGATGAAATTTTATCGGAAGTATTACCGATATTATATGGTAAAAAATATGAGCACAAGAGAATCGAATTGGAAAATAATTTTGAATTAAAATCTAAAATTATTGGATTTGAGTATGACCCGGGACCAATAGGACATATTATAAGTGTAAAATATAGAGGCCAAACATTAGTGGATGATAAACATCAAGAATCAAACGTATTAATTTCAAAGGGAGACACTTTAGAATTTATTTTGTCTCAACAAAAAGGAGGAGAAGTTGAGATACCAAATTTAAGATGCAAAACAATGGATGAAGTAAAATTTTTATTAATTGCATCTAATTTAGAGTTGGGAAATATAAGTAAAATGTTAGAAACGCTTAATCCAAATGAAGGCATTGTTGTAAATCAATTTCCTGAATATCAAAGTGGAAAAATGATTAACATGAAGGAAGCTATAAATATAACAATTTCAGATGAATTTCCAATAGATTGTGACGAACAATAGTTGTTGATATTCCAGAATAGGGTTAATTATAAATTTACGATTTAGTTTATCAAGATAATATGGAAAGTGTTAATAGTTGAAGATTAGAGTGGTGAATTTATTTATTGTTTGTTTTTATATAAACAAAGTATTGCAATTTATTAACAGAAATGGATTTCAAATAAAACTAGAAAGGTGACTCAACATGAAATATTCGATGTACTCAACTAGAATAAATTGTCAATTTTTTCATAAGAGTTTAGTTAAATGACAAATAAACAAAATTAACTATTAACATTTTTCGTTATGAAATTAATGATTAGATGTCTAATTATATTTATTGTAATAATTTTAAGAACTTTTCAAGTTTTTGCTCAATCACCGTATAAGGAATTTATAACAATAGTTGACGGAGAACCAGTTAAAGTATTGGTAATAGATGGAGATACCTTGGTGATTGCTAATTTAGAGCTGATTTCTGTTACCGCACCACGAGAATTTGACTATTCTGAGGATAGAGATAGGTATAGCAAATATAGAAGATATGCTGCAATTGTATATCCCTATGCAGTGCAAGGTCTTAGAATTTATAAACAACTTGAAAAAGAATCTGAAGGGAAATCTAAAAGAGAAAAGAGAAAGATGATTAAAGAAATTTCAGGAAGACTGAAGGATGAATTTGAAGAACCGTTAAAAAACCTAACGAGAACACAAGGATTAATTCTTACTAAAATGATGGAAAGAGCCCTGAATAAACCATTTTATGAAATTATAAAGGAATTAAAAGGAGGATTTACAGCAATGTATTGGAATCAATTGGGAAAGATGTATGATTATCAATTAAAAGATGAATATAGAGTTGGCAAAGATCCAATATTAGATGCGGTTTTAGAAGATTTTGATGTATTGAAAGACTTGAAATAATGAGCAACCATGGTGAAATAGTTTGGAGAAGCCCGTCCAATTTAGCTATTGTAAAATATTGGGGAAAGAAAGAACAACAAATACCACTTAATCCTTCATTGAGTATAAGTTTAGCTAAAAGTTATACAGAAACAAAAATGAATTGGGAAAAGGGGAATGGTGAAATACATTACTTATATGAAGGCATTGTAAATAGTACATTTCAGAATAAAGTCATTCGATTTATTAAATCATTAAATCTTGATTGGTTAAATCAAGTTAATTTGCGATTTAATTCTTTTAATACATTTCCTCATTCTGCAGGAATTGCTTCTTCAGCATCATCTATGAGTGCTATTGCACTGTGTCTTGCGTCTCTTGAAAATCAGATTACCGAAACACAAGTTGATTTCAATCAGAGAGCGTCATATTTAGCCCGATTGGGAAGTGGATCGGCATGTCGGTCAATTTATCCAAAGGCGAGTCTTTGGGGCAAAACCGAAGGAATTGATCAGTCTTCAGATTTTTATGGTTTGGATTGGTCCGAGTATATTCATGAAGATTTTAGTTTCTTGCAAGATTATATTTTTATTGTAAACAAGAATCAAAAATCTGTTTCATCATCGGCAGGGCATGAATTAATGAATCAACATTCATATAAATTGGGAAGAATAAATCAAGCTCGGGAGAATATTAAATTATTGATAGAAGCTTTAAAAAATGGCAATTGGTCAGATTTTATTTACATAGCAGAAGAAGAAGCTTTAAGTTTACATGGTTTAATGATGAGTTCTCGACCGGGCTATTTATTATTAGAGCCTGAATCAATAAAAATAATCAATGCCATCCGGCAATTTAGAACAGAAACTAAATTACCATTAACATTTAGTGTAGATGCGGGGCCGAATATACACATGTTATTTCCAAGCTACATTCAAACGAATGTTCAATCATGGCTTGAGGAAATGTTTCCTGATTATTTAAAAGAATCCAGGATTATTTATGATTGTATTGGTGAGGGACCGATAAAGTTAATCTAATGAAAAACAAGGTTTATTTTTTAACGCTAATATTTTATGGAACATTTTCATTTTTGAATATTGTTGCCCAACCTAGAGTGTTAAATCCAAAATATCAAAAAACTTTAGATCATTTGTTAAAACATAATGTTCCAGAAATATCAGTTTCCGAATTAATGGGGTGTAAAGATTCCTTTTTAATTTTAGATACTAGAGAAGTAGAGGAATACAATATTAGCCATATTGAAAGTGCTCAATTTGTAGGATTTGACCATTTTGATATTGAAAGTCTAAAAAATATTCCTAAAAATAGAAAAATTGTTTGTTATTGTTCAATAGGATATAGAAGTGAAAGGATTGCGAGCAATTTAATGCAGAAAGGTTACACAAATGTATACAACCTTTATGGTAGTATTTTTGAATGGGCAAATATGAATTATCCACTTGTTGACCAAAATGATAAATTAACAAACAAATTACATCCATATTCTCGATTATGGGGAAAATTTATTGATAACCCAAAGACAATTAAAATTTTTAAATAAATTATTTTTTATATCTGAAGTAATAGTTATAAGTAAATAGAGCAATTAAAAAGATAATTAACACAATTTGACCAATAATGATCATCTGTTGTTCCTCTTTCTTGTTTTTCTTCAATTGTAAATTATAAGGTGTGTTCGATTCAGTATCCACATTAAGTTGATATACAAATTCATCATTATCTGGAACAATGCTTAATTTCATAAGCTCGTGTCCTATATAAAAGTGATAATGCTTTATATAAAATATATTGAAATCAATAATTAAAATATTGTTATTCTGATATATAATAACATGACCAGAATCTTCACCATGATAGAGACCAATCGTATAGTTTGTTCCTGTAATATCATTGAATGTCCAAACTTGTTGACCCATTTGTAAAGATAACCAGTTGGTATTTATTTTTATTGTTTACTTAGGTATAATTATTTAATTAGTCGACATAGTTGAAATTCTAATTTTAATAAAAAGTAGTATCTTTATTGTGAAATAAAATATATGATATCAATAGATCTAAGTAATAAAAACGCAATAGTTTGCGGTGCAAGTAAAGGTATAGGAAAGGCCATAGCATTATCATTGGCTGAATGTGGAGCATCAGTGGTATTATTGGCAAGAGATAGCAATTTGCTACAGAACTGTAAGGATGAACTTTCAACAGTTAATAATCAAAAACATCAAATTTTGATGGTTGATTTTGACGACCCGGAAGATTTAAAAATTAAAGCGACTAATTTATTGAAAGACTTAAAAGTACATATATTAATTAATAATACTGGTGGTCCCCCGGCTGGAAAAGCAATATTGTCAGAACCAAGTCAGTTTGAAAATGCGTTTCGACAACATTTAATTTGCAATCAGATATTAGTTCAAAGTGTTTTAGATTGTATGAAGGAACAATCTTACGGAAGAATTATTAACATTATTTCTACCTCCGTTAAGCAGCCATTGGATAACCTAGGGGTTTCTAATACTATAAGAGGAGCTGTTGCAAATTGGGCTAAAACTTTAGCAAATGAATTAGGCCAATTTAATATTACTGTCAACAATGTGCTTCCTGGAGCCACCCGTACATCTAGATTAGAAGCTATAATAGAGAAAGAGTCAAATATACAAAATAAATCTATTTCGGAAATAACAAGTCAAATGTTAAATACTATTCCAATGAAAAGATTTGCCTTACCAATAGAAATAGCAAATGTTGTTGCATTCCTAGCATCACCCTTAGCAAGTTATATTAATGGGATCAATTTACCCGTGGATGGTGGCAGGACTAAAAGCTTATAATCATAGGATACCAAATTATGATGATTACTTATTTTGTATAACTTTTTCAAATAGATGATTATAATTACTATTAAATTTGGTTAAATAAAAAAGAGATGCCTAGACACATCTCTTTTTTATTTATTCCAATAAATGATTAATTTTATTTACAGCTATGTTGAAGTCTTTTTAATTCTTCAACTGAAGATATAATTACTAAATCACCACTATCTATTAATTTGACCTGAATAGGAAAATTAAGTTTGAATCTTACTTTATTTGTTCTTAATTCCTGGAGATCTAATTCACTACTGATGTTTTTAACAGAACCATCGGATAATGTTACAGTATATGGAAATTGTAGTTCAAAGCAATGTGCGGTATGATTGGGATTTCCACGTTTTACTTTGCATCTAGAAGCAATTTGATTTAATTCTTCTTGATTGTTAATAGTTTGAGTAGTGCCATTATCTAGTAAAACATCTAAAGGAAATACAAATGAAGGCCTCTGAGTTGCTTTTGGATTTAATTTATGCCATTCACGCAATATAGTGGCTAAATTTTCCGCACTTGTAGCAGATTGAGTAGTTCCATCAGCAAAACTCAATGTAATTGGAAATACAAATTCAAAGCACGGAGTTTTATCTGGGTGATTTTTATCTGTAGGATTACAAGAATCAAGAAGTAATTTTAGTTCTTCTTTATTTGTAATAATAGAATTTGTACCATCATCTAATATAACTTCAAATGGAAAAACAAAATTAATGATTGATTTTAACTTATGGGCAAGTCTTCGAGTTTTCAAATTTAAATCTCGTAATACACCTTCATTGTTAATCACTTTAATTGTTCCGTCATGTAGCTGAACCTGAACTGGAAAAACAATAGTAAAGCAAGGTTTTCCTAATGAATTACCTGGTTCTGGTACTGTTCTACTTACAAGATCTGTTGATTCTTCTGTTGTCTCGCTACTTAATAATTCCTTTTGACAAGAAGAAAATAGAGTTATTAATGTAAGTACTAAAATTGATAAAAATCCATTTTTAATTAATGTCATAATAATAATATTTAAAAGTTATAAAATAATTCTTACAAATGGATAAGTACTGATTTTAATTTTTGTACTCAATTTAAAATATTTATTTTTGAAAAAATTTAATAAAGTGCATTCTTATTTGGATTTTTGTGTTATATGTTAGAGCAAGAACTTTGGACCAGACTAAAAAATGGAGATCAAAATGCCCTTAAATCTATATATGACCAACATTATAGTAATTTGTGTCAATATGGATTAAGGTTAGTAACACATACTGATATTGTCGAAGATGCTATTCAAGATGTATTTGTCGAATTATGGAAATACAAATCCAACTTATCAGAAACAGATTCAATTAAAAGTTATTTGTTTGTATGTATAAAGAGAAAAATCATTAAACTTGTAAAAGATTACCAAAAGCATTCTTCAAACGAACAAATAGAAGAATATTTTGATGCTGGTTATTTCGAAGATAGCTTAATTTCATCTGAAATTGTCGAAGAACAAAATTCTAAACTTAAGCAAGCTGTGTCCAAATTATCTAAAAGACAACAAGAAGTTCTTTATTTAAAATTTGAAGAAGGTCTTGATTATGAGCAGATTAGTAAAATTATGGACTTAAAATATCAATCCGTAAGAAACTTGGTTTCAACGGCTATTATTAAAATAAAGGAACATTTAACGATTTTAAGTGTAATAATATTCTATTTTATCAGTACAAATTTGTTAAATTTTACTCTTAATTATATATCAAATGATTACAGAATGATAGGAAAATGAACAAAGATTATATAAATTTTACATGTGAAGATTTTATTGAAGATTCTCTTTTTAGAGAATGGGTTATGAATCCGAACGATGAGCAAGGAAAATATTGGGATGAATGGATTTTGACACATCCAGAGAAAAAGGATGATATCAATGCTGCTAAAATGATATTATTAGGGTTGAAGTATCAAAAAATACCAAATCTTGACCTTAAAAAGGATAAGATTTGGAACCATATAGAATCTACAGTAGATCCAAAGCAACCAATATTCAAAGTGATTCTTCGACCAACGTTTATTCCATGGCTTGTTTCCATAGCTGCAAGTTTATTTTTAATTGTATATTTTTTTATAAATAGTAGCAACACGATTCATGTAGAATTGGTTAATGCAGAAGTTAAGTCAGTTACTTTACCTGATCTTTCTATAATAGACATAAATGCAAAGTCAAATGTAAATTTTAAGGATAAAAACTTTATAAAAAATAGAATTGTTAATCTTTCAGGTGAAGCATTTTTTAATGTAGTAAAAGGTTCAACATTTAAAGTTTTAACACCGTATGGTGAGATTGAGGTTTTAGGTACATCCTTTAATGTTTATGCGAGAGATTCAATTTTAGAAGTGGAATGTTTTACAGGAAAAGTGTCAGTTAATTATAAGGGAAATTATAAAAAATATATTTTATTACCTGGTGATAAAATTAATATGTTTCATGATGAAGTAAAAATTACTAAAAAAGAAAATTCAATACAGCAAATATGGAAGAGTGGCTATTTTTATTTTGAAGAAACGAAATTGATACGTGTATTAAAAGAGTTAGAAAGACAATTTGATATTAAAAATATTAAGACTACTGTTGAAATTGAAAATAAAAATTACACCGGATTTTTCACTAAATTGGATTTACAGCAAGCATTGATATCTATTTGTGAACCGCTACAACTTAGGTATCAAATGGTGAACGACACTTTAATTATTGAACAATAGGAATTAATGAGGATTCCTTATTTCATTTTCTTTTTATTTATGGTGGGCATTAACCTTTGTGCTCAAGTAAAACCTATTGACCTAAAGATAACAGAATCTTTTAAAGAGATTAAACTTGATAAAGTCATTGAACAAATTAGTAAGAAATATCAAATTCAATTTGCATACGATCCGGATTATTTAAACAAATTCACAATCACAAAGGAATTTTATAATATAGAATTTTATGATTGTATGAAGAAAATATTTGAACAAACACCATTTATAATAATGGAGCAAACTAATTCCCATTTTTTAATTTCTATTGATAAATCAAAACTGGATAAAACGAATTTTCTTAAAAGTAACAATTTAAAGATTAATGGAACAGTTAGAAATTCAAGGAATGGTGAGCCATTAGAAAATGTGTCTGTAATTTTATTCCCCAATGGAATATCTGTTAATTCTGATGAGCATGGACATTTTGAGTTCAGTGTTGCAAAAGTATCCAATCAAAATTGGTTGGAATTTAGATATTTATCCTATGAACTTAAAAGAATTCAGTTAACTAATAATATGAATTCTACAGTCGAAATATATTTAATTCCAATTGTCCAAAAGTTAAATTCTGTCAATATTAATGAAAAAGCTATAGAATCAATAATGTTCAAAAATAAACATTCAATATTGAATCAGAGTACATTAAACCAGTTTAAAATTCCTGAAGTTTCAAAAGATGTAATGAATTTCCTTAAGAGAGAAGTCGGTATTGATGCAACAAATGATTTGTCCTCAGGATTAAACATTAGAGGTTCTGATGATTATCAGCATTTGATATTATTAGATGGGATATCCTTATACAAAGCTGAACATTTCTATGGTTTGTTTAGTGCAATAAATCCTAATATTTTGTCAAATATTGATTTATATAAATCTTATTTTCCTGCTGAATATGGTGGAAGAACATCTTCCTTGCTCAAAATGAAATCCATGGCGGACATAAATAAAATTGGCGGTGGAGTGGATTTAAATTTACTCTATTCAAATTTACATGTCAAAATTCCAATTCATAGTAATTTTGGATTGTTGGTAGGTGCGCGCTTTTCTAATCAAAATTTAGGTAAGTCTAATGTGTCCAATTTGTTATTTCAAAATGCGCAAAATTCGAGTGAAATTAATCAATTAGATAGAGAAAAGCAATCATTAATTGCTATTAACCCTCTAAGTAATTTTTATGATATTTTTATAAAAGTTTATGGAAATATTACATCTAGGTTAAATTTTTCATTGAGTTACCTTCAAATTGAAGATCAATACAAAGCGGAGTATACAAATGAATATCAAGTTAATAATCTATTCTTTAACGAAAATTTTAGTGAATTCATAAAATGGAAATCAAGTGGTATTAGTAATCAATTTAAATTTACTTGGAATTCAAAGATTTATACAACATTATCAACTTCTTTTTCGAAATATAGTTTTAATCAAATGATTAATTCTTCATTAACTGAAACTGATCGCAATTTTTCGAAATTAACATCTCAATTCAATAAGAATTCTAATCGTTTAAGTTCGATAAATTTAACCTTGAAAAATTCATTGAGCATTAACTCAATGATGTTGATTAATTTTGGTTATGAAGGTAATTGGTATTCAGATAGTTTAAGTTTTGCAACCGATGGTAAAATATTTTATAGAAATAGGATTAATAATTCAAGAGATCAAAATGGATTTATTGAATTGTTAAGTACACCACATCAAAAAATTGAAATTCGAACAGGAATTAGATTATGTTATTATAATATTACAAATAAAATGTATATCGATCCAAGAATAGCATTGAATTATAAATTAAATACTAAAAGTATTTTGGGTATTAATTTTGGACTGTATCATCAATTTCTTAGTCAAACAACTCAGGAAGATCGATTTGGAAGACCATTTGATTATTATATATTAACTGATGAAAAACTTTATAAGGTGCCAGTTTCATATCAGTGTGAATTGTTTTATAAAGTGATAAACTCATACTTTAACATCAATCTAAGTATATACAATAAATTTTTGAAAGGGGCCACAAATCACATTTTTGTAACTCCAACTTTCGTACAAAAACCTGGTAGCCAAGTTCCAAATCCAAGATACATTATATTATCAGGTCTTGAGGAAACTTATGGCGCAGAATCAGAGCTTATCCGAAAATGGAAGGCAATTAGTATGACATTATCATATAGCTATAATAAAAGCTACCAATCATTTGACAGTTTAAATAAAGGAACTTTTTTTCCTTCTCAAGCTGTTAGAACGCATCAAGTCAAAATGGGTAGTGGTTTTAAGAATAGTCATTGGTTTATTAATTTATTTTACGTTTACGGAAGCGGGCATCCATATACAGATATTTCATTAATACAATCTAATAAAGATAGAAGGGATTTGACAGTGAAAGAGTCCATAAATTATTTACCAGATTATAAAAGAATTGATACGGATTTGCAACTTTATGGTAGTCTAAAGAAATTTAACTATCATATTGGAATATCAATATATAATTTGTTTGATTGGGAAAATGTTAAATATGTGCAGTATATCTATTCGTTACCAATAAAAAATCCAAATCAAGGATCAAATGAAAAAGTTGTAGGAGCGCAAATCAATCTAATTCCTAGAACTTTTAATTTTTCAATAGGAATAAATTTTTAATTAAGACCTAGTAACATTATTCAATTCAAGTTTTTGTTGTTGGATTTTAAAAAATTTATCATATTTTGTTTTAATTTTATCCAAGTCGATTTGAGCTTGATTAACTTGAATTTGAAGAGATTTCGTTCGTTCAATCGATAGATTGGAAGGTGCTTGTTCGGAAGCAATCACATTACCATAACAATCAGATATTTCTTCTCTAAGTTTTTTCTCATCGGCAAAAATGGATTTTTGTTTAGCGGCAAGTAAAGTTGTTCTTAATTTTTCTAATTCTTCAAAGTAAAGATTTAGTAATTTCTTATATTTTGAATTAGTTATTTTGGGCAATAGTTCTTTTATTTTTATTTGTGTTGTATTTATTTCTTCAACAGTTTTAGCTAGATTCTCATGCATATTGTAAAGCTTCATTGAAGTTTCATATTGTAATTTTCTATCTTCTAGATTAAATCCTTTTTGATCTATATGAACTACTTCGAAAGGTTCAACAAATTCTTTTGCTCCAACAGATAACTTAATAAAATAATTACCTGGTAAAACTTGCGGAGATCCAAAACCACCAAAATCGATTTTTGTGCCCCCTTCTGCAACTTTAGGTGGATTTATTCTCATATTCCAAAAAACTTTATTTACTCCTTTTCTTTTGGATGCAGGAATAATTTTAATTACTTTTTTATTTGCATCAAGTATTTCAATTTTTACTTCTGCGTTCATTGGACGTTCCTTAAAATAATATTGAAGCGGTATTAAATCATCAGGATTTGGAGCTATCCAACCTCCAGAGAATGGATTTGATCCTCCAAATGTTCCATCAGTTAAAATCATTTTGTTGAGTGAAAATAAGTGAACATCTTTGTCCAATATTTCTTGAGTCATGGTTCGCATGATAGAAATATCATCATATATAAAGATACCCCGGCCATGAGTACATATAATGAGTGCATTCATTGTTGGGTGAATTTGTAAATCTCTAACTAAAGCAAATTCTGGGAAATTATTTTTCATTCTAAACCAGCTTAAACCTGCATCTAAACTGCAGAATAATCCCATTTCAGTTCCAAGAAACAGTAAATTTTTATGTATTGGGTCTTCAATAATTTTATGTGCAAACCCTGTGAATTCTTTATTTTTAATTTGTTCCCAAGATTTACCAGCATCGCTAGATTTCATTAAATACGTATTATGATCTCCATACATATGGTTATCTAAAGTAACATAAATGGTATTTTTATCGAAGTGTGACAATGCAATACTACTAACCCAAATTTGTTGGGGAATATTTAGGTTTTTGAAATTGTCTGAAAGTTTATACCAATTAATACCGGCATCGGGTGTCATTTGAATATTACCATCATCAGTACCAATGCATATCATTTTTTCATCCAATGGTGATTCTGAAATTGTGAATATAGTGCAATGGTTTTCTGCACTGGTATTATCGGCGCTTAATCCACCTGATTCCTCTTGTTTAAGTTTTGATGGATCATTTGTTGTCAGGTCAGGAGATATTTTAGTCCAATTTCTACCTTGATCTTTTGAAATAAAAAGATATTGAGCTCCCATATAGAGATTGTTTATATTTTTATTTCCCTTAACTAATGGGGTATTCCAATTCCAACGCAATTTATCTTCTGATGAGGTCTGTTGAGGTTGAATACTAAATGACTTATTTGTTTTAAGATCTATTCTTGCAGCATTACCTCCTTGATATTCAGCATATGCAATTGTTGAATCTATTAAATCTGGAATAGTCCAAAAACCATCTCCCCAATAAATACCTTTCCAGTCGCCGTTTCCAATTCCACCAGCTTTTGCAGATGGTGCTGTCCAACTTCCATTGTCTTGTAGTCCACCATAAATATTGTATGGATGACAATGATCAATTGCCACATGATAGAATTGCCCCACAGGTAAATTTTGACAAAATGTAAATGTTGCACCCCTATCATTACTAATGTATACCCCACCATCAGTTCCTAAAAACATGTGATTTGTATTGTTGGGATTTATCCATAAAGCATGGTGATCAGAGTGCACCCAACCTCCATCATTAGAGGCATCATTAAAGGAATATCCTCTGTCATCAGAGTATGAAAATGTAAATGCAGGTCGATATACCCGTTTAGCATCTTTCGGGTCAATAACTATTGTAGAGAAGTAGAATGGCCTTGAAACAATATTCATGGTAGCAGATTGTTGTTTCCAACTTTCACCATAATCAGATGAAATAAACAAACCCGTATTATTTGATTCCACAATAGCTATAAGATTATTCGGTTCACTAGGTGCTAAAGCTAAGGCAATTCGACCAAATTCACCCGTTGGTAGTCCGTTTATAATTTTTTTCCAAGTAACTCCTCCATCAGTAGATTTATAGAAACCACTTCCTTTCCCCCCAGAATTAAAAGAATAGGGCTTTCTTCTGAATTCCCAAGTTGTTGCATAAATTATATTTGGATTCATCGGGTCAATTGCAATATCTGCACAACCTGTTTTTTCATTTATGAAAAGAATTTTATTCCATGACTTTCCTCCATCGGTAGATTTATACAAACCTCGATGTTTACTATCATTCCATAATGGTCCTGGAACAGCTACATATAAAGTGTTGCTATTTTTTGGATCAATTATAATTTTACTAATGTGTTCAGTACTGTCAAGACCAATTTTTACCCAATTATTTCCTGCATCTGTGGATTTATATAGTCCTACACCTATTGATACCGAATTGCGCATATTGCTTTCCCCGGTCCCCGCATAAATTACGTCTGAATTCAGTTGGTCAATTGCTAAAGCACCTATTGATTGGCAATATTTATCAAAAATAGATTTGAAAGATGCACCAGCATTAGTGCTTTTCCAAATACCGCCCCCAGCAGTACCTACATAAATAGTTTTTCCATCTTTATTAACCCCTTCAATTGCCGTTATACGACCACTCATAGTGCCAGGACCTAGAGCCCTAGATTCCATACTTCCAAATGTAGAACCATTTATTTTAGATTGTGAAAATGTTAAATTTGACGTAATAAGGAATAGAAGAAATAAAAAAATAGGTTTCATAAAATATAAATTTAAAATCTAATTATGAAAAAAATCCCACACGAAAACAGAAGTTTAAGGTGGGATTTTAATAAATTTTATATAAAATTAATTAATGGGTTTAAATGTATTTTCAGGAATTTCGCTGTTAATTGTTATTTTTTGGAATTCAATGGGTCCATTTTGACTTGCAATGGTGAATGGAAAAATTAAGCCACCATCAACAGGTTTATAGTTACTAAAATCACTAATAATATCCATTTCCTTTCCTCCTGCTTTTTGCTTAGTAATGGTTCTAACTAAAAAGTTGGAAGCCGGATCAATTAAAAAGTAAGTAATATTACCTGATTTATGAGTTACTTTTAATTTGTGACATTCTGTCCCCTCTACATCATCTAATCCAATATACTCTACGGTATGTCCTTTAGCTTTATAATTACATAATGATCCTGATAAGTCTAATTGATCCACACCTTCTTTGATAGCATCTCCAGGCATAGCTTCAGGTTTCGTTTGACCTTGAAATGGCATAAAAACCCATCCAGAATCTGGAGTCATAATAACCCATCCAGTCATTCCCATTACATTAATATCAAATCTAAATCCCTTTAAATTAGATCTTGTCATGGTTACTGGTAATTCCGCACCGCTAGCGTTAATTTTTCCCTCCATAACAATCGATTTAAGTTGGGTTAATTTATCAACACCACCAACTGCACTCAAATACTTATTAATAATGTCATCAACATTTTGAGCTGATAGAGAAGAAGATATTCCTAAAAATGAAAGGAAAAGAAACAATAAAATTTTTTTCATAATTTGTTTAATTTTTGACAAATGTAACTTTTTATAATAAATGACAACATTAAATTATATCAACAAAACAAATATTAAGATAAAATTAATAGTTTTATCGACCAATTGATGTGACCTTTTTAGTTCTATTTTGCATGAATGATCAAGTGATCATTCAAAATCTTCATATCTTCTGTCATACATTGAATCCAATATGATCCATTTGGAAAGTTCGAAAGGTCTATAGAAGTATTCTTTACAGTAGAATTTTGAATTTCAATAGATTTCATTAAATATCCAATAGAATTATAAATATTTATTTTTCTAAACTTTCTTGAATCTTCACAAGAAACTTGAAGGTAATCAAAACATGGATTTGGGGATAAAATGAGTTCAGATTTTGAATGATTTATGGTTAGAACCGTTCCACAATTAGGATCATATTTTGCTCCCGGAGAACCACCAAGGCAACCTGCAAACCAATTTAAACCATCATTTATATTACCATTGTAATCTTTTAATTCTAAAGTGTTACCAAAACCATCAGGTTCTTTTGGAAATGGCGCACTATCATCAAAGCAAACGGAATAAATTAGTTTATTATTTGCATTAAAGAATCGTATAATATCACCATTTCCATCTAGTCCAAAATTAAACGGTCCAGAAGTATTATTTACAGACGGAAAAAGGGTTCTGAATTTTTGCATATCTTGAACTAGAACAAGATATTTATGGGAAGGGATTATTGTATTCTTGGGTAATTTATATTCGTTTGATCGACTATCTGTTATAGTCCAGTTACTTAAATCAATTAAGTTTGGAAGATTATTAAATATTTCAATCCAATCGCCACAATCTTTAACAGAACTGGATTTATAATTTATTTCAGTTGTAATAATAGAATCGAAACAAACCATATAAGCTGAACCAGGGGAACCTCCAATACACCCGTCAAACCATGAATTAGGATCATTTGGATTTTGTTTTTCGGCTTTCAATTCTAAGGTACGGCCATATCCATCTGCCGTACAAGGCCACGGTAAAGAATCAACATAATTCATTGAAAATATTTGATTTTTCAATCTATCTTTTATTATAATAGAATCAGATTGATTATTTAATGAAAATCCTAAAGGACCAACAACATTATTTAACGATGGATGATATATTTTAAATTTGGACAAGTCACTACAAAATACTAGAAAATCATTTTTTTTGATAACAGTATTATTTGGAATACTATACGAATTGGTTGAACTTCCATCTTGGATAGAGTATCCGGACAGGTCAGCATCAAAGTTTGTTAAATTATGCAGTTCAAACCAATCTCCAGTTGAAATGGTACTGTCTGAATTATAATTAATTTCTGAAATTTCAAGGTCTAAAATATTGTGAGAACCAATAAAATTTGCTTTAAATAGAGCATTATGACTTATATCTAAGTTCATTGAATGACTCAATGTATCAATTATTATTCCATTTGATGACCAATGTGAAAAGGTATATCCTGGATTAGGAATTGCATTAATTTCAACAGGATTGCCGTTAAAGTAAATACCTTTCCAAGGTAATTTTTCAGGAATAATAGTGGATACTTTAATAACTCCAGCTTCTTTGGGAAAAACATCTAAAGTAATTTCAACCTGATTTTTTAGTTTGAAATATTTGAGTATATGGTTTCTTTGAAAAGTGGGTCTTGATGCATGGAATTGCTTCAAAGACATAACATTTGATCTCCATGAAGAAGAATCTAAACTATTCCATCTAACTCTTTGTGCATTGATTTCTGATGCTATTTCTGAAGCATTAATTTCAATAATATTGTTTATTTTTGTAGGAGTCCAAAACTCATTTAATAAATCTGCAAATCGATTAATAAAATAATTTTTAAATGCTTTATTTTTCAATAGGGATTTCATCATATTGGTATATCTATTCGAAATATTAGGATATTCTAGACAAGTTGTTAATAAATCTTCTTCTACTCCAGTACCATTTCCTTGAGAAACGCCCATATCCCATAACATAAATTTCCATTTGATGTTTGGTTTAGAAGAATTAGCTAAACGAATATTATTAAAATAAATTGATGGATACCAATCTTGATTGTTATTGTAAATTTCATTGGCAAAATAATCTACCCAATTTGCGATATCTATTTGTGCATTTGCAAGAGAAAAACTGGATGAATCACTTAAATCGGAATTTATAATAAAATCACTCATTTGAAAGAAGGATTGTGTTGTTCCTTCTTCAGGAAAGTAATCAGGTTTAACACTATATGCTGTTTTGATTAAATTTACGGAGTCTGGATTGGCTCCATAATTGTCACGCATAAAATATTTGTCTAATAATTCTCGTGCAGCATAATGACCCCAATATTGGCCATTAATATAAACAGCAACATTTTGATATGCTGCAGAACCAGAATAGGTCAATAATCCCATTCTATTAGCTATTAAATCTCTCATTCTAGTACTTGCCCAATCATCATCCATATTTCTAATACGGAAACCATGCAAAGAATTTAATTGAGGTTTGTCAAAGGCAAATATATTTGGTATTTCTTCGTCCGTCGCCCCATAATCTTCATCGAATATAAACTGGATTGACTTTTGACCAAAGTCTAATGAATAATTGCCAACGGGTGTAAAACTAGCATTTTCTTGGAAGTTTAGAATTTGATTTGTGTCAAAATATTGAATGTGACAAGTAGTTTTATCGGATTGAGTAAAACCTCTAGCTTTATCATATACTGCAGGACCATTAGTTCCATCATTAAATAGATTTCTTGGTTCGGCAGAAATTGAAATAACTGGTAACTTAGTATTTTGATTAATAAAATAACTTCCTATAAAAATTTTACTTGGTAGTTTTCCAGATTCATAATTTCTAATTTTTATTAATGTGTTTTTAGAAATAGAGATTGGACCTTTATATGGTGTAGAATTTGTTGTTGGATCCGAACCATCTAATGTGTAGAAACAATTTGTACACATCACTTCGATAGATATGTTGTTTTTAAAAAAACCTGATCCTGGCGTCACGTTGGGACTTGTAGAATATGAATTAAAACAGTCACCAAAATTGCTAAGTTTTGGAGTTGGTATTTCTGTGTAACACCAATTACCACCATCTGGTATTCTTAAACGACTTTGCCCAAATTGTGCATTTGATCGTATACTGTCAACTAGATTATTATTATTATCAAATAATGATATAATTTCATCAAACTTAATTTTAAAATTTGTATGAAGGTATTTTATTTTATTAGTATCGGTTAAATTTTTAAACCAGATTGGATTATTTTTAAAATAGGTATTTGATGATTTGATTCCAAAATGCAACCAGGTTCTACCACTGAGATCGCTAGAAGTCACACTTGAATTATTAATTTGAATGGAGAGTACGTTTTTGCCTAAATTAAGTATTGATTTTAAAAGACTTGTGTTGATTTTAAAAGTTTCTGGGATGCCACCGGAATAAATAACCGCTTCATGATCAGTTGTTGAAAGATCATCAAATGAAACAGGAGACCCAACAATATTGTTTCTTGCTATTTCGATTCCGTTCAGATAGGCTACAAATGAATCATCGTAATCCATACTTAATATAGCTTGGCTTATATTAGAAGTATCTTGAATTAAAAATTGTTTATTATAAAATACGCTTAGTGATTTATCTGGAATCAATGTTTGATCATCATTGTCTCCATAGCCAAAGCCTCCAATCCCTTTCATCCAAGATGAATTATCAAAATTTAATTTGTACCAATTAGAGGGTGGTTCATGCGTTCCAACAAAATAACTAAATGTATCATTTTCAAATATAGCTGTTTCCCAATGGTCAAGATTAGAATTATTGGTTATTTCATTCTTGTTTTTACCGGAAGCAAAAACTAATAAATGTGAATTACTTGGTATAGTTACATTTGGAAAAACCCATTTATTTGGTAAAGGAGAATCACTAAAACTCCAATTTATTAAATTAACAGAAGTATCATATGCATTGTACAATTCTATCCAGTCGGGGTATTCGTTGTCTTCATCGCTAATCCATTTATTATTAGTACTACTTAATTCATTAATTAAAATTTGTGATGATAAATTAATTAAATGAATTTGAAAAAATACTATAGCAGCAAACCATTTCATAGAGATAATTTTTTGTAATATTACGTTTTTATTATGATTAATGGCATCATAATTTAGGTAAAAATATTAAAATATGTAATTATGGCAGACACACCAGAATCAAAGCATATATTCAATAAATATTTTGATCATATTTTTGTATTAACAATTGATTCTTCTAAAGAAAGACAAAAGCTTATTGAAACGCAATTAAGTGATGTCGCATTTAGTTTTTTTTATGGGGTTAATAAAAATCAAATAAAGAAACAGGATTGGATAGCTTTAGGTTTTTATGATGAAAAAAAGGCTATATCCATGGAAAGATTTAGTAAGTCAATGAGTTTAGGTGAGCTTGCGTGTGCACAAGGTCATTACTTGATTTATAAAGAAATAATTGAAAAAGGTTATTCAAATGTACTCATTCTTGAAGACGATATCATTCTTAAAAAAGGAACATTAGAAAAGCTCAATCAAATGATGAATGAAATTCCAAAGAAATGGGATATACTATATTTAGACTATGATAAGAATGAAAAGAATCATTTAGGCACTTTTTTAAAACAATGTTTTTATAGTTTTCAACATTTTTTCGGACTGATGAAATTTAATTATAAAATGATTTGGAATTATTATAGTAAGCCGTTTTCGAAACATTTGAGGAGAGCTGGGTATCATTATTTTGCGGATGCTTATGCTATTTCTAATTATGGATGTAAAAAAATAATCGAATTACAAACGCCATTAATTTTTCCAGCTGATCATGTTCTACCTTGGGCTATTACTAATGAACATTTAGTTGGATTCTTATGTGTTCCTAAATTGGTTATGCAAACATCACAACAAGGGGATGGAAGTACATCAATGGTTATAAATCAATTTTAATGGATTGGACTTTTTACTTAACATAGATAATATCTACTTCGCCAAAGTCAAATATTAGAAGTTTATCAACTGTATAGATAATTAATTGACCAATAGTATTTACTCCAACCAATTGACCCTTTCTAAGCTCATCCGTTTTGGTTTTAAATTGAATTTCCATATTTTTATTATATAAATGATCATTGTATTCTTTAAGTAATTGATCATGGATTGTATTTTTTAGGATATCATTGTAATACATTAAATTTTTATGTAAAATTGCAAGCAATGGTCTTATTTCAATGTCATTCCCTATTTCATTTTTGATTGAACTCACTAGATTATTTGTGTTGAATTGCAATTGATTTACATTTATACCTATTCCAATTATACTTGAAACTAATTTTGTTCCACGTATTACATTTTGTATGAGAATTCCAGCTATTTTATTATTACCAACAAAAATGTCATTTGGCCATTTAATCTTAAGCTCTTTAATTGATAAATCATTTAATGTTTTAAAAATGGCCAAACTGGTTATTACATGTAGTTCAAATAGGTTTTCAATTTTTAAGTTGCTTGGCTTTAAAATTATACTACATAATAGGTTTTGCCCAGAATTACTTTCCCATTGTCTGCCATATTGTCCTTTCCCTGCTGTCTGATAGTCAGTAAATATGCAGAAACCATCCTTTGGATTGGTTTTTGTTATGTAATTTAGAGCAAAATTGTTGGTAGAGTCTATTTCTTTCACATGAATAAAATCAAAGTCAAAGAGCATGTTATCGTCAATTTAGATCATCAAAAAATTAAAAAGAATTAAATTTTGGAAAGAAACATTAGGGAAGTTCCGCAAAGAGATGCTAAAGATAATGCATTTCTAGATTTAATAATTGACAGTATCCAGGATATAAAGGGAAAAGCCATTGTACAAATTGACTTGAGACATATCCCTGATGCTCCTGCCAAATTTTTTGTTATTACAGAAGGAGAGAGCAGTACTCAGATAAAGGCAATCGCCAATAATGTTAACAGAAGGGTTAAATCTGAATTTGGAGGTATAGAAGGAAGATCTGAAGGTCAAATCGGAGCAAAGTGGGTATTGGTCGATTTTTTTGATGTAGTAGTCCATATTTTTGACAAAGCGACAAGACATTATTATGATTTAGAAGATCTTTGGAGTGACGGAAAATTTAAAGAATATCAAAATATTTAAAAATCAGCAACTGTTTACCACAAATCTTCGTTATTAGATAAATTTTTATTGAGAACACGAATTTAATTAGAAAACATGGAAAATCAAGAAAATAATCCGCTTCCGAAAAAAAAGGATAATGGAAACAAAGGATTTAATTCCTATTGGATATACGGCATACTATTTTTAGCAATAATTGGAGTTAATCTATTTTATATAGCCAACCCCACTAAGGATCCGGTTAGTTTTAGCCGATTTGAAGATATGGCTCTTAAAGGCGACCTTGATAAAGTCGAAATTACGAATAAAAAATATGCTTACATATATCTCAAAAAGGAGGCATTAACTAAAGATGAATATAAAGATGCCGGGAAATCATCACTAGGAGTAAAACCCCATTATTTTTTTAATATTGGACCCGAAGAAAATTTTGCAAATAAAATTGATAAACTAAATGAGCGTTTGCCTAATAAAATAGAACTTAGTTATGTTGAAAAACAAAATTGGTTAGGGCCGATATTATCATTTGTTTTACCTTTTTTATTAATACTTGGTATTTGGATGTTGATAATGAGGAAAGTAGGTGGTGGTGGATCTGGACCTGGAGGCCAAATATTTAATATAGGTAAATCAAAAGCTATGTTGTTTGAAAAAAACAGTATGACTAATACAACTTTTGAGGATGTAGCGGGACTTGACGAAGCTAAGGAGGAGGTAATGGAGGTGGTTGATTTTCTTAAGAATCCAAAAAAATATACTTCTTTAGGAGGCAAAATTCCAAAAGGTGTATTATTAGTTGGACCCCCGGGTACAGGAAAAACCTTATTGGCTAAAGCTGTAGCTGGAGAAGCAGGTGTACCTTTTTTTACTATTTCTGGTTCTGATTTTGTTGAAATGTTCGTCGGCGTTGGGGCTTCAAGAGTTAGAGACTTGTTTAGACAAGCCCGTGAAAAGGCACCTTGTATAGTCTTTATAGATGAGATTGATGCAGTAGGCAGGGCCAGAGGTAAAAATCAAATGCAGGGCGGGAATGATGAAAGAGAAAACACCTTAAATCAATTGTTGGTTGAAATGGATGGCTTTAGTACTGACAATGGTGTAATTTTGATGGCAGCTACCAATAGACCAGATATTTTAGATAGTGCTTTGTTGCGTCCCGGTCGATTTGATAGACAAATATCAATTGATCCACCAGATTTAAAGGGTAGAGCTGAAATTTTCAAAGTACATTTAAAAAAATTGAAACTTTCTGCAGAGGTTACACCTGGAGTCTTAGCTGAGATGACGCCAGGATTTGCAGGTGCAGATATTGCAAATGTTTGTAATGAGTCTGCCTTGGTTGCAGCCCGAAGAAATAAAAAAGAAATTGATTTGGATGACTTTAATTTTGCATTAGATAGAGTCATCGGTGGCTTGGAAAAGAAAAACAAATTAATTTCACCAGATGAAAAACAAGTTATTGCTTTTCACGAAGCAGGACATGCAATTTGTGGTTGGTACTTACCTTATGCAAGTCCGTTAGTTAAAGTTACTATAGTTCCTAGGGGTATAGGGACCCTTGGGTATGCTCAATATTTACCAAAAGAAGAATATATAACTAGAACTGAAGCAATGCTAGACAGAATATGCATGACAATGGGTGGTCGAGCAGCAGAAAGAATAATATTCGATAAAATTTCAACAGGGGCTCAATCTGATTTAGATACTGTAACTAAGATGGGATATAGTATGATTTCAGTTTTTGGTATGAATGAAAAAGTTGGCAATGTTTCATTTTATAGTATGGCTCAAGAGAATTTTCAAAGACCATATAGTGAAGAAACCGCTAAACTAATGGACGAAGAAGTTAGAAAACTTATTGATATTCAGTATATTAGAGCACAAAATTTATTAGTTGAAAAGAGACCAGAATTGGATATATTGGCTGCTGAACTTCTTAAAAAGGAAGTATTATTAAGGTCTGATGTTGAAAGATTAATTGGCCCATCTCCTTATCATAAGGATAAATCAGCGGAGCCAGTGCCTTTAACCGGACAGCATGTTTCTGATGAAAAGACCAATATTGAATCTATTGAAAAAGAAGCTTAATTTTTTTAATTCTATTATTAATAGTTAAGTTCACGTTAAACAAATAAACCAACAAACTATTGCAATAAATTTTAAGTTACTAACATTATTGGATGAAATATTGTGCTTTCATCAATGACAATGTACTTGATTTTAAAATTCTATAATTTAAACAAAATGAAACTAGTAAAATTTTTTATCGTTATTTTTTCCATTGGATTCATTATTAATGGTGTAAAGGCTCAGCGATTTGTATTAGTAGATGTTAATAAAGTATTAGACAATATTGATGAATACAAAAAGGCTCAAGACGAATTGGATCGTGTGGCAGCAACTTGGAAGCAAGAAATAGCAGTAGAGTATGATAAAATAAAAGCATTATATAATAAATATCAAGCCGAGCAAGTGCTTTTAACAGAAGAACAACGCAAAGGAAAGGAAGAGGAAATTATGAATCGCGAAAAGGAAGCTCGTAAAATGCAAAAAGATAAATTCGGAGAAGAAGGAGAATTATTCAAAAAAAGGCAAGATTTAGTAAGACCCGTTCAAGATAAAGTTTATGCAGCCATTCAAGAATATGCAATTTCAAAAGGTTTAGAAGTTATTTTTGATACCAGCGGATCGGCAGGTGTCATCTATTATAGTAAAGAATTAGATAAGACCGATGACATCATCAAAAAATTCAAACCAACAGGTAAATAATTATGTCAATATATTTTTAAAAAAAATGTATATTTGCGCGAATAAAATTTTATAAAATCATGAAAATCAATATATTAACTTTATTATTTTGTTTCATAATTGGTTCAGGAACGGTAATCCATGCACAAAAATTTGGATATTTAAATTCTCAAGCATTGTTGTCAGAATTACCTGAAGTAAAACAAGCTGATGCAAACCTTCAAGCCCTTCAAGCTCAATTGGAAAAAAAGGGGCAACAAATGGTTCAAGATTTAGAAGGGAAATATAAAGACCTTCAAAGAAAAGAACAATCTGGTGAAATTTCTCCAAAAGCGTTGGAGGAAGAAGCTAAAAAATTAAAAGAACAAGAAGGAGAATTGGGTAAGTTTGAACAAGAGATGCAAAAACAGTTGCAAACAAAGCGTCAAGAAACTTTACAACCCATTTTAGATAAAGTAAATAATATTATTAAACAAGTTGCTACAGAAAATCAGTTTACCTATATTTTCGATTCAAGTGCGGGAATTCTATTATATGCTCAAGAAAGTATGGATATAACTGCATTAGTGAAAACCAAATTAGGCATTTAAAATTTGTCTATTTACTCGGATCGCCCAATTGGAGTTTTTGACTCTGGAATTGGAGGCCTTACTGTAGCACAAGCAATCAATAAAATCCTTCCAAACGAACAAATCATTTATATTGGCGATACCAGTCATATGCCATACGGTGATAAGTCGATGGATTTGATTAGATATTATGCATCGCAAATTGCAAATTATTTAATAAAAGAAAAGTCTTGTAAAGCACTCGTAATAGCATGTAACACAGCTTCGGCAGCAGCCTATGAGCTTTTGAGAGATCAACATAAAGGAAGTATCCCTGTAATTAATGTCATCGATCCCATGATCGAAATTGTAGTAGCCGACGAAAGTATAAAACATCTTGGAATAATAGCTACTAAAACAACAATTCAGTCTAATGTTTACCAAAACAAGCTTATAAGAAGAAAAAAAACACTGAAATTTTCAGCAGTTGCTACGCCATTATTAGCTCCAATGATTGAAGAAGGGTTTTATAATAATTCCATAAGCAATGCAGTTTTACATGAATATCTGGACCTTCCAGAATTAAAGGGTATTGATAGCTTAGTATTAGCTTGTACCCATTATCCATTAATTAAAAATGAAATTGAAGCATTTTATAATTATAAAATAAAAATTTTTGATTCTTCACAAGTTGTTGCAGCTAAGCTAAAATCAATTTTAATTAAGGAAAATTTATTGAATAATGAAATAAAAAATAAAAGAGATCAATTTTTGGTTACCGATTGGTCAGTTCATTTTGAAAAAACAACAAAATTGTTTTACGGTGAAGAAATTCATTTAGAGAAACTTAGTTTATAATTGATAATTTTCTAAAAAGCGATGGTAAAATATGAAAAATAGAATCGATAAAAGAATAACAATTGGTATTGGTTGTTTTTTAATTTTAGTTATGTTTTTGTTGATTAGTTCTAAAACACCCACATCCCAATATTTTGATTCATTAATACAAAAAATTGTACCTATACCCTTAGATTCAAAATATTATTTTGCAGATGAAATAATTCCAATTGAAAATTTTGATGTTTCTGAAAGATTAGAAAGAGAATTATTATCCAATACCTATCAACATACTTCAACAATACTCCATTTAAAATTAGCAAAACGATATTTTCCGTTTATTGAAGAAGTTTTTGAGAAAGAAGGTATACCTGACGACTTGAAATACCTAGCTGTAGCAGAGAGCTCTCTTAGAAATTCGATGTCATCTGCCGGAGCAAAAGGTTTTTGGCAATTTATGAATCCGACTGCAAAAGAATTAGGTCTTGAAGTTACAGAATTTGTTGATGAGCGGAATCATTTTGAGAAATCAACTTTTGCTGCTTGTCAGTACCTTAAAAAAATAAAGCAAAAATTTGGTTCCTGGACCTTAGTCGCGGCAGCTTATAATATGGGACCAAATGGCTTGCAAAGTGCAATTGAGGAACAAAAGGAAGATAATTATTATGATCTTAATTTAAGTGATGAGACCAATAGATACGTTTTTAGAATACTGGCGATTAAAGAAATAATGCAGAATCCTGAAAAATATGGCTTCTATATGGATTCTCACTTAGGATATGGAAAAATGGATAAGTATAAGTCTGTTGTCATAGATACAACTATAGAAAGTCTGGCTGATTTTGCCCACGATCATGGTATAACATATCGCAAGTTAAAATTATATAATCCTTGGTTATTGAAGTCAAGTTTACCAAATAAGATGCGCAAGGTCTACGAGATACGTATTCCAGATTAAAATATGCTATTTTTATATGTCAATTTGTTAATTTTGAGGCAAATATCCATCAAGATCAATAAATGAATAGCTTAATTAACGCCATATGGTCACAATACTTAAAAGTGCATCAAGGCCAAATTGAGAATTTTATTGAAAAACCACATGAAACCCAAACTGCCCAATTAAAGACCATACTAAAGACAGCCAGAAATACTGAATGGGGTTTAAGATATCAATTTGATAGTATAACCAAAAAAGAAGAGTGGCAGCAAAGAGTTCCTATTCGTGAATACGATTTGTTTAAAAATGATATAAATCGTATGATGCAAGGTGAAACGGATATATTATGGCCAGGAAGGGTAAAATATTTTGCTAAATCATCGGGGACTACAGCCGATAAAAGTAAATTTATACCCATCACTAATGAAAATCATAAAGATTGTCATACAAAGGGGAGTTGGCGTTTAGTGGCTAAGCTTTATGAGAATCTTGAGAATCCAAAAATTGTAGAAGGAAAAAGTATACTATTGGTTGGTAGCTTAAATAAAGACCTCAAAGAATATCCAGGTAGTATTATTGGAGATGTATCAGCTGTTATTTTACAAAGAACTTCAAAATTTGCTTTACCATTTATTAGTCCAAGTTTAGATATTAATTTAATACCTAATTTTGAAGAAAAATTAGAATTAATAGCAACTAATTGTTTGAATGAAGATATTCGAATGATAGCTGGAACACCTACTTGGGCTATGGTATTATTCAAAAAATTGCTAGAAATTACAGGAAAGCAGAATATCCAAGAAATTTGGCCCAACATACAAGCATTTGTGCATGGTGCAGTAAGTTTTGTTCCTTATAGGAAGCCATTTGAAACTTTTTTTCCAAATCCAGGAATGTCATATATGGAGACCTACAATGCTTCTGAGGGTTATTTTGCAGTTCAGAATGATTTTGGGCACGATGATATGTTGCTTTTATTAGATAATGGTGTGTATTATGAATTTATTCCAATGGCTGAATGGGAAAAAGAGTTTCCTGAAACTAAATTACTTCATGAAGTTGAAGTGGGAAAAAATTATGCAATGGTTATAACCACAAATTCTGGACTTTATCGTTACAAAATAGGAGACACCATTCAATTTACTTCAACTTCTCCATATAAAATTAAAATAACGGGGCGGGTTAAACAATTTATTAATGTATTTGGAGAGGAGCTAATGGTAGCAAATACAGATGAAGCACTTGCAAAAACAAGTAAAGAATTTGGGGTTTTAGTACGAGATTATACGGCAGCGCCTATTTTTTTAAATACAAATAGTAAAGGTGGACATGAATGGGTTATTGAGTTTGAGAAACCCCCTGAAGATGCTGAAGCTTTTGCAAATGTATTGGATGATAATTTGAAAAAATTAAATTCGGATTATGAAGCTAAAAGGTACAAAGGTTTAGCAATGGAGCGATTAAAGTTGCACATAGCACCTTCTGGTACATTTATGAAATGGTTAAAAAATAGAAATAAAATTGGAGCACAACAAAAAGTACCCAGATTATCTAATGAACGTAATAATATTGAAGAAATTATTAAATTAATTTCTTAGGATTCAATCATTAATATTTTTAGACCCCAACATAATACCCTAAATTAAAATTAATTAAAAATTAATCCTAAAGCCCAGCTGCTAAACTTATTTCTAACATTCTATCGATTGCATTTTTTGCATTTTTTAGAACATAATCTGAAAGAATAATTTCAGGTAACTCATATTTTAGACAGAGATATAATTTTTCCAAAGTATTGCGTTTCATATGTGGACATTCATTACATGCACAATGATTCGTTGGTGGGGCCGGAATAAAAGTTTTATTTGGAGATGCTAATTGCATTTGATGAATGATTCCTGATTCAGTGGCAACAATAAATGATTGGGATTCATTTTTTTGAATAAACTTAAGCAAACCACTTGTTGAACCAATATAATCTGCTAATTCTAATACAGCAGATTCGCATTCAGGATGGGCAATAATTAGAGCTTCAGGATGTTTAATTTTTAATTTGGTTATTTTTTCATGCGAAAATATTTCATGAACCATGCAAGAGCCATTCCAAAGGATCATTTTACGACCTGTTATTTTTTCTAAATATGCACCTAGATTTTTGTCAGGAGCAAAAATAATATCACGATCAATAGGGATACTGTTTATAATATGGACAGCATTAGATGAAGTACAGCAAATATCAGTTAATGTTTTTAATTCTGCACTGCAATTTACATAACTAACCACAATATGATCTGGATATTTTTCTTTGAATTTTGCAAATAAGGGAGCTGGACATGAATCCGATAAAGAACAACCCGCTTTTAAATCCGGGAGAACAACTTTTTTATTTGGAGATAAAATTTTTGCAGTTTCAGCCATGAAATGCACACCTGCAAATACAATCATATCTGCAGTTGTCCTTTCTGCTTCTTGAGATAATTGAAGGCTATCTCCAACAAAATCAGCGATATCTTGAATGTCAGGATCTTGATAGTAATGAGCTAAGATGACAGCATTTTTTTCTTTTTTTAAATGATTAATTTCTGAAATTAAATCCAAATTGGGATCTACAAAAACATCTAAATAGCCAATTTTATCTAAATTGTCTATTTGTTCATCATTCACTAAATTAACATTCATAATTATTCTATTTGAAAAATGAGTAATTTAAATAGATGGATATTTTTTCTTTACCATAGTCAATATGGTGGCTATTGCTACTGAATCACCGGATTCATCAAAAACATCAACCAACCATTTAACAATACCCTTATCAATATCGTCTTCAGATTTTTTTTCTTGTTCGATTTTTTCTTTAACTATTAGTTTTACACAAATGGTCATCCCCGGATAGACTGGTTTTGTAAAGCGGCACTCATCTATTCCATAATTTAATAAAACAGGTCCTTTTTTTGCATCTACAAACAAACCTGCGGCTTTTGATAAAATATAATATCCATGTGCTACGCGTTGATTAAAAATGGTTCCTTCCAGTGAAGTAGCATCCATGTGGGCATAAAAATGATCTCCACTAAGGTTTGCAAAATTGGTAATATCAGCATCGGTTACTGTGTGTTTAGCAGTTACTAACATATCGCCAATATTTAATTCTTCAAAATACTTTTTGAATAGATGAATTTCTTTTTCATGGCCAGTTGATCCATATTGATGAACTTGAGTAATTTGAGTAATCATATCTGGAGAACCTTGAATAGCAGTTCTTTGCAAATAATGTTTCACACCACGTAAACCACCCATTTCTTCTCCACCACCTGCTCTTCCAGGACCACCATGAACCAACATGGGCATTGGTGATCCGTGTCCGGTACTTTCTTTTGCACAGGATTCATTTAATATTAAAATCCGTCCATGGTGCGATGCAGCATTTAAAACATAAGAAGTAGCAATTGTTTTATCAGAGGTAATGATTGAACTTACTAATGACCCCTTACCTAATTTTGAAATTGCTATAGCTTCATCTAAATCATTATATGGAATCAAAGTACTTGCAGGGCCAAATGCTTCTAACTCATGTGAATCTAAATATTTAAAAGGTTGCTCATTCAACATCAAAATAGGAGATATAAAAGAGCCTTTACTTCCATCTGCATCAACAACAGAAATTGGATCTAAAGTACCATAAACAATGGGTGTTAATTTAGATAGCGCTATAATTTTTTCTTTTACTTCTTTTAATTGAATTGGACCAGCTAGGGCACCCATCTTGACTTCTTCGTTATTAGGATTCCCAATAATTGTTTTTTGTAGTCTTAAACTTAATGCAATTTGAACATCTGATAAATAATTTTGGGGAACAATAATCCTTCGGATGGCAGTACACTTTTGACCACATTTAGTAGTCATTTCCCTATGCACTTCTTTAATGAATATATCAAAATCTTTACTACCTGGAGCAGCATCCAATCCAAGTATAGAACAATTTAAAGAATCTGCCTCCATGTTAAAAGGAACAGACTCACTAATTATTTTAGGATGTGCCTTTAACTGTCTACCAGTTTGTGATGAACCCGTGAAGGTGACAACATCTTGAGAAATGACATGGTCCAGAATACCATTTGCAGACCCGCAAATTAATTGGATGGATCCTTTCGGTAAAATACCAGAAGAAATGATATCTTTGAAAACGGCTTCTGTTAGAAAAGAAGTTACAGTAGCAGGTTTTATTATAGCAGGAACACCTGCCAATAAATTGACTGAAATTTTTTCCAACATTCCCCATATTGGAAAATTAAATGCGTTTATATGAATGGCAACACCTTCTTTTGGAACCATAATATGATGTCCAATAAAAGTATTTGATTTCGATAAAGAAACCGGGTCTCCGTCCACATAAAATTTTTGGTTGGGAAATTTTTTTCTTAAACTTGCATAAGCGAAAAGGGTACCAATTCCTCCATCGATGTCAACCCAACTATCAGTTTTAGTTGCACCCGTCATATAACTAATAGGATAATATAAAGATTTGCGTTCTGTCAAAAATAATGCTAAGGCCTTTAACATCCTACCTCTTTCATGAAAGGTTAATTTTCTTAAATTATTGCCTCCGACTTTTCGACCATACTGTAGCATTTTTTCAAAATCAATTCCGGAAGATGAGGCTATGGCAATGGGTTCGCCTTTAACTGAATCCATTAAAATTTGACCATCATTATTTCCTTCAATCCATTGATCTTCAATATAATTTTTTAATTTTAATAACATATTTCAATTAATTTATAATGGTAATTCCAAATTGTTTACAATGGTGTGTAACATGCTTAAATAATAAAGCTTCATTTAAACTAAGATCCAAATCTCCAAAAAATGGATTTCTCAATTTAGAATTTGGATTAACATCATAGAAATGATACATTTCATTGATTTCAAATTGTAAATTTTTTAATGAAGCTAAATAGTCTATATTTATGATCGGAGCAGGTGTATCAGGCATTAACGCATTTTTTGTATTTTCTTTAAAAGGTATTTCAGAACGAATAAAAGATTGCATTTTTTCTAGTTTTTCTAAAGGGGTAATAATTTCGTTCACTATAACATTTCCATTAGCAACTTTAAAAGATTCTATTAAATGTTCTACCATTTGATGAACATTCATAAGTCCCCACTTCCCGTTTGAATTTGGGTCAAGAGGTTGCAATAAGTTTATAAATTTTGATGTTAAAAACAATTTTTTATCCATTATAAAAATGTTATTTTGTAGGAAAATAAATATTCAGATAGATTAAACCCGTTGAATAATAACGGCATATCCCTGGCCGACCCCAATACACATAGTACATAATGCAAATTCAACATTTTTTTCATGTAATTCGTGAGCTGCTGTCAGGATTAATCTTGAGCCAGACATTCCCAATGGGTGACCTAAGGCAATGGCTCCACCGTTTGGATTAATTCGATCGTCACGATCATCTATACCTAATTCACGGGTACAAGATAGTACTTGTGATGCAAAGGCCTCATTGATTTCGATAATTCCCATCTGTTCTAATTTAAGATTTGCTTTTTTTAAGGCTAATCTACTAGCTTCAACTGGCCCTATTCCCATAAATTTGGGTTCAGTGCCAATTACCGCTGAGGAAATAATTTTAGCTAAAGGTTTGAATTGATATTTATCAATAATAGTGGATGATCCAATTAATAATGCTGCAGAACCATCATTCAATCCGGATGAATTACCTGCTGTAACTGTACCATTGGTTCGAAAAGCTGGTTTTAAACTGCTTAGTTTTTCTAAAGTCGAATCAGGTTTAGGAAACTCATCTTTCTCAAATAACATAGAATTATTTTTTCCAAGAGGAATAGCAATTGGTACTATTTCTTTAGAAAATCTTTTTGCTAAAAAAGCATTTTTTGTTTTTTCCTGTGACCAGAAAGCAAAAGAATCTTGATCGAACCTTGAAATATTGTATTTGACAGCTAGATTCTCAGCCGTTTCACCCATGCTATCACAGCCATATTGTTGTTCTAAAGAGGGATTGATAAAACGCCAACCAAAGGTACTATCATACATTTTAGCATCTCGACCAAAAGCAGAGCTTGTTTTAGAAATGATCCAGGGACTTCGAGTCATACCTTCAACGCCACCAGAAATAAATAAATGACCGTCGTTTGTTTGAATAGCTCGATGAGCATGAATAACAGCCGACATTCCCGATGCGCATAATCGATTTATAGTTTCGCCTGCAACTTTATAATGTAATCCAGCTAATAAAGAAGCCATTCTAGCAATGTTGCGATTATCTTCTCCAGATTGATTGGCACATCCTAGTATAACATCGTCAATATCTAATGGATCTATAAAGGGATATTTATTCATTAATGATCGAATGCTGTGAGCAGCGAGGTCATCAGTTCTAACCAAAGCTAAAGATCCACCTAATGAACCTATTGGAGATCTTGTTCCATCAATTATAAATGTATCCATATATTTTAAATTACATTTTGACTAGTCCTGTAACAAACGCCTTTAAAAACTGCAACAATAATGTCTTCTTGATTTTTAACAATTACTTCGTAAGTACCAATTTTTTTTGATTGGGTAATCAATTTTGCTTCAGCAATTAATATGTCGTTTTCACGGATCGCATTAGTATGGGTTATTGATGTCTCTATAGAAAGGCTTAGTTGATCATAACTATTACAGGCAAATGCAAAAGCACTGTCAGCAAGCGAATAAGAAATACCGCCATGAGCCACATTATGTCCATTCATCATATCTGATCTAACGTGCATTTTTAATATGCAATGTCCTTCATTAGTAAGTATTTTTTCTATATTTAACCATTGACTAAACTTATCTGAGTTAAACATTTTATTAAACACTAATTCTGCAGTTTTCATTTATGAAACAAGTTATTGAAAAAAAGTCATATTTTTTGCAGCATATTCTCTTAATAGTACACAACATCGATATCTGGTATCATGATATTTGTTAAACAATTCATCTAATTGATTAACGCAATTTTGTATACCTATTTCGTCAGCCCAAGTCAATAAACCTTTTGGATAATTTACACCCTTTGTCATCGCAAGTTCTAAATCCTCCTTAGTTGCAACTTGTAAAAGTAAAGCTTCAGCAGCTTCATTAATGAGCATTACCAAAATTTGATTCACTATATTTTTACCGAGTGTGAAATCTTTATTTGGAGTTGATTTAATTTCAGAATTATGGTATTGATAAAAACCACGACCAGATTTTCTACCTAAAAATCCTGCTTCCAATAATCTTTTTTGAGTAAACGAAGGTTTATATCTGCTATCATAATAAAAAGCATTAAAAATACTTTCAGTAACAGCATAATTTATATCATGACCAATGAAATCCATTAATGTGAACGGCCCCATTTTAAAACCTCCAATTTCGGTCATAGCCCAATCTATTGTTTCAATGTCAGCTATTCCCTCTTCATACATTTTTATAGCTTCTCCATAAAATGGTCTTGCTAATCGATTTACTATAAATCCTGGAGTATCTATTGCTTGTACAATTACTTTTTTACTTTTCAATAAAATTTGCTTCACAGTATCAATAGTTTTTTGCGAAGTTTGGATAGCTGGAATTACTTCCACTAAAGGCATTATTGTTGCAGGATTAAAGAAATGCACTCCGATAAACCTGTCAGGAAAAAGAACGGTTGATGCCAGAGCAGTAATAGACAATGAAGATGTATTTGTAGCTACTATACAAGTATCTGAAATAATTTTATTTAATTGACTAAAGAGTTCTTTTTTCAAAGATAAATCTTCTTTTATTACTTCAATAATAAGTTCGCATGAATAAAATTCATTTAAATTAGATTTCCAATGAAATTTTGATTCAATAATTTTTGCTTCAGTAGTTGATAATTTTGATTTTTGAACCAATTGTTCTAATGATTTTTCAATGGAAAGTTTGGCTTTTTGAGTGGCACCCTCAAAAGTATCAAACAACATTATTTCATATCCTGCTGTTGCAAAAACTTGAGCTATTCCTTGCCCCATAGTTCCTAATCCAATGATTCCAATTTCCATAAGTTTAATTAAAGTAAAAATTATAATGGGAGTCTAAAGTTTGAGATCGTTTAAAGAGTGATTTGAAATTTTTTAATGTAAACATATATTTTAGAGTGTTTTTGTAACTAGTAAAATTGGTATTTTTAAAAAATCAGTATTAGTAAATAATTTTTTAATTCTATTTTCTTTTCTTTGAAGGCAATTATTACAAAATAAGGAAATATATTTGATTTTAAAAATTGTGTATAGACTAATCCAATTCAGATTTAGTAAATTATTCATTTTTTGATTTTGAATTACTAATGCAATTTGAATAGAATCATTTAATTTTTTGGTGAAGTACTTTATTTTTTGGATTATATCAATCTTATTAAATAATCTAAATTTTACATTACTAGAATCAATGTCTATAAATTGAGTTTTAGAAATATATTTTATTGCAAATTGATTCAATGGTTAGTGTTTATATGAACTTTAATTTATTTAATATTGAATTTAATTAATGATAATAAAATTGAGGTTTTTACCATTCAAGACCTGGATAAGCTCTTTGCATAAATTGCAAGTCAGATAAAATATATCCCAAATGTTCCGAGTGAACTCCTGACTTCCCTCCATTTTGCATCCACACAGAATCAGGTTTAATTAGAGTGGCTTCTAAAAAGACGCGATCAATAGTTTCATTCCAAATTTTATGAATTAATTGTAAATCAGGGCATATTCCTTGTTTTGTCATTTCTATTTCTGATTCAACAGGTTTGAATAATTCCTGGGTATATGTCCATAAATTATTAACTGCAGTCTGAACTTTGATATGGCTTAATTCGGTTCCATCACCAAGTCGAATAAGCCACTCGCTGCACCACCTCAAGTGGTAGGTTGTCTCTTTTATAGATTTCTGTGCAATTTCTGATAAATTAATATTTTGAGAATTTATTAATTGATTAAAGAAAGGGTGATTGAATGCTTCTAAAAGAAATTGTCTTACAATGGTATATGCAAAATCTACATTTTCTTGTTCAACCAGCAGTACATTTTTAAAATCCATTACATCTCTTAAAAAAGCAAGATCATCTTCAGTACGATTATTATTTTCAATTTTTGCTGCAAGTTGATATAATAATCTTGCCCTGCCAATATAATCTAAAGCAATATTAGTTAAGGCTATGTCTTGTTCTAGAACGGGACCATGTCCACACCATTCTCCAAGTCTTTGACCAAGGATTAATGAGTTATCAGCATGGATCAAAATAAAATCAAAAATTGCTTTATCGGAATTATCCATTACATATGTTTTAGCTCATCTGGCAAGTTATAGAATGTAGGATGTCTATAAATTTTATCTTGAGCAGGATCGAAAAGTGATTCATTTTCTGCAGGATCTGAAGATACAATCAGATTAGACTCTACAACCCAAATACTTACTCCTTCTTGTCTTCTGGTGTAAACATCTCTTGCATTTTCAATGGCCATCTTTGCATCTGTTGCATGAAGGCTACCAACATGTTTGTGGTCTAACCCATTTTTACTTCTAATAAATACTTCAAAAAGTGGCCAAGTATTCAAAATAGATTATTTAATTTAGTTAATAAATATTGGCTAAGAAGCCATTTTTTTAAATTTTTTTGAAGAATAAGCAACAGCAGCATCCCGAACCCAAGAACCGTTTTCATGTGCTTTTTTTCGAGCATCTAAACGCTGTTTATTGCAAGGTCCATTTCCATTTAAAACATTCCAAAATTCCTCCCAATTTATTTCACCCATGTCGTAATGATTTCGTTCACTATTCCAAGACAATTTTTCATCTGGAATAGTTAAACCTAAAATGGTTGCTTGAGGAACTGTCATGTCAACGAATTTTTGACGTAAATCATCGTTTGTAAATCGTTTTATTTTCCAAGTTATGTTTTGACTTGAATTTGGAGATTCTGAATCTCTTGGACCAAACATCATAAGTGATGGCCACCACCATCTGTTAAGTGCGTCTTGGGCCATTTTTTTTTGAAGTTCACTTCCATTACATAAAGTGAGCATGATTTCAAATCCCTGCCGTTGATGAAAACTTTCTTCTTTACATATTTTCACCATAGCCCTAGCATATGGTCCGTAAGAAGTTCGGCAAAGTGCAACTTGATTTAAAATTGCTGCACCATCGACTAACCAACCAATTGCACCCATATCTGCCCAGGTTAAAGCAGGATAATTGAAAATACTAGAATATTTTGACTTACCAGAATTTAATTCTTCATATAAAGTCTCACGATCAATCCCCAGTGTTTCGGCAGCACTATATAAATATAGACCATGACCAGCTTCATCCTGAACTTTAGCTAAAAGGATGGCCTTTCGCTTAAGTGTTGGTGCCCTGGAGATCCAATTTCCCTCAGGAAGCATTCCAACTACTTCAGAATGAGCATGTTGAGCTATTTGGCGGATGAGTGTTTTTCTATAACCATCTGGCATCCAATCCTTCGCTTCAATCTTTTCTTCAAGATCTATTCGATGTTGGAATTTGTTATTTAATACTGATATATCCATAAGTCTTTGTTTTAAAGCAAATTTGCACCCAATAGATCAAAAGTACTTTATAATATTTGTTACAATAACAGAAAACTTTAATTATTGATCAAAATCAATGTTAATTTCTGTAGTTTTTGGATAAGATTGGCAGGTTAAAATATATCCATTTGCTATTTCATCAGGTTCCAAACCATAATTAACATTCATGCTTACTTCACCATCTATTAGTTTTGCCTTACAGGTACAACAAACACCTCCTTTACATGCATAAGGTAAATTCGCATTTTTATTAAGGGCCGCATCAAGTATACTTTGAGTTCCAAAGGGTAATAAAAAACTTAAGGTTCTACCATCAATTTTTAAATTAATTTTTGAAACTTGACCAGAGGATTCCTGAGGTTTTAATTTTGTTAGGTTTAAAATAGGAGCACCAAAGAGCTCAAAATGAATTTTATGTTCATTAATACCACATGAAATCAATACTTCTTTTACAGTCATGATCATTTCTTCAGGGCCACAAATAAAAACTTCGTCTAATTGATCAGGAAAGAATATTTTGTTATTAAAGTTAATAATTTTATCAGCATTTATCCTACCGTTAAATAGTTCCTCATCTTGAGCTTCCTGACTCAAGATAAAATGTACTTGAAATTGATGTAAGTAATTATCTTTTAAAGCTAAAAGTGTATTTTTAAAGATAATCGCATCACTTTTTTGATTTCCATATATGAGTGTTACTTGGCTATTTTTTTCAATTAATAAAATAGATTTGATTAAAGATAAAATAGGTGTTATTCCACTACCAGAAGCTATAAACAGGTATGATTTAGTGTTTATTTCATTAATATTCGTAGTGAATTTGCCATCAGGAGGCATAATTTCGATTAAATCTCCTATTTTAAAATGATCATTGGCGTAGGTAGAAAAAACGCCTCCTTCAATCTTTTTAATGGCTACGCGCCATTCATTATCAAATGGGCTGGAGCAAAGAGAATAAGATCTGTGAAAATCAGTCCCATTTATATTCTTAATTATTGTTATATACTGACCAGGTTTATATTGAAAAAGGTCTTTAAGCTCATCATTAATATCAAATGATATGGAAATACAGCTTTCTGTCTCTTTTTGAACATCTTTGATTTTAACCGGAAAACTATGTTTCATAACTTGAATAAAAGCGCAAAGATATCATTTATTGGAAATGAAAGATTAAGAAATTTGTTGTCGATGAATGTAATTTAAATAAAAATACCTGATCAAAAAGACCAGGTATAATTTATTATCTACAATGGGATAAATTTTAATTTAAATCAAAATGCTGAACCTTCTTTTGTTCCAAACCTAAATGATATTCAACATCAGTTATTCGCTGTACATTTTCCAATATTTTATCTTCATAGCCAGTCATTGAAATTTTAACTTTAAATCCACCATTTGGTGCACCGATCAGAAAAAAATAACCTTCAACATCGCTCATTGTGATAAACTCATTAGTTTGATTTTCTATTTTTATCATGGCGCCTTCAATTGGAAGGTTGGTAGATAAATCATAAATTACACCACGAAAATTTGCTGGATGCGTAATCTCCTTATACTGTGCATTAGAAAACGCGCTTAATAATAATAACCCCCCTAATAGTAACTGTTTCATAATTCAAATATTTATTTATTAATAATTCTTAATTTATTTATAACAATGATTATATTAATCCAATAATGCTGCAAAGTTTTGCATTATTCTTAACATAAGACAAGTATGATCGACAAAAGGTTGCTTTTATTCTACTAAAATATCTAATTTTAAAAACTATTAACATTTCATAAATCAATTATAATAATATGAATATGAGTACTATTTTATATTATGTAATAATTTAATATGTTTTAAAACAATAAGATAATGAAATAGAAATTGGAACATGAAATTATACAAGTGGTTTTATTTTATAATTATACTTATCATCAAAATCTATTTTTAACGCAGCTCAATTTTTATCGAAGAAATTTTAAAATATATGTAGACGATTCTAATTGGATCATATGGTGTTAAAATAAAGTTAAGTCAAAATTATTTGATTGGATGCATAAAACTCTTTTGAATTGATTAACAAAAATTAACGAAATCCATTTATAAAAAATAATGATATGTTAATTTTTATCCGCTCAAAATAATTTGATATCAAGGTTAAGACTATGAATAAATGTGTATTGTGGTTTAAATTATTCTAAAATTTTAATTGATCAATTATAGAAAATTATAATTATCTTTGGTTTATGAATTTTATTTATTGGTTAACCTTACTTAATATTTACTTTTCAGAACCTTTATTACCCTCAAAAGCGATAGAGGGTAAATCTGTAGCGGTCACAGAATATGAAAATTTATATAAGGAACTCAAATTAACAAATATTATTGGATTTGAAGCTTTCAAGAAATCCATGGAGGGATATGCTAAATATAAACCTTCAAAGCCAATAATTGCAATTTGTGATTTTACAAAACCATCAAATCTAAAAAGATTTTGTGTTATAGATTTGGAACATAAGTCATTGATAATCAATTCTCTTGTTGCGCATGGAAAGAATTCAGGGGGTCTTATTCCTACTTCATTTTCAAATCAACCTGAATCCTTAAAAAGCAGTTTGGGATTTTATAATATTGGAAAAATTATCCAGAGTCCAAAACATGGCGAAGCCATACTTTTAAATGGATTAGAAAGGGGTGTTAATGAAAATGCTAGAGCAAGAGAAATTATAATACATGGAGCTCATTATGTTTGCAATAGTTTTATAGAAAAATACGGTAGATTAGGAAGAAGTTTTGGTTGTCCCGCATTACCAATAGACGTGATGATTAAAATTGCGCCCATTATTGCAAATGGTGGATTATTAAATATATACGCAGAACATAATTAAAACAATAATAAGTAGGATTAATAATAGTATAAATGTGCTTTTCGCTAAAGCCATTATAGTGTTGTTGTTTTTAATTTACTTTTTGATGTTTAACTCTTGTAAGAAAATTAAAATTGAAAGAGTCATTAGCCAAGATAGTCAAGTCTATAGGAATCTTGATTACAGTAGTCAAAAATTAGATAGTTGTTATGTATATGATTTTTTAGAAAATCAGTCGTCTCTCACTAAATTTAAGGAAGACATGAGCTCTTTTTACAGAAGAAGAAATTTCCAGTTTGCTTGGTTTAGCAATAATATCTTTACTGTAGGAGCTAATACATTTATAAATGCATTATATGAATACCAAGTAATTTTTCATGACTCAACCTTAATAGATGAGTCGTTACTAAGTTTGATCAATCCTTTTTTAATGAATGATCAGGATTGTAAATTGAATGATGATCAAAAATTGTTAATTGAAATACACTTAACGGCCATTTTTTTTAAGTATGCAAATCGAGTATATTATGGAATTGATAAAAATATTAAAGATTTGGAATGGTTTATTCCTAGGAAGAAAAAGAACTTTTATTATTTGATTGATACATTAGTGAATGCTAAAGCAGGTTACGAAATATATGAACCCGTAAATAGTTTTTACAAAGCTCTAAAAAATGAATTAAAGAAATATAGTCACATTGAAAAGGAAGGCTTATGGTGTTTAATGGGAGCACTGCCAAATACATTGATTAAAGGTGATCGTTCGCCCATAGTAGAAATGGTCAAAGATAATTTATTTTTAACTCAAGATTATTTGGAGTTTGATCATGATGATTTGTTTGATGAATGTATGGAAGAATCCATTAAATTATTTCAAAAAAGAAATGGTTTTATTGAGAATGGTGTGCTTGATGAAAGTACATTTTATGAATTAAATCAACCAATATCCTATAAAATCAAGCAAATTATGATAAATTTGGAACGGTTACGTTGGATGCCGGATACGATTCCAAATAATTATTTATTAGTAAATATTCCAGATTTTAGATTAAAAGTTTACGAAAATGGTATTGAACAGTGGAATTTAAAGGTTGTTGTTGGTAAACAAGCTACAGCTACTAATATATTCATGGGTATTTTATCAATGGTTGTTTTTTGCCCATATTGGAATATCCCTTCCAGTATCATTATAAATGAATTGATTCCAAAAATAAAAAGAAATGAGAACTATTTGTCCCAAAACAATATGGAAATATTAAAAAATGGCAAGCGCGTTTCTGCATCGTCGATTCAATGGAGTAATTATAAAAAATCATTTCCTTATACTATTCGCCAAAAACCAGGAAAGAACAATGCACTAGGGCAAGTAAAGTTTGTATTTCCAAATCATTTTAATATCTATCTTCATGATACACCAGCAAAGGAATTATTTAATCAAACAACTAGAGCATTTAGTCATGGATGTATTCGATTAAGTGAACCACAAAAGTTGGCTAAATATCTTTTAAGGTTTGAAGAATTTTATACAGAAAATAAAATAAATGAACTCATGTATTCTGAAAAAGAAACCATCGTTCAGATTAAACCTCACATTCCTGTAATTATAACGTACTTAACTTCATGGGTAGACGATTCGAAGCGATTACAATTTCGTAAAGATATTTATGGTCATGATAAGAGATTATATTCAGAAATTTTTGGAAATTGAGTAAGTCGTTTGATTAAATTTTTTGAATTCTTAAATGGTGTGAAAGAAACCTACTTCAAAAAATGTTAGTAATTTCTTATTGTTTTTGAATGATTAAGATTTTAATTTTAAATTCAATGTTATGACGAGGGTATATTATTCAATTTTTATTTCAAATAAGGTGGGCCAAAATTTCCCAGTAATATAGAAAGTTTTGGATTCAGAATTGAATGCAATTCCATTTAATACATCAATATTAGAATATTTTGTTGCAGCTTTATTTTTTAAATCAAATAGATTTAAGATACCAACCACTTTACCATCTATTGGATCAATTTTATAAATATCATTTCTATTCCATTGATTTGCATAAATAAAACCATCAACATATTCCAATTCATTCAATTGACTTATCATTACATTTTTATTTTTTACATAAATCTTTTTTATTAATCCAAGATCATTTGGATTATAATAATATAAGGTATTTGTGCCATCACTAACCCATAAATTTTGACCATCTGAACATATTCCCCAACCTTCAGTTGCAATATTGAATGTTTTTATTAGGTCAAAATTGGATTTACGATAAACGAATACAAAATGATTTTGCCAAGTTAATTGATATATAAAGGAATCTAATACACAAATTCCTTCCGCAAAAATATGATCATCCATATGAATCGTATCATAAGCCTGTCCAGTAATCATATCTACTTTTAATAGCTTTGATTTATTTTCTAAACCAATGCTTTCATATAAAACATTATTTTCCCAAACCAGACCTTGAGTAAAGGATTGAGGATCATGAGGATATTCATGAATAATGGTGAATTTGAGTTTTTTTGGTTTATTGTCATTATTGCAATTTAATCCAAGAATAACAATACACACAATTGCATAAATATTAAAATTCTTCATGCTACAAAATTAATAACAAATTATTGAAATTGACTTTATTTATAGCTGGTAAATGATTCAAAAATGTATTTTTACAATGGAATATTAAATGATTAAGGAATTATTCTTAAATCTTATATTCCGTCGTGATTCACAATTTGTTAAATATAATAAATCTTTATTAAAAATGTCTAAATTTGTCATTTGTTAAAGTTTTTATCATAATTAGAGTAATGAATTTTTTAATAAATGGATAGACCCAGTTTCTTATCATGGATTGTATTACTTATACTTACTGTCATTTGGGGATTTAGCTATTATTTCATTAAACATAGTCTAACTAGTTTTTCACCAATCCAAATATCAGTATTAAGAATGATAATCAGCGCAGTAGTATTAAGTCCTTTTTTACCAAGGGCATTACAAAAAGTTAATAAAAAACAGTACCTAACCATAATTATTATAGCAATTATCGGTTCATTTCTACCCGCTTTTTTATATCCACTTGCACAACAAAGGATATCCAGTTCATTAGCAGGAATTATTAATGCTTTTACTCCTATTTGTACATTTGGTATTGGTGTTTTCTTTTTTGGTATTAAGAATGAGTTATCAAAAAGATTAGGTGCAATCATTGCCTTTATAGGTGCGTTAGTGTTAATATTATTTAAATCTAAAGTCGAGTTAAATGCTGAATTATCTTTTCTGTTAATTGCATTTATAGTACCATTTTTATATGGAATAAATTCAAATGTAATTAAGAAAAATTTAAATATGATTTCCGGATTACATTTAACTGCTTTACTCTATTTTTCCTTATCAATATTTTGTATACCAATTGCTATTTATACAGAATCATTCGATCAAATTAAAATTGCTCTAAGTGAGGGCAATGCTTTTTACCATTTATTAGCTCTAAGTATTTTAGGAAGTGCTCTAGCAATGGCTTTATTTAATATTCTTATCAAAAAAGTGAATATAATGTTTGCTGCAAGTGTTACATATCTGATGCCAATCGTTGCATTAATTATTGGATTTTTTGATGATGAAAAAATAGTTTGGAATGATATAGTCGGATTGATTTTAATTTTAATAGGAGTTCTTATAATGAATAATGTTATTTCCTTAAATACAATTAAGAAAGCAATGACCAATTGAATATTAAAACAAATTAATTGATTATAATAATTCTTTTCTGAGATATTGGCCTGTAAAAGATTTTTCTTCTTTTGCAACATGTTCAGGTGTGCCGAAGGATACGATATGACCGCCTTGTTTTCCTCCTTCTGGACCTAAATCTAATACAAAATCTGCTACTTTAATTACATCCAAATTGTGTTCAATAACCATGACGGTGTTCCCTCTATCTACTAATTTTTGTAATACGGCGAGTAGGTGTTTTATATCTTCAAAATGTAGTCCAGTCGTTGGTTCATCCAGAATATATAATGTTTTTCCTGTATCTTTTTTTGATAGTTCTTCTGATAATTTAACTCGTTGTGCTTCACCGCCAGAAAGTGTGGTCGCTTGTTGTCCTAAAGTAATATAATCTAATCCAACATCACGTAATGTACTTAATTTTCTATAAATATTTGGAATATGTTCAAAAAAGGAAGTTGCTTCTTCAACAGTCATAAGCAAAATATCTCCTATTGATTTTCCTTTATATAGAATTTCTAATGTTTCTTTATTATACCTTTTTCCGCGACATGATTCGCATAATACATAAACATCAGGAAGGAAATTCATTTCTATTACACGCATTCCGCCACCTTCACACAACTCACATCTTCCACCTGCGACATTAAATGAGAATCTTCCAGGTTTATAACCTCTTATTCTAGATTCAGGATGTATGGAAAATAAATTTCTAATTTCTGTAAATACTCCAGTATACGTTGCGGGATTTGATCTTGGTGTTCTTCCAATAGGATTTTGATCAATTTCAATAACTTTATCTAGAAATTCAATTCCTTCAATTCTATCAAAAGCTAATGGTCTTTGCAAACTATTATAAAAAAATTCTCTTAAATATGGGTATAAAGTGTCATTAATTAATGTGGACTTTCCACTTCCCGAAACTCCAGTAATTGCAATAAATGTACCTAGTGGAAACTTAATGCTTAAGTTTTTTAGGTTATGACCAGTGGCTCCGTATATAGTAATAAAATTGCCATTTCCTTTGCGCCTTTTTTTAGGAATTTCAATTTTTAATTGACCATTTAAATATTTTGCAGTAGAAGAATCAGAATTTTTTAAAAATTGTTTTGGTGTTCCTTCAGCTACTATTTGTCCTCCATGTTTGCCAGCTCCCGGACCAAGGTCAATAATATAGTCGGATGCCAACATTATATCCTTATCATGTTCCACTACTATTACAGTGTTTCCAATGTCTGTTAATTCTCTTAATGATTTTATTAGTCTTTGATTATCTCTCTGATGCAAGCCAATGGAAGGTTCGTCCAAAACATAAGTAATTCCAGTGAGTTGTGAACCAATTTGAGTAGCTAATCTTGTACGCTGTGATTCACCACCAGATAAGGTCATTATAGGTCTGTTTAAATTAAGGTAGTCCAGTCCAACGTATAATAAAAAATCAAGCCTGACTTTAATTTCTTTTAATACATCTTTACTAATTAATTTCTGACGGTCTGAAATTCTTGATTCTAGATCATTTAACCATTTGGCCAAATCAGAAATGTCCATATTAGCTAATTCAGCAATATTCTTATTGTCTAATTTGAAAAAGAGCGATTCTTTTTTCAATCTAGTTCCTTTACAAGAAGGACAAGGCAGAATCGTCATAAAATCACCAGCAAACTGTCTTATTTTTTCGGAGGTAGAATCATTATACCATCTTCTAAGCATATTTGATAGGCCTTCATTAGCTAAATGATAGTTTCCTTCAAACCAGGTACTTCCCGGAGGTGCAGGGAAACTATCATCTCCACCATTTAAAATTATATCTAATGCTTGCTTTGGAATTTTTTTTATAGGGGTATCATAATTGAATTTATGACGATCTGCAATTTGTTTTAATTGTTTAAATGTTAAGGTATCTCTTACTTCTCCAAGTGGTACAATCCCTATTTCATTTATACTTTTGGTGTCATCTGGTATTATTTGATTGATATCAATTTCATGTACCTCTCCTATTCCTTTGCATATTGGGCAAGCACCATATGGAGAGTTAAAAGAAAATGAATTTGGAGAAGGTTCATCATAAGATAAACCAGTTACAGGGTCCATTAATCGTTTGCTTAAAGGGTGTAGCATTCCATTTTCAATGGTTTGAACAAATACAACCTCATTTCCTAAACGTAAAGCGGTTTGTAGACTATAAATTAATCTTTCTTCCCTTTCTTTAACAATTTGAATTCGATCTACAACAACTTCAATGTCATGAATTTTAAATCGATCCACCTGCATTCCGGGTGTGAGGTCAACGATATTGCCATCAAGTCTAATTTTGTTAAATCCCTGTTTTCTTATTTGATCAAAAAGTTCCCTATAATGTCCTTTTCGTGATCTAATGACAGGAGCCAATATAGTTATGTGCTGTTGATTAAATTGTTCAAATATTAATTGAACCATTTGCTCTTCAGTATATCGTACCATTTTTTCTCCAGTAGCATGAGAATAAGCATCTCCTGCCCTTGCATACAATAAGCGAAATAAATCATATATTTCAGTTATCGTGCCAACGGTTGATCTTGGATTCCAACCGGTTGTTTTTTGTTCAATTGAAATAACGGGACTTAATCCGTCTATTTTCTCCACATCAGGTCTTTCTATAGAACCAATAAATTGTCGGGCATAATGTGAAAAAGTTTCCATATATCGTCGTTGCCCTTCAGCATATATGGTATCAAAAGCTAAAGATGATTTTCCACTGCCCGAAATTCCTGTCAAAACGATTAACTTGTTTCTAGGAATTCGGATTGAAATATTATCAAGATTATGTTCATTTGCACCAATGATATCGATGTAATCCAGATCTAGAACTTGATTTATTTTATCCATAATATTAAAAAGCAAAGATATTAAAATACCAACAAGGCGAACGCTTAAAGTCTAAAACAAGGAATAACCTATAGGTTTTGGTCGTCCAATTCATTATAAATGAAATATTAACAAGCTAAATCTAATTAGCTTTACATCTTATTGGTAAAATAAATGTTTTGGTGAATTTTAAAAATAAAAGCCTATATGTCTATAATAAAGGTGAACGATTTGAATTTTAAATTGATTATTAATTCAGAACAAATTCAAGCCAAAGTTAGAGAAATTGCTTTACATCTCGAACGAAAGCTGATTCAAAATAATGATATTATTACATTAGTCATTATGGATGGAGCATTCATATTTGCTGCAGATCTGTTCCGTTGCATTAACCTAGAAATGCAACCAAAGTTTATCAAAATTAAATCTTATCTCGGGGAAACTCAATCTACAGAAATTCTTATAGATCATATAAATATTGAAATATTTAAAAACAAAACGATCATTATCATTGAGGATATTATTGATTCAGGAAATAGTATGTTTGAGTTAATTACCAAATTGAAAGCTGCATCTGTAAAAGAAATATTCTTAGTAGCAATGATTATAAAGTCAAGTCAAATAAGATCTGAAATAAATGTTGATTTATTTGGATATAACTTAGGTCCAGAATTTATAATTGGCTATGGAATGGATTATCAAGGTTGTGGAAGAGGGTTGCAAGGGATTTACCAAAAAATGATATGACAGGTAAATTAGGTTTTTAGATAGATTTCTTTTCATTTTGAAATCCCATTTCTTTTTTTTTGTATTGAGTAGTATATTATGATACATTTTTTGAATGAGCATAAAATCATTTGATTTTAAGTATATTGACTTCTAAAACACTTACATTCAGTACATTATATAAATCAAAATGTAACAAATTATGAAAGCATTATGGTATAAATGTAATTTTTTACACAGAATGGAATTAATTTTGTATCATTGCAATGGTTTTAGTAATCTTTTTTTTTGCTCTAACCAAGTCATAAGGGAGTTCTCGGATAGCACCACGTTTTTATTTAATTTATTAACTTAATTACGATGAAAAAACAACTCCGCTTTTTCTTAGGGCTATTTATTTTCCATTTTTTATTTTTGTTGTTAATTACTGGAATCCAAGCTCAGTCTCAATACAAAGCTTTTTATTTATTAAAACCACCCGGTTCATGTACAGAACCACCAATAATCACTTGTCCATCTGATTTTAATTCTTGCCCAGGAGCTTCCACCGATCCTTCAAATACAGGAAATGCAACTGCAAAACCAGGGGGAATAACGTGTAATCAACCCATAATTAAATATGTTGATATAGTTGTTTCCCAAGGTCCGTGCAATGGAAGTATTCATTTGAATCGCGTATGGACGGCCTATGATCCACAGGATCCAAATTTAAATTCTTCTTGTTCTCAATCCATTAAATTGTTTGATGACCAAGCACCGATTATTTCAAATTGTCCTGTAGATATTACAGTAAATGTTAATAGTAATTGTAAAGCAAATGTGAGTTGGACCTCACCAAGTGTAACTGATAATTGCGGCAAACTATTTCTTACAGTTTCACATATAAGTGGAGATGTCTTTCCAATGGGTGTTACCAAAGTTACGTATACAGCAGAAGATTTATGTAATAATAAGTCTACTTGCTCTTTTAACATTAACGTTGTAGGAGTATGTTGTACCAAACCACCAATTATAAATTGCCCTGTAGATTTTATTGGATGTCCAAACGATACAATACTTCCGAAAAAAACCGGTACTGCCATAGTAGTTCCTGGATCACCAGAATGTGGAACTCCCATTTTGACTTTTAGAGATTCAATATTATCCAATGGTCCTTGTCCAGGAGCTTTATCATTGATTCGTATTTGGACAGCAATAGATCCATTTGATTCAATATTAGCATCTAGATGTATGCAATCCATTATTTTAAAGGATGATATTTCTCCAACAATTCTAAATTGTCCAACAAATATTACTGTGAGCCCTGGAATTGATTGCAAGGCACAAGTAAATTGGACATTACCATCTGTTTCAGATAATTGTAAGGTTGTATCTTTTGTAAGTAATTTTGCCTCTGGGAGTTCATTTAGTGAAGGCACAACTACTATAACATATGCAGCGACTGATATATGCGGACATGTTTCAAATTGTTCATTTACAATTACAGTGACTGGTTGCTGTCAAAATGCACCTAATATTATTTGCCCAAGTTTATTTAAAGCATGTCCTGGAACTTCATCTGATCCAACGATAACGGGACAAGCCATTGCTACAAAATCCAATGTTATTTGTTCAGAACCACTTTTAAGTTATACAGATTCCATTATACCTGGAATATGTTTAGGTTCAATGACTATATTTAGAACATGGAAAGCTACAGATCAAAACAATTCAAATTTATTTGCAACTTGTATTCAAAAGATCGAATTAATAGATGATATAGCGCCTTCTTTTACCAGCTGTCCGGGAAATATTACGATAAACCCTGATCCCATTGATTGTAAAGCAATAGGTCAATGGACACCACCAAATGGGATTGATAATTGCTCTTCAAATATTGTCATTTCGTCAAGTCATACTCCAGGTTCAAGTTTTGGTGTTGGTGTAACCACAGTTACATATACAATAACTGATGCCTGTGGTAATTCAGCGCAACATGTTTTTACTGTTACTGTTCCTAATACATGTTGTAAGCAACCACCCTCTATCCAATGTCCATCCAATTATAAAGGATGCCCAACAAATGATTGTTCTCCTATGGTATCGGGTACAGCTACTGCCATACCAGCCCATCCAACTTGTGGAACACCAATAATAACATATAAAGATTCTTTGATTAATCTCTATTCTTCATGTCCAAACGGAAAAAAATTTTTAAGGATATGGAAGGCAAGAGATCCAAATGATAGTACGCTCGCAACTTATTGTAGACAATTAATCGATCTATATGATAATATTCCACCTACTTGGATATCATGTCCTCCTAACATTACCGTAAATGCAAATGGGGCATGCGAAGCAATTGTGAATTGGACAGAGCCAACTGCAACTGATAATTGTAGCAGTATGATTCAAATTACTTCAAATTATAAGCCTGGTCAAGTTTTTACTTCTGGATCTCATAATGTAGTTTATACTGCAAAAGATGCATGTGGTAATTATATTAATCATAGTTTTATTGTTACCGTAATTGGATCTGGTTTAAAAATTAAATGTCCATCTGACATTATTGTTAATAAGGATCCAAATGCTCCAGGTGCATATGTAAATTGGAGTCATCCAACGGTGAACGTTTGTAGTCCTTGTGTAGATGTGATTCCAGGTTTTATTTATATGGGAACATATGGAGGAAGTAAATATTTCTGCTCTAATAAAGCATTAACCTGGCAGGAGGCAAAAATAAATTGTCAAAATGTTGGTGGTAAATTATGTGTAATGAACACACAAGCCGAAAACAGTTGGGTGGCTAGTAAATTAATGGGTCAAACAGCATTTATCGGACTTCATGATTCTAATTTTGAAGGTAATTTTGAATGGATTGATAATAGTCCTTTAAATTTTACTAATTGGTATCCAGGGCAACCCAATAATGCCAATGGTGATCAAGATTATGTTGAACTCCTTCCAGATGGAACTTGGAATGATCAATATTCAAACTGTGTTCGCGAATATATTTGTGAGGTACCTTGTTATGAGATTAAACAGATTGCAGGGCCTGAATGTGGAAGTTTTTTCAAATGTGGAACAACGAAAGTTACCTATGTTGCCACTCAAGGAAATTATAGAGATACATGTAGTTTTAATGTTACTGTAAAATGTAATAACAATAATTATTGTGAATCTCGAGGACAAAGTTGTAGTTATATGTGGATTCAATGTGTAAATTTTTGCAATGTTAATAATTGCTCCGGCAATAATGGAGGATATGCATATTTCCCAAATGTTTGTGGTCAACTTAATTGGGGGCAAACATATTCCTTATGCCTAACACCTGGTTTTTCCGGATCTTCTTATCAGGTTTATTGGAAAGTTTGGATCGATTATAATGAAGATGGTGATTTTGTTGATGCTGATGAATTTATTGCTTTTGGTACTGGAAGTTCAACACTGTGTGGAACTTTTACGGTTCCAAGTAATTGTCCTTGCCCAAGTAGAAATACTCGAATGAGGGTATCAATGGCTTATGGTGGATATCCAAGTAACCCATGTTGTAGTTTTGCATATGGAGAAGTAGAAGATTATTGTATAAATATTGCACCTAGTAATGTTACAGGCCCAATTATTAGCAGAAGTTCTAATTCACCGGTTACAGAATTATTTAGTAAAACGGATTTAAATCATACTATAGAAATTAAAGATCAGAAAGCAGGAGGAGCTCAAATTGAACAAATTGGTTCAAGCATTGACATATTCCCAAATCCCGGGAATCAATTGATCCAAATTAATTCTTCAGGATTTTTAAACCATCAATTTAAAGTATTTGATTCATCTGGAAAACAGATATACTTGGGAAATCAATTGACCACTAATAATCAAATTAATGTAAAGGATTGGCCAAATGGATATTATTTATTGTGTATCTATAATCCAAGTGGGGAACGAACAATTAAAAAATTTGTAATTCAACATTAAATTGTAAAAAGTAAGTAGAGTAATTCTAATTACCTTGAAGACCAGCTTTCTTGTATTAGAAAGCTGGTTTTTTTTTGCCTTAGCGCAACAGAACATGACATAATGACACATTTAGCTGATTAAATCATGACACAATGTCATTATTTAATGTAATTTCATGTCAGGATTTCTTAAAATTTGCATTGGTACGCAAATTGACTTAAGTTGTTTATTAAAAAACATTTAAAAATTAAATCTTATGTGGACCAATTCAAATATTCTAAACCGTACTCAAACAAACAGAAATAGGATGAATGAGTGTTATCCCGGACGAGTGAATCAAAGTCAAAAATTCAATTTCATTCCATTAAATGCTTACGAGTCAGAACAGTATTACACACTTGATTTTGCGCTTGCTGGATTCGTAAAATCTGAAATTTCTATTAAAATAGAAGATCAAGTTTTAAAAATTTTAGCAACACCGGCACAAACTTCAAATGAACTTGATAACGAAGGAAGAACTTCAAAACTGAATTCGTTACAACGAAATGTAATGATACCTTCAGACGCTATTACAGATTCAATTCAAGCAACATTAGAAAATGGCATTCTGAAAATTAAATTTTCTAAAAATCTAGAATTAAAAAAGGAAATCAATATTAAATAACTAAATAAAATTAAACTTATGAAACAGCATTCAGTATATTCTTTTTATCCAATCGCTCAACAAGTAGGTAGTGTTGTTGATGATTTATTAAGTAAAGGATTAAATGACTTTTTTGGAGGACAAATGATTCATAATACCATGCCTTCAGCAAACATTAGTGAAGACGACAAATCAATTGCTTTACAATTAGCTGCACCAGGACTTAACAAGCAAGATTTTAAAATTTTATTCGAAAAAGGTATCTTGACAGTAAGTGCTTCGAAAGAAGAATCTAAGTCAGAAATTGTTGAAAACATAACTCGTAAAGAATTTAATTATTCAACATTTAAAAGATCCTTTCAAATGCCAGATTATATCGATTCAGATCAATTTCAAGCATCTTATGAAAATGGCATTTTAAAAATTTCAGTTCCAAAGAAAATTGAGATTAAACAAGAAAAACAAATTGAAATTTTGTAGTTTGATTTATATCAGGGATTTGTTAAAGAAGGGATCTTGATATTTCAAGATCCCTTTTCATTTAATTCTTTATATGATAATTCACTTAGTGAATTTAATATTTTTTTTATGAACCATGGACCTTTATAAATCAGTCCACTATATATTTGAACAAGATCTGCACCATGATTAAACTTAAATATTACATCTGAAACAGATACAACTCCGCCAACAGAAATTATAGTAAATTGTTTGTTTTTATTTAGTTCTGTTAAAATTTTATTTGAAAGTTTTTGAACAGGTAATCCACTTAATCCCCCTTGTTCCCCTAAGATATCAATTTCTTTAAGTTCTGATGGTCGCTGGATTGTTGTATTGGTAGCAACTATACCATTAATTTTTGTTTTAATCACCACATCGATTATCTCTAATAAAGCCTGATTATTTAAATCTGGAGCAATTTTTAAATAAATGGGTTTTGGAAATGAATAAGATTTATTAAGTAATTGGATTTGACTTAATAATTCAAACAAAGGTTCTTTATCCTGAAGATTCCTTAAATTTGGTGTATTTGGTGAAGAAACATTAATCACAAAATAATCAACATAATGAAATAATTTTTCAAAACAAAATAAATAATCATTTATAGCTTCTGCATTGGGAGTATTTTTATTTTTTCCAATATTTCCTCCAATTATTACTTTTTTGTTGGTATTGAACTTTTTTAATCTCGAGATTAGAGCATCAACACCCTCATTATTAAAACCCATTCTATTAATAATTCCCAGATCTTTTATTAATCTAAAAAGCCTTGGTTTGTTATTTCCAGCTTGTGGCTTTGGAGTTACGGTTCCGACTTCAATAAAACCAAAACCTAAAGATGAAAGCAGGTGTAACCATTTTCCATCTTTATCAAAACCAGCAGCCAGACCAATTGGATTTTTATAAACAATTCCATCCACAGTCTTTTCTAAATGATTATTTCTGTGTGCAAATGATTTTTTAAGAAAATAAGATAATATGGGAATTTTGAGCGCAACAGCGAACAAATTCATAGATAAATAATGGGCGCGTTCAGGATTAAACAGAAAAAAAAACGATTTTAACAGCGACCAAAACATAACGAAAATATATTATATTATAAGAAAGGGTTGCACATTTTTTCTTGGCCAATAGTAGTAATTCCACCATGACCAGAATATACTTTAGTTGAATGGGGCAATATTAGTAATTTTTTTTGAATAGAAGAAATCAATGTCTTATGATCACCTCCAGGTAAATCAGTTCTACCAATGCTTCCTTCAAAAAGCACATCACCTGAGAATAACACCCCATGTTCTTTATTATAAAAACTTATACTTCCGGGACTGTGTCCTGGTGTAAATAATACTTCAAAATTCAAGTCAGCTAATGGATACTCTAGCTGTTCATCTATCCAGCCTCCTGGTTCTGGGTAGTTAAATACATTCATACCATACATTTGGGAAATTTGACCACCTGCAAGGTATACGGGTTTTTCAAATAAATTCATCCATGGTTGAAGTCCAAATTCTTTAAAAATAAATTCAAGACCAAAAATATGATCTATATGTGCATGAGTCAACACTACTTTTTCAAGTTGTAGTCCATTTTCAAGTATAAATTCTTTAAATGCATATTGTTCAGCCAGTGTATAGAAGCCAGGATCAATCACTATCGCCTTTTTTGAATCAGACCAAATTAAATAACTGTTTTCAGAAAAAGGATTGACTGTGAAACAATGAATTTCCATAATTCGTTATACTTTTATCTCATAAATAATATTTTCATTGAATCGTTCATTTTTATACCTTTTATTTATTGTTTTCTGGAGTCAGTCAAAAGTTACTGCTCAAAATGCTACGGAGATATTTGGAAAAAACAAAGTTCAATACAATGACGATCTGCAGGATTGGTGGGTCTATGAAACCAACAGTGTAATTTATTATTGGTATGGCAAAAGTAGGCAATTAGCCCAATTTTATATTGAGATAGCAGAACAAGAAAATACAAAGATTCAGACTTTATTTGAATATCATCTAAAGGAAAAAATTGAATTAGTCATTTATTCTGATCTTTCAGACTTATATCAAACCAATTTAGATCTTGATGCCTCATATACTTCGGAAAATTGGTCACAAGAACCAAAAGTTACAGGTCAAAAAATACTGTTGTATTTTGATGGAAATCATGAACATGCCATTAAACTATTACAAAAAGGATTGATTCAGATCTATTTTAATGCTTTATTTTCGGGAACCAATTTACAAGAAGTAGTACAAAAGGTAATTTCCTTAAAATTACCTTTATGGTTTGAAAAAGGATTAATAGATTATTTAGGAGACGGTTGGGAAGACAATGACCTTGAAGTGTTAGGTGAGACTTGGAATCAAAAACTTTCATTTAGAAAATATTCTGCAAAATATCCAAGCATTGCTGGTAAGTCCTTTTGGAGGTATTTAGTTTTAACCTATGGAGATCAAATTATTTCTAATTGGCTTTATATGATTAGAATTCAAAAAGATATTAGTCAATCCACTAGACTCGTTTTTCAATTAACCCTTCAAAATTTACAAGAAGATTGGAAGGACTATTATATAAGAGAGCTTCAAACGAATAAAAGCAATCAATCGATACCTACAATTAAAATCAAATTGAAGAAAGAGGAACAAATAATTAAAGTAGTTTTTAGTAAAATTGACAGTAATTTTTTATTAATAACCAATCAAAATGGTTGTAAAAGAATCAAAACATTAAATACCAGAAGCGGTAAAACTAAAACAATTTATAAGTATGGATATCGCAATAAAGTTACATTACCGGATTTTAATTATCCCATCTATTTTGAAAATCAAATTGATAAAAGTATAAATATTATAGATGAAAGGAGAAATAAACCATTTATTAAATCTTTTAATAAAAATTTAAATAAAAGCAAAAAACTTTATTTTCCTGAAGATATTGAAAGAATATATGATGCCATTTCTATGAATCAAGAAAGTATAATACTTTCGGCTACTAATAATGGGTTTTCAGATATATTTGAATACCAATTGAAATCAAGAACATATAAAAAATGGACAGATGACATTTATGATGATTTGGATTTGCATACCAAGGATAATATCAATTCAAAATTTTTATTTAAATCAAATAGAACAGATACCATTTCAAAAATAAATAAAATTGATAGTATTTTACCATTAGACCCATTTCAGTTATATAACTTTAATAATAAATTGAATTCTAAAATTGGAAATGAATTAAAAGTATTAAAAGACGCCACTCTAGAATCCTATTCATTTATTGATACAAATTATTATGTTCTTAAAGTTAATTTAAAACCTAATAATATATTTTATTTATATAACAATGGGAAGAAAATTGAAATGAATGTAAAACAGTTAGATTTAGTTGGTTTTAACACAATTCAAAATGAAATATTAAGAATTTATAAAAATACAAAAAACAAATATCAGTTTTCATTAATTGAACTGAAAGAATTAATACTTCAAAATAATCTAATAGAAGAGATTGACAGTCAAGAAAGCCTTCAACAAAATAGATCTGATGGAGAATTATATAAAACGGATAGTCTAGTAGAATCAACCAATATTCATTTTATTTCGAAATTTGGAGATCCTTTAAATGTTAAAAATATAGTTCAAGAATTTGAAAATAAAACAGTTAAACTCAAAAGAGATTTTCATAGAAATGATACGAAGGCTAATATTTACTCAGGGACATTAAATCAGTTTAATTCAAATCTATCAATTGCTTATAGAAATAAATTTCAAATTGAAGAAATATCATCGACATTGAATAATGATATACTTTTTGGTGGTTTGACAACATATTCAACTTTAAGTCAAAATTATTCCCCACCTCCTTTAGGAATTTTATTAAAAGCTAGAGTTAAAGAATTATTTGAAAATTATTTTATTGAAGTTGGAGTTCGAATTCCAACAAACCTTGTTGGCTCAGAAAGTTATGTAAAATTTGATTTCTTTAAGAAGAGATGGGACCATACAATGGCTTTTTATAGAAAAGTGGATCGAGAAATAGTTCCATCTTTAGGGATTTTGGATTGGCAATTAACAACTAAAACGCTGCTTGTTAATTATCAAATTAAGTATCCATGGGATATTTATAAGAGGTTTTCATTGAATACGACGATACGAAATGATCATGAATATTTAAAAGCCATTGATAAGGTAAGTTTAGATAGTGCGGGTCGGAATATACCTTTAATAGGTACCAGATTGGAATATGTATTTGATAACTCATTAGATCTTTCTTTGAATTTAAAACAAGGAACTCAATTTAAAATATTTTTTGAAACTGCTAAACGATTTCTAAAATCTGATGAACAATCTGGTAAATTTATACCATTTGATGGTTTATTAATGGTTTTGGGTTTTGATGCGAGATATCATGTTCCAATTTTAAAACATGCTACCTTTTCTAATCGGATTTTTTTTAATTCATCTTTTGGTAAAGATCGGATTTTGAGTAATGTTGGTGGTACTGAGAACTGGTTGTTGCCTAAATATAATTATGAATTTCAATCTAATGCAAACTCCAATTATGCTTATTCACAATTAGTTACAGAAGTACGTGGTCATCCTTTAGGAGCAAGAAAGGGAAGTTCCTCTTTGGTTTGGTCTTCTGAATTTAGATTTCCAATTATCCAGTATCTTCTAACTCAAAATGTTAAAAAGAGTTTTCTAAGAAATTTAATAATCGTTGGTTTTTTTGATAGTGGTCTATCTTGGAATGGATTTATTCCTAATATAGCAGAGGCTCAAAAATTTGTTTATCATAATGAAAACCCCGCAGTTATAGTTGATGTAATTATTAATAGAAACCCAATCATTTCCGGAACAGGAATTGGTATAAGGTCATCTTTATTAGGATATTATTTTCGATTTGATTATGGGTGGCCAATAGATTTAAAGGGATTTCATAAACCGTTACCTCATTTTTCTCTTGGACTTGATTTTTGAAAAATTTTATTTGTCTTGTTTTGAGAATACTCGTTTGAGTAAATCTGATGTCCTTGAAGCAAAATTATGTCTAATATTTAATTCTTCTTCCGCTATTTTCTTAAATAAACCCTCAAGTGCTTTGTTAGTAATATGATCTGATATATCAGGATTCATTTGCTTAACCAGTGGAATTTTATTATATTTCGAAACAGCTGAAGACCAATAATCTAATGCTCCAAATTTATTCAACGATTCCACTATTACAGGTTTAAATTCATTGTATAAAGGTTGATTGGTATTTTTAATTAAATATTCAGTAGCTGCATTATCTTGTCCTTTAAGGATATTCCAAGCATCTTTGATGGTCATTTGTTTTATGGCTGATAGAAAAATTGGTTTTGCTTTTATAGCAGCATCTTCAGCAGCTGAATTAATTTTTTCTATTAAGGTAACTTCAACTTTCTCAAAACCAGGGACTATACTCAATTTGTCCATGATCATTTTGGCATCAGGCGGCAGTAAAATTTTATATGCACTATTTAAGTAACCACCTTTTGCTGATAATTGATCTGATCCTGCTGAAGTGCCCTTATTTAAAGCTTCTTTAAGACCTAATGCTACTTCATCTGTACTTAATTCATCTAAGTCTACAGCTTTTTTTACATCCTTTAATATCTTTCCAAATTGACCTGAGCTACATGAGGTAGATAAAAATGTGATTAGACAAACCCAGATTAACGTTAAATTTTTCATTTTTTTCTTTTATAGCTGTAAATGTATTAAATGGCGTTCAATTCATTAGTTAAAATTTTGTGAAGTTTTATTTGTTTTAGCGTTTGAAAATGTCAAATTTATTAATAAGAGGTCAATACAACATGCTTTTAATAGTGATAAATTAAATTTAAAATACATTTAAAATGCCTAGATCTTAAATTAAATTTAATCAATTTGTCATTCCATTTGTGCAAAGTCCTATTACATTTGGGTGTGATTACATACAAAACATTTAGGAAAAAGTTATTCAATTGGTGTGAAGAAAACCCAAGACTTATGCCATGGGTAAATGAACAGGATATATATAAAATTTGGATTTCAGAAATTATTCTTCAGCAAACACGGTCTGAACAGGCTCAACCCTATTATGAAAAAATAATTAAAAATTACCCGGATGTCCACGCATTAGCTTCAGCAACTCAAAATGAACTTTTTAAAGTTTGGGAAGGACTGGGATATTATAGAAGAGCAGTTAATTTGCATATTACAGCACAATATATAGTTTCTAATTTAAATGGGAATTTTCCTAAATCATATGATCAAATTTTAGGGTTAAAAGGTGTTGGTCCATATACGGCTGCTGCAATAGCATCTTTTGGATATAACTTACCATATGCAGTTCTAGATGGAAATGTTATCCGTGTGCTATCTAGAATTTTTGGAATCGAACAAGATCCTAAAACAACCAATGGTAAAAGAATTTTGCAAGAATACGCAGATAAATGTTTAGATAAATTGAATCCAAGTAAGTATAATCAGGCAATTATGAATTTTGGGGCCATTTGGTGTACTCCAAAAACCCCAAAATGTGGTCTTTGCCCTTTCTACGAAACATGTATTGCCTTTCAAGAAAACTTAATCACCTTATTACCCTATAAAGCTAAAAAAGCCAAACTGAAAAAACGATTTTTTCATTATTTGCTCCCAGTATTTAATAATTCGGAAACGCCTATTAGACAAAGAAAAGAAAAGGATATTTGGAATGGTTTATATGAATTTATTCTACTAGAGACGAAAAGCCCAAAAGTATTATCAAAAGATCGAATTATTAAACATACTAACTTACAGCAAATTCCAATTACTTCAGTTAATGGTATTGAGGTTTATGAAACAAATCAAAAATTAACTCACCAATCAATTCATGTTAAATTTTATTTATATAAAGTTGACAAACAATTAAAAATAAAAAAAACTGACCAATTTATAGTGTTAAATAGCGAAAACTTAATGAATTTTGCTTTTCCTCGAGTAATTCGAGTATTTTTAAACCAAATTGCTAATAAAACCAGTCTAAATGCTTAATAGAGTTACTTTAATCGGGAATTTAGGCAAAGATCCTGAAATTCGGACTACAGAAAGTGGAGTGACCAGGGCAAATTTCACATTAGCTACCAATGAAAATTATAAGGATAGAAATGGAAATTGGCAAAAAAGTACGGAATGGCATGATCTTGTAATGTGGCGGAGTATGGCAGATCGGGCAAAGGTTTTAAGAAAAGGTATGTTAGTTTATGTTGAAGGAAAGTTAACCCATAGAAAATGGCAGGATAAAGAGGGCAAAGATCATTACCTTGCGGAAGTAACAGTTGAAATGTTAAGAATATTGGAAAAGAAAGAACATTGGAGTACAAATCTTTCAAATGGGGCATCTGACCAAGCTAGTGATCCTAAGAAAGAAGAAACCACTCATCTCGATGATGTCAACCTTGATGATCAAGTAACATTTTAATTGTATTAAAAATAACTAACATTTGGAAGCTGATCCCGCACAATTTATAGTAAGTTCAATAATTTGTATATTTAATTTAATGTCACTCACTGATTTATTTAACCTGGTCCTATTATTTGTATTTCTATTAGGGGCAGGTTTATTTTCTGGGGCTGAAGTAGCCATGTTTTCATTGAGTCCTGCTGATTTAGAAGATATCAAGGAAGAAAAAACAGAATCTTCTAAAATGTTGATTTATCATAAGAATCATCCTCGAAAGCTTCTTGCATTATTATTGATTTGTAACACATTCGTAAATATTGGAACTGCCCTGGTTGTTGAACAACTTTTGGAACATTTTTTACCCATGTCATCATATACGAATATTGCTATGTGGTGTGTAGAAACATTTGGTTTAAATTCTATTTCTGTTGATCAAATTATTAATTTCTTCTATTTTTTAGTAGCTGTAGTTGGAGCGACATCACTTATTTTACTTTTTGGTGAAGTAACTCCCAAAATATATGCTCAGTTAAATAATAGAAAATTGGCACTTTGGATGGCTATTCCGTTGCGTTTTGTTGATATCATTTTAAAGCCTTTGACATTTGTTCTTGTCGGGATGACCAATAAAGTTGAAAAGAGATTACTAGAAAGGAGAGTTGGGATGAATACTTCTTCAAAAGAAGAATTGGATGCAGCTATTGATCTGGCGGTCAGCCAAGATATAGGATCTTTAAGGCAAGTTGATATGTTGAAGGGAATTATCAAATTTAATGATGTTTCAACAACTCAAGTAATGACTTCAAGAACAGAAGTCTATGCAGCTGCATTTAATGATAATTATTTTCAAGTTCTAGATTTAGTCAAGGAATGTGGATTTTCAAGATTACCTGTATATCATGATGATATTGATCATGTAACTGGAATTTTATATGCTAAAGATTTGATTGCACATTTAGATAAAGATAAAGATTTTGAGTGGCAACAATTAATTCGAACAAATTTATTTTATGTCCCAGAATCAAGAAAGATTCATGATTTATTAAATGACTTTCAGGTTAAAAAAGTACATCTCGCAATAGTTGTTGACGAGTATGGCGGAACAAGTGGTATAGTAACCTTAGAGGATATTATGGAGGAAATTGTTGGTGAAATTCAAGACGAATTTGATGATCAGCATGAATTAAATTTTACACGATTAGATAGTCACAATTTTCTATTCGATGGAAAAACTTTGATTAATGATATGTGCCGTGTTTTAGGTATTGATGCCTACGTTTTTGATGCTGTAAGAGGATCTGCAGATTCAATTGCTGGATTAGTATTAGAACAGACTAATGAAATGCCAAAGGCAGACCAAGAGATAACTATTGTAAACTTTAAATTCAAAGTAATTAGCGTTAATAAACGAAGAATAGAACAAATTAAAGTTACTATTTAAGTTATTTTTTTACCACACCAGATTAATAAATCATAAGTTGAGCATTAGAGATTATAAAATCAATAAAATAATATGGATTATTCTGATTGTTCTAAATATTAATTGTAAAGAACAAATCAATACGCCAAAACCTAGAATGTATCCATTTATTGACTTTCCTGAAAAATCATACATACATTTCAGTCAAGAATCTTGCCCTTTTAACTTTAATTTTCCAAAGTACTCCAGTATTGAGAAGGATACTACTTTTTTTGATGAAATGGCAAAAAGTGACTGTTGGTTTAATATAGTATTTGAAAGTTTTAATGGTAAAATTCACTGTTCGTACTTTCCTATTCAGGATAACAAACAATTAAAAAAATATATTGATGACGCCTACAAATTAATGAAGGAACACCAGCACAAGGCAGACTTTATCGATGAATTACCCATTCATAAACCCAATCATGTTTCCGGAATGTTATTCAACATTGAAGGAGCTGCAGCCTCTCCTTTCCAATTCTATTTAACAGATTCTATACATCACTTCTTAAGAGGATCTTTATATTTTAATGCGCAGACTAAACCAGATTCTATGGCTCCAATATTTCAATTTGTAAAAAAAGATATCATTGAATTAATAAATACTTTCGAGTGGAAATAAAAATAGCGAGATATTGGTCATCTCGCTATAAAGATATATTAATAGGATAAGAAAAACTTCAATTAACTTTATTTATAAATAAAAATTCGTTATCATTTTATCTAAGTATTGGTTAAATAGCAAAAATCATTTGTAAAACAAAATCTAAATAAAATTAATTAAATATATTAAAACATTCATTCTGGGAAAAAATATAATTTTGTATTAATCTTCTCCAACTGCAGTTTCCACTTTAATTAATTTACCCGAAGCAAGTTTTAGTTTTATTTTTTCTTCAATTTCTTTAGCTACCTCAGGATTATCTAACATAAATTGTTTAGCAGCATCTCTTCCTTGAGCTACTTTAGTACTTTCATAAGCGTACCAACTACCGCTTTTAGTTAATACATTAAGGTCAGCTCCTAAATCTACGATTTCACCTGCCTTACTGATCCCATGTCCATATTCAATATCAAATTCAGCTACCCGAAATGGTGGAGAAAGTTTATTTTTTACAACCTTAACTTTTACACGATTTCCTGTTACTTGACCATCCTTGTCTTTTATTGCTGAACCACTTCGTCTAATATCTAAACGTATTGAGGCATAAAATTTGAGTGCATTTCCTCCTGTAGTAGTTTCAGGATTACCAAACATTACACCGATTTTTTCTCTGAGTTGATTAATGAAAATACAACAACAACCCGTCTTCCCAATTGTACCGGTCAGTTTACGTAAGGCCTGTGACATTAATCGAGCTTGTAAGCCCATTTTGGAATCACCCATTTCTCCTTCAATTTCACTTCTTGGAACTAAAGCAGCCACCGAATCTATAACAATAATATCGATTGCTCCTGATCTGATTAAGTTTTCAGTAATTTCTAATGCCTGCTCACCATTATCAGGTTGAGAAATGAGTAGGTTTTCAGTATCAACTCCTAAACCTTCAGCATAAGCTCGATCAAAAGCATGTTCTGCATCAATAAAAGCTGCAATACCGCCTTTTTTCTGACATTCAGCAATGGCATGAATGGCCAATGTAGTTTTACCAGAGCTTTCCGGGCCATAAATTTCTACAACTCTTCCTTTAGGAAATCCACCTATTCCTAACGCCATGTCTAAACTGATAGATCCGGTTGAAATACTATCAACTTCGTCTAAAACAGGTTTATCACCAAGCTTCATAATGGAACCTTTACCATAGGTTTTCTCTAATCGATCAACGGTCAATTGGAGGGCTTTTAATTTTTCATCGCGTTCTTTTGACATATATGTTTTTTTTATATAAATGCAAATGTAATATGAAAATTTATTAAATTATTAAATGTTTCAACTGTCAATAAAAAAATTATTGAAAAAGTAAGAAAAACAGCTAAAATTTAAGGATAAAAATCTTATTTTAGGATTCCAAAATTGGTAGAAAATCAAACAGATAACTTTAATTTTTAATAAAAGTTTATTTATGATAGGATTTTAGCTTAAGTCAATGGGTAATACAATTATATTTACACCATGAAATCTATTTATGTAATCGAAGACAAGGATTTAGGCTTTGAAGCTTTAATTCACATATGGCAAAATGAACCAAAGATTGCATTATCAAATGCATTAATAGAAAAAGTTACTTTAGGACGTAAACATTTAGAACAAATATTAGCTACAAATGAACAAGCAATATATGGAATTAATACTGGTTTCGGTTCTTTATGTAATACAGTAATTCCAGAAAAACAATTGGATTTATTGCAAATTAATCTTATAAGATCACATGCTTGTGGTAGTAGTAAGTTAAGATCTATTCAGAGTTCCAGATTGATATTATTATTAAAAATAATTAGTTTATCAAAGGGTAATTCCTGTGTTAGAATTGAAATTGTACAGTTCCTAATTTGGTTGTATAATGAAAACATCATTCCATGTATTCCTGAGATGGGATCTCTTGGTGCTTCAGGAGATTTAGCGCCCTTAGCTCATATGAGTTTACCTATAATTGGTGAAGGAGAAGTTTGGTATCAAGGAGTTATAACGCCAACATTTGAATTGGTCCTTAATCATGTTATTACTTTACCAGGATTAAAGGCAAAGGAGGGATTGGCATTGCTTAATGGAACCCAATATTCATTAAGTCTATTGTTGGAATCTTGCTTTAAAGCTAAAATGATTTATACACAATCAAATTTAATTGCTGCATTATCCATGGAAGCTTTTAATGCTTCAACAGATTTTTTAAATCCAGAATTAAATCAGATTAGAAGACAATTAGGTCAAATCGAAACAGCTAAAAGTATTTCGGAAATTTTGAAGGGAAGTGAATTATATACTAGAACAAGATCCACCGTACAGGATCCGTATAGTTTTAGATGTATTCCACAAGTACATGGTGCAAGTTTGGATGTCATACTATATTGTATCGATATTATAAATCGTGAAATAAATTCAGTAACTGATAATCCTGTGTTGATCGAAGATAAACTTATATTATCTGGCGGAAATTTTCATGCCCAACCATTGGGATTTGCTTCAGATTTTTTAGGAATTGCAATAGCCGAATTGGGAAATATTTCTGAAAGAAGAATTTATCAATTGATATCAGGAAGTAGAGATTTACCTGAATTTTTGACAAATAACCCTGGATTAAATTCGGGTTATATGATTGTACAATATGCCGCAGCAGGATATGTTAGTATTAATAAGCAATTTGCATCACCATCTTCAGTTGATTCAATAGTAACCAGCAAAGGGCAAGAAGATCATGTAAGTATGGCAGCAAATGCCGGATTAAAATGTGAAATGATTGCAAAAAATGTACAATTTGTTATGGCAATGGAATGGATGACTGCAGTAAGAGCTTGGTCATTTAGAACGAATTGGAAATTAAATACTTTGCTGAACGACAAGGTAGTTCAATATTTGGAACAAGTTCCTTTAATAGAAGATGATCATATTCCATCACTTCAATATGATACCACTATTGAATTTTTAGAATATAAATGCAGTCAGGTTTGAGAATTTTATTTTTTATTTGGTTTTTACTTACAGCCATTTGTGTAAAAAGTCAAAACAATATTAAAACATATCAGTTAGCATTTCAAAGTGCTAAATTGATACACCATACTAAAAAATTTGCTTTTGAATCTAATGGTTATTCTCTTTTTCTTGATGCAAAAATATGTGCTCAAACAAATGGAAAAAAAGCATGGCAACAATATTATGGATACCCAAGATATGGCATTAATCTAGTGTTTCATGATTTAGGAAAGCCTTCAATTTTATTAGGAAATGCAATTGGGATATATCCATTTTTTGATTTTGGATTTTTGCATAGGAGAAAAAGTTCTTGTCGTTTTGTAATTGGAAGTGGTGCAACATATGTCTTCAAACCATATAATATTAAAACAAACGTAGCGCAAAATGCTATAGGAACACATTGGAACAACTCTGCAACTTTTCAATTAAAGTATGAATATAATATTTATCGGAAAATAAATTTGTTTTTTGGAGTTGGATTAAGTCACATTTCAAATGGCGGATATGCTTATCCAAATTTAGGATTAAATTATTATAGCATCATTGCTGGATTGGGTTATAATTCAAATTATGCAAGAATTAAAACATTATATAATAAGCATTCTCAATCAAAATGGTCTTTAAGTTTAATATATGGAATTGCATATCGTGAAATTAAAGTAGTGGGTGGTCCAAAATATCCTGTTAGAATTTTTAGTCTTGAACCTGCTTATCATTATAATAATTTTAAATCCATTCGAAGTGGGATTGAAGTTGAGTATCATTTTGTTTCGGCATATTTTGCAGCTCATACTGAATTGGCCAATGATATTAATTCTGCTTTTAAAGCCGGATTAAGATTACAAGGATTTGTCGGTCATGAATGGTTGATTGGACCTGTTTCCATAGAATTACGAATTGGATATCAGTTTCTGAAGAGTTCCATTTATGCAGGATATCCACTTTATAATAAATTTGTAATTCAATATCATTTACCGATTACAATTGCTAAATATTTTAAAGTTCAAACTGGAATTGCATTAAAAACACAATATGGCGTAGCGGAATACATAAGTATTAATTCAGGAATTAGATTAAAAAACTATAGTTTAATAAAGACTTAACCTCATTTAATAGTAGGGAACCCCATATTATTTTCAAATAAAACACCTTTTATTTTTTGTGATTGGTATCAGTTTGATAGTTATTGTGTGCCCTTTAATCATTAAGATTCCAATCATAGGACATATAATTTTTTTTAGTATTCTCATTAATTTTAATAAGTGAATATTTATTAATGAAAGCATTAACACCACCCATTTTTTTGAAATCACCACTATACCATTTGAAAATCATTGAAATTTCAGCTTCTTTTGGGTTGATGTCATTTCTTGTAGAATCTTTTAGAAAGTTGCGACACTGATCATCTAATTGGATATCTAAGTTTTGTTCTGTATAAGCTTCATTTCTTAAAACTGGACAAGATCTAGAGGCACATACTAAAGCCATATGTATTCTTGGATCATCAAACTTCCTTCGTAAAATATGATGTTCAATATAATTTAAATCCTTGTTTTCTCCTTTGATTTTAATAAATTTAATGTCCCAGGTTGAATTCACAAAGGGAATTTTTCCTCCTATTTCTTTAATTCCTTTAACAGGATAATTCATTAGAATAAGTTTTACTGTATATGCATTGTATGCATTAATCCAATAAGCTAGCAGTCTATTTTTGGCCCAATCTTCTTGCGGAGGGTTCTTTTCTAAATTAGAAAGATAATAATTTAATTTAGTGCTGTCATTCAGGAATGTCTTATAACTAACTTGTCCATTATTAGATACGTGTTTTTTTAATAATTCTGTCCATTCATTATGAGATAGCTGACAATATGAAACGCTAGAAGTAAGTGTTAATATGATAAAAATTAGTAATTTATTCATTTAATATTGTTTGTTTTATTATATACGATATCTTGTATAATTTAGATTTAAATATGACAACATTTAATAGATACAATATTAGTAATTAATCATTGCTAAAATAAAACGATTAAACGTGGTTTTAATTATTTATAATATAGTATATTTTTTTTAACTTAAATTAAATGTAAGCATATAGTATTATATATTTCATGTTTTTTTGAAGAAAATTTTTGTTTTTATAGAATGTGATAGTTTTAAAACAACTAAATAGTGCTTTTAAAATGCTTCACCTAATGTGAGATAAAATCCATTGCTGTTTTTTCCAAATCCATAATCTAATCTTAAATTGTATTTTTGTTTTTGGTCAAGAACGATTCTCAATCCCACACCAAAATTAGGATAAATGTATTTAAGTTTCAATTCATCATAATTGGGACTAATTTCTCCAATTCCCCAGAATGCAACCATTCCAAGATATTTGTTTAATTTTTGTCTAAGTTCAAATTGAAGTATTAATAACATTTTATCACGATATCGACCATCAATATATCCTCTAAGTTTTTTGGGTCCCCCGATGGTAGGTAATTGATGAAAAGGAACATCTCCAAAACTAATTTGATGTATAATATTTGTTGCAAATATTAAATTCTTTTTTAAATTCATATATTGAGAAAAGTCAATAGATACTTTTGAAAAATGGTAGTCGCTTGCAAGTCTTGTATTTTCTGTGTATACATAGGATTCAAACAGAATACCTTTTGATGGATAAAGGGGTATATCACGTGAATCAAAGTTATAAATAATTCCAAGATTTGAGCTGGTTCCAGAGATTGAACCTAAAATTGAATGAGCTATAAGTTGCCCTGAAGTATCATATTTTAAATATTTGAATTGATCTCTTGAGAAACGCATACCAAGGTAATGGTTTTTCATCAATTTTATTAATGGTGCAATCCGAATTCTTGGAAACTGGACACTATATTTTTCTTCCAATAATATAGGTGAATTATTTCCTATTCCATAAAACGAATAAATATAATTGTAAAATCCAAGTTCACCATAAATCCATACTTTTCTATTTAATACATACAATTGATACGGAATATAAACCGATAATTGTTTATTTTGTGTGTAGGCAAAACCAAAGCTTATATTTGAATACCGAGCATTTAGCGTATCTGATTTAAAATTAAATGAAAAGACTCCAGCAGCTCCAAACCCCCATCTGGTGTCAGGAGTATAATAAATAACAGGTAAAGCAATTAGTTTTTTTCTTTTTAATGTTGAATCAATGGTAATTGATGAATAGGCGAAATGAATACTTATTAAATAAAATATTAGTATAATTGGTATCCTATAGTAAGAATGGAGAACAAATTCCATTTATATTTGTCTTAATTATTATTTTTAAACAAATTCAATATCATGAATACTTATTATAATCCCGAGGATTTAAAAAAATTTGGTAAAATTGGCGAATTTCAGCCAAATCTTGCAAATAAGTTTTTTGAATATTACAATGATGTATTTAAAGAAGGAGCTTTAACGGTTCGTGAGAAAAGTTTAATTGCCTTAGCTGTGGCACATGCTATACAATGTCCATATTGTATTGATGCATATAGTGTGGATACTTTAGAAAAGGGATGTGATGAAGCGCAAGTCATGGAAGCAGTCCATGTAGCTGCGGCGATAAGAGGTGGAGCATCTTTGGTTCATAGTGTTCAGATGATGAATAAGGTTAAAGAACTTTCAATGTAATTATAAGTGCAAGAGAATACTAAATCTTTAAAAGGCAGGCACAGTACTTATTCAGATTCATTTCATCAATTAGATGTGTTGAGTCAGTCGATCAATGAGCAGATTGGTCATATGTCATTTAGCCATAAACTTAGGGAAGTTAATTTATTCCCATTAAAGCCAACAAAAATTGAAATATTTCAAATAAATGTTGGTAAAATGTGTAATCAGGTTTGTAAACATTGCCATGTAGATGCGGGTCCTGACCGAAAGGAAATCATGACTCGCGAAACCATGGAATTGTGTTTAAGAGCAATTCGATTATCTGGAGCGCATACCGTAGATATAACAGGAGGAGCACCGGAAATGAACCCTGATTTTAGATGGTTTATTGAAGAAATTTATATATTGGGTGTACAAAAAATAATTGTAAGATGTAATTTAACAATTATATTGGCTAATAAAAAATATCATGACCTACCTGATTTTTTTAAAAAGCATAAAATTGTAGTAGTTTCATCGCTTCCATATTTTAGTGCAGGTCGAACTGATGCCCAACGTGGAGAAGGAGTATTTGAGAAATCCATTCAAGCATTACAAATGTTGAATAAGGTTGGATATGGAATATCAGATAGTGGTCTAGTACTTGATCTTGTTTATAATCCATCCGGTGCATTTCTTCCAAGTTCACAAATGGTATTGGAACAAGAATTTAAAAAGAAATTAAAAGCAAATTATAATATTAGTTTTAATCAACTTTTTGCAATTACTAATTTACCCATTAGTCGATTTTTAGAATATCTTATAGAAACTAATAATTATAAGGGCTATATGGACAAATTGATAGAAGCCTTCAATCCAATCGCAGCAAGCGAAGTTATGTGTAGAAATACCATCTCAATTGGGTGGGATGGATTTATATATGATTGTGATTTTAACCAAATGTTGGATTTGATGGTTTCATGCCCTTCAAAACATATTTCCGATTTTCACATCAATGAATTGCAATCTAGAAATATTGTAATAAATCAACATTGTTATGGATGTACAGCTGGAGCAGGCTCGAGTTGTGGCGGGAGTTTATCATAAAAAAGGAACATATCAGCTAAGAGAATATATATGAAATTAAGTATTATTATTCCGACTTTGAATGAGGAAGATAATATTGGTGGATTATTAAAATACCTTTTAGAAAATACCTCTAATAAAAACGTTGAAATAATCATTGTAGATGGAGGTAGTAAGGATAGGACTCAGCAAATTGTAGCTTCTTATCCTGTTAAATTTATTGAAGCTCCCAAGACCAGTCGTGCTAGTCAAATGAATTATGGCGCTTCTTTGTGTTCAGGAAATTATATATACTATGTGCATGCTGATGTTTTTCCACCTTCCAGTTTTTATTCGGATTTTCTAAAATTAGCATCAGAAGGTATCTTAATGGCAATGTATAGACAAAAGTTTAATAGTTCGAATCCCATCTTTCTGATCAATTCCTATTTTACTCGATTTAATAGACTTTGGTGTCGCGGTGGAGATCAAACCATTTTTATTTGTAAAAAATTCTTTGATTCATTAAATGGATTTGATGAACATTGGATTATTATGGAAGAATATGATTTAATACAAAGAGCTATGTTATTAACATCCTTGCATATTTTACCTGATTATGTTTTAGTTTCTGTAAGAAAATATAAAACGAATTCATGGATTAGAGTAATGCTCGCAAATATGAAAGCATATCAATTATTTCTTAAAAAAGTATCACCATTAAAAATTAAGGAAACGTATCAACGAATGTTGAATTCGTATTAATTTTCATTACTTAATTTGGTAACGAAATGTAAGGCGATTAATTAGAAATATACATCCAATTTGAATCCATTTTCACAATATACCGATTCGGAAAAATTGTAATAAATTTTGAATCAAAATCCAAATTATATATAAGATCATTTTTATTTTCTGCCAACCTATTATAAATAAGAATTCCTTTTGTGGAAAGTAAGTTTTTAATTTGTTTTATGAATTCAAGCGTTTCAAATTCAATTGGAATATGAGCGTCTTCAAAAATATCCATACAAATGATATCATAAGATTTATTATGATTTTTCAAAAATGAAGTTGCATTGTCATTAATAATATCCAACTTGGATTTTAATGACATTCTGATATATTTGTTAAATAATCTAATGATTTCTGGATCTATTTCAATACATGTATATGAGGCATTAATATTAAATTTTTTTTCCAACATGAAAGGGATACTTCCCAAGCCTAGACCCAACACTAAAATCGAATCAGGGGAAATAGTATGAAAATTAATTGATTTAAAGGCTTTATAATAGTTATCATATAAGTCTGCATAGGAATAGATGGCATTTTGACTTACCAATTTAAATCTTCCATTTGATAAAAAGACGTTTAATTCAGGATTAAATTTAGATGTGGTCCTTTCTATGGGAATATCTATAATATAACTAAAAAGCAGTTTTAGTTTAAATAAAATTTGCATTAATTTAAATAAAATTTACTTAACTGAGAAACCTAATGTCCAACCATTTTGTGGGGTAACGAATGAAAGTTGACCAAGTTCATTTTCTGCCATTAAAATCATACCTTTTGATTCTACTCCTCTAATCGTTCGTGGTGCAAGGTTTGCAAGAATTAATACTTCTTTACCAATAATTTCTTCAGGTGTAAAATGTTGGGCTATTCCGCTGGCAACAGTCCTTTGTTCAAAACCAAGATCTAATTTGAGTTTTAGTAATTTATCTGCTTTTGGTATTCTCTCTGCTTCGATAATTTTAGCTGTTCGAATATCCATTTTATCAAAATCTTCATAATTGATTTCAGGTTTTAATGGTAAGTAGCTGAAGTTTTGTTGAATATCATTCATTTCATCTTGAATTAATTTCGTTTTTTCGAGTTTTGACATTTGATATTCAATTATTTCATCTTCAATTTTAACAAACAAGTAATCAGGTTTTTGAAGTTTATGACCCGGTTCAGCAATGATAATTCCTTCCGCTAGTTCATTTAATAGATTTACTAATTCACCTTTACCCTCTATTAATGGCAGATTTAGCATTTTTCGAAGTTTGTCTGAAGCTTTGGGTAGAAATGGATGCATGGCTACACTTATTACAATTACATAGTGCAAAGCCAAGTTCATAACTACTTCTACACTTTCTGGATCGCTTTTGTGGTTTTTCCAGGGTTCATTATTTTGTAATAATTGGTTTCCTGCAGTGCAAATTTCCATCAAATATTTCAATCCACCTCTAAAATCAAATTGTCTTAAGCATTGATTTAATTCTTGAACTTGATCAAATAAGTAGATACATTCAGAATCATGATAACCACCAAAATCATCTTCAATTACACCATTAATAGAACAATTCGGATCAAAATCAGGAATAGAACCTTTATAATACTTATCCGTTAAAACCAAGACCCTATGAACAAAATTGGAGAGATTATTAACCAATTCATTATTGACTGCATCCTGAAAAGTTTTCCAAGTAAATTCGCTGTCTTTTTGTTCAGGCATGTTTTTAATAAGATAATATCTCAATTCATCTACATGACCAGGTAATTCAGTTAGATATTCATGCACCCAAACGGCCCAATTTCTAGAAGTAGAAATTTTTTTACCTTCAAGATTCATAAATTGGTTGGCGGGCACATTAACTGGTAAATTAAAATCACCATGTGCTTTTAAGAGTACCGGAAAGATGATACAATGAAAAACAATATTATCCTTACCAATAAATTGTATAAGTTCGGATTCAGGATCTTGCCAATATTGTTTCCAATCTTTATTATTTTCTTCAGCCCATTTTTTGGTTGCGGAAATATATCCAATTGGTGCATCTAACCAAACATAAAGTTTTTTGCCAAGACTGCCAGGGATTTCTTGAGGAACATCAACACCCCAATCCAAATCTCTTGTCATCGCGCGGGCTTGTAATCCACTATCGATCCAGGATTTGCATTGGCCCAATACATGGTTTTTCCAAGTTTCAGGGTCATGGTGTTCAATATGATTTATGGTCCCTAATTCGAGCCACTCTTTAAGCCAATCTTCATATTGATCTAAAGGAAGATACCAATGTTTGGTTGTTTTAAGAATAGGTGTAGCACCTGTTAAAACAGATTTCGGGTTAATTAATTCTTGTGGACTAAGAGATGAACCACAATTTTCACATTGGTCACCGTATGCATTATCATTTCCACATTTCGGACAGGTACCCACAATATAACGATCAGCTAAAAATTGGTTAGCTTCTTGATCAAAATATTGATCTGACTCTTTTTCAACAAAAGTTTCTTTAATATATAATGTTCTAAAGAAATCCTGAGATGTTTGGTGGTGCAAATCAGATGAAGTTCTATGATAAAAGTCAAAACTTATTCCAGCCCCTTTGAACGTCTCAACAAATTGTTGATGATATATATCAATAATTTCTTGTGGTGTCTTTTGTTCTTTTAAAGCGCGCATTGTTATAGCCGCACCATGTTCGTCGGAACCACAGATGAAAACAACTTCTTTATCCATAATTCTTAAAAACCGTGCATAAATATCAGCAGGCAAATAAGCACCGGCGAGATGGCCAATATGTAATGGACCATTTGCATATGGCAATGCTGCTGTAATTAAATGCCTTTTATATTCGACCATAGCAAAGGGTATATTATAAAACGTTGCGAAGATAGCTAATGGAAGGCGCCAATTTACCTTCAAATTAATATTTTTTTTATATAATAAAATTTATTACCTATATAGTTAGTTTTCAACATTTAATAAATAATAATATAAATGATTTATTAAACGATTTATAATATAAATTCTGTTGAATATTCAATAATTGCATATCTTGTTTGATTAATTTATACCTATGCCTTTACAAGAAGAATTCGAGCAACAAGGAAATTTTCTATTTAAACATCGAAGCTATATTCCAATTTTGATATTGTTAGCTAGTTTTATAATTTATACGATTAGTATTAGAGATGGTAAAGACCCATTTGGTAATGGGATTATCTATTTATCGCTTGGCGTGTCAATAATTGGATTGTTGATAAGAATTTATACTGTTGGTCATTCACCTGCCAATACATCTGGAAGAAATACTGCGGCTGGTCAAGTGGCTGATACATTAAACCAACAAGGAATTTATTCAATAGTTAGACACCCACTTTATCTTGGAAATTTTTTAATGTATTTGGGTTTTGCTTTATTGCCAATGAGTATTTTTTTTGTTATTATTTTTTGTTTATTGTTTTGGATATATTATGAGAGGATCATGTTTGCAGAAGAACAATTTTTAAGAGGAAAATTCAATACCATGTATTTAAATTGGGCATTGAAAACTCCGGCTTTTATTCCCAATTTTTCACTATTTAATAGTACAGAAATACATTTTAGTTGGAAGAAAATACTTAAGAAAGAAAAGAATGGATTGGCAGCATTGTTTTTTATTTTTTGGATTTTTTATATACTTAGAAATTATTTAATGGGTAAGGTAATTTTGGATTATTCGTTTTGGACTTTAGCCATGGTTATTTGTATACTTTTATATTTCATATTAAAAATCATTAAACAAAATACTAATTGGTTGGATGAAGCAGAAAGATAAATGCAATGCAATGCAATGTATTTATCAAATCCTGATCTCAATATGAGCGTTTATTTTTTTATAGGTTTCTAAATTTTATTTATTGCAATACATTTAAGTCTTATATGAAAGAATATCATTTAATTGTAGTTATAGTAATATGTTTTTTTGCTTGTAAAGAGACTACAAAAGTCAATAAACCAGAATACTTGGGAGTTAGCCCTCAAAGTATACAAGGCATATGGAAGAACACAATAAGTCAGTCTGCAGATTTTAAAATACTCAATGACAGTATGTATTTTTTGCAAGAAGTCAATCAACCAGGATTTCCGTATTCAATTAAGGGTGATTCCTTAATAATTTCGTTTCCAACTTTTAAATATAAATTCAGAGTCATTAGATTTGCTGGGGATTCCATGCATTTGTTGGATGAACAGAATTTAAATTCTTTTCATCGAATTTAAATTCTGTCCAATATTTTATCTTAATAATTTTAACTTGTAGGTCAATTTAAAGACTAATTAATCAGTTTAAATTTTAGTGGAAGTGAATACTTTACAGCAACTGTTTTATTTCTGTGTTGTCCAGGATTCCATTTAGGCATTTGAGAAATAACTCTAACTGCTTCTTCATCACAACCACCACCAATTTTTCTCATAGCTTCAACATTAAGTATTTCACCAAATTGAGAAACTATAAACCCAACGATAACGGTACCTTCAATTCGGTTTTCTCGAGCAATATTAGGGTAGTTAATATTTTTTTGTAAATATTTATATAATTTTTCAGCACCACCAGGAAAACTGGGCATGACTTCAGCAAAATCAACAAAAGTGGATTCAGATGATCCAGTTAATGTTCCAGTTTTAATAATATCACCTTGCTCGATACCATTTATATTTGTAAGAGTATCACCATCAGAAGTTTCAGTCCCGATGGATACCAATCTGATTTCATCGACGGTTGGAATATTAATTTCTTTTATGTCTTCTTTGTCATTAACAATTCTTGGAGTTACAACTTTTGTGGTTTTAAATTTATGATTTTGATTATTGAAGTAAGGTTTAGTTTTTGGTATAGTAGGAAAGTTTATAATTATTAAAGAATCCGGTTTAACATTTATCACCATTGGGTCGATTATTTTTAATTTAGTTTTAGCTAAAATATTTGAAGAAACAATGAAAGTTATTATCATAATTATTGTTAAACACATTGCCTTAGCCATATGATCATTATAGGTTCTTCGAAGTTGATAAGCACCATAATTTTTGTTTCGATTTTCGAAGATGATATCATCGAATAGATTTTCTGAATTAATGTTAGTTTTCATAATTTTTTGTTTTAGATGAATCTTATTTATATAACGTAAGATTAATATAAAACGTTGCCAACGTAATAATTTTCAATATAATATATTGAAATAGCAAAAATTATAAAATTATTGATTAGAATGAGATCGTAATTGTTGAATGATCAATATATTATTTTTGAATTTGAAATAAAAAAAAGTCTTAGGATTAACCTAAGACCTTTTTTTATTAATTATATATTTTTACTTTTTTGCGAGCAGATCTCTAATTTCTGTTAATAGTTGTTCTGAACTTGGACCAGCAGGTGCTGCGACTTCTGTTTTCTTAGTAGAATTTACAGCTTTGACTATTAAGAACATTACAAACGCGATGATTATGAAATTAATAATTGAGGAAATAAAAGTTCCATAATATATTGCATTTTCAGGTGTGGCAATTTTTCCATCAGCTCCTAAAACAGCTTGATCTAAAACAATTTTTGCTTCTTTGAAGTCACCAAATTGGAATATTTTAGATACTAATGGCATAAACATACCATCCACAAAACTAGAAACTATAGTACCGAAGGCAGCTGCGAGTACCAAACCTACTGCGATGTCAATTAATCCACCGCGCATTGCAAAATCTTTAAATTCCTTGAACATGATGAGTTTGATTTAATTAATTAAATGAGAAAAAATTTTAGTTTAAATTCGAATCCAGCGATTGTAAGTTGCATTCGTAAAAATAATATTAATTGACTTGTATTTATTCAAGTCACAACAAAAACGGTATGTTTTTGTCATCATTTTTGTAAAAATCAGGCAAAAATGCCGCCAAAAACATTATATATTTACTTTTTACGACGGATTTTATCCATCGCAAAAAATTAATCGCCCCTACAGGGCTAAGACTTGAATAGTTACAATTACTAAATTATTTAAGCTAATTCTTTTCTGATTTTATTCAAGGCTGACCCTTCTCTTATCCATGAAATTTGTTGTTCATTATAAGTATGAAGTAATTCAATTCTGTCTGAAGAACCATCGTTATGCTTAGCAATTAGAATTAAAGGTTCTCCAGGATTCATAACATCAAATCCTTCAAGATCCAGTAAATCATCCTGACGGATCAGTTCATAATCTGAAGGTTGTTTAAATGTCAAGGCGAGCATTCCTTGTTTTTTCAAATTGGTTTCGTGAATTCGAGCGAAGGATTTTACGATAACCGCTTTAACACCTAAATACCGTGGTTCCATTGCAGCATGTTCTCTAGAAGATCCTTCCCCATAGTTTTCTTCACCGATTACGAAAGTACTGATATTGTTTGATTTGTAAGTTCTTGCAGAATCGGGAACGGTCATGTATTCATTCGTTACAAAATTCAAAACCCTATTGGATTCACCATTATATGAATTCATTGCACCGATCAGACAGTTATTTGAAATGTTTTCCAGGTGGCCTCTAAATTCTAGCCATGGTCCAGCCATTGAGATATGATCTGTAGTACATTTTCCTTTGGCTTTTATTAAAACCCGAACATTTCTTAATTGATCAGAAGTAATTTCTTTGAAGGGTTCCAGTAATTGGATTCTTTTACTTGAAGGATTGACTGCGATTTTGATTTGAGATCCTTCTCCAGCTGGTGCTTCATAACCAGCATCGGCTACATCAAATCCTTTTGGTGGTAGTTCAAATCCGGAAGGCGGATCCAGTTTGACCATTTCACCATTTTCGTTCATTAAAGAATCAACTAATGGGTTAAAGCTCAATTTTCCGGCTACAGCAAGAGCAGTTACAATTTCAGGTGAAGCAACGAAAGCGTGTGTGTTCGCATTTCCATCATTTCTTTTGCTAAAATTTCGATTGAATGAAGTAATAATTGAATTTTTTCTAGTTGGATCGAGATTATGACGTTTCCATTGGCCTATACATGGACCACAAGCATTAGCCAAAACAATACCACCAATCTGTTCAAAGGCATTTAACAAACCATCCCTTTCTACAGTGTATCTAATCAATTCTGAACCCGGAGTCACTGTAAACTCTGATTTAACTTTAAGATTTTTAGTTATGGCTTGTTGTGCAACAGATGCTGCTCTGGAAAGGTCTTCATAAGATGAATTGGTACAAGATCCAATCAGTCCAACATCAAGTGTTTCAGGATAATTATTATCCTTTACAGCGGCAGCAAATTTAGATATTGGCCATGCTAAATCAGGTGTATACGGTCCATTCACATGAGGTTCTAGCGTGTTAAGATCTATATGTATGACCTGATCAAAATATTGCTCAGGATTTAAATAACATTCTGGATCACCATTTAGATCAGCTACAACGCTGTCTGCTAATTCAGCAATACTTGTTCTATTGGTTGCTTTTAAATATTTGGCCATTGCTGCATCATATCCAAACGTAGAGGTTGTAGCACCAATTTCAGCACCCATATTACAAATAGTACCTTTACCAGTGCAAGAAAGTGATTGTGCTCCTTCACCAAAATATTCAACAATGGCTCCGGTACCACCTTTTACAGTTAGGATTCCAGCTACTTTTAAAATGACATCTTTAGCCGAAGCCCAGCCACTTAAAGAACCAGTAAGATGAACTCCAATGATCTTAGGCATTTTAAGTTCCCAGGGCATACCCGTCATAACATCCACCGCATCTGCTCCCCCTACACCAATAGCAAGCATTCCTAATCCTCCGGCATTTGGTGTATGTGAATCGGTTCCAATCATCATTCCGCCAGGGAATGCATAATTTTCCAGTACAATTTGATGAATAATACCAGCACCGGGTTTCCAAAAACCAATACCATATTTATTTGAAATTGATTTAAGAAAATCAAAGACTTCTGCATTTTCAATATTTGAGCTTCTTAAGTCAGCATCAGCACCGTCTTTTGCTAATATTAAGTGATCGCAATGTACAGTTGAAGGCACAGACGTCTTGGATTTACCACAAGTCATAAATTGTAACAGTGCCATCTGAGCCGTTGCATCTTGCATAGCCACCCGGTCAGGTGAGAAAAAAACATAATCTTTGCCTCGGCTATATTCCTTAACAGGAGAGTCTGGATGCAAGTGGCTATATAGGATTTTATCAGTAAGAGTCAATGGTCGACCCAATATTTTTCGAGTATTAGATATTTTTAATGATAAAGAATGATAATGCTCTTTAAGCATATCAAAATCAAAAGGAGTTTCCATTTTTTATATATTAAATTATTATGTAATATGATTTCAAAATTCCCACAAATTTAATACCCAAATATTTTAAATCAAAGTATAATGGATCTTAAATTTAAATATGGAGTAGAATATAGAAAAGCTTATCATTTTCACTAACAGAAATTCATAATCTTCACAAAAGTTCAAAAGTATTACCTTAAATATCAATTTATAAAAGGAATTATTAAATTATACCTTAATAATAAAAAGCTTCGTTATAGTAGATGATTAATCAAGGTATGAAAAAACTAGCATGTGTTCTAATGATTGCAGTCTTGGGCTTGAGTTGCCATAAGCAAGACAGTGGACAATTTGAATTGGAATATATTATGGATTTTGAAATTGAAGCTGGATTAAATCCACTGCTTACGCATTACTATACTTTTAATGTTAATACCAACTGGAACGAATTTTTAAATGCCCATCAATTAAATGAAGACCAAATAAGTAAAGTCCTTATTAAAGGAATTAGTATTTCACCTATTTTTAGTGGACCAATCAGTTATTCCTTTATAGAATCAGCAAAATTATTTATCTATTTACCAAATCAAAGCAGTTTTAAATTACCAATTGGTGAAGTATTTACTGAACCTAATGAGAAATCAAGAGATTTACAATTTTTACCAGGATTTCCTGATGTTCATACATATCTCAAAGAATCCGTTTTTATATCTGAGCTGAGATTAAATTACAGAGGAATAACGTCCACAAATTCTAACCACAGAATGACGGTAACATTTGATGTTTATATAAAATAATTGAAATAATTTTTGGAATATAAAATGATTATATCTGATTATTCCTCAAATCCTTTACTTATAGTAAGTCAAGATTTGAGGAATAATCAGATAAGTCAAAATTATTTATTTAACGCCATGCATTCTCTTTTCCAGCCATCTATACATTGCAAATAATAAAATTGCAGCTATTCCACTTAAGGCGATGAACACACAGAAAAATGTAAATAAATTGGTTATTTCAATGCCCATGAAATTAGGGACTTGTGCACCTATTTCTGCTGGGCTTTCTCCAGCACCAGGAGGTATTAAAGCTGATAAAGTTCCTGCGAATTTATTGGCTACGGCATTAGCTAAAAACCAAGTACCCATCAATAAGGAGGCAAATCTTAGGGGAGCAAGTTTTGAAACCATGCTCAATCCAATAGGTGACAAACTCAATTCACCCATAGTATGAAGAATATATAGGGCAATGAGCCACCACATGCTAATCTTAGTTTGAGAATCAACACCATGAACACCATAGGCTATAACCATAAAGCCTATGGATACTAAAAGTAATCCAAAGGCCATTTTCATTGGAGAAGAGGGTTCGAGATTACGTTTATGGAGCATATTCCAAAACATAGAAAACAAAGGTGCTAGAATAATGATCCCCAATGGATTGATGGATTGAAACCATGATGCGGGCATAGTCCATGAACCAATTTGCCTATCCGTTTGGGTATCAGCAAATAAGGTTAATGAAGCTCCAGCTTGTTCAAAACATGCCCAGAAAAATATGACAAAAAAGGCAAGAATAAAAATAACACTAATCCGCTGTTTTTCATCACTAACCAAGCTTTTATCACTAAAAATCACAATAGGCATAACTATAATAGCCGCATAAATAAGGTAGCCTATGATATCTACATCGACATTAAAAAGTGTCTTAAAGTTAAGTAGAAAGAAAATCAAGCCAGTACTTCCGATAATAATACCTGCTGTTTTAGCATCCATTTTCTGTTTTGGCATACCAACATGTTCACCATCGGGAGTTTTTAATAATTTATTTTTTAGTAATTCAAATGATATCACACTAATTATCATTCCTATACAGGCTGCAAGAAAACCCCATCTGAAATCATGCACATTTCCGGTATCTCCAATTCCTCCACAGATAAGTGGCGCAAAAAACGCACCCAAGTTTATACCCATATAAAAGATAGTAAAAGCACCATCAATTCTGTGGTCCCCTTTTGGATATAACTGACCAACCATGGTTGATATATTGGGTTTGAAAAATCCATTACCTATAATTAGAAAAGTTAATCCTGCCCACATCATAGAAACTGAAGATGCACTTTCCATACCATCGATTACTGTGCTTCCACTTAGAAACATAAGGAATTGACCTAAAGCCATTAATAGACCACCTATTAATATACTCCTTCTATTTCCCCAAAAACGATCTGCAATATATCCTCCCAATAAAGGGGTGAGATATACTAAGCCAGTAAAGCTTCCATAAACATTTGAGGCGTCAGCACCTTTCATGAGAAGGGCTTTAGTCATAAATAGGATAAATATAGCGCGCATACCATAGTAGCTAAAGCGCTCCCACATTTCAGTGAAAAAAAGTAAATAAAGTCCCTTTGGATGACCAGTATTAGTACTCATTGTTTTGTTTGTTTTGTTATAAAATAGCTTTCGTGACGCTAAAATAGTTTATAAATTAGAATTTGAGGATTCTATTTTAAACAAAGTACTATTTTAACAAAACCGACAACTAATGTTCAAGTTGCTCTTTTATAACAAGTCGACAAATGATATTAATTCAAGACATCTGAATGATGAAGACTTAAAAACCTTGTAATTTAAGAACTGACCCTAATATAATAACTTATTTGTTTTGTTCTTTGGATTTTAACTTTTCTTGTTTTTTAAAAAAACCACGCAATAAGAAATTATGTTTTAGGGCTTCCAGATTTTGATTTAAGAGTATACTTGCTTCATTGATATTATACATTGTTGAATCAATTTTTTGGACGAGCATAGTATCATTTGACAAATAATCAAAAACACCATTACCATCTTTAAAATTAGAAACTGTAGAATTTAGATTGCTAACTACTGAATCAATTTCAAGGCTAGAGTTTTCTAAATTATTTATTATTGCTTTTACCTGATTTGCGACGGATGTATCCTTGAGTACTCCAATGATGTTATCTTTATTGTCCAATGAATGTATTAATTTATTTAGTGAGCTCATTGATGCTCCAGTTTTTTGACCGGTAATTTTGATATATTGTAATATTTCTTTTAGATCTTTAACTAAAAGTGAATCATAAGTAATGGATCCTAGTAGGCCATTACCACTGGTAATTTGATGAGTTATTTTTAGTAAGTCAGCACTTAGTAATGCTACATTTTCATTTGAAACATTTAGTGTGTTTAATGCATCATCAGTTTTTAAACGATTTGAAGAAATTAATATGTCTCCAGGTTCAATTGGAACATTAGAATTTTTTCCCGGACTAATATTAATGATCATATTTCCTACAAGGCCATCGGAATTAATTGATGCAATAGCGTCTTTTTTAATATGCTTTAAAAATTCATTATTAATGATCATGTCAACTTTAACTGTAGTGTCATTATACATTTCTATTCCTTTTACAGTTCCAACACTGACTCCTGAATATCTAACATTACACCCAATTTGAAGTCCGTTTGCATTGTTGAATATAGCTTGTATATTAAATGTTTTACCAAACATATTTTGTTTGTTGCCAATATAGTAAGTTGCAATAATGAACAAGGTCATGCCAATGATTACAAATAAACCTAATTTGAATTTATATGAATTATTTTTTTCCATTTTAAGATTGTTTAAAGAAAGCTTTAATTTTTGAATCATTAGAACGTGATAATTCTTCAAAAGTACCTTCAGCATAATTAATTCCATCAATAAGAAGTATCATTCTATTAGCAATAACTCTCGCACAATCTACATCATGAGTGATAATTATAGAGGAGGTATGATATTGTTTTTGAATGGACATCATAAGTAAAATGATTTCTTTTGAGGTAATCGGATCTAAACCTGTAGTAGGTTCATCATATAATATAATTTTAGGTTGAAGTATGAGTGTTCTTGCAAGGGCAACTCTACGTTTCATACCTCCGGAAAGTTCGTCAGGCATTAGATCAATAGCATCAACAAGTCCAACACTGTTCAGGGCATCTTCTACGAGTGAAGTTGCATCGATGATATCACCAAATTTTTTAGGATGTCTTCGTAACGGAAATTCTAAATTCTCTCTCACAGACATTGAATCATAAAGTGCACTTCCTTGGAAGAGAAAACCAACTTCAGTTCGCAATTCATTCCATTCAGTTTGATTTATTTTAGTGATATCTTTGCCCATTACTTCGATACAACCGCTATCAGGTTCTTCAAGTCCTATAATACATTTGATCATAACGGATTTCCCGGAACCTGATTTACCCATTATAACTAAATTTTCACCTTCATACAAAGTCATATCAAAGCCACTTAGTACTTTATGTGGTCCATAATTTTTATTCAGATCTTTAATAATAATAATAGGCTTAGGTATCAACGTATAAGATTTATACTGTAAAAAAAATATTTGTAATAAATACTGCTATAAAATCAATAACAAATAATAACATAGAAGTATATACGACTGCTGAGTTCGCTGCTAAACCAACCCCTGCTGTTCCTTTACTACAATAGTATCCCTTATAACATCCTACCAAGCCAATAGCAAATCCAAAAAAATAGGTTTTAATCGTGGTAGGGATGATGTCTGTAAATGTAATCGTTTTTAGAACCAAATTAAAGTAGAG